>NZ_CP193656.1:0-1857500 GCF_050847115.1 Flavobacterium sp. TMP13
CACAGGATTAAGTCCTTACAACAATATTTCGTAAAAATCCAACCCTAAATATTTTTTTTTAACGATTTTTGTTCACATATTTGTTCTTCTGAATAACAACAAAAATTCAGTCTCTTTTAGCAAGAGAACTATTATAAAAACATAAATTTATTTGAATCTTATGAACAAAACTGCTCAATCGGTGTGGGAAAATTGTTTGTCTTTCATAAAAGACAACATTCAAGATCAGGCATACAAAACTTGGTTTGAACCAATCAAATCAGTTGAACTAACCGACAACGCATTATACATTCAAGTTCCAAGTAAATTTTTCTACGAATGGCTAGAAGAGCATTATGTTAAATTATTAAAAGTTGCCCTTACTAAAGAACTTGGGAAAAATGCAAAGTTACTCTATAAAATTAAAATGGAGAACACTTATGGCAATAAACAACCTTTTACGGAGCAATTGCCAAGTTCAAATAGAGCTCCAGTAAGACCGCAAGAAGTAGATGCACCTTTTAAAAATTTAAACCCAGAATTAAAGAATCCTTTTGTAATACCTGGAATTCGCAATTTAAAAATCGAATCGCAATTAAATTCTAATTATAGTTTTGATAATTTCTTAGAAGGAGACTCGAACCGTTTGGCACGTTCTGCTGGTATGGCAGTTGCGAACAAACCTGGAGGAACTTCATTTAATCCGCTATTAATTTTTGGTGGAGTTGGATTAGGAAAAACGCATTTAGCGCATGCTATTGGTGTTGAAGTAAAAGAGAAGTTTCCAGAAAAGACGGTTTTATACATTTCTGCAGAAATTTTTACTCAACAATATATTGATTCGGTAAAGAAAAACAATCGAAATGATTTTATTCACTTTTATCAATTAATCGATGTTTTAATCATTGATGATGTACAGTTTTTATCTGGAAAATCAGGAACACAAGATGTTTTCTTTCATATATTTAATTACTTACACCAAAACGGAAAACAAGTAATTTTAACATCAGACAAAGCGCCTGTTGACATGCAAGATATCGAACAACGTTTGTTATCTCGTTTCAAATGGGGATTGTCTGCTGAATTGCATCAACCGGATTACGAAACTCGTATCTCTATTTTAAAAAATATTTTATATCGTGATGGTGTTGAAATACCAGATGATATTATTGAATATGTGGCGCGCAATATTAAGAGCAATGTTCGTGAACTTGAAGGAGCAATTATTTCTTTGATCGCACAATCTTCTTTCAATAAAAAAGAAGTTACTATTGACCTCGCTAAAAGTGTCGTTGAAAAATTTGTAAAAAATGTTAAACGAGAAATTTCGATCGATTATATTCAAAAAATAGTGTCCGATTATTTCCAGTTAGATATTGAAACTTTGCAATCAAAAACGAGAAAGAGGCACGTGGTACAAGCGAGGCAGCTGGCTATGTTTTTTGCGAAAAAATTCACTAAAGCTTCGTTGGCAAATATTGGTTCTCAAATTGGAGATCGCGATCATGCTACTGTACTACACGCTTGTAAAACAGTAGACAACTTAGTTTCTACAGACAAACAATTCAAAAAATTTGTCGAAGACATTAATAAAAAACTAACGCTATAAACGCAGCATGTCCGTAAAAATTTTAATGGTTTGTTTAGGAAATATTTGCCGATCACCATTGGCAGAAGGGATTCTAGCAGCCAAACTACCCAAGGAAAAATTTACAGTAGATTCAGCAGGAACAGGTGATTGGCACGTTGGTCACGGGCCTGACAAACGTTCTATTGCAATTGCTAAAAAAAATGGTCTAAATATTTCCAATCAAAAAGGAAGACAGTTTACGGCTATCGATTTTGACACTTTCGATTATATTTATGTAATGGACAGTTCCAATTACGACAATGTCATTGCCTTGGCTTCTAATGAAAATCAAAAAAGCAAAGTACAATTAATTTTAGACGAAATTTTTCCTGGAGAAAACGTTGATGTACCCGATCCTTTTTACGGGTTAGCAAATGGTTTCGAAACCGTATACGAAATGCTTGACGACGCTACAGCAAACATTGCCGCAAAACTTATCGAAAAATACAAATAACTAAGTATAAAAAGTATTTATTTAGTACCGTCGTTTTTTGAAACGAATTAAAAAATACCACTTCGCCTTCTTATCTTATGGTTTGCTTTAGGTAGACAATAACAAGCAAGAGGCGCACTAATAAAATTTCAATATGATTCAATCAACTCCACTTTTAGGCAAATTATATTTAATTCCAACTACTATGGGCGACTGTGACCCTATGGATGTTTTGCCACAAACTATAAAGAGAGCCATTGATTGTATTGATTATTATGTTGTAGAAAACGACAAAACAGGACGTCGTTCTATTAAAGCGGTTAGTCCCGAAAAAAAACAGTCGGAGCTCAAACTTTTTGTATTGAACAAACACACCGAAGTTCACGAACATTTAGAATTTATAAAGCCCTTGCTTGAAGGCCAAAACATGGGATTATTAAGCGAAGCTGGATGTCCTGGTGTAGCAGATCCTGGAGCTGTAATCGTAAAATTAGCGCACGAAAAAGGCATCCAAGTGATTCCTTTGGTTGGTCCTTCGTCTATCTTATTAGCCATGATGGCGTCTGGAATGAACGGACAAAGTTTTACATTTAACGGGTATTTACCAATCGATAAAGACGACAAGAAAACGGCTTTAAAGAACTTAGAAAAATTGTCACACGACAAAAATCAGTCACAGCTTTTTATTGAAACACCTTATCGCAACAATAAAATGTTAGAAGACATTTTGCAAGCAATCCAACCTTCCACTCATTTGTGCATTGCAACCGACATTACTTTGCCGTCTGAATTCATCAAAACCTTGCGTGCTTCAGAATGGAAAAAACTAAAAGTCGACTTACACAACCGCCCAACCATTTTTATTATCCATAAAATGTAACTTCATCCTATATCTCCAATATTAAAATACATCCTTTCAAAATTTAAACATCACCTTGCCCTTCTTTGTGATCCATTTCATTTGTGGTAAAACTCTGATTGGAGACTCAATTTGTTAAAAATTAACACAATTTATTATGCATGCATAATAAAATATGTGTATTTTTACTCTTTTAAAACGAATCATATGAGTTATACCGATAAAATGTTAAGAGACGACGCCTTAAAAGGAAAAGTAATTGTAGTTACTGGTGGCGGAAGTGGACTTGGAAAAGCAATGACCAAATATTTCATGGAATTAGGCGCGAAAGTGGCTATAACTTCTAGAGATTTAGACAAATTAAAAAATACAGCTTCAGAACTAGAAACAGCAACAGGTGGAACTTGTTTACCTGTACAATGCGATGTTCGTCATTATGAAGAAGTTGAAAATATGTTACAAGCAGTTTTAAAAGAATTTGGTCAAGTTGACGTTCTTTTAAATAACGCGGCAGGAAATTTTATTTCGCCAACCGAAAGACTTTCAGCTAATGCATTTGATACTGTAATTGATATCGTTTTAAAAGGATCCAAAAACTGTACGTTGGCTTTTGGTAAGCACTGGATTGACAGCAAACAAAAAACATCTACCATTTTAAATATCGTAACGACTTACGCTTGGACAGGTTCTGCTTACGTAGTACCAAGTGCTACTGCAAAAGCGGGAGTTTTAGCCATGACCAGAAGTTTGGCTGTAGAATGGGCGAAATATGGTATTCGCAGTAATGCGATTGCTCCAGGTCCGTTTCCTACTAAAGGCGCATGGGATCGATTGTTACCAGGTGATTTAGCCGAAAAATTTGACATGGCTAAAAAAGTACCATTAAAACGTGTGGGTGATCACCAAGAGTTAGCCAATTTGGCTGCTTATTTGGTTTCTGATTTCTCTGCATACATAAACGGTGATGTAATTACTATTGATGGTGGAGAGTGGTTAAAAGGTGCTGGACAATTCAACTTATTAGAGGCCATTCCAGAAGAATTATGGGATCAGCTTGAAATGATGATTAAAGCAAAGAAAAACAAATAAAATAAGTGCTTACTAAATTCAGTTATTCAAAATTCTGAATGCACAAAGGTCTTAATTACATTGTAATTGAGACCTTTTTTTTGTTTCTTAAACATCACTTTACGCGAAAAGTTTAGCAAAAAAAATCCAACAAAAACTAGTTTAAATTCTTATTTTTGCAACATCAAATAAACAAACATACTTATGCTTATCATCGGACTTGCAGGTGGAACAGGATGCGGAAAAACGACCGTGGTTAATCAAATACTTAATGAGTTACCCGAGACCGAAGTGGGAATTATATCTCAAGATGCATACTATAAAAGAAATGACACGCTCTCTTACGATGAACGCGCATTAATAAATTTTGATCATCCACGAGCGATTGATTTCGAATTATTAGTAGCTCATCTTAAAGAACTTAAAGAAGGAAAAACGATCGAACAACCGGTATACTCCTTCATAAAACACAACAGAACCGAAGATACGGTAAGTACACATCCACGAAAAGTAATGATCGTTGAAGGTATTTTAATCTTAACCAATCCTGAACTTCGTGACTTATTCGACATCAAAATTTACGTTCATGCCGACTCAGACGAGCGTTTAATTCGTCGTTTAAAAAGAGACATAGCCGAGCGTGGTCGTGACTTAGACGAAGTTTTAACGCGGTACCAAAATACGCTAAAGCCAATGCACGACCAATTTATCGAGCCATCCAAAGCATTTGCCGATATCATTATTCCAAACGACCGTTACAATACTGTAGCAATTGATGTAGTTCGCGCCGTTATTAATCAACGAATCTTATAAATTTATTGTAATTTAGGACCATAATTTAAGGAGCTATTTCCCGTCATCCGCTGTATCTTTTGCTGGCTAAAGAAGCCAACAAAAGGATGCCGCTGCTACCGGGGCTAAAAAAACCACAATGAAAAACCCGTACAGAGAAAAACCTTGGTTTAAATTCCTAAGCAACAAATATGTTTGGGTACTATTGTTTTTTCTGGTTTGGATGGGCTTTTTAGACAATTATTCCTATTTTGATCATCGGTTCCTAGACGACCAAATTGAAGAACTAGAAGACAATAAGGCGTATTATCAGGAAGAAATAAAAAAAGATCAAAAACAGATTAAAGATTTGCAAAATCCGGAGCAAATAGAAAAATACGCTCGTGAAAAATATTTCATGAAAAAAGACAACGAAGATATTTACATTATCGAATTTGAAAGTGATTCCACTAAAACCGATAATTAAACCTTAAAAGAAAACAATATGGCTGCATCTCTTTTTGATACTTTTAATCCGGTTTCGTCCAAACAATGGAAACAAAAAATTCAATTTGAGTTGAACGGTGCCGACTACAACGAAACTGTAATCTGGAATTCACCCGAAGACATTCAGGTAAAACCTTTTTACCACAGCGACGATTTTAAAAATCCATTACCGATTGCTACGAAAGCTTCTGATTTTAAAATTTGTCAAAATATTTTCGTTTATGATATTGAAAAATCAACATTAAGAGCTATTGAATCTTTAAATCGTGGCGCACAAAGTCTTCGTTTTACAATTGAAAACAGCGACTGCGACCTCCAAAAATTACTTAGTCCAATTCCTTTAGAAAATAAAATCGTATACTTTAATTTGAATTTTATCTCAATCGATTTCGTTTCTAAATTAGAAGAAATTGCGAGCGATAAAAAAGCTGTTTTTTATATTCTTAATGACCCGATCGGACAACTCGCAAAAGACGGAAATTGGTTTGCGACCACTGATAAAAATAATTTTGAAACACTCGAAAATCTTTCAAAACAACATAGAAATTCTAATTTACTAGCGGTAAATGGGAACTTGTACCAAAATGCTGGTGCCAACATGGTTCAGCAAATTGCCTACAGTTTAGCACAAGCTAACGAATATTTAAACCGAGTACCCTCGTATCGTAACACTATCGTCTTTGAAATGGCGGTTGGAGGAAATTACTTTTTTGAAATTGCGAAACTTCGAGCTTTACGAATCGTATTTGATCGTATTGCCATAGAATATCATGCCGATTTAAAGTTTCATCTGTTAGTAACGCCATCCAAACGCAATAAAACAATCTACGATTACAACGTTAATATGTTACGCACCACCACCGAGTGCATGTCGGCTATTATTGGTGGTGCAGACGCCATTGCCAACTTACCATACGATGCTTTGTACCATAAAGACAATGAGTTTGGCGATCGTATTGCACGCAACCAACTGCTTATTTTAAAAGAAGAAAGCTATTTTGACAAAGTAGATAATCCTGCAGATGGAAGTTATTATATTGAAAGTTTGACGATGCAATTGGCAGAAAAAGCACTAACTCTTTTTAAAGACATTGAATCCAACGGTGGGTTCTTAAAGCAACTTAACGACGGACTTATCAAAAGAAAAATTCAAGAAAGTACCGATAAAGAGCAAGAATTGTTTGATCGTAAAAGTGACGTTTTGGTAGGAACCAATAAGTATACAAATGAGACTGACCGAATGAAACACGATTTAGAATTGTTTCCATTTGTAAAAATCAAGCCACGAAAGACATTAATTACGCCAATTATCGAAAAAAGATTGGCCGAAAAACTAGAACAAGAACGTTTAGCAACCGAAGTTTAGTTTGTAGATGTACTTAATTCACTACCCAAAAAAGTAGCAATGACAAGAAAAAACCTCCAACATATCTCTTTAGATTCTTCAACAGTTAAAAATACTAGTGCTGAAGCTATTGAAAATAATTTTCTTACTGCTGAAGATATTTTGATCAAACCAAACTATTCGTCAGCAGATATTAAAGACTTGCATCATCTCGATTTTGGTGCTGGTTTTGCCCCTTATTTAAGAGGTCCCTATGCCTCGATGTACGTACGAAAACCGTGGACAGTTCGCCAATATGCAGGGTTTTCTACTGCTGAAGAAAGTAATGCTTTTTACCGTCGCAATTTAGCTGCAGGTCAAAAAGGTTTATCGATCGCATTCGATTTACCAACACATAGAGGCTACGATTCAGATCACGAGCGCGTGGTTGGAGACGTAGGTAAAGCAGGAGTTGCCATTGATTCTGTTGAAGACATAAAAGTGTTGTTTGATCAGATTCCATTAGACGAGATGTCGGTTTCTATGACCATGAACGGAGCTGTTTTACCCATTATGGCTTTTTATATTGTGGCCGCCGAAGAACAAGGAGTAGCGACCGAAAAACTTTCAGGAACCATTCAAAATGATATTCTAAAAGAGTTCATGGTCCGCAACACCTATATTTACCCACCGACACCTTCGATGAAAATCATTGCTGATATCTTTGAATTTACGAGTAAGAAAATGCCTAAATTCAATTCTATCTCTATCTCTGGTTATCACATGCAAGAAGCGGGAGCTACAGCAGATATTGAGCTGGCTTACACGTTGGCTGACGGCTTAGAATACATACGCACCGGTTTATCTACCGGAATGAATATTGATGATTTTGCGCCGCGTCTGTCTTTTTTCTGGGCAATCGGAATGAATCATTTTATGGAAGTTGCCAAAATGAGAGCAGGCAGAATGATTTGGGCCAAGCTCATTCAGCAGTTTAACCCAAAAAGTGACAAATCGTTGGCCTTACGAACACATTGTCAAACTAGCGGTTGGAGCTTAACAGAGCAAGATCCGTTTAACAATGTAGCTCGAACAACAATTGAAGCAGCAGCAGCAGCTTTTGGAGGAACACAATCCCTACACACCAACGCTTTAGATGAAGCCATTGCTCTTCCTACCGATTTTTCAGCTCGAATCGCTAGAAATACACAACTCTATTTACAGCAAGAAACGAAGATCACTAAAACGGTAGATCCTTGGGCAGGCAGTTATTATGTCGAAAGCTTAACTAATGAACTGGCTGAAAATGCTTGGAAATTAATACAAGAAGTTGAAGAACTTGGCGGAATGACCAAAGCGATTGAAGCTGGTATTCCAAAATTGAGAATCGAAGAAGCAGCTGCTAGAAAACAAGCGCGTATTGACAGTGGACAAGATATTATTGTCGGGGTGAATAAGTACCGACTAGACAAAGAAGATCCTTTGCAAATTCTAGACATCGACAATCAATTGGTGCGCAAACAACAAATTGAACGTTTGGAGCAAATTAAGTCGAGTCGTGATGCTCAAAAAGTACAAGAAAACTTAAATCAATTAATAGAATGTGCTAAATCAGGAAAAGGAAATTTATTAGAAATTGCTATAGAAGCGGCTAGAAATAGAGCAACTCTTGGTGAAATTAGTGATGCCTTAGAAACCGTATTTGGGCGATTTAAAGCACAAATAAAATCTTTTAGCGGAGTGTATAGTAAAGCAATTAAAAACGACGAAAGTTTTGAAAAAGCCAAGCAATTAGCTGATATTTTTGCCAAACAAGAGGGACGACGTCCGAGAATTATGATTGCAAAAATGGGACAAGACGGACACGATCGAGGTGCAAAAGTAGTGGCAACTGGCTATGCCGATGTAGGTTTTGATGTAGATATTGGTCCGCTTTTTCAAACTCCAGCAGAAGCAGCTAAACAAGCGGTTGAAAATGACGTACATATTTTAGGCATTTCTTCTTTGGCTGCGGGTCATAAAACACTGGTGCCACAAGTAATTGAAGAATTAAAAAAACACGGACGAGAAGATATTATGGTCATTGTTGGTGGCGTAATTCCTAAACAAGATTATCAGTTTTTATTTGATGCCGGTGCCGTTGCTATTTTCGGACCTGGAACAAAAATTAGTGAAGCTGCTATTACCATTTTAGAAATTTTGATCGATTAGCTTTGCAGAAAATTACATGCAAAACTTTCGAATATACAAGTAACTTTAAAATAGAAAAACTTTGTTTTAAGCTACTTTTCTAATAAAAATTTAATAAAAGTAAAAAAAAAATAGCTACTCAATTGAGCAGCTATTTTTTTTTATATTTTACTTACCGTAGCCTTACTATCTGCTTCGATAAATGAAATGTCATATCCTCCAAATTTTCGCATGTAGCTGCTTATTGAAGTTCCATAAGCATCTCTAAAATTTCTCTTTCCTCCGTTTCTAAAAAAACGCTTTACTGATCCGGGACCGCCTAAATGTGCTGCTGCTAAAATACCAGATTCTGTTACCATAACATCACCAATCATTTTGCCCTCGTACTTTGCTATTTCTTTACGAAGCAACCATTTGTTTTGTGACAGTAGTGCAATAAATGCTTTTTCTTGTAATGCGGGATTTTGTAAAAATTTGGAATCATTTTTAACTCCTACAGTTCTTAAGGTTTCAGAACCGAACTGGTATTTTCCCATATAACCTAACGAATTTACTTTTCGATAGTGTCCTTGAGATTCTTTTAAAGCGAGTGCTTCTTTGAAGCCGTTTAATCTTTTTCCTGTAAAAGGAATGTTTAAACTGACGTAATCTTCTTGTTTTTCTGATGGAAATAAATAAACTTCCTCTGTGTTTTTGTCCGTTAAAAACCATGGACTTATTTCTAATGTAAAGGGTTTAAAACCTACGCTTAAAAACGCGACAATAACTGTCAAACTCGAATAAAAATGCCATTTCTTTATCATAAATTAGTTTTCTTTTGAAACTGTCACTTTCAAAAATTTCTGCCAGCAAAGATACAATTAAAATTATAAAACTGAAAATCAAGCTGTTAAACTTATCTAAAAGTAAAAAAAGTGACCGGTAACTCCCTCGTTAGGAGAATATTCGAGAGTGGGAGCTGGAATTTTTATGGTGTTGAAAACGGAGAAAATTGTTTTCAAAAAATGCGATTTTGTTTCAATTTTTGTCAAGTCAACGTCTACACTAAGGTAAAATTGACGATGTCTTTTCGCATTTCCATGTGATAAATTTGCACTGTTTTTGGAAGAACCAGCAATCATTTCTTCAGCTCCATATCCTAACGCAACATTAATCCATTTTGGAATAGTTGTTGTTTTTGCAAAAGAATATAAATTCGCAGACAACCAATAGGTCTGTCCATTATAGTCCTTCAATAATTGTTTTTGAAAATTAGTTCCTAAAACATTTGGTCTTAGTGCTGCGTAATGAGTCGTGTGAAAAGAAAATTTAGGTGTAATACGTTGTTCTTTCCACAGAAGTTCTTGTGAGACGAATAAAGCCGTTCCAGAAGCATTAGCAATCAAATCTCCTGATGAAGCTCCCCATTCAGATGAAAATCCATCTAAAACTTCAACAGCGGTTAAAAATGCAAAACCGAGCGTCGCTCCATAGATCAATTGTGACCTCTCACTTCCTCCAGTCCATTGTAGCATTTCTGCTCCAACACGTCCTAAGTGATAGGCGGAATATAAATGGCCTACTTTATCCATTTGCAACCAATCACTGTTATCATTTATAAAGTGAAAATTAGTTTTCGGGTAGTCAGCGTACCAAAGTTGATTTAAACCAATTAAAGTGACCGAAGCTAAGGCAGCTTCAGTACTATAGACCGTGTTTTTTCTTTTTAGATTTAAAGTATCTGATGGCGTTAGGAAACGATCAAATTTACTTTGTGCAAAAGATAATTGGCTTAGCAGTATAAAAGTAAAAATAGAAATCTTCCGTAGTAGCAAACCTATCTATTTACTCCTTGCGCATTGATCCATTCTGAATATTTCCTAGCATTTACAGTATGTTCTTCGTAAGTGGAAGCAAATTCATGATAACCAAAGCGATCTATACTCGCACAGAAATAGATAAAATCATTTTTTTCTGGATTTAAAACAGCATCTAAAGCAGTAATATCGGGCATTGCAATGGGACCTGGAGGCAAACCAATATTGACGTATGTATTATAGGGAGACGACATCGTTAAGTCCTTATAAAAAACTCGTTTAATAACTTGATCAAAATCATCTGATTTTTTCTTGATCGCATAGATTACTGTAGGGTCAGCTTGAAGTGGCATTCCCAAACGAATTCGGTTTAAGTAAACTCCAGCAATTCTAGGTCTTTCGTCTTTTTTAACAGACTCTTTGTGTACAATTGAGGCTAAAATAGTAGCTTCAACTGGCGTCATACCTTGTGCCTTTGCTTTAGCTACACGTTCGTCTGTCCAAAAAACACGATACTCTTTGATCATTTTATCTCGAAACTTATCTGCCGAGGTATTCCAATAAATTTCATAAGTGTTCGGAATAAACATGGCAAAGACGTTTTCTTTAGTGAATCCGTTTTCCTTCATAAAAACAGAATCAGTTATCGCTGCCATTAAAGCTGTACTGTCGGCCTCTATTTCAGAACCAATTCTGCCTGCAAAACTTTCCAACCGTTCTTGGTTGTTGAATGCTAATTTTACTGCATTATTAGATCGCATTGCACGAACTAAGTCGATGTTGTTCATTCCTTTTTTAAGTAGAAAACGACCTGCTTTCACATTTTGTGGATAATCACGCTTATTGGCTACCATCTCAAAACGATCCATGTTTTTCACGTAAGGTTTTAAAATGACTTTAATATCATCATAATTAGAACCCGTCGGTACATAAACATAAGTCTCATTTTTTTCGAATTGCGTATTGCTGCTAAAAATTTGCTGTATTAAGATAAAGCCATAAATCAGTAAACCTGAGATAACAACAATAGAAGCGATGGAAATTATTTTCTTTATAGTCAAAATGATCTAATTTTATTTTTTATTGATTAATTGAAAAATAGCTTCGTCGTGATAGGTGCCGTTTACTAAGATCCAATCTTTTTTTATACCTATATTTTCGAATCCAAATTTAGTAAAAAGTGCGATACTTGCTTTATTATGTGTACCAATATTTGCATATAATTGATGCAAATTTAATTGATTAAACCCATAAGCAATTAACAACGCTAAGGCCTCTGTACCAATGTTTTGATTTCTATTTGCTTCTTTATGAATAACTATACCAATTCCTGCTCGATTATTTTTAGGATCAAAATCAAACAAATCTATTAATCCTACTGCTGGATAATCTTGATCTTGGCAAATTGCTAAGCGCAATTGTTTGGCTTCGTAAATATCTTGATGTGCATTCTCCAGATACTGTTTGATTAAAAAACGACTGTAAGGAGTTTGGGTATTGCTCACTTCCCAAATACTCATATCGTTTTCTATAGCATAAATAAACTCCAAATCATTAGGTTCTAATGCGCGAATATAAATAGTATCTCCTTTTAATGTTTTCATCCTTGATTCAAAAATATAAGATTCTGATTTAAATACTAAAAGCTCTAAATTTGTATAGTTCCTTTAAAAACAAACTCCGCCGGACCTTTCAAGAAAATATTAGTATATAAATGATCTCTTTTTTCAAAATTTACTTGCAGCTTCCCTCCTTCTACGTTCAAATTTAAGTTGGTTTCGTTTGTTTGCCCAGTAGCGTTCATAGCTATAGCAACAGCCGTTGCTCCTGTTCCGCAAGCCAAGGTTTCATCTTCTACTCCACGTTCATATGTTCGCAAAGAGAAGGTAGTATCGTCAATCTTCTTTACAAAATTAATGTTACTTCCTTTTTCACCATACAATTCGCTATATCGCAATCGAGCCCCATTTTCTTTTACCTTATAGGTTTCTAAATCATCAACTAGCTCAACATGGTGTGGAGAACCAGTGTTTAAAAATGTATGCGTATCAAAAGCAGTAATCGTTTCTACATCGATCATTTGCAAAGCAACTAGATTATCATCGCCTACAGACGCATGGTGCAAGCCATCGGTTGCAATAAAAATAGTTTTACTGGCAATAATACCCAACTTTTTGGCAAAAGCTACCAAACAACGACCGCCATTACCACACATCGAACTTTCATTTCCATCGGCGTTATAGTACACCATTTTAAAATCGGTATTCGCATCCTTTTCCAGTAAAATTAAGCCGTCTGCGCCAATACCGAAACGTCTGTCACACAAACGTTGAATAACTTTTACATTGTCTTTTGGAAAAAAATCGGCACGGTTATCGATCATTACAAAATCATTTCCGGTTCCTTGGTATTTATAAAAATCTATCTGCATTTTTTTTATCGAGTTGAACTCACAAAAGTACAAACTATTAATGATATGTTAATCATAGTTAAAGTGCGTTAAAGCATAATTATGAAATAAAATTTTGCTTTAATTTTACTATGAAATAACTTAAACATGAACAAACTATGAAACGATTTTCTACCTTATTCTTAGTGTCGCTTTTAAGTGGAACTATGACGCTCGGTGCTTACAAGTTATTATTTGAAAACAGTGATTCTTTCTTTAGCGATAAAAAGTCTGGAGTAACGGTCGCATCCGATTCTTTTACAAAAACAGTTGGTCTGGCAGCCGAAGCGGTTGATTTTACAGAAGCAGCCAACGAAACGATTCATACTGTAGTCCACGTAAAAAATGTTACGAGAAGAACAGTGTCTAACCCTATGTTGGAATATTTTTACGGGTACGGCGGGCAGCAGCAACAGGAACAAGTAGGAACTGGTTCTGGTGTTATAATTTCTGAAGATGGTTATATTGTCACTAACAATCACGTGATTAAAGATGCCTCTGAAATTGAAATTACGTTGAACAATAACAAATCATACAAAGCAAAATTAATTGGTACGGATTCTAAAATGGATATCGCACTTTTAAAAATTGATACAAAAGACAAGTTGCCTTACACCACGTTTGCTAATTCTGATAATGTAAAAGTAGGCGAATGGGTTTTGGCTGTTGGAAATCCGTACAATTTAACTTCGACTGTTACAGCTGGAATTGTTTCGGCAAAGGCCAGAAGTATCGGCGGTAACGGAATTCAATCTTTTATTCAAACTGATGCTGCTGTAAATCCTGGAAATAGTGGCGGTGCTTTGGTAAATACCAGAGGAGAATTAATTGGAATTAACACCATGATCTCGTCTCCAACCGGAAGTTATACTGGCTATTCGTTTGCAGTACCTTCCAATAATGCTCGAAAAATTATTGAGGACATTATGGAATACGGTAATGTGCAACGCGGAATTCTAGGTGTTCAAGGTGGGGAACTGAACTCGAATGCTTCAAAAGAATTGGGAATCAATCAAACGGAAGGGTTTTATATCAATTCGGTATCTGCTAAATCTGGAGCGGAAAGAGCAGGCTTGAAAAAAGGAGATATTATTATCAAACTGGACGAACAGCAAGTGAATACTTTTGCAGATTTGTCGGGTTACATTAATACAAAGCGCCCAGATGATGTGGTTCAAGTAACTTATTTACGTGATGGAAAAACTAAATTGTCGGCGGTAACTTTGAGTAAAAATGAATTTTATTCGGCAGAATTTAAAGGAATTCAACTAGAAAATATTACCGATTCTGATAAAAAGAAGTTTCGTTTAAATTACGGCGTGAAAATTAAGTCAATTACAAACGATAATTTGGCACAATATGCAGAAGAATTGATCGGAAACATCATTCTGAGCGTAGACAACGCTAAAGCCACGGATGTAGAAACGGTTTCTAAACTTTTAAATAATAAGGATGAAAATCAAAGTATTCGTATTGAAATGATAAATAAAAATGGAGAAGTACTGCGAATTATTATCTAAATCTATTTTAACATTAAATTTTTAGCTGCTCTGTATTTCACTGGGCAGCTTTTTTTTGTTAAAAAAAAATGATAAAATAGCTTACGAAATCGATTGAAATCGTATTTTTGCCGCAAATTTAAAAAACACAACTACTTATTTTTTTTTCAATTTTTACAACTATGGG
Source organism: Flavobacterium sp. TMP13 (assembly GCF_050847115.1). Taxonomy (NCBI): domain Bacteria; kingdom Pseudomonadati; phylum Bacteroidota; class Flavobacteriia; order Flavobacteriales; family Flavobacteriaceae; genus Flavobacterium; species Flavobacterium sp. TMP13. Next base: position 14,693 of record NZ_CP193656.1, read on the forward strand.
CAAAATACCTTTGTATCAAAAAGAAGTTTCATTGCAAGTCGACAGACGAAAAGCAGGAGTTGAACTTATTAAAATCATTAGCGATTTATGGTACGACAAATCAATCGAAATGGTGCTATTCAAAAATCAGTTACTAGACAAAAATGTAAGTGATATTATAAATTTACATCAATATGCTGGTGAATTTGTAGGCAAGCCAATTACTGTTTTTAATTCGGTCGAAATTGCAAAAGTTATTCTTTCTTTAGACTTACCTCCTTCCAAACTAGACATTGGAAAACTAGCGTATGAATTTAGTTTAGAAGAAGAGAAATATCCAGATGCCCGTTATTTTGTTCTAGATAAATTAAAACACGCAAAATCATCTGAAGAAATTCAGCCCAAAGATGTGGTTTTGTACGGTTTTGGACGAATTGGTAGATTGTTAGCTCGCGAGTTAATGTCAAAAACAGGAAAAGGAAACCAATTGCGTTTAAGAGCCATTGTAACTCGTGATAAAAACGACGTGGTAACTTTAGAAAAAAGAGCCTCGTTATTGCGCTATGATTCCATTCATGGTGACTTTCCAGGATCTGTAGTTGCAGACGCAAAAAATAATGCTTTAATAATTAACGGAACAACCGTTCATATCATAACCGCCCAAAATCCCGAAGAAATTGATTATACGACTTACGGAATCAACGATGCATTAATTATTGATAATACAGGTGCCTTTACTACAGAAGAAGCGCTAAAACGTCATTTAGTATCCAAAGGGGCGTCCAAAGTTTTATTAACTGCACCCGGAAAAGGCGTTCCAAATATTGTTCATGGTGTAAATCATAACGAATACAATCCAGATGAAATTGATATTTTCTCTGCAGCTTCGTGCACTACCAATGCTATTACGCCCATTTTAAAAGCAGTTGAAGATACTTTGGGTGTTGTAAAAGGACACTTAGAAACAATTCATGCTTATACAAATGATCAAAATTTGGTCGACAATATGCATAAGAAATACCGCCGTGGTAGAGCTGCTGCTCTCAACATGGTTATTACAGAAACTGGAGCCGGAAGTGCTGTTGCTAAAGCATTGCCTTCATTGGAAGGAAAACTAACGTCGAATGCGATTCGTGTTCCTGTACCAAACGGTTCATTGGTAGTGTTAAGTCTTGAAGTTAATAAAACTACGTCGGTTGCAGGTCTCAATAAAATAATGAAAAGATACGCTTTGGAAGGCGAATTGGTGGAACAAATTAAATATTCGCTAAACAACGAATTGGTTTCTTCGGATATTGTAGGAACTTCTGCCCCAGCGATTTACGACAGTAATGCTACTATTGTTTCCAAAGATGGTAAAAATATTGTGTTGTATATTTGGTATGATAATGAATTTGGCTACAGCCATCAAGTAGTTCGTTTAGCTAAATATATTGCCAAAGTAAGACGCTTTACCTATTACTAAAAATAAATAACCCAAACCAAACCATTACCATTGAAAAACCCCCAAAAGCATTTGTCTTTTGGGGGTATTTTTATATCAAAAATCATCTTGAATAGATTGTGAAAATTTATAAATACAAGTCAATGCTTTCTACAAATTCTTGCAACCTATTCATAATGAAAATTAAGTTTTGATTTTAATTGATGCGCTCGGCTGTCCAATCTACAGCGGTTAAATAATCTGCTTTGATAAAGGTTTTAAATTCACCCGAAATTGTTTTATTAAACTCCGAAGCATAACTCATCATTCGTTCTGAGTCTGTAACTAAAGCTCCACGCGACCAATCTACCGTATTTCTCATACGAAGCAATCCTTCGTGCAACCAAGCTCCTAAAGTAAAATCCGTTGGTGCTTTTTCAAAAACCAATAAATAATTGGCGTTTTTATTTGTGTTTATATAGTGTTTTAATTCTTCAATAATAACGTCGAAGTCTGCTTTTAATAAGTCTCCAACAGCTTTAAAGCCAATCATATTTGTAGGTAATTCGTTTATTCTTATAATCATAATAGTAAATTTAGAGGGTCTAACTTCGAGTACAAAAGTAATAGCGAGGTACATGTCTAATTTTATGAATATTTACGAAGCGGTTGTATAATTTCAATGTTTTGGAATAAAAACAAATAGTGGTGATTTCACTTAAGATAAAAATTAAAACTGAAAAAAGAGGAAATAGAAACAGGAGATGTTACAATATGTTTCTATAAACATAGAGACGAAAATTAATTTTAGAAAATCGAGTCAATACAATCAAACTGTACTAAAAATCTAGAAAGCTGCAATAGATTAAAGAATAAAAATAGCCACAAATTAAATTGATAAGAAAAATTTAATTCGTGGCTAAAAAATCAGAAACTAATATATATTCTACAAATTATTAAAAATTAATTCTAAACCTCCAACAATTAAATGTGCTACAGCTGGTCGTCTTAATTTAATCGTTTCCAGGTATTCTTCAATTTCTATGGCAAAAGAAATGTCATTTCTTAAATACGCTAATTCGGCTATCTCTAATGGTAAAAGCCAATCGCTAGCATGGTTTTCTTTTACTTTATTAAAAATACTTTTCAATGAAGATTGCGTATCATTATTTTCGCGTATCGTGCGAACGCTTCCGTATAAGATTTCTAAATCATTGCGAGTGTCCGATTCTTTAGCTTTTATCGTTTTACTGGAAGGAACGTGAGAAATCATGTCGAAACTTTCAGTGTCCGCAGGTCCAGAAAAAGCCGAAATAACTTTTTTACCGACTGCCATATCGTAGGTTCCCCAAGTGGGTTCAAATAAAATTGTTTCTCCTTGTGTAACCGAACAGTTTTTAAAACTAATCAAAATTATTTCGCCGTGTAAATTACGAGAACCCGTAATAATTTCACCTTTTACAATAATATTCCCTTCAAATTCTAAGCAAATTGTTTCCCCTTCTACAATTTTGTAAGCTGTCAAATCTTTTGGACTCATATCTTCAATCGCCAAATTAAAGCCTTTAAGTTTACCAATTGGACTACCAAAACCTTCGGCATGTGTTGTTGTCCCGTGACTCACCAGTTCTTTCTCGCGATAAGATAATGCAGTTTTTCCAGTGGTTTGAATATAAACAGGCTTTCCTTCTGCTTCAATAACATTCGTAAAAACGCCAGAAATTTGCAGACCAGTGCTCAATTCAATAGTTCCTAGAGCATTGGAATCAATTAATTTCCTGATTCCAGACAAACCGCCTGTGCGTAAAGCCATTCTATTAGCAAATTCTTCTAAAATGTAGCTTAGATGAGAAAATGTTGGGGTAACATATAATTGCGGTTGCAACTTTGTAATATCAAAATTTTGGCCGGCAGCCGAAATATCGTAGGGAATTTTTTTAACCTTTTCGGTCATGCACTGTGCACTTTCTCCGATAGAAGATAACAATCCAGCTCCATAAATTTTCGGATCTTCTACTGTTCCAATCAAACCATACTCTACGGTCCACCAATGCAGGTTTCGAATTTGAGCCATTTCAGACAATTCGCCCATATTATTCTGAAGTTCTTCAACCGCTTTTTCAGCTTTTTCAATTTCAATTTCGGGTGTTCCTTCTGCTTCTTTTAAGATCGAAAGTAAACGAATCGCTTCGTAAATCTCGTAATCTTTATGAGAAGAAATAGCCTTGCAACCAATTTCGCCAAAGCGACGCAAATATTCAGCATATTCAGGATTAGCAATAATTGGAGCATGACCGGCACCTTCGTGAATAATATCGGGAGCTGGTGTATATTCTATATGTTCTAATTGACGAATATCAGAAGCGATAACTAATACTTGATAAGCTTGAAATTCCATGAATGCATTGGGCGGAATAAAGCCATCAACCGCAACGGCAGCCCAGCCAATTTCAGATAGAATTCTATTCATTCCGTACATACTCGGAATGTTATCAATCTCTATTCCGGTTCTTTCTAAACCATCCAAATACGAATGATGCGCCACTTTAGACAAATAATTAACATTTTTGCGCATTACATACCTCCAGACCGCCTGATTAATTGGTGTATAGTCACCGTAATCTTGTGGTTTAATAAATTGCGTTAAATGCTTCGGCAAACGCTCTAATAATGGATTGGTTTCAATATTTGGATTCATTTCGAAATCGTTGTAGTTTGTGTCGTAAAATTACACATAAACATCTCGATTCTAGCAAAATCACAAATAAAATCTGTAAAATATGAGAATTTAGTTTATTCTAAAGCACTATTAATTGAAGTTATTGGCATCTCGAAAATACTCAATTTTATAATTGAACATATAAGCCATATTTGCTGCTCTCACTTTAGCTTCTTCAGCAATTTTCCCTTCAAACAAACCATCTATCGTTTCTGTAAAAATTACCATCCAACGGTCAAAATGACTTTGATCTACTGGTAAATGTTTGTGCGGTGGAAAAGGACTACCTGAATACGTATGCTCTTCTAATAAAATAGTTTGCCAAAAACGATACATTTTTTCTAAATGTTCGGGCCAACGATTTTGAATACGCTCATTAAATATAGCACCAATCAATTTGTCGTTTTGAACTTTATCGTAAAAAGTATCCACCATTGTTTTAATATCCTCAAGCGTCTTAATATCTTCTAACATCATTTTCTTTTTATTTTATCCAATTAATTGCGTATACAGGTCGGGTTTATCATTTAAATATTTAAATTCAAATCCATTCGCTGTCATTCTATTTTTAATCGAAATAATATCGTTTTTATTTTTTAATTCTAATCCAACAATTGCAGAACCCATTTCTCTGCTGTTTTTTTTTGCAAACTGAAAATACGTAATATCATCTTCTGGTCCCAATATATTATTTACAAATTCTTTTAATGCTCCGGGACGTTGCGGAAATTGTATCATAAAATAATGCATCAAGCCTTCATAAATTAAAGAGCGCTCTTTAATTTCGGCAGTTCTTTCAATATCATTGTTACTACCGCTCACAATGCAAACTACATTTTTGCCTTTTATCTTATCCGCATAAAAATCTAAGGCAGCTATGGTCAATGCTCCCGCTGGTTCTACTACCATCGCTTCTTCATTATATAAGCGCAAAATGGTAGTACAAACTTTACCTTCGGGAACTAAAATAATATCGTGAATATTATTTTTACAGACTGCAAAAGTTTGCTCGCCAACCTGTTTTACTGCGGCACCATCTACAAATTTATCAATATGATCTAATGCAATTGTAGTTCCTTTTTCGATTGCGGTTTTCATCGCGGGTGCTCCCTCCGGTTCTACCCCAATTATTTTAGTGTGTGGACTTAAATGCTTAAAAACCTCCGACAATCCAGAGGCTAAGCCACCCCCTCCAATAGGAACAAAGACATAATCTATAGGCTCTTTTGCATCTTCTAAAATTTCTAAACCAATTGTACCTTGCCCCGCCATTACTTTTATATCATCAAAAGGATGGATAAAACTTTTTTTATTTTCAGTTGCATTTGCAATCGCTGCGGCGTAAGCATCATCAAAAGTGTCTCCGACCAGAACAATTTCTACAAATGATTTTCCGAACAGTTGTACTTGTTTTATTTTTTGTTTTGGAGTGGTTTTCGGCATGTAGATTATAACTTGAATTTTTAATAAATTACACGAATAGGCTACTCCCTGAGCATGATTTCCAGCACTCGCACAAACAATTCCAGTTGATTTTTCTAAATCAGTAAGACTGCTAATTTTATTGTAAGCACCTCTAATTTTGTACGATCGAACCATCTGCAAATCTTCTCTCTTTAACGATATTTGCGCTTTAAACTCTTCCGAAAGTGTATTGTTTTTTAAAAGAGGTGTCGTATTAATAACACCCTTTAATTGTTCTTTAGCCGCTTTTACCTCATCAAATAGATTCATTGTATTGTCTTCTTTAAATAAAAAAACCTCCCATTTTGGGAGGTTTAATAAATTGTATCTTCTTACGTATTTATACAGCACCTCGCCATCATCGAATGTCAATAATGTTTATAATACTGCTAATGTTGTATAAATCTGTCATGTTTTCTTGTTTCAAAGTACAAAAGTATTAATAATTTATGAGAACCTGGACAAAAGATTATTTTTTTGAAAGTTGAGGTGGATATTGGGCTAAAATTTTTGAAACAAACTCGGTAATCTTTGCTTCTTTTTTATCAACGTTGCGTGTTAGATCACCAATTCCTTCTCCTTGCCAAACCAATTCTTTTTTCTTAGCATCTATAAAGTCAACATATAAAGTGCCTTGTGTTGAGGTCGATACCGAATTAGACGGGTAACCATACATCATATACGGATTCCATCCATATCCCCAACCGTATCCCCAGCCAGCGCTAAATTGATTTACGTTTACTTGCTCTCTTGTTTTGGTGAAAATATTTACCAAAATGTCAGGAGTATCACTTTTAGTGAATCCTTTTAATGTCATTTGTTCTTCAATAGCATGCAAAATTCTTCTCTTATCCAAATCAGAAATCTCCACTTTGTCTACGCCTGTTTTATAAAAAGCATAGGTCTTAAAGTGTGAAAAATCAACGGTCTTATCATAGTCAGAATATACGCTTACCGAGCTGCAGGAAACAACAAGCAGCATCAGTAATAAAACGGGAATTAGTTTAATTGTTTTCATATAGCTAAAATTTATAATTATTATAGAAATTTACAACAAATTTTCATCAACTAAATTAGGCAAGGTTACTTTTAATAAAGGCTCGGTTTCCATGGCTCTTTTTATGGTGAAAATAGCACCTTCATTTCTCGCCCAACTTCTTCTAGAAATCCCATTGTTGACATCCCAGAAAAGCATTGATGCTAAGCGCTTTGAAGCTTCTTTAGAGCCATCAAGAACCATACCAAACCCACCATTTATAACCTCTCCCCATCCTACTCCACCACCATTATGAATGGACACCCATGTCGCTCCTCTAAAACTATCTCCAATAACATTTTGAATCGCCATATCGGCGGTAAAACGAGAGCCATCATAAATATTAGATGTTTCGCGGTACGGAGAATCAGTTCCTGAAACATCATGATGATCGCGGCCTAGCACCACAAAGCCTATGTCGCCTTTAGCAATCGCTTGGTTAAAAGCTTCGGCAATTTTTACGCGACCTTCCGCATCGGCATATAATATTCGTGCTTGAGAACCTACTACCAATTTATTTTCTTGTGCTCCTTTAATCCATTTGATATTATCCTGTAATTGCTGCTGAATCTCGATTGGAGCAGTTTGTGCCAACTCTTCTAAAACTAGAGTAGCAATCGCATCGGTTTTGACTAAATCTTCAGGCTTTCCAGATGTACAAACCCATCTAAAAGGACCAAAACCGTAATCAAAACACATGGGCCCCATAATATCTTGTACGTAACTTGGGTATTTAAAATCAATGTTATTGTCGGCCATTACATTTGCTCCTGCGCGAGACGCTTCTAATAAAAAGGCATTTCCATAATCAAAAAAGTAGGTTCCTTTGGCTGCATGTTTGTTAATTGCATCGGCATGACGACGCAGTGATTCTTGTACTTTTTCTCTAAATAAATCAGGATTATTGGCCATCATTTTGTTGGCCTCTTCAAATGAAGTTCCAACTGGATAATAACCGCCCGCCCAAGGATTATGCAGCGAAGTTTGATCGGAACCCAAGTCGATGGTAATATTGGCCTCGTCCAAAGCTTCCCAAACCTCCACTACATTTCCTAAATAAGCAATAGAAACAACTTCTTTTTTGGCTTTCGCCGAATGGATTCTTGCTACCAATTCTTCGACCGAAGTTACTACTTCGTTGATCCAACCTTGTTCGTGTCTAATTTTGGTGATTTTTGCATTTACTTCAGCACAAACCGTAATACAACCCGCAATATTTCCAGCTTTGGGTTGCGCACCACTCATTCCGCCTAAACCTGATGTCACAAATAGATTCCCTTCTGGGCTTTTATTTATTTTTCTAAAACCATTCAAAACCGTAATGGTAGTTCCGTGCACAATTCCTTGTGGCCCAATGTACATGTAACTTCCCGCAGTCATTTGTCCGTATTGAGAAACGCCCAGAGCATTCATTTTCTCCCAATCATCTGGTTTAGAATAATTAGGAATAACCATTCCGTTCGTAACCACGACTCTTGGCGCTTCTTTATGAGAAGGAAACAATCCCATCGGATGTCCCGAATACATGGTTAACGTTTGCTCGTCTGTCATTTCAGACAAATATTGCATGGTCAATAAATATTGCGCCCAATTCTGAAAAACAGCGCCATTTCCACCATAAGTTATTAATTCATGCGGATGTTGTGCCACAGCATAATCCAGATTATTCTGAATCATCAGCATAATAGCTTTTGCTTGAGCCGATTTTCCTGGATATTCGTCTATTGGTCGAGCGTACATTTTGTAATCTGGACGAAAACGATACATATAAATACGTCCGTATTTTTCTAATTCTTCCTTAAATTCGGCTAGCAATTCCGTGTGATGTTTGGCTTCAAAATACCGAAGTGCATTTCTTAAAGCTAGTTTTTTTTCTTCAACAGATAAAATTTCCTTTCGTTTTGGTGCGTGATTTATTGCTAAATCGTACGGTACTCTTGAAGGTAATTGTGCTGGAATTCCTTGTTGTATTTGTTCTTGGAAAGTCATTCATTTTAATTTAAAGGTGGCAGAATTTAAAGAGGATCACATCGGATCCTAATTTCGTACTACTTACCTAAGTGATGTGTTACTTGACAAATTATTTTGCCTTTTTAATTTGGCCTGTTTTTTTATCAAAACCATATGGACAATGTCGACAACCACTTTTGCAGCAATAGCCTCTTTTTAAATGGTGTTTCTCTGTAAAACATTTATAGCCTTCGGGAGTTAAATAAAAATCTTCTCCTTCGATTAATTTATTTTCATTACTTTGCTCTTTCATACGAGTAAAATATACTTTGTTTTTCAAATTGTCAAAAATCACTAATTGTGTTTTTCTCTAATTAGTGTTATTTTTCTTGCTCAAATTTACAAACTTTACGGTCAATGTATCTAATTCATGCTAAATATTTAATTCCGAAAGGATATCGCGGAATGACTATTTTCCCTTTTGTCTTACTTAAGAATCAAGAAGACAAAACGAATATGATTTTTATCACTCACGAAAAAATTCATTTAAAACAACAACTCGAATTACTAATTGTACCTTTTTTTATATGGTATTTTATCGAATTTATATTTCGATGCGTACAATACAAAAACGTTCATTTAGGCTACCGAAATATTAGTTTTGAGCGCGAAGCTTACCACAATGAAACTCATTTATTATATTTAAAAAACAGAAAGGCTTTTGCTTTTTTGAAGTACTTAAAAAACGATTAAATTTTGAATCAGCAAATCAAACTTGATTTACCAAATGGCATTAATCTCTTTATGAAAAGGGAAGATTTATTGCATCCTTTTGTTTCGGGAAATAAATTTAGAAAATTAAAATACAATTTACTTCAGGCCAAAATAGAACAACAAAATACTATACTTACTTTTGGTGGTGCGTTTTCTAATCATATCGCAGCGGTTGCTTATGCAGGAAAAGAGCAGGGTTTTAAAACAATTGGAATCATTCGTGGAGATGAATTGGGAGATCAAATAAATAACAATCCTACTTTAAAGTTTGCTCAAGAATGCGGTATGCAATTTAAATTTATTTCGCGTGAAGCGTACCGTCATAAGCATGAAAATGATTATTTAAATCACTTGAAAAAGGAATTTGGTGCTTTCTATTTGATCCCGGAAGGTGGCACAAATGAATTGGCAGTTAAAGGCTGTGAAGAAATTTTAACAACCGAAGATTCTAAATTTGATTATGTTTGTTGCGCCGTCGGAACAGGTGGAACGATCGCGGGAATTATTAAAAGTGCCTTACCACATCAAAAAATTTTAGGCTTTCCAGCTTTAAAAGGAGACTTTTTACAAGATGAAATTCGTATTTTTGCATCTAATATGGGTTGGAAATTGATAAATGACTATCATTTTGGTGGTTATGGTAAAATTTCTGAAGAATTAATTCAGTTCATGAATAGTTTTTTTAGCAAAACAAAAATTCCGATCGATCCAATTTATACTGGAAAAATGGTTTTTGGCGTTATAGACTTAATTCACAAAGGTTATTTTGCCAAAAATTCGCAAATATTATTGATTCATACTGGCGGTTTGCAAGGAATAGAAGGAATGAATCAGAAATTAAAAAAGAAGAAATTACCAATACTTACTACCAATGTATAAAAAAATCCTATTGCTCTTAATTGCAATCTGTTTAGTAAGCTGTCATGCTAGTAAACCCGCTATTGTAACCAGTAAAAACGCTGCAACTACTAAGCAAAGAACTGTGGTACAAACTACGAAAAAGGCATCGTATAAAAAACCCGATTCAAAGAATTTTGATTCTCACAATAACAAACGAAAAGCGGAAAACGAGGTAATTGAATCCACTTCGAGAACAGTAGTTTCTAACGATATAATTGACCATTACATTTATGCTTATAAAAATGTAGCTATGGGCAATATGAAAACGTACGGAATTCCTGCAAGCATCATTTTGGCACAAGGAATTTTAGAATCTGGAGCTGGAAAAGGAGACTTGGCTGTGCGATCTAACAACCATTTTGGTATAAAGTGTCATAAAGACTGGGCAGGAGATAGTGTTCGCCACGACGATGATTCGGCTCAAGAATGCTTTAGAAAATACAACGATCCTTCAGAATCTTACCGCGATCATGCCTTGTTTCTTACTGGTAAAAAAAGATACGCAACGTTATTCGATTATAAAAAAGATGATTACAAAGCGTGGGCCAAAGGATTACGTGCGGCGGGATATGCAACAGATCCTAAGTATCCAGACAAATTAATGAGCTATATTGAGCGCTATAAATTAGACCAATACGATGCTTTGGTGTTGGGTAATAAATATGATTTTAGCCAAAGTCAAAGTGTTATTGCGGCTTACACCTCAGTGCCAGAAAATCCAAACTTCTCGTATTACGAAGTGCAAAAAGGCGATACATTATATTCAATTTCAAAAAAATTCAATATACTCATTGACGAGATAAAGAGAAGCAATAACCTTAATGATAATACGATTTCCATCGGACAAAGGTTAGTCGTAAAATAAAATTAAATGTCATGCCTACTGGCATCTTCAATAAAAAAAGATTTCCAAAAAATGAAATATCAAAGAAGTAGTCAGCTTTTTGCTGAAGCAGAACAAGTAATCCCTGGTGGAGTAAATTCGCCTGTAAGAGCTTTTAAAGCCGTTGGAGGAACACCTATTTTTGTAAAAAGTGCCAAAGGTGCTTATATGTATGATGAAGATGGAAATCGCTTGATTGATTACATCAACTCTTGGGGACCGATGATTTTAGGTCACGCTTACGAGCCCGTTGTTACCGCTGTCATTGAAAAAGCCAAACTAGGAACTTCATTTGGAATGCCAACAGAACTAGAAACTCAAATTGCTGCATTAGCGGTTGCTATGGTTCCAAATATCGATAAAATTCGCTTTGTAAACTCTGGAACCGAAGCGTGTATGAGTGCAATTCGATTGGCTAGAGGTTTTACAAAAAGAGATAAATTTATAAAGTTTGCAGGCTGTTACCACGGACATTCTGATTCGTTTTTGATTCAAGCCGGAAGTGGCGCCGTTACTTTTGGCAGTCCAAACAGTCCTGGCGTAACCGAAGGAACTGCAAAAGATACTTTGCTTGCTACGTATAATGATCTAGAAAATGTAAAAGCATTAATTGCCGCTAACCCAGATGAAATTGCAGCGATTATCATTGAACCTGTTGCAGGAAATATGGGTTGCATTCCTCCTAGCAAAGGATTTTTAGAAGGACTCCGTGAATTGTGTACCGCCAACAACATTTTATTAATTTTTGACGAAGTGATGACTGGTTTTAGATTGGCTAAAGGCGGTGCGCAAGAGTTACTACATATTGATGCTGATATTGTTTGTTTCGGAAAAGTAATTGGTGGTGGTTTGCCGGTTGGTGCTTTTGCCGCTCGTTCAGAAATAATGAATTATTTGGCTCCTTTAGGTCCAGTTTACCAAGCAGGAACATTATCTGGAAATCCGCTGGCCATGGCTGCAGGTTTGACGATGTTGCAAGAATTAAATAAAGATGCAGCTATCTTTACCCGTTTAGCAGATAAAACAAGTTATTTGGCTAAAGGAATTGACGCTGTTTTAAAAGCAAATGATATTGCATTTACAATAAATACGATTGGTTCTATGATTTCGGTTCACTTTGATGAACAGCCAGTGACTGATTTTAAATCTGCTGCAAAAGGTGACAACGAGACCTTCAAAAAGTTCTTTCACGGTTTGTTAGATGAAGGAATTTATATTGCGCCTTCTGCTTATGAAACTTGGTTTATATCGGATGCGTTGAGCTACGAGGATCTAGATTTTACGATAGAAGCCATTGACAAAGTTTCGAAAACTTTTTAAGATAACAGCATTTTAGTATTAAAAAAGGATTACTTCTTAAGAAGTAATCCTTTTTTTTTGTTAATTAATCGTTAATTAAATGAATAAAAAACAATTCTATCAACGCTAAATATATTTTTGTCAACTAGATAACCAAATCCGTAATTTATGAACAAATTTATACTATACGTGTTTTTAGGAGCTATTTTACTAGCACCAACAACCAACTTTGCGCAATCAAAAAACAAAAAATCGAAAAAACAGGAAGAAGTAATTCCGCCTCCAGAAAAAAAACCTGAAGTAACAATTAAGGAATACAATAAAGTAATTACCAAGGCGGCAGTTTCTGATGAAGGTTTATTCACCATACATAAAGTAGATAAAAAATTTTACTTCGAAATTCCGAATAAATACTTAAATAAAGACATGCTTTTGGTAAGTCGCATCTCAAAATTACCTTCTAATTTGGGTGGTGGATACGTAAATGCAGGATCTGAAACCAACGAGCAATTAGTAACTTGGGAACGTTACCAAGACAAGATTTTAATTAAATCAAAATCGTACCAAGCAGTTGCACATGATAGTTTGCCAATTAGTATTTCTGTAAAAGCCAATAATTACGAACCGACACTTTTTGCTTTTGATATTGTAGCTTTCAGCAAAGATTCATCCAACACTGTTATTGATGTTACTAAATTTTATAGTTCTGATGTAAAAGCAATCAGCGGCATTTCTGCAGAGATGCGTGAAACATACAAAGTAAAAGGCTTAGACGATTCTCGTAGCTTCATCAACAGTATGAAAAGTTTTCCGATGAATATTGAAATTATTCAAGACATGACTTACAACGCGTCAAAACCACCCGTTTTGCAAGACACAGAATCGATTAGTATACAAATGAATCAGTCGATGATCTTACTGCCAGAAAATCCGATGAAACCAAGACTAGCTGATAAAAGAGTCGGTTATTTTACGGTGAGTCAATACGATTATGGAAGTAACGAACTAAAATCTGACCTTAAAACATACATTCGTCGTTGGAGATTAGAACCTAAAGATCCTGTGGCCTATGCTAAAGGTGAATTGGTAGAGCCAATCAAGCCGATTGTTTATTATTTAGACCCTGCGACACCAGAAAAACTTCGAAAATACATCAAGCAAGGAATTGAAGAATGGCAAAAACCTTTTGAAACAGCGGGATTTAAAAACGCAATTATTGCTAAAGATGCGCCAAGTAAAGAAGAAGATGCCGATTTTAGTCCGGAAGACATTCGTTATTCTGTAATTCGCTACGTAGCAAGCACTACTAGAAATGCTGTTGGACCAAGTGTTTCTGACCCAAGAACAGGCGAAATTATCGAAAGTGATGTTATTTGGTACCACAATCACTTGCGTTCCTATCGTAATAGATATTTATTAGAAACGGGAGCTGCCAATCCTTCGGCAAGAACCCTAGAAACTAGTGATGAAGAAATGGGCGAAATGATGCGAATGGTTATCGCGCACGAAGTTGGTCATGCTTTGGGTTTCCCTCACAATATGGGTGCTAGTTCTGCGTATGACGTTGAAAGTTATAGAAATGGCGACTTTACACAGAAAAACGGAATAGCAGCCAGTATTATGGATTACGCGCGCTACAATTACATTGCGCAGCCAGAGGATAAAAACATTCGTTTCATTAGACAAATGGGACCTTACGATCACTATGCTCTCAACTGGGGCTATCGCGTAATTCCGAATACTCAATCTATCAATGACGAAAAAGAGACTTTGGATAAATGGATTTTAGAAAAAGCCGGAGATCCAATTTATAAATATGGAAAACAAAGCAGCTCGTTCGATCCTACTTCTCAAACAGAAGATATCGGAAATAACTCGATGAAAGCAAGCATGTACGGTTTAAAAAATTTAGAATACGTTGCGAAACATTTACCTGAATGGACGAGCAAAGCAACCAATAGCTACGATGATTTAGGCGAATTACACGATGAATTATTAAGTGTTTGGAGTCGTTATGTTGGCCATGTGGTTACGAATGTCGGCGGAGTGTATGAGAATACTAAAAATCCGAATCAAGCTGGAAATGTGTACGAGGTAGTTCCCAAAGCAAAACAGCAAGAAGCAATGGCGTGGTTACAAAGCAATGCTTTCGCGTCTCCTACTTGGATAGTAGATGTAAATACTTTAAAAAATACAGAATATGCTGGCAACTCCGACTTGTTTAGAGGTTTACAAGCTCGTCATTTAAATAATTTATTAAGTTTTGAAAGAATTGGGCGCTTAATTGACGCCGAGATTGTTGGCTCGAACAATTACTCGGCCTTAAACTTATTGCGAGATATGAGAACAGGAATTTGGAAAGAAGCAAACGCAGGAACAACACCAACTTTATATCGAAGAAATTTACAACGTGCGTATATCGAAAGAATGCAGTACTTAATGACTGAAGAAATTAAATCTGACAAATCTCGAGACTACTACAAAGTATCTCAATCTGAAGTAAGACCTTTGGTTCGCGGAGAATTAACTGCTCTAAAAAACACCTTGACTGCTGCTAAAACTAAAACAACGAATCCCGAGACCAAGTATCACTATCAAGATTGCATCAAAAGAATTGATTTGATACTGAATCCGAGATAAAACTATTGTTCAATAAAAAAAGGATTTCTATCTACTTTAATGTAAATAGGAATCCTTTTTTTTATTAATAGTACAGTTTAAATAGCTATAACGGTAGTACTTTTTATTTCAGAAATTACAAAAACTGTGTTTATTGTTGAAACTGCGGGAAGAACTGATAATTTCTTCTGATGAAAATTGTGATAACTTTCCATGTCTGGAAGAATAATCTTCAGCATATAATCAAAATTTCCTGACACAAAATTACATTCTACCACTTCAGGTAAATTTAAGACAGCCTGATTAAACGCTTCCGAAACATCATACGTTTGTTTATTTAAAGTCACTTGGCAGTAAACCGTTAAGTTTTTACCAAGTTTTTTTTTATTT
Source organism: Flavobacterium sp. TMP13 (assembly GCF_050847115.1). Taxonomy (NCBI): domain Bacteria; kingdom Pseudomonadati; phylum Bacteroidota; class Flavobacteriia; order Flavobacteriales; family Flavobacteriaceae; genus Flavobacterium; species Flavobacterium sp. TMP13. Next base: position 30,129 of record NZ_CP193656.1, read on the forward strand.
AAAATAGACACATACTTTTCTATAATTCCCTCTTTTTCCAAACGCTTCACTCGGTCGTGAACCGGCGTCAAAGAGAGATTAATTTGGTTCGCAATATCTTTTAAGGTCACGTGCGCATCTTCTTGCAAGAGACGTAGGATTTTTTTGTCAGTTTCGTCTAAAATCATAATAAAAAGAAAGTTTTAGGATACACATCGAACGTTAAATTTCAGTCATTTTTTCTTTTCTGAGTTACAAATAAAGCAAAAAAAAGAAGTTTTTTGTGCAAAAACCTCAAAAATAAATAATATTTTCTTTATTACAATGCAAAAATCATTTTTTTAACGTGTATCCATACATTTGTATTCTAGTTAAACAAATAACCAAAATTCAGAAATTATGATAGTAGGTGTTCCAAAAGAAATCAAGAACAACGAAAACCGTGTAGCTCTAACTCCAGCAGGTGTGGCGGAATTGAAAAAGAACGGTCACGAAGTTTACGTTCAGACAACAGCAGGAGAAGGTAGCGGATTTAGCGATCAAGAATATATTGCTTGCGGAGCTCAAATTTTAGGTACAATCGAGCAAGTATATGCTATTGCCGAAATGATTGTTAAGGTGAAAGAGCCTATTGCATCTGAATATGATTTGGTAAAAAAAGACCAACTATTGTTTACTTATTTTCACTTCGCCTCTTCGGAAGCATTAACACATGCGATGATCAAAAGTCAATCGGTATGTTTGGCTTACGAAACTGTTGAAAAACCAGACAGAAGCTTACCATTATTAATACCAATGTCTGAAGTAGCTGGACGTATGTCTATACAAGAAGGTGCAAAATACTTAGAGAAACCATTAAAAGGAAGAGGTGTTCTTTTAGGAGGCGTTCCTGGAGTAGAACCAGGTAGAGTATTGATTTTAGGTGGTGGAATTGTGGGAACACAAGCTGCAAAAATGGCTGCTGGACTTGGAGCACAGGTTACAATTATGGATGTTAGTTTGCCCCGTTTGCGTCAACTTTCAGAAATCATGCCTGCCAATGTAATCACGGTTATGTCTAATAGCTACAACATACAAAAAGCAATTAAAGAATCTGATTTAATTATTGGAGCGGTATTAATTCCTGGAGCAAAAGCGCCTACTTTAATTTCACGTGCCATGTTAAAAGACATGCGCCCTGGAACTGTTTTAGTAGATGTGGCTGTCGATCAAGGTGGCTGTATAGAAACTTGCAAACCAACTACACACGAAGACCCAACGTTTATTATTGATGATATAGTACACTATTGCGTGGCGAATATGCCAGGTGCTGTACCCTATACTTCTACCCTTGCCTTAACCAATGCTACTTTACCTTACATTTTGCAATTAGCAAAAAAAGGATGGAGAAAAGCATGTGCAGAAAATTTAGAATTAAAAAAAGGATTGAATGTTGCTAATGGTAAAATTGTTTACAGACAAGTTGCTGAAGCTTTTGACTTACCATTCGACGAAGAATTAGTTTTAGAGCCTGAGCTATAAATCTATATAAGTGCTTACTACACCTAAAAAAGCCCATCTCTTAATTGATGGGCTTTTTTTATGCTATGACGTGCTTTCTAAATTCTTCACTTTCGTTTAGAAAAACAGCTCCGAAATCTTACGTAGACGACTCTCTACCTCTACCTCTACCTCTACCTCTACCTCTTTCTCACTTCAACTACAGCCATCTTTTTCTCTTAAAATAGATAAACGGAAGAATTGCTGCAAACAACATGGCCAACAATACGACTGGATAGCCATAATAATTTTTAAGCTCTGGCATTTCTTCAAAGTTCATTCCGTAGATCCCTGCAATTAGCGTCGGTAACGAAATACAGACAGTTGCAACCGTCAGCATTTTAAAAATATGATTCTGCTCTAAGTTAATCTTACTCGAAATATTTTCTTTTAGATCATCTAATCGATCAAAATTAAATTGAATATAATCGGAAACTACCGCCAAATCATTCAAGTCGTTTCTGATACTTTCTTTTAGATCCATTTTTTGTTCCCAATTACTCTTTAAATACATCCTAAATACTCGAGTGGTTTCAATGAGTAATTCTTTAACCAACAAATTACTAAAGTTGTATTCGGTAATACTATCCATTTCATTGTTTGCAAACTTCTTTTCGATCAAAACAGTACTAGCTAATGCTTTAATTTTACGACTTAAACTTTCCGTAATATCGGCAAAATAATCAGATATAAATCCAAATTGAAATTCAAAAATAGCGGCTGTTTGTCCTAATTCCCTCAATGATCGAAATTTATTCGCATAGGTTTTATTCAAAAAATTGTCCAATTTAGAACTCGAAAATAAAAATAATCCTTCGTGCGAAATAATAATAAAGATTGGCTGCTCAATTATTTTCTTTTCATCATTATAAAAAGGAAGCGAAAAGTGAAACGCTGCTTGCTTGTCATTTTCTAAAAAGTGCGAACTAATTTCGATATCTTCATAATGCTTCATTATCGTAAAATCGAGACCAAAATTTTTCTCCAACCATTGGGTTTCTGTATTTCCATAGTCCAAAAACTGCATGACATGAAAGTCCAAACTAGAAAGTGGAATCTCGTCAACAGTTTGTGCCTTTATAAATTTTTTATTTTTTAATAAAATTTCGATCATTGTATTTTTATTAATTTAGAATTCGTTCAGCACCGCTTTTATTTTAGTATTTCAGCCATCATCTAAACTAAAACCTTTACCACTATTTTATCTAAATTACTGTTGCTAATCATAGGAGCATGCACATCTTCTGGAAAAAAGATAACGAATTGGTTTGCTTGCAATTCAAAATAAGTATCGGGCAAGTCATTAAAAAAACGAACATCTTTATCGTCATTATAGCCTCCGTTTGGCTGCGTACAGTTTGCTCTGGGCTTCCATAAAAAACCTTCGCTTCCGCTAATGCAAAACTGAATGTCGATATTTTTATCATGGCATTCAAATGTTTCTAAACTCGCTGCTCTCGTTTTTCCTTCTCCTTTATAAGCAAACATTTTCACACCTGCTTTATCATCTTCTAATCCATCTAAAGCTGCTTTGTCACTTTGCTTTAAATAATCAAAAGCAATTTTAAAAGAAGGATGCAACGCTTCGTATCGAGCGGAATTTTCTATGTAATCTATAATCATAATGTGAATGCTGTTTAATGTAACTTCTATCGTTTACTGCTGCAAAAATAATGTTTAATTTTTAGTAGCGGTTTCTAAATATAGGATTGGTTAAATATTTCGTTTATGCTAATCAAAAGTCTGTGTAATTTTATCAATATTTAAACTATTGGCCATCGCAGTAAAAATTTCGAAATAAACCGATTTATTATCATACAATTGCTCGTGCGTTCCTTGTTCGACACAACTTCCTTTTTCTAAAACAATTATATTTGAGGCATCAATAATTTGCGAAATACTGTGAGAAATAATAATAACCGTACGGTCTTTTTTAATTGCATCAAGCGATTTTTTAATTTGTTCGGTAGCTATTGCATCTAGACTTGCGGTAGGTTCGTCTAAGAAAATTATTGGCGGATTTTTTAAAAATAATCTTGCAATGGCGATGCGCTGCTGTTGTCCTCCAGAAAGTGAATTAGCGTCCGAATCATATCCTTTTGGCAAATTAACAATTTGCTCATGAATGTAAGCCTGCTTGGCCGCGGCTATCACTTCTAATTGTGATGCGTTTGGATTTCCATATAAAATATTTTCTGCAATGGTACCTTTAAAAATATGGTTTTTCTGCAAAACCAGGCCAATGTTTTTTCGAAGGAAATCAGTATTGTAGGCATTCAAATCCACGCCGTCCAAATAGATATTTCCTGAAGATGGCAAATAAAACTTATCCAACAAATTAATAATAGTACTTTTTCCAGCCCCACTCAATCCAACCAAAGCGCTAGTCTCGTTTGGTTTAATGGTGAAATTAATAGCTGACAATGCTTTGGTACCATTTGGATACGTAAAATTGACGTTTTTAACTTCAATAAGTCCGACAATTTTTTCTGGTATAAAATCACCACTCGTTTCTTTTTCATGATCCGATTCTAAAATATCAAAAAAGCCTTCCGAATAAATTAGTGCATCATTTACTTCATCATAAATACGGTGCAGTTGCCTGATGGGCGAAGAAACGTTGTTAAACAGCATGATATGAAACATAATTGCCCCAATGGTCATTGTATTATTAAGTACGAAATAGGAAGATAAGATAATAATAATGACCAAGCCTATTTGTTCTATAAACCCTTTAACGCTTTCAAAAATGAAACTTGTCTTGCGCGTTGCCAATTGGTTTTCGGTCATTTCGAATTGAATTTTTTGATGGCGACCGGCTTCCGTTGGTTCTCGAACAAAAGATTTTATTACGGTTATTGAGTCAATTAAACTGATTATTCCGTTATTTTTAGTTTCCCGATAATTGCGCATTCTGCGTCTGAAACCACTTAATTTTTTGGCTTGCATCTGACTCACGTAAAAATAGATAGGAATGATACACAAGCTAACCAAACCGACATAAAAATTGGCGTAGAACATCAGCAGCAAAGCCACAAAGGCATTGGCGAACAATGGAAAAATATCAATAAAAAAGTTTTGTACCAATCGCGTTAAACTGCTAATTCCTAAATCGATTCTCGTCTGCAGTTTCCCACTTTCGTTTTCATTAGAACTATAGAACTCCATTCTATAACTTAAAATTTTTTCGACTATAGTTTGCGAAATATCCCGTGTGATAAAAATTCGGAGTTTTTCGCCATAAAATTTTTGACCAAACTGCACCACCGAATAAATCAATTCTTTGCAAAGTAAAACAATACTTATGATGCCTAGCAAATGAAAACCTTTGGATAATGGTTCGCGAGCCACCATCAAATCACTGATGGTATCTACAGTATATTTTAATATTACGGCATTTACTTGAGCGGCAAATGAACCTAAAAAAGTCAAAAGCAGTGTGGCAACAACCATACTTTTGTATGGTCTTACAAATGGTTTGATTTTTTTATATAAAAGGGAAAGCTGCATTTAATTTTAAATTATTATTCAATCATATCAAATATAAGATTCTAAATTTGTTTTTTCTAATTAGAAATTCACCTAAACTCATATTTATGAAACTTGTATTCGCCTCAAACAACAGCAATAAAATTATTGAAATTCAGAAAATGCTTCCAGATAATATTTCGATTTTAAGTTTAGAAGCAATAGGATGCACCGAAGAAATACCAGAAATGGCAGATACAATAGAAGGAAATGCTATATTGAAAGCCAATTATGTAACCGAAAAGTATGGATACGATTGTTTTGCAGATGATACTGGCTTAGAAGTAGAAGCTTTAAATGGCGAACCTGGCGTTTATTCTGCAAGATACGCTGGGGAGCAAAAAAACGCTGACGACAATATGGACAAATTATTATCTTCTTTAGAAAAAAGCGAGAATAGAAATGCACAGTTTAAGACCGTAATTGCGCTGAACATCAATGGAAAGCAACAACTTTTTACTGGAATTGCCAATGGAACAATTATAAAGGAGAAAAAAGGAACGCAAGGCTTTGGGTATGATCCTATTTTTCAGCCGACTGCTTATAGCGAAACCTTTGCCGAATTATCTATAGCAGTAAAAAACAAAATAAGTCATCGTGCAAAAGCTACCCAACAATTGATCGCATTTTTGAATGAAACGGAATAATTGTTTAAAATACAACAATTAAGGTGGTAAAGTTTATAATTCAAGACGTTTATTTATTTAAAATGGGACTCTTATTTCAGCAATAAAAAGATAACCATTTGAGAATCAAATCACAATAAACAGATATTTCTTAAATATGTATTAGTTTATTTGAATTAATTTAGGTAATTTTGCACCCTATTTTAAAAATACATATGAATAAATTTGAACAATTAGGATTGAGTGAATCGTTACTGAAGGCGGTTGCAGATCTAGGATTTGAAAATCCGTCAGAAGTACAGGAGAAAGCGATTCCCCTATTATTGGAAAAAGACATCGATATGGTTGCGTTGGCTCAGACAGGGACAGGGAAAACGGCAGCTTTTGGTTTTCCAGTTATTCAGAAAATTGATGCCAACAACAGAAACACACAAGCATTAATTTTATCTCCAACACGCGAACTTTGTTTGCAGATTACCAACGAAATTAAAAACTACGCTAAATACGAAAAAGGTATTAATGTTGTAGCAGTTTACGGTGGAGCTAGCATAACAGACCAAGCGAGAGACATTAAGAGAGGTGCACAAATTATTGTAGCTACTCCAGGAAGAATGCAAGACATGATTAATAGAGGTTTAGTAAACATATCTCAAATCAACTATTGTATTCTAGATGAGGCTGACGAAATGTTGAACATGGGTTTCTACGAAGATATCGTAAACATCCTATCGACGACGCCAGACGATAAAAACACATGGTTATTCTCTGCAACAATGCCTGCTGAAGTAGCACGTATTGGAAAACAATTTATGAAAGATCCGATCGAAATTACGGTTGGAACTAAAAATTCAGGATCTTCAACAGTTTCTCACGAATTCTATTTAGTAAATGCTCGTGATCGTTACGAAGCATTGAAACGTATTGCTGACGCTAATCCAGACATTTTTTCGGTAATCTTTTGTAGAACAAAACGTGATACACAAGCTGTCGCTGAAAAATTAGTTGAAGATGGCTATAGCGCTGCTGCTTTGCACGGAGATTTATCTCAAATGCAACGTGATGGTGTAATGAAATCGTTCCGTGGAAAACAAATTCAAATGCTTGTAGCTACTGATGTTGCTGCACGTGGAATTGACGTTGACAGTATTACTCACGTTATAAACTATCAGCTACCGGACGAAATAGAAACCTATAACCACCGTTCAGGCCGTACAGGTCGTGCAGGAAAATTAGGAACTTCTATTGTAATTGTAACTAAAAGTGAATTGCGTAAGATTTCTTCTATCGAAAGAACAATTAAACAAAAATTCGAAGAGAAAGTTATTCCTTCTGGAATAGAAATCTGTGAAATTCAATTATTGCACTTAGCAACTAAAATTAAGGATACAGAAGTTGATACTGAAATCAACAACTATTTACCTGCAATCAACAGCGTTCTTGAAGATTTATCTAAAGAAGAATTGATTAAGAAAATGGTTTCTGTAGAATTTAATCGTTTTATTGCTTATTACAAGAAAAACAGAGACATTTCTACTCAATCAGGTGGAGAAAGACGTGAACGTGATGATAGAGATGGTGGTGCTCCAAGAGAAAACAACAATAACGGTGCAACAAGATATTTCGTGAACATTGGTTCAAGAGATAATTTTGACTGGATGTCATTGAAAGATTACTTGAAAGAAACATTAGACTTAGGTCGTGATGATGTCTTTAAAGTAGACGTAAAAGAAGGTTTCTCTTTCTTTAACACTGATCCTGAGCATACGGATAAAGTTATGGAAGTATTAAACAACGTACAATTAGAAGGACGTCGTATTAATGTTGAAATTTCTAAAAATGACGGTGGCGGCGGAAGACGTGATCACAACGGAAGAAGTTCTGGTGGTGGCGGCGGATTTGGTGGTGGAAGAAGTTCTGCCCCAAGAAGAGAAGGTAGTTTTGCTCCAAGAAGAGAAGGTTCTGGTGGTGGCGGCTTTAGAAGCGACAGAAACTCATCAGCTCCAAGAGAAGGTGGTTTTAGAAGCGACAGAAATGCTTCTAGCAGCAGTAGCGCTCCAAGACGTGAAGGCGGTTCTTCTGAAAGACCAGCAAGACGTTCTGAAAGCTTTGGTGACGCACCAAGACCAAGAAGACCAAGAAGAGATTAATTATAATTTCTAGATTTATATAAAATCCCAAATTTCATTTAGTTATGGAATTTGGGATTTTTATTTTTAGCGAAACTTTAAAAAAATCAGTAAACTTGTAGGAAATTTTAGTTTGTTAATATTCTTATAATTATAGTTGGAGTCTGCCCTATATCTAATTGCTATTTAGTACTTTTAAAACCTTAAATCTGTCTATGAAATATTTTGTAGTTTTCCTTTTATTGACCTTTACCACAATTAGTTTTGCTCAAGAAACAGACCACGACCAACGAGTTTCGGGATTTGTAATAAGTGACGAAACAAAAATGCCTATCCCAAACGTTAATATTATCAACATCAATAAAGTGCGTGGTGCACAAACCGACATCAAAGGATATTTTGAAATTGATGTAAAAGCAAGCGATACCTTACACCTTTCTTTATTAGGCTACCAATCGTTACGCGTTCGTGTCACTAATGACTGGATAAAAAACAAAGTAACTCGAATTCAACTGACCGAAAAAGCAATCGCTTTAGAAGAAGTAGTTATTAGTCCGTTTCGTTTGACAGGTTATTTAGAAGTAGATTCTAAATTAATTCCGACTAAAGAAAATTATCGCTATAGTATTTCTGGTCTTACGCAAGGCTACGAAGCTGGAGAATATTCGCCAGGCGCGTTCGGCAAAGTATTGGGTTCTATTTTTAACCCTGCTGATATGTTGTATAATTTTTTCGGAAAAAAACCAACCGAGTTGAAACGATTGAGACAAATGCGCAAAGATGATACCGTCCGTAATTTGCTAGAAACAAAATTTGATCGCGAAACGATAGCCGTACTACTGGGAATTGACAAAAGCGAAATTCCTGAAATATTGCAACGATGCAATTATTCTGAATCATTTATTCAAAACGCTAATGATCTTCAAATTATGGATGCGATAAGCGGTTGTTATGAAGAATATAAAATTCTTAAAAAGAATTAAACACTAAAATAGAATTGAAAAGCCTTTAATCCAGCCGGTTAAAGGCTTTTTTTATGATTTAAAAATATCTGCTTTTCATTGTTATTTCAATGAATAAATACTTAATTTAGTTGACAATTCTTCTTCTTTTTAGAGGAAAAACATTGCTCTGTATGAAAGATGAAATTAATAAGGTGCTGAATTTTGTGGATCTCCATAAAGGAGAAGAGGACAAAAAAAAGGTAGTTGAAAATATAACAAGTGCTGTCTCTTTTAGAGGATCAAATCTTTGGATTTTAGCTTGTGCTATCCTAATTGCTTCGGTCGGCTTAAATGTCAACTCCACGGCGGTTGTTATTGGCGCCATGCTAATCTCACCCTTAATGGGACCAATTGTTGGTGCTGGTTTTGGTTTAGGAATGTACGATACCGACTTATTAAAAAAAGGATTAAAAAATTTACTCATTGCAACCATTGTAAGTTTAACGATATCCACACTTTATTTCTATATCAGCCCTTTTAAAGAAGCCGAATCAGAATTACTATCTCGTACTTCGCCTAACATTTACGACATCTTAATCGCCTTCTTTGGTGGACTAGTAGGTGTAATTGCATTTACCAGAGTCGAGAAAGGAAATCCTATTCCGGGTGTTGCCATTGCAACAGCTTTAATGCCACCTTTGTGTACGGCCGGTTACGGCTTAGCTCTTGGTAATATCTCCTACTTTTTAGGAGCTATGTATCTTTATACGATTAATTGTGTGTTCATTTGTATTGCGACATTCATCATTGTAAAATACCTAAAATATCCACAAAAAGAACAACTAAACGAAACCCGTAAAAAGCAAGTTAAATATGGTATTTCTATTCTGATCTTATTAATGATTGTACCAAGTATCTATTTTGCTTACCAATTATTTATTCAGAAATCATACAACAGTCGTACTGAAAATTTTATAAAACAAGAATTCACCGATAATGATTATCCTATCATATATAAAAACATAAAATACAACCAAAGTCCAAAACGAATTGAACTAGCCTTTCTTTCTAAAAAATTCAATCAGACAGAAATTAAGGATTTAAATAAGAGATTGATCGATTATAATTTATTAAATACTCAATTGATTATTAAGCAAGACACCTTTAATATTGGAAACGACATCCTAAATAAAATCAATTCTAGTCGTGATATGGTCGATAAAAAAGACATTATCATTAATAAACTAAGGTCTCAATTATCAAGCTACCAATTTAATAATGATTTAATTATAAAAGAATCTGAAGTTCTTTTTCCTAGCGTTTCTAATTTATCGATAGGGAATTACACCATTAAAGACAAAGACAAAAAAGATGTTATTATTCCGATTGTGTTGTATCAAAGTACAGAAACGATGGATAATGAAAAAGCGAAAAGACTAAAAGATTGGTTGAAAATAAGATTGGCAAAAGACTCGGTCGAAATTTACAGACAACCGATGTCGCCAATTTCAAAAATTACAAAAGCCAAGCAAAAGAAATAAAAAAAGCCCTTGTAAATTATAATTCACAAGGGCTTTATACATTGAAAAAATACTATTTTACCGGAATATTTTCTAATACTTCCAATACAAATTTCCAATACTTTTGAGCCGATTTGATACTTGCTCTTTCATCTGGTGAATGTGCACCATGAATGGTTGGTCCAAAAGAAATCATATCCATATCAGGATAATTAGTTCCTAAAATTCCACATTCTAAACCAGCGTGACATGCAACCACTTTGGGCTGATCACCATTTTGCTTTTCGTAAATTTCTTTTAGAACTTCTAAAATTTCTGAATTTACATTTGGTGTCCATCCTGGATAAGAACCCGCTAATTCTACCTCACAACCTACCAATTCAAAAGCCGAACGCAAAGAGTTAGCCAAGTCAAATTTAGAAGTTTCTACCGACGAACGCGTCAAACAATTGATTTCGATTTCTCCATTTTTAATAGAAACACGAGCTAAGTTATTTGAAGTTTCTACCAAGGCTTCCATATCAGCACTCATGCGGTAAACACCATTTTGCGCTGCATAAATGGCTCTAATAATTCCTTCTTGAACGCCTAGATCCATTACTTTATTTGGTAATTCACATTTTTCAATTTCGATTACCAGATTGGGTTCGGTCGTTTTAAACTCTTCTTTGATGTCGTTGATAATTTCTTGCATATCAAAAATATATGCTTCATCAAACATTTCAGAAATAATTACTTTAGCTTCACTTTCTCTAGGAATCGCATTGCGCAATCCACCGCCATTTACTTCAGCAATTTGCAATCCGAAATTTTCAAAAGCATCAAACAACAAACGGTTCATGATTTTATTAGCATTACCTAAACCTTTATGAATGTCCATTCCTGAATGCCCACCGTTTAATCCTTTTACACGAATAACATGTCCTACAGAATTCTCTGGAACCTCTTCTTCATTGTAACTTCTACGTGCATTCAAATCGATTCCACCTGCACAACCAATATCAATTTCGTCGTCTTCTTCAGTGTCCAAATTCAATAAAATTTGACCTTGAAGAATTCCACCTTTCAAATTTAAAGCACCCGTCATTCCAGTTTCTTCGTCAATAGTAAACAAAGCTTCAATAGCTGGATGCGCAATTGTTTTACTTTCTAAAACAGCCATAATTGTGGCTACTCCTAGCCCATTATCAGCTCCCAAAGTAGTTCCTCTTGCACGAACCCAGTCTCCATCCACATACATATCGATACCTTGTGTATCAAAATCAAAAACAGTATCCGCATTTTTTTGATGCACCATATCCAAGTGACCTTGCATCACAATTGGCTTGCGATTCTCCATTCCTTTAGTGGCTGGCTTGCGAATGATCACATTTCGAATTTCATCTTCAAAAGTTTCTAAACCTAAGCTCTCACCAAAATTTTTCATAAACTCAATTACACGTTCCTCTTTTTTTGAAGGACGCGGAACTTCATTTAAATCGGCAAACTTATTCCAAAGGGCTTTAGGCTCTAAATTTCTTATTTCTTGACTCATTATAATTAGTTTGAAGTTTAACAAAATATAGCTTCAAAGTTACAAAGTTTAAATTCCTTATCGGTAGTAATTGATATTCTATTTATATTTACAGTTATAAAAATTTTATCGTGAACCAAAAATACATTCTTCCTTTTTTTTTACTTTTCCAAATTATCATTTTGCAATTTCTTCCCGCTTTTTCAGCACAAGTTGAGACTTATTATAGCAACGGTTTATATCCTAAAATTGCTTCTTTTTTGAGAATTATATTTGGCTTTGTACCTTTTTCGGTTGGTGATGTCACGTATTTCATCGTAATTATTTTAGCCATTCGTTGGTTTTGGAAAAACAGAAAAACATGGAAAGAAAATTGGAAGAATAATTTTTTACGAATATTAAGTGCCCTTTCTTTATTTTATTTTTTCTTTCACTTTTTATGGGCTTTCAATTACTACAGAGAATCTTTGTCTGATAAAATGCAGATAAAAAAAGAATATTCTGATGCTGATTTACTTCAGTTTACAAATAAATTAATTCTGAAAACCAACCAGATTCATTCTCAAATAAACGAAAACGACAGTTTAAAAGTGGTTTACCCGTATTCTAAAAAAGCTACTTTTTCGATGAATTTAAACGGCTATCAAAACCTTTCAGAACAATATGCTTTCTTCAATTACGAAAAATTAAGTATTAAAAATTCTTTGTTTTCACTGCCACTAACTTATATGGGATTTGGCGGTTATTTGAATCCATTTACCAATGAAGCGCAAGTAAATGGCTTGATGCCGATATATAATTTGCCTTTTACGAGTTGCCACGAAATGGCGCACCAAATGGGATTTGCAAGCGAAAGCGAATGTAATTTTATCGGATTTTTAGCTACCACAAAAAATGATGATTTGTACTATAAATATTCCGGTTACAGTTACGCATTGCGCTATTGTCTTGGACTTTTAAGTTCTCAAAATGAGGAACTATTTAAAGCAACTTTAGCCAAAGTAAATCCAGGAGTTTTAGAAAATTATAGAGAAAGTGATGACTTCTGGAAAGAATATGAAACACCAATAGAAACAGGATTTAAGATTTTTTATGATAATTTTTTAAAAATAAATCAACAAAGAGACGGCTTAGAAAGCTACAGTAAATTTGTAGATTTGATGGTTAATTATTACAAAACAGAAGAACTATAGTTGTTCTAATACGATTAATAATTTAGAAATAGCCATAGTTTGAAAAAATTTTCACCGATTGAATCCTTCTAACATTTTTAGTCTGTGGTAAAAATAAAGATATAGACTAGTGCACAGTAAATGTCAGTATATAAATATTTCTTTTTGTAACAAAACATCATTTAAAACTACTTATACAATATGACTGAAAATCTAGAGCAATCTTTTGTATCGCAACTGCAAGCCAATCAGAATATAATCCACAAAATTTGTAGATTGTATACTGACAATGAAGATGCGCACAAGGATTTGTTTCAAGAGATTACCATTCAGTTATGGAAAGCGTTTCCGAAATTTAGAGGAGACAGCAAATTTTCGACTTGGGCCTATCGCGTCGCCTTAAACACAGCCATTACACTTTATCGAAAAACCAAACGTACTGTTTCTACCGTAAGTTATGAAAGTCAGCAGCATTTTGTAAAAGATGTCGATTACAATTATGAAGAGGAGGAACAATTAAAATTGATGTACAAAGCCGTTTATCAATTAAACGACATTGAAAAAGCCTTGGTTTTTATGTATTTGGAAGATAAAGATTACCACGAAATATCAGAAACGTTAGGTATTAGTGAAGTCAATGCGCGTGTAAAAATGAACCGCATAAAGGGAAAACTTAAAAAAATATTAAATCCGTAAGAAATATGAAAGAGCTGGATTTATTAAAAAAAGATTGGAAAAAGAACGAAAGTTCGTTTAATCAATTGTCTGAAACAGAGATTTACAAAATGATACACCAAAAATCATCTTCGATAGTGAGGTGGATTTTTATAATCAGTATCATCGAGGTTTTACTGTGGATCGGAATAGGGGTAATTTCTAATACAGGTGATTACATAAAAGAAATGAAATATCCGGAAAACAACTGGTATTTGCAATTCTTGGATGTATTTCATTATGTGGTGATTATAGTTTTTATTTATCTGTTTTATAAAAATTATACCACGATCTCGACTACCGCCTCTACTAAGTTATTGATGCGTTCTATACTAAAAACTAGAAAAATTGTACAGTGCTATGTTTGGTATAATTTGGCTATGTTGGTTGTAACAGCTATTTCTGCCATCTGTATAGCTGTTCTGTATACACCCGAAATAAGTAATTTAACTGATCAGTTTGCAACGAGTCCGCAATTGGCGATTATTACTTTTGGAATTTTATTTTTGATGGTTTTGGGTTTACTTGCAATATTATGGACAATCTACAGACTGATATACGGAAGATTGTTGCGTCGTTTGTACGCTAATTACAATGAATTAAAAAAGATTGATTTATAATTTGAAGTCTTACAGTAAATAAGCGGTTAAACGCAATTAATAATCCCATTTACGCATTTGATTCAGTTCTTCTTGTTCTTTGATCAATGCTGCAGGAATAACTTTTAAAAACGAAGGATGTTGTTCAATCGCAAATTCTACTTTTTCTACAATTTCTTCGATTGTGTCATTGTCATAATCAATAACCAATGGAGATTTTATGATAAAGGATTGAAGAATGCCCTTCTTCTTTAATCGAAGTCCTTTCTTATCAAATGAACGGCGAAAACCATCAATAACAATAGGAACGACAATGGGTCTGTGTTGTTTGATGATGTGTGCAGTTCCTTTGCGCACCGGCTTAAAGGACTTAGTCGTTCCTTGCGGAAACGTAATAACCCAACCGTCTTCCAACGCTATTTTAATATTTTCGGTATCATTTGGATTTACCTCTTTTTTTTCTGTAACATCTTTACCTTTTTCACGCCAAGTACGCTCTACAGTTATTGCACCAGCGTAGGCCATAATTCTTGGCAATAAGCCAGTTCTCATGGTTTCTTTGGCTGCTACATAATAAATATTCATTTTAGGCTGCCACAGATATCCAATGTTTTTAATATTGTCTTGGCGTCCGCTTAAACTGGCATTAAAAACATGAAACATAGCAACAACATCAGCAAAATAAGTCTGGTGATTGGAAATAAATAACACATTCGTCTCTGGTAAATTTTTTATAATCTCAGAACCTTCAATATGCAAATCATTAAAACCTCTATAGCGCTTGTGCGTGATTGCACCAAAAATTCGGATTAACCATTTTTTGATGAAATAAATATGACCAAAAGGATTTCTTTTAAACAATCCCATACTACTTATTTTAAATTGATATTAGGGCGGCAAACATACAAAAATATTCTTTTTTGCTTAGTATATAACTACATGACAGCTATAAAATCACAAATCACCTATAAACAAATAGTTACTTAATAAGAAAGACAAATACTTTCAGAGAGAAGCTTTAAGAACATCTTTTAACTCGCTTAATATCATTGCAGTAGCTCCCCAAACTATTTTACTATCAATTTCAAAAGCAGGAACTTTTATTTTATCGGCATAAGAAGTAGACAAAATTGCTTCAATTAAAATGCGATCATCTAAAAAAGTTGAAAGAGGCAATTCAATAATTGCAGCGACTTCACTTGGATCGGGCACAAAACAAATTTCCTTATGACACACTCCCAAAAAAGGATGCACTTCAAAATTACTGGGAGGAATATACATGGGGGTGAAAGGACGGATAATTGCAATACTTTCGGGATCGACACCAACTTCTTCTTGTGTTTCTCTCAAAGCTGTAAAAGCATAATCACGATCTGATATTTCGTATTTTCCACCCGGAAAAGCAATCTGCGCAGAGTGAATACCGACGTACGTATTTCGAACAATCAAAACTAAATGTGTTTCTCCCTCTTTAGGATATAACAACATCATAACGGCAGCAATTCTGGGGTTTTTTGATGAATAATCAACGTTTATTAACGCATCTATTCGTTCTACCGGTGCCATTTTGATATGCGATTGCACCGCAGGCAGTGGTACTTGCGTGATATTAGGAACATATTTCAAAAATTCTTGAAAATCCATCTGCAAACCTTATTTTTGTATGCTAAGTAAGATATAAATATACTTCAGAAAATAGCTTCACACAAGTTTTTTTTTGAAATCAAAGCCAGTAGAATGTATAGTAAACAAGAATCACAAAAAATAAAAAGAGAATTTTGGGTTGCTTTCGCAGAAAAATATCCCCGCAAATGGGTGTTGTACGATACGAAAATCAAAGACTTTTCTTTTAAGTTTTATGTAGACAATAAAAAAGCACAAGTTCTTATTGACATTGAGCATCGCAATGACGAAAAACGTTTGGCTTATTTCGACAAGTTAGTCGCCCTCAAAAACATTTTAGAAGAAGAATTTGTAAAAGATCTGGTTTTTGAAAGTGAATACACTTTAGAAAGTGGCAAAAATATCAGTCGAATTTGGATCGAAAAAACAGGAATTGGCTTTAGCAATCGCAACAATTGGGAAGTAATTTTTGATTTCTTTTTTGAAAAAATGAATGCTTTGGAATTATTTTATCTGGAGTATGACGATTTTATTAAAGATATTGAGTAAGTTATTTTTAGAAAAGCTGCTTTCATAACTAGCTACTATTTTACAGCAAGTATCAATATCCTTTTAACTGTTAAAAATATTATACAAAATAATTCTCTTATTGTAATTAATGTACAATTGCTTTCGGTTGTCCTGTAATTTTCTTGTTATAATTGATAATTTACAACTCGTGCCTTCATTGTCAACACAAATAAAAGAATGCACAATATCGGTATCATTTTCTTCTGTCGCAATATAATCTGAAATCTCAAACCATTGTACAAATTGTGTGTAAACAACAATTCGGTGTTTATCGGTATCTAAAACCACAGGAATATTTAATAACTCTAGCTCAGACCATTTGCCCCATTTATTATTATCTTTCTTTTCTAAAACACTAAATCCAGAAGTTCTGAATTTATAAGTCTGGCTAGTTGCTGTTTGGTAACTGAATGCGCAAACTAGCATTACAAACATAATTTTTATATAGTTCATACAATTAAAATTCTAAGGTAAGTGTTTCTTTTTGTGCGGTTGTAAAGTCATAAATTATCTCTTCGATAATTGCTTGAACTGGTTTTATGTCGTGTATTAATCCAGCAATTTGACCAATTTCTAATTCTCCTTCATCTAAATCTCCTTCGAACATTCCTTTCTTGGCTCGGGCTCGGCCTAGTAATAACAGTAAATCTTCTTTGGTGGCACACTTTGCGTACAATTCCTGCACATCATTATAAAACTTATTCTTAACCAAACGTACGGGTGCCAATTCTTTTAACGTCAATTGGGTATCGCCTTCTTGTACTTCAATAATTTTATTTTTAAAATTCTCATGTGCCGAAGATTCAACTGAAGCAGCAAAACGACTTCCCATTTGAACACCGTCTGCGCCTAAGACCATTGCGGCCAACATTCCTTTTCCTGTCGCAATTCCACCAGCGGCTATTAACGGAACTGTTATTTTCTCGCGCACCATCGGAATTAACGTGAAAGTTGTTGTTTCATCTCTTCCGTTGTGTCCGCCTGCCTCAAAACCTTCTGCTACAATAGCATCCACTCCAGCTGCTTGCGCTTTTAATGCAAAAACAGAACTGCTTACAACATGTACCACTGTAATTCCTTTCTCTTGTAAAAATGAAGTCCATGTTTTTGGATTTCCAGCCGACGTAAAAACAATTTTTACACCTTCTTCAACCACAATTTTCATTACTTCATCGATGTTCGGATACAACATCGGAATATTTACACCAAAAGGTTTGGAAGTTGCTTTTTGACATTTTTGAATGTGTGCTCTCAAAATTTCCGGATACATTGAACCTGCACCAATGAGACCCAATCCGCCAGAATTGCTTACTGCTGCTGCCAATTTGTAGCCGCTGTTCCAAATCATTCCGCCTTGAATAATTGGATATTTTATTTTGAAGAGCGCTGTAATTGCATTCATATTCTCGAACTTCTTATTGTTTTATAATCTTACCCGATTTTTTATATTTTTCTGCTTCGAAGGTATAAAAATAAATTCCTTCAGGTAATGTCTGCAATGAAATTGTATTTTTTTCTGAAGTAATTTTCTTTTCAAACAGCTTCTGACCTAGAGCAGAATATACAATAACTTTTGCTTCATCATCTTTCATCAAAGATAAAAATGTGATTTCATTGTGGGTCGGATTTGGATATAGCACAAAGTTGCTATTTTCATTTTCAGAAAAAGTTAAAACCAAATTAGCCGCGATACTAAAATCAGGAATTCCGTAGCCATATTGATTGTTGGGTGTAGCAAAATTATCTGAAGAAGAGACAATTAAATCCCGAATCTGTTGATTCGTTTTATCAGGTAGTGCTTGCCACAAACAGGCCGC
Organism: Flavobacterium sp. TMP13; assembly: GCF_050847115.1. Classification (NCBI taxonomy): domain Bacteria; kingdom Pseudomonadati; phylum Bacteroidota; class Flavobacteriia; order Flavobacteriales; family Flavobacteriaceae; genus Flavobacterium; species Flavobacterium sp. TMP13. The sequence continues at coordinate 48,399 of NZ_CP193656.1, forward strand.
CATACCTGCTAAAACAGGGGCTGAGAAGGAGGTTCCATTAGCGGTAACGATATTTCCAAAAGCATCCGATAAAACGGTTTGTTGTCCTTGCGCCATAACGTCTGGCTTGATTCTTTTGTCGAAAGTGGGACCAATAGAACTAAAATTCGCTTTATTTTTGGATGAATTTACTGCTCCAACCGAAAGTACTGAAACGGCATCGGCAGGAGCTCCAATATGAGGTTCGCTAGTACTTCCTTCGTTTCCAGCCGAAACAACCACCAACATTCCTTTATTAAACGCAATTTCTGCACCTCTAGAAATAAAGTTTGTAGCGCCATCCATATCTTTATACCTATGAGAATAGGCTTCATTATCATATGCAAAGTAACCGAGCGAGGTCGTTATGATGTCAACTCCTAAACTGTCTGCTTTTTCTGCCGCTTGGACCCAAAAAGATTCCTCAACGGGATTTTCTGATTCCACAACTTCTGTTACAAATAAATAATAAGACGCATCTAACGCTGTTCCTACTAATTTGTTTTCTGTAAATCCGCCCATTGTTGAAAGCACCAGAGTGCCGTGAGAATCACCATAATAAATGTTTTCATTTCTACTGACATAATTATACCCTCCCAAAATTTTATTATTAGCTCTCAATCGCTCAAAAGGTTGTGCAGTATTGACACCCGGAAAACCTGCATCTATAACAGCTATTATTTTCCCAGATCCCGTGTATCCATTTTTGTGAAGCAAATCTCCGTGTAACATTTTAATTTGATTTACAGAACTACCATAAGCAAAATCAAGATTAGTTTGTAATTTGTTTTTAACTTTAACCGTCTTCCGCGTTGCTTTGTTTGTTGAAGTAGAATTGAAAGTTTTGTTAGCAAAATCAATTTTATCAATAAAAGACAACCGTTTCAATTCATTAATATCAGTAACGCTTCCGCGGATGTGAAGCGCATTCAACCATTTGGAATGTGCTAGAAGGGAAATACCTTCACTATTTTTTACCTGATCGATATAGGAACTTTCCAACGGAATGTCATTGAATTCTAAAACTATATTTTGCGTGCTTCGCCGATCCAGAGCACGTTGAGAAAGCATTTCTAGCGGATTATTAAAGTAAAATTGTGAATTGGGTTTGTCCGTAAAATAGACCCAAGCGTCGTCTTGTGCAAAAGCGATAGTAGAAAATAAAGTAAAAATTAAAATGTAATAATGTTTCATAATCCTTCACTTTATTATACAAAAAATGGAATAACAAAAATAGCTTTTATATTATTCCATTCTCTTATTGTAAACAGTATTTTTACGAAATCACTCCCGAACCTAATAATTCATTTCCATCGTACCAAGCAGCAAATTGACCTTCAGTAATTGCTGACTGTGGTTCTTGAAAGCGAATGTACATGCCGCTTTCAAATTGGTAAAGTGTTGCTTTTTGCAACGGCTGACGGTATCGAATACGTGCCATTACTTCCCTCTCCTCTCCTACTGAAAGTGCTAAATCAGTACGAATCCAATGCACTTCGGACTGCTCAATAAATAATGCTTTTTTAAATAGCCCAGGATGTTGGCTGCTTAAACCAGTGTAAATAGTATTGGTTTCTACATTAGTTGCAATCACAAATAACGGATCTGTTGTTCCGCCAACGTTTAACCCTTTACGTTGCCCAATGGTAAAATAATGGGCGCCTTGATGACTTCCTACCACTTTACCCATATTCGGAGGATACGGAAATTTCTCGGCTTCTAAAGCCAGCTCTTCCTCAAATGAGATTCCGCTTGGCTCGAAAGTATTATAGATTGGGTCGTTTTTATCAATTTGAATAATAGTCCCGTCTTTAGGTTGTAATTTTTGTTGAAGAAACTCTGGCAGACGTACTTTACCAATAAAACATAATCCTTGAGAATCTTTTTTATCGGCAGTAACTAATTCCATTTCAGTCGCAATTTCACGAACCTCAGGTTTTGTTAAAGCGCCAATAGGAAATAAGGCTTTTGCTAATTGTTCTTGTGACAATTGACACAAAAAGTACGATTGATCTTTATTCACGTCCGCACCAGCAATCAACTGATACATCGGTTTTCCATCTACCTCGATTTCGTTTTTTTGACAATAGTGACCTGTTGCAACGTAATCTGCGCCTAGACTAAGAGCAATTTTCATAAAAACATCAAATTTTATTTCTCGATTGCACAATACATCTGGATTAGGAGTTCGTCCCTTTTCATATTCGTTGAACATATAATCAACGATCTTTTCTTTGTATTGTTCACTTAAATCGACGGTTTGAAAGGGAATACCAAGTTTTTCGGCAACCAATAAAGCATCATTACTATCTTCTAACCAAGGACATTCATTAGAAATAGTAACTGAATCATCGTGCCAATTTTTCATAAAAAGACCAATCACTTCATACCCTTGCTGCTGCAATAAATAAGCAGCAACACTTGAATCTACACCTCCAGAAAGTCCTACTACTACTCGTTTCATCTTCAATTTGTTCTTTTTTTATACGAGTGCAAAGGTACAAAACATTTATTAAAGCACCTCTTTAAGCACTAAAGCTTTGGTTTAACTCTCTTTTCTGGGCTAACTTTACTTTTAATCATTGACTGATTAATGGCCTTGGGATCGCTCATATTAACCTCTTTAACTAATTTTCCTTTTTCATAAAATTCCCAAACTCCTGCTTTTTTTCCGTTTATAAAATTTCCTGTAGAAATAATTAGACCTGCCCCATTTTTAAATACAGCTTGACCATTGTATAAATCATTGTTGTAATTAGATTCTTCGAGAGTCAGTCCGTTTTCTGTATATTTTTTGTATGGTCCTTCTTTTAAACCATTTTTAAAAAATTGTTCTTCTGCGATTTTTCCACTTGAATAAAAGACCGAACGCAAACCCTCTAATTTACCTTTTACATAATTTTCTTTGGTCATAATGTCTTTCGACTTTTGATGGTAATAAATCCATTCTCCTTCAAGAACTTTATTTACGACTTTACCTTCACTTACTTTATTTTTGTTCTGATCATAAAAAACTACGTAAGCAGAACCATCATTTGCACTAAAATCGCGAGTAGCAACAATGTCCCCTTTTTTAGTATCATCGTAATAATTAAAAATACCTGTTTCTTTTCCGTGTAAAAAAGTGCCTTCGTAACGCGGTCTCTTCGACTCTTGATACACACCTTTCCAAACTCCGTTTTTTAATCCCTTTGAATCCAATTTATTAAAGTCTTGTGCAAACAAACTACAACTTACTAGCAGTAAAAAAAGTAATTTTCTCATATGGTTTATTTTATAAAATTCTAGGTACGTAAATATAAAACACAAAAGTAAGCTGAAATTTTGTACTACCCTATATCTGTAAATATTCAGATTAACTATTGTTTACTTTTTATCATAAGCTAGAATAAAATCGTGATGAAAGAATTCGTAACAATGGTAACGTATAAATTGTAATAAACAACTCAAAACACATTCAATCAACACATTAAAAGATTAAACAAAAGTGTTAAAGTTTTAATTGTTTAATCATATTAGTAAAAGAGTAAACAAAATAAATGTAGCTTTACGTATTAATAATCAAAAAAAACAATCATGAAAACTTTAAAATTTAGCGTATTAAGCCTACTTTTTGTAGCATCTTCAGTCTTTGTTTCGTGTAACGACGACAATGATGAGCCAATGGTTCAAAAACCACAAACGATTACGGAAATTGCAAAAGCAACACCCGACCTAAGTGTATTAGTGTCAGCTTTAGTCAAAGCTGATTTAGCTGTAACTTTAGACAAGCCAGGAGAATACACTGTATTTGCTCCAACCAATGCAGCGTTTACTGCCTTTTTAAAAGCAAAAGGGTTTGCTGATTTAAATGCCGTTCCAGTACCAGTTTTAAAAGAAGTTCTTTTAAACCACGTTTTGATGGCAAAAGTAAATGCTGCAGACGTTGCAACTGGATACGTTAAGACGATGGCAAAAGGATCCGCTTCTGCTACCAATACATTGAGTATGTACATCAACAAAGGTGATAAAGTAGTGATAAATGGTGGAACTGCAAACATGGGAGCTACTGTAACTGCTGTCGATATTAAAGCGACTAACGGAGTGATACACGTTGTAGACGGAGTTATTGGATTACCTACCATTGTCAATGCTGCTATCGCAAATCCTAATTTTGCTACATTAGTAGCTGCATTAACTTTTAACCCAGCTTCTGGATTTGCTACGGTATTGTCAGGAACTGCTAGTTCTCCTTTTACTGTTTTTGCACCTACAAACGCAGCTTTTACAAGCTTTTTGGCAGAAACAAAATTCGCAGGTTTAAAAGAAATTCCTGCTGATGTTTTAGAAACTACATTAAAATACCACGTCGTTACTGGAGCAAATGTTGAATCAAAAGCATTAACAAACGGAATGGTTGTAAAAACTTTTGCAGACCAAAATATAACTATCAATTTAACTGGTGGTGCTAAAATTACAGATGCAAATGATCGTGTGAGCAACATTGTAGCAGTAGATGTACAATGTTCTAACGGAATTGTTCATGCAATTGATAAAGTATTGTTACCAAAATTTTAATTGTGATTGTTAAGCTGAAGGACGATTTTTTAAAGTAAATAGCGTTCTTCTCAAATGAAAAGGGTGAAAATCACGTTGATTTTCACCCTTTTTTTATACTCCTTAAATAGTACTAATTGCTAGTATTATTTTTTATCTTTTGCTTTTGCAGCTTCTTGTTGCTCCATTACTTCTTGCAAACGTCTCTGAAATTTACCTTGTTTTTTAGGCTCTTTCTTTTTATTCTCTTGAATTTGTGCATGAATCTTATCGCTATCTACAATCTTGTACTTAATTACATACATAATTCCGATTGTAATTACGTTCGAAATAAAGTAATATAAACTCAATCCAGAACCGTAATTATTAAAGAACAATAACATCATGATCGGAGAAATATAAATCATGATTTTCATCATTTTTGCCATATCTGGCATTCCTTCTTGTTGAGGAGCAGCCATTTGTTGGTCACCTGTCGTCATTTTCATGTAAAAGAAAATCGCAACCGCAGCCAAAATTGGAAACAAACTGATGTGATCTCCATATACTGGAATGGTGAATGGTAACTGTACTACAGCATCAAAAGAGGATAAATCGTCTGCCCATAAAAAACCTTTTTGACGCAATTGCATTGCAGACGGGAAAAAGTTAAAGGCCGCGTACAAAAATGGCATTTGAATCAATGCGGGTACACAACCTGCCATCGGGTTAACTCCGGCCTTGTTGTACAACTTCATTGTTTCTTGCTGCTTTTTCATAGCATCTTTTTTGTACTTTTCGTTAAGCTCAGCAATTTCTGGTCGTAGAACCTTCATTTTCGCTTGCGATAAATATGACTTGTACGTAATTGGCGCCATTGCCAATTTAACCAAAATGGTAAATACAATAATTGCAATTCCTAATGGGAAGTAAGTACTAATTAATCCGAAAATAGGAATAAATAGAAATTTGTTAATCCATCCAAAAATTCCCCAACCTAATGAAACAATTTTCTCTAGATTTTTATCGTAATGTTTTAAAGTCTTATAATCTGTCGGTCCAAAATACCAATGCATTTTGTAATCTACTTCACCATTTGAAAATGCCAATGGAAGATTAGCCTGAAATTGTTTGGTATAAACGGTATCAATTTTTTCATCATGAACCAAGCTCGTAGATTCTAAATTTGATGTTTCAAAGGGCTTATCAGTAATTAAAATAGAACTAAAAAAGTGTTGTTTAAAAGCTACAAAACTAACTTTCTCAGGAGTTTCTTCTCCGTGATTTCCAACACCTGCATAATCTATTTTTCCGTCCTCATATTCGAAATAAATCTCAGCATAACGATTTTCATAAGAAATACTTTTCTCATTACGAAATGACTTCAAATCCCACTTTAAGTCCAGTGGTTTTGTAGTATTCAACACTTTGTTCAATCGTTGAGAACGCACGTCAAAACCGATCATGTAATCGTTAGGACTCAATACATAACGGTATTCTAAAAACTCATTAGCTCCAGCTTTTAAACGCATGGTTAAGACTTGGTCTTCACCTGATTTGGTTAACGTTGGTTCAAAGAATAAATCTTTAGTATTTAAAGTTCTATTATCTGTTGTATTTAATTGAATGTTTAAATTCGAATTATTGTCTTTTATCAATTCAACCAACTCACCAGAATCTTTTCTGAATCTTTCGTATTTCTTAAGAAGTACTTCGACAATGTATCCACCTTTGTTTGCAATTTTTAATTTTACAAGATCATTTTCAATTGTTGTAAATTCATTTTTTGCTGAAGGTAAAGTAGCCGAATAAGCAAAGCCGCCTAAACTTTTTTGCATTTTAGCCAACTGTACAGAATCACCTGCGGGTGCAGTCTCCTCTGTTACAACAGCTGCTTTTTCAGCATCAACATTTGCTTGTGCTTCCTGTTTGTCAACTAATTCTTTCTTGGCTTTCTCAGCTGCAACTTCTGCCTCCGAAGGTTTGTTTTGATACATAATCCATATCAAAATACCAAAAATCAAGATAAAGCCTATAACCGAATTGAGGTCAAATTTCTTTTTTTCCATTCTATTTTAAAAAAGTTCTATTTATAAAGTAGCACAGTATTTCTGCACCTCACTTTTATTATTTTTTATGATGCGCAACTGCCGCTGCAACAAAACTTACAAAAAGCGGGTGCGGACTGTCCACCGTGCTTTTGTATTCTGGGTGGTATTGTACTCCAATAAAAAATGGGTGGTTTTGCAGTTCTACAATTTCTACCAATTTAGTATCAGGATTTACACCCGATGCGATTAATCCAGCTTTTTCTAATTCAGCTACATACTTATTATTGTATTCGTAACGGTGACGGTGACGTTCTGAAATAGTATTTTCTCCGTAAATTGTGTGTGCTAATGATCCTTCTTTAATAGTGCACTTCCATGCTCCTAAACGCATTGTCCCACCTTTATCGGTGATTGTCTTTTGCGCTTCCATTAAATCAACAACTGGATTTGTTGTATTTTCGTTCATCTCTGTTGAATTAGCATCAGCGTATCCTAACACTGTACGAGCATATTCAATAATCGCCATTTGCATTCCCAAACAGATTCCGACAAACGGAATATTATTTTCGCGTACATAACGTACTGCAGCAATTTTACCTTCAATTCCTCTTTCACCAAAACCAGGAGCGACTAAAACACCGTCTAGACTACCTAATTTTTCTTCTACATTTTCATTCGTAATGTGCTCAGAGTGAATTGAAACTATATTTACTTTAGTTTCGTTTGTTGCACCTGCGTGAATAAAAGCTTCCAAAATTGATTTGTAGCAATCTTGCATTTCAACATATTTACCTACCAAACCGATAGTTACCGTATGTTTTGGATTTTTTAAACGCTTTAAGAAAGTGTTCCAAATTTTTAAATCTGGAGCCGCTTTTTTAGGTAAGTTTAATTTATTTAAAGCAACCACGTCTAATCCTTCTTCAAGCATTAAATTGGGAACTTCATATATAGTAGAAGCGTCAATTGATTGAATAACAGCTTCTTTTTTTACATTACAAAATAAAGCTAATTTTTGACGTAGATCTTGAGAAATTTCGTGCTCTGTTCTACATACCAAAATATCTGCTTTAATACCACTTTGCATCAACATTTTAACCGAGTGCTGTGTTGGCTTAGTCTTTAATTCCCCAGCAGCAGCTAAATAAGGAACTAAAGTTAAATGAATTACTAGTCCGTTTCCTTCACCCAGTTCCCAAACTAATTGACGAACAGATTCAATGTAAGGCAACGATTCAATATCTCCGACCGTACCACCTATTTCTGTGATAACAATGTCAAAATCACCCGATTTACCAAGCAATTGCATTCTATCTTTAATTTCGTTGGTAATATGAGGAACGACCTGAACGGTTTTTCCTAAAAATTCACCTCTACGTTCTTTTTCAATAACAGAAAGGTAGACACGACCAGTAGTTACGTTGTTGGCTTGAGATGTCGGAACATTCAAAAAACGCTCGTAATGTCCTAAGTCCAAATCAGTTTCTGCACCATCATCAGTCACGTAACATTCTCCATGCTCATATGGATTTAATGTTCCTGGGTCTACATTAATATACGGATCAAATTTCTGAATAGTAGTGCGATAGCCTCTTCCTTGTAACAATTTTGCCAAAGATGCTGCAATAATACCTTTTCCTAATGAAGAAGTCACACCGCCTGTAACAAAAATATATTTCGTTTGATTCATTCTGTTGTTGTTTGTATGTAGTTGTGTAAAAAAACGTGGCAAAAGTACAAATTTAATTAGACAAATAGATGATGTCTCAATTAGAAAATTTGCCAATTGAAAAATTAAATACTCTGAAAATTTAGAAAGAAGAAATTCAGATAATCATTAACTAGGATTTTTTTTATGAACTCCTGATCTAAGGATCACCTAATTTAATTTTTAAATCATTTCGGATTTGGATACTTTTTTTTAATATTTCGAATCAGATCTTCCAAACCGTTTAATTTCAGTTCGTAAATTAACGCCAATTGCTGACCGAGCTCTCCCTTTGGAAAACCTTTATTGTGGTACCACACAATATAATATTCGGGTATCTCAATCAAAAAATAGCCTTCGTATTTACCAAAAGGCATTTTGGTATGAGCTAATTTTATAAGTTGTTTTTTGTCTTGTTCCATTTTAAAGATAAAGAAGCGAGAAAAAAGTGAATCATTTCCTTTTTTCTCGCTTCTAGAATATACAAAATTATTCTTTTCAACTGAATAATTTTATTGATTTTAAATTAAAAATGCCAACGCACAAATGCTTCCATTGCTGCATAAGTTGCCATTCCTAATTTATGATATTGCATTGCAGTTTCACTGTTTCTGTCTTCCGCACGTTGCCAAAATTCTCTAGCATCTGATCCTTGAAAAACAACACCGTCCTTTTGTGACTGGTGCTTGAAGATTCCGTGTCTTTTTTCTAAAACTTGACTTGGACTCATTGGAACTGCCATTTCGATTTCGTCAATTCCCCATTCTTGCCAAGCGCCTCTGTACAACCAAACCCAACAATCATCCATAAATGGTTTTGATTTTAAGTTTTTAACTGATTCGAAAATAGCATCCAAACAAACTTTGTGCGTTCCGTGTGGATCTGCTAAATCTCCTGCTGCATAAATTTGGTGTGGTTTGATTTTTTCGATTAAATCCATTGTAATTTGAACGTCTTCTAAACCAATTGGTTTTTTCTCAATCGTTCCTGTTTCATAAAAAGGCAATTCCATAAAGTGAATTTGATCGTCTGTTAATCCAACAAAATGGCTGGTAGAACGCGCTTCTCCTTTACGAATTAATCCTTTTAAATAACGAACTTCTGGAATGTCAATTTCTGAAGTCTTTTTGTTTTTAAGGAACTCAACAGATTTTTTGAATATATTTTCTGCTTCTTCACTTTTAATTCCAAATTTACTGTTGTAATCAATTACAAAACGTGCAAAACGCAACGCTTCATCATCTGCCACAGCAATATTTCCTGAAGTTTGATACGCTACGTGAACTTCATGACCTTGTTCTTGCAAACGCATAAAAGTTCCTCCCATACTAATGATATCATCATCTGGATGCGGACTAAAAATAAGTACTCTTTTACGAGCTGGCTCTGCTCTTTCAGGACGATGGGTATCGTCTGCGTTTGGTTTTCCACCTGGCCAACCTGTAATTGTATTTTGTAATTTATTGAAAATTTTAATGTTGATGTCGTATGCTGGACCAGAATCTGCCAACAAATCACTCATACCGTTTTCAATATAATCGGCATCAGTTAACATTAAAATTGGTTTGTTAAGATGTAATGCTAAACCTAAAACCGCTTTTCTAATTAAATTGTCAGTCCAAGATACTTGCTCTACTAACCAAGGCGTATTGATACGCGTTAATTTTGAAGAAGCTTCTTTGTCTAAAACAAAAAGAACATTAGCGTGCTCCTGTAAAAATGATGCTGGCAGTTGGTTGGTAACTGGTCCTTCAACTGCAGCTTTTACTACATTTGCTTTTCCTTCTCCCCAAGCCAACAATACCACTTGTTTGGCTTCAATAATTTTTTTAACTCCAATAGTAATCGCAGTACGCGGTGTATTATTTAAACCAGAGAAATCTTTACTAGCTGCCAATCTCGTGATGTGATCTAAAGCTACTAAACGTGTTCTAGAATTTTGAAGAGAACCAGATTCGTTAAAACCAATGTGTCCGTTAGCACCAATTCCTAATACTTGCAAGTCAATTCCGCCTAAAGCGTCAATTTTTGCTTCGTAGTCGTTACAGTAAGCTGCAATTTCTTCTTTGGTTAAAAGTCCATTAGGAACGTGAACGTTTTCTTTTAAAATATCGACATGACCAAACAATTGTTCGTTCATGAAACGCACATAACTGTGAATAGAATCTGGTTCCATCGGGTAATATTCATCTAAATTGAATGATATTACGTTTTTGAAACTCAATCCATCTTCCTTATGCAAGCGTACTAATTCAGCATACAATCCTTTTGGTGAAGAACCCGTTGCTAAACCCAATACACACATTTCATTTTTTTCTTGTTTTGCCTTGATAACATTGGCAATTTCTCGTGCAACTTCTTTTGAAGCCGATGTAGAATTTTCGAAAACTATTGTATCAATATTTTCGAATCTTTTTTCAAAGCCAGTTGCTTTGTCGATACCACTTTTTAACATTTCGCTATTTTTGTTTAGTTTTTAGAGAACTTATTTATTCGTAGACCAACTTCTATACTTGTGGCCTTTGAATGCGAAAAACAATAACATTAAATAGGCTGGAAACAATATTGCGTAGGCAACTTGGTTTCCGCTTTTCGCCGTATCTGCAATGCCTTCTGCGACATTTGCATTGTTAATATTTTCGACTAAAGCACCATATAATAACGGAAAAATGGCTCCTCCAATAATCCCCATAATCAAAATAGCACTTCCTATTTTAGTGTATCCACCTAAATCTTGCAAGGCCAATGGCCAAATTGCAGGCCAACATAATGCGTTTGCTAATCCTAATAAAGCTACTAAAAGCAATACAATTGGCAACTCTGGAATGCCCGGCAATTGAATTTGCAATTCTGGTGAAAGTGAAACAATTAAGGCCACTAAAATTAATCCTAAAATTGCTGAAGCTTTTAACGCGGTAACTTGAGATACGTATTTCGGAATTAAAATTATTCCTATTATATATCCGATAACCATGGCTGTCATCGTAAACGAAGTTAGTTTAAGATAAAAATCTCCGTTCGCTCCATAAACGCCTAATTGTTTGCCGAATCCACCAATGGAATCACCTGCCAAAACTTCGGCTGCAAGATACAACATTAATGTAATAACGCCCAAAACCAACTGTGGATATTTAAAGGCATTTTTAAGCTGTTGTAACATGCTGACATTCATAATTTCATCATCTCCTAAATCGATTTCGGGTAATGGTGCGAGTTTAACTAAAAATGCAAGAAATACTATTATCACTCCCATTAAAAGGTACGGATGTTGCAACTGAAGTGCTAAATCATCTAAAACTTTTGATTTTTGTACACTGTCTAGCAGTGCAATTTTATCGGCAGTGTATTCCTTCATATTCGACAATACTAAAGCAGTCAAAACTAAGGGCGCCAAAAATCCGGCTAACTTATTTGCAATTCCAAGCACACTAATTCGTGCTGCCGCACTTTCTCTAGGTCCGATTACCACAACATACGGATTTGCAGCAGTTTGCAAAATAGCCAAACCAGTTCCCATTACAAATAACGCAAGCAAGAAAAACACAAAAGTTCTGGTAGCTGCTGCAGGATAAAACATAAATGCCCCACAAGCAATAATTAAAAGACCTAACGATATTCCGTTTTTATAGCCTACCTTCTCAATGACCCACGAAGAAGGAATTGCCATTACAAAATACGCGATATAAAATGCAAAAGTTACAAAGTACGCTTGCGATTCGGTTAGTTCACACGCTAGTTCAAAAAACGGAATTAGTGGTCCATTTAGCCAAGTAACAAAACCTAGAATAAAAAATAAAGAAGTTAAAATTAACATCGGAATTAATACTCCGCCTTGGTAAATAGGTGTAGCTGTTTTGGTAGTATTCATTTTATTTATAATTGTGGTTAATTATGAATTCCAATCTAGAACTGGATAGTGTTTTTTAAGATACGCTTTGACATCTGCAATATCTTCTTTGGCAGTTAAGTCTGGTACATGTTCTGAAAACGGAATTCCGAGTGCTGTTTTAGGATGGTCTTTTATTGCATTTAACAAAACGGTTGGCAACTCTTTTTCATCTCGTTCGGGGTGAACTGGACAGTTTTTTAAGTACGGATACAAAACTGGACCGTCAAATTTAAATGCGTTCATGCTTACACGAAGTTTTCCTTGCGCGTCTTTGTACGAATCTAAAATGTCCGCTGTTGGTTTTTCTAAAATGTCTACTAAAAAATTATCATCTGTCAATTTAGCAATAGCAAAACGAGAAATTCTTTCTAAAGAAAAATCCATTGCATCTCTATCATAGCTTATGAAGGCATGCGGATTTTCGTTTTTTCGCAAAGCCAATAACGCGGCTACAGAATATAAATTATCACTGTTACAAACTGTGTATGTTTTATTTTGTAATTCTGGAAATTGCTCTACTGCTTGAAACAGAGCATCGGCAGTTCCAAAAGGTTTTACTCTATTTTCAGGAATGTATTGCGTGGCAAAAGAAATATTTAAGCCGTGAAAATCATTATTGCTATTATGATTGCCATAAAATTCTTTAAACAATCCGCCTTGTTCTCCTATAATTACATAAATAGCATGGTATCCTGCTTTTTTTGCATTTAAAAGGAGGTAATCTAATAAAGGGCGACCATTCGGACCAACACCTATTAATCCTTTGCTGCGTTCGTTTGCTTGTGCAATTTCTTCTGCTGTTAAATTATCTGAAACGGATTCTTTCTTCATTCTAGAAGAAGCACCGCCTGCTAAAATCACTAAACTGTCATGCATAACTTTATTTTTTAATTATTATAATTTCTGAACTATTTGGGCACCAGGATTAACTTTTACAGCGTAAGCATCAACGGCTCCAGCATTTAAAATAGCCTGAACAATTGGCGCTTCTTTTCCGGGTTCTGCCATTACAACTATACTACCACCACCACCAGAGCCAACAATTTTTGCTCCGTATGCTCCCGCATTTAGCGCAGCATTAATCATAGCATCAATTCTAGGTACAGTAATTTTTAATAAATCACGTAAAACGGCATGATGCTCGTTCATCAATTGTCCAATTTTTTTAAGATCTAATACTTCTTTTTGAAACTCAACAATCGCTCTTTGTGTACAATGGTGATTGATAATTGCTGCCTCGAAAAAAGGGATTAAACGATCGGGTAAATAATTGCGGTATTTATCTAAGTCGCTTACCGAAGTTTCGTTTAAATTAAAGTAAGGAAAATGTTCCATTATGGCGCTAATGGCTAATAATGCGTTGGTCTTCAATTCACCAATCAGTCCAATAGTTTGCTTAGGAACGCCCGAAACACCACTAATTAAACCATTCACTTCAGAACCAATTACTTCATAAGAAAACGGGCTACGAGTATCAATTTGAATGACATTACCAATACCAATACTATAATGATCCATCATTCCGCCTGGCTCTCCGTGTTCTACAACTTCAGACAAATAACCAATTCGTGCTATAAACTCGGGTGTAATTTCTTCGTTTACTCCAAAAGCTGTTGCTAAAAAATTAATCCAAGCCAATAACAATGCAGACGAACTAGAAGTTCCTGAATTGATCGGAATGTTTCCCGTAACTGTAATATCATATCCTTTATTGGGCTCGCATCCGTGACGTCTTAACACACGCAACGCCGAAGCAAAATAATCGCGTTGTTCCAAATCTTCAAAGGTGGCACGAATATTTATAGTTCTGCTTTCGTTGATGTCTATCATATGAATGCGAAACTCATCCGAATCGTTTTCAATGGCTTCCAATTGTATTTTTCTGTCAATTGCACAAGCAATAACGGGCAGTCCTAAGTAATCTTGATGGTCTCCAAAAAGACAAATTCTGCCAGGAGCTACTGATATAATTTTCTTCATTTATATCTTATATAAGTTTAATAAAAAGTTTGCCTTATTCTATTATTTTAGCATAAAAAATTACTGATTGTGGCAATAATGAGACGAAACTATATAATTAAAATATATAAACCAAGTAAAATACGATAAAATGTGCTCGAACACATGATATTTGCGTCTTTGTGTTTTTAAATGCTACTAACTGGTATTACAAGTTATCAAATCTTTACAAATAAGCATGCGACAACCATTGGTGTGTATAGTACATTTAATAAATTTTATATATTTGCCTGCTATGGACAAAAAGTACACGATAAAAGATATTGCACTAATGGCGAGAGTTTCAAAAGGAACTGTCGATCGTGTGCTGCATAAACGAGGAAAAGTTTCGCCTGCTGCGTTAGAAAGAGTAACGGCAGTCTTAGCAAAAATAAATTACGAACCCAACGTAATTGCCAGAAATCTTAAAAACAACAAAATATCGCGCATTGCAGTTATTCTTCCAGATCCGAAAATAGATCCCTATTGGGCGCCATGTCTTGATGGAGTTGCCCAAGCTTTAGAAGAATTTAGGGCCTTTAACCTTTCTGTTGAAAGTTACTTTTTTGATCCAGAAAGTACTTCTTCCTTTTTAAAAATTAATAAAAAAGTACTTGAACTTGCGCCTGATGCTGTTTTATTAGCCCCTTTTTTTTATAAAGAAACTATAAAAATAAGCAATAAATATGACGAGTCTGGAATTATAGTTGCCACCTTTAACAACCAAATTGAATCGGAAGCTATTAAAAGTTTTGTGGGACAAGATTTATTTAAAAGTGGCCGCGTGGCCGCCAAATTAATGAACGTATTATCAGCAAATAAAATTGCGATTATCCATATTGATGAATCGGTAAAGAATGCGAGTCACATGCAGGAAAAGGAAAAAGGATTTAAAAGCTACTTTGAAGAAAACGAAAATAAAAATTTTGAGATTACCACTTTAAAATTAAAAAACCCCGATTTTACAATTAACTTCGAGCATTTTTTGAAAGAGAACAGTCAGTTAAATGGTATTTTTGTTACCACATCCAAAGTATATCAGATTGCTAAAATGGTTCAGAAACTAGCTCCTAATAAAATTTCGATTATTGGTTATGATTTAATTGACGATAATATTTCGTTTGTCAAAGAAGGAGTAATTGATTTTTTAATTCACCAAAATCCAAAAAGACAAGCCTATTTAAGCATTACCAATATTGCAGATAATATTGTTTATGGAAAAGACATTCCGACCAATACACTTTTGCCGATTGATATTATTAATTCTGAAAACATTGACACCTATTGTGCTAATTAAAAATTAGCACAATTACGACGGAACAAATTTCTGAAGATAATTTTTTAAATTCTCTTTTTTCGTTTGTATCAGAAACACAGCGTTCAAAAAATCCAATCATTGCCTATTTTAATTGCAATAAGCCAAATGATGAACTAATATGAAAATTTGGTGTTTGTGTTTGCGGATTTACCCAAGAAATCCAAGTTGGTTGATAATTTGAATTTTTATCTGCTTTATATTTTGCTCTGTAAATGCCTGTTTCAATCGTATTATCCGCCTGTAACAACTCTAGCTTTTTGAGAACATCAATGCTAAGTGATCCTTCAACAATAAAATAATCACTATTTTTTGACGAACGCACTTTGATTCCGTCACTCGGCCAATTCCAATCAAAGTCAAATTTCCAATTTGGCATGGCTTTAAAATCCATTACTCTTGGTTTCGTATCCATTTCTAAACAATAGTACGGACTGAGTTCTGCGTTTTTTCTAAAAAATAGCTCTACTCTATCCGAATTTCCAATGCTATCAATTGAATCGTCTTTACTGTCAATGTGAATGGTGCCATCGTATACTTTAAAGCAAAAAAATAAATTTTCGGTATCCCAAAGTGCTCTAAATTCTATTTTATCAAATAGGTCATCGGACCACGGCGAAATAAAATCATTCAACACCATTGCGTTCTTCCACGATTCTTGATTTCCCTGTCCTGTAATCTCTAGAGATCCTAACTCAATTTTATTTACACTGTATTTTTTTGTCTTTGTGCTCATCCTTAATAATTTAATTTATTTCAGAATAATGTTCTCAATAAGAGCATTAATTCATCCTAGTTCTTCTTTTTATCAAAGCAAAATTTGATAATTTATGTAACAATTCGATAGTAAAACCAAAATGGTGATCGCAATTGGCCTTCAAATAAAAAACATTTAGTTCAACTTTTCCAATTTTAAATTACAAAATTACAATTTTAACACTTTAAATGTGCTCGAAAACACAAAATTTATGTGTTCGAACACATTTTAATGCTTTTTATTTGGTTAAATAACTTTTAATATATAGTTTAGTCCTGTTCAAAAGAGTTATTGACCTAAAGAGAACTATTTTAAAGCTTCTGATTTCTAGAAAATTATCATATTTAATGTTATAATTGCAGACGATAATCAAAAAATTAAGTAAAATCTACAAATAATCAATAATTGACTCTATCAAACCTTGGGTATAGTTTTTCTCAAATTGTGCCCAGTTACGAATAAAAATCATATAACTAAAATTAAAATATTTTGAAGCATGAATATATTACACAAAACGAAACTCTTAAATTTTTGGATGGCAGCCCTGTCGCTAAAGACCATGAAAATGACGAGCACTTCATTGCCAATTTCTACAATTAATCGATGAAGAACGTCAATTAGAAAGGGCTTTTCAAGCACAATTAGTGTATGACGTTGATCGAAACGGTCAAACAATGATGCGTTATTATTCTGGTCCGCACATGCCAATGGTCGATATTCCTGCCAATCGCCTAAGAGTGGTTCGTTATATTCGGCAATCAGAAATAAATGCTTATCCAGGTAAATTGACGCAAAACCCATAGCAATACGTTTTATAATTTAGTTCCTTAACCCTTCTGATATTGGGGAATTTAGAAGGGTTATTGTAAATTAAAAAAGGCTACTTTAAAAAACCAAATCAATTGTATAATGAAAAAAATAGTAGTTTTATTTGTAATTTTATTTTCCGTATTATCTTGCGGAAACATTTCGAGTACTTTTAAAAACAAGTTGACTGAGAGCGATTTGACTCCAATAGCAGCACCAACAACAAAAATTTCAGTGCCTTTGGCAGGAAATGCATACAGCTCTAAACATATTGACGGAAACCGAACGATTACAGATAATGGTGTAGAAAACTGGTCGAATCCAGACGAATATTTTACACTGTATTTTAGAGTTTCTAAACCAGGAATATTTCAAATTGCTTTAGAAGATTACACTCTAAATACTGGAACAGCTGAATTAGAATTTACTATAAATAAGAAGTCTAAGCTGCTAAAAATTAACGCTTCTAATACAAATATAATAACCATTGGAAACTGGGCAATAGACAAAGCTGGCTATGTTGCTTTACTTATAAAAGGCATTAGCAAGACAGATGCTACATTTCCAACGATTGCAAAAATAAGTATTGCCAGTTCAGAATTTGACGGAACGATTGCTTACGTCCCTAATAACGAAGGAAACTTTTTTCATTGGGGAAGACGCGGACCATCAGTACATCTAAATTATCCGCTTCCAGAAAACAAAAATGCCGAATGGTTTTACAACGAAATTATAGTACCTGAAGGCGATGATATAATTGGTTCTTATTATATGGCGAATGGTTTTGCAGAAGGTTATTTTGGTATTCAAGTCAATTCGAAAACAGAAAGACGCATTTTGTTCTCTGTTTGGAGCCCGTTTACAACAGATGATCCGAAAAGCATTCCGGAATCACACAAAATTAAATTACTAAAAAAAGGAGATAAAGTAACCACAGGCGAATTTGGAAATGAGGGTTCTGGAGGTCAAAGTTATTTGAAATACAATTGGAAAGCTGGAGCTACCTATAAATTTTTATTAAGAGGCACTCCACAAAGCGATAACTCGACAAACTTCACCGCCTATTTTTATGCTCCCGAATTGGCTAAATGGCAATTAATTGCAAGCTTTAATAGACCACAAACAAAAACCTATTTAAAAAGAGTACATTCTTTCTTAGAAAATTTTATACCAGAACAAGGCGATCTTTCTAGAAAAGCAATGTTTGCCAATCAATGGATCTGTGACGAAAAAGGAAATTGGCAAGAATTAAACACGGCCTCTTTTTCTGTTGACAACACGGCCATACAAGGTTATAGAATGGATTACTCAGGCGGTTTAACCAGCAATGAATTTTATCTAAAAAACGGTGGGTTTTTTACCAATTTTACAGAACCAAAAAGTACATTTAAAAGAGAATTAACAAACAAAAAACCTGAAATTGATTTCAACAAACTTCCATAGACTTATAGTTATTGGATATACAGTTGAATAAAATTACGCTAAGAAACAGCACTAAGTTGAATTTAAAACAAATAAATTAAATTATGAAAACTAAATTTTTGAAATCTCTCGCAATAGCTTGCCTATTGTTTGGATGGTCTGTAGCATCGGCTCAGATGATGAAAACCAAGACTCCTACCCGTTCAAAAGGACAAACAGACGTACTTCAGCTTGCCACCAAACCATTACCAACCGTTCGAATTGCTTTTATAGGTTTAGGAATGAGAGGCCCTGGAGCAGTAGAACGAATGACACACATTCCTGGTGTCGAAATTGTCGCACTTTGTGATATGACTCAAGAAAAGACATCAAAAGCAAACGAAATTTTGACTAAAGCAGGTCTTCCGAAAGCACTAGAATTTTATGGTGAAAACGAATGGAAAAAAGTAACAGCTTTAAAAAATGTAGACTTAATTTACATTGCGACCGATTGGAAAAACCACGCAAAAATGGGAATTCAAGCAATGAAAGATGGTAAACATGTCGCTATTGAAGTTCCTGGTGCCATGACTATGGATGAAATTTGGGGCTTAATCAATACTTCTGAACAAACTCGTATGCACTGTATGATGTTAGAAAACTGCGTATATGACTTTTTTGAATTAACCACATTAAACATGGCACAGCAAGGTTTGTTTGGAGAAATTCTTCATGCTGAAGGAGCTTATATCCATGGTTTACAACCATTTTGGGGAGCTTATTGGGATAATTGGAGAATGGATTATAACAAATCACACAGAGGAGATATCTACCCAACTCACGGTATGGGACCAGCTTGCCAAGCTTTGAACATTCACCGTGGTGACAAAATGAATTACTTAGTTTCTATGGATACTAAAGCCGTTGGAAATCCTGCCTTCATTAAAGAAAAAACAGGAGAAGACGTAAAAGATTTCAAAAACGGAGATCACACAATGACTATGATTCGCACTGAAAAGGGAAAAACAATTCAGATTCAGCACGATGTAACTTCTCCTCGTCCATACAGCCGTATGTACCAAATTAGTGGTACAAAAGGTTTCGCAAACAAATATCCACAAGAAGGTTATGCTTTAGACTCGAAAGCGATTGGCGCTGACATTGCTCCAAATCACGAAAATCTTACGGCACATAGTTTTGTTCCAGAAGAGGTTAAAAAAGCATTAATGGAAAAATACAAACACCCAATTGCTAAGAAATTAGAAGAACAAGCAAAAAAAGTAGGTGGTCACGGCGGAATGGATTTTATCATGGACTACCGTTTAATCTATTGCCTTCAAAATGGACTTCCTTTAGATATGGATGTATACGATTTAGCAGAATGGTCTTGTTTAGCACCATTAACTGCAATTTCACTTGATAATAGTTCTGCTCCAGTTGAAATTCCTGATTTTACTCGTGGTGGCTGGAATAAAATTAAAGGTTTGAAATTTGCCGAATAGGTAACGTAGTGGTTAGGTTATTTATAAATGCGGAAAAGGGTTATGAAAATTTTTCATAACCCTTTTTATTTAAAGAATAATCTCTTCTAAAATTACTTCCAGTTAAACGTAATGCGCTTTTCAATGGCGTCATTCAGACTTAAATAAACCGGACATTTTACCGCGGCTCTTTCTAACATCGTTCTGTTCTTCTGCTCTGCTACTCCAACCATATCAAATACAATCTCGATAGCTCCAATTCTTCTTGGCTCGGCGTTCATAATCTTAGTTACTTCGGCAGTAGTGTTTTTTAAATCTAGATTTAAATCGCGTGCTTTAATTCCCATAATGGTCATCATGCAGCTTGCCAAAGCATTGGCTACCGTATCTGTTGGAGAAAAAGCTTCTCCCTTTCCATTATTATCTATTGGTGCGTCCGAAATAATTTCGTTACCCGATTGCAAATGTATAGATGATGTTCTTAAATCACCTAGGTACGTTACTTTTGATGTCATTAGTTGGCTTCTTTTATGGTTAAATCAGTATCGTAATATAAAATGTAAACTCCTCTATTCGCGTGTCCACCATCTTCTTTATTAAAAAACTGAAATTTATTATCTACTTGTTCTGTTGTCACTGCATTCGCTGTTTGTTGGTAACTTCCGCCTTGTGCTAAACGCATCATGGTATCAAACGTCACATCAAATCCGCGTGTTGCAAAAGTATTCGGACTGATATTATTTTTAACTCTGTACGATTTTCTGAAATTTTTAGCTCCATCCGATTCATTTTTTCGATTTACCGACGGATACATTAGACGTAACTTTGTTAAGTTAGTAAAGTTAATTTCATCGGTTTCTAAAGTTTCATTTGGTTCTAAAATTACCAATTGAACCTGATGCGTTTTCATCGCATCCAATAAAGTTCTGATGGTTGTCTTTATCATCGATGTATTTCCGGTTTCCATTACTACATAATTCATTTTTCCAGGAACTAATAATCGAGTAATACTTGCAGCATCCAAAGAACCTCCGCTAGAAAAACTGGCGAATGGAATACCGCTTTGAAACGTTTTGATGTACTGAATTATAGATTCTTTTTTAGGATCTACCACTGCAAGTATGTTTCCACTTTTACTTCGCATATAATCAAACATTGCATTTTTAACTACATTATTTGTTGGAACGGTTTGATACAAATTATCAATCGGATTGGCTCTGTCTTTCGACAATGGCGAAATCACAGGAACATTGTACAATCTCAAATAATTGGCTGCAGTTTCTGCATTATTTTGATAGAATGGACCAATAATAGCATCTGCTCCTTGCAATTTATTCTGTTGTAAAATTTGAGACACATTCGAACCATTTTTATTTTCTTGCGAATCAAAAATGGAAACATCAATTGGTAATCCTAACACTTTTGCGGAGTCAATAGCCATCAAGGCACCCGAATAAAAATCGAGCGTCATGTTTAAAAACTTATCTCTTTTTAATCGATCTTGTAAGGAATTGTCTTTATCACTTTCTAATGCCGAAATATTAAAAGGCAACAACAAAGCAACTTGCTTTCGATCGTTCATACTGCTTTTTTTAGTCAAAACAGACGTTTCTTTTGCATAATCTTGAGAAACAAAAGCAGTCGCATTTGCGGGAATTTTTAATAACATTCCTTCTTGAACGCCAGTTGATAAAGCAGGATTTAAAGCAATTAATTCATCTTGCGACAATCCAAAACTTTTAGACAAGCTGTATAAAGTCTCTTTTGGCTTAACTTGATAATCAGTTAATTCTGGCTTAGGCGCAGCTGGTTTCGTATGTACCTCTTCCGTTTTCAAAACAGTACTATCGTATTGTTTTGGAGGAGCTCCTTTTATAGTTAATCGAAAACCAATTGGTAAATTCATAATTACCGCTGGATTTCTACTTTCTAAATCTTGTACTGAAGTATTGTACTTTTTTGCAATAGAATATTTCGTTTCTTTTGGCTCGACATCATGATAAACGTACGATTCTTTCTCTTTTTTCTTATCCTTTTTTATTTGTTCGGCAGGCGCACCAACAACAGGAATAACGATCGTTTGTCCTATTTGCAGCCCATCTGTTTCCAAAAAAGGATTTGCTTTTTTCAGCGCTTCGTCGCTAACGCCATATTTTTTCTCAATGCCGTACAACGTCTCTTTTGGCTGTACTTCATGAGTTATAGCTTTCTTTACTTTTTTAGAAGCTTCTTCTTTTGTTGTAGCAATTTTAGAAGGACTTTTTGAAATAAGTAAAACAGTTCCTGGCTTTAAACCATTGCGAACATCTGGATTTAATTGGTAAATATCGTACGGAGTGACCTGATATTTTAATGCAATCTGATTGACTGTTTCCTCTTTGGACACGGTGTGCTTAATAGTCTTGTCTTGCGAAAAAGCAGCACAAGAAACCAGTAAGGCACTGACAATTACTATTGAAAAGTATTTCATAAAAATTTTAAAAATTTTATTTTTTAAAATAGTAAACAAGGTAGTATTTCTAAAGAATTGCTTGTAAAACTATTTTGTTAATTGTTTGTTATTACTTGTAAAGCTGCGAGCTGACCACAAATGCATTTTTATAAAGCGGCTGACTTTCATTCTGTTTCAACTTATACAACGCTTCTTCTATAAAATCGTAATCATCACAATATACATAATAGTTCAAGCTGTTTACATTAAAAAAGAAACTGGTATTAAAATCGCCTGCATCAATCAACTTCATAATAAATTCATCGCGTTCTTTTGCTTCTGTAAAGATACCTAAAACTAAATAGTAGCCGTCGGTAACTTCTTTTAAATTATCCAACGTTTCAACCTTCAAACTGTTTTGGTTTAGTAGCGGATTGGCTTTTAATACTGTTTTTATGGCATTCAAATTTGAAATAGCACTAGAATCTGTCGCAATGTTTTGACTTTCAGCTGCTTTAATTTGGTATTTTTTTAATTTAATTAAAGACAATTTATCATCAAAAGTACGTGCTTCTGCACTGTAAAAAGTCGCTTTACTAATATGACGCTTTACTTCAATTTGTTTTTGCAAATCCAACGAATCTAACTTAGCCAATAAAAGCTGGTTCTTAGCGTCATCTTTTTGTTGCTCGACTTTAAATTGCTTAATTTCTTCAAAAGACAAGCGTTGCATTAGCGTTTCGCCTGTTTTATTTTTTTCGTTGCTTCGCACTTTTTTCTTATACTCCTGATTTTCCTCAACCGCAATTTTTTCAACTTTATTCATCATTTCAGCATACGAATTTCTATTCTCAGCCAACTCTTTTTTCAAGTCATGTGACAGCTCATTGGTTTGTCTAATGCTTTGATACGATTCTTTTTCTAGCCTTTTAGATTCGGCTAAATTTAGAACTGGTAATTTTTTCAATTCTACTAAATCAGCATTCATTGTCTCCACAAGCGAATCTAGCTTTGCCATCAAAATAGTTTGAACATTTTTATTCGCTTCCAATACTAAACGGAGTTTTTCTACAGATCCAGCACCACCAATTTTATTCAAATCAACCTTCAAATCATTTATTTTAATTACTTTTTGATTCATTTCTCTTTGAACAATCAACCGATCCTTCATATCATCGAGTTCCGCAGCTTTAATCTTAGACTTTTCGGCAATTACTTGCTTTTCAGCCAAAACCAACATTAATTCTTCGGTATCATTAGCCGGTTTTATTTCGTCTATATTAATGGCTAACTTATTTCCTTCAATCAAACCATTGATAATTTCTGGATTTTGAGCTTCTAAATGTTCAATAGTAATGCCATACTTTTTAGCAATAGCATATTTTGTCTCTTTTGGAGCGACCACATGAAAAATAGTTTCATGATTAATTACACGCACTCGACCATCTAAGGTTTTCTTTTTATTGGGAATAAAAATAGATTGACCAATTTGCAAGCCTCCAAGTAACACCTCTTTATTCTGATTTTCTAAATCTTGAACCGAAACATTGTACTGACGCGCAATGCTAAATAACGATTCTTTGGCAATCACTTGATGTACCATTCGACTGGAGTTATTTATAGGTGCAGGTGAATTACGCTTCTCTTTTACGCTAAGATTTGAATTAGGAATAACTAAAACTTGGCCGATTTGTAAGCCGCTAGCTAAAATCTCTTGATTAGTTTCTTCGAGTGCATTAACGCTTATTTGATACTGTTTTGCGAGTCCAAAAAGTGTTTCTTTGGGCGCAACAGTATGAGTTTGTTTAGTTAAATTGTTTGGTATCGAATGAACGGGAATTTGTATAATTTGATTGTCTACCAGTCCGTTTTGAGAGTTGGGATTTAACTGGTATAAGTCTTCTAAAGAAACTTTATATTTTTGGGCTATAAAATATGCTGTTTCCCCTTTTTTAATTTTGTGCTCGACAACAGACTCTTGACTGAATAATTTGTTAAAAAGCGATAAAAAAACAAATAAAATTGTTAATTTTTGTCTCATGTGTGGTAGGTTTAAACAATTAAGGCGCTACAAATGTAACGCCTTAATTTTAAAAATATTATTATTCCCACTCTATTGTTGCGGGCGGTTTAGAACTTATATCGTAAACTACGCGGTTCACACCTTTTACTTTATTAATAATATCGTTTGAAACTTTCATTAAGAATTCGTACGGTAAATGTACCCAGTCAGCAGTCATTCCGTCGGTAGATTCTACAGCTCTAAGCGCTACTACTTTTTCGTAAGTACGCTCATCACCCATAACTCCTACACTATTTACAGGCAACAGAATTGCTCCCGCTTGCCAAACTTTATCGTACAATCCCCACGATTTTAAGCCATCAATAAAAACAGCATCAACATCTTGTAAAATTTGAACTTTCTCTGGCGTAATATCTCCTAAAATTCTAATTGATAATCCAGGTCCAGGAAAAGGATGTCTACCTAATAATTCTGGATCAATTCCTAAAGACGCTCCTACTCTACGAACTTCGTCTTTAAACAACATTCGAAGCGGTTCTACAATTTTCAATTTCATATAATCTGGCAATCCACCAACATTATGATGTGATTTAATAGTTGCAGACGGTCCTTTTACCGAAACCGATTCAATAACGTCTGGGTAAATAGTTCCTTGCGCCAACCATTTTACACCTTCTAATAAATGTGATTCATCATCGAAAACTTCAATAAAAACGCGTCCGATAATTTTACGTTTGGTTTCTGGATCACTAACTCCTGCCAATTGTGACAAAAAGCGGTCTCCAGCATCTACACCTTTTACGTTCAATCCCATGTCTTTGTATTGATCTAATACACTTTGAAATTCATTTTTACGTAATAATCCGTTATTTACAAAAATACAATACAAATTTTTTCCGATCGCTTGATGTAATAAAACAGCTGCTACAGTTGAATCTACTCCACCAGAAAGTCCTAACACAACTTTGTCGTCGCCTAGTTTTTCTTTTAATTCGCCCACCATTTCTTCAACAAATGCATTAGGAGTAAAGTTTTGAGGAACTTCGGCAATTTTCACCAAAAAGTTCTCTAACATTTTGCTTCCTTCAGTTGAATGAAAAACTTCGGGGTGGTATTGAATTGCATATGTGGTTTCACCTTCAATTTTGTAAGCAGCAAATTCTACATCATGCGTGCTTGCTAACTTTACACCATTGGTTGGTAACGTTTTGACACTATCACTGTGACTCATCCAAACTTGACTGTTTGGAGAAATTCCTTCAAAAAAAGTTTCATCCTCCTTAATGTATGACAAGTTTGCTCTACCGTATTCACGAGTGTTCGAAGCTGCTACTTCACCACCACTAAAGTGCGCTAAGTATTGTGCTCCGTAACAAACTGCCAACAAAGGCAATCTACCTCTAATTTGAGATAAATCTGGATGTGGCGCATCTTCTCCTCTTACAGAAAAAGGGCTTCCTCCTAGAATTACAGCTTTATAACTTGATAAATCATCTGGAAAATGATTATAAGGAAAAATCTCGCAGAATATATTTAATTCGCGAACTCTACGCGCAATAAGCTGAGTATATTGCGATCCGAAATCTAAAATAAGTACGTTGTGTTGCATGCGCGCAAAATTACTTTTTATATTCGAATTTGAAAAATCCGAACTATGAAAAAACAATATTTTTTTTTACCGTATGTATTTGCGGTCGTAAGAGGTTAAAATACAATACCATTCCTCTATTATAAAATCAAATTCTTTAACAAAATTCCTGTACTTTTAAACAAGTCAAATTTTTAAAAAAAGATTGAAAAAAAAAAAACAAACTCCTTATTATTATTTAGTCGTCACGACTGTAGCAGCAATGATCCCGTAGTATTCTACAATAAAAGAATGACCTCCTGATCATGTAAAAGATACTATTACAGCATAACAAACCGCAAATGTAAATTTGCACGTAATTATAAAAATCAAGTATTAAATTGATATTGAAGCATGCAACCTTTACTTTTTTGGGATCCTACATCAACTGAATAAGACTCCGTTGCAAAAAGCAAAGTGGAAATCGATTGTGTGGCATATTTTATAATAAGCTAAAGCCGCTAAATGTAAAAGTTTACTCTTCCTTAATGACTAAAATAGACGCTTTAAAACCAGTCGCTAAATTGTCCCAGTAATCATTAGCCATTAATATATTTTGATCGTCGTAGATTTTTATTTCCGCAGTATTCCCTCCCAAAGTTCCGATGTTTAATGCTTCAAAATCCATCTTATTAAAGCCAGGATCGAGCATTATTTTTACTTCTCTAAAAGCACTTTCTAAAAATAACTGCGCAACAATTACCTTAGAATTCGAAGATACTTTGACTAAATCACCATCGATCGCTCCAAAATCTCTGAGCTTGATAATAAAATATTTTGATTTTGTTTTAATCTGCCCAAAATCGATGTTGCGCTTTACTAATTCGCCACGACCTTCCTTTAATCCTTCTGCTCGCAAACTCTTATTTAAATCTTTTTCCATCCCGGCTACATAACGGTCGCCAGGATTTGCAAAACCATTTTCGGTTGACATACTAAAATTGCTTTTTTCTTTGCCAATTTGATAGGTCGATGTTTGTGGTTGTTTCGGAATTATACTTGTACTATTAAAAACATTTGGCGCTTTAATGCTCGGCATTTCGGGAGCAAAACTTGGTTCTGGCTCTGGTTCCTTCGGTTTTGTTTTGTTAATAGGCACGCCCATATTTGCAGGTGGAATAGGTTTGAATTTTGAATTTGACTCAAACTGAGCATTGCTTTGAATACCAATAAAAAGAAAAAATATAAATAGTGCGATGTGCTTCATTTTGAGTCGATTTTTAACAAGCGATTGTAAAACTTTAGATCTAAAAAAGTCTAAAAAAAAAATATTTGTTTTTAGAATTCTGAGTTTCACTGATAACAAAAGGTAAATCAACAAAAAACATTCCAAAAGTTTCCTTAAAACAAAATTAAATATTTACCAAAATTAAACCTCCCACATTCTACGTGAGCAATAGCTGCTAAAATGTCATAATGCCACAAACTAGTAATTACATATCGTAACGACTAGCATGCCTATTTACTTTTGAATGCAAATGCTTAAAATACAGTTAAAAGGTAATTTAATTGTTTACTTGTCTACAACAATATAAAGTCATTTTTTGCTAAAATTGCAATTGAAATAAGCAATTACAGATGCAACTGAAATGAAGTGTAAAAGACTTCAAATGTTTCAATCGTCACATTTTTTTTTCTTTAAATTAAAATCTATATTTGCTACTCAATTAAAGGATTTTATGGAACAATTTGTAGTGTCGGCTCGTAAATATCGTCCACAAACATTTAAGGATGTTGTAGGACAAAAAGCCATTACAAACACTTTGTTGAATGCTATAGAAAGCAACCATTTAGCGTCGGCGCTTTTATTTACAGGTCCGCGTGGCGTTGGTAAAACAACTTGCGCACGTATTTTGGCTCGTAAAATTAACCAACCTGGTTACGACGATCCAACCGAAGATTTTGCCTTTAATGTTTTTGAACTAGATGCAGCTTCGAATAACTCGGTTGATGACATTAGAAACTTAATTGATCAAGTCAGAATTCCACCACAAACTGGTCAATATAAAGTATATATTATCGACGAGGTACATATGTTGTCTTCAGCAGCTTTTAATGCTTTTTTGAAAACATTGGAAGAACCACCTAAGCACGCCATTTTTATTTTGGCTACTACCGAAAAACACAAAATTATTCCGACGATTCTATCACGTTGTCAAATATTCGATTTTAAAAGAATAACCGTAAAAGACGCCAAAGAACATTTGGCTGAAGTTGCAAAAAGTCAAGGTGTAGAATTTGAAGATGATGCGTTGCATATTATCGCGCAAAAAGCAGACGGCGCCATGCGCGATGCTTTGTCGATTTTTGACCGTGTAGTTTCGTACTGCGGAACTAACTTAACACGTCAGGCCGTAACCGAAAACTTAAATGTCTTAGATTACGAAACATATGTCAACGTAACGGATTTAATCTTAGAAAATAAAATTCCTGATTTATTAATGGCTTACAATGAAATTTTAGCCAAAGGTTTTGACGGTCATCATTTTATTGCAGGATTGGCTTCACACTTTAGAGATTTATTAGTGTGCCAAAATCCAATTACGCTAGAGCTTTTAGAAGTAGGAGAACAAGCGCAAAAATTATACGGAATTCAGGCACAAAAATGCAGCTCTAGTTTTCTTTTGAAGGGAATTGAAATGGCCAACGATTGTGATTTAAAATACAAACTCAGTCAAAATCAGCGACTTTTAGTTGAACTTACTTTAATGCAATTAGCCTCTATCACCTTTGATGGAGAAAAAAAAAAGCTGAACAATTTATAATTCCTCCAACCTATTTTAGAAATAATAGTTATTCTATCGTTGAAAGTCCAAAACAAGATGAAAGTCCTGTTACTGTTAAAGAGATAAATTCTGGTGATTCACATAAACAATTAACTACAGAAGAAAATTTAGCAGCCAAAGCAACCGAAAATAAAACTGTTCCTGAGCCAGTAAAAATAGTAACTCCTCCAGCCCCCATTGATAGTAAACCTAAAGTCTCTGCACTTTCTTTATCCAGTATTCGCGCCAAAAGAGCGCTAGAAGAAAGTTCTAGAAATTATGTAAAACCTACGACAACTTTACCGACAGAATCGTTCACTGAAACTGAAATGTTATTGCACTGGAACAAATATGCGCAGCGTTTGGGAGAAAAAGGATTTCGAATTATGGAGTCTTTATTACTGATCAATGATCCTAAATTAGAAGGTGAAAGTAGAATTACTCTAGAATTACCCAATGAAGGTTCTAAACTGGATTTTGAAGGTCAAATCCATGGTTTATTAGGGCATTTAAAAGGACATTTACACAACCACGACATTACGATTGATGTTATTGTGAATGAAAGTTTTGAGAGTAAACGTAGCTTTAACGATCAAGATCGATACAATCGTTTGATGGAAATTAACCCCAATATTGAATTATTGCGAACTACTTTTGGTTTGGATTTGCAGTCGTAATTTTATATGTCTTTCTTTTACTACTTACGTCTTTATAAGATACGAAGCCACGAGTTTAAATAAAAAAAACGTGGTTTCGCAGTTAACCGTACTTTAAATCTTTTCGTAGTACATTGCTTTTACTATACCGTCTGAAAGTCCAATTTTTGGTACGTAAATTTGCCGGGCTCCACTCCATTTCATCGCATTCAAATAAATTCTGGTTGCAGGAATAATAACATCGGCACGATCTGGATTTAATCCTAATTCAGAAATACGCTGCTCGTAACTTAACGTATTTAAAAAAGCATACTGTGAATTAACATAGATGTAAGAAAGCGGCTTTTCTTGCGGCTTACCAGACATTTTAAACAATTTATTAATGTTTCCGCCCGAACCAATTAATGTTACCTCTTCATAATCTTCCGTGTTCTTTTTGATCCATTTTTCAATTTCATCCCAAACGAAATCACAAACCATATTATTTAACAAACGTACAGTTCCGGCTTTAAACGATCTGGAGTTGACCATTTTTCCGTTAGAAAAAAGGGTGAACTCGGTACTTCCACCACCGACATCTACAAAAAGATAGGTTTGATCAGTTTTTAATAAATGGTGTAAATCAGTAGAAGCTATAATTGTGGCTTCTTTTTTACCATCTATAATTTCGATTTTTATATCCGCTTTTTTCTTAATGTGCGCCACAACTTCTTTACCGTTATAGGCTTCACGCATTGCCGAGGTCGCAAACGCCATATATTTTTCGACTTTGTGCACTTTCATTAATAAATAAAAAGCGCGCATCGCATCGGTCATTCTTTCAATGTTTTCAGGAGAAATTTCACCTACTGTAAAAGCGTCTTGCCCCAATCGAATCGGCACACGAACCAACGAACTTTTATTAAATTGAGGTTCTTTACCTTCCTGTTCTACTATATTGGTAATCAACAATCTCATGGCATTAGAACCAATATCGATCGCTGCATATCTTTTAATTTTAATCATGTCTATGATTTAAAAAGTTTTAATGAACTATTTTTTTAAAGAATTTCTTCGATAACATCAACCTTATCCCGGTAATATTTGTAGGTTTCGAATTGTGCTCTAAAAATTGGATGGTGGTTTCTAACTTTATACTTATTATCCAATTTATATGAATGGTAGCGTACTTTTACATTTCCTTTCCACGCCAAATCAAAATTATCAATTAGTTCATTTTTAATGGACTGATCGTAGATCGGGCAAGTTACTTCTACCCGACCATCTAAATTTCTAGTCATAAAATCGGCTGAAGAAATATAAACTTCACTCAAACCGGCATTACCAAAAATATAAACTCGTGTATGCTCTAAATAATGATCTACTATACTAATAGCTTCAATATTTTCGCTCATTCCAGGTATTCCAGGAATTAAGGAACAAATACCACGGACTTGCAACTGAATTTTGACCCCTGCATTACTGGCTTCATACAATTTATCTATCATTTTAAAATCAGATAAACTGTTCATTTTTAACTTAATGAAGGTTTTACGACCTGCTAAGGCGTGTAAAATTTCGCGATCAATTAGTTTTACAAATTTGGAGCGTGTATAATGTGGAGAAACAATTAAATGCTTGTATCGGTGCACCCTATAATTGATATCAAAAAATTCGAAAATTTTCGCAATATCTTTTAAGATCTGTTGGTGACTCGTAAATAAAGTAACATCAGTATAAATTTTTGCGGTGGCTTCGTTAAAATTTCCTGTAGAAATAAAACCATATCTCATGATTTTTTCATCTTCTAATCGTTCGATGACACAAATTTTGCTGTGTACTTTCAAGCCTTTTATTCCAAAAATTAAATCGATTCCTTCTAATTGCATTTGCTCTGCATATGAAATATTAGAAGCTTCATCGAAACGCGCTTGCAACTCAATTTGAACGGTTACTTTTTTACCATTTTTGGCTGCATTTATTAACGAAGACACAATTTGCGAATTCTTTGCCAATCTATACAACGTAATTTTTATCGATACCACTTTTGGATCAAGAGCTGCTTCTCTCAAAAATTTAGTCACGTAAGAATACGATTGATAAGGAGCATTTAACAAATAATCTTTTTTACCAATGCTTTCTAAAATACTTCCTTCTAAGCTTAATCCTGGAATGGGCAAAGGAACATTTGTGGAGTACAATAAATCAAATCTCCCTAAATTAGGGAAATTCATATAATCTCTTCTGTTGTGATACCTTCCGCCTGGAATAATACTATCTGAAGATACAATTTTCATCTTTTCTAAGAAAAATTGTAGCGTGTCTTCTTCTATTAATTGGTCATAAATAAAGCGAACAGGCTCGCCAATTCGTCTGTCTTTTACGCTAGTAGATATTTTTTCGAGCATACTTTTACTCAAATCACTATCTATTTCTAACTGGGCATCACGAGTAATTTTGATCATGTGCGCCGATACACTTTTATAATCGAAAATATTAAAAATACTTTTGAGGTTGTGTCGAATTACATCATCAATTAAAATTAAATACTGCTTTTCATTATCTGATGGCAATACGACAAATCGATTGATCGTCATCGGAATTTCAATTACTGCATAACGAATTTCATCGTTCTTATTCATCTCTAAACGAACAGCAAGATAGCCTACAGTATCTTTTAATACTGGAAATTCGGCTAAATCATTTAAAATAATCGTAACTAATTCTGGACTTAATTTTTGGTTGAAATAGTCTTTTAAATATTCTTCTTGATCGTAGTTTATTTCATTTTCATTGATTATAAAAATGTTTTGTTTTTCGAGTTCCGTTTCAATAATACTCAAAATGCGCAAACTCTCCGACTGTTGCTGAATTACGATTTCGGTTATGTCTTTAATTAAATCTTGAGCTGAGATTCCTCCCAAATATTTCTCACCCGAAATACCTGACAAACTCAACCTTCGTATCGCAGCATAACGTACTCTAAAAAACTCGTCAAGGTTGTTCGAAAAAATTCCTAAAAAGCGTAATCTTTCGAGTAAAGGAACGGTTTCATCAGCAGCTTCTTGGAGTACTCTAGCATTAAATGACAACCAACTTTTTTCTCTATCTATATATTTTTGTTCGTGCACTATACTTTTTTTAAATCCTTTGGGAAAATAATTTTTTTGGTTTTACCTTTCTCTATTTCATTCCAACTTGATGCTTCAAATTGTAAAAATACAACACCCGAAGTCGGAACATTTTCGATAAAAACATCCCCAAATTTATTAACAAATTTCGTAATAGCCTCGTTATGCCCGAAAAGAATAACGCTCTCAAAACTATTATCACACGATTTGATCACATTTTCTAATTGTTTTCGATCGAATGTATATAAATCTTCTTTAAACTGAATACTTTCGATAGGATATGAAAGGTTTTGTGCAAATATAAGTGCCGTCTCTTTGGCTCTCGATGCGGGACTACTCCATATAATATAAGTTTTAGGCAAAAATTCTGCTATACCACTCGAAACTATATGTGCGTTTGAAATTCCTTTTATTGATAATGACCGATCAAAATCTTGCAACGGTGCTTCCCAACTTGATTTTGCATGACGAATTAGAATTAAGTTTTTCATAGAAAACAACATTTAATTAATAATTATTTAAAAAAAGAAGGTAAAGTCTAATTTACAAAAGAATAGGTTAGTCTGATATACTTTTACTGAAAATTTAAGATTAATTCCTTTTAGTAATTTTATTTATAAGTCTAAAAAGATACGGTTTATATTTGTTCGTGCCAACTTAGATTATTGTTAAATAAACTTTTAACGTAAAAAAACGTTCAGAAGCTTAGATGCCGTTTATCGAGCAATTTTGCTTTTAATCTATACTATTTAAAAGCGCTAAATAAACTAATAAACACTTAAAAATCAATTGATTATCTGTACTATTTTAAATCTAGTAAAGAATAACATTTCACATATTTTTAAGAGAAAATAGTAGTATTGTAGTAAAATGGGCTTGAATCTTAGAAATATTTAACAAAAAAAGAGTCTTTAATCGAGTTTTCAGGTTAGTTGTAGAGAATAATCAGCATATTAAATGAGTCTATATACATTTGATTCTGAAAAATAACAAGCTAGTATCAGCGATAAAATTTAAACTTCTCCAAAGTGCAAATTGCTGAATTTACACCTACTTAAAGTAGTTTGTTAAACGAAATGTTTTTGATATGTGGTTTAATTTTTCAGGCGCATGCTATGAAAAAACATAACAGAAAATTTTTATTAGTACCAAACCTTGGTAATAAATTTTAAAGCAATTGTATGAAAACGAAAACTACTCTACTATTATTATTATTTCTTTTTACCAGTACGATTTACTCGCAATCTGATACCGATCCTGATAATCTTGGCGGACCTGTTTATGTTGGAACAATTCCTGCTTTAACGGTTCCCAGTAACGATGCAAAATTAATGCGATCTAGCACTTCAAGGTTTAAAAGGGAAGCTGTAAATACTACAAACTTAGAATGGCCGAATGCTGGCGCAGTTCATATCGAAAAAACAGCACACGCAACAACCTTTCCTGATAAATGGAAAATTAATGTTATGGTAGAAGGAAAAAACATTCCTAAGACTACTGATGTTGTTCTTGTAATTGATGATTCTGGCAGTATGGAATCCAACTCAAAAATAACAACTGCCAAAGAAGCCGCGAAGAAATTTGTAAATGAACTTTTAACCAACTCAACCGGAATTCGTGTAGCCATTGTTACCATTAATAGTGAAAAATCAAGTGGAGTTCCACAAATAGATCATTCCTTTACTGACGATAGGTCACAATTACTCAATTCGATAAATAGTATTAGTGCCGCAGGAGGAACTAATTTACAAGGAGGTTTTTACGCTGCCAGAAGTTTAATGGATATAAGTGTTGCAAGTAAAAAGGTAGTGATATTGTTATCAGATGGAGAACCTACGTACAGTTATAAATCTACTCCATCAATAAATATCGACATGAATTGTGAGAATAAAAGTAATTTTAGTATCGTTAGAGAGTCGTTTGAAAGAGATCATTTAACAGTGTCAGCTAGCAATTATCTTAATGTTACAGGAAATGGTTCTAATTTTAAGTTTGCTTTATACTCTAAAAACATAAGCTGTGGCGCTGAAAAATACGATATAATTGCCGGTAATCATGGAATACCAACCGCTTACGAAGCAGCTCTACTTATAAATTCTGGTGTAGACGTTTATACAATAGGTTTTGGAGTAAGTGCGGGAGGAGAGGCAGAAAAAACGTTGCAAAAATCTCAAAGTAAAGGTTATTACCCTGCAAATACGAGCAACATTCAAAATATTTATTCGGCCATACGCTCGAACATCTCTTATGCTGCAACAAATGCAATATTAACAGATCCAATGAGTGGTTATATTGTTTTAGATGCTAATGTTGTTCCCTCTTTTTCAGTTTTACCAGTTGATACTGGTGATGTTGTTATTTCAAAAGGAACTATCAATTTTACGCAAAATGGTTCTGTGTTAAATGATCCCAATGTTCCTTCAAGCGGAAATAGTAATTTGATAAAATGGAAAATTACATGGAATATTGGAACTGTTTCAGAACTGGGAGAGAATATGAACTATTTTGTAACACTGGCTCCAAATACCAATCCGACTCTTTTATACGATGCCAATGAGCAAACCTATATGGATTATACCGATGTTAATGGCAATACTACTGCTAATCAAAAAACTCCAAATAATTTTACTATCCCTAAAGTAAGTGGCGGAAAAGGATCTATCGAAATCATTTACTACGCCGTAAATAGCGCTGGTGAACCGATAAATAGTTCGGGAACAGTTGTAAACAAAGAAAATGCGTTAAAGTTAATTCCTGGAAACAGCACCTATTTTAAATTTAATAATGAAACAGCTCTAACATTAAATCAATCGTACAGCGTTAACCCAGACGCTATTTACCAGTCGAATAACAACTCCTATCAACTGTTTTGTAGTTTTAGTGATACTGATAGTACACCGACAGCTACCGATCCAAATAAAAAAGTATGGTTTGGTTATTTTATCGACACACCTCCAATCGCAAGTGATCAGACCGAATGTAGCGACGGTACAGCAACACAAAAATTAACCGCTACTGCTACGACAACAAGTGGAACAATTAAATGGTATTTACTTGAAACGGGTGGAGCAGTTATAAATGATCCAGTTCAAATTGGTGTTGGAACCACAACATATTATGCAGAAGTATCCGACGGAAGTTGTACTACAGTAAAAAGAACTCCTGTAAAGTTGACTATTAAACTTTCTCCTGTAGCTGTAATAACTAGTAGCAAAGGACTAGAATTGAATTGTACTATTACAAGCACGACCTTAACTGCAAGCGGCGCAACCAGCTATTTATGGTCAAATGGAGAAACAACTCCAAGTATAACTGTGACTACTGCTGATAAATTTTCTGTAATTGTAACAAATGATAACGGTTGTACAGCCACTACTTGTGCAACTACCACTCTTGATACTACAGTTCCTGTAGCTGTAATAACTAATAGCAACGGACTGGAATTAAATTGTACTATTCCAAGCACGACCTTAACAGCAAGCGGAGGAACCAGCTATTTATGGTCAAATGGAGAAACAACTCCAAGTATAACTGTGACAACTGCTGATAAATTTTCTGTAATTGTAACAAATGAGAATGGTTGTACAGCCACAACTTGTGCAACTACCACTCTTGATACTACGGTTCCTGTAGCTGTAATAACTAGTAGCAACGGATTGGAATTGAATTGTACTATTACAAGCACGACCTTAACTGCAAGCGGCGGAACCAGCTATTTATGGTCAAATGGAGAAACAACTCCAAGTATAACTGTCACAACTGCTGAAAAATTTGCTGTAATTGTAACAAATGATAACGGTTGTACAGCCACTACTTGTGCAACTACCACTCTTGATACTACAGTTCCTATAGCTGTAATAACTAATAGCAACGGACTGGAATTAAATTGTACTATTACAAGCACGACCTTAACTGCAAGCGGCGGAGCCAGCTATTTATGGTCGAATGGAGAAACAACTCCAAGTATAACTGTCACAACTGCTGAAAAATTTGCTGTAATTGTAAGAAATGATAACGGTTGTACAGCCACTACTTGTGCAACTACCACTCTTGATACTACAGTTCCTGTAGCTGTAATAACTAATAGCAACGGACTGGAATTAAATTGTACTATTCCAAGCACGACCTTAACAGCAAGCGGAGGAACCAGCTATTTATGGTCAAATGGAGAAACAACTCCAAGTATAACTGTCACAACTGCTGAAAAATTTTCTGTAATTGTAACAAATGAGAATGGATGTACAGCAACTACTTGTGCAACTACCACTCTTGATACTGCAGTTCCTGTAGCCGTAATAACTAGTAGCAACGGATTGGAATTAAATTGTATTATTACAAGCACGACCTTAACTGCAAGCGGAGGAACCAGCTATTTATGGTCAAATGGAGAATCAACTCCAAGTATAACTGTGACAACTGCTGATAAATTTTCTGTAATTGTAACAAATGAGAATGGTTGTACAGCCACTACTTGTGCAACTACCACTCTTGATACTACGGTTCCTGTAGCTGTAATAACTAGTAGCAACGGATTGGAATTGAATTGTACTATTCCAAGCACAATTTTAACGGCAAGCGGCGGAACCAGCTATTTATGGTCTAATGGGGAAACAACTCCAAGTATAACTGTCACAACTGCTGATAAATTTTCTGTAATTGTAACAAATGAGAATGGATGTACAGCCACTACTTGTGCAACTACCACTCTTGATACTACAGTTCCTGTAGCTGTAATAACTAGTAGCAACGGAATGGAATTGAATTGTACTATTACAAGCACGACCTTAACTGCAAGCGGGGGAACCAGCTATTTATGGTCAAATGGAGAAACAACTTCAAGTATAACTGTGACAACTGCTGATAAATTTTCTGTAATTATAACAAATGAGAATGGCTGTACAGCAACTACTTGTGCAACTACCACTCTTGATACTACGGTTCCTGTAGCTGTAATAACTAGTAGCGATGGATTGGAATTAAATTGTACTATTCCAAGCACAATTTTAACGGCAAGCGGCGGAACCAGCTATTTATGGTCGAATGGAGAAACAACTCCAAGTATAACTGTGACAACTGCTGATAAATTTTCTGTAATTGTAACAAATGATAACGGTTGTACAGCCACTACTTGTGCAACTACCACTCTTGATACTACAGTTCCTCCAGCTGTAATAACTAGTAGCGATGGATTGGAATTGAATTGTACTATTCCAAGCACAATTTTAACGGCAAGCGGCGGAACCAGCTATTTATGGTCTAATGGAGAAACAACTCCAAGTATAACTGTGACAACTGCTGATAAATTTGCTGTAATTGTAACAAATGAGAATGGATGTACAGCCACTACTTGTGCAACTACCACTCTTGATACTACAGTTCCTATCATCTCTCTCTCATCTAAAGTGGACATTTATTGTTTAGATGGAAACAATGGTTCAATAACTATTACATCTTCAGAAAACTCAGGCGCTAATTTTTACGCATGGACAAAAAATAATATTGCCTATTCCACTTCTAAAGACTTAACAGAATTATCAGCAGGGATCTACACCGTTACTGCCACTAGTGCTAATGGCTGCTCATCCGAGCCATTCATCGTTACTATTAGTCAACCAACTACTTCATTAAGTGCCACTGCTGTCATCACCAACAATATCAATTGTATGGGATGTTCGAAAGGAGCTATAAATTTAACTGTATCTGGCGGAAATGACGGTATATACACGTATTTATGGTCCAATAATGAGACTACTAAAGATATTTCGAACTTATATAAAGGAGATTACAGTGTAGCAATAAAAGACTCGAAAGGTTGTACTGTAAATTACAATTATACTATTACTGAATCTGGAATTAGCATTACTAAAGAAGGTACTTATATTGATTCAAACAATGACGGAATCACAAATATTGGTGATGTAGTGGCCTATACTTTCGTAGTAAAAAACACAGGAAATGTAACTCTTATAAACCTTACAATTATTGATGACAATGCTATTGTTTCTAATAAAGCGATTGATACGCTTGCTGCTGGCGAAACAAACAGCACAACATTCACTGCTTCGCACATCATTACACAAAAAGACATTGATGCCGGAATTGTTTACAACCTTGCAACGGTAAAGAGCTACGATCCGAAAGGAAATTTAATTACGGCTACTTCTACAGATCCGACCCCTTGTACAAATTGTCCTCTTACTAATGAATGTGCTGATTGTACGACTACTGACTTAAACCAAAATCCGAGTTTAAAAGTTATAAAAAATACTTTGACTAGTAGCTTCAGTAAAATTGGTGATATACTTCTTTACACGATTGTTGTCGAAAATACTGGAAATGTAACTCTTCATCAAATACGTGTTCAAGATCCACTAACAGGTCTTGATGTGACTATCGAAGAATTACAACCAGGTCAAAAATCTAAAGAATACAGTCAAAGTTATACTGTCACACAACAAGACTTAATTAATAAGTCGGTGACAAATATCGCTACTGCTGAAGGTCTTAGTCCAAGTAATACCCTAATAAATGGAAGTGATACCGTTACGGCCAACCAAAGTAAAATGATTATTGACGCTGTTGATGATTCAAAAGATTCAGTTGATGCAACTAGTGGAATTAAAAATGTCTTGAATGTTTTGACAAATGATCGTTTAAACCAAATTCCAGTTATCCAACAAAATGTGACTTTAAATTTAGTTACTGCTGATGCGACTGGAATGTTATCCTTGAATCCGGATGGTTCTGTTGATGTAAAACAAGGAACTCCTGCAGGAACTTACACTTTAACGTACCAAATCTGTGAAATTCTAAATTCTGCCAATTGCGACACGGCAACTGTCACTATAAAAGTGATACAAAATGAGGTGCTAAAAATCACAGGCGACGCTTGTAATGCAGACACTTCAGTTACAGATTTGTCAAATTTATTGCCGTCAGGAACTTCTACTAATGGAACGTGGACTGATACAGAGCAATCAAATGCATTAAATGGCTCTCTATTATCCGCATTTGAATTAGAAATTCGTACGTACGTTTTTGAATATAAAATTATTGAAGAAACAGGAATTAAAATCTTTTTAATAAGCGTACAGATTAATGATGATTGCAAAGTTTTGCCTTGCGGAACTGTATTGGTGCACAATGCATTTTCTCCTAACGGCGATGGTACAAACGACTATTTTGCAATCGACAATATCGACGAAACAAATTGTTATGCAGAAAATAATGTTGAGATCTACAATCGTTGGGGAGTATTAGTTTTCGAAACTAAAAATTACAGCAATAGTAGCAATTACTTTGATGGAACATCTAGAGGCAGAACTACTATTAAAAAGGGTGATGGGTTACCAACCGGAACTTATTTCTACATTTTAAACTTCACCTCTGTTGATGGAAGTGGTACGACAATAAGCAATAAAAAAGACGGCTATCTATATCTCTCTAAATAAGAAAAACAGGGAGTTCCTGAACTCCCTTTCTTGCTTTTACAACTAATGCAATACCATTAAAAATAAGAATTCAAATTTAATTGTAATTCAATATCAAATGTTTGGCTATTCAACTCATATAATCACCTCACCATAAATATCTGCTATGAAAACAAAATTATTTACTTTCGTTTTGATGTGTACAGCTATTGTCAGTTTTGCTCAGCAAGATGCTCAATTCACCCAATATATGTACAACACAATTACTATAAATCCTGCTTATGCTGGCTCACGCGGCGCTTTAAGTATTTTTGGTTTGTACCGTGCGCAATGGGTAGGGTTAGACGGTGCTCCAAAAACAAGCGCATTCTCTGTGCATACACCCATAAATGGTAGTCGAGTAGGTTTAGGAGTTTCAGTTATAAATGACAAAATTGGACCCACCAATAACAACGACATTTCTGCCGATTTATCGTATACAATAAATACTTCTGAAACATTTAAATTATCATTTGGTATTAAGGCTACCGCAACTATTTTTAATTTAGATGTCAACAAGTTAAATCCTACGGACGCGAATGATCCGCAATTTCAAAACTTTGATACTGATTTTACACCCAATATTGGAGCGGGTATTTACTGGCATTCTGATAAGTTTTACTTAGGATTATCTGTTCCGAAATTTATAGAAACCAATCAGTATAGTGATAATGAAATCGCAATTTATAAAGAAAAAATAAATTACTACATGATCGCTGGTTACGTTTTTGACTTAAGCAGAGACATCAAATTTAAGCCAGCTGTTTTAACTA
This sequence comes from Flavobacterium sp. TMP13, assembly GCF_050847115.1. Classification (NCBI taxonomy): domain Bacteria; kingdom Pseudomonadati; phylum Bacteroidota; class Flavobacteriia; order Flavobacteriales; family Flavobacteriaceae; genus Flavobacterium; species Flavobacterium sp. TMP13. The sequence continues at coordinate 89,193 of NZ_CP193656.1, forward strand.
AACTAGTCGAAGGCGCTCCTTTGCAAGCGGACATTTCAGGAAATTTTATGTTTAATGAAAAGTTTGTGGTTGGAGTAGCCTACCGATGGAGTGCAGCTGTAAGTGCGATGGTAGGTTTTCAAGTGAGTAAAGGTTTTTATTTAGGCTACGGTTATGATCAGGAAACAACTAACTTAGACCGCTATAATTCGGGCTCTCACGAAATATTTTTGCGTTTTGAACTCTTCAAAAACAATAATAAAATGACTACTCCACGTTTCTTCTAAAAAAAATCCTATGAAAAATTATATACTCCTTTGCCTAATAATAATACCTGTTTTTTCATTTAACTGTTATTCGCAACAAAATAAAATTGCAGCTGCAGATAAGCAATACGACAATTATGCCTACGTAGATGCAATAAAAACGTATGAACGTGTTGCAAATAAAGGCTACAAATCGGAAGAAATGTTTAAGAAATTAGGTAATGCCTATTATTTCAATTCCGATTTAGAGCAATCTGCCAAGTGGTACGGTGAATTATTTGCAATGACAAAAGAGGTAGAAGCTGAATATTATTACCGTTATGCGCAATCTTTAAAATCAATTGGAGAAATAGAAAAAGCCAACCAAATTCTAGAAAGCTTTAGTAAAAGATCCAATAATGATTCTCGAGCCAAACTTTTTACTGAAGATCGTGATTACTTAAGTGAAATTAAGGCCAACTCTGGTCGCTATACGATTGCTAACAGCGATATTAATAGTTCGTACTCTGATTATGGTACTGCATTTTATTTAGATAAAATTGTGTTTGCGTCTGCTAGAGATACGGGTAGTTTTATGCAACGTAAACACAAATGGACAGGCGAATATTTTACAAATTTGTATGTTGCCGATCTAGATCAAGATTTCAATCCATCCAATGTTAGAAAATTTGACAAAACAGTCAATAGCAAATTTCACGAAGCGAGTCCAACCTATACTAAAGATGGATCAACGGTTTATTTTACTAGAAATAATTATATAAATGGGAAAAAAGGAAAAGATGCCAATAAGACTACGCTAGTGAAAATTTACAAAGCAACCATGAAAGATGGGAAATGGACTGATGTTGCAGAATTACCCTTCAACAGTGATAATTACAGCACCGCTCATCCCACCTTAAGTGTAGACGAGCAAATATTATACTTTGCTTCTGATATGCCTGGCGGTATGGGGCAATCAGATTTATATAAAGTAAAAGTTAATTATAACGGATCTTTTGGCCAACCTGAAAACTTAGGAAAAGAAATAAATACCGAAGGAAAAGAAACGTTTCCGTTCATAAGCAGCGAAAACGAGCTCTACTTTGCCTCTGACGGACATCCCGGTTTAGGTGGTTTGGATGTATTTGTTGCAGCAATTGATAAAGAAGGAAACGCTAAAAATGTTCAAAATATTGGTGCTGACATTAATTCGCCTAACGATGACTTTGCATACATTATTGATACCAAATCAAGGAAAGGTTTTTACAGTTCCAATAAAAAAGGTGGAGAAGGAAATGACGATATTTATCAATTTCTTGAAAATAAAAAACTATCCTGCACTCAAGAATTATTTGGTTTAGTAACCGATATAATAACTGAAGAAATTTTACCAAATACTAAAGTTTCTCTTTATGATAATCAAGCACAATTAATACATTCTACATTTTCAGATCCGACGGGAAATTACACCCTCACCGTAGACTGCGGAAAAGAGTATCTTGTTAGAGCCGAAAAAGAGAACTACAGCACTAAGGAAGTGATGATTAGCATTGGCTCATTAAGCGGAAAAACAAATTTACCAATCGCTTTGGAATCAGCAAAATGCAAAGTAGCCGTAGGAGATGATTTAGGAAAATGTTTCGGAATTAAAATGATATACTTTGACTTAGACCAATCGAATATTCGACCAGAAGCAGCGTTAGATTTAGAAAAAATAGTAGACGTATTGAGAGAGAATCCCAATATGAAATTAGACATTCGCTCGCATACTGACAGTCGCGCAACCGCAGCATACAACATGAAACTTTCTGACAAAAGAGCTAAATCGACCATTCAGTGGTTGATAAAAAATGGCATTGATCAAGCCCGTTTAACCGGAAAAGGGTACGGCGAAAGCGAGTTAGTAAATCACTGCGCTGATGAGGTAAAATGTTCAGAAGAAGAACATCAGATGAACAGACGAAGTGAATTTATAATAACCACTCTTTAACCAAACCATATTTCCTTAAAAAAGTCTTTTCTTCCCGAAAAGGCTTTTTTTTAACCAAAAAAAGCCGCTAATAAATTAGCGGCTAAAAGACAATGTGTCTTAAATAAATAAAACGAAAATAATTAAAAAGGGCTCTTTTTCTTTGTAGTCAATACTCGAAAGAAATTATATTTTTGCAAAAATGTTTGTATAGTAGGTTTTACCGGTTTCACTATCCACGGTAATTGAAATTCCGAAATGAGTGTAATCTCCTTCAACGTTTATTTTATGATCGGGACTATTTAACCATGCTTTTAAAGCTGCTTCGGGAGTCTTATAATTGTAAGCTAAATTCTCTCCTACTTTTATCGCTCCCAATTTTTTTATTATATCATTTGATCTTGACACAAAATCATCGTGACTAATATGTTGCTGAATAATCATATACGCATTGTGCTTTTGAGAAACTGTAGAAATATAATTCGCTTTTTGCAATTCCGATAGCCCAACGCTCACTCGATAGTCGTTCACTAATTGAAGTGTTGCTGATTCAGCACTACTGTAGTCATAAGCAGTATCGGTCCAGTTACTATTTTTAGCTGTAGAAGATTTACCGTCTAACAAATCTGATTCGAAAGATTCGCCAGAACAAGAAACGAACGTGCATGCTAAGAAAAAAACCGCTAGTAATTTTGATGTAGGTTTCATAATCTTGTAGTTTAAATTAAAGTAGATTGTGGGGCAAACTCTTTTTATTATTTAATATTACATTTTTTCGTTGTGATAAACTTAACACAGTTATCGTTTAAACACCAAAAAAAACCGATGAACTACATCGATTTCGTAATTAAATAAAATTTAACTTACAAAACTAGACAAGAGCTATGGAGCTAACCTATCAATTTTCCATAAATAGTTGTCTTGCAACTGATATCTAATGCGATCGTGAAGACGATTTGCTCTTCCTTGCCAAAATTCAACAGAAACAGGAACTACTAGAAAGCCTCCCCAATGTTCAGGGCGATTAATTTCTTTGCCTTTATATTGTGTTTCTAATTGCTTTAAATTTTGCTCTAAAAAGACACGAGACGGAATAACGTGACTTTGATCAGACACTATTGCGCCAAGCTTACTGCCTTCTGGTCTACTGTCAAAATAGTTGTCAGAGATGTTGCTGGCTACTTTTTGTGCTTTACCTTTTATAATTACTTGTCGCTCCATTCCTTGCCAAAAAAAAGACAAGCAAACATTTGGATTGTTTAAAATTGCTTTTCCTTTTTCGGAATCGTAATTAGTATAAAAAATAAAGCCTTCTTCATTAAATTTTTTGAGCAGAACTACTCTCGTTTTCGGAAAACCATCTAAACCAATAGTCGCAACCGACATTGCATTTACCTCATCACGGCCGTCACCCAATTCTTCTACCTCGTGAAACCATTTGTTAAAAAGATTAATTGGATCTTCTGGAATTGTCGTTTCTAATAATTCACTTTTCTCGTATGATTTTCTATAATTGCTTAAATCGCTCATTGGTTGTTTTTTAAAATTAAAGAATCAAATTCAAAAGAAGCGCCGTCATCTCCTAATTTTACATTTTCAAAAATAGTTTGCGCTTCTTCTTTAAATAAGGAAATCCGCTCATAGCGAGTGGAATAATGTCCTAAAATTAATTGTTTTACATTTGCTTTTAAGGCTATTGTTGCCGCTTCTTTTGCAGTAGAATGCAGTGTTTTTTTGGCTAATTCTGCTTCACTTTGTAAAAATGTTGTTTCGTGATATAGCACAGTAGCGTTTGCAATAATCGGAATAATAGCTTCAAAATAAGCGGTGTCGGAGCAAAAAGCATAGCTCTGAGGAGCTGGTCCGTCAAAAGACAATTCTTCATTTGCGATTACTGTTCCGTTTTCTAAGGTCACGCTTCCTCCCTTTTTTATTTTAAGAAAATAACAGGTATCAATTTTATAATTTTCAACTGCAGCAACATTCAATTTCCTATCGTTTTCTTTTTCCTGAAATAAAAATCCGTTGGTGTAGACCCTATGCTTAAGCGGAATAGTGCGCACAATTACTTTGTCATCTTCAAAAATAATTTCACTTTCTTTACTTGCTAATTCCGTAAAAGACAACTCGTAGTTTGGCCAAGAATTAGAAAGCTTTAATTGCAATAATATAATTTCTTTGATTCCTTTTGGACCGTAAATATGCAAATTGGTTGTTCTACCTAGCAAAGAAAAAGTAGAAATTAAACCAATTAGCCCAAAAAAATGATCGCCATGCAAATGCGAAATGAAAATGCGATTGATTTTAGAAAACTTAATTTTATTTTTGCGCAATTGTACCTGAGTTCCTTCGCCACAATCAATTAAAAAGAGTTTGTTTTTAATCTCTAAAACTTGTGCGGTAGGATTGGTAAATGTACGAGGAGTTGCGGCGTAACAGCCTAATATAGTAAGTTTCACTTTTCGTTTATTTTATCGTTACGGGGTTATGTTATCCGAGAATAACAAGTAAACGATTCCACGAATAAACAGTTAATCCAATTTAAAAACCTAAATCACGCTCAATTTCTTCCATTTCAATTATATCGTGCGCTTCTAATAAAGAAGGAACGACGGTTAATTTACTTGGAACTTCATTAAAATCAATATCATCAACTGCAATAACAAATGATTTTTTTGATTTTTTATGTATCTTAGAAAGAGGCTTGAATTGAGTGATATCTTTGATAGTAATGTCTGAACAACGCAGTAAATCAATAATAATATTGCTGTTCTCAAAAGTTTTATACTGGTGGGTAATTTTCATTACAAATGCTGTAAAGTCCCCTTCAGTATTTTTAATCGAAACGGTATGTCCTTTTTGATCAACTTTCATTTTTGTGCTTATTTTACAGATTATACAAACAAATTAGATTCAATAAGCTAAGGTAGTTGATATTTTTAAAACTATTGAATTTTTGAAGCCAAAAGATAGATAACCGCCATACGGATAGCCACTCCATTTTCGACTTGGTTTAAAATTACTGAGTGACTCGAATCGGCCACTTCTGAAGTAATTTCTACCCCACGATTAATTGGTCCAGGGTGCATAATTACAATTTCTTTATTTAAAGAATTCAGCAATTGCAAATCAACACCATATTGTTGTGAGTATTCGCGAGTTGATGGAAAAAAGTTTACGTCCATGCGCTCGTTTTGTACGCGAAGCATATTGGCAACATCACACCATTCTAAAGCTTTTCTTAAATTGGATTCAACAGTAACTCCCAAAGATTCAATGTATTTAGGGATCAAAGTTTTGGGTCCGCAAACTTTTACCTCGGCTCCTTGCATTTGCAAGGCATAAATATTAGATAAAGCTACTCGCGAGTGCAAAACATCGCCCACGATTACTACTTTCTTACCCGCTACATCGCCTAGTTTTTCTCTAATAGAGTAACTGTCCAATAACGCCTGTGTGGGATGTTCGTGTGCACCATCGCCTGCATTTACTATACTTGCTTTTACGTTTTTGGATAAAAAATAAGCGGCACCAGGATTAGAATGTCGCATGACAACCATATCTACTTTCATAGACAATATGTTGTTTACCGTGTCAATAAGTGTTTCTCCTTTTTTTACCGAAGATTGTGCGGCAGAAAAACTAATTACATCGGCAGAAAGTCTTTTTTGAGCCAGCTCAAAAGAAAGTTTGGTTCTGGTACTGTTTTCAAAGAAAATATTGGCAATGGTAATATCTCGTAATGAAGGAACTTTTTTAATTGGCCTATTAATGACTTCTTTAAAATGATCGGCAGTTTCAAAAATTAGGTTAATATCATTCTCATTGATGTACTTAATTCCTAACAAATGATTTACGCTTAATTCTTTCATTTTTATACGGTTATTATTTTTTAAAGTTTAAATGTAAAATGGTTTCCGAATTAATTCGTTACTAAATAAACAGCATCTTCACCCTCATTTTCTTTCCAACTCACTTTAACTTTTTCATCATTAATAGCATCTACTTGCCTGCCTCGATAATCGGGCTGAATGGGTAAATTTCGACTAAAACGACGGTCAATTAACACTAATAATTCTATTTCTGCAGGTCGTCCAAACGATTGAATAGCCGTTAATGCCGAACGAATACTTCGACCCGTGTACAAGACGTCATCAATAAAAATAACTTTCTTGTTTTCGACTATAAAATTAAGCTTGGTTTTATTGGCTTCAAGAGGTTTTTCGGTTCTCCTGAAATCATCTCTAAAGAAAGTAATGTCTAAATATCCTAAAGTAATTTCGGGTGTTCTATATTCTCCTTCTAAAATTTGTTTCAAACGTTCTGCTAAAAAAACGCCTCTGGGCTGAATACCTACTAAAACAGTATCAGAGAAATCAAGGTGTTTTTCTATCAACTGACAAGCCAAACGATGCAGTATGATAGTAACTTCTTTAGCATTAAGTAATACTTTTTGACTCATAGTTAAGTGAAATGTTTGGACGGACAAATATACAAAATCAGAAGCACAACGGTATTAAATTTATTTCAATAAAATAAATATTGTTTTAGTGCTGGACAGATCAGCCAGAAATAGAATTAAATTCTGATCCAGTTGATTACTTTAATTCATAAGTAACGAGATAAAAACACAAACAAATAGATGTCAAAAACTACTTATTAGTCAATGCAATCGATAAATTAAATGCGACAAACACCTGTTTTAAATCATTCAAAACAAAACCATTACTAAACTTTTATCACTAACTTTGAGAATAGCAGATCTAAAAAAATTAAATAAAAACATATGGCAGTTATAGATTATTATGCCACTTTAGGCATTACCAAATCGGCAACAGAAGCCGAAATTAAAAAAGCATACCGCAAATTGGCGCGAAAATTTCACCCCGATGTAAATCCGAACGACAAAGAAGCACAACATAAATTTCAGGAAATAAACGAGGCAAATGAAGTACTTAGCCATGTCGAGAACAGAAAAAAATACGATAAATACGGAAAAGATTGGCAGCATGCAGATGAATATGAAAAGGCAGGTTATAACCCGAATCAGCAAAGTTCGCGCAGACCACAAGGTTCGCAATCACAGGCCTATTCGGATTTTTCTGAAGGAGATTTTTCAGATTTCTTTAGTTCGATGTACGGCGGAACGGGAGGCGGAAGACAATCTAAATACAGAGGACAAGATTTTAATGCCGAATTAAATTTAGATTTAAAATCAGCTTACAACACCCATAAGCAAAGTTTGACCGTAAACGGTAAAAATATTCGCATTACTATTCCGGCTGGTGTAGAAAACGGCCAAGTAATCAAGATTCCAAATCACGGTGGCACTGGAGCAAATGGAGGTCCTAATGGCGATTTGTTTATTACTTTTATTATTCCAAATGAAGGTGATTTTCAACGAGAAGGTTCCAATTTGTATGCTACTGTAGACCTAGATTTATATACCGCTTTATTAGGTGGTGATTTTTTTGTGCCCACATTTGATGGGAAAGTAAAAGTGAAAGTGGCCGAAAGCACTCAAAATGGAACGAAAGTAAAACTAAAAGGCAAAGGCTTCCCGATTTATAAAAAAGAAAATCATTTTGGCGATTTATACATCACTTATAATGTAAAATTGCCAACAAACTTAAGCGAACAAGAGAAAAAATTAGTTGAAGAACTATCTAAATTAAGAAACAATGAGTAATGCTAACTTAATACTAATTAGACAATTTTGTGTTGTACATGAAATAGAATATACCTTTATTACTGACCTTAAAAATTATGGATTAATTGACGTTGTGATAGAAGAAAATGAGGAGTTTCTGCACCACGAGCAACTTCCTACCGTAGAAAAAATGATCCGTTTGCATTATGATTTAAAAGTAAACCTAGAAGGAATTGATGTAATTACCAATTTGCTAGAAAAAATTGAAAACTTGCAGCAAAATTTAACTTCGAGCCAAAATAAATTAAGATTGTACGAAAGGGAAAAATTTTAATTTATATTTCTTTACAAATTTCATGAAGAAAAAGTAAACAGATATTATACTGACTTGCGCACATAAAAAATGACCCTGATGCCACTAATCTGTGACAAAAAATTTCAAATAATGTCTAATTAAATTTTTAAATCATACCCTGAAAATTTTACAGCCATCTCATGCAAATTATACACATTAAAAAGAAAAAAGATAATCCCGATTTGATAAATCAAAGTGACAAAAAAAGATTTTATTTTAGCTATAGTATTGAAAAATAATAACAAAATTTCCGATTTTTAGCAATTTTAAACCTAATCTTCTTTCTTGCTTTTTCTTAAATTGCAATCTATTAAATGACATTAGTATAAAACAATTTCTGTTCAAAAGACATTCAAAATTTAACCACAAAAAATGAAAAGAGAAAACATCTTAACAGGTTCTCCTTGGGAAGACAAAATGGGATATTGTCGTGCCGTGCGCATTGGTAATATTATCGAAGTTTCTGGAACTGTTGCTATCGTTGATGGCGACAAAGTAAAAGCCGACGACGCTTTTGCTCAAACCATGAACATACTAGAACGAGTTGAAAAAGTACTTGAAGATTTAAACGTAGGAATGAAAGATGTCATTCGCACCCGAATTTTCACCACCAATGTCGATACTTTTGAAGACGTAGCCAGAGCGCACGCTTCTTTTTTTAAAGACATCAAACCCACAACAGGTTTTTACGGAATTAACCAATTGGTCTCACCTGACTATTTGGTAGAAATCGAATTTACTGCTGTAATGCAATAGAAAAACTGTGCAATTAAAATCGAAAAAAGTTCGTTACAACAAATCAATTACCATTCGGTTAAATCTGATCTTACATTATAAAGGGTTGACTTTTTAAGTTTTCAATTCCTGAAGATTTGTGGTAAAAAAACAGAAATAGCAAGTTTAAACGGTTTGATTTAATTATTTTTGCGATCTATAAAACATCGACTAATTTTGATCCACACTAAAAAACTCAATACTCTTATTTCGTTAGCTTTAAAATGGCTCTTAATCTGCCTCTTAATCGGGTTTTTATCAGGAACAGCCTCAGCATTTTTTCTCGTTGCTTTGCAATGGGCAACCGATTTACGCTTAGATAATCATTGGCTTATTTGGCTGTTGCCAATTGGCGGTTTCTTAGTAGGTTTAAGCTATTATTATTGGGGAAATGATGTCGTAAAAGGCAATAATTTATTATTAGAAGAATACCACGAACCCAAAAAAGTCATTCCGTTTAAAATGGCGCCCCTCGTACTTTTTGGCACAATAATTACCCATTTATTTGGAGGTTCTGCTGGACGAGAAGGTACCGCAGTGCAAATGGGTGGAGCGATAGCAGACCAATTTAAATCGATTTTTAAACTCACCGATAACGATCGAAAAACATTATTGATATTAGGAATTAGCTCCGGTTTTGCTTCGGTTTTTGGCACTCCACTTACGGGCGCTATTTTTGCGATCGAAGTCGTTTTTTTTAGTAGAATTAACTACAAAGCCATTCCGCTTTCATTTATTGTGGCTTATGTTTCTTATTTTACGGTCGAAATTTGGCAAGTTGCACATACACATTATAGCATTCCGTTTGTGCCGGCGATGACGATAACCAACTTAGGTTACACCGTTGGAGTCAGTATTTTATTTGGAATAGCAGCCTTACTATTTTCGAGAGGAACGCACTTTTGGAGCGGACTTTTTGGCAAATTAATTCCGTATCCCCCGCTACGTCCTTTTGTTGGCGGCGCTATTTTAGCAGTTGTATTTTTAAATTTCAACTTTTTAAAGTTCGAAGGTTTAGGTGTTCCTGCCATTGTAGATTCCTTTTCAATTACAAGCGAATGGTCTGATTTTTTACTTAAAATTTTGTTTACCAGTTTCACTTTAGGTGCTGGTTTTAAAGGAGGCGAAGTAACCCCACTGTTTTTTGTAGGTGCAACTTTGGGTAGTGCCTTATCGTTGGTAGTACCATTGCCCATGGCACTTTTGGCCGGAATGGGATTTGTCGCAGTATTTTCTGGAGCGACTCACACCCCAATTGCTTGCACCGTTATGGGAATGGAATTATTTGGTTTAGAATGCGGACTTTTTGTCGCCGTAGCCTGTGTAATTGCGTACTTTGCTTCGGGTTCTGTCGGAATTTATAAATCGCAAATCGTTAAAGGACCAAAATACAATTTCTACCAAAAATTGCGCAGACGCGACCTTAAAAACCTGTGATACTTAAAAGGATGTTAATCTGGTAAATGTTTTCAAGTTTACATTAAAAAAATGTAAATTCGCACACATGAAAACAGAAGATATCCAAGCCATACAAGAGTTGTTAGCTACACCCAAAAAAATTGCCATTATTCCCCATCGCGGGCCTGATGGAGACGCTATGGGCTCTACGCTAGCGTTATATCATTTTTTACTAAAATACGATCATCAACCAACGGTGATTGCTCCCAATGAATTTCCTGATTTTTTAGCTTGGTTACCTGGTTCAGAAACAGTTAAAGTTTTTGAAAAAGACAAATTAAACTGCGCTAAAATCCTAGAAGAGGCCGAGGTAATTTTTACTTTAGATTTTAATGCATTACATCGCACAGGGGAAATGGAACATACTTTGGCGAAATTAAAAGCGCCATTTATCATGATCGATCACCATCAAAAACCGGACGATTATGCTGCTTTTACCTATTCTGACACTTCGTTTGGCTCTACTTGCGAAATGATTTATAATTTCATTTCCTTCTTAGATAGAAAACACGCTATTGATAAAACCATAGCTACTTGTATTTATACGGGAATTTTAACTGATTCGGGTTCGTTCCGTTTTCCTGGAACAACGGGGAATACGCACAGAATTATTGCAGAATTAATTGATTTAGGAGTTGAAAATACGCAAATCCCAGTTTTACTTTTTGAGAATAGTTCATTCAGTCGTTTGCAATTGTTAGGAAGAGCGCTGCAGAACATGAAAGTTTTTCAAGAATACAAAGCGTCTTTCACTACTTTAACACAAGAAGAATTAGATGCTTTTGATTATATCAAAGGGGATACGGAAGGGATTGTTAATTACGGATTGAGTATGAAAGGGATTGTTTTTACAGCGATTTTCATCGAAAATAAAGAAGAAAAAATAATCAAAATTTCATTTAGATCTCAAGGTGGCTTTGACGTGAATGAATTTTCTAGAACTCATTTTGGCGGCGGAGGCCACAGCAATGCGGCTGGTGGAAAATCAGATTTAAGCATGAGTGAGACAATAACAAAATTTGAAGGTTTACTTACAAATCTTAACATCCAATAACGAATGAACTATTTAAAAATCAGTTTAATGCTCTTTGCTGTCGCGCTTTTGTTAGCGAGTTGCAAACAACATGAGTCAGCCAGAAAGCCAATTTCTCGAAGCTCAGGCAGTTTCATGAAACAATCTGCAGAGCGAAACAAAAAGCTAGTCGCGAGCGAAGAAGATCAAATTAAAGCGATTATCAAAAAAAATCCTAAAATCGAATATATTGCTTCTACAAAGGGATATTGGTACTATTACGATGTTAAAAATGCGACCGACACCTTAACTCCAAAAAGAGGAGATGTTGCTTTTTTTACTTACGAAATCAAAAATTTAAAAGGAGACATCATTTATTCTGAATTGGAACTGCGTCCGCAAACTTATTTTGTAGACAAACAAGAAATTATGATGGGATTGCGTGATGCCATCAAGTTAATGCATAAAAAAGAAACAGTTAATTTTCTTTTTCCTTCACACATCGCTTACGGATATCATGGAGACAATAAAAAAATAGGAATAAACCAACCTATAATGTGCACAGTAACTTTAACCAATTTTGTTTCTGAAGCTACTTACAAAAAATATACTGGCGTTAAAAAAGAAACGACAGAACCAGCAATTACACCTGCACCAAGTGCTACCATTAATGACACATTAAATTAACAATCAATACTTTTAAAATGAAAAAAACAGTATTCGCTCTACTATTGCTAGTTACCGCGTTTTATTCTTGCAAAGACAAGCACAGTGATTTACCCGACGGATTATATGCTGATATTGAAACCAATAAAGGCCACATTATAGTTGAATTAGATTGTAAAAAAGCACCAATTACAGTAGCTAACTTTGTTACTTTAGCCGAAGGCAAAAACGAATTTGTTACGCATCCACAATTAAAAGAGAAGCCTTTTTTTAATGGTTTAAAATTTCACAGAGTTATTGAAAACTTTATGATTCAGACTGGAGATCCGTTAGGAACTGGTTCGGGAGATGCAGGTTACAAATTTAAAGATGAAATAACCGACTTAAACTTTGAAAACGGTGGCGTTCTAGCCATGGCCAATAATGGACCAGCAACAAACAGCTCACAATTTTTTATAACGCACGTAGCAACGCCTTGGCTTGAAGGAAAACATACTGTTTTTGGACATGTGGTTGCAAACGGTATGGAAGTTGTTAATTTAGTAAAACAAGAAGATCATATTGTTTCGGTTACTATTATTAGAAACGGAGAAGCAGCTAAGAAATTTGATGCCGAAAAAACGTTTGGAGATTACTTTAAAGACGAGTCAAAAGCGTTAAAAGTTCAGCAAGAATTAGAAGCTAAAAATAAAGAAGAATACAGCGCAAAATACAAGGCAGTTATCGAACAAAAATTAGGTGCACTAGCAGAACTAAAAACAAAAGCAATCAAAACTCGTTCGGGTTTAGAATATGTAATTACCAAAAAGGGAAGTGGAAAAAAACCGAGTACTGGTCAAGAAATTTATATTGATTACACTGGTTTTTTAGAAGATGGAACTCTATTTGATACTAGCATGGCAAGCGCAGCCGAATCCTTTGGAAAATTAGATCCAGCGAGAGCACAAGCAGGACAATACAATGCGATTCCGTTTGAAGCAGGTCGTAAAGACGGAATGATTCCTGGTTTTATTGAAGGAATTGAGCAATTGTCTTTTGGAGACAAAGCCACTTTATTTATTCCTTCGCATTTGGCGTACGGTGTAACTGGAGCAGGAAATGGAGTAATTCCACCCAATGCTAATATTATTTTTGAGATTGAGTTGCTAGAGAAAATGCCGCAACAATAATTGTTTAAACTATAAAATGCAAAAGCATGAAATTTAAAATTTTACTTTTAAGCTTAATCGGACTACTAAACCTTCAAGCTCAAACTGCCAAAAAAGCTGTAGATACAGACGGTATATTTGCTACAATTGCGACTAATAAAGGTGATATTGTATTGCAATTAGACTATCAAAAAGCACCGGTAACGGTTGCCAATTTTGTCTCGCTTGCAGAAGGAAAAAATCCTTATGTATCAAAAGGAAATTTAAAAGGAACTCCATTTTTTGATGGTTTAAAATTTCACCGTGTTATTAGTGATTTTATGATTCAAGGTGGTGATCCGTTAGGAAATGGTTCAGGAGATCCAGGATATTCGTTTAAAGATGAATTTAACGACGACTTAAAGTTTGATGCAGGCGGAGTTTTAGCAATGGCGAACTCCGGTCCAAAAACCAACGGAAGTCAATTTTTTATTACGCACAAAGAAACGCCTTGGCTTAACAATAAGCATACGATTTTTGGTCATGTAATTCAAGGTATGGATGTAGTAAATAAAATTTTAATGGATGATGTCATTACTAAAGTTACCATCGTAAAAAAAGGTGCTACTGCCAAAAAGTTTGATGCTGCCAAAGTATTTGTCGCCTACTACGAAAATAAAGCAGAAGACGAGAAAAAAGAAGCGTTACTAGCAGAAGAAAAGAAAAAGCAAGTAGCAGCTTTAGCACTTGAAAAAGAGAAAGAGCATCAAATTAAATACGCTCCGGTAAGCGCTGCGAAAAAAGCTTATTTTGACGAAAATAAAAAATCTGCAACAACCACAGCAACTGGCTTAACTTATAAAATAGTTACTAAAGGAACTGCTGGAAAACCTGTAGCTGGAGAAACATTATACTTTCATTACGCCGGTTATTTTGAAGATGGGACTTTGTTTGACAGTAGTATGGAAAATGTTGCTACTGCAAATGGAAAGCATGATGTGAATCGTGCAGCTCAAGGTGGTTATAATGCATTTCCTTTTCCTGTTGGTAAAAAAGACGGAATGATTCCTGGTTTTACCGAAGGACTTGCACTAATGAATTATGGAGACAAAGGCATTTTTTATATTCCTGCTCCTTTAGGCTATGGTGAGCGTGGCGCAGGAGATGTAATTCCGCCCAATGCCACTTTAATATTTGAAATTGAAATTACAAAAGAGCAACCAGGCTCAAAAAAATAATTATTCTGGAAACAGACTAAACGTAAAAAAAACCCGATAATATTAATTATCGGGTTTTTATTTTTATTTTTTTGAAGTAAACTTCCAGTCAAATTCGTCTTTACCGTTGATGATCGCACCAATTTCAAATTTTACAATTTCATTGAATTCTGTTTGCAAAATAAACCAGTTTTCATCGTTAAAGTAATTCTCGAAGGTGTCAAACTCTTCTTGAGTGAATTTGGTGATCTGTTTCGTTTCTAAATCTTTTTTGACATCTTTAATGTTTCTGCCTAATAATTTAAAGCCAAATAAGTCAAGATCAGCTCCAGAAGCTACAATATATCCTAATTTCAACTCTTCTTCTTCGTAAAAAGTCAAACGCATTTTGTGTTTGTTATAAACAAAAATCACATTGTCATCTTCGTCTTTATAATTTTTATCTGGTTTGCCAAAAACAGCAGTGACGTCATTTTGTTTCATTCCAAAAACCAATTGATCAATACCTGATTTTAAATTTATTTTCATAATCTCCATTTATTTAGATTGCAAATTTCGGAAAGTTTTTTAGCAATTCCATATTACTATGCAACATTTGTTTACTGTTGTTGCAAATGATACTATACTTCATTCATTTACTTACAATCAAGGTCACAATTTAAGTGCGATAAAGAGCGTTAATTTTAAAATAAATGAATTACATTCGTAAGCATAAAAGCACGTTTAGTAGTGTGATATAATTTTAAATCACTACTAAAATGTTGAAGTAGTGATTATTTATAAGTTAAAATTAATGCCTAAAAACCAAACCTTTAACAATCAAATCTTTCTGAAATGAAAAAAATACTATTTATTATATTTTTAATTTGTTCAAATTTTACATCCGCACAAATAGAAAATTTTACATTTGATAAGCAACAAGTAACTTGGAGTAAAGTTTTTGAAAGTACTAAAACTAAAGAGAAAATTAAAAATGAAATAGAAAACAGAAACAATTTAAAAATAATCAGTGTTACTGATAGCTTGATTGTTGGAGAGTTTTCAAATCTAGTCATGAATTATAAAAAAGCTGGATTCTCATACATGGGATCTCCAATTATTTTAAATGAAACAAATAAGTTCAACGGCTCATTTAAAATTGAATTTAGAGAAAATCGTTACCGAGCTACAATTTGGAATTTAAGTTCAAAAGGAATGAATACTACTTTATACAGCGGAGGAATAGGTTTTGGTTCAGAAATGTCAACTTCATTAGAAATACTGCTTTTAAAAAATAACAGAGAAGAATTTCGTAAAAATTTCTACAAGGTCAATGGTGTAATTCTTGACACAACCTTCATTGATTTAATGGATTTTACAGTTGAAACTACTAAAAACGACAAATGGTAAGAATGGCACTACTACTAACACACGTCTCGCGCAATTTGCGAATTTAGTGGAATTACCGTTTTTTACAGATCCCATTTTTTTATAAAAATATTCAACTCTTACGTTTCTAAAATTACCAATAGACAATTCCTTACGCATCACTCATTCAAACTGCATAAAAATATAAAATATGGCAAGTCCCAAAGACATTTTAGTCGTGACAACTTCATCTATCGCCGGAATAAAAATTAAAAAATATTTAAAACCAGTATCCGCGCATATTGTTGCTGGAACAAACTTGTTTAATGATTTTTTTGGAGGTTTAACAGACGTTTTTGGAGGTCGCTCTAGCTCATATCAAAATCAACTTTCCTCTCTCTACAATGAAGCGATTGAAAGAGTTAAGGCCAATGCACACGAAATTGGAGGCAACTGCATCATTGGACTAAGTATTGATATGGATGAAATCTCAGGAAAAGGAAAATCAATGTTTATGTTAACAGCAGTTGGAACTGCAGTAATAATTGAAAAAGAAGAAAAAACAAACTCATTAAACACTAGCAAACTTCAAAATGTTAGTTTCGAAAAAATAAATAGTTTAAGAGAAAGAAAAAATATAATCTTTAATGCTGACAACAATACATTGACGTACGATGATGAAACATGGAGCATACTAATTGCAAATCAAATTAGTGAAATATTTTGTTCTGTATTAAGACATCACGCAAATGTTATTTTAAATTTTCAAGAAATAGAGTATCAAAAATTTCACAGTGCTTTTATCTCCTACGTCGACAATTTTGATCACGATGTAAAAATGAAAATCTTGTATGAGAAAATTGAAAGTGAGAAAAACGAGCAAATCGCTCTTTATTTAACCAAAGTCATAAGAGAATTAAATCTTTATGATTACGAATACTGCAATCATTTATTAAAGAGTAGCGACTTTACAAAACAAAAAGTTGGGCTTAGAATAGTGACATGCGACAAGTCTTATTATTCTGATAGTGATATTGCAGAATTTGAAATCTTAAAATCATACATCAGTTTAAATTTTAACCTAAGAGGAGAACGTTCAATCAAAAAGCAACTTCTTTCTTCAAAGGAAAAAGAAGTATGGATTTGTGAGTGCAGTAAAACAAATGAAACAGAATATTGCGGAAGCTGTTTAAAAGACATTTACGGTTTTTCTAAAAATGAATTAAATCCAAATCAAATTATTTCGTATATCAATGAGAAAATAGAGTTGATAAATGAATACGTAAACTAACGGGCGACAACAGCTCTTTTGCTTGATTGGGGTTTTAGTGGGATTAACATTTCTTATTGTTTCAATTGTTTAGAAAATAATTTGCTTGAAAATCCTCAAACTCATAGATTGATGAAATGTTGTGGATTATTAAAGTAGAATGTAAAAATCATAAAATTGGATATGGAAAAAAAGAAGATCTTAAACTTTTTAGCAAAATACAATTATAACTACTGCGAAAAAAACAATTTAATAATTGTAAAATTAGAGCTTTCTCAACAAGTAACAATTCAATTTGACGAGTCGAATAAAATAATACTAAAGGATAAACTTGTGGGATGGAATTTTCTAACCGGCATGATTGAAATGACTTTAAAAAATGCTTTTATCTATAATCTTACAGGAACAATTCTGTTTGGTAGTATAATTACGTATTTTGAAAATAAAGAAAATGGTCTGAACTTAAACTCCTTGTTTTTGGTTTTTATCACTTGGATTATTTTATTTTCAACTTTTTACATTGTAAAGCTTGAAAATTTTAAAAATAGAATAATAAATTGCACGAGAGAATAGTAAAAAAAACACATCGGACGATATTTATTTTATGCGTTTAACTTTTCAGAAAATAATACACTAAAAAAATCAGATACTTTCTAAACAACAAGACATTCGATAAAATCTCAAAAAAAAAAAGAAGAATTCAATACTCAAAAGCAAAAAACAAATGAACATTGCAGTAGCTCAATTTGAACCTAAAGATGGAGATAAAACCTATAACTTATCTGTAATAAGAAACCTTGCGGAACAAGCCAAATCCAAAGGAGCTGACGTAATTAGCTTTCATGAAATGTCTATTACAGCTTATACTTTTACAAAGGATTTAAGCGTAGAGCAATTGACAGATCTAGCAGAAGAAGTCCCTAACGGAAAAAGTACGCAGGAACTGATTGCGATTTCTAAAGAATTGAATATTCCGATTTTGGCAGGTTTGGTCGAAAAATCAGACGGCAAATTATACAATACTTACATCTGCGTAACGGGCAATGGATTGGTTGCAAAATATCGAAAACTACATCCTTTTATCAGCAAATATCTATCTGCTGGAGACGATTATTGCGTATTTGACCTACTAGGCTGGAAATGCGGAATTTTAATTTGCTATGACAATAATGTAATTGAGAATGTTAGAGCAACAACGTTATTGGGAGCAGAATTAATTTTCGCACCTCACGTTACAGGATGTACGCCTTCGGCAATGCCACATCGGGATTATGTAGCAGATAAATATTGGCAGAATCGAGAAAGTGATCCTGTTTCGTTACGAATGGAATTTGATGGTCCAAAAGGCAGACGTTGGTTAATGCGTTGGTTACCAGCAAGAGCCTATGATAACGGTGTTTACTATGCATTTACAAATCCGATTGGTTATGATGGTGAACACCTGAAAAATGGTAATTCTATGATAATTGATCCGTATGGAGAAGTTCTATCAGAAATAAAATCCTTTGATAACGACATTACAATTTCAAAAATTACAAAAGAGAAAATTCAACTCTCCGGCGGTTGGAGGTATAAAAATGCCCGAAGACCAGAACTGTACAGAGACATAATTGGAGGAGATCATAAATCGGACACAACCCCAGTTTGGATGCAAGAGAACATAGCTGAACAGCAAGAGAAGTCAATCTAGAAAAGTAGTTTAGAGCGATTTAGGTTTAGCGGCAGTACCGCTTTTTATTATATTTTGTTTGTTAAAATACAATCTGCGTTAAAATCTTGAAAACACTAAAGTAGTAAGACGTCATGCCGCACTTTACCAAAGCGTCAAAAATCTAACGCAATTTTATAAACGAATTTTCAGCGTTTATAATTAGCGAAGTAATGGACTGAGTCGAAAGTGCTTTTTTAGTATCTTACGTTTCTTTTAACAAACATTGTGTCCATAAAAAAGCATCGAATCAATTAAAAATGGAGAATAAGCTGGAGAGTATAAAGAACTTAATTTCAAATTATATCGAAATTAGCGAGGAAGAATGGATTTCTTATTCTTCTAATTTTTACGTAAAAGAAATCGAGAAAAAGGAAATAGTCCTGCGCCAAGGTCATATTTGTCAAGAGGTTATTTTTGTGGTGAACGGACTGCTAAGAGTTTTTTTTGTAGATAACGATGGAGAAGAAAAGACGTTTCACTTCTCCTTTGAGAATACTTTTTCGGCCGATTATCAAAGCTTTTTAAAGAAAATACCTTCCAACTATTCCATTCAAGCAATGGAAGACACAACCATTGTTTTAATGTCACATAAAATGTTGCACGATGGGTATAAGAGTCTGAGAAACGGAGAAAGATTGGGCAGATTACTTGCAGAAGAATACTTCTTTATCTTTAATGATAAAATTCAAGCGATGTACACACAAAGTCCAATTGAAAGATATAATACTCTAATTGCACAATTCCCAGACATTCTCCAACGCATACCTCAGCATTACATTGCCTCTTATCTTAATATCAGCTCCGTGCATCTCAGCCGATTAAAAAATGCTTAACAATACGCTCAACTGATAACATATGTTATCGTCGGTGGACAGTTAGTCTTTTAACTTTGTAATTGTAGCAACAATCAAAGTATAAAAAGATGAAAAAATTAGAAAATAAAACAGTTTTAATTACGGGAGGAGCATCGGGTATTGGTAAAATAATGGTTCGTCTACTGTTAGAACGAAAAGCAAAAGTTATAATTTGGGATATCAATCAAGAAAGCATTAATCAAACCATATCCGAATTTTCGACCAAAGGAAGTGTTTTTGGCTATAAGGTAGATGTTTCTAGCGTGGACCAAATACAAGAAACCGCCCTGAAAGTGAAGCGAGAACTTGGGATCGTTGATGTCGTGATAAATAACGCAGGAATAATTGTAGGTAAATTTTTTAGCGAACATTCCTTGTCAGAAATTGCAAAAACAATGGAAATAAATGCAAATGCACCCATGTTTATCACCAAGGCCTTTCTTGATGATATGTTGAATCAAAATTCTGGACATATCTGTAATATTGCTTCCTCTGGCGGACTCGTTTCAAATCCTAAAATGTCTGTTTACGCTGCAAGCAAATGGTCGCTCATTGGCTGGTCGGATAGCTTGCGTTTGGAGATGAAACAGCTGAATAAAAAAGTACATGTTACCACGATTATGCCGTACTATATCAATACCGGAATGTTTGATGGTGTACAATCTAAGATTGCTATTCTTGAGCCTGAAGCAGCAGCACTAACAATTGTAAGAGCCATTGAGAAAAACAAAAAAATGTTGAGTATGCCTGGATATATTTACAGATTTACACGTTTAGGTCAAGCAATAATGTCTATAAATGTATTTGATTGGTTCGCAGGAGATGTTCTTGGCATTTACAAAACAATGGAGCATTTTACAGGTCGCACAAAGTAGTAACACTAAAAAAGTCAAATTAATGCAAGATACATCAAGAGATCAAATTATTCAGCACATTGAAAATCAAAGGGCATTTTTCGCATCAAACAAAACAAAAGACACTGAATATAGGTTAGCGCAGCTTCACAAACTCAAAAATGCTATTCATAAAAATCAGAAGAAAATTGAAGATGCCTTATGGGAGGATTTGCATAAATCACCAGAAGAATCCTATTTAACTGAGATTAGTATTGTAACAGGAGAAATTGACAATCACATTAAAAATTTGAAAAAGTGGGCAAAACCTAAAAGAGTTGCAACGCCCATTCACTTGTGGCCTTCTTCGAGTAAAGTAATGTTTGAACCACTTGGGTTATCACTTATTGTAGCCCCTTGGAATTATCCTTTTCAGTTGTTAATTAATTCGTTGGTGGGTTCAATCTCGGCTGGTGGTTGCAGTATTTTAAAACCATCTCCAGATGCACCAACAATTGCAAGAGTAATGCAGGAAATGATTGAGGAAACTTTTGACTCAAAGTATATTGCCGTTGTTCAAGGCGGAAGAGAGACAAATACAATTCTGTTTAACGAACGTTTTGATATCATTTTCTTTACGGGAAGTACAAATGTTGGAAAAGTAGTGATGAAAGCAGCAGCAGCTCACTTAACTCCTGTTGTATTGGAATTAGGTGGCAAAAGTCCTTGTATTGTTGATGCTGATGCAAACATTGATGTTGCGGCAAAGCGCATTGCTTGGGGAAAATTGATTAACGCAGGTCAAACGTGTATTGCACCAGATTATCTTTTTGCACATCACTCTATTAAGGATGAGTTACTGGATAAAATTGCCAAGAATATAAAAGAAATGTATGGTAATACTATTAAAGAAAGTCGTTTTTATCCGCGAATTGTAAATCAACGTGCTATGGAGCGACTGAAGAACTTGCTGAACGAAGGGGAAATTCATACTGGCGGCGAGATTGACGAAGAAGAAAAATTTATTGCTCCTACAATTATTGATCAGGTAAAGCCTGATTTTCTGATTATGAAAGAAGAAATATTTGGACCAATATTACCCGTGCTGACTTTCGAACATATTGATGAACCAATTGCCTACATTAATAAAAATCAAAAGCCATTGGCTTTTTACTATTTTGGTACAAACAGAAATGCGAAGGAAGTATTGGCAAAAACAACTTCAGGCGGCGCTTGTCTTAATGATACACTAATGCATATTAGCAATCACAATTTGCCTTTTGGTGGCGTAGGTCCTAGCGGATTAGGAAAATACCACGGGCAGGAAAGCTTCTTGGCTTTCAGTAATAAAAGAGCAGTTGTAACTACACCTACTTGGATTGATTTACCTTTTAAATACGTACCTTTTAAATATTTTAAATTAATTAAGAAAATGATTTAACGAGATTATAGTTTTCAGCAGTTAACCTTTTTTAGTATATTTTTACTGCAGAAACTATTCTACTTAAAATTCCGTAACCGCTTAATATGCTGAGACATGAAGAGTGTTAAAAATATAAAAAGATGAAATTTAGAAGTAAAAGTGATATACAAACACGCTTTTTTATTTTGGGCATAAGTTCATTGCTTTTAGCACTTTTACTATACAAAGTATTCTTTGAAAAATATACAAATGACGTCATTGTATTTAACATTATTATGTTGTTCGTTATTGGAGTATTACTTTGGATGCATTACGGAACGCACTATGAACTGACTGAAAGCGAACTACATTATAAAAGTGGTCCGATACGAGGAAAAATAAAGATTGCAGAAATTACTGAAATAATAGAAGGTAAAACGTTGTGGTCCGGCCTAAAACCAGCTACAGCAAGAAAGGGATTACTTATAAAATTGGGGAAATTTGATGAAATTTACATTAGTCCTGAAAGCAATGAACTGTTTGTCGACAAAATATTAGAAATTAATACAAACATAAAAATCACTACAACTAAAGATTAGAAAGCCAGCTCCCTATAATTACAGTCCATTTTTTTTTGACTATGAACTACTTTAAAACTTCAAAGCTTTTTCATTAAATTTTCCTTAACCGAGTCGAACCACTCTTTTTTTAGAATGCTTAAGATTATTGAATCCCTTCGCGACTCTCCTTCCCCTGTATACATAGTGCTTCGCAAGATACCTTCGACAGTGCAACCAATGCTTTTCATGGCGGCAATACTTCGTTCATTGTTAGCATCAGCACGAAACTCGACGCGTTCCATCTGCAAGGTTTCAAAAGCAAATTGAAGTAGCAAAAATTAACAATGTTTGTTTAGGCCGGTTCCGCGAAATGCGCTTCCGTACCAAGTAAAACCCAACTGTAGTGTTTTTTGCGGAAAATTAATATCGTAAAAGCGAGTGCTTCCGGCGTATTGTCCTGATTTCTTATCCAATACTATAAAAGGAAATTGCTCTTTTCTTTTACGAGCTTCAACGGCAATTTTAATGTAGTTGCTTAAATTTTCCTTTCCGTTGGCTTTAACTTGAGAATACGTCCAAGTTTCGGGTTCGTTCTCTGAAATTTCGAGTAAGTGCTCCGCATCGGATTCCTGAAGCGGTCGCAGTAGAACAACGGCATCTTCAAGAATATGGCTTTGATTGAAATTAAACACCATTTTATACACTATTCTACTTCGTACATCTCGTCGTAGCGTTGGGGAACTTGCGGATCGTACAATGGACATTTGAATTCTTCGAGCGTATCTACTAATAAATCCATTGTTTTGCCTTCGGTTCCGTAGCAATCTATTTTGATGCTTGTTGGTGTGGCAAGTACTTGAAAAGCACCTTTACCGTTTGGATTTTCCCAACTGTTTTCGTCGACTTTATCCCATTTTGAAAAAACGGATGCCAACCGATTAAGGATTACTTGTGTTGGCAATTCTTCTAATCCTTGCACTTCTTCGTCTTCAAGAATTGCTTCGTATACTTCTTGATGGTTTAAATAAACTTCATCTAAATACTTCCAAAAAACTAATTCGTACATATATTTTAAATTAAAAGATTTAAGATTGAAAACAGAAATGTGAAATATAAAAACTAAATATGCTATGAAATTACACTTTTTAGCCCCGATAGCAGCGGCATCCTTTTTCTGGCTTCTTTAGCCAGAAAAAGATACAGCGAATAGCGGGATTAGCTCCAAATATTTGCTATGAATTAATACTCAAAAGTACCGTATTCACTTGTAATCGTTAACTTTTTAGAATCTGCCGCCTCTACTCTACCAACAATTTGAGCATCCACATTGAATGATTTTGAAATGGCAATAATATCTTGTGCAACCGTTTCTGGAACATAAATTTCCATACGATGTCCGCAGTTAAATACCTGATACATCTCTTTCCAGTCTGTTTTTGATTGCTCCTGGATCAGTTTAAATAAAGGTGGAACTGGAAATAAATTGTCTTTGATAATGTGCAAATTATTTACAAAATGCAAAATTTTTGTTTGCGCACCGCCACTGCAATGCACCATTCCGTGAATGTCAGCGGAAGTATATTGGTCTAAAATTTTCTTGATAATTGGCGCATAGGTTCTCGTTGGAGAAAGCACTAATTGTCCCGCATCAATCGGGCTATTTTCTACTGAATCGGTCAATTTTACTTGGCCTGAATAAATTAATTCTTCAGGAACAGCAGCATCAAAACTTTCTGGATATTTAGTGGCTAAATATTTGCCAAAAACGTCGTGACGCGCAGAGGTTAAGCCATTGCTCCCCATTCCGCCGTTGTAGCTTTTCTCGTAAGTTGCCTGGCCAAAAGAAGCCAAACCAACAATTACATCGCCTGCTTTTATGTTGGCATTATCGATAACTTTAGAACGTTTCATACGAGCCGTTACAGTCGAATCGACAATAATAGTACGCACAACATCACCCACATCGGCAGTTTCTCCGCCTGTAGAATGAATGGTCACGCCAAAAGATTCTAGTTCTTTTATAAGTTCTTCAGTACCATTTATAATTGCAGAAAGTACTTCGCCAGAAATTAAATTTTTGTTTCTACCAATAGTTGAGGAAAGCAAAATATTGTCTGTTGCTCCTACACACAATAAGTCATCAATATTCATAATTAATGCGTCTTGCGCTATACCTTTCCAAACTGAAATATCTCCAGTTTCTTTCCAATACATGTACGCTAAAGACGATTTTGTACCAGCACCGTCGGCATGCATAATCAAGCAATAGTCTTGATCTTGCGTTAAATAATCGGGAACAATTTTGCAAAATGCTTGTGGAAATAAACCTTTGTCAATATTTTTTATGGCGTTGTGTACGTCTTCTTTGGATGCCGAAACGCCTCTTTGCGCGTACCTTTTGCTTGTATCTGAACTCATAAAATTAGTGTATGTTGCTTTCGTGCAAAGATAACCAGATTTTTTAAATGTGGCTTTAATAAGAGATTGGAATCCTAAAAAAATGAAATAAGTACTGGAATTTTGATATTCTTTCTACGTTTTTGATTGACAAGATAAATATTTGAGCAGAAATGGGGAAATTAGCTAAAAAAAAAGCCTACTCAATTAAGAATAGGCTTTGATTGTAAGTAACAAATATTTATTATTTGGTAAACAACAACTCTCTGTATTTGGTCAATGTCCAAATTTCGTTGTCCACAATGAGTTCTAGTTTGTCACAATGATTTCTAATTTCGTCAAAGTACGGTTTTACTTTGTTGCAATAGGCTTCTGCCATTTCTTGCGCATTAGTCAAGTGATTGGCGGTTCTGCGCTCATCGGTCATGGCATTTACTTTAGAATTTATAGCAGCAATATGTCCTGATATTTCTTTGATAATTTCAATTTGCTCCTTAGCATACTTTTCAAAATCCTGACCAAAAATCTCTTTTAAGCCGCGTACATTTTCGATGATTGTATTTTGGTAGCGAATCGCAGTTGGTATTACATGATTTCTTGACATGTCACCCAAAACGCGGCCTTCGATCTGAATTTTCTTGGTATATTCTTCCAATTCAATTTCGTAACGCGCTTCAACCTCAACTTGGTTCATAATCTTAAGATCACCAAACAAGTCAATTGCCTGCTGTGATGCTCTTGCTTTTAGTGCCTCTGGCGTCGTTTTGTGATTGCTCAATCCTCTTTTTTCTGCTTCAATTTCCCAAGCTTCACTGTAACCATCTCCTTCAAAAAGGATTTTTTTAGACTTTTTAATGTATTCTCGCAACACATTAAAAATAGCATCGTCTTTTTTCATTGACTTCGAATCAATCAAAGCATCGACAGCAATTTTAAATTCTTTTAATTGTTTGGCAACAATCGCATTTAGCGTAGTCATTGACGTAGCGCAGTTTGCAGTAGAACCAACAGCTCTGAACTCAAACTTATTGCCTGTAAATGCAAAAGATGATGTTCTATTTCTATCCGTATTATCTAGTAATACATCTGGAATTTTGCCAACTACATTCAGTTTTAAGTCGGTTTTTTCTTCTGGCGATAATTTACCGTCTGTTACGCCTTCTAACTCGGCCAATACTTTCGTCAGTTGTTCTCCAATAAATATTGATATAATAGCTGGTGGCGCTTCATTAGCGCCCAAACGGTGGTCGTTACTTGCCGTTGCAATTGCTGCTCTTAGTAAGGCTTCGTGATCGTTTACCGCTTTAATAGTATTGATAAAGAAAGTCAAGAATTGCAAATTACTCATCGGCGTTTTGCTCGGACTCAACAAGTTCACACCAGTATCTGTCGCTAACGACCAGTTGTTGTGTTTTCCAGAACCGTTTACTCCTTTAAATGGCTTTTCGTGAAACAACACTTTTAAGTCATGACGTTCGGCAATTTTTTGCATAATGTCCATCAATAAACAGTTGTGATCCACTGCTAAGTTGGTTTCTTCAAAAATAGGAGCCAATTCAAATTGATTTGGCGCTACTTCGTTATGTCTTGTTTTTACTGGAATTCCCAGTAACATACACTCTTGTTCCAAGTCTCTCATATACGTCAAAGCACGAGTGGGAATTGAGCCAAAATAGTGATCGTCTAATTGTTGTCCTTTGGCAGAAGTATGACCCAATAGCGTTCGACCGGTCATCATTAAATCGGGACGGCTTTGCGCTAGTGACTTGTCAATCAAAAAATATTCTTGTTCCCAACCTAAAGTTGCGGTTACTTTTTTTACATTTTTATCAAAATATTTACAAACCTCCGTTGCAGCATCGTCAATTGCTGATAAAGCACGCAATAGCGGAATTTTATTATCCAAAGCTTCTCCCGTGTAAGAAATAAAAACAGTTGGAATGCATAAGGTAGTTCCAAAAATAAATGCTGGCGAAGTTGGATCCCAAGCCGTATAACCTCTTGCTTCAAATGTATTTCTAATTCCACCATTAGGGAAACTAGAAGCATCTGGTTCTTGTTGTACCAATTGCGCGCCACCAAATTTTTCTACAGGATCTGATCCATCATAAAAAGTTTCAAAAAAAGCATCGTGTTTTTCGGCAGTGATTCCCGTAAGTGGTTGAAACCAGTGCGTATAATGGGTTACTCCTTTAGCCATCGCCCATTCTTTCATTCCCATTGCTATATAATCGGCTAACTTTCGGTCAATTTTACTACCGTGTCGTATCGAATCTCTAACTCCTTTAAAAGCATCTGAAGTTAAATACTGTTTCATTGTTTTCTCATTGAAGACATTGGAGCCGAATAATTCCGATTTTTTTCCTATTTCTTCAAATTGTACAGGAGTTCTATTTGAGGCTTCTCTTAGTGCTTGAAAACGTAATGTCGACATTATTTATTTTTTTAATTAATACTTCTCGAGTTTCGAGTTTTACAAATATAAAGAATAAATATACATTTAAATGGAGATATAGGTCGCTTACAAAACAGTATCAGCAACTAAAGTTGATTTTAGTGAACAAAAATGCATTCAGATCACAATAATTTAACAAATTTTAATCTTTTACAGTTCAACTCTAACGATACAACAAAAATGAAACTATTTTTGACCATCGGTTTTTTTAGCAGATTATTTAAAAAACGTCTTATTTATATCAAATTTATTATCGCACCCCCCTTCAAATTACGGTGTTCCTAAAAATAAAGATTAATAAGTAAATCGTACCCCCTAATTTAATCTAATAAAAAAAATAAATTTATATTTGTCGTGTTGAAACAGCACACTAAAAATCAATCAATTCAATATTGTTATGGCTAAAATAAAATTAGAATACCTGTGGTTAGACGGATACCAACCAACTCAAAATCTTAGAAGTAAAACTAAGGTAGAAGATCATGAAAATTTTGAAGGCACTTTGCAAGAAATTGGAAATTGGTCTTTTGACGGTTCGTCTACAAAGCAAGCTGAAGGCGGTTCTTCTGATTGTCTTTTAGTTCCTGTAGCTATTTATCCAGATCCTACTCGCATTAATGGCTATTTAGTGATGTGCGAAGTAATGCATGCAGATGGAACGCCACACCAATCGAATGGCAGAGCAACGATTGATGATAATAATGATGATTTTTGGTTTGGTTTTGAGCAAGAATATTTCATCATGGACAATAAAACACAATTGCCTTTAGGTTTTCCTGTTGGAGGATATCCAGCGCCACAAGGTATGTACTACTGCTCTGTTGGTGGAAAAAATACCCACGGAAGAAAATTGGTCGAAGAGCACGCGGACTTGTGTATTGCTGCTGGACTTAATTTTGAAGGCATCAATCAAGAAGTTGCTTGCGGACAATGGGAATACCAGTTGTTTGCAAAAGGTGCTAAAAAAGCAGGTGATGAAATTTGGGTTTCTAGATATTTATTAGATCGTTTAACCGAAAAATACGGTTATTATATTGAATACCATCCAAAACCTTTAGGGGACACGGATTGGAATGGCTCTGGAATGCATGCTAACTTTTCTAACGAAGTATTGAGAACTTGTGGCTCTCAAGAAATTTTTGAAAAAATATGTGAAGCATTCCGTCCAGTAACTGCCGAGCACATGGAAGTTTATGGCGCTTATAACGACCAACGTTTGACAGGCAGACACGAAACGGCTTCTATTCATGATTTCTCTTATGGCGTTTCAGATAGAGGATGTTCGATTAGAATTCCGTTAATGGCGGTTCAAAAAGGTTGGAAAGGTTGGCTGGAAGATAGAAGACCAGCATCAAACGGTGATCCATACAAAATTGCAGCACGAATTATTAAGACAGTTAAGTCGGTTTTGTAATGCAACACTATATTTCATTTTTAAAAGTGTCTTCAGTATTTGAAGGCACTTTTTTTATGCATTAGGGTTAAAAAATAAATTTCAAAAATAAAATGCATCGACTATCTTTGTTAAAACCGTAAATAAAAAATCATGATAGTCTGGATTCTCTTTTTTGTCTTAATAGTAGCAATTCTCGCATTGGATTTAGGTGTTTTTAATAAAAATCCACATATTATTAGTACAAAAGAAGCTAGTAAATGGACGCTTATTTGGGTTACATTATCTTTTTTATTTTCGGGAGTAATTTATTGGTTGTACACTACCGATTTTATAGACAATCCAGACCATTTAAAACCAATGGCAGCTTCGATGAAGTTCATTACTGGTTATTTAATCGAATTGTCTTTAAGTGTTGACAACATATTTGTGATCGCCATTATTTTTGCATCGTTTAAAATTCCGCAAAAATACCAGCATCGTGTTTTATTTTGGGGAATTTTGGGAGCTGTTTTTTTTAGAGGAATAATGATTTTCTTCGGAGTATTATTGATCAACAAATTTACTTGGACCACTTATGTTTTTGGAGCTTTTTTACTATTCACGGCGATAAAAATGTTGTTTTCTGAAGAAGATGAAGATTTTCATCCAAAGGATTCTTTTGTTTACAAAGCGTTGGGCAAAATAATACCCATTACCTCTGAAACGGATAAAGAGAAATTTTTTATTATAAATCATAAAGGAACAAGAGCGGCAACACCTTTGTTTGTGGCCTTAATTGTTATTGAAGTTATGGATGTTTTGTTTGCTGTAGACAGCGTTCCCGCAATTTTAGCCATTACCTCTGATCCTTTTTTAGTTTTTAGTTCGAATATTTTCGCTATTTTAGGTTTGCGTTCGATGTATTTCTTCTTAGCTAATATGCTACAAAAATTCGGTTATCTAGAATACAGTTTGATTGCAATTTTGAGTTTTGTAGGTTTAAAAATGCTTTTGCATGATTATATTGAAATTCCAGAATGGGGTTCTTTAGCCTTCATTGCATTATCCCTAAGCGTTGGAATTATTGTTTCGTTGAAATTTAGCACGGATACTTCAAAGTAAAAATATTAAAAACAAAAAAAGGAAATCTTTCGATTTCCTTTTTTATATATTCTAATTTTTAAATCTAGAATTGAATATTTTGTACTTTACTTTCATTCAAATTCAAAGCTTTTATAACTTCCAAGTAACTACTATTTTTCAACGTTGACGAAAAGTATCCTGGAACAATTACAATTCTAAAAACCTGATTCGATCTGTACTCGCCAGTAACAGAATTTAAGTCATCACCCAACATATAAACACTTATGTTATTTTTACTAAATTCAAAATTATAACTGAAACTTAAAGTACCATCATCATAATAATAAGTATGAGGTACTGGAGTCCATATTGGATTACCATTTAATTGTCCCGACAATCTGTAAACTAGTACTACATCAGAATCAAATATTGCTTCTTTCAGGTTTATCATAGTTTCAAATCCATTTCCAGAATTAAAAGAAACATTCTTTACCTCGAAAACTTCACTGATTGTATCCGTATCTGTGTCTACATAATTTGAATCATCATTCGTTGTACAACCTTGCACAACCAACATTCCAACAACTGCAAAAAGGGTAAGTATCTTTTTCATAATATTTATTTTTTAAGGTTTATAAAGGTATTCCAAAAACCAAACCAAAAAAATAGAATTTTAATTAATTCTCTAAAAATTTATTTAAAACGCTATTTATCAGTACAATTTTTTTTTATTTCTATTTTAATTTATTCAAAATTTTGCTAAAAAACAACAGTTGATACGGTAGTGCATTTTCCCAGTACGTCCAAGTATGCGCTCCAGGTCGTTCGGTGTAATCATGAGGAATTTTTGCATATACCAATCGGCGGTGCAATTCTCGATTGGACTCTATTAAAAAATCATCCACTCCGCAATCTATAATTAAAGATATGTTATTAATTTTCATTCTCCCAACCATTTGAAGAACCGCATGTTTCTCACACAACTCTTGTGTTACTCCATTTGCACCAAAAACCGGCTCGAACAATTTTATAATATCTGCTTTCGGTTCTCTGTTCAACATTGTTCCCATATCGACTGCACCACTCATACTTCCTGCCGCGCAAAACAACTCTGGATGTTTGGTCGATAAATACAATGCGCCATGTCCTCCCATGGACAGACCAGAAATGACACGACCTCTTTTTTCTGCAATTGTACGATACGTTTGATCAATTTTCTCAACGACTTCTTGCGTAATATAAGTCTCAAACTGACTTCCTTTGTTAACAGGACTGTCCAAATAAAAGCTAAACGTTTCTCCTTCGGGCATGACGATTATAATATCGTACTGATCTGATAAATTTTTAACTAGGTTTTTGTTTGGTGTATTTTTTAACCAATCTCCAAAATGACCGTATGCGCCATGCAGTAAATATAAAACAGGATAAGTAGTTTTGCTTTTTGCATACGAATTAGGTAAAACCACCGCTGCCTTGTATGTTTTATGCATTGCTGCACTTGCAATCTGCAGGGTATCAACTTTGGCCGCTTGTGCGCAAATAGAGAACAATACAAATAAAAGTAGAAGTTGTCTTTTCATTACTTTCTCATTTAGTTCAGATTATAAATTTAGTAGAAATACTAGAACTAAAGTACGAAATAAAAAACCCACAGTATGCATTACAATACTGTGGGTTTTAAAAATTTATTAGAAAGTGTTAATCGAATAACTCATTCAACCAGTGTTTTTTCTTTTGTTCTCTATAATACCCTTGCTGTGGCTGGCTGCCAAAAGATTGTTGCGTTGGCTGATAAGTACTTTTTGGCTCATTTACCGACCGTTCTATTATTTTATCAAGTTCGCCTCTATCTAGCCAAATACCGCGACATTCAGGACAATAATCAATTTCAATTCCTTGTCTATCTGACATTACTAATGGAACTTTACAAGTGGGACAATTCATCGTTTATATTTTTATTTATTAATTAAATTTTCATTTTTTGGAAAAGCAACAGAAAGTAGCACCGAGATAAAAAGTATACCGGTAATTACTAGTAATGAATAGACAATCGGAATTTTAAAGAGATCGACAATCGCCATCTTTACCCCTACAAAAACTAATATTGCAGACAATCCGTATTGTAAATAATGAAAGTATTTAGTAATTCCTGCCAAAGCAAAATATAAAGATCGTAAACCTAATATTGCAAAAACGTTAGACGTAAAAATGATAAAGGTATCGTCTGTTATAGCAAGAATTGCCGGTATGGAATCGACGGCAAAAATTAAATCGGTGAATTCGACAATAAGCAGTACCACAAATAATGGTGTTGCCATCGTTTTACCATTTAATTTCACAAAGAATTTACCTCCATGCGTCTCTTCGGTAACTGGAAAAAATTTCTTAAACAAGCGTACTAATGGATTCTTATCTGGTTCAATATTTTCATCTTTATGAAATAACATTTTAATACCAGTAAAAATCAGTAATGCGCCAAATACATAAATAATCCAATGAAATTTATTGATGAGCGCAACACCTGCAAATATAAAAATGGCTCGCATTACTAAAGCCCCTAAAATCCCCCAAAACAAAATTTTGTGTTGGTACTTGGTTTCTACATTAAAATAGGTAAAAAGCATAATAATTACAAACAGATTATCGACGCTTAAAGATTTTTCGAGAACATAACCCGTTAAAAACTCCACAGCTTTTTCATTACCCATAAAAACGTAAATTCCGTAATTGAAGAGTAACGCAAGCCCAATCCAAACCGCGCTCCAAATTAGCGCTTCTTTAATTTTAACCTCATGCGACTTACGGTGAAAAACCCCTAAATCTAATGCTAACATTGCTAGGATAAAGCCCAAAAAGCATATCCACACAAAACTATCTACTACCATATAATTTTAAATTATTTATTTGATTGAAACGAAATCACTCGAGATTTGACGCAATGATTTCAAAAGTTTAAGTATATAAAATACTCTGAAAAACATTCTAAAAGATTTGAAAAATGACCATGGCATAAATCACAAATCGCACATATCTGAATAACGCCCACAAGAGATAGTGCTTAAAATTGTACTTGATGAGTCCACAAGCCAAACTAACAATGGAATGTGGCAGCGGCAACATGGCTCCGATAAAAACAAAAAGCCCGCCCCATCTTCGCAAATTTGAAATGTGCAGTGCTATTTTATTCTCTATATGATTTTTAACAGCCGGTATCAAAAACAAACGATTCCCAATAAAGTAAGTGATGATACCACCAACATATGACATCGTTGCTAATGTGAATAAGAACAACCAAGGAGTTCCTGCTTTCGACGCCCATGCTATAAAAATTTCTGGTGGCACCAATCCTAAAACGGTCTCTGACAACAAGAAAAAAGAGAAGATTATTTTTGGTGAATAAGTTGCTACTAGCGTATTAAGAAGGGAATTAAAATCTAAGAAAAAGTATTCTAACGCCAGCAATACTGCAACGAAAATCACGATAACAATTCCGCCTTTAATCGCCGTACTCTTTAAAAAAGAATAAAAATGTGTTATTTTATAATACCTATTCAGTACTGACAACTTTGTAATTCCGCTTTGATTCGTGATTGCTTTGTTATTTTGAGCCATTGCTTATTTCGTTTATAAAATTTATGTTGAAATCCACGATCTTGATACTAGTTAGAATTTGAACTCCTCTTTTATAATTTGTTCATTTTCATTAAAAGATATCAAAACCCATCAGTAAGAATTTTAGTTATTGAGCACGATTTTTCAGTAATACGAAATTGTACCACAGTTAAGACCATGAAAAAATTCAAGCACTACATATAAATTAGAATGTACTAACTAAGTTCAGGCGGTTGCCAAACTGAAAAGCAAGGTCGAGCTGACCTATTGGTAAAGTGAAAATGGTTGTGAACAGTAAGTTTTTCTACTACTGCTAATAATTCAATTGAAAAGGTAATTTGATGTTCTTCAGTAAGGTCTAAATCAGGATCAACAGCATCCAAACTTGGAGTGTTTTCGGCGTTTAATTCTGTTAATAAAGAAGTGTCCTTTTGTTGCACACAAACATCAACAAATAATAACAAACCCAATACGAGTATGATACAACTGATGATATTATTTCGGCTACGTTTCATGTCGCGAAAATAATTAAAAACTAATCCATCTGATGTACTGAAGCGAATAATTTTGATTTATTTAACAGCCATTAAGCATCTTATGAAAGTAAACTGCTTTTACATCTGAATTTGTCTTCAATTCCGATCTTAATTTAATGAAAAAAAAAGCAGCTCTCGGATTGGAGCTGCTCTTTTAGAGGATTACTTATTTTACATATTTCTTCGATACTGACCTCCTACTTCAAACAAAGCTGAAGTAATTTGCCCTAACGAACATACTTTAGAGGCTTCCATCAAATGTTCAAACATGTTCTCATTTTTGATTGCTGCTTCTTGCAGAATATTAAGATGGTTTTCTACTTTGTCTTTATTTCCTTCGTGTAAATTCTGCAGCATCTCAATCTGGTACTGTTTTTCGGTTTCAGTAGCGCGAATCACTTCGGCAGGAATCACCGTTGGAGAACCTTTGGAACTTAAAAAAGTATTCACGCCAATAATAGGAAAATCACCATTGTGTTTCAAGGTTTCATAGTACAAACTTTCTTCTTGAATTTTAGAACGTTGGTACATGGTTTCCATCGCACCAAGTACGCCGCCACGCTCTGTAATTCGATCAAATTCTTGTAAAACGGCTGCTTCAACCAAATCGGTTAATTCTTCAATTATAAACGAACCTTGAATCGGATTTTCGTTTTTTGCTAAACCTAATTCCTTATTAATAATCAGCTGAATCGCCATTGCACGTCGTACCGATTCTTCGGTTGGAGTGGTAATTGCTTCATCATATGCATTGGTATGCAATGAATTACAGTTGTCGTAAATCGCATATAAGGCTTGCAAGGTGGTGCGAATATCATTAAAGTCAATTTCTTGAGCGTGTAACGAGCGCCCTGAAGTCTGAATATGGTATTTCAACATTTGTGCGCGTTCGTTGGCTCCATATTTATTTTTTAAAGCTTTTGACCAAATTCTACGAGCCACACGACCTATTACTGCATATTCTGGATCAACTCCATTCGAGAAAAAGAACGATAAATTAGGTCCAAAATCATTGATACTCATGCCTCGACTCAAATAATATTCCACGTAAGTGAAACCATTTGAAAGCGTGAACGCCAATTGTGTAATCGGATTTGCTCCAGCTTCGGCAATGTGATAGCCCGAAATAGAAACCGAATAAAAGTTACGTACGTTTTTAGTAATAAAATATTCTTGAACGTCGCCCATCAATCGAAGCGCAAATTCTGTAGAAAAAATACAAGTATTTTGTGCTTGATCTTCTTTTAAAATATCTGCTTGAACGGTTCCACGAACTTGCGATAATGTTCTTACTTTAATGTCATCATACACATCTAGTGGTAAAACTTGATCACCAGTAACGCCAAGTAAAAATAAACCTAAACCATTATTTCCTGCGGGTAAATCGCCCTGATAATGTGGTCTTTTAACGCCTTTTGCTACATATATCTTTGCAATTTTCGCTTGTACTTCTTGCTCTAATCCATTTTCTTTAATGTAATGCTCGCATTGTTGATCTATGGCAGCATTCATAAAAAAGCCAAGCAACATTGGTGCTGGTCCATTTATCGTCATACTAACCGAAGTCAACGCATGCACTAAATCAAAACCAGAATATAATTTTTTAGCATCGTCTAAACAGCAAATAGATACTCCCGCATTACCAATTTTTCCGTAAATATCTGGACGCAAATCGGGATCGTTTCCATACAAGGTAACGCTATCAAAGGCGGTAGATAAACGTTTGGCTGGCATTCCTGCACTCACATAATGAAAACGTTTGTTGGTGCGTTCTGGCCCTCCTTCTCCCGCAAACATGCGCGATGGATCTTCACCTTCTCTTTTAAATGGATACAATCCAGAAGTAAACGGAAATTCTCCAGGAACATTTTCTTGCAAACACCAGCGCAAAATATCACCCCAAGCTTGGTACTTTGGTAAGGCAATTTTCGGAATTTGCTGATGTGATAAACTTTCTGAATGCGTAGCAATTTTTATTTCTTTATCGCGCACTTTGAAGCTGTAAACCGGATTTTTATATTTGTTTACTTTTTCATCCCAAGTCAAAATCATCTCCCAGTTGTATGGATCCATGTCCATTTTTACTTTGTCAAACTGGTTTAAAAGTAAATTTAAGAAAATTTTATTTTGGTTGTCTTCTTCGATCGCGCTAGGGAAAACCGTATCTTCATCAATTCCTGCTTTATTTATTTGCGGAATTTTTCCTGAAACCGACTCTATCGTTTTAAATATTCCGTATAATTTTTGAGCTACGTCTTGTTGTGTTATTGCTGTTGCATCGTACAAACGGTTGCTTTCAGCAATTTCAGACAAATAGCGCGTTCTATGTGGCGGAATTACGAAGATCTTTTCACTCATTTCGCGCGTAATTTCAAAGGTAGATTGCAGATCCGATTCCGTTTTCTCCACGATCGTATCCATAATCGCTTTGTACAAGGTGTTCATTCCTGGGTCGTTAAACTGCGAAGCAATTGTACCAAAAACAGGCATATCGTCTGGCTTTTTATCCCATAAATTATGATTGCGTTGGTATTGTTTTTTTACGTCACGAATGGCATCGAGAGCACCGCGCTTGTCAAATTTATTTAGCGCTACTAAGTCAGCAAAATCAAGCATGTCAATTTTTTCCAACTGAGTGGCCGCACCAAATTCAGGCGTCATCACATACAATGAAACATCGGAATGGTCCATAATTTCGGTGTCAGATTGCCCAATTCCTGAAGTTTCTAAAATTATAATATCATATTTAGCTGCTTTTAAAACCTGAATGGCTTCGGCAACATATTTTGACAACGCTAAATTAGATTGACGCGTCGCCAGCGAGCGCATATAAACTCTCGGATTATTAATAGCGTTCATACGAATTCTATCGCCTAACAAAGCACCGCCTGTTTTTCTTTTGGATGGATCTACCGATATAATTCCGATTGTTTTTTCGGGAAAATCAATTAAAAAGCGACGTACTAATTCATCCACTAAAGATGATTTACCTGCACCTCCTGTTCCAGTAATTCCTAAAACCGGAATTTTAGAATCTTTATTTAGGGTATGAATTTGATCAAAAACTGGTTTGGCGATTTCTGGAAAATTCTCTGCTGCCGAAATTAATCGAGCTATTGCTCTTGGATTTTTATCTTCAATACCTTCAAGCTCTCCATTCAATTTATCTCCAATTGCATAATCTGATTGTTGTACCAAATCGTTTATCATTCCTTGTAAACCTAACGAACGACCGTCATCTGGCGAATAAATACGTGTAATACCGTACTCTTGCAATTCTTTAATTTCAGAAGGAAGAATAACACCACCACCACCACCAAAGATCTTAATGTGCCCTGCTCCTTTTTCTTTAAGCAAATCATACATGTATTTAAAATATTCGTTGTGACCTCCTTGATACGAGGTCAAAGCAATAGCATTTGCATCTTCTTGAATTGCGGTATTAACCACTTCTTCTACGCTTCGATCGTGTCCCAGATGAATTACCTCTACGCCTGTAGATTGAATAATTCGGCGCATAATATTAATTGCGGCATCGTGACCATCAAAAAGAGAGGCTGCAGTTACAATTCTTACTTTATATTTAGGAATATACGGTTTTTGTGGTTCCATTTTATGAATATGATAATTTTACAGGTGCAATTTACAAAATATTTTAATAATTCATTACTTCCGGCCGTTCCCTTAAATAAAAAAATTAAATTCTTTATAATGTGGCTCAGTTTTTGGCATATATCAATTTAATTGTAAAAACAGATCGCCTACTCTTAAAGATACGCTACTTTTTACTGAAAGCAAAAAATAATATGATGAAGCAAATGACATTCTATTTTCTACTACTTTTTATTTGTAGTTCAAACATACCTTTCGAATTATCAACAGCAACAACTATTGCTGACGAAAGAGACAAAATTATTTGGTCTAGCAATCGAAAATTAATCTGGAACGATTTTCAGGGAAGACGGAGAGATGCAAACTCCAATAAAGTTGCTGAAACTTCGTCGAATATCAAAATAAGCTATCAATATTCTAAAAATAGAATTAGTAATTACACCGTTGAAGCTGCCTTTTCCAAACAAAATTCTTGGACTAAAACCGACAAAAAAGCTGTTTTAGCGCACGAGCAACTTCATTTTAATATTACAGAGTTATATGCCAGAAAAATTAGAAAGGCGTTTGACAGCTTGGCTGCTAGAAATGACAATTCGGTACAGAACTACAATAAAGTTTATGATGTAAATACTAGGGCTTGGAAAAAAATGCAAGTAGACTATGACAACCAAGTTTACGGCAATACTGAATCACAAGAACAGTGGATTAGACAAATTGAACAAGAATTGAATAATTTGGAGAACTACAAGTCGCGTTAAAAAGCGCAAATGATCAAAATGTAACAGACGAATCAGTGCTACTGAAACATTTTAAAATAAGTAAATAAAAGTACAAAACCCCAGACTTAGACCTGATTGAAACGGCATCCCGCGCTTTTTTTTGCGCGGATATAGTGTACAGCGAGACAACTAATAGTAAAAACACAAATAATTCTGCTCTTGTTGTAATTCGTGTGCTTTTATTTTGAATAAATAGTAAATTTGAAACTCTTATAAATAATCTAGAATGAAAAAAATTATCTTTTTGATGTTGGGCTTTACGATTGCATCTTGCGCCCAAACATACCCAACATTGACACAAATACGAGAATTAGCACAGGTAAAAAGTGCGTCCGGCATTGACATCGGATCTGGCTTAAAAGAAGCCTTGAATAAAGGAATTACTCAACAAGTCACTAAGTTAACTGCCGTTGATGGCTTTTATAAAAATGATTTAGTAAAAATTTTGATGCCCGAAGAATTACAAAAAGTCGATGCGACCTTGCGCAAATTTGGTTTGAGTTCTTTGGCAGACGAAGGCATTAAAGTGATGAATCGTGCGGCTGAAGACGCGGTTAAAGAAGCTACGCCGATTTTTGTGGATGCTGTTAAAAAAATGACATTTACGGATGCCAAAAATATTTTATTGGGGAATGATTCTGCGGCGACTGCCTATTTGCAAGGAACTACCTCTACAGTATTGTACAGCAAATTTAGTCCTGTGGTACAAAACTCTTTTAGTAAAGTAGGTGCTGATAAAATTTGGAAGAACATAATTACCAAATACAACAGTTTACCGCTGACGAAAGATGTTAATCCAGATTTGACAGATTATGTGACCAGTCAAGCGATGACTGGTGTTTTTAAGATGATTTCTGTAGAAGAAAAAAACATTCGAACCAACTTAAATGCAAGAACTTCACCTTTATTAAAGCAAGTTTTTGCCATGCAGGATCGCAAATAAACCAAAAAACTATAAATTACACAAACCACCGCAATGCAAAAAATAACAATACTAATTCATTGTAAAGATCAAAAAGGAATTATTGCAGCCGTTACCAATTACATCTTAAAAATTGCAGGAAATATTACCTACATTGATCAGCATGTAGATCACGAGCAAAATGTGTTTTTTATGCGTTTGGAATGCGAATTAACAAACGTTAAAAACACACTTGAAACGATTAAACCTGATTTTGGCCAAACCATTGCTGCTGATTTTGGAATGCAATGGGAAATGTACAACCAAGAACAAAAACCTAAAATGGCTTTGTTCGTCAGTAAGTACGACCATTGCTTATTTGATATTTTAGGGCGATACAGCGCGGAAGAGTTGAATGTTGAAATTCCACTAATTATTAGCAATCACAATGATTTGCGAACGGTTGCTGAGCGTTTCGACATTCCGTTTCATTATGTTCCGTTTACGCAAGAAACGAAAGAAGAAGGAGAAAGATTGCAGTTGGAATTGTTAGAACGCTACCAGATTAATTTTATCGTTTTGGCACGTTACATGCAAATTATTACACCTACAATTATCAATAAATTCACTAATAAAATAATAAACATTCACCATTCGTTTTTACCTGCATTTCAGGGTGCAAAGCCCTATCACGCGGCTTTTAAACGTGGTGTTAAAATTATTGGAGCAACCAGTCACTATGTTACCGAGGAGTTGGATGAAGGTCCGATTATCGAGCAAGATATTACTCGCGTATCTCACATTCATTCGGTAGAAGATTTTATTATGAAAGGTCGCGATTTAGAACGGATTGTTTTGGCGAGAGCTATCAAACTACATGCGCAGCGAAAAACAATGGTCTATAGCAATAAGACCGTGGTTTTTTCGTAATATTTTCAATTGCAAAATTTCACATATATCTATGTTTTCGTTTTATAATTTTAAAAAATATCAAACGAAAAATTAGTCCACAAAAAAAGCCTCTCATTTCTGAGAGGCTTTTGCTTTCTGGGTGGAAGACGGGGCTCGAACCCGCGACCCTCGGTACCACAAACCGATGCTCTAACCAACTGAGCTACAACCACCATTTGCCTTAGCGGTTGCAAATATACAACTAATGTTTACTTTTGCAAACAAAAAATCAAAAAAAGTATCGTCTTTTTAGATCAAATCATCTAAGCTGTTGACAGCCAAATATCTTTCGACTGTAAAACCTTCGGCAAAATCGACACCTACCAGTCTTCCTAGGTCTTGCGCGCGATAATTTAAGCTTTCTAAAAAGTTTTTACTGGTAATTGGCGTTGCTGGCTCGTCTGAATTTTTATCATAAAACTGAGTTTGATACGCCAAAACAGCTTCAATTTTTTTTTCCTCAAAACCAGTAATATCAACAACAAAATCAGGCTTGATATCCTTCCATTGAATGTAATGATATACCACTTTTGGTCTCCAGTGCTGTTGCTTTTGTCCATCCAATTCGGTTTCAATTCGCATTAAGCCCGACAAAAAACAAGCATCCGATACTAATTTACTTGCTTTTCCGTGGTCAATGTGTCTGTCGTCGATAGCATTGCACAAAACCGTTTCAGGCTTGTATTTTCGTATCATTTTAATAATCTCCAATTGGTGTTGCTCATCATTTGTAAAAAAACCATCGCGGAATTGCAAATTCTCACGCACCTGCACACCCATAATCGCAGCGGCAGCAGCAGCTTCTTCATCCCTAATTTCCGCCGAACCACGAGTTCCTAGTTCCCCACGAGTCAAGTCAACGATTCCCACTTTTTTACCTAATGAAACTTCTTTCAAAATTGTCCCTGCACAACCCAATTCCACGTCATCTGGATGTGCACCAAAAGCTAATATGTCTAATTTCATTCTTTTTATATTTAAGTATGGTAAAATTGAGGGTAAAAATTAATTCATGAATTCCCCAATTTTCCACTATATTATTTTTCTTGTTTTTCTTTCCTATCTATTTCTTAATTACTCCTGCGTATTGTCGTCTGCATTTCAAATCTTGCTTCTTGGCGCTAATCTCTCTGCCTTCCACAAAA
The DNA here is from genome assembly GCF_050847115.1 of Flavobacterium sp. TMP13. Lineage (NCBI taxonomy): Bacteria > Pseudomonadati > Bacteroidota > Flavobacteriia > Flavobacteriales > Flavobacteriaceae > Flavobacterium > Flavobacterium sp. TMP13. Next base: position 130,468 of record NZ_CP193656.1, read on the forward strand.
CCTTCTTCATTGTCATGGATTTATTCACGCTTTCTTCCCACTCTTTTTCGGGAATACTTTCTTTAGTAATCCCGCAACCCATGTATAGCATCGCGCTATCATTCTCTATTTGCATGCATCTAAGATTCACAAACAAATCAGAACTTTTTGTTACTGAAGTTAAACTACTGTTCAGTTCGCCTAAAAACCCAGTATAAAACGTCCGAATATAATTTTCATTGGCAACAATAAATTCCATTGCCTTATCCTTTGGCAGTCCACAAACCGCCGGCGTTGGATGTAACAAATCAACCACTTCTTTCAAACTAGAATCTTCTTTTAAAACGCCCGAAATATCGGTTTTAATGTGCCAAATTGCACCTGCTTTTAAACTGTATGGCTTCGTAACAGTTATTTGCGATGCCACATTTTGCAAGCGTTTTACAATAAAATCGGTTACATACTGTTGTTCGTCTTTCTCTTTTTGTTGCCAAACTATTTCAGTCGAAGTATCATTTGCTTGCTGTGTTCCCGCCAAAGCTGTAGTTTCAAAAGTGTTTTCTGATGCTTTAAGCAATTGCTCTGGCGTGGCTCCCATCCAAAAACCAACCTTAGGATGATAAAAGCAATAGGTAAAAGTTGCAGGATACAATTGAATCAGGTTCTGAAAAGTATCAATACAATCGAAATCAGTCAACAAAACTGCTTCTTTTCGAGATAAAACTACTTTTTTAAATGCTCCAGCACCGATTGCTTTTATTCCTTTTTCAACCAAAATTTCAAACGGAATTTTAGCCGATTCATCTGTGCCAGAATCTTTGCTTGGAATGGTGAAATTTGTTTTCTTATTGAATAGCGTCGTAAGTATTTCAGATTCGTTTTCTGGAATTAAAATCATTTTACTTTTATCAAAAGAAGCAAAAACAAAGCCTTTTTCTGAAAAATCGTTCACTTCAAAAAGTGCATTGTTATTTTGCAAAAGTCCACAAACAGTATCCGAATTGGGTTTACTGTACATCACAAAAGGCAAGTTTTTTGCTTTGTGTGTTTTTATTTTTTCAAAAAAATCATTCATCTGCTCGTATTACTTTAGCTTTTTATCCAAAACCATATTGGTCAATTTGCAAAGCGAAATTAAATTTCCAGATTCATCTGTAATTTTAATTTCCCAAAGATGCAATGATCTTCCTTTATGAATAATTTTTGCGGTTCCAAAAACAACTCCTTCTCGAATACTTTTTAGATGATTGGCCGAAATTTCGATTCCGCGAATTTCTTGCTTTTCTGGATTGATAAAAAAATGAGAAGCTGCACTACCCACACTTTCTGCCAAAGCAACCGAAGCACCTCCGTGTAAAATTCCCATCGGTTGATGAACCGCTGGAGTGACCGGCATTTTAGCCACCAAAAAATCTTCGCCTGCATCTATATATTCAATTTGTAGAGTTTGCATCAACGTGTTTTTTGAAAACTGATTGCAAAATTCTAAAATTTGCTCTTTACTAAATATCATTGAGTTTGTTTTTAGAAACGTAAAATTACTAAAAGATAATCGAGCAAAGTCTAAATGTATTTCTAAAATTAAATCAAAACGTACTGCAATTAGTTTTTTTCTATTTTTACATAAACTTTACAACAATGCGGACCCTTTTTCTTTTTCTCGCAATCCTACTTCTTAGCTGTATTAGCTCATGTCGAAGTGATTTCGAAACTGTACCGAGTTCAGGCGACTTGTTTTTTTCAAGAGACACGGTTTATTTGGATACCGTTTTTAAAAACATCGGTTCAAGTACGTATCAACTGAAAGTGTATAATAAGAGTAAAAAAGACATTTCCATTCCGACTATTCAGTTTAAAAATGGACTGAATTCAAAATATCGAATGAGCGTTGACGGCATGTCTGGCACGAACGGAAGGGTCTTCAGCAATGTTACATTACTTGCCAAAGACAGTCTCTTTATTTTCATAGAAACCACGGCTGATATAAGTGATGCGGACCCTAAATCTTTTTTGTATACCGATAAAATTCTATTTGACACTGGCCCGAATCAGCAAGTGGTCGATTTGGTGACTTTAATTAAAGATGCCATTTTTTTATATCCATCTAAAAATGCAGATGGAAGTAAAGAAACCATTACTATCGAAGATAAAAATATAGAAGGTTTTTATCTGAACGAAAATGATCCAGAAAACGGGAACGAACTGATTTTTACCAAGCAAAAACCGTATGTTATTTACGGATATGCATCGGTTCCCGAACATAAAACGGTTCAATTTCAAGCGGGAACTCGTGTATATTTTCATGCCAATTCTGGTATTTATGTGGGAAAAAATGCTACTTTACAGATCAATGGCTTTGTTTCTACAACTGAATTTTTAGAACACGAAATTATTTTTGAAGGCGACCGGTTAGAATCCAATTACGATGACATTGCTGGACAATGGGGAAAAATTTGGTTAGGAAAGGGAAGTCTAAACAATTCCATCAATCATCTGACCCTAAAAAATGCAACCGAAGGATTGTACATTCAAAACACCAATAAAACAATAACCTTAATTAAAAACACACAAATTTATAATTGCGTCAATTATGGCATTTTAGCTGAGAATGCAAAAATTAAAGGTTCTAATATTGCCATTAATAATTCAGGAAAAGCGAACTTATTTTGTTCTTTTGGCGGTAATTATGAATTTACGCACTGCACTTTTAATAACAATTGGAATAACTATAACCAAGTGGCAGTTTCCATTAGTAATTTAAAAGAGAACACTTCAAATGATACAAATGATTTACTTGAAGCTGCTTTCAACAATTGCATCATTTATAGTACTTATGCTGATGCATTGCGACTTAATAAAGCCGCTAATGTGACATTTAACTATAAATTCACTAACTGTCTATTAAAATCTTCCAATAAAGAAATCGGTGCTGATAGTGAGCATTATGCAAATATAATTTTGAATGAAAGTCCGCAATTCTTAAACGTGACAAAAAACCAGTTGTACATCGATAGAACCTCTAGCGCTTTCGCGAAAGGATATCCAGCTTATTTAATTTCGGCTGATATTTTGGGCAACACAAGAACACTTCCTCCCGATTTGGGTGCGTATCAAAGTAGAGATTTTCCAGAAAAAAAGAAATAGTTTCACAATTGTATCGCAAAAAAAGATAAAAAATCAGTAATTCAAAGTACACAAAAAAGTTCATTTAAGCTTTTTACTATTTACCAAACTAAACAATTAGCAAAGAAATGATTAGAAGAGTATTTTTATTGATTTTTATTACACATCTAATCTTCAGCTGTGCGAAACACGATGAAAAAAACAAACAATTTTATCGTGCTATTGCGAATCAAGATACTGCCTATTTATCTATTATTCGTCTAGAAAATAAATTTTATGGTCAATATGAAATTCGGTATAATGGAAAAGCTTTTATTGATTCAGGAGATGTAACGGGTATAATTAAAAAAGATACACTTCGCGGTACTTTTCACTTTAAACCTTACGGCGGCGGCGAATGGCGGAGAAAACCAATTATTTTTTTAGAAGAAAATGGTAAATTACTTTTAGGAAAAGGCTTTGTTCATAGTTTTTTAAAAATTGCTTATTTTGATGAGACGGTTCCTTTTGACTTTAGCAAACCAGACTTTGTTTTCGATGAGATTACGGAATAGTTGAGTGTGTATCCAATTGATTCCGAGAGAGAAAAGATTAAAAATCAGGAGATTCAATTCTATATTTTAATCGAAATGAATAAATCACCAATTAAATTTTAAAAGGCGTAAAAGCTTCGCGTCTACTGAGCTAATCTTTTCGAAAGCAGCAATAAAGCAAAGATAAACCCACGAATCACAACTAAAAAACTGCACACATAACTTTGCTGTTTTTGGCCTTTGTGAGATTGAAAAAATAACGTAAATTTGCACCGAAATACAACAAACTTCACAACGATGATTCATTTCTTTGAAAACCAAAGCAAAACTGTTTTTGCCGTACATACGGAAAACGAAATTTCAGCTCAAGACATTTCAAAATTGAACTGGCTTTTTGCCGACGCACATAAAATTGAAAAATCCGCATTGACGGATTTTTTTGTTGGACCTCGCGCCGCAATGATTACTCCTTGGAGTACTAATGCTGTTGAAATTACGCAAAATATGGCCATTTCGGGCATCATTAGAATAGAGGAATTTTTCTATGTTACAGAAGATTTTACTGATTTCGATCCCATGCTTTCTCAAAAGTACAGCGCGTTGAATCAGGAAATTTTTAGCATCCACATTCAACCCGAACCTATTTTAGAAATTGATGATATCGCTGCTTACAACAAACAAGAAGGTTTGGCTTTAAGCACTGAGGAAGAAGATTATTTGAACAATTTATCGACTAAATTAGGTCGCAAATTAACAGATTCTGAAATATTTGCTTTTTCACAAGCAAATTCAGAGCACTGTCGTCACAAAATTTTCAACGGAACTTTTGTAATTGATGGTGTAGAGAAAGAAACTTCTTTATTCAAATTAATCAAAAAAACTTCCCAAGAAAATCCAAACGGAATCGTTTCAGCATACAAAGACAATGTGGCTTTTGTAAAAGGACCAAGAGTTGAACAATTTGCGCCAAAAACAGCCGACAAAGCTGACTTTTACGAAATAAAAGAATTTGATTCGGTTATTTCATTAAAGGCAGAAACACATAATTTTCCAACAACGGTAGAGCCTTTTAACGGAGCTGCAACTGGTGCTGGAGGAGAAATCAGAGATCGTTTGGCTGGTGGGCAAGGATCTTTGCCATTAGCAGGAACAGCGGTTTATATGACTTCTTACTCTCGTTTGACCGAAGGTAGAAAGTGGGAAGACGCCATGGAAGAAAGAAAATGGTTGTACCAAACCCCAATGGATATTTTAATCAAAGGGTCTAACGGTGCTTCTGATTTCGGAAATAAATTTGGCCAACCATTAATTACTGGTTCTGTTTTAACCTTCGAACATGAAGAAAACAATCGCAAAATTGGTTACGACAAAGTGATCATGCAAGCAGGTGGAATTGGTTACGGAAAATTAGACCAAGCAATTAAGAAAAAACCACAAGAAGGCGACAAAATCGTCATTTTAGGTGGAGAAAATTATAGAATCGGAATGGGTGGTGCTGCGGTTTCGTCTGCAGATACTGGCGCTTTCGGTTCAGGAATAGAGTTGAATGCCATTCAGCGTTCGAATCCAGAAATGCAAAAACGTGCTGCCAATGCCATTCGTGGTTTGGTAGAAAGCGATCACAATCCTATTGTTTCGATTCACGATCACGGCGCAGGTGGACACTTAAACTGTCTGTCTGAGTTGGTCGAAGAAACTGGTGGTTTAATCGATTTAGATAAATTGCCTGTTGGAGATCCAACATTATCTGCCAAAGAAATTATTGGTAACGAATCTCAAGAAAGAATGGGATTGGTTATTGGCACCAAAGATTTGGGTATTTTACACCGAATTGCCGATAGAGAGCGTTCACCTATTTATGAAGTGGGCGATGTTACAAGCGATCATCGTTTTACTTTTGAGTCTAAATCTACTGGCGAGAAACCAATGGATTATGCGCTGGAAGATTTCTTCGGGAGTTCGCCAAAAACGATAATGAACGACAAAACTATTGTTTACAATTATCCGGCTTTAGAGTACAGCGTTCGAAACATAGCAACTTATTTAGAAGATGTTTTGCAGTTAGAAGCTGTCGCTTGTAAAGACTGGTTAACGAACAAAGTAGACCGTTGTGTAGGCGGAAAAGTAGCCAAACAACAAACAGCTGGACCGCTACAATTGCCTTTGAACAATGTAGGTGTAATGGCTTTGGATTACCAAGGAAAAGAGGGAATTGCTACTTCAATTGGGCATGCTCCTATCTCAGCTTTAATTGATCCTGTTGCAGGAAGTAGAAATGCGATTGCCGAATCATTATCTAATATTGTTTGGGCGCCAATTAAAGACGGAATGGACGGAATTTCACTTTCGGCCAACTGGATGTGGGCTTGTAAAAACGAAGGCGAAGATGCACGTTTGTACGCTGCAGTTGAAGCTTGCTCAGAATTTGCAATCCAATTGGGAATCAATATTCCAACCGGAAAAGATTCGCTTTCAATGAAACAAAAATATCCAAATGACGAAGTAATTGCGCCAGGAACGGTTATTATTTCAGCAGGCGGAAACTGTACTGATATTAGAAAAGTTGTAGAACCCGTTTTACAAAAAGACGGCGGTTCTATTTATTACATCAATTTATCGCAAGATGATTTCAAATTAGGAGGTTCGTCTTTTGCACAGACTTTAAATGCCATTGGTAACGAAACACCAACTATCAAAGATGCTGCTTTCTTCAAAAAAGCCTTCAATACCGTTCAAGAATTAATTTTAGACGATCAAATTTTAGCAGGACACGATATTGGTAGCGGTGGTTTAATCACGACTTTATTAGAAATGTGTTTTGCAGATGTAAACTTGGGTGCAAAAATAAATTTCTCTGTTTTTGAAGAGAAAGACATTATCAAATATTTATTTTCAGAAAACATCGGAATCGTTTTCCAAGCCAAAGAAGATGCACATTTAGAAACTGTATTAAACGCTAAAGGAGTTTCTTTTTATAAATTAGGACATGTCACTACCGATGCGTCTTTGGACTTTGGACCTTGCAAATTAGACATTGCGAGATACAGAGACATTTGGTTTAAAACTTCGTTTTTATTAGACCAAAAACAATCTAAAAACGGAATGGCGCAAAAGCGTTTCGACAATTATAAAAATCAACCGTTACAGTATACTTTTCCAACACATTTTACGGGAAAAAAACCAGAAATCGATCCTACAAAACCAAGACCAATTGCCGCTATTCTTCGTGAGAAAGGAAGTAATTCTGAACGTGAAATGGCAAATGCCATGTATTTAGCTGGTTTTGATGTCAAAGACATTCACATGACCGATTTAATCTCAGGACGTGAAAATCTAGAAGACATTCAGTTCATCGGAGCAGTTGGAGGTTTCTCTAACTCAGACGTTTTAGGCTCTGCCAAAGGTTGGGCAGGTGCATTCAAATACAACGAAAAAGCACATACGGCCTTAAACAACTTCTTCAAAAGAGAAGACACTTTATCAGTCGGAATTTGCAACGGCTGTCAATTGTTCGTCGAATTGGAACTGATCCACTCAGAGCACGAACAAATGCCAAAAATGTTGTACAACGACAGCAACAAACACGAAAGTATCTTTACCTCGGTAAAAGTGCAGCAAAACAACTCAGTAATGTTGTCTAGCTTGGCTGGAACCACCTTGGGAGTTTGGGTTTCACACGGAGAAGGAAAATTCGAATTGCCATTGGGCGAAGAGCGCTACCACATTGTTGGTAAATATGCTTACGAAGGTTATCCTGCCAATCCAAACGGCTCACACTACGATGTAGCCATGCTTTGCGACCTTACAGGACGCCATTTGGTAACGATGCCGCACATTGAGCGCTCCACTTACCAGTGGAACTGGGCGCATTATCCAAAAGACAGAAACGACGAAGTTTCTCCTTGGCATGAAGCGTTTGTAAATGCAAGAAAATGGCTTGAAAACAAATAATTTTCAGCATAATAAACACGATACAAAAAGCGGTAAATTTATATTTGCCGCTTTTTTTTATAGTATAATTATAATTTGGGCGTGCCACCATGGCTTAAAAAGAGCCATCTACTTTGCGGTGAGGCGCTCTTTTTTAGCCATGCTGTCGGGCTGTACACTATATCTTTTTGTCCCGATAAAAATCGGCACAAAAAGGATATCGCTTCCATCCCTCACGCAAACCAACTGTACACTGCTGTTTATTTTCACTACTATAAATGAAATGAAATGAAAAAACAACTTTTATCTCATCCAGTCATTAACTTGACTAAACGAAACAGCAAAGGAAATTAAGAAGATATAGTGCAAATCTCTACGTATACTTTTGCAACCCTAGATTATGGCAAATTCTAATTGCTATTCTTTTTTATAAAATCGCTTATCTCATCAAAGCGATGGCTCCACGGAAAAAAATATTGCACAACCATCGGAATGTGTTTTTTATTCAAATAAACTGGACTCACTTCGGGTTGAAACGGTTGCAAAGCTTTCAAAAAATTAGCATTTCCTTCTTTAATAGAAGTATAGGTTTTCTTGCCAACATAAATGAAGAGCGTCGGCGTGTTTTTATCAATAAAATAAATAGGCGAAGCGTCTTTCCAATTTTCAGGATTGGCAGTCCAAGTAGCCAAATAATCGTTCTCTTTCGTCGGCGGAATTTTCGTTAAGTAACTCTCCATATCCAATCCTGCAGCATCATTTAAAATTATTCCCGAAACTGTTTGCGGATCAATTCCGTATTTCGAATTCATAACTGCTAGCGCTCCTAATTGACCTCCTGCAGAATGTCCCGATATAAAAATGTGTTTAGCATTCCCTTTGTATTCTTTACTATGCGCTTGCGTCCACTTAATTACAGCAGCAATTTGTTCGGTCATTTCGTTATAGTTAGCCGCGGGACTTAACGTATAATCTGGAATAACAGTAATAATACCTTTTTTTGCAAAATTTCTACCCAGTAAATTGTAAGTGCTCCTTTTTCCGCTATTCCAATTCCCGCCATGAACAAAGATTAAAACTGGAGCATCAAACTTAATATTCTTCGGAACAAAAATATTCAACTTCGGTGTCGATGTTTCTTGAGGTATGGGAGCAGTAAAATACGGCTGACCTGTAATTTTTGTAGAACTACAGCCAACCATTGTAAGAGCAAAGGTCACTATCAAAAGATAAAAAAAGTAACGCATATTTTTTTTATAAATGTATTAAATAAATTCTTGAGCATGATTCGCAAAATCAAGAGAAACGCATAAACGAAATAATTTTATAGTAATTTTTTTATAGTCGTTTTTTAATAAAATTAGATAAACAAGTGCTAATCTTTCAAGAATTACTTTTCTGTAATACAACTTTCACTAGTGTTATTAAGAAAAAAAAACATACAACTCTTACAAAAATAAAGATCACGAATCGACCTTTATTTTTTAACGCACTCACCATTAATCTTATAAAAAGCTGTTGCACAATTCCGCGTCGCTTTTGGTTAGCCGTTTAATCTTATTTTACTAGATTTGCGTTCCTAAAAAAATTGATAACAAACAAATATTTAATACCAAACCCCATCTAACCTACATTTTATGACTCTTAGAAAATTACTTTTTTCACTTCTTATCTTAGTGGCTACTTCTACTTTTGCACAAATCAAAGTCGATCAAATCGAAGTGAACAATAAAACACGCTTTATTACTACAGTTATTGGATATCCTATTTCGGGCACGTATCTTTTTAACAATAAAAAAGAACCTGTAATTCAACTTAACGAAAATGGAAGTGGAATCTTTCAGTTGCACGACAAACCACAAACTGCTATGACTTGGGGAATTGAATGTTCAAACATCGGTATTCCGCATATTACCGAAGGATTTAATAGTGCCGTCTATCCGCTTTGGTACAAAAATGATGGAGAAGACAACTGGAATGAGGTGCAATATTCGATACATTTTAGTAAGATGAAAATGTTTATCTTGGGAGAACGGGTAAAAAGCTACACAGAAGAAGAGTTGAACGCGAATACAGCGAACCTAAAAAACAAATTAAAGTAGCAATCTGATTTAAAAAACCTTCAGAATTTTATCTCATCAACAAATAATTAACTTTAAATTCGATAGTTTTTGGTACTTTTTGCCAATGCCGCTAAATTTTTCTTTTTATTGTTAGAAAAATAACAATTATCGTTAATTTTATTTAATTTGCAATCCAAATCTAATACTTCATGCTATGGTTACAATTACAAGACTTTTTGATTTCCCATATTATCAAAAAGAAAAATACAACAAACAAGACGCCTTAGTAACCAAACAGAATGGAGTTTGGGAGAAAACATCTACCGACGAATATATTGCACAAGCAAACGCTATATCTAGAGGTTTGCTTAAAATGGGCGTGCAAAAAGATCAAAAAATTGCTTTAATTACCTCAAATAACAGAACTGAATGGCATATTATGGACATTGGAGTGCTTCAAACAGGAGCGCAAACGGTGCCGATTTATCCAACAATTTCTGCCGACGATTACGAATACATTTTAAATCATAGCGAAAGTTCGTATGTATTTGTTTCTGATGAAGAAGTGTTTAACAAAGTGATGGAAATTAAAGACAAAGTTTCTTCTTTAAAAGAAGTTTATTCCTTTAACAAAATTGCTGGTTGTAAAAACTGGACAGAAGTAGTAGACTTAGGTAAAGATGAAAGCAACCAACCAGAAGTAGAAGCATTGAAAGACAGTATTAAAACTGATGATATGGCTACTATTATTTATACTTCTGGAACAACAGGACGCCCAAAAGGTGTCATGTTGTCGCACCAAAATATCGTTAGTAATGTACTAAATAGCGCCACTAGAATTCCGTTTGAAGCTGGTAATAGTGTCGCATTGAGTTTCTTACCTATTTGTCATATTTTTGAACGCATGATTTTATATTTATACCAATATTATGGTGTATCTGTTTATTTTGGTGAATCTATCGAAAAGATTAGCGACAACTTAAAAGAAGTTCGTCCGACTGTGATGACAGCAGTACCAAGACTTTTAGAAAAAGTATACGACAAAATATATACGAAAGGAGCTGAGTTAACTGGTATCAAGAAAAAATTATTCTTTTGGGCTATCGACTTAGGATTAAGATATGAACCTTACGGAGCAAATGGTGCTTGGTATGAATTTCAACTTTCCATTGCACGTAAACTTATTTTCAGTAAATGGAAAGAAGGTTTGGGTGGAAACCTAGATTTAATGGTCTCTGGTAGTGCCGCTCTGCAAACTCGTTTGTCTCGCGTTTTTGCTGCAGCCGAAATTCCAGTTATGGAGGGCTACGGTTTATCTGAAACTTCTCCAGTAATTGCGGTAAACGATCAAAGGAACAAAGGTTTTAGAGTGGGAACCGTTGGTAAAATTATTCCGAATGTAGAAGTTAAAATTGCTGCTGATGGAGAAATTTTATGCAAAGGACCAAACGTCATGTTGGGCTACTTTAAAGATCCCGAAAAAACTGCTGAAGCAATTATAGACGGCTACTTTCACACGGGAGACATAGGAGAAATAGATAAAGATGGTTTCTTAAAAATTACCGATCGTAAAAAGGAAATGTTTAAAACTTCGGGTGGAAAATATATTGCGCCTCAGATGATTGAAAATATGATGAAACAATCTCGTTTCATTGAGCAAATTATGGTTATTGGTGAAGGTGAAAAAATGCCAGCGGCTTTTATTCAACCTAATTTTGAGTTCGTAAAAGAATGGGCTAAAATTCATAAAATTCAAGTGGGTAAAACCAATGAAGAAATAGTTACGAATGAAAAAGTTATCGAACGAATTCAAGAAGAAATCAACGAAATAAATAAAAAATTCGGACATTGGGAGCAAATAAAACGTTTTGAATTGACGCCAGATGTTTGGTCTATTGAAGGCGGTCACTTGACTCCTACTTTAAAATTGAAGCGTAAAATCGTAAAAGAAATCTACAAAGCGCTGTACGACAAAATTTACATTCATAATTAAAAGTACTTGGTTGATATTAATACAAAAGGCTGTCCTATAAAGACAGCCTTTTTCTATGCCTAAATTTTTTTGAGAGAGAAGCAATTTTAAAAAATAATCATGCAACTTCTTAAAAATAGATTTAACAATTATCTAACTGAAGGAATGCTCGATAATCGAAAAATAAATGCTAAATTTCACTAAATTTCACACTTAAAATATTGAAAATCATTTTTTTTTCAACAAAACAAAAATTTTAAGTATTTTTATTATGCATGCATAGTATTTATTTAGTATATTTGAAATCGATATAGTTGATTAAGCACTATAACGATCAAATAAGGTATAAACGAGTCCTTAAATTGTGATACCTAACGATAATACGTGCATAGATGAAAGAAAAAACAATAGACTATATACTGAGAGCAACTTGGCAAGCAGTTTCCCGGATGTACAATGAAGAAGCTTCAAAGTATGAAGCAACTATGGCCACAGGATTTGCATTGTTAAGTATTGACAAAGAAGTTGGGACACCTTCAACCGCCCTTGGACCACGCATGGGAATGGAAGCAACTAGTTTAACACGGACTTTAAAATCAATGGAAGACAAAGGTTTAATTGTACGTAAAAAAAATCCAACCGACGGAAGAGGTGTTTTAATATACTTAACGGAATTTGGAAAAGAAAAAAGAGAGTTATCTAAAAATACAGTTCTAAAATTTAATGAAACCATCAAACAAAATGTATCTCCTGAAAAATTGGAGCATTTTTTTGAAGTAGCAGAAATTATAAATGAACTGATCGCAGAGAAAAATATATTTACTCAGAAAGACAACGAAAGTGCCGCAATTGAATAAAATTGAGTAAAGCACTTTTTCCAATACAAAAAAATTAAAAAATACTTATGAAACGCACAATTAAAAAAGTTGCCGTAGTAGGATCCGGAATCATGGGTTCAGGAATCGCTTGCCATTTTGCAAACATTGGTGTGGAAGTTTTATTATTAGACATTATTCCGCGCGAATTAACAGATGCTGAAACTAAAAAAGGATTAACATTAGAAGATAAAGTAGTTCGCAATCGTTTAGTGAATGACCATTTAATGACGGCCTTAAAATCGAAGCCCTCTCCTATTTACAGTCAAAAATTTGCAAGCAGAATTACTACTGGAAATACAACTGATGACATGGCAAAGATTGCTGGTGTAGATTGGATTATTGAAGTAGTAGTTGAGCGATTGGATATTAAAAAATTGGTTTTTGACCAAATTGAGCAGTTCCGCAAGCCTGGAACCTTAATTACTTCAAATACTTCGGGAATTCCGATTCATTTTATGAGCGAAGGAAGAAGCGAAGATTTTCAAAAACACTTCTGCGGAACTCACTTTTTTAACCCAGCACGTTACTTAAAATTATTCGAAATAATTCCCGGACCACAAACTGCAACTGGAGTACTGGACTTTCTTACCATATACGGTGAAAAATTCTTAGGAAAAACGTCGGTTGTGGCTAAAGATACTCCAGCTTTTATTGGAAATAGAATTGGTATTTACGGCATTCAGAGTTTGTTTCATTTGGTAAAAGAGATGGGATTAACGATTGAAGAAGTGGATAAATTGACTGGTCCAGTAATTGGTCGACCAAAATCGGCTACTTTCCGTACGGTTGATGTGGTAGGTTTAGATACTTTGGTACATGTTGCCAACGGTATTTACGAAAACTGTCCGAACGACGAGCAACACGACTTATTTAAACTTCCTGATTTTGTAAACAAAATGATGGAAAATATATGGTTGGGTAGTAAAAGCGGACAAGGTTTTTATAAAAAAGAAGGAAAAGAAATTCTTACCCTAGACTTAGATACTCTAGAATACCGTTCGGCTAAAAAAGCTTCTTTTGCAACTTTAGAATTAACTAAAACTATTGATAAACCAATTGATCGTTTTAAAGTTTTGGTTAAAGGAAAAGACAAAGCAGGTGAATTTTACCGCAAGAGCTTCGCTGGAATGTTTGCTTATGTTTCTAATAGAATTCCTGAAATTTCAGACGAAGTATATAAAATTGACGATGCCATGAAAGCGGGTTTTGGATGGGAAAATGGTCCATTTGAAATCTGGGATGCTATTGGTGTTGAAGAGGGAATAGAAATGATGCAAGCAGAAGGTTTAGAGCCTGCCGCGTGGGTAACTGAAATGTTGGCTGCTGGTAATACAAGTTTTTACACCATCAAAGGAGGCGCAACTTATTTTTATAATATTCCTACGAAATCGCAAACTAAAGTTCCCGGACAAGATGCATTTATCATCTTGAACAACATTCGCGAAAGCAAAAAAGTGTGGAGCAATAGCGGTGCAATTATACAAGATTTAGGAGATGGAATTTTGAATTTAGAATTCCAATCTAAAATGAATACCATTGGTGGCGATGTTTTACAAGCCATTAACAAAGCAATCGATTTATCTGAAAAAGAATACCAAGGTTTAGTAATTGGGAATCAAGCAGCCAATTTCTCTGTTGGAGCCAACATTGGAATGATTTTTATGATGGCTGTTGAGCAAGAATACGATGAATTAAATATGGCGATCAAAATGTTCCAAGACACTATGATGCGCGTTCGTTACTCAGGAATTCCTGTTGTTGTAGCGCCACACGGAATGACCTTTGGTGGTGGTTGCGAAATGAGCTTGCATGCTGACAAAGTTATTGCAGCTGCAGAAACGTATATGGGATTGGTTGAGTTTGGAGTTGGTGTGATTCCTGGTGGTGGTGGTTCAAAAGAACTAGCATTAAGAGCGTCTGACTTGTTTCATAAAAATGACGTGGAATTGAACGTTTTGCAAGAGTATTTCTTAACAATTGCAATGGCTAAGGTGTCGACTTCTGGTTATGAAGCTTTTGACACTGGACTTTTGCAACACGGTAAAGATTTAATTGTGGTTAACAAAGACCGTCAGATCGCTGAAGCTAAAAAGCACGCTTTGATTATGGCTGAAGCTGGTTACACACAACCAATTCGCAGAACGGATGTAAAGGTTTTAGGAAAACAAGCATTGGGAATGTTCTTAGTAGGAACAGACCAAATGGAAGCTGGAAAATACATCTCTGAACATGATAAAAAAATTGCCAATAAACTAGCCTATGTCATGGCTGGTGGTGATTTATCTGAGGCGTCATTTGTTTCTGAGCAATACTTATTAGACCTAGAACGCGAAGCATTCTTGAGTTTGTGTACAGAAAGAAAAACATTAGAAAGAATTCAGCACATGTTAACGAAAGGGAAACCGTTGAGAAATTAATTATTTTAAATTATAAATGATGAATTTTAAATGATTTCGTATTACTTAAAATTCAACAAAATTTAAAATTTAAAATTCAAAATTTAAAATAGAAAAAATGAAAACAGCCTATATAGTAAAAGCATACAGAACAGCCGTGGGTAAAGCACCTAAAGGTGTGTTTAGATTCAAAAGACCTGATGAATTAGCTGCAGAAACCATTCAATACATGATGAATGAATTGCCTGATTTTGACAAAACAAGAATTGATGATGTCATGGTGGGTAACGCTATGCCTGAAGCAGAACAAGGTTTGAATGTCGCTCGTTTGATCTCGCTAATGGGATTGAAGATTGACGATGTTCCTGGTGTGACTGTAAACCGTTACTGCGCCTCTGGTTTAGAAACTATTGGTATGGCAACGGCAAAAATTCAATCAGGAATGGCGCATTGTATCATTGCTGGTGGTGCAGAAAGCATGAGTTATATTCCGATGGGTGGTTACAAACCAACACCAGATTATAAAGTTGCAAAAGCAGGAAATGAAGACTATTACTGGGGAATGGGTTTAACTGCTGAAGCAGTTGCTACGCAGTATAACGTGTCAAGAGAAGATCAAGATGAGTTTGCGTTCAACTCTCAAATGAAAGCGTTAAAAGCACAAGCAGATGGTAAATTTGACAAACAAATTGTTCCTATTACTGTAGAGCAAACTTTTATCAATGCAAATGGTAAAAAAGAAACCAAATCATACGTAGTCAGCAAAGACGAAGGTCCGAGATTAGGAACTACGCTTGAAGGTTTAGCTGGATTGCGTGCCGTATTTGCTGACGGTGGAAGTGTAACTGCTGGTAATTCTTCACAAATGAGTGATGGTGCTGCTTTCGTTTTGGTGATGAGTGAAGAAATGGTAAAAGAATTGAATCTTGAACCAATTGCGCGCTTGGTCAACTTTGCATCTTCAGGTGTAGAGCCAAGAATTATGGGTATCGGTCCTGTAAAAGCAATTCCGAAAGTATTGAAACAAGCTGGAATGTCTTTGAATGATATCGAATTATTTGAATTGAACGAAGCCTTTGCCTCACAATCTTTAGCTGTTATTCGTGAATTAGGGTTAAATCCTGATATCGTAAACGTAAACGGTGGAGCAATTGCGTTAGGACATCCATTAGGATGTACTGGAGCGAAACTTTCGGTTCAATTATTTGATGAAATGAAACGCAGAGGAAATAAATACGGAATTGTAACTATGTGCGTAGGAACTGGACAAGGAGCTGCAGGGATTTATGAGGTTCTTTAAAATTATTTTGAATTTTAAATTTTAAATTTCAAATTAAGATGAAGGAAAACATAATTGCTACCAAGACATTTGATTTTGCACTTTCAATTGTAAATCTTTTTATTCTTCTTAAAAAGGAAAATGAATTTATAATCTCAAAGCAAATTTTAAGATCAGCAACAAGTATTGGTGCCAATGTCGAAGAAGCTATCGCTGCTCAATCGAGAAACGATTTTATTCATAAAATGTCAATTGCTTCCAAAGAAGCACGAGAAACAAAATACTGGTTACGACTTTTAGATAAATCTGAACTTACATCAATTGAAATGAATATATATATTATTGAAATTGAACATATTATAAATATTATTACCAAAATAATTAAAACATCACAAGAGTCCAAATAATTTAAAATTTAAAATTCAAAATTTAAAAAAATAAGGCAATGAGCGATAATAAAACCAGAGGAGGACAATTCCTTGTAAAAGAAACCAAATGCGAAGATGTCTTCACTCCTGAAGATTTTTCTGAAGAGCAATTAATGATGCGTGACTCTGTAAAAGAGTTTGTTGACAAAGAACTATGGGCACACAAAGATCGTTTTGAGAAAAAGGATTACGCTTATACACAAGAATGTATGAAAAAAGCAGGCGAACTTGGTTTGCTAGGTGTTGCCGTTCCTGAAGCTTATGGTGGATTAGGAATGGGATTTGTATCTACCATGTTAGTATGCGATTATATTTCTGGTGCAACTGGATCGTTCTCGACTGCTTTCGGTGCGCACACAGGAATTGGTACCATGCCAATTACGTTGTACGGAACCGAGGAGCAAAAGCAAAAATATGTACCTAAATTAGCAACAGGCGAATGGTTTGGAGCGTATTGTTTAACAGAACCAGGTGCGGGATCTGATGCTAATTCTGGAAAGACCAAAGCAGTATTATCAGAGGATGGAAAATCTTACTCAATCTCTGGTCAAAAAATGTGGATTTCGAATGCAGGTTTCTGTAGTCTATTTATCGTTTTTGCACGTATCGGAGATGACAAAAATATTACTGGTTTCATCGTTGAAAATGATCCTAGTAATGGAATAACAATGAACGAAGAAGAGCATAAATTAGGAATTCGTGCTTCATCTACGCGTCAAGTTTTCTTTAATGACACGGTAGTTCCTGTAGAGAATATGTTGTCTGAAAGAGGAAATGGTTTTAAAATTGCGATGAATGCGTTAAATGTGGGTCGTATCAAATTGGCTGCTGCTTGTCTGGATGCTCAAAGAAGAGTAATCACAGAATCGGTTAAGTATGCGAATGAAAGACAACAATTTAATACACCAATCTCTCAGTTTGGTGCTATTCGCTCTAAGTTAGCCGAAATGGCAACTAGTGCATACGCAGGCGAAAGCGCTTCTTATAGAGCTGCAAAAAACATCGAAGACAGAATTGCTGATCGTGAAGCTGCTGGCGAAACGCATCAAGATGCAGAATTGAAAGGTGTGGAAGAATATGCTATCGAATGCTCTATATTAAAAGTAGCAGTTTCTGAAGACATTCAAAACTGTTCTGATGAAGGAATTCAGATCTTTGGTGGAATGGGATTCTCTGAAGACACACCAATGGAAAGTGCTTGGAGAGATGCTCGTATTGCACGTATTTACGAAGGTACAAACGAAATCAACAGAATGCTTTCTGTAGGAATGTTGATTAAAAAAGCAATGAAAGGTCACGTGGATTTGTTAGGGCCTGCTACAAAAGTAGGTGAAGAATTAATGGGAATTCCATCTTTTGACACGCCTGATTACTCTGAATTATTTGCAGAAGAAAAAGAGATGATCACAAAATTGAAAAAAGTCTTTTTAATGGTTGCTGGTAGTGCGGTACAAAAATACGGTACAGAATTAGATTCGCACCAACAAATATTAATGGCTGCTTCTGATATTTTGATCGAAATCTACATGGCAGAAAGTACTATTCTTAGAACTGAAAAACTAGCCAAAAAAGACGGCGAAGCAAAAGTGAAAGAACAAATCGCAATGGCTCAATTGTACTTGTACGAAGCAGTTGATATCATCACACAAAAAGGTAAAGAAGCAATTGTTTCTTTTGCTGAAGGTGATGAACAACGCATGATGCTAATGGGATTAAAACGTTTTACTAAATATGCCAATATGCCAAACGTAGTTGGTTTACGAGAAATTATTACATCAAAATTAGTTGCAGAAAATACATACTGTTTCTAACGTTAAAGATAGTTTTTAGCTAATTTTAATTTGTTTAAAACCGCATTGTCCCGAAAACAATGCGGTTTTTTTGCACCTACACCTTTGTAATGCGGCTAAATACATTAAAAACACCTATATTTAAGGTTCTAAAAACTAAAAACTCTTAAAAAATGAAAAATTGCAAAAAAATTGCATTGGTGTTCTTCTGCTTATTTTTGGGACAAGCGTATGCCCAAAAAACCAAATCTATTGATGTTATTGCTTACTATACAGGCGACGACAAAGTAATCGAACAGTATGATGTTACTAAACTAACTCACATCATTTTTAGTTTCTGTCATTTAAAAGACGGCAAACTAAGCGTTGATTCTCCAAAGGACTCAATTACTATCAAACACTTGGTTGGATTAAAAGCTAAAAATCCAAATTTAAAGATCATGCTATCTCTTGGTGGTTGGGCTGGTTGTGAACCGTGCTCTGAAGCTTTTTCTACAGCTGAAGGACGCAGTCTTTTTGCCAAATCGGTAAAAGAAGTAAATGATTATTTTAAAACGGATGGTATTGATTTAGATTGGGAATATCCTGCTATCGAAGGAATGCCTGGACATCCCTTTAAAGCGGACGATCGTACCAATTTCACTGAATTAGTTAAAATATTGCGTACAACATTAGGAAATACAAACGAACTAAGTTTTGCAGCGGGCGGTTTTCAAAAGTTCCTGAATGAATCTGTAGAATGGAAAATTATAATGCCATTACTAGATCGCGTTAATATTATGAGTTACGATTTAGTGAACGGCTATGCAACCGTAACAGGACACCAAGCTCCCTTATATAGTGGAAATAAAACAGCTGAATCTACAAATAAAGCTGTAGAATATTTACTGAAATTAGGAATTCCTTCTGACAAATTAGTTATTGGTGGTGCTTTTTACACTCGAATTTGGGAAAATGTAGCCAACGTAAATAATGGTTTATATCAAGCTGGAAATCATGTTGCCGGTATAACTTTTAAAAATTATGCTACGACGTTCACAGAAGCTAATGGTTGGAAATACTTTTGGGATAAAAATGCTAAGGCAGGATATTGGTATAACGCAAATGAGAAAAAGTTTGCAACTGGAGACGATATTTCTTCGATAATTGAAAAAACAGCTTACGCTAAAAAGAAAAAATTAGGCGGGATCATGTTTTGGGAATTGGCCTTAGATAGTCCACAAGACGGGATGCTGGATGCTATTTATAAAGAAAAAGTAAAAAAGTAACGTAAAAAAAAATCCGAATCGCAGGCGATTCGGATTTTTTTTTATTTTTATTTCCAATAAAGAAGTAGTATTTCTATCTGACAACTACTCCGACTTCGATAAAGCTTGAATCTCACCAGTGTAACTTATCGTGCTTCGATTATTACTGCTAACAACAAGAGTGGCACTACCTTCAAAATAAACAGATAAAGTAAGTCTGAATGTATCGTTCTCTCCTTTTACCGTAGTACTAATTAAGTAATACTTTTTCTTTTTTTCGACTGTATAGCTTTCAGATTTTCCTTTAAATTTTAAACCTCCATCTCCGCCATATCCAATGCTATACGCTCGTCCAAAATACGGCAAATAACTCTCAACCAAATCTGTTGTGTAATTCACCGTATAATTTTCACCTTCGACATTGATATGTCTACTTGCCATAGGCTCCACAAAGCGAGCATAAAAAACAAAGTTTTGTGAATTAATTAAATCTGTTATTTGATTGACTGTAATTCCTCTTTGTTCGTCTTTCAGTACTCTCTTTGTTTTCTCTTGCGCGTTGTTTGAATTAATCAAAATAAAAAACACGAAAACTAACAGTCGAAATTTATTTTTCATCAGCAAATAATTCTAAAGAAATTACTTTTTGGTAAAGCGCATCATCGCCATATCTCCTGTTTTAAAAGTCAAAGTTTTTCCATCAGCAGAAACCTCATAATGGTCAATTTTATTAATCGTACTCATAAAAAGTTGTTGCCCTTCTTGACCTTCCATACACATTTTTTTGGTCATAGCCATTGGACCTGTAAAATCAATTGCGCTTGCTTTTAATTTCAATTCACTGCTAAATAAATTACAACTGTCATTACCCGAAACTAGATTTTGCTTCGTATCAAAAAACACTTCTGGTTTTTGCTCAGGATATAAACCTTGAAAAGCAATTCTTGGACCTGTAATGTAATTAAGTTCCCAAGTTCCATCTAACTGTGTAACTGGTTTAGCATCTGAACTTGTGCTTTTAGTACTTGTACAAGAAGCCAATACTACACATAACAATATCATTCTAAGGATGTTTTTTAACATAATAAAAAAAATTAAATATTTAATAAATCGTCTTCTTCGTCGAAAACCTAATCTAAATTACACATAATATATTGGGTTAATTGTAAAATAAACTTAAAAATTTTAAATACTATTTGGACACATTATTTATTTTTTTGCGTCAACTCTTGTAAAAATTTTAAACTAACTTTACCTATTATTCATTTTTTAAACTTGTAATTATGAGAAAAATATTAGTTTCGATTGCTATTTTAGGGGCATTTATGACTGGCTGTAAGACCAGTACAAAATCTAATGACACCAAAAAACTAACAATAGCGCTAGAACCAAAAAGTAATAGTATCGTTACTGGTACTGCTATTTTTACAGAAAAAGACGGAAAAGTTACTTTTGAAGCAAACATTTCGGGATTAACACCTGGTGTTCACGCTATTCATATACACGAAAAATCTGACTGTTCTGCGGCCGACGGAAGTTCTGCTGGCGGACATTGGAACCCAACTTTTCAAAATCATGGAAAATGGGGATCTGATTCTTACCATAAAGGTGACATAGGAAACTTTACTGCTGACGCAAATGGAAACGGAAAGATAACTCTAGTTACAGACGAATGGTGTATTGGTTGCGGGGATGAGAAAAAAGACATATTAGGTAAAGGTCTAATTGTACATGAAGAACAAGATGATTTTACATCGCAGCCTGCAGGTAACGCAGGAGCGAGAGTAGCTTGTTCGGCAATCATAAAATAAATTATAATTTTAACCGTTTTATTTCTCAAAAATAAAACGGTTATTTATTTTAGTTGAATTGCAAAACAATAAAATATTATAACTTTGTAGTCTTAAATTAAAATTAATGATTAACCCTTCTAATTTTGGCTGGATTGACAAATTTTTTAGTGAACAAAAGTTTACTGCAGATTTTCTCAAGGAAACGCCGCTCTCTTACTACCTAAAAGTTAGAAGTACGGGTTTTATTTACGGACACATTATTGGTTTTGAAACCCCTAAACCGATAATTGCAAAAGGTTGGTTTAAAACTGAAATCTCTAAAATAGCGTTATTAAATACGTTGTTCGGAATGTATGCGCTGACAGAAAAAAGCGTTGACCATAAAGATTTTATCACAAAAGCATTGCATTTTTATCAGCAGATGAATCCCGAAGGATTTAATTTGTTCAAACTTATTTTACCCAAGAATTCGGATGCATTAACTTTAGAGAATATTATTAATGAGCGCGTTCAAACCAATGATAGTTTAATTAATAAAAGTTTCTCACACTTGGTGACTAATGCCTTATTATTTATTGATGTGTTGGCATTTCGTTCTTATTTAATTCATGGCGAACTACCCGAAAAATATTTTAAGAAAATAGAAGAAACAGTAATGAGCTTAGTCGCCATTGCTTTAAAAACAAAAACAATAAAATCAATTCATGATGATTTATTGATTAAATTATTTGAAGCGTCTATTCGATACAGCAAATTTTCTAAAGCAACAGTAGAAACAATAGAAACGTTGCAGTTCGATTATTTTACTAATGAATTAGAATATTATTATTTTATAGACATGGCCGGAATGGCGTTATGGAGCGATGGAAAAGTAGAAAACGAAGAAGCTTACTTTTTATATTCCTTAGCAAAAGTTATACAGGTATCTGACGAATTTGCAGCTATAAGTATCACGGATACCGACGCTTTTATAACAGAGCATCGCAAAAAAATTCCATATTTTAATTATTCGAATCCAGTTAAACACTTTTACGATCAAACCACCAAAAATGTTATTACGCTGGTAACACGCAATAAAAATCGTTTAGTAAAAGAAGTTATGGAAAGTAAAGAACTTATGGTGCTTCTTGCTTACTCTACAGTTCGCGATCTGGATCCCAAAGAAAAGAAAAAAGTGAGAAGACAATTGCTTGACATTTGCAAAACAATTCCCTCACTCACCATATTTTTATTACCAGGCGGGAGTTTATTACTACCGATTTTAATAAAATTTATTCCGCAGCTATTACCGTCTTCTTTCAATGAAAACCTAGACGATTCAGAATAAAAAAATCGCCGATTGGCGATTTTTCTATTTATAATTTTAGCTGATACACTTCATCTAGTTCGTCGTTTGAACTAATATTTACTTCTAAATCGGTTACATAACCTGAATTTAATCCGTAAACCCAACCGTGCAACATCAAATCTTGCCCATTCTTCCAAGCGTTTTGCACAATTGAAGTTTTGGCCAAATCAAAAACTTGCTCTTTTGCGTTTACTTCTACAAACGCATTAAATCGTTCAGCCTCATCTACTATAGCATCTAAAAACTTATCATGCAAACGATATACAGTTTTAATATGGCGGATCCAGTTGTCAATAATGCCAATAGATTGATTTCCCATAGCAGCTTTTACGCCACCGCAACCATAGTGACCGCATACAATAACGTGCTTTACTTTTAAAACATTAACCGCATAATCTAACACACTCAACATATTCATATCGGTATGTATCACCATATTGGCAATGTTTCGGTGTACAAAAACTTCTCCCGATTTAGCTCCGATAATTTCGTTGGCAGGAACGCGACTGTCCGAGCATCCAATCCACAATAAGGGTGGCGTTTGTCCTTTTGCTAAATGCGAAAAAAAATCAGGATCCTTTTCAAGTGTTTCTAAAACCCACTGTTTATTGTTATCTAACATTTTCTTATAAAAATCGATCATTGGCTCAGTTGATTATTTATTTTTAATTGAAGTTTTATCTTGTATCAATAGGACTTATAAAAGGACAAAATAAAAAGAAAAAACATATACATTTTTATATTCTCCTTTTTCTAAAGAAATCGTCGATTAGTAATTTAGCCCTGTTGCAAAAATAATACTTATTACAACATCACACCGTGCTTATTTTTAGAAATCTGTAACAACAATAGCAATAAGAGTTACTAAAAAAGACATACATACCAATTATTTTTATCTAATTAATTTTTAAAGTTGTTGTATTATTACTGATTGACAGAAAAAAAGTTCTGCAAAATTATGGTTATTATGCAAAAAAAACTCGACTAATATATTTTATATCAGTCGAGTTTTTTTTTTTTGGAAATTTTACAAATCTTTTTCCAACCAAGCGTTCATCATCCAAACTGTTTTTTCTTGTTCAGCAATAAAATCACTCATCATAGAGTTCGTTCCTTCGTCGTTAATTTCGTTCGATTTATTTAATATTGTTCGTTCTATCTTCAATAAGTCAGTTAGAGAGTCAACAATTAACTGCACTGCCTTTTCGTCTTGAGATATATTTTTACCTACTGCCATTTTGTTGTTTGACATATAATCTTCAAACGTATGCAACGGCGTTCCGCCTACAGTGAGTACACGCTCTGCGACCATATCAATTTTTAGTTGCGCATCACCGTATAATTCTTCAAACTTTACATGTAACTCAAAGAAGCGTTTCCCTCTAATATTCCAATGAATTCCTCTTAAATTTTGATAATACACTTGAAAATTAGCTAAAAGCACATTTAGCTCTTTTACCATTTCTTCTGATTCTTTAACGGGTAACCCTAAAATATTGGTTTTCATAGTATTTCACTTATTTTGAATTAATAATAGTAAATTTAACGAAACCCCTTGTGAAAAACTATAAATAAAAGTTATATTTTCTTATTTTTGTATCACAAAATACTATCAAAATGACTATTACACAATTACAATATGTATTAGCTGTTGCTGAACATAGAAATTTTACGTTGGCTGCCGAAAAATGTTTCGTTACACAACCGACATTGAGTATGCAAATACAAAAAATCGAAGAAGAGCTAAGTATCTTAATTTTTGATCGAAGTAAAAAGCCCATTCAAGTAACCGAGATCGGGGAGAAAATTGTAAATCAGGCGAAGAAGATAGTTAGTGAAGCCGATCGAATTAAAGATATTGTAGAACAACAAAAAGGTTTTATTGGTGGTGACTTCCGGCTAGGAATAATTCCAACAATCATGCCTACACTGCTACCGATGTTTCTAAGTAATTTTGTAAAAAAGTATCCGAAGGTAAAACTCTTAATCGAAGAATTAAATACCGACGAAATAATTCTAAAACTTAAAAACGGACATTTGGACGCTGCAATAGCAGCCACACCGTTAGAAGATGAAAAGATCAAAGAAATTGTATTGTATTTTGAACCATTTGTAGCTTACATACCAGAAAATCATTCAAACTTTCAGAAAAAAGAAATTACCATTAATGATTTAGATGTAAGCGAAATTTTGCTGCTGCAAGATGGACATTGTTTTAGAGACGGTATTTTAAATTTATGCAAAAATGCATCTGCAAACGAAAAAAGTTCTTTTCAAATTGAAAGCGGAAGTTTTGAAACTTTAATAAAATTAGCAGACGAAGGTTTAGGAACCACGTTGTTACCGTATTTACATACATTAGACCTGAAGGAAAAAGACAAATTAAAACTCCGCCATTTTGCAGAGCCAAAACCTGCAAGAGAAGTAAGTTTAATTTATCCTAAAAGTGAATTAAAAATGCACATTATTGATGCTTTACGAAGTACAATTGCTGGCGTGGTTAAAGGTGCGATTGTATTTCAAAATGTTCAAATCATTAGTCCCTTGCCGAAGAAAAACTAAATTATTTATTCATACCATTTATAAAATAATAAACCCGATAATCCTAAAATTATCGGGTTCGCTATTAAATGTAGAGCTGTAATTTTTAGTTTTACATCTCCAAATAGTAACTCTTTACAACTATAATCTTGGATCTGTAAAGTTATTAACCTCATCCATGGTCATTTCTAACGCTTTTGCAACGCCTTCACCATAAGCAGGATCGGCTTTACAACAGTTTCTGATATGACGTATTTGAATGAATTTTTGTGCATTTCCAACTTGATTGGCTGTATTGTGAAATAACAATTGTTTTTTCTCTTCTGTTAACAAACGAAATAACAAACCAGGTTGTGTAAAATAATCAGCATCATCTTCACGGAAGTTGTACGCGTACGCATCTCCACTTAGTTCTAATGGCGGCTCTTTGTGCTCTGGCTGTTCGTTCCACAATCCAAAACTATTAGGCTCGTAATGTTTTTTAGCTCCTTGATTTCCATCTACTCTCATGGCTCCATCGCGATGAAAAGTATTGTACGGACATTTAGGTGCATTTACTGGAATTTGGTAATTATTAACTCCTAATCGATAACGCTGTGCATCTCCGTATGAAAACAAACGTCCTTGTAGCATTTTATCAGGAGAGAAACCAATACCAGGAACAATATGTGCGGGATTAAAAGCGGCTTGTTCTACTTCGGCAAAATAATTTTGCGGGTTTCTGTTCAATTCAAATTCACCAACCGGAATTAAAGGAAAATCAGATTTTAACCAAACCTTAGTTAAGTCAAAAGGATGAAACTTATACGTTTTCGCTTCTTCTTCGGTCATGATTTGAACAAACATTTTCCATTTTGGAAAATTTTCTTTATCAATTGCTTCAAATAAATCTCTTTGATGGCTTTCGCGATCACTACCCACTAACTTTGCAGCTTCCTCATCCGAATAATTTTCAATTCCTTGTTGTGATCTAAAATGAAATTTTACCCAGTGTCTCTCGTTTTGTGCATTTATAAAGCTAAACGTGTGACTTCCAAAACCATGCATTTGACGGTAGGATTTCGGAATACCACGATCACTCATTACAATAGTAACCTGATGCAGAGCTTCGGGCAACAAAGTCCAGAAATCCCAGTTATTGTCGGCACTTCTTAAATTAGTTTGTGGATCTCTTTTAACTGCGTGATTCAAATCGGGAAATTTCATTGGATCTCTAAAAAAGAAAACTGGTGTGTTATTTCCAACCAAATCCCAATTACCTTCTTCGGTATAAAATTTCATAGAAAAACCACGAATGTCACGTTCGGCATCTGCCGCTCCACGCTCTCCTGCTACGGTAGAAAAACGAGTAAACATTTCGGTCTTTTTACCAATCTCCGAAAATATCTTTGCCTTAGTATATTTGGTAATATCATGAGTAACGGTAAAAGTACCATACGCACCAGAACCTTTGGCATGCATGCGTCGCTCAGGTATAACCTCACGATCAAAATGAGCCATTTTCTCTAGAAACCAAAAGTCTTGTAACATAACTGGTCCACGAGGCCCAGCAGTCATCGTATTTTGATTGTCAGGAACAGGCGTTCCTGTTGCTGTAGTAAGTTTGTCGTTCGTATCCATAATATTGATTTTTTACTGTTGTATCAAATGTAGTTAGATATTTGATCGCTATTAATAAATAAAATTGATTATTATTATATTTTGATAGTAAAAATTTATTGTTGCTCGTGTATAAGTATTTAATCATCAAATTATAATTGTTAACGAATCTTCAACAAACTAATAACATAACCTTAACAGCAAGACATATATAATAGTTAGATATTTGCAGTGTAATAAACTGGTTATTTATTATTTTGGTTTTGGTTAGTTAAATGATTGCCCGCAAATCTTCACAGAATTGCGGGCTTTTTTTTGGTGAAAACCCCAACATTTAAGCTTCTAGTCCCAGTCGCCGGTGCATTTGCTTAAAGTATGGAAATGCTTTTACTAAACGACTCCCAAACCAAGAGAACATTTCTCCATCTACAAATATAGTTTTGGCGTGATGCGTAAAGCGTCCAATTTCTATAGCATCTTCTTCCTTAAATGGATACGGTTCTGACGAAAGTAAAATAACTGCAGGATCACCTTCTTTCTCCATTTTTTCGAGATCTATTTCAGGATATCTGCCTTTGTTCTCGTAAATATTAGTAAAGTGATTTAATTTTAGTAATTCAGTAATATAATTAGAAGAACCTGCGACCATGTACGGCTGTTTCCAAATAAAATAAGCAGATCTTCGAATTGGAAAGTCTTCAATGAATTTCTTAAAATCTTCTAATCCGTACGCAATTTTATCATTCCACTTTTGCGCTTCGGTCCTTCTATTAAATATTTGACCAAAATCACTGATCATCTGAAAATTATCTTCGATAGTCAAAACATCGGTTACCCAAACGATGCAAATTTCTCTCAGACTTTCAACAATTTCCTTGGTATTTTCTTCTTTGTTACAAATGATGATGTCAGGCTGTAGCAATCTGATTTTTTCTAAATGTATTTTTTTTGTTCCACCAACGCTTTTCTTGGTCGATTTAAGGTGATAGGGATGTACACAGAACTTAGTAATGCCGACAATTTGATCTTCTAAACCTAAATCATACAACAGCTCTGTCTGAGAAGGAACCAATGATATAATTCGTTTTGGCGTCTTATCGAAAGTATGTAAAGTACCGATTTGATCTGTTAATTCTTTCAAGAGTATTTTTTAATTTTATCTGTAATTTAAATTTTGATTTTAAAACCAATATTTAATCTATCTATAATTCATGATCATTTCCATTTCCTGCTGCACTTTCAATGCCTCTTCTCTTGCTTTTTGTGCAAAATCAGTTCCATTTGAAGCATATATAATCGCTCGCGCTGAATTAACTAATAAGCCAATTTTATCAGTCATTCCGTATTTACACACTTCAGCCAAGCTTCCGCCTTGAGCGCCAATTCCTGGAACTAATAAAAAACTATCGGGAACAATTTTTCTAATTTCTGCAAAATATTCTGCTTTGGTTGCACCAACGACATACATTAAATTTTGACTGTTATTCCATGTTTTAGAGGTTTCCAACACATGTTTATACAGTTCTTTTCCGTCAATAAGTTTCGTCTGAAAATCAAATGCTCCTTCGTTTGAAGTCAATGCCAACATAATTGTATGTTTATCTTGAAATGCCAAGAAAGGTTCTACAGAATCTTTACCCATATAAGGTGCGACCGTAACGCTATCAAAACTTAGATCTTCAAAAAATGCTTTGGCATACATACTTGATGTATTGCCAATATCACCACGTTTGGCGTCGGCAATGGTAAAAATAGTAGGATAATTTTCGTTGATATAGGTAATCGTCTTTTGCAAAGACATCCAACCTTTTAACCCATACGCTTCAAAAAACGCAGTGTTGGGTTTGTAGGCTACTGCTAGATCATGCGTCGCATCGATTATCGCTTTGTTGAATTCGAAAATAGGATCTTCTGTACGTAATAAATGAGCTGGAAGCTTAGCTAAATCAGGATCTAATCCAACACATAAAAATGATTTTTTTTGAAGTATTTGTTCGTGAAGTTGTTGTGTAGTCATGTTTTACTATAAAAAATTGTTTAGCAAAATTACAAAAATATAAGCAATGAAAAAGGATCAATATTGAATTCCTATAACATCTAGATTGAATTGTGTAAAGCATTAAGTGCTATGTATTTCTACCTTTGAAAAACAACATTCAAACAATAAATATTATGAAACCAAATATTGGAATAGCACCAAAAGATCTTAAAAAAAGTGCATCACATTTAACTGTATTATTATCAAACGAAATGACATTATATGTAAAAACAAGAAAATTTCACTGGAACATTTCAGGAAATAGTTTTATGGAAATACATAAATTGTTTGAAGGACAATACGGCCAATTAGAAAAGGTGATTGATGAAGTTGCAGAACGAATTAATCAATTAGGTGAAAAAACAATTGGTACAATGAAAGAGTTTGCGGATAATGCAACTTTAAAAGAATCACCAAACGTTTATCCTTCGCAAAAAGAAATGCTTGCTGAATTGCTAGACAACCACGAACATATAATTACTGAAATCAGAGAATCTCTTCCTGTTTATGAAGATGAAGCGAATGATGCAGGTACAACAGATTTCGTTACTGGAATCATGCAGCAGCACGAAATGATGGCTTGGATTATTAGACGTTATTTAAGCTAAATGCAAATCTTACAATCTATTATTAAAATAATGTAACGCTCTTCAACTTCTCAATGAGTAGCTTTACTGTATCAATTAACACTAAATATATATTATCATGAATACTACAGGAATCAAAGGAAACTGGAATGAATTGAAAGGAAAATTAAAACAACAATATGCAGATCTTACAGATGATGATTTATTGTACGCTGAAGGAAAAGAAGATGAATTATACGGAAGACTTCAGCAAAAATTAGGAAAATCTAAAGACGAAGTACAAAAGCTGATTTCAGATTTGTAGGCCTTTTTTGTTCCAATAAAATACCGTCTGGTTTAAATATCCCAGGCGGTATTTTATTGTTTTTTTTTTTAAATACCTGA
This sequence comes from Flavobacterium sp. TMP13, assembly GCF_050847115.1. NCBI lineage: Bacteria > Pseudomonadati > Bacteroidota > Flavobacteriia > Flavobacteriales > Flavobacteriaceae > Flavobacterium > Flavobacterium sp. TMP13. The sequence continues at coordinate 160,376 of NZ_CP193656.1, forward strand.
AAATTAATCCCTTTGAGAAGTATAATACTTCTTATAAATTCATTAACACTATTCTAAAAAATATTTTAATTATCTTTATCCATATTTGTACACTATGAAGCTATTTATAAAGTTTGATATTAACACGATTTGCTCACTTTTCTTAAAGGAAAAGTTAGAACAAATTAACGTGGATTTTTCTACAATTGGTTTTGGCGAGATTGAACTTAATCAATCTGTCTCAATTGAACAACTTGATACTATTAAAAAACAATTGGAGCCTTTTGGTTTTGAAGTAGTAGAGAATCAAAAAAGTGTTTTGGTTCAAAAAATAAAAGATGCCATTATAGAGATGGTGTTTATGGATGAAAATGAGAACAACTTAAAAAGTTCCGTATATTTGTCTGAAAAATTAAACCACAGTTATGGGTATTTGTCTAATGTGTTTTCCGAAGTAACCTATTCTTCGATAGAAAATTTTATTATTATTCAAAAAATTGAGCGTTCCAAACATCTTATTTTAATTGGCGAAATGAGTTTAACAGAAATAGCGTTTTTACTAAACTATTCGAGCGTTGCTCATTTAAGTACTCAATTTAAAAATACCACTGGAATAACACCATCGGCTTTTCAACGAATTATCAAGAAACGTCGCGAAAATTTAAACTAACTTAATTTTATATTAGATGCAAAAGGACGCATTACACATTTTACTTGCTGATGATGACGAAGACGATCGTTTGTTTTTCAAGGACGCTTTTGAGGATATAAAAGTGCAAACAAAAGTAAATTTTGTTCACGACGGTTTACAATTAATGGAGCATTTACTACAGCCAGATGTGGTCTTGCCCGACGTATTATTTCTGGATTTGAACATGCCTAAAAAAACAGGAAAAGAATGTTTAATCGAGATCAAGAAAACACCTCATTTAAAGCATCTGATTATTGCCATCTACTCTACTTCGTCTTCTGAAGAAGATATTGAAGACACATTTGTACAAGGCGCCAACATTTACATTAAAAAACCAAGTGATTTTAATACACTAAAAAAATTGATCAACGAGGTAATTACTCTAAACTGGCATTATCACACGTCGGGATTGAACCGTGATAATTTTTTGTTACGTTTAAAATAATTTAGCTTATTAAAATCTGACTTACCAATGAGACGCATACTCAATTTTAATTCCTTCAATTTGCTGCGAGTTATTTTTGTAATAGCCGTTTTCATTTTGTTATTCATCTCTTCAATTTCGTACAAACACAATCGCGATACGCATGAGTCAAGTAAATTGCTCATGCACGCGTACGAAGTAAACATTCAGTTAGAGCGTTTAATCTCTAATGTTAAAGATGCCGAAACTGGACAAAGAGGTTTTATTATTACCAAAAATGAGCGTTACCTTGCTCCGTACAACTTCTCCAGAGATAAAGTCAATAGAACCTTTATCGAATTACAAAAGCTTAATACCGACAATGCCACACAAGAACGAAATCTAAAAAATCTTTTTGTGCTGATCAATAAGCGTTACGATTGTTTTGAAGAAACACTAAAATATAACAGCGTCGAAAACTTTGATAAACGACGACTTGAAAATTCTCTTTTTAAAGGACGAATTTTAATGGAAAACATTCGTTTTCAAGTAGATTCCATGAAGGACATCGAAAAGAAATTTTTAGAGCAGAGCCAAAAGAATTACGATAACGAAATTTCCCTCACACCTCTCTTTTCTATTTCTGTATTTCTGGTAGCACTTGTTTTAATAATACTTTCGTACCGACAAATCAATCGCGACATCGAACGCTTGAAAGTGTCGAACAAGAAATTGCTAATTTCTACTCGCTTAATGGACGATGCCGAGAAAATTGGTAATTTTGGCACATGGCAGTGGGACCTTAAGAGTGATCGAGTTCACTATTCTGACAATCAGTTTAGATTATTGGGGTTTAAACCGTGCGCTTTTGTGCCCGAAAAAACAACGTTTATTCAATTTGTGCACCAAGACGACAAGCAAGCGGTGCAAGCATCGATGATTGAAATTGTTAAAAAGAAAAAATTACCCTTACTATATTATAAGGTTGTACGTCAAGACGGAGCCATAAGACATTTTAAATCTATTGGTAGACTTTTGGTAGAAAATGAAGAAGGTCAAATACTTCTTGGAATCTCGTTTGATATAACTGATGAACATGATCAGAATATTGAATTATACCAACGCAATAAAGAATTAGAAGCTAGTAATCAAGAATTAGCCTCCTTTAACCATGTTGCCAGCCACGATTTGCAAGAACCTCTACGTAAAATTCAAACTTTTATATCCCGCTTTTCCGAAGAAGACAAGGCTGCTTTATCAGCTAGAGCAAATGAATATCTCAGCAAAATTGATTCTTCTTCTAAAAGAATGCGTGTACTTATAGATGATTTGCTTTTATTCTCAAGAACCAACACTACCAAGAAAGAATTTATAAAAACCAATTTGAATCTAGTACTAAAAAATGCAAAGGCAGAGCTTGCAGAGGTAATTGACGAAAAGAAGGCAACTATATCTTCAGAAAAATTGCCGAAGTTAAAAGTCATACCTTATCAAATAGAACAATTGTTTATTAATATGATTGGAAACTCGTTAAAGTATAATAAAGCTGAAATAGATCCTGTTATTTCAATTTCATATACAAAAACAAACTCCAGTGATTATCCCAATTTCCTAAATCATAGTATCAAGAAGTATCATAAAATTACTTTTACCGATAACGGAATGGGATTTGACCCACAATTTAAACACAGCATCTTTGTTTTATTTAAACGACTGCATACTAAAAACGATTATCCTGGAACTGGAATTGGTTTAGCAATTTGTAAAAAAATAGTTGACAACCACAACGGTCACATTACGGCCGATAGTAAACTAGGCGAAGGCGCGTCATTTACGGTATTTCTGCCCGAATAAAGGCTTATTTTAAGGTCTTTCAAAATCTTCTCAAAACGTTATATAAAACCCACAATGGAAATTATATAACGTTTCTTTTTTATGCTGTAAAGGAATTCTTCCCTTCTCTTCGCATCTTTGTAATGTAATAATCAACAAAGCAAAAGAGAATGTCATTAGCTAATAAACAATCTCAAAAAATATTGATTTCGCAGTTTGTCTTTACAGTTCTTATTTGTTTAAGTTCTTGTAAAAAGGAAGAAACTAAAACCGCTGACATAAAAAGGCATGTTCAAAATTTTAGAAATTCAAAATCAGCTGATGCAAGTAATTTGGTAGAATTGGCGCGAATAAGTAAACAAACACTCGAGACAAATAAAGAGTTAGGTTTAGAGAGTTCAAATAATAGAGTAATTAATTTTAGTACGGTGATTATAAAAAACCAAACTGAATTTTTAGAAGAGATTACAAAAACAGCCAGTTCAAAATTAATTATTATAAACGGCATTTTTAAGAAGGAAAAAAGTACAGATACATTAAATAAAGATGCTTTGTATTTCGATTTGATCGAAAGAAATATAGAAAAAGAAATTTCGCTTTTACAAACGATAAAACGAGAAACAACAGACAAGGAAATCAGTTTATTTGCTTTTACGAGTTTAAAAAAACAGAATAGAATTTTAGAAATTATAAGACGATTTAAATTAATAATATTAAACAACGAGAATACGCAAATTAAATAAATACTATAAAATAATTATCATTATGAAAAACAGAAACATTAAATATGCGTTAGCAGCTCTATTATCTTTGAATTTAGGAGTAGTTATGGCTCAAAGTTATGATAGCGGAAATCCAGAATTTGGTATCAAAGGGGGAATCAATGCTTCAAATCTATATTCTACAGACGCTGACGATGAAAACATGTTAGTCGGTTTTAATGCTGGTTTATATGCAAGATTGCCTATTACAGATAATATCGCTTTTCAACCAGAATTGCTTTATACAACTAAAGGATCAAAAGTTGAATACAACAATGCTTTTGCTAGTGGAGATGTAAAATTAAAATTAGATTACATTGAATTACCATTGCTTTTTAAATTCAATTTAACTGAAAACTTTAATATTCAAGCAGGTGGATATGCTTCATACCTGGTAAACTCGAAAGTTAAAGGTGAAGGAGCAGTTAACTTTGAAAGAGATGTAACTGATAATTTACAAAAATTTGATGCAGGTTTAGCTGCAGGAGTTGGAGTTGACTTTAATCCAGTAAGTGTAGGATTACGTTATAACTACGGATTAACAGCTATTGGTAAAGAAAGCAACACTGCAATACCAAATGCATTTCAAGACGCAAAAAATAGTAGTTTTAGCTTATATGTAGCATATAAACTATAATTAACAATTCAATAAATATTAATTAAAAACATAACATCATGTCAAACTTATTATACACAGTAGCAGTAATCCTAATTATTCTATGGGCTCTTGGGTTCTTTGTTTATAGCTTAGGAAGTATTATTCATATCTTATTAGTTATTGCAATTATTGCAATCCTATTCAGATTGATTAAAGGACGCGAAATCTAAAAAATAGAAAAAACAATAATAAAAATTTAATAACAATCACTAAATAAATACATTATGAAAACAAGTAACACATTATTAGGAATATTAGGAGCAGCAGCAGTTGGAGCAGTAGTAGGAGTTTTGTTTGCACCTGAAAAAGGATCAAAAACAAGAAAAAAAATCGCTGATAAAAGTAAAGGTTGCTCAGAAGATTTGAAAGAAAAATTGAACGAATTTGTAGGTTCACTTTCAGAAAATGGAAAAGAAATGCTAGCTAGCGGAAAAGCAAAATATAATGAATTAAAAAGTGACGTTCGTCAAGACATCAGCGATGCAAGATCTGATATCAAAAACGCTACGAACTAATTGATTACAAAATAAGAACTATCATTAAAATGCACAAAAATGGAAACTAACACTTCAAGAACGGAATTGCTTTTTGACAAGGCAGAAACATATGCCAAAACAAGTTTAGAATTAATTAAACTTAAATTGGTGTCTAAATCTGCTGATGCACTGTCATCATTGACTTCTCATATTGCCATTGGCGTTCTTGCAGTGTTTTTTAGTTTCTTTTTGAGCATTGGTTTAAGTTTATGGATAGGAAAAGAATTGGGAGAACCCTTTTTAGGATTCCTAGTTGTAGGAGGTTTTTATTTTTTAATTACTGTTTTGCTTTTTCTAAATAGAAGAGCTTGGTTGCGAGTTCCAATCGGACAGCTAATCTTATCTATTTTATTGAAAGAAGATCAAGAGGAAAAGTAATATTTTTTTTAAAACTAAAAAGTGAAAACTATGAGACCAAATTATTCAATAGACGATTTAAATATTGATATTAAACTTTTAGAATTGCGCCAAGGACAAGAATGGGACGAACTAAAAGATCAAATTCAACTGACCAAAGAAAGCCTTAAACCAATGCGTTTAATTAAAAAAGGTCTAGGTGAATTTAATATTAAAAGTAGTGGAAGCAAAGATATTTTAAGCACAGTGCTAAGTATCGGAGCGGGATATTTGAGCAGCAAACTTGTTGTTGGCAAAACCCAAAGTACTTTTAAACGCTTTTTAGGAAGCATGGTTCAATTAGCCGTTGCTAATTTTGTTACCAAAAAGACAGCTGTAGACCACTAAAAGGAGCTCTGTTAGCTAGTTATCAACCAATAAAACAACAGTCATGAAATCTATTAATGAAATAGTAATCAAAAGTGGCGTCGCTATATATTCAAATTATTTTAACTTTTTTGAATTCACACGAGTATTTTTAGGTATCTAATGCCATCATACGTTCTTTTTAAAACGGTTGGTGCGTTAATAACCTTCACTATATAATTTTTAATACTTGAAAAGTAGTATTAAAATCAGTCTCAAAAAAAGGGGCAATTTTCAAATGAAAATTGCCCCTTTTATATTAGGAAAAACTACTTATAATTTTGGTATACCGGAATTTTTAAGCCAACATACATATTAAAAGCTTTAGAATTATTCGAAAGTAAGTTCGAAATAATAGAACCAGATCCTATAAATAATGGCCCAGCTCTAAATCCAGTACCTACTTGCGTTCCGCTGTATTCCATCCAAGTAATTGGAACATAAAAGCTAAATTGTCTAATTTCAAACCGAGGCGTAAAACTAACTGAATTTCCTAAAGTTGTACCATTTAATTTTTCAGCATCTACTAAGTCAAAATCACCGCTCAGATTCAAGTAAAATTTGTTGTTAATATTCCAATCGAAATTGGTATGAAAAGCAGTAGGTAAATTGGCCTTTACCCCTTTTCTAGTTGCTACCTTGGTATAATATGAGTCAAAAAATTTAAAGATATCATCTGACTCATCAATATCATCTTGCGTAATTCTTCCGGTTAGATCATAACTATTTTCAACAGCATTTTTATAATTTAATTTTCCAATATCAGTTACTGACATAGCTGCTTTAAATTTATATCTGTTCCCTTTACACGTGTGACAGAAGGTACGGTATTCATAAGTAAACCCCAAGTCTAAACCAATTCCTGCCGAAGAAGCGTCAAATTTAGGATCGTCACCATTGTCATAATCATAACTCGCAGCTGTTTTTAAAGTTCCTGTCGAATAAAACTCGCTTAAACTTGGATTAACTTCATTTTTATTAAAAGCCACTTCTATTTCATTTCCTTGAATGTAGCCGTTGATTCCTGCCATTAAATATTTTAAAGTTAAACCTCCTTTAATGAAGTGATCTTCTTTATCTAAAAGAACAGTAGCATAGCTTGCACCAATTTCGGCCCAAGAGTTCGTTACCGCATTGGGACTTCCGCCTTGAATTAGGAAGTTATTAGAAAATTCGATGTCGTTATTCAGTTCATCAATAAGTTCTCCGTTAACATTGATAAAATTGGTAACCGAGCGTACTCTCGAAAACAAAGCGACACTATGCAAAGGTGTGATATTCATCATAAAAGATGGCCCCATTACATCTAGGTTAATCACCGCGTTATTAGTGAATTTAATGTTTGTACTCGCTTGATTTTCAAAATCATAATCACCGCCAATTACGTCAGCAAATTGCACACCATACAAATCATTAGATCCGCTCCCACTAACCGAAAAAAGGGTAATATCCGACCTATACTTAGAATCAACAATAGCCGAAGGATTGAACAATGCTGCCTGTATTCCGGCATAACCGTCATCTCTAAATCCAAAGTACGATTGTGCTTGTGCAGCGAAACAGCTTCCTACGAAGCACATTAGTAGTAAAGTTCTTTTCATGTGTTAGGTTTAAATTGGTTTATAATGGTTGTTATTGTATTGTATTTTAAATGCACTTAAAATTATAAGGCATAAAAAAAATCTTAATTAATGTGTACTAATTAAGATTTTTTAATGATTCAAAAGCGATGTTTTTAAAATACTTCGCTAGCTTCTTTTAATTTTTCGGTATTGTTCACCAACTGAAGTTCGCTTACAATTTTATGAATATCACCATTCATGATATTTCCCAAATCGTATAAGGTTAATCCAATGCGGTGATCCGTTACACGACCTTGCGCATAATTATAGGTACGAATTTTTGCAGAACGGTCACCCGAGCTAACTTGCGACGTTCTTTTGGTCGCATCTTCTGCTTCTTTTTTGGCCAATTCCTGCTCGTACAAACGAGAACGCAAAACGCCTAAAGCTTTGTCTTTATTTTTATGTTGCGATTTTTGATCTTGACATTGCGCCACTAAACCAGTCGGAATGTGCGTTAAACGAACCGCCGATTTGGTTGTATTCACCGATTGTCCACCAGGACCTGACGAACAGAAAAAGTCAACACGAACATCGTTCATGTCAATCTGTATATCAAACTCTTCTGCTTCTGGCAAAACCATTACAGTAGCCGCCGAGGTATGCACACGACCTTGCGTTTCGGTTTGCGGTACACGCTGCACGCGGTGAACTCCTGCCTCAAACTTTAAAGTTCCGTAAACATCTTCACCAGTAACTTCAAAAATAACCTCTTTAAAGCCACCTGAAGTTCCTTCATTCATGTCTACCACGGAGGTTCTCCAACCTTGGTTTTCGCAATATTTTGTATACATACGAAACAAATCTCCTGCAAAAATACTTGCTTCATCCCCACCTGTTCCGGCGCGAATTTCAACCATAACATTTTTTGCATCCTCTGGATCCTTCGGAATCAACAAAAACTTTATTTCCTCTTCCAATTCTGGCAATCGATCTTTGGCTTCATCCATCTGCATTTTGGCCATCTCCACCATATCAGCATCACTACCATCTGAAATTATTTCGTTTGCCTCCTCAATATTTGCCATTAATAGCACATATTCATCGCGCTTTCCAGCCAATGCTTTCAAGTTTTTATATTCTTGGTTCAACTGTACGTAACGTTTTTGATCTGAAATAACATCGGGCTGAATAATCAAATCCGAAATTTCGTCAAAACGTTGCTTTACTATCTGAAGTCTATCTAACATCTTTATTTCCTTTATTGGAGTGCAAAATTACAAAATTTTTATTAAAAGATTTAAGTTTCAAGTTTCCAATTTTTTAGGAGCTAGATCCTGCTATCCACTTGTATCTTTTTATTCGCAAAAAAAACGAATAAAAAGGATACCGTTGCTATCAGGGCTATAGGTCTTTCTTAAAGTTGAGGGTTTTTAAATGCTATAAAAGAACTATTTTATCAAGTAGTATTTTGATTTATAACTATCCTAATCAGCAATAGAAAACGTATTTCTAAACAAATAGATACCTAATATTTTAACTATAACGCTATAATTAACAAGTAATTATACTTAAAATTCAGTACGTCATTTTTCGAAAATAAATATAAAAATAACGGAACGACTTATACTACCTTTGACATCCTTTTAAAAATTGTTTCTATGTCTAAAATGAATGCTATTGATACTGATACTAACGATAATCAGGCTGCTGAATTACTAATTGCTAATAAAAATTTAGCATTACAAATTATTGAGACAAAAAAGCGAGAAGCAGAATTAGTTATCGCTAATGCTGAACTTGCGTTGCAAAATAGCGAAAAAGAAAATCGCGCCGCTGAATTGATCATTGCCAATAAAGAGTTAGCCTATCAAAATCAAGAAAAGCAGAAAAGAGCTGAAGAATTAATTGTAGCAAACACCGAAATAAAATTTCAAAATAAAGAAAAGGAAAAGCGCGCAGCCGAATTAATCATTGCAAATCAAGAATTAGCCTTCCAAAATCAGGAAAAGCAAAAACGTGCAGAAGAATTAATTGTAGCGAATACCGAACTCAAGTTACAAAACCGAGAGAAGGAAAATCGTGCAGCCGAATTAATCATTGCAAACCAAGAACTAGCCTACCAAAATGAAGAAAAGCAAAGGCGAGCAGAAGAATTAATTGTAGCTAACACGGAACTGGAATTTCAAAATAAAGAAAAGGAAAATCGTGCAGCCGAGTTAATCATTGCGAATCAAGAGCTAGCCTACCAAAATCAGGAAAAGCAAAAACGCGCAGAAGAATTAATTGTAGCAAATACTGAGCTTGAGTTTCAAAATAAAGAAAAGGAAAATCGGGCAGCCGAATTACTCATTGCAAACCAAGAGTTGGCTTACCAAAATCAAGAAAAGCAAAAACGCGCAGAAGAATTAATTGTTGCGAACACGGAACTGGAATTTCAAAACAAAGAAAAGGAAAATCGTGCAGCGGAATTAATCATTGCAAATAAAGAATTAGCCTACCAAAATCAAGAAAAGCAAAAACGTGCAGAAGAATTAATTGTCGCTAACACTGAACTTGAGTTTCAAAACAACGAAAAGGAAAATCGTGCAGCTGAACTAGTCATTGCAAATAAAGAACTAGCATTTCAAAATCAAGAAAAAGAAAAACGCGCCGCTGAATTGATCATTGCAAATCAAGAACTAGCTTATCAAAATCAAGAAAAGCAACAGCGAGCTAACGAATTAGCTATTGCCAATAAAGAACTTAAGTTTCAAAATAAGGAGAAAGAAAAAAGAGCGAACGAATTGTTAATTGCACATAAAGAAATTCAATCCTTTACCTATATCTCTAGCCACGATTTACAAGAGCCGTTGCGAAAAATTCAATCTTTCTCTGGAAGAATTTTTGTCGAAGAATATGATAATTTATCTGCCATGGGTAAATATTATGTCGAAAGAACAAAACTTTCTGCATTGCATATGCAAACACTCATCAATGACCTACTTGCCTATTCTAGAACCAATACAACGCAACGAAAATTTATCGTTAGTGATCTAAACGAAGTAGTGCGTGAAGCGCTAGAAATGTTAAAAGAAGACTTACTTGATAAAGACGCCGACATAGACATTCAAAACTTGTGCGAGGTAAATATCATTCCGTTTCAGTTTCGCCAATTGGTCCAAAATTTAGTTAGCAATTCACTCAAATTTTCTATTCCAGGACAAAAGCCGCAAATAGCTATTAAAAGCAATTTTATCAAATACGACACCAACAGTAATTCTGATTTTAAACTAAAGGCAGACCATTACCACATTACGATAAGCGACAATGGAATTGGATTTGAAAATCAATATCAAGACAGAATTTTTGAAATTTTTCAGCGTCTGCACGATAAGAAAGAATATCCTGGAACTGGAATTGGACTAACTATCGCAAGAAAAATAGTTGAAAATCATAATGGAATTATTACTGGTGAAGGACAAACAAATCAGGGCGCAAAATTTGATATTTATATTCCTGCACAACAGTAATTTTTTACAAAAAATTATCAAATTTAATCTGGTTGTACTGGTACAGTTATTTTTTAAATGTATACTTCTTGATCGTTGTTTTTACTAAATATTTGATTCTACAATAATCAAATATTTAAATTTTAAATGCCTTGCAAAGTCTTCTAACTTTGCAAGGCATTTATAAATAAGTTTTAAAAATTGATATTATAAGTAACGTTGTCAATCTACTCCGAGATATTTCTGCGTGGTCGAGAATGATAGAGATAAGGCATTGCATTTGCTGCCTTATTTACTACTATTTTACACCCTTAAAACTGTAATTCTTTCGCCCTTTTGTTATCATTTACTTTTAAAGCTAAATAACATTTCCCCTCTCAACAAAAGTTTCCATACCAATTTCTAAATTCTTAATTTGCAACTTCAAATTTAAACGAAAAAAATGAAGGTCTGTATTGCCGAAAAACCAAGTGTAGCACGCGAAATTGCATCCGTTTTGGGCGCAAATACCAAACACGATGGCTATTACGAAGGCAACGGTTATGTAGTTACCTATACTTTTGGACATTTGTGTACCCTTAAGGAACCGAATGATTACAAGCCACATTGGAAAAGCTGGGATTTGAATAACTTACCCATGCTTCCAGAAAAATTTGAAACCAAAGTGGTTCCAAATGCAGGCATCGAAAAGCAATTTAAAATTATCAAAAAGCTATTTGACAAAGCAGATTTGGTCATCAACTGCGGGGATGCTGGACAAGAAGGAGAACTCATCCAAAGATGGGTGATGAACGAAGCCAAATACAAAGGAGAAGTGCAACGCTTGTGGATCTCTTCGCTAACAACTGAAGCGATAAAGGAAGGTTTTCAAAACTTAAAACCATCGGCCAATTACGATAATCTATACTACGCCGGTTTTTCTAGAGCGATCGGCGACTGGCTATTGGGTATGAATGCCACGCGTTTGTACACGGTCAAACATGGCGGTTACAAACAAGTGCTGTCTATTGGTCGCGTTCAGACACCAACGCTCGCGATGGTGGTGGAACGTTTCAAGGAAATCGAAAATTTTAGACCCCAACCCTATTGGGAATTACAAACTTTATATAGAGAAACACTTTTTAGCTATGAAGAAGGTCGTTTTTTAAATAAAGAAGACGGCGCTCTTTTGGCCAATAAAGTCAAAGAAAGTGAATTCGAAATTATTTCCGTTGACAAAAAAAACGGAAATGAATATGCACCTAAGTTATTTGATTTAACTGGATTACAAGTGTATTGCAATACCAAATTTGGATTCTCTGCAGATGAAACACTTAAAATTGTACAAACATTATATGAACAAAAAGTGGTCACTTATCCCAGAGTAGATACCACATTTTTACCCAATGATGTGTATCCCAAAGTTGCTGGTATTCTGAAAAATTTGACTAATTATGCCCAACTTACAGCACCGCTTTTACAGAAAAAAATAAAAAAATCTGCGAAGGTTTTTAATGATAAAAAAGTAACGGATCACCACGCGATTATTCCAACGGGTGTGCAAAGTAATTTGCAGTACAATCAGCAGCAAGTTTATGATATAATCACAAAACGCTTTATTGCAGTTTTTTACGATGATTGTTTGGTCGCAAATACTACTGTAATTGGTAAAGCTGCCGATGTTACTTTTAAAACTACAGGAAAAGAAATCTTAAAAAAAGGATTCCGTGTCGTTTTTGAAGATCCAAACGCCAAAGAAAAAGAAGCCGATTTGCTACCCAGTTTTGTTGTCGGAGAGAAAGGTCCTCACGAACCATCGTTTTTAGAAAAAGAAACCAAACCACCGAATCAGTTTACAGAAGCGACCTTATTGCGTGCTATGGAAACGGCTGGAAAACAAATCGACGATGAAGATTTGCGTGAGTTAATGAAAGAAAATGGCATTGGTCGTCCGTCAACTCGAGCGAATATAATAGAAACGCTATTCAAACGGCAATATACCGTTCGAAACAAAAAACAAGTTCTACCAACGCCAACTGGAATTCAACTTATAGAAACCATTCAAAATGAATTGATCAAGTCGGCCGAACTTACAGGTTCTTGGGAGAAACAATTGAAAGATATCGAAAAGGGCACCTTTACCGCTGGCGCTTTCATTAAAAATATGAAAGCAATGATTGAAGCATTAGTTTTGGAAGTACGAAGCGAAACCAGACATGCTAATATTTCCCATGCCGGAACTAGTAAAAAAGAAGTTGCTAAAGTGGAGAAAAAGAAAGCAGCCGGAATTTTGGCCGAAGTTTGTCCCAAATGTCAAAAAAATACGCTGATCAAAGGCAAGGCTGCTTATGGTTGTGGCAATTACAAATTAGGTTGCACATTTGTACTTCCTTATACTTTTGCAGAAAAGAAAATATCCGAAAACCAATATTTGAGATTGCTTCAAAAAGGGTCGACGGTAAATTTAAAAGATTTTAAAACCAAAAATGGTGCTGTAGAAGGTCTGCTTCGATTTGATGAAAATTTTGAACTTGTACTAGAACCAAAAAAGTCTGTAGCTAAAGTAACGCCAGATCAATTGAGCTGTCCAAAGTGCAAAAAAGGAACAATTCTTAAAGGAAAAACGGCTTACGGCTGCAGCAACTACAAAACAGGCTGTGAATTTAAAGTGACTTTTGATGTCGTTCGCGCAAAAATAAAAGATCAAAAACCGACCAAAGAATTGGTGCACGCCATTTTGCTTGAAAGCCTTTAAATTCGACTTACAAATTCAATAATTTATATAAATTGAACTTATTCTACATCAGTAATTCTAATCGTAAAACCTCTAAATCACACCATAGATCGATCAAATTACTGACTGGTTTTATTTTTAATTTTTGGATAAACTAAAAAGAAACACTATTACTATTTTTTCTACATTTGCTCTGGTTTTCGTTATTGAATTAACTCCGAAAAAATATGAAAAAAACAGTTTCATGGCTTGCATTGTCAGTACTTGTCGTGGCTTGCCAAAAAGAAGTTTCATTTGATCAGAATGAAATAAAAAAAGTAGAATGGCTTATTGGAAACTGGGAAACTCAAACCGAATTTGGTGTGTTGTCTGAGTCTTGGAAAAAGATAAATGACAGTACCTTCAGCGGAAAATCGCATTTTATAAATAATACTAAAGACACGGTTCATCATGAAAGTATCGTATTGAGTGAAAAAAATGAAAAATTAATGTACCAAACGATAATTAAGGGAGAAAACGACGATGAGCCCATTTCATTTCCGTTGGTTTCTTTGACTGAAAATACGTTGGTTTTTGAAAATAAAAACAATGAATATCCTCAAAAAATAACGTACATCAAAAAAAGCCCAACTTCAATTGTTGCCTTAATTTCGGGTAAACAACAAGGAAAAGAAAGTAGTGAAGAATTTACTCTGATAAAAAAATAATTCAAACTTTCATAAAATATAACCTCAAATACAACCTGCATCCAAATAATTTGGTGCAGGTTTTTTTATTAAAATAATTCAAAAAAACTTTTTATTTCTATAGCGCATACAAGTCAAGCGTAAACGAAGATGAAAAAAAATTCGAAGTAGCTTTTTAAAATGGAAAAGATACCACGGGTTAAATTCTGTTTTAATTCATAAAACAGATTATCAAATAAAGGATTAAAAATATAAATCAATAAGCTTTAGATATTCTTACGAAAACTCTGAAAGTTTTAGAGATGTTGTTAAAAATGAACGATAGTACAATAATGCTTCCTTTTTGTTTGCTGTATCAGATAATTGCTGTTGATAACTACGTTACTCTAGATGTATCTGCTGGTTACGACTGGCAAAAATTCTCGCTTTTATGTAAATTATCTAACAGTACCAATGAGTTGAATTACACTATTCACGAAAATTACAGCGCAAACCCAATTGCGCCACGACAGATTATGGCAATACTGAGATATAAAATCTAAATTTTATTTTTTTTGAATTAAATAAGTCCAAAGCTTTTATTTTGCAAAAGAACGTAGAAGATAGTTACTTTTGCAAACTCAAATTTATAGCTTCATTAAAATAAAATCAAATAATGGCCATTACTAACAAGAACCAATTGCGCAAAACATTAGGGCTAAGTTTTAATATTGCGATGCTAATTGGCGGAACTATTGGAGTTGGAATTTTAAGAACTCCTGGAACAATAGCCGGTCTGTTAGAAAACTATTGGCTTATTATTGCTTCGTGGGTTTTTGGCGGAATATTTGTTTTAATTGGTGCTAACTCCTACGCAGAACTAGCGACCATGTTGCCTAAAGCCGGAGGTTCCTATAATTACATCAAAAGAGCTTTTGGTGAGTATGCTGGTTTTTTGTCTGGCTGGTTTGATTATATAACCAATGCAATTCCGCCAGCGTTTTATTGCATTGTCATTAGCGAATATCTTATTATTTTATTTCCTCAACTGTACAATTATTCGGCTGAAATCTCGATTGCGCTATTACTAATTTTTGTTCTAATACATTTGAGTGGTGTAAAAAATGGTAGCTCTATTCAAAAGATAACAAGTTTTATAAAAGTTATTTGTTTTGTCGCTTTGGTTATCGCTTGTTTCTTGTATTCTGGTGCTAAGCTTCCTCCTATCCAAAAAGACAATTCTTTTTTTCAAATTGGATTACTGTTTGGGTTATTTAAATCATTACAACTCATCATCGGCACCTACAATGGTTGGAATAATGTTTGCTTTTTTGCAGAAGAAAACGACAACCCAAGTAAAGATATTCCGCGTTCTTTATATAGTGGTATTATACTAGTAATCGCGATTTATACTTTATTAAATATTGCTTTTTTTTATGTTTTACCAGTAGAGACTTTAGCAGAATCAAACCTTGCTGCTGGAGACGTAGCTAATATTATATTTGGAAAAAAAGGGGCAATAATTGTCACTGTAATTTCTATTTTTTCTCTACTGAGTATCTTAAATGCTTTTATGATGATTCCTCCACGAATTTTATACGGATTAAGTAGAGATGGTTTTTTTACTACAAAAGGGACGTTAGTTAATAAAGGCGGAACGCCAATTGTGGCTCTTTTAGTTTCATCTTTATTTAGTTTGTGTCTGATTTTTATGGGTTCTTTTGAAGTTTTATTTTCATTTGCTGCCTTTACGTCTATAATTGTTTGGCTATTAGCTTACTTCTCTCTTTTGAAATTAAGAACTAAAGAACCCAATTTACCGAGACCCTATCGTTCTATTTGGTATCCATGGAGCACTATCATTGTAATTATTGTTTCTATCGCTTTATTACTCGGGTTTATTTATAGTGACACTAAAAGCTTTGTTATCATTCTAGCAATGGTGCTTATTTCCTATCCTTTGTTTTTGATCTTAAAATCAAGAAATAGAGGAAACTAAAAAAAGAAACCCGACCATTATAAAAGAGGTCGGGTTTTGTATTTAAACCAATATTTTAATTTGCTTATTTTAATCCGGCTAAACTTTGCTCAATTGTAGCAATTTTTGCTAAAGCATCCGATTCTTTTTGTCTTTCGTTGGCCAGCACTTTTTCTGGTGCACCGGCAACAAATTTTTCATTTGCTAATTTTGATTGAACCGCTTTTAAGAAACCTTGTGTGTAAATCAACTCAGCGTTCAACTTTGCAATTTCAGCCTCTACGTCAATACTTCCAGAAATCGGAATGAAATATTCGTTTGATTTTACTCTGAAAGAAAGTGCGCCATCAACTTTATCTGCAACATATTCAAAGTTCGAAATATTTCCTAATTTAGTTACAATAGTATCAAAATAAGTCGACACCTTATCGTTATTGATTGCTTTCAACTCGATTGCATCTTTAAAAGGTATGTTCTTGTCTTTACGAATGGTTCTAATTCCAGAAATTACTTCGATAGTCGACTCAAAATCAGCAATTAAACTGGCATTAAAAGGTTTTATTTCTGGCCAAGTAGAAACAATTAATGCTTCTTCAGCCGTTCTTACAGCAATGTGCTGCCAAATTTCTTCGGTTAAGAAAGGCATGAACGGATGCAATAATTTTAGATTGTTTTCGAGCATCTCAATCGCCTTATCAAAAGTGATTTTATCAATGGGTTGTTGGTAAGCCGGTTTAATCATTTCTAAAAACCAAGAGCAGAAATCGTCCCAAACCAATTTATAAATTCCCATTAAAGCTTCTGAAATTCTGTACTTTTCGAAGTTGTCTTCAATTTCAATTAAAGTTTGTTGCAATTTAGCTTCATACCATTCAACCGCTACTTTTGATGATTCTGGCTGCGGAATCGTTTCCGAAACTTCCCAGCCCTTTATCAATTTAAAGGCATTCCATATTTTATTGGTAAATCCTTTTCCTTGGTTGCATAGTTCTTCATCAAACATAATGTCGTTTCCTGCGGATGCGCTCAACAATAAACCAACACGAACTCCATCAGCTCCAAATTTTTCGATTAAATCTAATGGATCAGGAGAGTTACCTAATGATTTAGACATTTTACGACGCTGCTTGTCGCGAACCAAACCAGTTAAATACACATTAGTAAATGGTTTTTTATCAGTGTATTCGTATCCTGCAATAATCATTCGCGCTACCCAGAAAAATAAAATATCTGGACCAGTTACTAAATCATTTGTGGGATAATAGTATTTAAAATCTTCGCTTTCTGGATCCATTATTCCTCCAAAAACAGACATTGGCCACAACCAAGAAGAAAACCAAGTATCTAAAGCGTCCACATCTTGTCGTAAGTCTGCAGTGGTAAGATTTGAGTTTGCCGTTTTTTCTTTAGCTATAACCAAAGCGTCTTCTATATTTTCAGCCACGACAAAATCTTCTTTTCCATCGCCATAGAAATACGCAGGAATTTGTTGTCCCCACCACAATTGGCGAGAGATATTCCAATCGCGAATATTGTTCAGCCAGTGTGCATAGGTATTATTAAAACGTGCTGGATGTAATTTTATGGCACCATCTTCTAGTACCGATTTTATTGCAGGCTTAACTAAGTCTTCCATTTTCAAAAACCACTGATCTGATAATCTTGGCTCGATTACCGCTTTAGTTCTTTCTGAAGTCCCTACTTTGTTTAAGTGGATCTCGGTTTTTGCCAAAGCGCCAATTTCTTCTAACTCTTTGGCTATTTCGTCACGAACTACAAAACGGTCTTTTCCTTGATAATGCAAGCCAAAACTGTTTAATGTAGCATCTTCATTAAAAATATCAACGATTTCAAGATTGTGCTTTTCTCCTAGTGCTTTATCATTCATATCGTGTGCAGGGGTCACTTTCAAACAACCTGTACCAAATTCAATATCTACATACTCATCTTCGATAATCGGAATGATACGACCACAAATTGGCACAATTGCATTTTTGCCTTTCAAATGCACAAAACGCTCGTCGTTTGGATTGACACAAATAGCTGTGTCTCCAAAAATAGTTTCAGGACGTGTTGTTGCAATAGTTAAAAATTCTTCCGAACCTTCAATTCTATAATTCAGAAAATACAACTTCCCGTTTTGTTCTTCATATATAACCTCTTCATCAGACAAAGTTGTTTTTGCTTCTGGATCCCAGTTTACCATACGGTATCCACGGTAAATCAATCCTTTATTATACAAATCAACAAAAGATTTAATAACAGATGCCGACATGTCAGGATCCATAGTAAACTTTGTACGTTCCCAATCGCAAGAAGCGCCTAATTTTTTAAGTTGCTCTAAAATTACACCTCCATACTTATCGGTCCAATCCCAAGCGTGCTTCAGAAACTCTTCACGAGTTAAGTCATTCTTGTTAATTCCTTCCGATTTTAATTTCGCTACCACTTTGGCTTCGGTCGCAATAGAGGCATGATCGGTTCCTGGAACCCAACAAGCATTAAATCCTTTTAAACGTGCTCTGCGTATTAAAACATCTTGAATGGTATTGTTTAGCATGTGTCCCATGTGTAAAACTCCCGTAACGTTTGGCGGAGGAATTACAATGGTATATGGTGTTCTATGGTCCGGTTTTGAATGGAAATAATTATTTTTCATCCAATAGTCGTACCATTTATTCTCGATAGTTTTAGCGTCAAATTGTGCTGGAATACTCATAAAAAAGCAACGGTTTAGAACCAAAAAATATTTGGTTTGATTTTTGTAATTTATACTGTTAGCAAAAGTAAATAATTAAAGTACACTATAAAAAGAGAATTAATAAATTGTGTATTAATTAAAACAAAGTACATTTACTAAATAACCTACAAAATTAAAAATGATGAAAAAAGCAGTCACATTACTAACAATTTTACTTGTTAGCGCCATAGGATTTGCTCAAAATAATCCGAAGATTAGTTTTGCTGCCTCAGACAATACAATTGATTACGGAAAAGTGGAAAAAAGTAGAGACAACGGCATTCGTTCTTTTGAATTTACCAATACTGGAGATGCACCTTTAATGATTACATCGGTACAATCTACTAGTGGTATAACGATTGTTTCTCATCCGTCAGTTGGAATTATGCCAGGAAAATCAAGCAAAATTGAAATCAAGTACAATATGGCTCCCGGTCCCATTAGAAAAACTATTACGGTGGAGTCGAATGCTACAAACTGTCCCGAAGGCCGAGTAGCTTTAAAAATTAAAGGCGAAGTGGTTAACTAAAACTAAAAAAGCCTCTTGATAATCAAGAGGCTTTTTTTTATTTTAGAGCTCATCAATTAATTCAAATTTAAATTTCAGAGTTCTATTGTTCCGTTCTACTTCCATAACAATGTATTTACCCCCTTCAGATTTTAAAAGGTTGTTGATTTGTTGCAAATTAAAGCGATGAATACTTTGATTATTAATGCTTAAAATAATATCTCCTGATCGCAGTCCTACTTTCTCGGCAGAAGAATTTTTTCGAATAGAGGCTATTTCAAAAATTGGCTTTAATTTAAATTCATACTTAAAATTAATTGTTTTACTTTTTGATTCTTCTTCTGCAACATAAGCAGCTGCAGGAGCTTTTAAACCTACAGTCTCTTTGATCCACTGCAAACCGTTGTGTTGAACGGCAATCCCGCTATGGTTGTACTGAAATGGTTTTTTAAAATTACTGTTCTTTTTCAAATACAATAATTCTTTTTGATAATCTAGTATCACGGTAAAACGATATAAAATTTCTCCGCCGACAGAACCTACACGATCCAAAACCATATTAACATTTCGCACAGAAGCTGTGTCAGGAAATGCGGTTATGGGTTTATTGAACTCAAAATCTCCAATTTTAAACTGAGCAATTTTGGCGCGATATCCTAAAACATCACCACTAAAGCCTTTACCTAAAAAATCTTCAAACTTTTTAGCAGGCAATAGTAAACTGTCATTTTGAAACAACCAAATAGCATCACTGTTACCAATGTCTATTAATAATTTTGACTTCCGCTGCCTCTCATTTACCGAAATATCTGCAACTAAATACGGCTTCGATCTTTCAATCGTAATCGGAATTTTATCAAATTTCAAGAGTTTTCTAGCTTTAACTTTTGCATCGTTAGTATAGACATAAATCTTTCTTTTTTGATAATCGATTTCAACCACATTATCTTGAAACAATTTATAACCAATAATACCATTTACGGGAATGCCGATGTGTGCTGCCAAATTAAAAGATTGATCAAGAATGATAAAAATCGTGTGATTTTTAGACATTAAGCCGTGCGTTTCTAAAATATTGTTAGTCGATTTTAAACCCTCTATAGATTCGTCACTACCTAAACCTTTTAATTTTATTTTTTCAGAATTAAAAAAACTGACCTCTTTTTTATCTTCTAGGCTGAACAAAATTGTTTCAACTACACCCGAATCTAATAAGAAATTGAGCTCTACTCCGTTTACTTTTATCGGAATAAAAACCAGATTATTAATTAGCTTAAAAGGAATAATAGCTTTATCTTGCTGTTTAGGCAGGATAAAATTTTCTTGTGCAACTAAAGTTGTTGTTGCTGATAATAAAAAAAAGAGACAAAAAAACGTTTTGATTTTGGTCATTTCTTATAAAATTACTAAAAATATCACTAATTGACACAAAATTACACATATCAATAAAACTGGTGTTAATTTGGGAAAAAATACGCAAATTTGCACTTCAAAAATTCTAAAATGCTAACAATTTCAAAGAAAGGCAAAAACATGCCAGAGTCGCCGATACGAAAACTTGCTCCTTACGCTGATATTGCGATAGAAAAAGGTCTTAAAGTGTATCATTTAAATATAGGCCAACCCGATATTAAGACACCTGAAAAAGCGCTTGCTGCCATTAGAAATTTTGATGGAGATATTATTGAATACAGTCCTTCTGCAGGTTATGAAAGTTACAGACGGAAACTTGCAACTCTCTATCAATCACAAGATGTAAACGTAAATTTTGAAGATATTCTAATCACTACCGGCGGTTCAGAAGCATTGCTATTTGCATTAGCGGCTATTACAGACCCAGGCGACGAAATCATTATTCCGGAACCTTTCTACGCCAATTACAATGCTTTTGCTACATCCACAGGCGCTACCATAGTACCTTTGACTTCTTCAATTGAAAGTGGATTTGCTTTACCAAGTTTTGATACAATTGATGATTTAATTACACCGAAGACAAAAGCTATTTTAATTTGTAATCCGGGAAATCCAACTGGTTATTTGTATTCTGAAAAGGAAATGCTACAATTGGCTACTTTAGTCAAAAAATACAATTTGTTTTTAATTGCAGACGAAGTCTATCGTGAATTTACTTATGATGGTGATGTTCACCATTCTGTAATGAATTTAAAAGATGTAGAGCCCAATGTCATAATGATTGATTCCGTTTCGAAACGATACAGTATGTGTGGCGCACGTATTGGTTGTCTGGTTTCTAAAAATAAAGAAATAATTGCTACAGTTTTAAAGTTTGCGCAGGCTCGCCTAAGTCCTCCAACCATTGAGCAAATTGCTTGTGAGGCAGCGATAGACACTGCAGATGGATATTTTGAAAAAGTAGTTGATGAGTACAGACAAAGACGCAACACGTTAATAACTGAGTTGGATAAAATTGAAGGTTTAGTCGTTACCAAGCCAAAAGGAGCTTTTTACTGTATCGTACAATTGCCAATTGACGATGCAGAACATTTTGCAAAGTGGTTACTAGAAAGTTACGATTACAATGGAGAAACCGTGATGGTTGCTCCTGCGTCTGGATTTTATTCGACACCAGGGATGGGAATGAATCAAATTAGGATTGCCTACGTATTGGATAGAGAGGAATTAAAAAAAGCGGTTACTGTTTTAAAAGAAGCTTTATTAGTCTACACCAAAAAGTAGTAATTTCAAACTTATACAAAGGCAATAACACTTAAAAGTTATTGCCTTTTTTAGCTTAGATTAAATAATCACGCTAAAAAACTTATTTCAAAGCTTAAACAAGTATTAAAAGTAAATAGGGAGACTAATGTTTCCTATTAATTAATTACCTTTACACGCTTAAAATAGATACCCACAATAATTGATTTTTAATGATAAACGCTAACGATTTTTCAGATGAAATAGGTGACAATCACATTGCCACCAACGCACAAAACCCAGTTAGAGAAGACGCTTTTGACTTATCTGATGATGAAAAAATAGAAAAAATAAAAAAAGACGTCGAAAACATTCTGCAAACTCTAGGAATGGATTTGAACGATGACAGCATTAAAGGGACTCCCAATAGAGTAGCTAAAATGTTCGTTAAAGAAATATTTGGTGGATTAAATCCGCTTAAGAAACCAAGAGCTTCTACTTTTGAAAATAATTACAAATATGGTGAAATGTTGGTAGAAAAAAACATTACACTTTATTCAACTTGCGAGCACCATTTATTACCAATAATTGGTAGAGCTCACGTAGCTTATATCTCAAAAGGCCGAGTAATTGGACTTTCAAAAATGAACCGAATTGTTGAACATTATAGTAAAAGACCGCAAGTTCAAGAGCGTTTAACGATGCAAATTGTTCAGGAATTACAACAAGCATTAGGTACAGAAGATGTTGCTTGTGTCATTGATGCCAAACACCTATGCGTAAATTCTAGAGGAATTAAAGACATCGAAAGTAGTACTGTTACCTCTGAA
Source organism: Flavobacterium sp. TMP13 (assembly GCF_050847115.1). Lineage (NCBI taxonomy): Bacteria > Pseudomonadati > Bacteroidota > Flavobacteriia > Flavobacteriales > Flavobacteriaceae > Flavobacterium > Flavobacterium sp. TMP13. The sequence goes on from NZ_CP193656.1 coordinate 183,141, forward strand.
TTTGGTGGTAAATTTAAAGAGGCGCAAACTAGACGTGAATTTTTAGATTATATCAAATTAGAGACGAAGTTCTAAAAACCTACAAAACGATTATTTTTTATCCTTAGTAATCGAGTCTAAACATTCGATTTAAAGTCAAACAAAACATAAACATGCCATTATATACCACTCAACACTTAAAAATATACAATTCACTGTCGGGCGAAAAAGAAGTTTTTACTCCTGTACATGAAGGAAATATTGGAATGTATGTTTGTGGCCCCACTGTGTACAGCAATGTACACTTAGGAAATGTGCGTACGTTTATGTCTTTTGACGTAATTTTTAGATACTTCTTACATCTCGATTATAAAGTTCGTTATGTTCGCAACATTACCGACGTCGGCCACATTGTTGATGACGTAGACGAAGGTGAAGATAAGATCGCAAAAAAAGCGCGTTTAGAGCAGTTGGAACCTATGGAAGTGGTCCAGCGATATACCGTTGACTTTCATGAAATTTTAAAAGCTTTCAATTTTTTACCTCCAAGTATTGAACCTACGGCAACTGGACATATCATAGAACAAATTGAAATCATTAAAAAAATTATAGCTACAGGAATCGGGTACGAATCTAACGGTTCGGTTTATTTTGATGTAAAAAAATACAACGAAACCAAAAAATACGGTATTTTAAGTGGACGTAATCTTGAGGATATGTTAACGAATACGCGCGATTTGGACGGTCAATCGGATAAAAAAAATCCACAAGACTTTGCTTTATGGAAAAAAGCAGAGCCGCAACATATTATGCGCTGGCCTTCGCCTTGGAGTGATGGTTTTCCTGGTTGGCACTTAGAGTGTACTGCAATGAGCACCAAATATCTTGGAAACCACTTTGACATACACGGCGGTGGATTAGATTTAAAATTTCCGCACCACGAGTGCGAAATTGCACAAAATGAAGCTTGTACCGGTCAGACACCTGTAAATTACTGGATGCACGCTAATATGCTAACTTTAAACGGTAAAAAGATGGCGAAATCTACTGGAAATAATATTCTTCCAGGTGAGATTTTATCAGGAAAAAATTCTATTTTAAGTAAGCCATTTTCTGCCTCAGTTACTCGTTTTTTCATGCTACAAGCACATTATCGCAGCGTATTAGATTTTTCTGATGATGCGATTGTTGCAGCCGAAAAAGGATACAAACGTTTAATGGAAGCCCTTGCAACATTACCAACTATTTCTCCAACTACAGTTACCTCATTCCCATTAGCGGAATGGAAGCAAGCGTGTTACGATGCGATGAATGATGATTTTAATTCGCCGATCTTGATTGCGCAATTATTTGATGCCGTTAGATATATCAATTTACTAAATGAAGGCAAAGAAACGATAACTGCTGACGATTTAGCGGACTTCACCAAAACCATACATGCTTTTGTTTTTGATGTCTTGGGATTGAAAGATGAAAAAGCATCCGATGCAACAACTGACAAATTAGAAGGAATGGTTGACATGCTTATCGGGATGCGAAATCAAGCTCGATCAGATAAAAACTTTGCTCTTTCTGACCAAATTAGAGATCAATTGATTGGCTTAGGAATTCAATTAAAAGACGGTAAAGAAGGAACTACATTTAGCGTTAACTAATTTCGCTTTATTCAGTTAGACCAATAAAGTTTGATTGCATTAGCTATTGATAGAATGAAAACCAAACACTCTCCTTTTATGGTATCAAAAATTCTAATTTATCCCTTTGTACTATTGGTGCGTTTTTACCAAGTCGCTATTTCTCCTTTTACACCTTCGGTCTGTCGCTTCGAGCCTACTTGTTCTAGTTATATGATTGGCTCTTTACAAAACCACGGTTTGTTTTACGGTGGTTATTTAGGACTCAAACGAATTGTTCGCTGCAATCCTTGGGGCGGAAAAGGGTATGACCCCGTTCCAGAGAAAAAAGCAGATTCAAAACATTAACTTTATTTAACGATATACTTTATTTTAAAGTTCTATTTTTACAATACAACAAAATATTTTACTTAATGAATACAGCTTTACACATGGTTTGGAACCCTTCTGAAGGAATAGATTTAGGCTTTTTTATGATTCGCTACTACAGCCTAATGTTTGTAATCGCGTTTGGACTAGGGTGGTACATTATGAAGCAGATATTTGTTCGAGAAGGCGAATCGGTTGAAAAATTAGACTCGCTCTTCATTTGGTCTGTTCTAGCCACCTTAATTGGAGCTCGTTTGGGTCATGTCTTTTTTTATGACTGGGAATACTTTAGAAATAACATTGCGGAAATCTTCTTACCCTTCCGCTTCTCACCAAAGTTTGAATTTACTGGATACCAAGGATTAGCGAGCCATGGAGCTGCCATTTCTGTAATTGTTGCAATGTACTATTTTAGTAAAAAAATATTGAAACGCCCTTTACTGTGGATTCTAGATCGTATTGTAATCCCTGTTTCAAGTGGAGCTGTTTTTGTTCGTTTGGGAAATTTCTTCAACTCTGAAATTATAGGAAAACAAACAGATTCGGTATTTGGAATTCGATTTTTACACGATCAATTTAATCCAAGCGAAGCAGTCAATGCTACTCAAATTCCAAATCCTAAGGCGGCTTATAGTGCCATAGCTAATGATCCGAAATTCTTTTCGCTATTAGAACAAGTGCCAGCAAAACATCCGACACAATTGTATGAAGCATTTTGTTATATTTTTGTATTCGCTCTGTTATTTTTTCTATACTGGAAAACTAATATCAGACAAAAATCAGGATTTTTATTTGGTTTGTTTTTAGTGTTATTATTTGTCGTTCGATTCATAGTTGAATTTGTAAAAGAAAGTCAAGGCGGATTTGAGAATGAATTAGGCATATTCTCGACAGGACAATGGCTAAGCATCCCGTTTATTATTGTAGGTATCTACTTTATGATTCGCGCTAATAACATTCCTAGAGACCTTTAATGAAGCATTAAACACTACTATTAATACAGAAATCCGAAACCGTTTATAAGTGGTTTCGGATTTTTTACGTCTAATTGGCATTATATAATTATCGTTTTAAAGATTATAAAGTAAAAATGTTTCGGAACTACTTGTGAAAAGTTTAGCTTTACAGAACTAGCAAAGCATTAAAAATAAGGTGGTTAAACAAATAATCAAGATCAAATAGACGAAAAATTAACGGATATTTTCCCCGAGAATATTCTTTCATCAGAAGGACTAGGTTAATTAAGTAGACTTGAGATCGTACTGAATAGTAAAGCCAAGAAATAGAACTTTAAAGAAATACCATTGGAGATTGCGACTTCGTGATGATTATAATAAAAGAAATAGCTTATTTTACTTCATAGATGGATGGTAAAGCACCTTTGGTAGAGATGTGATAACTACAAAGAAACCAATCAACTCGTGCTTAAAAGTACCAAAAGAACTAACTTAACATTGATGGAAGTGAAATCCTTTTTTGACTGTTTTTGCAGGCATAAAAGATTCAGCAAACTGTTGGTCCTAACATATTATAAATTAGAAAATGGAAGTTGCAAAACAAAAAAAAGGGATTCAACTTACGCTGAATCCCTTTTGTATGCAATATATCTTTTGAAATTATGCTTTCAACTCGTTGTGATGATCTTCAACAACGTGTTTTGCGTCTTCTGAAATCGTGTCCACTAATACCGGCGTTGCAATAAATAATGAAGAGTAGGTTCCTACGACGATACCAATTAGCATCGCGAAAATAAATCCTCTAATTGATTCTCCACCGAAAACAAACATGATCAATAATACGATAATCATTGTTAATGACGTATTTATCGTTCTTGACATCGTTGTATTAATAGCCGAGTTCACGATATCAGCAAATGAACCTTTCATGTTTCCTGCTAAATATTCACGAACTCTGTCAAACACAATCACGGTATCATTCATCGAGTACCCAATAACAGTTAAAATTGCTGCAATAAAGTGTTGGTCAATCTCCATTCCGAATGGCATGAATTTGTAACAGAAAGAATAAATTCCTAATACAAAGATAACATCATGCGCAACTGCTGCGATAGCTCCCAAACTGTACTGCCATTTTCTAAAACTGATAACTAAGTATAGACCTACTATAATCATAGCTCCAAGGACTGCCCAATATGCATTGGTTTTAATATCTTCTGCAACTGTTGGTCCTACTTTAGATGCTTGTAAAATACCTACTTTTTTACCACTGTATGAGTTGATAAATTGATCGTAAGTTAAACCTGTAGCATAGTGATGTTTTAATGTTTCGTACATTAATTTATTAACTTCTTCGTCAGCTTCGATTCCGTGCTCTTCTACTTTGTATTTCGTAGTAATCTTTAACTGATTGTCGCTACCAAAAACTTTCGCTTCTACACTTCCAAAAACAGCAACTAGTTCATCTTTAATTTCTTCAGCTTTAACTGGTTTTTCAAAACGAACTTGGAAAGTTCTACCTCCAACAAAATCAACACCTTGGTCAAAACCATTAGTAAAAATAGAAACTAAACTTAAAATTACAATAATTACAGAGAAACTGTATGTCCATTTTTTAACTCCAAGGAAATCAAAATTGAAGTTTGTAAACCAATTTTTAGTTACTGACGTAACAAAAGTTAAATCGTTCTTTTTATTTATATTTCTATCAATGAAAATTCTAGCGATAAAAATAGAAGTAAATAAAGAGGTAATAATACCGATCAATAATGTTGTAGCAAAACCTTTAATTGGTCCAGATCCGAAGATAAATAAAACGGCTCCAGTTAAAATGTGCGTTACGTTGGCATCTGTAATAGATGACATTGCACCTCTCCAACTATAGGAGATTTTTACCGATTCGTCTAGTGTTTTACCAAGACGTAATTCTTCTTTTGCACGTTCAAATATAATAATATTTGCATCTACCGCAGTACCCATCGTTAATACGATACCAGCAATACCAGGCAAAGTAAGAACCGCACCTAAACTTGCTAAAATTCCGAATAAGAAAAGTAAGTTAACCGCTAATGCAATATTAGCATACCAACCTGCTTTACCGTAGTAAATCATCATCCAAAGGGATACTAAAAGCAACCCGATCAACGCTGAATTTGTTCCATTATCAATTGCTTCTTGACCCAAAGATGGTCCTACCACTTCTGATTGTACAATATCTGCTGCAGCTGGTAATTTACCTGCTCGTAAAACGTTTGCTAAATCTTTTGTTTCTGTTACATCAAACACTCCAGAAATTTCAGATCTACCTCCAGAAATTGGACCACTAGAAACTCCAGGCGCAGAATAAACGATATCATCTAAAACAATTGCGATATTGCTTTTTTGAGAATAAGCTCTACCGGTTAATTCTTCCCAAGATTTGGCACCTTGGCTGTTCATTTGCATTGACACAGCTGGTTTACCCATCTGATCAAAAGTATCTTTTGCATCTGTAACTACTCCACCGCTCATCGCAGCTTCATTGTTTCTGTTTCCTTTTAAAGCATATAATTCAACTGCTTCAATTTGTTTTCCTTTAGCATCGCTCAATTTTGTTGGTTTACCCCAAACAAATTTTGCATAATGTAAGTCTGCAGGCAATAAAACTTTAATGTCTGCTCTTTTTAAATAACCGTTGATTGTTGCTGTATCCTTAGGAGCAAATAATCCTAAAACAGGACCACCACCTTGACCAATTAATTTATCAAATAAAGGATTATTTCCTGTTGCAGCATTCGCTGAATCTTTTCCTCCAGTTAACAAATCACTCAAAGAATCTTTTGCAACAGTTTTAGTTTCTGTTTTTTTGATTTCGGTTTTCTTTAAGGCGTCGTTTGCAGCCATTAAGAAATTACCCATATCTTCAATTTTGTATGTTTCCCAAAATTCTAATTGAGCCGTACTTTGCAATAGTTTTTTAATTCTATCTACATCTTTTGCTCCCGGTAATTCAACCAAGATTCTACCTGTTTCTCCTAATTTTTGGATATTTGGTTGTGAAACACCAAATTTATCGATACGTTTTCTTAATACTCCAAAAGCACTTTCTACCGACTCATCAACTTTTCTTTTGATAACAACTTTAGCTTGTGCATCTGTCATTTGAAAATCGATTCCACCTTCACCTTGTAAACTTCTGTTTGCAAAGATATCTGGAGAAGCTAATTTTACTGTTCCTTTTGAATTGGCTTCAAAAGCATCGAAAAAAGCATCTAAATACGTTTGATTCCCTTTTAAATTAGTAGTAGCATCTGCTAATGACTTATTAAAAACTGGGTTTTTAGAATTATTTGATAATCCTTTTAAAACATCTTTTACAGAAATCTGAAGAATTACATTAATTCCTCCTTCTAAGTCAAGACCTTTGTTAATTTGCTTGTCTTTTACCTCGTCGTAAGTAAAATCAGTAAATCCAAGACTAAAAACTTTTTCTTTACTAATAGAATCTAAATATTTTAATTCTTTATCAGAGTTTCCTGCTGCGAAAGATTTTGCATCACCTTTGACTTTACTAGCCATAAAAGTGAAGGATAATTGGTAAATACTTACCAATGCAAATAGAATTGCGAAAAATTTAATAAGTCCTTTATTCTGCATTATTACTAAAAATTAATTATGTTTTGTGTTTGTTACTGTTTTTAATTCCTTTAGAACACTAGCCTTAAGCTAGTAAAATTTCTTAAAAAACAAGGCCGCTAATCTCATGATTTTTTTTGAACCGAGCAAATATATAATTAACGAAAATATTAACCAATTAATTTTTTAATTAATATCAAAAAAAAGACTGCTATTTTGCAGTCTTTTTAAATTAAGGCCTAAAATATTACGCCAATATGTCTTTTAATGCTTCATTCATGTTGCGAACTGCTACTGCACTTTTTGCGAAAAGCGCTTTTTCTTGTTCGTTTAATTCAATTTCAACGATCTCTTCCACTCCGTTTCTACCAATAATACATGGAACACCAATGCAAATATCGCTTTCGCCATACTCTCCATCTACCATTACTGAACAAGCAATCATTTTCTTTTGATCGTTCAAAATACTATCCACTAAAAATGCAACTGAAGCTCCTGGCGCATACCAAGCAGAAGTACCTAATAGTCCTGTTAATGTTGCTCCACCTACCATAGTATCAGCAGCTACTTTTTGCAAAACATCTTCTGATAAAAATTGTGTAACCGGAATACCGTTGTATGACGCCAGTCTAGTTAAAGGAATCATAGTTGTATCACCATGTCCACCAATAACCATAGCAGAAACATCATTTGATGGTTTATCTAAAGCTAAAGATAAGTAGGTTCTAAATCGAGAACTATCTAAAGCTCCACCCATACCAATTATTCTATTTTTTGGTAATCCTGTTGCTTTTAAAGCTAAATAAGTCATGGTATCCATTGGATTAGAAACTACCACTATAATAGCATCTGGTGAATGTTGTAAAACACTCTCCACTACCGACTTCACAATTCCTGCATTGATACCAATAAGCTCTTCACGAGTCATTCCTGGCTTTCTTGGAATTCCTGAAGTAATTACTACTACTGCACTTCCTGCGGTTTTGGTATAATCATTTGTAACTCCTGTAACTTTTGTATTAAAACCAGTATTTGTAGCACATTGCATGATATCTAAAGCTTTTCCTTGTGCAAAACCTTCTTTGATATCTAATAATACTACTTCACTTGCAATTCCTCTATACGAAATAACGTCTGCACAAGTTGCTCCTACGTTTCCTGCTCCAACAATGGTAACTTTCATATTATACTGTGTTTTTAGGTTTTTAATTATTAAAACTGAGTTCCTAATTTACGCATCTATTTTAGCATAAACTGCATTTTTTTCAATAAATTCTCTACGAGGCGGAACCTCATCTCCCATTAACATAGAGAACACACGATCCGCTTCTGCAAGACTGTCAATTGTTATTTTTCTCAACGTTCTAAAACTTGGATCCATGGTAGTTTCCCACAATTGTTCTGCGTTCATCTCCCCAAGACCTTTGTAGCGCTGAATTCCTGCGCTTCCGCCCATTCTTTCATTTGCTTGGTCGCGCTGTAAGTCATTCCAAGCATATTCTTTTTTATTTCCCTTTTTAACTAAATATAAAGGTGGAGCAGCAATATACACGTGTCCTTCTTCGATTAATTCTCTCATAAATCGGAAGAAGAATGTCAAAATTAAAGTAGAAATATGACTACCATCGACATCAGCATCACACATAATGATTACTTTATGGTATCGTAGCTTTGAAATATTTAGCGCCTTACTATCTTCTTCAGTACCTACTGTTACACCAAGTGCTGTAAAAATATTTCGAATCTCTTCATTTTCAAAAACTTTGTGATGCATTGCTTTCTCTACGTTCAAAATCTTACCACGTAAAGGCAAAATAGCTTGAAAGGCACGATCACGACCTTGCTTTGCCGTTCCACCTGCCGAATCTCCCTCGACAAGATATACTTCGCATTTTGCAGGATCTTGCTCAGAACAGTCCGATAATTTTCCTGGCAATCCACCGCCACCCATTACGGTTTTGCGTTGAACCATTTCACGCGCTTTTTTAGCTGCGTGGCGTGCTTGCGCTGCAAGAATTACTTTTTGAACAATAATTCGTGCATCATTAGGATTTTCTTCCAAATAAGCTTCAATCATATCTCCAACAGCTTGACTTACTGGCGACACAACTTCTCTATTTCCTAATTTCGTTTTGGTTTGCCCCTCAAATTGTGGCTCTTGAACTTTTACTGATATAATTGCCGTAAGGCCTTCACGGAAGTCATCTCCAGCAATATCAAACTTCAATTTATCTAGCATTCCAGACGAATCTGCATATTTCTTTAACGACCTCGTAAGACCCGTTCTAAAACCTTGCAAGTGCGTTCCTCCTTCGTGCGTATTGATATTATTTACATATGAGAAAATATTCTCTCCGTAACTGGTATTGTAAATCAAGGCTACCTCAACTGGAATCTCCCCTTTATCACTATCCATGCTTATTACATGCGCAATAATTGGTTCACGATTTCCGTCTAAGTATCTAATATATTCCTTTAATCCTTCTGTAGAATGAAATATTTCTTGTTTAAATTCACCTTTATCATCGACTTCTCTTTTGTCTGTAAACGTGATTACAATTCCTTTATTCAAGAAAGACAATTCGCGCATACGTCCTGATAATGTTTCATACGAAAACTCAACAGTTTGCGTAAAAATACTTGGATCAGGATAAAAAGTAACAATGGTTCCTCTTTTTGTAGTTTCACCAATTTGTTTTACCGGATATAGTGCTTTTCCTTTTTCGTATTCTTGTTCGTAGACTTTTCCGTTGCTACTATGAACCGTAGCTCGCAAATGAATAGAAAGTGCATTTACAACAGAAACTCCAACTCCGTGTAATCCTCCAGAAACTTTATACGAATCTTTGTCAAATTTACCTCCAGCTCCAATTTTGGTCATTACAACCTCAAGTGCAGAAACGCCTTCTTTTTTATGTATATCTACTGGAATACCACGACCGTTGTCTTCAACACTTACTGATCCATCTTCATTGATTGTAACACTTATCGTATCACAATGTCCTCCCATCGCCTCATCAATCGAGTTATCGACTACTTCATAAACCAAATGATGGAGTCCACGAACACCTACGTCTCCAATATACATCGACGGTCGCATTCTTACGTGCTCCATCCCTTCAAGTGCCTGAATACTATCTGCTGAATAATTGTTGTTCTTGATTTCTTCGCTCATATGTTTTATTCTAAAAAATGTAATATTTGTCTAACACGCAAATATATAAAATCGTAGCCTATATACCCATTAAAATCTGTTTATAACTATTTAAGTTATTAACACATTATCCAAAAAATGAAGGTATTTTGAACACAAAAAATAGTATTAACAGTAATTCCTATCGGTTTAAAATAAAATCTTCTTTTTTTTGGTTAAAAGCAATAATTGAAAGTATCAACTTCACACAAAAAATCCGAAACAAGATTTTACGCTCATTTCGGATTTTATATTTATTTCGACAGTCATTTTTAAATAGTCGCTTCATTTTTAGTTAATAACGAAGTCTTAATATGCGCTTTATTGGCTCTTCCACTCGGATCTAAGCTTTCTTGCCATTTCGGAATCCATTTTCGAACGGTTTGTGCCGCACTAATTTGAGGGAAAAAATCATGAAAAATAGATCGATACAAATATGCTTCTTTAGTTGTAGGTACATTGTAATGAAATTTAGCCGCCGCAGCTTCCAACTGCTCATCAGTCACTTGTGTAGCACAGTAAGCTACCAACTCGTCGATCCAATTGTAACCTACTCCATCCGAAAATTGTTCTTTTTGACGCCATAAAACTTCTTGTGGCAAGTATGGATCTTCGGGCGTATCAAAAGCTTTTCTTAAAATATATTTTTCTTTTCCATCATAGGTTTTGGGTTGTTTTTCAAACGATTTAATGCGCATGGCGACATCTAGAAAACCTTTGTCCAAAAACGGAACTCTAGCTTCTAATCCATTTGCCATTGTTGCTTTATCAGAACGCAGCAAATCTGCCGTAAATAATTTTTGAACTCTCTCGATTGTTTCCTTTTGAAATTCTTCTGCCGAAGGTGCATTTCTAAAATACAAATAACCTCCAAAAATCTCGTCTGCTCCTTCTCCCGAAAGCACCACCTTCACTCCTGATTGTGCAATACATTTTGATAAAAAATAAAGTGGTACACTGGCCCTAATCGAAGTGATATCGTAAGTTTCTAAATGCCATATTAATTCTTTCAAAATAGCAATTCCTTGTTCAACAGTAAAGTAAAATTCATGATGATCGGTATCTAAAAATTTAGCAACTTGCTTCGCCGCCACTATATCAGGCGCATTGGCATCTAAACCAATTGCAAATGATTTTAGCTTTTTGCCTTGCTGCTTCATTAGTCGAGAGGCAATAGAAGATGTAATGGAAGAATCTAAACCTCCCGAAAGTAAAACGCCTACTGGTGTATCGCTAATTAACCGTTTGCGAGTCGACTCGATCAACATATCTCGAAGTAATTTTAAATCTAAATTTTGGTCTGCTGCTTCAAAATCTTCGTATTCTGGCAAATAATATTTTACAAATCCCGTTTTTGGTGTGTAATAGTGGCCAGGCGGAAAAGTAGAAAAAGTTTTACATTGATCTGCAATAGCCTTCATTTCGGAGGAAAAGTAAATGCGGCCTCTCTCGTCTAAACCGTAATACAATGGCTTAACTCCAAGTGGATCACGCGCCGCAATAAAATCTTCGCCGTCAATAACAATAAAAGCAAATGAGCCGTCTAATTTATTGCAGAAATCATAGCCGAATTTTTCATATAAATGAACAATTACCTCCGAATCGGTTTGCGTTCTAAACACACAATCTTTCAAAAGGCAGTCTTTGAGTTCTTGATGGTTGTAAATGATACCATCTTTAACCATCCAAGCAGTACTTGTTCCTTGAATGGGTTGCTGACCCGTTTCTAGATCTATGGTTGAAAGCCTTTCATGACTTAAAATATATCCTTTCTCGGTAACTTTTAAACCACTTTCGTCAGGTCCGCGGTGTGACATTCTCTTAGAAAGTTCTTTCACTACTTGCGGATCTTTTCCTTTTCCAATAATGGCTAAAACTGCACCCATATCAATTTAAATTTTACTACTTTGTTTGGTATTTTTTTACAACTTATTACTATAAAACTCAAATTTAAAAATAAATTATAACTTCACACCATTATTTTCAAATAGTTAAAACTAAAATAAATGGCCGTACTTATCTACTTCTCGATAGCAAATACATTACCTAATTTTATATCAGACATTAATTTTAATCTGCATGTCTTTTGAGATTATTTCCCCCATTGAATTGCTCCATTTTCGCAAACTTCAATTTACTTTTAGTCATCTACTTGCCAGAATTTAAAAAGATTAACTATTTGTTTGTAGCTCCGATCGCAGTGCTATCCTTTTGCGTTTTTGCTTTAAAAAGATAAAGATATAATGAATAGCAGAAACTCAAGTTCTTGAAAACACCTACTCTTCTTGCTCCTAAAAAAAAAATATTTTAAATAAATCAAAAAATTGACAATGCTACTAACAGTTTGTATTTTTGCAGTATGAATGATAATTTTATAACTGAATATTTTGGTATTGGGATTCAAAATGGCAAAACTCCTGAAAATTTAGGCGTTTTGTGGCGCTCTGCACAAAATTTAGGCGCCAGCTTTATTTTTACCATCGGAAATCGGTATGCCAAACAAGCTTGCGACACGCACAATGCCGTAAAGTCTATTCCTTACTTTCACTACGAGTCTTTTGACGAATTCTATAAAAATTTACCCAAAGGAGCACGTTTGGTTGGCGTTGAATTGGATGAAAATGCGGAGGACTTAGAAAATTTTGAACATCCAAGACGTTGTGTTTACTTATTAGGCGCTGAAGACAATGGACTTACTAAACAGGCTATTGAAAAATGTCATTTTTTAGTAAAATTCAAATCACACTTTAGCTTGAATGTGTCGGTTGCAGGATCGATCGTTCTTTACGATAGAGGACTTAGTAAGCCGAGGTCTTAGTGCAATGGCAATTTAAAAGATCAACATAAATCTAAAACCTTTTTAAAAAACAAATTTTCAAAACAAACACCGAAATGCTCACTTTGAAAATTTGAAAATTGTTCTACTATTTTTTATTATATTTTGAAATTAAAATTGATTGTTGCAATTCAAATCCTTATTTCCTCATTATCTTAACATTCATTTCTTCTACTTTTTTATCTGATAAAAGCGATGGCGCTCCAAATAATAAATCTTCACTACTTCCTGTTTTTGGAAAAGCCATTACCTCTCTAATCGAAGCTTTTTTCTCTAAAATCATCATTAATCGGTCAATTCCCCAAGCGATTCCTCCGTGCGGTGGCGCTCCGTATTGGAAAGCTTTGTACATGGTTCCTACACTCTTCATCATTTCTTCTTTGTTGTAACCCATATTTTTATAAGTTGCTTCTAAAATTTCCGATTTGTGTGCACGAACAGAACCTCCTCCAATTTCGTACCCATTCAAGATGATATCGTATTGTTGCGCGATAATCGTTCCGATTTCTTCTTCTTTACCATTCATGTGTTTTTGCAAATCATAAATTGCAGGCATAGAAAACGGATTGTGCGTAAACGTCCATCTTCCTTCCTCTGTTTTTTCAAACATAGGGAAATCAACTACCCACGCCGGACGCAATTCCTTCGGATTAATCAAATTCAACATTCTACCCATTTCTTGACGAACCGCATCCAAAGCTTTATTTGCCGTAGCATAATCTGCTGCCGAGAAGAATACAATATCCCCAACTTGTGCATTCGTTGCTTTGATGATTCCTGCTGCAATTTCCTCTCCTAAAAATTTAATAATAGGGGATTGCAACTCTCCTTCATTTACAATAATATAAGCCAAACCACCTAGACCATGTTGTTGTGCCACAGCTGTCAAAGTTTCGATCTGACCTTTAGACATACGTTTGTTTCCTTGCTCTTGCGCCGAAACTTTAATACATTTTACGATTCCAGCTTCATCAATTGGTTTGCTGAATACTTGAAAAGTCGTTTCTTTAACAATCTCCGTGATGTCTTGCATTTTTAAACCATAGCGTAAATCAGGTCTGTCGCAACCGTAAAAATCCATGGCGTTTTTATAGGTAATCACTTCAAACGGATGTAAGATCCATTTTTTACCGTATATCTTAGTCACTATCTCATTAAACATTTTACTATTTAAATCAATAATTTGTTGCATACTTGCATACGCCATTTCAATATCCAATTGGGTAAACTCAGGCTGACGGTCTCCACGAGAATCCTCATCTCTAAAACAACGTGCAATCTGAAAATATTTCTCATAACCACTCACCATCAACATTTGCTTGAACTGTTGCGGCGCTTGAGGCAACGTATAAAACAAGCCTGAACCTTTACGAGTTGGAACAATGAATTCGCGTGCGCCTTCATCAGTTCCTGCACTTAAAATTGGTGTTTCAATTTCTAAAAATTCTTCTATATCTAAAATGTCACGTAATAATTTAATTACTTTATGACGGTTTACTATTGCTCTACGAACCTCTTCATTTCTATGGTCCAAAAATTTGTACTGAAAACGAATTGCTTCGTTTGTTTTTGCTGCTCTCTTTATTTCAAAAGGCAATGTTTTAGACAAATTCAATATTTCTAAAACAGAAGTTTCCATTTCAATTTTACCTGTACGCAAACCTGCATTGTAATCGTCTTCATTACGACCAACTATAGTTCCTTTTACCGAAATTACAGATTCTGATTTTATCTTCACTAAGTCATCAATATTTGGGAATGACTCTCTGCTAATACGCACTTGGAAAATCTCATAACTTGAATCACGTAAGTCAATAAACATCAACTCACCATGATCACGAACACTCGCTACCCAACCTGACAACTCTACTACTTCGCCAATATTGGTTTCCGACAATTGCGAAATTTTATGTGTTCTGTAGCTGTCTTTTATAATAATAGGAACTTCCGGAAGGGATTCTTCTTGACTTTCTTTATTTTCAACAACTGATACTTCTGAAACCGATTCTGATTGATTTTTTTCTAAAGTCGCAACTGCACCTAATTGATCTAAAATAATTTTACGAATTACTTTTCCATCGGCACCTTTACCAACTATACCTAAAACTTTACCAACTAAAATACCCGCTTTTCCTTCATTACCTCCTTTTATATCATTGGCAACAGCCTCATTTTCAGAAAGCACTTTGTCAATTACTTCTTGAATTTTTTCTTCAGAAATGGTATTGTCTGCGAAGTACTTTTGATAATCAAAATTTTGATCTTTCAAATATCCTGCAATCGCATTTTGAACTAAAACTGCCGTTATTTTTTCTGCTTTAAACAGAACAAAAATGGTAATTAAATGTTCAATATTATGAATGTTAACGTAGTCCTCTGCTTTTACATTATTAGCCAAAGTTTTGGCAACAAATGAAGCGTCGTTAAGGGAATTATTTAAAGTTACAAAGGTTCTAGAACGCAACGCATCCGCAGTAAAGAATTTTGCATCTTGTGGCAACACACCTCCGTTAATCAAAATAGATTCAACTGCATAAGGCAAAGCTGCAATATCAACCGATATTGCGTCAATTTCCTTTTTGATGTTTACAAAAGGCAAATCAGGTTCTGAGATAAAACGATAATCGGCCTCAAACTCTTTTTTACGCATTACTTTGGTTTGCTTTAAATCAGCATCCCATAAAACAGTCGTTTGATCAGGTCTAAACGCTTTATTTTCGATGAAATAATTGAATTGTTTCTCTACTTCTTCTTTCAAAGCTTCAATCATAAACTTAAACGAGTTCAAGTTTTTGATTTCTGTTCTTGGATTTAACTCCGTAGAATTTTTTTTACGCAAAGAAACCGAAACATCCGATTTGAATTCTCCTTTCTCCAAATTCGCTTCTGAAATTCCTAAATTCTGAACAATACGTTGAATGTATTGCGCATACGTGGAAGCATCTTCGATGTTGCGAAGACAAGGTTCTGTTACAATCTCAATTAACGGTACTCCCGCTTTGTTAAAATCGACTAAAGAGACCTTCTTTTCGTGCATCAATTTTGCTGCATCTTCCTCAATATGAACTTGAGTTAGATTGACCGTAAATTGAGAACCATCATTTCTATAACAAGAAACGTGTCCGTCAGGAATTATCGGATTATGAAATTGTGTTATCTGAATGTTTTTTGGGTTATCTGGATACTCGTAATGTTTTCTATCCCAAGAGATCACTTCATTACTAAAAGTAGATTCTACCGCTTTTCCAAAATAAATTGCTTTTGTAATTGCTTCTTTATTTAAGGCAGGTAAAACTCCCATTTGTCCCGTACAAACCGAACATATATTTTGGTTAGGTGTTTCTATTTCTTGATTTGGACAAGAACAAAACAACTTGGTTTTGGTGTTTAATCGGACGTGAGTTTCAATCCCAATTACCAATTCTAAATCGTGGGCTATTATCGCCGCATTTAATTGCTCCAATTCCATTATATTGTATCTTTTAAGAAGTTAGCAAATTGCATCACTGCTTCATCATTATTTTTTGCTGCCGTAATTTGCAGTCCCGTTGCAGTTCCTTGTGGCACAGTCATTGTTGGCAATTGTCCTAAACTAAAACCAACAGTGTAAGCATCTGACAAATACATCGCCAAAGGATCCTTTAAACTGTCTCCAATTTTAGGTGGCGTGCTTGGTGTAACTGGCGATAAAATAATATCAACTTCTTCGAAATCCTTACGAAAATTCTCAGAAATCTGATCTCTTACTGCCAATGCTTTCAAATAAATAGCATCTGAGAAACCTTGAGACAATACTTGATTTCCACCAACAATTCTGCGTTTTGTTTCTTCAGAAAAGTTTTCAGAACGCGTTACTGCATACGTTTCTATTAGGTTTTCTGCTTCAATACGGTTTCCGTAATTTGTACCATCTAAGCGAGATAAATTCGAAGCTGTTTCTGCCATTGCTAAAGTATAGTAAGTAGAAACTAAAATATCTGATGGAAAGAAATCCAATTCTTTTACTGTAATTCCTTTTGCTTTTATTTTATCGATAGTTGCTAAGAAGTCCGCTTTTACTGCAGCATCAATTGCTTCACTTTCGATGAAGTTCTTAAAATATCCTATTGTTTTTACAGTCGAAGCTGTAAGCGCTTCTTCGCTAATTGCAGATGATGTGATTGAAGTTTGATCTTTAGGATCTTTTCCACTCATTACATTCAACACAATTCGGATATCTTCAATTGATTTTGCCAAAGGACCAACACAATCCGTAGACGAAGCATAAGCCATTAGTCCAAATCTTGAAATTCTTCCGTACGTTGGTTTAAAACCATATATTTTGTTGTACCCAGCAGGCTGACGAGTCGAACCTCCTGTATCTCCACCTATAGAAAATACCGTATATTCTTTGGCAACATTCACCGCAGAACCACCGCTAGAACCTCCTGCTACTAATTCAGGATTAACAGCGTTTTTCACAGCACCAAAAATGGTGTTTTCACTTGATGAACCATGACCAAAGCTATCGCAGTTTTCTTTAACCAACGGAATTGCACCAGCATCCAATAATTTCTGAATGGCAGTTGCTGTATAGGGTGATTTGTAATTTTTTAATAAATCAGAACTTGCTGTTGTATAGGTTCCTTGTACCATGTAGACATCTTTAATTCCAAAGGGAATTCCCTCTAACAAACCGATTGTTTCACCGTTTGCAATTTTAGTATCCACTTTTGCTGCTAAATCTAGCGCTAAAGTGTCTAAAACTGAATTTACCGAATTGTAGTCGTTTTGTTTAAGTAAGTCTAATTTTTCTTGTACCAAAGCAGTACAAGTTATTTGTTTAGACACCAATTGCTGGTGTATTTTTTTTATCTGAGAATCCATTTTTTTATCCTTCTATAACTTTAGCAACTACTAAAAATCCATTTTTACTGTTTGGGAAATTTTCTATAATAATTTGTTTCTCGATAGCCGAGCTCTCAATTACAACATCATCCCTTAAATCACTTACAGAAACACAATTATGATTGACATTATTTGCAGCATTACTATTTGAGGGAATTGCATTTTTAATTACATCAAACAATTGGTTCACCGACTCTGAAGGCTGTGCTCCTTTAATACTCGACAAAACGTCGACTGTCATTATTTTATTCATAATTTATTTAGTTTTAAAATCAAACTTGTAGGTTGGCGAATTTACAAAAGTTTCATGAAGGAATCGTGCTTTTTTAAGAATTTAACCCCTCGAAAAACCACAGGATTTAACAAAAAAAGCAGTGTTTGTTCATTCTTTGTGTTTTTTCCTCAGAACTTAATTTTTAGCAAAAAAAAGAATTTACATAATACTTTCAATTAAATACGTTGTACCGTTAATCTCAAAAGTAAAACCTACAGCATTTCCCATTAATTTATTTCCCAACGGAGATTGTGGAGAAAGCGCAATAACATTTACATCATCAATTTTAATTTTTGGAAGCGCTCCACTTAAGTATAAATAAATGCCATTGGCTTTGACCAAACTACCTAAAATAATAGTTTTTGCAACTGTACTACTATCAATTTTATCTAAAATCGCTTTTTGAGTCAACGATTCTTTGAGCTTCATGGTCAATTTTTCTTGTTCAATATGCATCATTGATAGGGCCGTCTCGTGTTTATCTCCCGCAGAACCTTTTGCATCATTTTTAGAGTCCTCAGTTAATGCCGAAATCATGTCTTTGAAAACATCTATTCGGTCTTGAACTAATTGTAAATAGTACGAATGTGTTTTTTGTTTGAATGTCATTTCTTTAAGGTGCTAGGACGCAAATATACAAAGGTTAAACAGTTTTGCGAAGAGTAGCGTTTTAAATTGATGCTTTAAATTTAAATGCTACAAACATTAAAATGAGGTTTCATAAATTTAACATCCTTATGTAGAATATCACACAAACAATTGATAATTTTATCTTTTTAATCCATTATCAAAACAATTATGAAAAAAGCTTCTCTTATTACTACGGCTGCATTCGGAATACTGATGGTATTTTCGAGCAACGTAAATGCGCAAAAATTTCCGGCCTTAGACAAAAGTCCGATGGACATTGCCTCTTATCCAAACGATTACAAAGATGCTAATAAAACAGCACGAATCATTTACGGCAGGCCACAACTTAAAGGTCGTGGTTTAGAAGAATTGGCTCCTCTTGGAAAAGTGTGGCGCACTGGCGCTAATGAAGCACCAGAAATTACCTTTTATAAAGATGTAAAATTTGGAAATACTAAAATCAAAGCGGGATCTTATGCATTATTTATACTTCCCGACACTATTGATTCGTGTACTATTATTTTAAACAAAGATTTAAATGTTTGGGGATCATATACATATGATCAAAAGAATGACGTCGCTCGTTTAAAAACTCCAATAACACAAGATGAAGAATCTTTGGAAGCTTTTTCTATGGTTTTCACCAAAGCCGACAAAGGAATCATTTTAAATATAGGATGGGATAAAGTTCGTATTGCAGTTCCTTTTATGGAGTAACTTTTTACTTCTTGAAACAAAAAAAGCTTCCCACATTTAGGAAGCTTTTTTTATACAGCACTGTTTCTTTTAAAAATCGAATTTATAATTTGCTCCTGCTACCACTTGAAAACCTTGAACCGAATAATTTAACCATCTTTCGTATTGTTGATTAGCAATGTTATTTAGTCTTAAAAAAGCAGTTAATCTTTCACTGTATTTGTAACCAACGTGCGCATTAGCGTCAAAATATCCTTTTAAAGTAATTGGTGTTGGATCGACAATATAATTGATAGACGTGTTTAGTTGTCCGTCTTTACGCTCTCCGACATAAAAAACATTAAAGCCTGCAAACCATTGTTTGGTTATACTTGCCTCTAAACTAGACCCCACTTTAATGGTTGGTAAGTTCCAAGCTTCTTGTTTCGAATCGGTACTGTAACTATTAAATCTTGCGTTAATGCCAAAAGTTACATTTTCAGAAAAGTCTGCTTTTAACTCTCCATAAAAACTTGTCGTAGTCACACCATCGTATACCACAGCCAAAGAATTTCCAAAAGCATAGTCTTTATTTGTAGCAACCTCACTATAATTATTGCTTTTAAAGAGCGCTTTATTTTCTTCGTTCACATACGAGGCGTTGATATTATAATTTACATTATTCGCTAATTTTCCTTTTAAACCTGCAAAAACATCGTATTGTTTGCTTGTTGGCTTAATATCTAAAGTTGGTGACAGAAATGAATTTTGTCCTACCAGATCAGCATATGAATTTTGTTCTAAACTTCCTTCTGCACCGACATAAAAAATCATCAAATCATTCACTACATTATAGGAGGCGTTAAATTGCGGATATAAATAAATTTTATTTTTAGAACGTTCATTGTCTAAACTGTAAAATAAACCAGCTCCCAATTGCAAGGTCCAGTCGTCTTCGGTTACTACAAAACTTGGCACAATTCCAAAATTAGTAAACCCGTATTTTATAGCTTGTGTATTGGCATAATTAGCAGCAAAACTTCCGCCCACATAATCCACTATTACATCAGTATGTATAGTTTGGTCCATCACACTAACTTTAAAAGAAGGCTTGAATGAAAATCTGTTTTCAGCTGAATCCAATCCGTCCATGAAACGCGTATAATTTAAACTTACTTTATCAAAAATACTTTCTGTAAATTCCATTTTACCACCCAAAGTAATGGTGTTGTAGGAATGTTTTGGTGCAATAGCACCTACCAATAAAGCCCGATCGCTTTGCGAAAGATTAGCGCCAAATTCTGAAGGCAAACCGTACCAGTTGTATACTTGATTTTGATAGCCTAAATCTACATTCCATGACATGTAACGATCGTTCATTCCGTATGCTAAATCCAAAGAAGTATCGTAAAATTTATCATTTAACTCCACGTCTTTAATGCCACCTTGAGACGAATGATGACGAAACATCCCTGCTAGATAGTCATTATTACCTAACTCTTGCGTGACAAATAACTCTGCATTTAATGTTCCGTAATTACCCACACCAAGCGTTGCATAATTACCAAATGAATATTCTTTTTTTGCTTTTTCAACTCCTTCTGCTTTCCCTTTAGAAGGCGTAAAAGTAGAAGCTACTGGAAATGAAAAAATAGTATACTTGATCGTTTCTTTAGCTTTATTTCCTTCATCATCAGTTGGAGGCGTATCTTTTACTTTATACGCATCTGAAATAGTTGGCGTGTACGGTTTAACCACATTAACTACTTGCGAACCAATCGTTTCTTCTTTCTTTTGTCCAAAAGACAACTGAAAAGTAAATAGCACCGCGATAACAACAATTTTATTTTGAATTTGAATCATTCCTTTTTATTTTATTTTGCTAAAAGTCTCCTTTTAATATATTTATTTTACTTAAATTATTTTACTTATAAGCTCCATTCGCCTTGCGCGATGAATTGCGTTTTTCCGCCAATTTTAATATCAAAGTTATCTTGTACCACTTTCCCATCAAATTCTATTTGCGACGGCCTTCCCATCATTTCTCCTTGATGATTCGTGATTTTCAAATCAGTTCTAAAATAATGCAATAAAAACGCTTGCAGACACGTGCTCGCACTTCCTGTAGCTGCATCTTCCATTAACTGATTGTCTTGCAAATACAACATTCTAGAAGTTAAATTACCCTCTTCCAAACAAAAAAAATAGAGTGCTTTATGCTCAGTTGTGCAATTCTTATCTAACCAAGTATTCACCTTCTCAACATCTAACTTTATCGCATCTAATGCTTTTTTTGTTGCAATAGGAACTAGTATAAATGCACTTCCTGTAGTGACTTCTTGAATTGGAAATCTCAAATCAAAATCGGCACTCTTCAAATTTGAGAAATTAAAAAATTCATCTTTGGAGCGTGTATTGAAAAATTGTGGTTGCGCTGCTTTTAGCCAGACCAAGTTGTTTCTTTCTGTTACTGGAATTGCTCCAATTTTTACTGTCAACTCAATTTCCTTCGGATTATTTTTAAAAATTTTATTCATCAAAATCCAAGAGGTTCCAATAATAGGATGCCCAGCAAACTGCATTTCTTGCGACGGAGTAAAAATTCGAATTTCAGCCGAATTTGATTCCACATTTAATTTAGTTACAAAAGTACTTTCTGCAAAATTAATTTCTCTCGCAATTTTCTTCATGTCTGTCGTACTCAAATTTTCCGCATTCATAAAAACAGCCAGTTGATTTCCTGCATATTTTTCTTTGGCAAAAACATCAACGATATAAAACGGTAATTTCATTACTTTCAAATTTTAGGTACAAAAGCTCTCTATTACTTTGTAATCGATGAGTTTGTTTTCGACTCTTCCGCTTTTATCAGTGCTAATTCTTTTTTTGCTTCTGAAACTACATCTGGATAATCTGTAAAATTCTGAATCACATTATCCAAAATATAAGTCGCTTGGTAACTGTCTTTTAATCCGTAGAAATTTTTTGCCATGATAACTAAACCTTTGGCTCCAAAATATTTATATCCCGAATAATTTTTAGCTAATTTTTGAACCGTCGTATTCGAACTTTCAAATTTCCCCTCTTTATTTTTAAAATAAGCATCGTAATACAATGATTCAGCCGCTAGTTCTCCTTTTGATGTCGTTGCTAACTTTGCATACGCTTCTTTTGCTTTGTCTTCCTCTCCAGTTTGCATCGCTGCTCGTGCCACAATAATTTGCGCATCACTTTTAATGCTTTCATCTGCTTTTGGATTTGCTAAAACTTTATCTGCATAGGTAACCGAATTAGTATAATCTTTTTTATCATAATACACTTTCATTAAATTAGATTGTGCGTAGGTTTTATTTTGAGGAAATTCGGCTTCATTTTCTAAACGCAATAAAACAGGAACTGCTTTATCATTATTTTTTGCTTTCAGATAAATTGAAGATAAACGAGACAAAGATTGCTCTGTAAACTCATTGCGCGATTGATTCACTACATACTCATAATTGGCAATTGATTTACTTTCAGAACCTTCTGC
This sequence comes from Flavobacterium sp. TMP13, assembly GCF_050847115.1. Taxonomy (NCBI): domain Bacteria; kingdom Pseudomonadati; phylum Bacteroidota; class Flavobacteriia; order Flavobacteriales; family Flavobacteriaceae; genus Flavobacterium; species Flavobacterium sp. TMP13. Next base: position 205,718 of record NZ_CP193656.1, read on the forward strand.
AAATAACAATTGCCCTAATTTAAAATTAGCATCCAAGGCATGCATTCCGTTCGGAAACTTACTTACATAACTACTAAATCCAGTAATGGCTTGTTTGCTATTATTTTGCTCAAACTGTTTGCTCGCTGCCTCGTACGTGTCATTTTCTAAATCGGCATTACTAACATCTACAAAATCCAATGTACGCACCCACGAAGCGTAATCGTCAATTTTTCCGCTATCTACATAAATCAATCGTGCTGTTGCCACTGCCTCTAATGCTTCTGGTGTTTTTGGAAAATCGGCAGCTACTTTTTTAAATTTCACTAACGCTTGATCATTACGGTCTGAATTGTAATAAATCAATCCTTCTTTTAAAATTGCTTTTGCTGTAAATGAACCCCCTTTATATTCTGAAATTAATTGATTGTATGTTTTAATTCCTAACTCTTCTTTTTGAGCTGCAACGTATGTATTTCCTAATTCATATAAAGCATCGTCACGGTACTGCGATTTTTTGTACGATTGAATGAATGTATTCAATTCCTCTATTTTACGATCATTCTTTGCCACAAATCCGTAGCTGATTGCTTTTTGAAAAAAGGCATAATCAGAATCGACACTTTTTAAATCGATTGCTTTATTATACGCTTCCATCGCTGGCCAGTATTTTGTTAAAACAAACTGACAATCGCCCAAACGCAAATACGAATCTGCTAAACGAACGCTATCGCCTTTTGAAGAATCAATTTGATCTTGAAATGACTTTGCTGCTGAATCATATTCTTTTAATTTAAAATACGAATATGCAATTTGATAGTTAATGTTTTTAGCTTCTGATACGGTTTTACCACTTGCCATTCCAGCAAACTGTTTGTAACTTAACAGTGCTTCTTTAAAATTGTTGGTCGTGTATTCTGACTCTGCTTTCCAATAGGTTGCACGAGCAGTAAACTCTGGACTTTTATTTTCGCTAATTGATTTCTTAAACATGTTCAAGGCTTCCTCATACGTTCCTTCAGCGTACAACTCTAAACCTCTGTAAAACAAAACTTTTTGATACGCCAAACGATTTTCGGGAGATTTATTTCTCTCTAATAAAGTCAATGCTTCGGTATAATTTTTAGAAGAAATATACGAGTCAATCAATAATTTTTCAACTTCTGATTTATTCGCATTATTTGGATATTTATTTAGAAATCCTAATAAAACCGAAGGAACAGGTTGGTAGGAATTTCCAATATCATAACTGATTTTAGCGTAATTTAAACTAGCATCTTCTTGAATTGCGGCGTCAAAAGACATTTCTGAAGCATTTTTAAACGCATTCAAAGCTTGCGGTTTCTTATCACTGTTCAAATAACTTTGGCCCAAATGGTAATAGGCATTTTGTGCTACAAAATCATTTCCATCAATAATTTTATTGAATTGAGAAATGGCATTCTCATACTCTTTTTGCTGGTAGTAAGCATATCCCAATTGGTAGTAATCAGTATTATTCCACTTTCCTTTTTTACCTCTATAATTTACTAAATTCGGAATTGCTTTGTCGTATTGTTTTAAGTTGAAATAACTTTCTCCAATAATTTTACTCAATTCTGATTTTTCAATCGCATTCGATTTGGCCATCGCCTTAGTTCCTAATTCGATTGCTTTGTCAAAATTACCCAGTTTAAAGTTCATGTCTGCTTGGTAATAAGACAACTTCTCTTTATATTTTTCTTCGCCAGAAACCGCATCAAAATATTTGGTTGCTTCTTTATAATCATCGCCTTCATAAGCCATAAATCCTAAGTAATACTTAGCTTGAGAACCGAATTCTTTAGAGTTAACTACTTTAGTTAAATACGTTGTAGCTTCTTTTTTTCGCTTAGCGTTAAAATAACTGTATCCTTTTTGGAAATTAAAACGTTCCAAGTCAGATTGGCTCATATACCCTTCATCTACGCGGTCAAACCATTGCAATGCTTTTGGATAATTTCCTTGATTAAAATAAAAATGCGCAACTTCAACATACGCTTGATTTTTTTTGGTACTTGTTGGATATTCCGCAACAAAACGCTCCATCAATGCATCTGCATTGGGCTCGTTGGCGCGAATCGCACAATTGGCAATGTAGTAGGCACAATCCGATTTGACTTCTTCACTCACCTCTTTGTCTTGAACTTTTTCAAACATAAGCTGAGCCGACTTGTACTGATTGTCGTTATATAAGGAAAGTGCTCGATCAAAATTTTTAAGATCGTAGGTATAAATAGTTGATTTTTGAGCTGAAATTAACCCCGAAAAAACTAGGGTTGGCAATAAAAAGAATTTCGAAAGTTTATGCATTTTAATTTTTCTTTAATAGTCAAATATATCAATTTCTAAGCTCTATAACGGAATGATTTAAGCTTTTATTATGAATTACAAACGAAAGATTTATTCAGTTTCAATTGATTTTGTTGAAAATCACAGCCTTTAGAAATAGAATGCAACTGCATTTTTTCTAGCTTTAAATCTTTTCTAAAACGGTTGCATTTTATTTTGAATACAGTCATTAACTTAGTACTTTTACCATTCAAATCAATTTTATTATGTCGGAAACCGTACTGTCTTTAAAAGATGTAACTATATACCAGGAAGGAAGAGAAGTTTTAGCTCACGTAAATTTGGACGTAAAACATGGTGAGTTTTTATACATCATTGGTAAAACAGGTTCTGGAAAAAGTAGTTTCATGAAAACACTTTATGGTGATTTACCGCTAACTCAAGGTGAAGGACATATTGTTGAATTTGATTTGGCGACTTTAAAAGAAAGTGAAATTCCGTATTTGAGACGTAAAATTGGAATTGTGTTTCAAGACTTTAAGCTTCTTCCAGACAGATCGATCAAAGAAAATATGATGTTTGTGCTTAAAGCAACCGGTTGGACGGTTAAAGTAGATATGGAACATCAAATTGATGAAGTCCTTGATAAAGTAGGAATGAAAGGGTACGCACATAAAATGCCACATCAAATTTCTGGTGGAGAGCAGCAACGTGTAGCCATTGCAAGAGCTTTATTAAATGATCCCGAATTTATTCTTGCCGATGAACCCACTGGAAATTTGGATCCGCAAACTAGTGCTGAAGTATTAGAATTGCTGAGAAAAATTAATGCCAACGGAAAAACTATTATTATGGCAACGCATGATTATGCTTTGTTGATGAAGTTCCCCTCTAAAACTTTAAAATGTGAAGATGCTCGTATTTTTGAAGTAGTTCAGAAAACCGTGTAATGCTCTCCATTTTAATTCCAGTTTACAATTACGATGTTTACCCGCTTGTTCGAGAATTAAAAAAGCAAGCTGACAGTTTAGGAATTGTTTATGAAATAATAGTTCAAGATGATGTAAGTCAGAAATTTATTTCGGAAAATACAGCAATAAATTTGTTACCAAATTGTACTTTTTCCGTTAATAGCGAGAATTTAGGTCGTGGAAAAAACATTAATTTACTATGTTCATCATCAAAACATGACTATGTACTAATTATGGAAGCGGACGCGCTACCAGAAAGTGAGTTCTACCTTAAAAATTACATTTCTTTATTATCGGAATTTTCTACAATAATCTTTGGAGGAGTTAAATATTCTAATATTATTCCACCAAAAGAAAAAATACTTCGTTGGAAATATGGAATAAGTCGAGAATCGAAAACTTTGGATTATAGACTTCAAAATAAGTACGATTTTGTATTCACATGGAATTTACTCCTAAGAAAAGAAATTCTTTTAAAAAATCCTTTTCCTGAATTCATCCGTGAATATGGTTATGAAGATGCTGTTTTTATGAAAACACTACGTGTAAATTCCATTCCAGTACTTCACATTGAAAATCCTCTAATCCATTATAATGATGAAAACAGTATTGATTTTATAAAAAAATCGGAAAGCGCAGTGAATACTTTACACCAATTAATTAGCAATAAAAAAACAGAATATAAAGACATTAAATTGAGTTCTATTTATTCCATTTTAAAAAAGTTTTATCTAATTGGTGTCGTGAAAGTAATTTATACTAAAAACAAACAACGTATTTTAAATAACTTAACGTCTGAAAATCCAAATTTATATTTGTTTGATTTTTATAAATTGGGATATTACAGTATCTTAAAATAAAATCTAACCTATGACATTTTTTTCGGTAATCGTTCCGCTCTATAACAAAGCAGCGTATATTGAAAACACATTAAAAAGTGTTCTAAATCAAACTTTCAAAGATTATGAAATTATTGTAATTAATGATGAATCTACCGATGAAAGTAAAACTAAGGTACTCGAGTTCAATGATGAAAAAATTCAACTTTACACTCAAAAAAATCAAGGCGTTTCTGTAGCTAGAAATCTGGGAATTGAGAAATCTCAAGGAAAACTTATTGCATTTTTAGACGCCGATGATTTTTGGTTTCCGAATCATTTACAGGAATTAGCTGACTTATACCATAATTTTCCAAATTCTGGAATGTACTGCTCTCGCTATAAAATTAAAACTACCAAACATCATTTTCAATTTCCTTATTTTAATGGAATTGAAAATTCTTATCGTGGAATTATAGACAATTACTTTTTTTCAAACTTTCCATATAGAATTTCGTGGACTTCTTCTTTGGCCATTCCAAAAAAGACTTTAGAAAAAATAGGAGCATTTACACCTGGAGTTACAAATGGTCAAGATTTAGAGTTATGGACTAAAATTGGAATTAATTATCCCGTTGCAATTACCAATAAAATAACAGCTATTTACCATTTCGATATTCCAAATAGCTTGGCGAAAAACAAGATTGGTTTAATGAAATTAATGGACTTTGAACAATTTGAAATTGCGGAACAACACGATTCTAATTTAAAAAAAAATTTAGATCAATACCGAATCGAATATGGACTTCGTTATCACATTTTTGGTTATACCGATAAAGCAAACTTCTATATCAAAGATATTGACCTCAAAAAAAGTTATTTTAAAATTTGGGCTTTATTCCAAATACCACCATTTTGTTTACGTATTTTATTTAACTTTAAAAATTATATAAAAAAAATAGGTATTGATTTTTCTATTTATGACTAGCATAGCTTTTAAACTCCTCAAAATCTCTAATATAATCTTCTTCAATATAAACTTCTGAAGCAATTACCAAACAAACAGATCCTGAAGAAAAATTATTTAATTCTCGCCAAATTCCGGAATTGATAAGCAAGCCATGATTGGGTTTGTTTAGACAGATTGTTTTTTTTTCTTTTCCATCATTTACAATAACGTCAAAACTTCCGCTTAATGCAATAAGGAATTGTTTCAAATTTTTATGAGCATGACCACCTCGTTCAGAGCCGCTTGGAACATCGTATAAGTAATAAACACGCTTTATTTCATAAGGAACAATATCGTTTTCTATTACAGAAATATTCCCTCTTGGTTCTTTTATTTTTGGAATTTCAATGATTTGAATATTCATAATAAATTATTTTTTTCTTTTTCTAAAGAATTTAATTTTCGTATTCCATGTTTAGCATTTCGAACAACAGTAACTAGGTTTTTTAATTTAATTTTTTTTTGTTTCAAATCAAATGTAATTTTTAGAACTAACCAAACAAAATACAAATCAGGAAATATCCTTTTGTAAAAAGCTCCTAAATTATAATATTTCTTGGATAGTATAATTTTGTCTGCTGTAGATTTATCACTATGAGTAACAATTGTTTCATTATAAAAAATCAACTTTTTTTCATCTCTCTTCATTTCCATTAAAAAAAGAGGTTCATCTCCTAAATCAAAAAAAGAATTTAAACCAAACCATTCATTAAACTTTGCTTTTTGAATTGATAAATTGGGGTTTTTCAACGTAATTTCGATAGTTCCACAATTAAGAATTGTAAATATAGAAATAGGATTTTGGATGTTTTTGGGATATTTCTTAAATAAAACAGTATCATTTTTTTGGATTTGGAATAAAATCGCGTCAGCATTATGAAATAAATTGTATGCTTTAAGAATTGTTTCTTTTGTTGTAGTTAAATAATTTACATCATCATCTGTAAAAACCAACAACTTTTTCTTCGCATTTTCGAGAGCTATATTTCTACTTTTTGCTACTCCAATTTCAAAAGAATTTACAACTCTTACTCCTTCATCATTAGATATTAAAATATTATCTTTAGTTGTTTGATTAACTATCAATAGGTTGTTTAGAAGATAACCGTTGGGAAAAATTGACTCCAAAAAGTCAAGAGAATTTCTATTTTGGGTCGAAATTAAAAACTCAATGTCGTTAATAGTATAAATCTCTTCCAAGTATTTTTTATCTTTGGGCAAATGTATAAATATTATACAAAATCCATAATTATTTGTTTTATAAAAAATTAATATTAAAACAAATACACGTCTACTTGAAATAAATCTATTCAATTATCCCTATTTTTGATTTTTTTCAAACACTAATTTAATTCCAGAAACAACCTTTTTAATTTTATGCAAAACCATCCATTAGTTAGTGTTATTTGTTTGTGTTATAATCATGAGGAATTCGTAGTAGAGTCATTAAATTCAGTTTTAAACCAAACCTATAAAAACATAGAATTAATTATTATCGATGATAACAGCAATGATAATTCTAAAGAAACCATCGAAATTTGGCTTAAAAAATATCCTAACGTTGTATTTATTTCAAATGAAACCAACCTAGGGAACACTAAAACTTTCAATAAAGCATTACAGCTAGCAAAAGGTGATTACATAATAGATTTAGCAGCCGATGATGTTTTACTTCCCATTTGCGTTGAAAAACAACTAAATACTTTTTTAAATTCTAAATCAAAAAATTTAGGAATTGTTTACGGCAACGCTGAATTAATATCCGATACCAATACTCATCTTAGATACTATTATGATGTAAATACTGAAAAAAAAGCAATACAAAAACCTTCTTCAGGAGATATTTATTTAGCCATGTTAAACCAAAGCAGCATGATTTGTTCGGTTTCTTCAATGATAAAAAGAGAAGTTTTAAATCAACTAAATGGCTATGACGAAAATTTAGCTTATGAAGACTTAGATCTATGGATTAGAACTTCGAGAAGTTTTAATTTTGATTTTATTGATTCTATATTAATTCAAAAAAGAGAAATCCAAGGCTCGCTTGGTTCACAATTTTACACGAAATTAAATTCAAAAACTCGAAAATTAAATTATTCCTCTTACCTCGTTATTAAGAAAGCCATTGCGCTAAACAAAACTAGAGCAGAGAACAAGGCGCTCTTAAAACGGCTTCATTATGAAATGACAAAAGCCTACCAATCTCTTGATATTTGGCTTTTTATAAAATACATCCCTTTAGAACTAAAATTAAGGTTTTGCTAAAAAATTATCTACTTTCACTCTTCCCTATCAAAAGTATTTTCCCGTTTTATTGTTTTTATAATTTCTAATCGAAAAGAACTGTAATCTAAGCTTTTCATTTTTTTTATATACTTGTAATATAAATATTCAATTTAAAAAATTTAAAATAAACTTTTCCTAAAATAGATTGCCAACACTAGTAAATAAACAAAATTATCAAAAGTTTGAGACATGACAACTCCTTTTACTCCAAATAAAGGAACTAAATAATTACTCAAAAAATAAAATACCGCAAGTGAGGCAATTTCTGAAATAATAAAAGCCATTGTCATTTTTTTAGCAAAGAATTGATAACCCAAAATCAAAGCTGCAGCTTTTAAAAAATCACCCATTAATTGCCATAAAAACAAACTTGTAACTGGAAGAAATTGACTAGTGAAAAGTAATTTAATAATAAAAAAACGAGCAAAATAAATAACAATTAAAACCACTATAAATAAGGTTAAAATGTTTTTATAAAAACTCCAAAAAACGGTTTTAGTCTCTTCTCTATTTTTGGCTACAGCTAATTTAGGAAAAAAATAAACCGATAATATTGTGGTAATAAACATCATGTAATAAGTCGAAATCCGAGTTATGGTTTCCCAAAAACCTGCTTGTTCCAATCCTACAACAACGATCACATTTTTTCGTATCGCTAAAAAAACTAAAGGTCCTAAAACCGAAGAAACCAAAGCCATTAGTGAATACGACGATAAATTTTTTATAATTCGAAAATCAAAATTGCGAACTCGAATCATTTCAAAAAAACGAAATTCTTTATTGATAAAATAAAAGATTACAAAAAACAACAAGGCGGGTGAAATCACAATTGAGAGTAAAGCACCCAATGTTTTTAAATGCAAAATCATATAAAGAGAAACTAATAACCCTATCAAATTCCCTATTATGTTTACCCAAATAACCTGCTTGAATTTACCCAAACCATTCAATAACGAAAGTAAAAAAACAGAAATAGCATACCAAGGTAAAGCCAATGCAATTGCTTTAAAAATGATTTGATAGTCAAAATGATTACCGAAAATTTCTTGGTTCCAAAAGTCAGCCAAAAAATATAAAACAAAACTAAAAATGACTGCAACAACTACTAAACTGACAAACACGGTGGCAATTATTTTTTGAAGTTTATTCAGATTTTCTTTCTCTTCAGCAACATATTTTACAATTCCATTTTGGAATCCTAAACTAGAAATACTTTCTAAAGACGATGAAAAATTTCGAAGATTTCCTACCAAAGCCATTCCGCTTGGGCCAACAAAAACAGCCAATAACTTTGAAGTAATTAGTCCTATTCCTATTTTTAATAGTACACTCAAACTATTTAAAGAAGTGATTTTAAATAAATTTGTTTGCAGTATCTTTTTAATGAAATCCAATTTAATAGTTATTTAAAATTGAAATCACAAAACCTACCTCATCTACTGTCATTACAGGATTAATCGGCAAACTCAAAACTTCCTTATGAATTTTCTCCGTAATAGGGAAAGATAGATTATTCCAGTCTAAAAATGCTTTTTGTTTGTGAGGCGGAATAGGATAATGAATCATCGCTTGAATTCCATTTTCTAATAAATAGTGTTTTAATTCATCTCTTTTTTCGGTTCGAATGACAAACAAATGAAACACGTGATTGTTTGACAAATCCCAAAAAGGCAAACTAATTTTATCATTTTTAATTTCAGACAAATAGCGTTTTGCAATGGTTCGACGATGTTTGTTATCAGCATCTAAATTGGTTAGTTTTACATTCAAAAAAGCCGCTTGTAATTCGTCTAATCTTGAATTCATACCAATATATTCATTCTTATATTTGGTTTCAGAACCATAATTCCGAAGGGATTGAATTGTTTTTGCTAATGCAGAATCATTAGTCGTAACCGCTCCGCCATCACCTAAAGCACCTAAATTTTTCCCAGGGTAAAAACTAAAAGCAGCAGCATCAGATAGATTTCCTGATTTTCCAAAATCGTAAACTGCCCCGTGTGCTTGAGCTGCATCTTCGATTACTAATAAGTTATTTTGACTCGCAATGGCGTTAATTTGATTCATTTCAGCCAATTGTCCGTACAAATGAACCGCAAGAATTGCCCTTGTTTTTGCTGTTATTTTCTCTTGAATTAAATCGGGATTAATGTTGTAAGTTTCTAATTTTGGCTCGACCAGAACTGGAACCAAATCGGCTTGCAAAATAGCCAAAATACTCGCAATATAAGTATTCGCTGATACAATTACTTCGTCTCCTTTATGCAATTCACCTAATTGAATATATCCTTTGAAAATTAAAACCAACGCATCTAAACCATTGCCGACGCCAATGCAATATTTTATTCCGCAATAGTTAGCAAAATTTTTTTCAAAAGCAGCAACTTCATTACCCAAAATGTACCAACCATTTTCTAAAACTGATTTCAATTTTTCTTGAAAACCAGTTTCATAAGTCGCATTTACTTTTTTTAAGTCGAGAAATTGTATCATTACAAAATCGTATCTAATGCATTAAAATTTGACGTTTCTACTTCGGAAAAATCTTGAACAATCGTACTTGCGCCGAAACTTTCTTTCCAATATGATAACCCTTGATTTAGTTTTCTGCCTTGATTTTCATTGGAAATTCCAAAATCAAAAAAGTGCTTCTCTTTAAAAACAACTGTAATTAAATGATGAAACAATAGATCCAATCCGCCTAGTTCATTTTTTCCTTCTTTACCCGAAATATATTGACAATGCGCTACGTTCTCGCTTTCAAAAATTGTAGTTCCCGCAATAATACTTCCATTTTCATAAACGTTAAACTGCCTTATTTTATTTGGAAAAAAAGATTTTAATCTAGTAATTTCTTCCAAAGTATGAACTGGCTTAGCTTGGTATTTATCCGCTAAATTTGGAATTAATATTTCATTCCAATACTCATCAAAATAAGAAACTTCTTTTACTAGTAAACTATTTTTGATACCGTTATCGACGCCTCTTTTTCGAAGTTTGGAAAACGAATAGGGCTTGGTTAAATCAGTAACAGCCAAAGTATCTCTTCGAATCAACTGCGCATCGGCTAAAAACAAAGCATAATTTAATTCCTCAGCGGGCTTTTGATGATAAATAGATGGAAGTAATTTGAGTTGTAATTTTTGAATCTTATTGTCATTCAAAAAAGACAAAACGCATTTAAAAACTTCAATGAACGAAGCTAATTTCAGTTTCTCATTATAAACCAACCCACCATAGGTTAATCCTTGATGCGAATACACATCTGAATTTACAATATTTGCAGGTAAAACGGCTATTAATTTTTTGTTTTCATAAATTAATAACGAGAAGTCTTCAAAGCGATCGCTATGATATTCCATAAAATTACGATTGAATAAAAAAGTAGCATTTGTAGCTTTTGCTATAAATTCATTCCAAACCGTACGATTTTCTTTCGTATAGCGTTTTACTGTAAAGTCTTTCATTCTGATTTAACTTCTAAAGACGGCAAATACCATTTAAATTTCACAGCCATTAATCGAAGTACAATAATTACAATGGAAGTAATCAAGTATAAAATATCGTTATTGAGATTAAATTCTTTCAAAGCAAAAAACACAATTCCGCCAATAATACAAATAGTTGCATAGATTTCTTTATGAAAAATTACTGGAATATCATTACACAAAATATCGCGAGTCACACCTCCAAAACATGCCGTCATCGTACCAATGGCAATGCAAATTACGGGATGCAAACCTACATTTATCCCTTTTTCGAGTCCGATCAATGTAAAAACACCTAATCCGATGGTATCAAATAAAAACAAAGAAGTTCTCAGCTTATCAAATTTTTTTCGAAAAAGAATAGAGAGAAAAAAAGCTAAAATTATGATGTAAACGTATTCCAAATTGAGCATCCAGCCTACCGGAGTTCTACCAATCAACACGTCACGCAATGTTCCGCCACCAACCGCCGTTACAAATGCAATAATAAAAACTCCAAACGGATCTAGTTTTTTGTTCATAGCCGTTAAAGCGCCAGACATCGCAAACGCCATTGTCCCAATAAGATCTAATAATTCGAACATTGATTTTTTTTAAGTAATTCTAAGTTTTGAAGTTCTTCGTGTTTGTAAAGAACGAATTTGCAGCAGTACTTTACTACATGTTTTGAGTATAAAAATTATAATCTTTTAAAATTACCCGAACAAAATCGGCTTTAGAATCCGTTTGATTTTTAATTCCAGTAACACTTTCAATTTTTGTCACTAGCTTTTCAACTGTTTCAAAATCATGTTTAAGTTGTGCACGCTCAAAAGTTTCCTTGATAATGCGCACATCATTGTCGGATAATTTTATCACTAAAGGATACGTTGGTATATACGCTTCTCCAATTTCCTCCAAAATAGTATGACTAATATTAACGTCATTTTTTAATGAAATTACTGCTGTTCCTGCGACCATATCGCCCAATCTTTGATTGTTTTTACTTGTCACTACGGTAGTAATTGCAATAATTCCGTTCATTATCGAAATATCAATAATTCTAAAAAACCAACGCATTAGATAATCACCAAAACCTGCTTGATATCCATCGAGTTTCACGACTTTTATTTTACTTAATTTTTTTCCAAACGTTTGTCCTTCAAAAATACTTTCTAATGTAATCGTGTAAATTATAACTGGAAAATAAAAAAATAAAATAATGGCAAAAATAGACCACTGATCTAATTCCTTAAATAAATCTTTTATTCCGAAATAATAAAAAAATACCGTAAAAACTACGATTCCGTAAGCAATCTTAATAATTAAATCTATAAAATAGGCCAACATTCGATCTCCCACTGAAGCCGCTTTGAAATTTATTACTACATTTTGTGTAGTTGTTATAGATAATTCTGACATATTTTATATTTTAGCCTCTAATGAGAGAAATTGCTTTTATAAAACAAAATAAAGAAAAATGGCTAGACTTTGAATTAGCTATTTTTGGTAAAGCTAAAAAAAATCCTGATGAGTTAGCTAATTTATACATTCAAATGATGAATGACTTGGCTTACGCCCAAACCTATTACCCTAAAAGTAAAACGGTTATCTATCTAAATTATTTAGCGTCACAGATCTATCAAAAAATTTATAAAACTAAAAGGACTGAAAAAAATAGACTTGTCTACTTTTTCAAGACTGAAGTTCCGCTTTTGCTTTACGAGTATAGACGCTATTTATTGTATGCTTTTGTACTGTTTTTTGCTACTGTTGCGATGGGCGTAGTTTCGGCAAAATTCGACGCTAATTTTGTTCGTCTTATTCTCGGCGATAGCTATGTAAACATGACGTTAGAGAACATTAAAAAAGGAAATCCTGTTGCCGTCTATAGCTCTGGTAGCAATTGGGGTAGTTTTATTGGTATTACGCTCAACAATATTTACGTAGGTGCAAAATGCTATCTCTACGGTGTTTTTGGTGGCATTGGCACGTTTTATATTTTTTTACAAAACTGCATCATGATCGGTTCTTTTCAGTATTTTTTTTATCAAGAAAATGTGTTTTGGGAAAGTGTTCGTGGGATTTGGATACACGGTTCTATGGAAATTTTTGCGATTGTAATTGAGGCTGCAGCTGGTTTTATATTAGGTGCTGCTATTTTATTTCCACGAACTTATTCTCGTTTTAATTCGTTAAAAATAGGTTTTAAAACTAGTTTTAAAATCTTTATAAGCACTTTCCCGTTTACGATTTCAGCTGGATTTTTAGAAGGGTTTATCACTCGCTATTCTGCTGACATGCCTAATTGGCTGAGTGTTGGAATCATCCTAATTACCCTCGTAATTATTTCATTTTACTATTTAATTTACCCTCATATTATTCACAAAAAAAACAGCCAAATAAATGTTCCAACTTTATAAAAAAAGAAATTTTAGCGATTTTATTTCCGACACCATTACTTTCTTTAAAATCTACGGAAAACATTTTTTCAAAAACTATCTTTTAATCAATGGCGGTTTTTTACTCGTACTCTGTTTCCTAATGTACTTTATTTTCAAGGTATATTTTGAAGTAGTGTTTTCTTCTATTGGAACCACTAACTCAGACTATTTTTCGCAATATTTTAATTCGAATTCAATTCTTTTTATTGGCACTTTAATCTTGTTCTTTTTGCTCATTATCATTATTTCGATGCTGAATTTTGCGTATCCCGTTTTATATTTACAATTCATATCTAAAAATCCTGAAGCTAATTTTACGATTAAAGATATTACTACCGCATTGACCAAAAATACAGGACGATTGCTGGTTTTTATTCTTGGTCTAGTTTTTATTATCTTTCCTTTGTTAATGCTTCTTTTTGCACTTTTATTTTTAATGATCTTTATTATAATCGGTTTGCCGTTACTTTTAATTGCTATGCCAGCTGTTTTGGCTTGGATTAATTTAAGTTTTTACGATTATCTAACCGAAAAAACAGGCTTTTTTAGAGCGTTTAAAAATGGATTTCTACTACTCAAGCAACAGTTTTGGACAATTGTAGGTACCACCTTTGTTATGCTAATGTTGATTCAAATTGTGCAAGGTATCATTACGATGGTCCCTTATTTCATCGGAATTATTTACTTTTTTAGTTCGGGTCAAACGAATATGAGTGATCCCGAAAGTGAAGGACTGGCAACCATGGGCATATTTGCAGCTGTAATTATGATCTTGGCTGTTTTACTGAGCTATTTTTTCAATAATTTAGTTTTAATCAACCAAGGTTTAATTTACTACAGCTTACGTGAAGAAAATGAAAGCACTTCATTAATTAGTAATATTGATTTAATAGGAGCTGATAATGAATAAATGTTTTATTTTTATAATACTTTTTTTTACTTCTTTTTTGACCCAAGCGCAAGAAAGTTCGCTAATTGAAGAGACGGGAACAGCATTGCATACTACCGATTCTTCGCGAATAATTCAGTTGGACTCGAGCACTATTTCGAAAAAGTCATTTGTAAAAAACTTTAAAGACAGTTACAAAGAGGCTGATTTTATGTACGAATTTAAAACGCCCGAAAAAAATGCTTGGGATCGTTTTAAAGATTGGCTGGCACAACTATTTCAAAAATTATTTCAATTTAGCAGTAACGAAACCTCAGTAAATTTGGTGAAAATTGTTTTGAAAGTCATTGCTGCCGCTGTAGTTATTTTTGTAATTTATTTAATTGTAAAAGCGATAATTAATAAAGAAGGGCAGTGGATTTTCGGTAAAGATTCGCACAAAAAAAACATCAATTATTCTGATATTGAAAAAAATATCCATCTGGTTGATTTTGAAAAACTGATTCAAGAAAGTTTACAGTCGGGTCACAAGAGAATAAGCATTCGTTATTACTATTTATGGCTGCTTAAAACAATGGCTCAGCACCATCATATTAAATGGGACATCGAGAAAACCAATACCGATTATTTGTATGAATTAAAAAATCAAGCGCATAAAGAAGAGTTTGGTTACCTTTCGTATGTCTACAATTATATTTGGTATGGTGAATTTGAAATCGACGAAAATACTTTTGTAAAAGCAGAACAACGCTTTAAAAAAGCCCTAAAAACTTTCAGCAATGTCTAAAACTATAAAAATATATATTGCCATTTTAGTACTGTTGTTAGTTCTTATTTTGGTGATCGATTACAACCGCCCTAAACCAATTGACTGGCGCCCAACTTATGGTATAAATGATAAAATTCCGTTCGGAATGTACGTTTTCAATAAGGAATCTCAAAAACTTTTAAAGAATGATTCTATCGAAAAAATTAACGAAACTCCGTATGAATTTCTAGACAGTAATTACGTTCCTGATAGCATTGTAGGAACTTACCAATTACAAGGAACACTACTTTCTATTGCTAAAAACGCACCAATTGATGACGAATCTTGGAAAGAAATCTTTTACTTTGTAAGTCACGGTAATACGGCATTTATAAGTACTACCTCAGTGCCTAAAATTTTTAAAGACAGTCTTAAAATAGAACTAGATGTCGACTACAGTTATCAGTCTAACAGTTACAACTGGATTCAAAATCCAAAATTAGGATCTCAAAAATACAAGGTAATAGAAGAAGGCAGTGCAAGCTATTTTAAATCTTTTGACACCATAAACACAACTATTTTAGGCTATCAAGAAACCGACTCTATTCGTGCGAATTTTATAAAAACTAAATTTAAAAACGGCCAATTTATTGTGCATTTACAACCTGCTGCTTTTACTAATTTTCATTTATTAAAAAGCAATACATATCAATATACAGAAAAAGTAGTCTCGTATATTCCTGCCGGAAAGGTGTTTTGGTTTTTAAAGTCGAATGCGAATGATTCTATATCGAACTCACCTTTGCGTTACATTTTTAGTCAGCCCGCACTAAAATGGGCTTGGTATCTGTTCTTAATCGGAATGGTAATTTTTATGCTTTTTAATGCAAAACGCAAGCAACGTATAGTTCCTATAATTGAACCACTGCCCAATTTGACAGTCGATTTTACCAAAACCATCGGTAATTTGTATTACCAAGAAGGTGATCACGACAATATAATCGAAAAAAAAATTATTTACTTTTTAGAAAAAATCAGAAATGAATATTTACTGGACACTCAAAAACTAGACGAATCTTTTATTCTGAAATTGCATCAAAAATCAGGAAAAGAAGAAAGCACTATTCGAGAAGTTGTGCTGCTAATTACTGATTATAGACAAAACAAACATCAAAGTGTGGAGGAAGATTTGATCAAAATCAACAATGCCATCGAAAAAATTTTAAATTAAATAAAAAATAACCCAAATATATGGACGATAATACACCACAAGAAATAACCAATCAGAATCTGAATTTCGAAAATCGCTTGGATCTTGCGCCACTTTTAGCGCACATCAACGCCATCAAAAAAGAACTAGGCACGGTAATAGTCGGACAATCTAAAATGATCGACCAGCTATTAGTTGCTATTTTGGCTAACGGTCACGTTTTACTAGAAGGAGTTCCAGGTGTTGCAAAAACCATTACTGCCAAATTATTGGCAAAAACTTTAAATATTGGTTTTAGTCGCATTCAGTTCACGCCCGATTTAATGCCTTCGGATATTTTAGGAACGTCTGTTTTTAGCATTAAAAACTCTGAATTTGAATTTAAAAAAGGCCCAATTTTCTCTAACTTAATTTTAATTGATGAAATCAATCGTGCGCCAGCCAAAACGCAAGCCGCTTTGTTTGAAGTGATGGAGGAACGACAAATTACAATTGATGGTTCTCAATATATTTTAGAAACTCCGTTTTTGGTAATTGCCACTCAAAACCCAATTGAACAAGAAGGAACGTACCGTTTGCCAGAAGCACAACTAGATAGATTTTTATTTAAAATCACGATTGACTATCCAAAATTAGACGAAGAAATTGCCATCATTCAGCGCGAGCATACCTTACAAAATCACGGCAAACTCGAAGCCATACAAACTGTTCTTTCGGACATTGAAATAAAGAACTATCAAGATCTAGTAAAATCGATTGTGGTGGAGCAAAATTTATTAGAATACATTGCTCGCATTGTAGTGAACACACGTGAAAATGCTTTTTTATATTTAGGTGCATCGCCTAGAGCGTCTATTGCAATTTTGAATGCAGCCAAAGGTTTTGCGGCCATAAATGGTCGTGATTTTGTAACGCCAGAAGACATAAAAGAAGCGGCAATTCCGGTATTGCAACACCGTGTAATTGTGACTCCAGAACGTGAAATGGAAGGAATAAGCAGTCATGAAATCATCAAACAAATACTAGAAAGCGTAGAAATTCCGAGATAAGAAGAACTATTAATTGTTAATTATTAATGGTAAATTGTTAAGTTCAGAATTTTGAACCTCAGAATATTTGAACTTTTCAACCTCTGAACTTATCAAACTCAGGAACTCGAAAAATTAAATAAAGAAAAAAATTTGAAACTACTTAAAAACTTATACATCAACAACCTATTTTTCTATGTGCTTTTAGGCATGATTGGTTTGTTTATTTGTGCTTTTATTTTTCCGAATTTATACAATGCCGTTTGGTATTTGGTGCTCGTATTAGTTAGTTTTTTACTGTTGGATTTGGTACTGCTATTTTTGAGTAAAAATGGTATTGAAGCACACCGAATTACACCCGAAAAACTATCCAATGGAGATAATAACCCAATTCGCGTTACGATCGAAAATCACTACACTTTTCCTATTGATATCAGCATTATTGATGAAATTCCGTTTCAGTTTCAAATTCGAAACTTCAAAATTAACCGCAACATAAAAGCTTCCGCGAAAGACGAACTGCAATACGAATTGCGTCCAACGGAAAGAGGCGAGTATTTTTTCGGAAACTTGAATGTATATGTTTCATCGCCATTGAAACTCGTTTCCAGACGTTTTACTTTTGATAAAAACGCAATGGTTCCAACTTATCCTTCGTACATTCAGTTGCGTAAATACGATTTAATTGCTTTTTCTAATACACTATTTCAATACGGAATAAAGAAGATTCGTCGACTTGGACATACAATGGAATTTGAACAAATTAAAGAATATGTTGCTGGCGATGACGTTCGAACCATAAACTGGAAAGCAACGGCCAAGAAAAACGGACTGATGATTAACCAGTTTCAAGACGAAAAATCACAATCGGTTTATATGATTATTGACAAAGGACGTGTCATGAAAATGCCTTTTAACGGTTTGAGTTTACTTGATTATGCCATTAATGCAACCTTAGTTTTATCGAATGTAATTTTAAAAAAACAAGATAAAGCGGGTTTATTTGCTTTTTCTAAAAAAGTAGAGAATCGTGTTTTTGCCGAAAAAAGAGGTTCACAAATGCAGAAGATTCTCGAAACTTTATACAATATTAAAACTGACTTTTTTGAAAGTGATTACAGTAGATTGTATGTTGATATTAAGAAAAATATCAACCAACGCAGTTTGCTAATTTTATATACCAATTTTGAAACTTTGGATGGTTTGCACAGACAATTACCGTATTTAAAAGCCATTGCTAAAAGTCATTTGTTAGTAGTAGTCTTTTTTAGCAACACCGAATTAAATGCGATTATCAATAAAAAAAGCGAAACCATTCAGGAAGTCTATGATAAAGTGATTGCGGAAAAATTTGTTTTCGAAAAGCGTTTAATTGTTGCGGAACTTAAAAAATACGGAATTCATTCCGTTCTCACCCAACCCGAAAATCTTACACTAGACACCATCAATAAATATTTAGAGATTAAAGCCCGAGGAATTTTATAGTGGTTCATTTCAAATCATTACTTTTTTAAAAATGCTGTTAGAATTAACAATAGATATTTAATCATTTCTTAAAATCCTCAGTACCTTTGAAACTTAGCACCTCAGAACCTCTAAAAAAATGAAACAAATTACTTCTGTACAAAATCCTTTTATAAAATCATTAGTATTACTTCAAGAAAAAGCAAAAGCCCGCAAAGAGTCAGGCACTTTTTTGATTGAAGGATTACGCGAAATATCGATTGCCATACAAGGTGGTTACGCCATAGAAACCGTACTTTTTGTACCCGAAATATGCAGCGAACAAGAAGTAAAGCAAGTCGTTGTGTATGCTGAATTAATTGAAATTTCGAAAGAAGTCTATCACAAATTAGCGTACCGCGATACTACTGAAGGAATTTTAGCGATTGCAAAGACTAAATCACTGCAATTAAAAAATTTACAATTATCTGACAATCCACTTATATTGGTTGCCGAAGCACCTGAAAAACCAGGAAACATTGGTGCTTTGTTGCGTACGGCCGATGCTGCCAATTTAGATGCTGTGATTATTGCTAACCCAAAAAGTGACTTATACAGTCCGAATATTGTGCGTTCTAGTGTGGGCTGCTTATTTACGCGCCAAATTGCTACAGGAACTACTACCGAAATTATTGCCTTTTTAAAAGAAAAGAACATTAATTTTTATTGTGCGACTTTGCAAAATTCGACTTCCTACGATACGCAAAACTTTACCAAACCAACTGCGTTAGTAGTCGGAACAGAAGCTACAGGATTGACGAAAGAATGGCGTGATGCCGCAACTCAAAATATTATTATTCCGATGCAAGGCGAAATAGACAGTATGAATGTTTCGGTTGCTGCAGCCATTTTAATTTTTGAGGCCAAACGACAACGTGGTTTTTAGACGAACTCCATTTAAAATTCTATAGCTATGAAATAATATATTTTTATATTGTTGCTAATGGCTACAACTAATGTATTTTGTGCCCAACATATTATAGATGAATAATATATTGTACTCAATCAAGTAATGCCTGACATACTTCGTGATAAAAACAATTTAAAAGAAGATTCTCTCGCTTTGTATGTAGAAAGTTTACTTTTTAGTAATCAACAACTTTTTTTTCTGAGAAAGCTTTTGATTCTTTATAATTAGAGCCCTATAAGTAATTCGGACAAAAAAGATAAATAGATTAGCTAAAAAAATAGATTTTAAATATTTGGTTGGTCAAAAAAGAGATATTTTAGTTTGGGATTTTAATAGGTTAAATTATTCGTTCAAAAAATACAATCACAAAGAACAATCACCGAGCCAATTTAGAGTAGTTATTGCTTTACCTATTTGTAGTACAGATAAAAAAACTGTTTTTATCTTCCACATCAAACCTAGTGACTATATGAATTGTGGAGCCACGGATGTTACAGTATATAAAAAAGGCTGCAATGGTCTTTGGAAAAGATAGGTCGATTTTCAAGTCGGTTTTGATTAGTATGCTTAATTACAAATAATGGCAAAACAATGATATTGTTATTTTATCGATCTCTTAATTTGTGTATACGTACCTATAGTGTAATACTGTAAATATTTTGCAATATTTTGTAAATTCTAAACTAACCTTACACTATACCTTTACCAAATAGATTTCTAAATCATAGCAATACGTTTTTATTGAAAAAGCCATTGTAATATAAAATGATTTTGTGAATGAAGTTAGCCATTGCGGCTTACATACACCAACTTGTACCGGCCGCTTGATTGAAATTAATTTCAATCAAGCGGCCGGTTATTTTTTTATAGAATGTAAATTCCCTTAAAGATCATCTCAATTGAGATCCGTTTAAGATATAGAATTTCTCTTTTTTCTTCGGATCTATCATTTTGTTCAACAGCAAAAAATTAATAATCCCCACGATCGTAATTTTCAATGAGTGTTTTAAAAGACTTTACATCGAGGAAATATTAAAGAACACGATTTAAATCAACGCCTTAATTCATTTTTATTAGCCAATTTGCTCAATAAAATTTTCAATATTTTCGGCAGTAAGCATAATCGATTTTTATTGAACAGCTAAAATATAAAAAAAATATAGGTAGACAATTCTGCACAATGTACTGCCTATCTAAATAGATCTCGCAGTAAAATAATTTCGCGAGTTATGGCGCGAACAATCTACTTAATTACTAAATTTTCATAAAAATACAGCTCTCTTTTAACACAAATCAACCTAATTTTCATACTTTAAAACAGTTCAAAAATATTGCATACTTGCTTTCAAATACTTATTTTTAGTGATTCAACCCCGCTGTTATGACTGAGATAGATATTGAGAAAGAAAATAAAGCAATTGCACAAGAATACAAGGAGTTACTTCGAATTAGTTATCAAACCTTAACCGATGATGATAAAAAATTAATTCGAAAAGCTTTTGATGTTTCTGTTGAGGCACACAAAGATCAGCGCAGAAAATCGGGCGAAGCATACATCTTCCATCCTATTGCTGTGGCCAAAATTGTAGCTTCAGAAATTGGATTAGGAGCAACATCTATTGCAGCAGCTTTACTGCACGATGTAGTTGAAGATACTCCAATTACAGTAGAAGATATCGAACGATTGTTTAATCCGAAAGTAGCGCAGCTAGTTGATGGATTGACGAAGATAGCACAAGTTCAAAAGGATTTAAACGCGTCGTTGCAAGCAGAAAATTTCAGAAAAATGATTCTGACTTTAAACGATGATGTGCGTGTAATTTTAATCAAATTGGCCGATCGTTTGCACAACATGCAAACAATGGACTCGATGGTAGAATACAAACAGACCAAAATTGCATCCGAAACCCTTTATATTTACGCACCTCTCGCCCACCGTTTAGGATTGTACAACATTAAAACTAAACTGGAAGACTTAGGGTTAAAATATACGGAGCCTGACGTTTACAAAGATATTGTTAGCAAAATAAGAGAAACGGAAGAAGAGCAAGATGCCTACATTAAAAATATTACTGATGTCTTAAAAAAATCTTTAGACGCAGAAAGTGTTGATTACTCTATAAAGGGACGTCCAAAATCAATTTATTCTATCCGTCGAAAAATGCGCGCTCAAAATGTAACTTTTGACGAAGTGTACGATAAATTCGCTCTCCGAATTGTTTATAAATCCAATCCACATGATGAGAAATTCTTGGCTTGGAAGATCTACTCCATTGTAACGGATCACTACAGACCGAGTCCGAGTCGTTTGCGTGACTGGATTTCTTCGCCAAAATCTACAGGATATGAAGCGTTGCACATTACCGTTATGGGACCAAAAGGACGCTGGGTAGAAATACAAGTCCGAAGTGAACGAATGGACGAAATTGCCGAAAAAGGATATGCTGCACATTACAAATACAAAAACGGTGCAACCGAAGAAAGCGGCTTGGATTTATGGTTAAATTTACTGCGTGAAGCATTGGAAAATGCAGAAGCAAATGCGGTTGATTTTGTAGAAGATTTTAAAATGAATCTCTATTCACAAGAAATCTTTGTCTTCACGCCAAAAGGAGAAATAAAATCATTGCCAAAAGGGGCTACATCACTGGATTTTGCATTTAGCATTCACTCTGAAATTGGAATAAAAACATTAGGAACTCGTGTCAACGGTAAATTAGTGCCGTTGAATTATATTTTAAAAAGTGGTGATCAAGTCGAAGTAATTACCTCGCAACACCAAAAACCAACGGCAAACTGGTTGGACTATGTAACTACTTCTCGTGCCAAAACTAAAATTAAAAATGTCTTAAACGAAAATACCAAGCGCATTGCTGAAGAGGGTAAAGAATTGTTAAGACGTAAATTAAAACATCTTAAAATAACCGTTAACGAGCAAGTAATCAACGAGCTGGTTAATTTTTTTAAACTTAAAACGAGTTTGGATTTATTTTACCGTGTTGGAATGGGCTCGATTGACAATCAGAAATTAAAAGATTATGCTGCTCAAAAAAGCAATAGTTTTATTAATTTCTTTAAAAATAAAATTAAAAGATCACCAAGTACTGCAGATGTTGATATACATAAACCTGTTATTAACAGTAATTACGACACGTTGGTTTTTGGTAGCGACCATGATAAATTAGATTATAAATTATCGCCGTGTTGCAATCCAATTCCGGGTGATGAAGTTTTTGGTTTTGTAACCATCAATGAAGGAATTAAAGTTCATAAAAAAGATTGTCCTAATGCTATTACGATGCAATCAAATTACGCGTACCGCATAATGTCTGCTAAGTGGATCGATTCATCGCAAGAAGAATTTAAAGCCATTATTAACATTACTGGTATGGATGTTTTAGGTTTAACAAATCAGCTCACAAAAGTGATTTCTAATAACATGAGTGTAAACATACAGAGTATCTCATTGACTACAGATGCGGGAATTTTTCATGGACAAATAGCTGTTATTGTTCGAAATAACAGTATTTTGAAGAAAATGATTCAGAATATTATAAAAATTGATGGAGTAGAAAAAGTTACCCGCGAATACAGCAATTAATATTTAGATATTCATTTCCAAAGTGGAGCGTAAAAGTTTAAACGGGAAACTTTTATTCATTGAAATAATAAATTATCTTTGCCAGATATGACACTCATCTCAACTGACAATTCGAAAAATCAAGAAATTGTAAAAAATGTTTTTACATTGTATCTTGAGAACAAAGGACATCGTAAAACGCCTGAGCGTTATGCAATACTTCAGGAAATATACGATAGTGAAGAGCATTTTGATATCGAAAATTTATACATCAAAATGAAAAATAAAAACTATCGTGTCAGTAGAGCTACGCTTTACAATACGATTGAACTTTTATTGGATTGCGCATTAGTTCGAAAACATCAATTTGGCCAAAATCAGGCTTATTATGAAAAATCATATTTCGACAAGCAGCACGATCACATAATTATGACTGACTCTGGTGAAGTAATTGAATTTTGTGATCCACGAATTCAGATCATCAAGCAAACAATCGAAGAGATATTCAACATTCAAATCAACAGTCACTCGTTGTATTTTTATGGTACAAAGAAAGTAGAAGAACAATAAAACACAACATAACTAAAAGTACAGACATTTAAACCTGTCTCGAAAATAAATTATAAAGAGAATGACCGTAGATTTATTATTAGGCTTACAGTGGGGAGATGAAGGAAAAGGGAAAATTGTTGATGTTTTAACATCCAATTACGACATTATTGCTCGTTTTCAAGGTGGTCCCAATGCTGGGCATACTTTAGAATTTGATGGAATAAAACACGTTTTACGAACAATTCCTTCTGGAATTTTTCATAAAAATTCTATTAATATCATCGGGAACGGAGTTGTAATTGACCCGGTTGTTTTTCAAAAAGAAATTGAAGGTTTAGAAAAATTTAATTTAGACATTAAAAGCAAATTAATTATTTCTAGAAAAGCACATTTAATTTTACCAACGCACCGCTTGTTAGATGCTGCATCTGAAGCATCTAAAGGAAAGGCTAAAATTGGTTCTACTTTAAAAGGTATTGGTCCAACTTATATGGACAAAACTGGTAGAAACGGTTTACGTGTTGGTGACATCGAATTAGTAGATTTTAAAGAAAGATACAGAGCATTGGCAGACAAACACCAAGCAATGATCGCTTTTTATGATGTGGCTATCCAATACAACTTAGAAGAACTTGAAAAAGAATTCTTTGAAGCGATTGAAGAATTAAAGAAATTAGATTTTATTGATAGTGAAGAATACATTCACCAAGCGCAAAAAGCAGGTAAAACTATTTTATGTGAAGGTGCTCAAGGTTCTTTATTAGATGTTGATTTCGGAACCTATCCGTTTGTAACCTCATCAAACACTACTGCTGCTGGAGCTTGCACTGGATTAGGAATTGCGCCGAACAAAATTAAAGAAGTATACGGAATTTTTAAAGCATACGTTACTCGTGTAGGTAGCGGTCCTTTTCCAACTGAACTTTTTGACGAAGTTGGAAGTACGATGGCAAAAGTAGGAAACGAATTTGGTTCGGTAACCGGAAGACAAAGACGTTGCGGATGGTTGGATTTAGTTGCATTAAAGTACGCTGTTCAAGTGAATGGTGTAACGCAATTAATGATGATGAAAGGCGATGTATTGTCTGGCTTTGAAACTCTGAAAATTTGTACAGAGTACAACTATAAAGGACAAAATATTTCACACTTCCCTTACAACATCGAACCAGAAAATGTAACTCCAATTTACAAAGAATTTAAAGGTTGGAAACAAGATCTAACAGGAATGACTACTTACGAGCAGTTGCCTGTTGAATTAAAAGAGTATATCGATTTTATCGAAAAAGAATTAGAAATTCCGATCAAAATTGTTTCTGTTGGTCCAGACCGAAAGCAAACAATTCTTAAATAATAATAGAAAACGCTCTTTAAAAGAGCGTTTTTTTATGTTAAAATTCAAAATAAGACCATGAAAAATCCTGATATAGAAATAAAAAATATTCAATTACTTTCGGATAATTATTACATTTTAAACAAAGTCACTTTCGGATACAAAACAGAAACTGTTAATGAAACGCACAACCGTGAAGTGTACGACAGAGGAAATGGTGCTGCTATCTTACTATACAATTCGGCTAAAAAGACGGTGATTTTAACGCGTCAATTTCGTTTGCCAACGTATTTAAACGGCAATGCAAGCGGAATGATGATTGAAGTATGCGCGGGACTTTTAGACCAAGATAATCCAGAGGCTTGTGTAATTAGAGAAGCCGAAGAAGAGACGGGGTATCGGGTGACAAAAGTCGATAAGGTAATGCAAACGTACATGTCTCCAGGAGCCGTTACTGAAATTCTACATCTATTTGTTGGAGAATACAATGAGCAAATGAAAATAAGCGAAGGCGGCGGTTTAGAAGAAGAGCAAGAACACATAGAGGTATTAGAATTGTCTTTTGATGAAGCCTTTGCGATGATTGAATCTGGTGAAATTGTGGATGCAAAATCGATCTTATTGTTGCAACATGCTAAAATAAAAGGATTGGTTTAAGATTTAACTAAAACGACAGGTATAAAAAAAGGCATCAGATGTAATTCTGATGCCTTTTGTCTTTATATAAAATTCGGATTATCTTGAATAATTCGGAGCTTCTTTGGTAATTGTCACATTGTGCGGATGACTTTCGTTGATGCCGCTTGCGGTGATGCGTACAAAACGACCGGTTTCTTGCAAAGTTGCAATATCTTTTGAACCACAATATCCCATTCCAGCACGAAGACCTCCAATAAACTGAAGCATACTTTCGTACAATTCGCCTTTGTAAGGAACACGCCCAACAATTCCTTCTGGAACTAATTTTTTTACATCGTCTTCAACATCTTGAAAATAACGGTCTTTTGAGCCACCTTCCATGGCTTCAACAGAACCCATTCCTCTGTACGATTTGAATTTTCTTCCTTCAAAAATAATAGTTTCTCCAGGCGATTCCATCGTTCCTGCTAATAAAGAACCTAACATGACACAATCCGCTCCTGCAGCAATTGCCTTAGGAATATCTCCTGTATACCGAATTCCACCATCAGCAATAACGGGAATACCAGAACCTTTTAATGCCGCAGCCACCTCTAAAACAGCCGAAAACTGTGGAAAACCTACTCCTGCAACAATACGAGTAGTACAAATAGAACCAGGACCGATACCTACTTTTACACCATCAGCGCCATTTGCTACCAAAAACTTAGCCGCTTCGGGAGTTGCAATATTACCTACAATAACATCAATAGATGGAAATCTTGCTTTTACTTCTTTCAATACTTTTACAACACCTTCTGTATGACCGTGAGCCGTATCAATAATAACTGCATCTACTCCGGCATTTACCAAAGCTTCTGCTCTTTGTACCGCATCGCCCGTTACTCCAATTGCTGCAGCTACGCGCAAACGTCCGTACACATCTTTATTTGCAATTGGTTTTTGAGTCAACTTGGTAATATCTCTAAATGTAATTAAACCTACCAGTTCGTTAGCAGCATTAATTACAGGAAGTTTTTCTATCTTGTGTCCTTGCAATACAATCTCAGCTTCTGCTAGAGAAGTTCCTTCGGCCACAGTAACTAAATTTTCGGTTGTCATTACTTCCGTAATTGCTCTTGATCCGTTTTTCTCGAAACGCAAATCACGATTAGTCACAATTCCTTTTAAAATTCTATTTTCATCTACAATCGGAATTCCACCAATACCATATTCTTTCATTGCATTTTTTGCATCGGCAACTGTAGAAGTTAATGGTAATGTTACTGGATCGATGATCATCCCTGATTCGGCACGTTTTACTCTGCGAACTTTAGCAGCTTGCTGCTCGATCGACATATTTTTATGTAAAACACCAATTCCGCCTTCTTGCGCCATAGCAATTGCCATAGAACTTTCGGTAACGGTATCCATAGCAGCAGATACTATAGGAACGTTTAAAGTGATGTTTTTAGAAAATCTTGATTGTATACTTACTTCGCGAGGAAGCACATTGGAATAGTTTGGTACTAATAATACATCGTCGTAAGTAAGTCCTTCTCCGATAATTTTTGTGGTGTGTGCTATCATGGTGCAATTTCTAGTTGAATTGCGAGCAAATATACAGAATAAATTAAAAACTTATGTCTTTTTGACCTTATAATTTCAGATTTCGAAATAGCAGCTGGCCTAGAATTACATTTAAAAAAGATTTAAAAAACACATAATCCCTAGCCCGGATAGTAGCGGCATCCTGTTGTGCCGTGGTTCGGCACAACAGATACAGCGGAGAGCCGGAAAAGCTTCTAATCGTGAAAAATATTCTTCTGAGGTATAATATAATTGAGGCCAAATTGAAAAGACAGACTGTTGGCCTTGGATACATCTCGGTATTCCAGGATATTATCGACTAAGGTATAGATATTCATTCTTCCCAAATTTGCAGAAACACCCAAACCAATATTTGTATACGAAAAACTGTCGACGGTGTAGGTTGTTTTAAAGTATAATTGATTAAAAAACACCCGTTGGTAAAAAGCTGTTAGGGCGACAAATGGCGTTTTAGGCATACTCATAGCAAAGAATTGCAAACCAAATGCATTTTGATATGCGGCGGTTGCTACATCGCAATTACAACTTTCAGATCTTGGTTTACCGAAAGAATATTGCGCCGATGCATTGAATTTTACGGGTCTCCACGTGGTAAATTTATTATAAACTGTATCTCTTGGAATAGCAGTTTCGAAAGAATCAAAAACGTCTTCGGGTTCCTCTGGATTACTAAAATCAGGGTTTACTCCGTCGTATTTATAATAACCTTTGTATGTATAAGTAGCGATGTCTTTGCTGTGTCTTACAAAACCTACATCGAGTACGCTTGCGGTAAGTTGCCACTCTTTTTCAGGGTAATAGGTCAATCCTAAATCAAAACCTAAACCTAAATTTCCGTTAAAGAAGGTATTCTTCGCAATATCATTGCCAATATTTCCTTCGTATTCGTCTTCTAGATATTTAGAAACACCTGAAGTTTGCACTTGCAAATTAGAAGAAATAATTTGATTGTAAATAGCATTTTGATTTTGATCTGTTGTACTAATATAACCTGAATTGTCGGTAGAATTTACGGTAAAACCACTGGAATACAATTTGGCTCGAGCCCCTAGAACTAGCCTATCGTTAAAGTTTTTATGATAGCCTATATGCCAAACAGAAAGCATCTCTGATTTGAAATTGATATCGTCTAAATTGAATGATTTACCAATGTAATTTTGATTGCCTTCTAAGGCCAATACCGCTGGATCTTTAGGCACGTAACTTAGAGCATTAAACTCTTGATACAATCCAAAGGACAAGTAGCTGTTACTTTCCCAATCGCCCAGTTTGATTCCACCACTAAATATTTCAATTTGTTCTTGAATCATGATTTTATCTTTGGCCGACGCCGAGGCAATTACTAGTCGAAGTTTATCGTTAAAATCGACATTGTTTTTAGCAAACAAATCGTAGGCCGAAATACCATTAGACCCAAATTGTACCGACAGTCCAGAAAGCAGCGGAACGCCAACATACCACTCGTACTGCACGTCGGAACCTGGGTTTGCAAGTAAGGTTTGCGGAATTCCTGCAAAGTTATACAACAACTGTTTGTTTTGCGCTTGACTGCAAAACACGCTAAAAATTAATAATAGGAATATCTTTTTCATTTGATTTCCATGTATAAAGTTGCACTAGAACGTAATTTTAAAGCACCAAAACTAGTGGCGTTTAATGGTGTGCCTGGCTGCATTTGCACGACAAAACCAACTTGCATCATTTGTTGAACGGACTCTAATTTTTGTCCTTCAAAAAAATCGTTCACTGTAACTTTTACTGTAGTTCCGTTGGAGGCAGGAACAAGTATCGGAATTTCGTAGACAGGCATTTTATTGTTGTCTAATAGCACCATATTTATCGAAAAAGCACGTGGAATTGTATTCTCGATTTCAAAATGTAAATCGATTCTACGAAGGTTGTCTCGAAGAAAAGCATCTTTAAATGGGGTGAAATTTTGCACATCGACCAGCAGTTGCCCCGAACCAGTATCCACAAAATCGGTTGCTTTTACTTCAAAATAAGTAAGATTACCGACTAAAACAGGTTCTAATTTTAATTGGTTGGTCTGATCAAAATCGAGTTCGCTTGAACAAGAAAGGCAGGATAACATTACAAGTAAAAAGCCCAGAAAACGTCTTACACAAAGATTTTTTTGCATACCGATACCTTTTAAAAATTAAAAATTCTTTTAATTGTATACTAATGAAATGCGCCGAATAGTTTTGATGCTTGGTTGTACGCACTCTCGAAACTTAATACATTGCAATTGGTAACTGCTTTGTTTGCTGTAAAGTACGAAATTAATTTTTCTGTAGGCATATTTCCTGTCAATTTATCGGTGGCCATTGGGCAACCACCAAAACCTTGTATCGCACCATCAAATCGATAACAACCTGCATTGTACGCGGCATTGACTTTTTCAAACCATGAAGTTGGAGTAGTATGCAAGTGTGCGCCAAACTCAATTTGGGAGTAATGCGGAATTAAATTCGAAAATAAATAATCAATAACTTCTGGAGTCGAACTACCAACGGTATCGGACAAAGAGAGAATTTTCACACCCATTTTTGAAAGTTTCTCGGTCCACTCTCCTACAATTTCCACGTTCCAAGGATCTCCGTACGGATTACCGAATCCCATTGATAAATAAGTCACCACTTCTTTATTGGTAGTATTCGCTATTTCTAGAATTTCTTGCAGCGTCACTAATGATTCTGCAATTGTTTTGTGTGTATTTCGCATCTGAAAATTTTCAGAAATAGAAAATGGAAAGCCTAAATATTGTATTGCTTGATGTGCTGAAGCTAGTTCTGCACCTTTGGTATTGGCGATGATAGCGAGTAATTTACTGGTCGTTTGAGACAAATCTAATTGTTCTAAAACGGCAGCGGTATCTTGCATTTGTGGTATCGCTTTAGGCGAAACAAAACTACCAAAATCAATTGTATCAAAACCAACTCGTAACAATGATTGAATATAAGAAACCTTATTCTTAGTCGGAATTAAGGTTTTGATGCCTTGCATAGCATCTCGTGGACATTCTATAATTTTGACTTGTTTACTCAAAGCAATGGGTTTGTACGGGCTAAGTTAGTCTGTTTTTTTCGGAATAAAAAAAAATAATAGAACACGTTTAAAATTACGTATTACCGTAATAGTCTCAAAAATTACACAAAAAGGTAATAGTTAAAACTATTACTTATTATTGTAATATATTTTATAAAAAGTAAGACCAATACTATTTTATTTTTAATTATATTTGAATATGACAAGTGTACTAACAGGAGATATTATTAATTCAAGAAATTCTGAGTCAGCGATTTGGACAAAAGATTTGAAACAATTACTGAATCAATTTGGTCAAAGTCCAGAAAACTGGGAGTTGTATCGTGGTGATGAATTTCAACTTGAAATTCAAAATCCCGAAGATGCTTTTATCACCGCCATTTTAATAAAAGCACATCTTAAAACAATAAAACTCGACGCAAGAATCGGAATTGGGTTAGGCGCAAAAACCTATGCTGCCAAAAAAATAACCGAAAGTAACGGCAGTGCTTTCATCCATTCGGGAGCTATTTTTGAAACCTTAAAAAAAGAAAAAACAACACTAGCACTTGAAAGTGACGCGCTTGATTTTGATGTAAATCTAAATTTAAAAATACGATTGGCGCTCACTTTCGTGGACAGTTGGTTGGTGCAAGCTGCTGAATTTATAGTTCTTGCCATTCAAAATCCAACCCTTTCACAAGAAGAAATTGGTCAAAAATTAGGCATCAATCAAGCGGCTGTAAGTAGAAGACGAAAACGAGCGAATTACGATTTAATTCTAGAGTTAGATTCTTATTTTCGAAACCAACTCAAACAACTTTCTAGATGATCATCCTTATAAAATTACTACTAGCGCATTTATTAGGCGATTTTATTCTACAGCCTAATTCTTGGGTAGCCCATAAAGAGCTTAAAAAAGAGAAAAGTATTTATCTCTACTTTCATGTGGCTATTCATGGTGTTTTGGCTTGGATCTTTATAGGAAATGCCAATTTTGCAGGATTTGCACTTTTACTAATGATCGTACACGGTTTTATAGATTACGTAAAGTTGTATTTTCAGAAAACAAAAACTCGACGCATTTGGTTTATCACAGATCAATTGGCTCATGTTCTTTCTATAATGGGTATTGCATTACTTTACGAAAAGAAACCTTTGGCATTCAACGGTTTTATCGATGAATTTTGGATTATAATTACTGCTATCCTGCTATTGACGAAACCCACTTCGATTTGCATTAAAAATATAATTTCGATTTGGACACCCGAAAACAAAAACAACAAAGATCATTCTTTGGCCAATGCCGGAAACTCAATCGGAATTTTAGAACGTTTGTTTGTACTTTGTTTTATTCTCACCGGACATTTTGAAGCCATCGGATTTTTACTAGCCGCGAAATCAATATTTAGATTTGGAGATTTGAAAGAAGCAAAAGACCGAAAATTAACTGAATACGTTTTGATTGGTACCTTGTTAAGTTTCGGTATTGCTTTAGTAGTAGGTTTGGCCGCACAGCATTTAATTTAAACGCTCTAAAATTTTCTTGTTTATTTTTTTAATTAAAGAAGGACCTTCGTAAATAAATCCGGTATACAATTGTATTAAAGATGCACCAGCATCCAGTTTTTCAAGTGCATCTTGGGCAGAATGAATCCCTCCTACTCCAATAATAGGAAATGCTTTGTTGCTTTTTTCAGAAAGAAAACGAATTACTTCAGTAGAACGTTTGCCCAAAGGCAACCCCGACATTCCTCCTACTTCTATTTTATTGTCGGATTGCAGTCCTTCGCGAGAAATCGTAGTGTTGGTGGCAATAACGCCGGCAATTTGCGTTGTTTTTATGATATCGATAATATCTAACAATTGATCGTCTGTTAAATCTGGCGCTATTTTTAATAAAATAGGTTTCGGATTAATGTGTGTTAAATTTCTATTTTGCAAAGTTTGCAACAACTCTGTCAACGGTTCTTTATCTTGTAAAGCTCTTAGGTTTGGTGTATTGGGAGAACTTACATTTACTACAAAATAATCAACGTGATCAAACAAGGCATCAAAGCAAATAATATAATCGTCTGCCGCATTCTCATTTGGCGTGATTTTATTTTTACCAATGTTTCCGCCAATTAAAGTTCCTTTGTTTTTCTTTAAACGCTCGATTGCTTCAATCACTCCGCCATTATTAAATCCCATTCGGTTAATAATCGCTTCATCTTCTTTTAAACGAAACAATCTTTTCTTCGGATTTCCTTCTTGTCCAACTGGAGTAACGGTTCCGATTTCGATGAAGCCAAAACCAAAATCTGCTAATTCTTTGTACAACTTCGCATCTTTGTCAAAACCTGCCGCCAATCCAACTGGATTTTCAAATTTAATTCCGAACACTTCTCTTTCTAAACGCTGGTCTTTTACCTTAAAATTAGATCTCATAATAGCTGAAAATCCAGGAATTTTAGAAAAGAATTTCACCATCGAAAAAGTAAAATAATGCACTTCCTCAGGGTCAAAACGAAAAAGAATAGGGCGAATAAGTAATTTGTACATGAAGTAATTTTTTTATGACCGCAAATTTAAGAATTCTCCCCATAATTTACTCACATAAAAATAGAATTAAAAAAAGCACACAAATTAGGTTTAATTTGAGATAAAAAAATAATTAATTTAAAGGTAAATTACCGAAATCGAGTGCTATCAAACAAAATGTCATTCCTTTTTTACAACACAATAAGTCTTCAAATAAATTAATTCTAGGTAAAATATCAATTAAATGATTTTACAATGTAAACAGAAGTAGCTTTTTTAAAGATTTTACAAATGAGCCTCTCTTGTATTTTTATTATATTTGGGAGCTACTTAATGACAACAAATCACTTTCATGAATAAAAATAAACCAAAAACATTTTGGATCGCTGCAATTACGACCGTGGTAATTATTGGCGCAGCCTTTGGTTACACTAAAATCAACGAAAAAAACAGAATCAATGCTACCGAAGCTTGTCTTGAAGTTCCAAATGCGAATGCCGTTTCTCCGTTTGAAGCAACGCTTGAAAACAAAGACAATAAGCCATTAAAACCTACAAAAGGAATGGTTTGGATTCCGGGTGGCGAATTTTCGATGGGTAGCGATGTTGCCGACGAAAGTTTATGCAGCATAAAAGGAGTAACTAGTGATGCCACACCGATTCATCGCGTTTATGTCGATGGCTATTGGATGGATGACAAAGAGGTGACTAACAAGGAATTTGCTGCTTTCGTAAAAGCTACTGGATACGTAACCTATGCTGAAAAAAAACCAACAGTCGAGGAATTCCCTGGAGTTCCTCTGGAAAATTTATTAACAGGATCTGTTGTATTTGCACCCACTAAAACACCAGTAGAACTTAATAACTTCTTGCAGTGGTGGAGTTTTGTTGTGAAGGCCGATTGGAGACATCCGACGGGTCCAGAAAGTTCTATTACGGGAAAAGACGATTATCCTGTAGTTCAAATTGCCTACGATGATGCTGCTGCTTATGCAAAATGGGCAGGCAAACGCTTACCTACAGAAGCAGAATGGGAATTTGCAGCACGTGGCGGGAAAACGGGTAATTTGTATGCATGGGGAAATACGCTGAAAGTAAATGGAAAATTTCAGGCCAATATTTACGAAGGAACTTTTCCTGTTGAGGGCGGTGATACTGGCGAAGATGGCTTTGCAGGTATCGCACCAACAGCACAGTATAAACCGAATGGCTACGGCTTATACGACATGAGTGGGAATGTTTGGGAATGGGTTGCCGATTGGTACGATCGCGACTATTATCACAAATTAGCTGCGGAAAATAAAGTAACACGCAATCCGCAAGGACCGATACAATATAGTGATCCTACTGACCCACTGGTGCCAAAGAGAGTGCATCGTGGTGGTTCATTTTTGTGTACCGATCAATATTGTACCCGCTATATGGTAGGAACAAGAGGAAAGGGAGAAGCAAATTCGCCTACGAATCATGTTGGCTTTAGATGCGTAAAATAATACCGAAAGTCTCAGTAACAACTGAGGCTTTTTTTTGCAGCTAAGTCTTCCTGCTCATCTGAAGTTTTTGCTTTTCTAGCCCTGCAAAAAATACCTATATTTGTATAAAACATAAAATTATGCAACATATAATAGATCGATTTATCAGTTACGTAAAAATTGATACCGAATCTGATCCAAATTCACAAACTACACCAAGTACAGAGAAACAATGGAATCTAGCTAACAAATTAGTCGAAGAGCTAAAAGCAATAGGTTTAGACGAGGTTACTATCGATGATAAAGCATACATCATGGCAACTTTACCTAGTAATGTGACGCATGATGTACCTACAATTGGCTTTGTCTCTCACTTTGATACTTCCCCTGATTTTTCGGGTGCAAATGTAAATCCGCAAATTATTAGGAATTACGACGGAAAAGATATTGTACTGAACAAAGAGAAAAACATCATCTTATCACCAAGTTATTTTAAAGATCTTTTGCAATACAAAGGACAAACTTTAATTACAACCGATGGAACGACGCTATTGGGAGCTGATGACAAAGCAGGAATTACAGAGATTGTTTCTGCAATGGAATATTTAATACAAAACCCAGAGATCAAGCACGGAAAAATTAGAATTGGGTTTACTCCTGATGAAGAAATTGGTCGTGGCGCGCATCATTTTGATGTGGCTAAATTTGGAGCAGAATGGGCTTACACTATGGATGGAAGTCAGATTGGGGAGTTAGAATATGAAAACTTTAATGCTGCTGGAGCAAAAATCACATTTAAAGGAAAAAGCGTTCATCCTGGTTATGCCAAAGGAAAAATGATCAATTCAATGTTGATTGCTACCGAATTTATTAATGAATTGCCTAAAGGAGAAACACCCGAAGAAACCAAAGGGTACGAAGGCTTTTTTCACGTGCATCACATTACCGGAACTTTAGAGGAAACCGTTGTGGAACTAATTATTAGAGATCACCACAAGAAAAAATTCGAAAAGCGCAAAAAATTAGTTGAGAAAATTGTCAAAAAAATTAATAAAAAGTTTGCAAAGAAATTTGGAGAAGATATCGTAATTGCAGAAATCAAAGACCAATATTACAATATGAAGGAAAAGGTAACGCCTGTGAAACATATTGTAGATATTGCCGAAAATGCAATGAAAGCTTTAAATATCAAACCACTAATTAAACCAATTCGTGGCGGTACTGATGGTTCGCAATTGTCTTATATGGGTTTACCTTGCCCGAATATCTTTGCTGGCGGACATAATTTTCATGGGAAATACGAGTACGTTCCTGCAGAGAGCATGGTAAAAGCAATGGAAGTTATTGTTAAAATTGCAGAATTAACAGCCTTACCAAACTTCGGTTTAGAAGAAAAATCTAAAAAATAAAAACATGTGTTCATGTAAAAAGTCCTATTTAAAACAATTAAATAGGACTTTTTTTATATATCAATACTGGTAATTATTACTTTAATATGCTCGCTATCAACTGCAATTCTTCTGTAGAAAAAGCAGTGTTTTTTAAACTATCAATATTATCGTTTAATTGGCCCACAGAACTTGCTCCAATTAAAACCGAAGTCACTCGCTTGTCCTTAAGCAACCACGCCAACGCCATTTGTGCTAACGATTGATTTCTGCTTTTTGCAATTTCATTAAGTTGAACAATTTTCTGAATTCGCTCGGGAGTCAGCTCATTTTCTTGTA
The DNA here is from genome assembly GCF_050847115.1 of Flavobacterium sp. TMP13. NCBI lineage: Bacteria > Pseudomonadati > Bacteroidota > Flavobacteriia > Flavobacteriales > Flavobacteriaceae > Flavobacterium > Flavobacterium sp. TMP13. The sequence continues at coordinate 241,729 of NZ_CP193656.1, forward strand.
AATGTCCGTTTGGATTGTGTGCTCGGGAATCTTCTGGAATTCCTTTTAAGTATTTATTCGTTAACAGTCCCTGTGCCAATGGTGAAAAGGCAATACAGCCAACTCCATTTTCTCCTAAAACATCCAACAAACCTTCTTCGGGCTCTCGAACAAACATCGAATACTTGACTTGATGAATCAAGCAAGGCGTTCCTAGTTCTTTTAAAATCGCCACTGCTTTTTGCGTTTGTTCTGGATCGTAATTAGAAATTCCTGCATACAATGCTTTTCCGCTTCGAACAGCAGAATCTAAAGCGCCCATTGTTTCTTCTAGCGGTGTTTCGGGATCAAAACGATGCGAGTAAAAAACATCCACATAATCAAGCTGCATACGCTTTAAACTCTGATCTAAACTAGACAATAAATATTTACGCGAACCCCAATCTCCATAAGGTCCATCCCACATGGTATAGCCCGCTTTGGTCGAAATAACAATTTGATCGCGACGGTCTCCTTGAAAATTATTCTTCAGTATTTTTCCAAAATTAGTCTCTGCAGAACCTGGAACCGGTCCATAATTATTGGCTAAGTCGAAATGTGTAATTCCTTTGTCGAAAGCTTCGTTTACAATTCGTTCGCCATTTTCAAAAACATCTACAGAACCGAAATTATGCCACAATCCTAAAGAAATTTCAGGCAATAGCAAACCGCTTTTTCCACATCTATTGTATTTCATTGTATAAATTTAAAGTATAAAAAATAGGAAACACGAATTTCACGAATTTATGTGGATTAATTGCTGTAAAATATCATTCTTTTTTTGATGTTCAACAATGATCGAACCAATTATAAAAGACTTTTAAGTCAAGCATGAATAATTTCGTTTTTTAGTCCAATGCTTGCTACTAATAAAAAATTTAAAGTGACTATTTATTTTGCAGACTAAGTAAAGTTATGACACGCAGAATTATTTTTAAAAGAATCAGCTGAATTTAAATATTAGTTTAAGGTACTTACTTTTTTTAATTACAATTTCCTTAACAGAGTAACTATTTAATAATTGAAACAAACTCCCCGACAATTCTCATTTCTGAACCATTTTCTTCATTTATAACAATACTTTGGTAAGAATCATCAAACGAATTTGGTCTCAAAATAATTGAAGCATGCTCCCAACCTTCGTCAGAAACATTTTTTTCACTTGAATATGTTTTAATGGTAAATGCCGAATTGAAATCTTGGTCCTGAATATCGATATTTTCTATCAAAACGATTTTCCCATTTCTACTGCCTCCATTATAAGGTTTAAATAAACAAATTGAACCATTTGGAATTACTCTGTTCATTGAATCACCAATAATTTTACAAGCAAAATAATCGGTATTTATATTGCTTTTTTCAGGCCCCTCAATTAAAGTAAATTCCTTCTCAGATTGAATCTCACTAAATGTACCAGCTGCGGCATAAAAATCATAAAGGGGAATTGCATTTTTCAATATTGGTTCGAAATCAATAATTCCTTGAATAGGAATAATTTCATTCATCTTTTTCGTCCTATTATCTTTAACAGTACCTTTTTGTTCTAGATAGGTATACATTGAGGCAGAAACTGGATTTACTAAATTGAATCTAATTTTCACAACTGAAACCTGTTTACCGCTATCATTTTTCATTGTGGTTTGCTCAACCTGATCCAATTTAGGGCTTACTTCTCCCATATAATAGAAGTCCATTCCTTCATCATTATTTTTTTTGATAAATAATGGTAATCTAATCGCTCCTTTTTTACCTAGAATCGATTGAACATCGTTACTTTCAATTTTTCTATTGGATTTTGACATCCAATTAAATTCTTTATTGTTTACAAACTCATCTTCATATTTAGTAGATTCAGATATATCATCTTCTTTGTGATAGTTTACAAAAATTGGACAATGTGAATTATTAGGACTTACTAAATAACCGCCCACATTTTGAGCGACAGGATTCTCCTCGACATTTAAAATTCTAAATACATCTTTACGAGAGTATTTTCTATAAAGCACGAATCCATTTTGCCAATGGTCTTGGTCAAATAACTGGTCAAATTCATAAATGGAATATTCTGTAGAATCAATTAAATAATTTTTAAAGACATCCTTTTTTAAAGAGGAAAGAAAGGTATTTGAAAAATGTAGCTTTTCATTTTCAATTTTCAAAATATCCAAATTATAAATTTCCTTTGGCGAAACCATTTTGCCATCTTTTTTTTCTCTATTAAACTCGAAATTTAAATTAGAAACACAAGATTTAATAGTTTCGTCAGATACTGTATAATGATATTTATTTAAAATAGTTTCTTTTAGATTTTTTATCGAAAGTGTACCAAATTCAATTAATAATTTGATAATTAAGCACTCTTCAGCCCTTTTAGAGTTATTTATTTCAATAGCAAATAGCTCTAAAAGTTTAATCTCTTCTTTAGATAATTCTGACTTATAATCCTTCTCAACTTTAACAATGAAATTATAATACGAATTTGCATAATTTACATACAAATAAGGATCTCTAGAACCATGTTCTATAAAATCCATCATCATTGGAGTTCTTCCTAACTTGAATTTCAACAAGTTGTAGTCTTTTTTTAAATCAGTCAACAATTGCATATTTGCAGAATCAATAGACTGAAATATTTTTTCTTTGGTGATTTCGTCAAAATTAATAGTTGATGAACCAGGTATCATTCTACTACCTTCAGTAATTAATTTTCGTAAAGAGTCTTTATTGTAGGACGTATCGCCATACAAAGCAATAGGAATTAAATAATTATTTTCATAGTTTCCAATAAAATCTATTACGGTAACATAACTTTTACCATCAACTTTTCTTAAACCGCGACCTAATTGTTGAATGAAAACAATTGCTGATTCTGTTGGTCTAAGCATGATAATCTGATTGATTTTCGGAATATCAATCCCCTCATTAAAAATATCAACAGTAAAAATGTAATCGAGCTTTTCTTTTAAATTATCTGATTCTAATTTCTCAATTGATCTTACTCTTTCTTCTTCAGAGCTATCACCTGTCAAGGCAATTGTTTTATATCCTTTCAAGTTTAATAAAACAGAAAGCTCAATCGCTTCTTTTTTTCTTGAACAAAATATTAAACCTCTCGTTATCCCGTTATCACTTCCATAGAAATTTGATTGTTCAATTATTCGATCAACTCTTTCATTTGAAACTAATAAGTTAAAATCTGTCTTATTATGAACAGCATCATTATCTATTAATAAATCAGTTACTCCGTAATAATGAAATGGACTAAGCATTCCTTCTTCCATTGCTCTGTTCAATCTGATTTCGTAAGCAATATTGTGGTCAAATAATTGAAATATATCGGTTCCATCTGTTCTTTCAGGAGTAGCGGTCATTCCTAAAAGAAACTTAGGTTCAAAATAATCAATCAATCGCAGATAGGAATCTGCTCCAGATCTATGAGTTTCATCAATGATTATATAATCAAAATGGTCTTTTGAAAAATTTTCTAAATGACTGGACTTTGAAATAGTTTGTATGGTTGAAAATATAAAGTCACATTCTAATTCTCTTTTATCTCCAGAGTACAAACCCATCGTTTTATTATTTCCAAAAATGTTTCGAAATGTTTTTAATGAATCTTTTGCAATAGTTAATCTATGAACTACAAATAATAACTTTTGAGGATTAAAAGCCTTTGCATCGAAAGCCGACAAATATGTTTTTCCCGTACCAGTTGCTGAAATGATTAGAGCTTTATTCTTTTTATCTTCCCGTAGATCACTTAAATTCCCCAATGCTTCTATTTGCATTGCATTTGGAGTTATTACAATTTCAGAATCTACTAAAGCGTTTAAGCTATTATTCTTATTTAGAAGAAACTGCTTTTTATAGATTTCCTCGTATGATAAAATATATTCTGGCGTTACTGAAGTTGCTTTCTCAAAATCAGATCGAAATTCATTAAGTACTTTTTCAACAAGTCCACTTTCAACTAATGCAGATACTTTAATATTCCATTCTTTGTTCGTTGACAAAGCCTGAGATGTTAGATTACTACTACCAACAATTAAATTGTAATGTTCTTTATTCTTAAATATATATCCTTTTGCATGCGCATTTCCTTTAGTGGCAATTCTTAAATTTATATTTTTGAATTGAGACAATCTTTTCAATGCTTCAGGTTGTGTGAAATTTAAATATTGAGAAACTAAAATTTCTCCTTTTATTTCACGATTCTCTAACTCTTTAAGTTTGTTAATTATTGTAGCAACTCCGCTTGTAGTAACAAATGCAACTGAAATATAAAACTGATTGCAGTATTCAAGTTCATGAAGTATAGATGAGAGAACTTTTTTGGGTGGATTTTTTTGATTAACAAGTAACTCAGGCTGATAAGCTATATTTGATAAAATATTTTTATCTACATAGCCAGTTTGCAAACTTGAATTGAAAATTTCAGTTAATTTATCCATTCATTATTAATTTATTTACTATCGGAATATCAGCAGCAGCCCAATCAAGTTTTTTAAGTTCATGCAGCGTTAACCATTCTTGTGCTATATGCTCATTAAGTGTGAGCTTTTGTGTTTCCACTTGGCAAATATAACTGTGCATTGTCAATTCAAAATCAGGATACTCATGTACAACAGTTAAAAATAAGGACTTGATGTCTGTCGTAATATTTAACTCTTCCAATAACTCCCGTTTTAAAGCTTCTATTTTAGTTTCGCCTTGTTCAATTTTCCCTCCCGGAAATTCAAATTTTTCCGATATATAATTGAGTTTATTTTGAGGTCTTTGGACACATAAAATTTTATTCTCACAATATATGATGGCCGCAACTACTTCAACTTTTTTCATACTTACTTTATATTTTACTTTTAATTCGATAGTTTAAAAATGAAGATATTCTTTCCTAAAAAAAGAATTATCGTTCATTGCAAATATATCTTTTTTTAAACAATATGCACCATCAGTCGGTAGTTCCCTCCTCTCACAATGGTAATAAGCCTCCTTCCACAGGAACTGATCCTGTTCCAAAAGAATGATACAAAGACCTTTTTTTTATTTCATAAAAGAAAATCAACGAAGTAAAAAACTTCTAACAAAAAAAGCTTCGATGACAAGAAAATATTTATGCTACAAGAAAAATGATGTAGAGTAAATTTTTTCGGATCTTGAGGTAATGCAGTAAATTTTTCAAAAAAAACAGCTAAAATAGCAGCAAAAAATAAAGCGTCTTGAAAACTTTACAACATAAAAAAACCACCAAAAAGGTGGTTTAATTTTTATAAGGGAATATTGCCGTGTTTTCGTTTTGGTAAAACGCTTTCTTTATTTTCGAGCATCGCAAAGCCTTTGAGTAATTTTCGTCTAGTATCTTGCGGTAAAATAACCTCATCGACAAAACCACGTTGCGCTGCAGTATACGGATTGGCAAACAAATTGGCGTATTCTGTTTCTTTTTCTGCTAATTTTTCAGCTGGATTTTCGGCTTCTTGAATTTCTTTTTTAAAGATAATTTCGCTTGCGCCTTTGGCTCCCATAACGGCAATTTCGGCACTTGGCCATGCAAAATTCATGTCGGCTCCAATGTGCTTAGAATTCATCACATCGTACGCACCACCATAGGCCTTTCTTGTAATAACTGTAATTCTAGGTACTGTCGCCTCGCTTAAAGCGTACAATAATTTGGCTCCGTGCACGATAATTCCGTTCCATTCTTGATCTGTTCCAGGTAAAAATCCGGGTACATCGACCAAAACCAAAAGCGGAATATTAAAGCAATCGCAAAAGCGTGTAAAGCGTGCTGCTTTTTTAGAGCTGTTTACATCCAAAACTCCCGCTAAATACAACGGTTGGTTTGCAATAATTCCGATACTCCTTCCACCTAAACGAGCAAAACCAACAATAATGTTTTCGGCATAATTTTTATGAATTTCAAAAAAGGAATCCTCGTCGATAATTCCTGTAATTACCGCATGCATATCATACGGTTTATTGGGACTATCTGGAATAATGGTATCTAACGCTTCTCGAATTTCATCGTGTAAAGTGTACGAAAGCTTTTGCGCCGTTTCGCGATTGTTTTGTGGCAAATAGCTCAAGAGTTTCTTTAAATCTTCCAAACATTCAACATCGTTGGCCGAGGTGCAATGCGCCACTCCCGATTTGGTTGAATGTGTGCTTGCTCCTCCTAACTCCTCAGAAGTTACGGTTTCGTTAGTCACTGTTTTAACCACATTCGGTCCGGTAACAAACATATAACTTGTTCCTTCGACCATCATGGTAAAATCGGTCATGGCTGGCGAATACACCGCACCACCGGCACAAGGCCCCATAATGGCCGAAATTTGAGGAATCACTCCGCTCGACTGTACATTTCGGAAAAAGATGTCAGCGTAACCTCCAAGAGAGCGAACTCCTTCTTGAATTCGAGCACCTCCTGAATCGTTTAAACCAATCATTGGCGCTCCCATTTTGACCGCCATATCCATTACCTTACAGATTTTCTCTGCATGCGTTTCCGACAATGCTCCTCCAAAAACCGTGAAATCTTGGGCAAAAAGATATACCAATCTTCCATTAATGGTTCCGTAACCTGTAATTACACCATCTCCATAATAGAGCTCCTTTTCCATTCCGAAATCAGTAGTTCGGTGCGTAACCAGCATTCCGATTTCTTCAAAAGAACCTTCATCCAATAAATAATGCACTCTTTCGCGAGCCGTTAATTTTTTCTTTTCGTGCTGTTTTTCGATTCTTTTTAAACCGCCGCCAAGTTGCGCTAGTTCAATTTTATCGTTTAATATTTTTATTTTCGATTTCATTAGATTTCATTTAGATGTAGCAAAAATTCTTCTCTGGTCCGTACGAATTGCCAGCAATTTTAAATTTTAGGCAAGCGAAGTGTTTTTTGATCTTTTAAATACTGTTGCAATGCAATTAGTGCGGCAACTTCAGCTTCTTGCTTTTGTTGCGCATGAATAATTTTGGCACTAAAATATTTCTTTACAAAATGCGTGTCAAAATTTCCCGACTGAAAAGCTTGGTGTTGCATTACAAAAGCACCAAAAGGTAAAGTGGTCTGAATTCCTTTGACCTCGTACTTAGCGATTGCTTCGATCATTAACTGAATCGCTTCTTCTCTATTTTTTCCGTACGTTATTAATTTTGCTAACATCGGATCGTAATAAATCGGAATATCCATTCCTTCTTCATAGCCATTATCTACCCGAATTCCTTCGCCTACAGGCAATTGATATTTTTCTAAATTTCCCACACTTGGTAAAAAATCATTCAAAGGATCTTCGGCATAAATTCGCAGCTCCACGGCATGTCCTTTTATGTGTAAATCTTCTTGTTTAACTTTTAAAACTTCTCCTCGAGCAATTTGTATTTGCATCTCGACCAAGTCTAAGCCCGTAATTAATTCGGTTACTGGATGCTCGACTTGCAAACGGGTATTCATTTCTAAGAAATAAAAATTTAAATTTTCATCCAATAAAAACTCGACTGTTCCAGCTCCTAAATAAGCACAAGATTTGGCCACTAATACCGCAGCTTCTCCCATTTTTTCTCGAAGTTCTGGAGTTAAAACAGACGAAGGAGCTTCTTCCACTACTTTTTGATGTCGTCTTTGAATGCTGCATTCTCGTTCAAAAAGATGAATAATATTTCCATGAGCATCGGCCATAACTTGAATTTCGATATGGCGAGGCGAGCTCACATATTTTTCTATAAAAACCGATCCGTCACCAAATGCAGAAGTTGCCTCGCCTATCGCGCGATTCATCTGAAACTCAAAATCAGCTTCGCTCTCGACTACTCGCATTCCTTTTCCACCGCCACCTGCAGCTGCTTTTATCAAAATTGGAAATCCTATTTCTGCTGCTATTATCTTTGCTTTCTCGACATCTGTAATCGCTTCATCTACTCCGGGAACCATTGGAATATCATATTCTTTTACAGCATCTTTGGCTGCTAGTTTATTGCCCATCATTCTGATGGCTTTGGATTTTGGTCCGATAAAAATAATATTATTTGCTTCGCATTTTTCGGCAAAATCAGCGTTTTCACTTAAAAATCCATATCCGGGATGAATCGCATCAACTTGTAAATTTTTGGCAACCTCAATAATTTTGTCTCCCAATAAATACGATTGATTAGAAGGCGCTTCACCCACGCAAACAGCTTCATCTGCCATTTTTACGTGCGGTGCATTTCTATCTGCTTTAGAAAAAATAGCAACCGTTTTGATTCCCATTTTTTTTGCAGTCTTCATTACTCGAATCGCAATTTCTCCTCGATTAGCAACTAATATTTTTTTCATATTTTATAAATGCTTCAAAAACTTATTTTTATTCAAACTCCACCAACAACTGACCTTTATCTACCGTATCTCCCTTGTTTACCGAAATACTTTTGATGATTCCATCTCGTGGAGATAAAAAATTATTCTCCATTTTCATTGCTTCCAAAATCAATAAACTTTCATTTTCCTTAACCGTCTGACCAACAGACACACTAATTTCTAAAATTAATCCTGGCATAGGCGCTTTGATAGCGTTTACTTGTTTGGTCGCTCCTACTTCAAAACCCATGGCTTTTATCAAGGCATCTAACGCATCGGTCAATACTACATCGTACACGGTCCCGTTTACTTGCACCGAATATTTTTTTTGATTGAAATTTGAACTTAAAATTTCGGTATGATAAGAAGCATTTTGATGCAAAACATGGGATGTAATGCTACTAACAGCGACAACATCAAAATCTTTAATGGCCTTTGAATCAATACGAAAATCGAAAGAACCATTAACAGTAGCGTGGTAATTTGTACTCATTTTTACGGTTTTAGACGGGTAAAAATAAGGAAAAAGAAATCGTTTTCGTAAAATATATTAAAAACTTCGTCGCTCTTATTAGAGTTTAAAACGTAAAAATAAAAAATGTTATCTTTAAAAATTTAATTCAACCAAGCACCTTTACTTTAGCTTACCAAATATGAAAACAACTCTTTATTCGTCTTTATTACTAGTCTTTATTATTACCGCTTGCTCCTTCAAAAAAAAGGAAATCGCCAAAAGTAGTGTTGCTTTTGAAAATATTGAATCGTTAAGTAAGCGAGACTCCATTATAAATTACGCCAAAAATTACTTGAACGCGCCCTATTTGTATGCCGGTAATTCGCCCAAAACTGGCTTTGATTGTTCTGGTTTTGTGAGTTTTGTTTTCAATCATTTCGAAGTTAATTTACCTCGAAGTTCTAGCGGCTACAAGAATTTAGGTAAACCATTGAATGAAAAAGATTTTAAAGTTGGAGATGTCTTGGTTTTTTACGGATATCAAGACCGAAATATTGTCGGGCATTTGGGTATTATTTGTAAAGCAGATGGTATGCAATCGGAGTTTATACATGCGTCGTCAGGAAAAGCACAATCCGTTACGATAAGCTCGTTAGGATCTGACCATTACACGAAACGATTTTATAAATGTATTGATGTGTTAGAATTGTAATTAAATTAAAAGTAATGTCAAGCTGATTCAGCATCTGTTTTACTAAAAACTAACAACTCATATTAAAAAAGCCTTGGGTCACTCCAAGGCTTTTTAGTTTAACTAATTAAGAGTATTATTTACTTTTCTTCATTGTACAACAATTTGGCCAAGCGATCGTCTCTATCGTAGACATCTTTGTAGAAATTCATTTGCCCCTCTTTGTCAACCCACGCCGTAAAATAACCAATATAAACTGGAATTTTCTTTTGGAGTGTGTACCATTTTTCTTTACCAGCATGCATGGCTTTATCAATTTTTTCTGGTGTCCATTTTGAATCGTTTCTCATTAATTCAATTGCGAGTTCTCTCGGTTTTTGAACACGAACGCAACCGTGACTGAACGCTCTTTTTTCTCTATCGAACAAACTTTTTGAAGGTGTGTCGTGTAAATAAATATTGTTTGAATTTGGAAATAAAAACTTCACTAGACCCAACGAATTATTGCGACCTGGCAATTGGCGAACTTGTCCATTATTCCACTCTAAATTTTTCTTAGCTAAATAATTTTTATCGCGCTCCATTCCTGGTTTGATCTCACTTTTCACAATGCTTTGAGGAATATTCCAATATGGACTAAAAACAATATACTGCATCATTCCGCTAAAAATAACGGTTTGGGTCATTGCCTTTCCGACCACCACAGACGATGAAAAAGCAATTTTTCCGTCACGTATCAAGTAGAGTTTAAATTCAGGAATGTTAACTTCTAGGTATTCTTTGTCTTTTTCTAAATTCGGGTCGATCCATCGACAGCGTTCCATATTTACAATAATTGTCTTAATTCTGTCCGCAACAGGAACATTCATTTCGGCAATATGTTGCGGTAAAATAGTGTTTTTAGCTGCATTACCATGGTGAATTTGATAGTCTTTTACTGCGGCAATTAATATTGAATCGCAAACAGCGCTTTGCGTATTTTCTTTTAATTCTCCAGTAGTAAACAATCGTTCTCTAATTTGTGCAATTGCTTCGGAGGAATCGCCTACTTTAAAACTTTTAAAACCCTCGTTTACTTCGATACTTTTCCAACCGCCGCTTGCTTCAATTTTCTTGTATTTATGCAATACATCTCGCAATTTATAATATTGGCTAAACATTTTGTTCTTATCGTCAAATTGTACCGTTTTTTGTTTAAAAATGGAATCTGAAAAACTCGTATAATTTAACTTTTTTCGAGGCAATAGCCATTCCAACGAAGTGGTGGTTTTACTATCAACACCGCTGTATACTTTTTGTCCATAGTAAAAATATAAATTGCTTATTAACAAATCGGTACTTGCTTTGGTTAGTCTGTCTTTGCTTGCCCGTTCAAAAATAGCCGTCAACGAATCGTTATACGGAAAATCTTTGGGCAAGCCTTCACTCTCAATATCTCGGTATTTATTAAATAAAGTATTCCCGAATTCGACAATTCCTTTATTATCCAACCACAATTGTTTCGAACCTTGCGTTTTGTATAAATGCTGTACCTCTTTTTGAAAAGTACTTAATTTGGGGTAGGCTTGATAAAATCTAGAAACCGTGCTGCTGTCAACAATAATTTGCAACTCCGCAACTTCGGCCTTAGCGGGCTTTGTTAAAATTATTTTATCTTTTTTTGAGTTGCCACATGAAAGTGTACAAGCAATAAAAGACAGAAGTATAAATTTGTAATGTAGTTTCATGAAATGATTTTTAATAAAAATAGCGCGTTTTCTTGACAATTGGTCTTTTACTGCAAGAAATTGTAGTTCCACTGAATCTAAATTAACTACGGCGCATAAAAAAACTCTAAACACATTACATGTTTAGAGTTTTTATTATCTCGTAAAATTCACATTAGATTACTATTCCTTTTAAAGTTAGCACTTTAGGTGTAGCTTCTGCACTTGTAGTTACTGTAACTGTTTTTGTGAAACCACCTTTACTTGCAGCATTATAAATTGCCGTAATTTTGGCTGATTTACCGGGTAAAATAGGCTCTTTTGTATAATCTGTAGCGGTACAACCACAAGATCCTTTTACATTTGTAATTACCACTGCTTTAGTACCTGTATTTTTAAACTCATAAACAATTGCTTTTGGCGTTCCTTGCGGAATTTGACCTACGTCTACTGTTTCAGCTTTCCATACAATAGTATTGTTTACAGCTTCTTTTTTTGTTTCAGAAACTAAGGACTGTACTGGCTCGATTGCCGAAAAAGACATTAATCCTAAGGCCAAAGCCAACATCGAAATTTTAATTATTTTCATAGTAAGTTATATTAAGGTTGATCGTTTGTTAATAATACTCCAAAAATAATTCAATACCTTTTGGTTCTATGTTAAGCGGTTTCAAATGTTTGTTAACGACTTGTTAACGGCTATTTCTAATTTAAATTTTACCTATATTTCAATCCATAAATCGCAATTCTCTTGAAAGTAAATAAACTCAATAGCATCATTTTATTAGGCCTTATAGCTATTATCGGCATATTGGCCGCACAATTGCTGTGGACAAAAGAGGCTTTTACATTGGAACAAAAAAAGCTGAGTCAAAAAACGCATATTGCTTTGCTTGAAGTTGCCAAAAAATTATACCAAGGCTCCAGTAATGAACTTCCAGTGCAAAATCCAGTGCAAAAAATTGCCAACGATTATTATGTGGTGAATGTAGAAAATGATTTTGAACCTGATGTTTTAGAATACTATTTGAAAACGGAGTTTAAGAAAATAAACATTACAACAGATTTTGAATTTGCCATGTACAATTGCCAAAGTGATGAAATGGTTTATGGAAAACAAATTGCGTTATCTGATAAAGAAAATTCAAAACAAGCAGCGTACTTTCCTAAACAGAAAAATTTGGTATATTATTTTGCCGTTCGTTTTCCTAATGAGACAAGTTATTTAGTGAGTTCCATGCGTTTCTGGCTCGTGCTTTCTCTAGCCTTAATACTAATTTTACTTATTTATGTCTACTCTATTTTTACACTTTTACAGCAAAAAAAATACTCTGAATTACAGCGGGATTTCGTCAATAATATGACCCATGAATTTAAAACGCCATTGTCTTCTATTTTAATTGCGTCCAAATATTTAATCGATCAAAAACTAATTAAAGACAACAAAAAATTACATACATACACAGACATCATAATTCAGCAAAGCACTAAATTAAACAGTCATGTCGAAAAATTTTTAAGCATTGCCAAAAACGATCATACGCCTTTAGCGTTGCAATTGGAACACGTTTTTGTAGTTGCACTTATAGAAGAAACAATTGCAAATATTCGTTTAAAATATCCAGAAACTACCCTCACTATCGAGAGTGATTCATCAAGGTATGAGATAGAAACTGATGCGTTTCACCTTACCAATTTAGTCTATAATTTACTCGATAATGCGGTTAAATATTGTGTCGACAAACCTGAAATTATAATTCGTATTGCCGCTGTCAATAAATTTTTAAAAATAGAATTCATTGATAACGGAATCGGTATTTCGCCCCAATATATTTCTTATATATTTGATAAATTTTATCAAGTCAAAAATGAAAAAAGTAACGAAGTGAATGGTTTTGGACTCGGTTTATACTATGTAAAGGAAATTTGTACGATTCAAAATTGGAAAATTTCTGCCCGTAATAATGCTACAAAAGGCATCACAATCACACTATCCATTCCTTATAAAAATGAAAAAAAGTAAAATTTTATATACCGAAGATGACGAAACGTTAGCCTTCTTGACTAAAGATAATTTAGAACAGAGCGGTTATCAGGTAACGCATTGTCCCAACGGAATAATAGGTTTAGAAACCTTTCATAAAGAAGTTTTTGACATTTGCATCTTTGACATTATGATGCCAAAAATGGATGGATTTGAGTTGGCTACCGCAATTAGAAAGAACAACTCCGACATTCCAATAATTTTTCTTTCGGCAAAAACTTTAAAAGAAGATCGCATCAAAGGTTTGCGCTTGGGTGCTGATGATTACCTCGTAAAACCGTTTAGCATAGAAGAACTATTACTTAAAATTGAAATATTTTTAAAGCGTTCAACTAAAAATCACATCGTTGAACCGTCTCTGTATGAAATAGGACGCTACTACTTTGACACCAAAAACTTAATTCTTTTTAATGAAACCGAAAAAGTGAGCTTGACTCAGCGTGAAGCTGAACTGCTGCAATTTTTTCTAAACAATAAGAATAGTGTTTTAAAAAGAGAACAAATTCTAACTTCAATTTGGGGCGACGACGATTATTTTATGGGTCGAAGTTTGGATGTTTTTATTTCGCGACTGCGTAAAATTTTAAGCAGCGAGAAAGAAATTTCGATCGAAAACCTACACGGAATTGGATTTCGTTTTAATATTTAAAAATTACAATTGCAGTAATCCGTATTCTTTCAGAGTTAGAATTGGTTTTGAAAACCAGAACAATTCAAAATCTTCTAAGTCCAATTCAAATTCGGTTTTGATTTGCTGAAAAGTCAATTGCTTGTCATTGTATACCGAAATTTTATGCAATAACGCAACTAACCATTCGCCTTCATTTTTATTGGTTTGAATCGTAAAGGCTTCCTTTTTATCGTGAAAAGTCAAGCTCATCATTTCCCATGAATTTCCTTTTTTTGATTTTGTAAACGATGAAATCTCAGGCTTTCCACCCAACCAAACTATTTTTGCATTGGGTTTTGTATTAAAGTTATTGTCTTCGTTTAAGGCATTCTCTATAAAGTCATGCGGAATTTTGGTTTTGGGAATTTTAAAATCAAACCAATCTTGCAATTCATAATCAAAACAAATTCCGTGCATGAAATTAAATAGTGATTTCTTTAATCCGAAGCTGAATTTATCATGATCAATTCCGGTTTTATCAATAAAGTTGACATCATTATTAGCAAACGTTCCTATAATTTCTGTTTCTTTTTCCACTCCAAATTTTTCTGGATGCATCCCAATCGGACTGTGCGCAGTCATGGCAAACTGATGCCAAAAGCCCGATTGTAAAATTCCTGCTTCAAATAGTTGGCGCACCATTTCGAGGCTATCCACGGTTTCTTGCACGGTTTGCGTTGGATATCCGTACATTAAATAGGTGTGAACCATAATTCCCGCTTCAGTAAAATTGCTCGTTACGCGTGCCACTTGTTCTACTGTTACTCCTTTATCAATCAATTTCAGTAAACGATCTGAAGCCACTTCTAAACCACCAGAAACTGCGATGCAGCCAGAGGCTTTAAGCAACACACACAAATCTTTACTAAAGCTTTTCTCAAAACGAATGTTTGTCCACCAGGTCACCGAGAGTTTTCTTCGAATAATTTCTAAAGCTAAAGCACGCATCAACGCTGGTGGCGCCGCTTCATCGACATAATGAAAACCATTTTGACCTGTCTTTTCCATCATTTCTTCCATGCGATCGCACAGCAAATTGGCAGCAATGGGTTCGTAAATTTTTACATAATCTAACGAAATATCACAAAAAGTACACTTTCCCCAATAGCATCCATGCGCCATAGTTAACTTATTCCAACGGCCGTCGCTCCACATGCGGTGCATTGGATTGACAATTTCGATAACCGAAATGTATTTATCTAGAAATAAATCGGTGTAATCTGGCGTACCGACTTGAGATTGTCGGTAATCAGATCGTGCCGAATTATTTTTGTAAACTACTTTACCCTCTTCTAAAACAAAAGTTCTTTTTAACGGCATATCAGCTTCTCCCGATGCCACCGCTTCAATCAGTAATTCGACTGGCAATTCTCCATCATCCAAAGTAATAAAATCAAAGAATTCGAAAACTCGAGCGTCTGATAACGAGCGTAATTCGGTATTTGGAAAACCACCGCCCATCGTAATTTTAATTTCAGGATGATTTTGTTTTACCCATTGTGCCGATCGAAAAGCACTGTACAAATTTCCCGGAAAGGGAACTGAAATTAAAAATAAAGTCGGTTCAATGGTCTCGATTCGCTCTTTTAAAATAGCAATTAAAATTTCATCAACGTAAGTTAACGGCTGCTGTAGACTTTCGTACAATTCATCAAATGAGTTGGCGCTTCTTCCCAAACGTTCGGCATAGCGACTAAAACCAAAATTCTCATCAATACATTCTACAATAAAATCAGAGATATCTTCAAGATATAAAGTGGCTAAATGTTTGGCTTTATCTTGCGTTCCCATGCTTCCAAAGGCCCAATCTAATTCTTCTAATTGTGCAAATCGTGACGCTTCTGGCAAATAATCTTCTTGACAAATCTGCAAGGCTAAAGTTGGATTTTTACCTTGTAAAAACTGAATCACAGCATCGATCGTTTTAATGTACTCCTCTTGCAGTGCAAAAATACGTTTGGAATTGTCTGAAACCGCACTATCGATAATCGCATTCTCAAATAAATCGCTCATTCCTTTCTTTGAAAATAACGCCAAAATAACCTCAATACCCAAATCGGCTTGCACTGACCCAATACGTAGCGTATTTAAAAAACCTTTAATGTAAGCGGTCGCTGGATAGGGCGTGTTCAATTGCGTAAAAGGCGGCGTGATGATAAATATGTTGCTTTTCAAGAGGAATAATTTTGAGCAAAAATACGGGTTATTTGGAACGTTTTATCACATTTAACGAATAAAAACAAATCTTAACAATGCAACTTATTTATTTTAAAACTTATTTATTTTAAGAAAGTAAAAAAGCATGCGAAGTTCAATTTTTGCAACAGTTGCAACCTTTTTTTTATCAAAATCAATTTGCTAATTCGGTAATAGTATGGCTTGTAACTTTAAATACTTGTGCCTATTATTTTTAGTTTGATTTAAATAAATCAAAAAATTATAATATATTTAACAATAATTAAATGTTAAAAAATAAAGCAACCTAATTTGAAAAGCACAGCAAAAAACACATTAACCGTTGACGATCTAACTATCTGGAGCAATATGAAGGAAGGTGATGAAAATGCTTTTTCGTTACTTTTTAAAAAATATTATGCGGAATTGGTGCGTTATGGAAACTCATTATGTGCTTTTGATGATAAAGTGCAAGATTGTGTTCAAGATGTTTTTACTGACGTTTGGATTTACAGAAAATCAGTCTCAGAAGATATTGTTGTAAAGGCCTATCTATTATCATGTGTACGCAAAAGAATCGCAAAATTGTATCAAAAAGATAAAATTTTTAGACATGTAAGCACTATCGATACACTAAAGTTTTTATTTGATTTTTCTATTGAACACCAGTTAATTTCAGATGAAACTACCGCTACAAAAGTTTTGCACCTAAACACTTTACTTAATAATCTACCTTCGAGACAAAGAGAAGCATTGTACTTACGGTATCATCAGGGGCTTTCTGTAGATCAAATTGCCGAAATGTTAGATGTAAATTATCAGTCTGCAAATAATTTAATTTTTAGGGCAATTCAAAAACTTCGAAAGGACTGGAAAGAGAATTTGTCAATTCTTTTGCTTTTATCTTCGCAATTTACCTAGCAGTATTACTACTTTTTATTTCGAAGTAAAAAAATATTCCTAATTAAGTGAGTATATAATAATAAAACTGTTCTTATTGTTTTCGTAACCCGTACTGTGAGATGCAAAAAAGTAATAATTATACCGAAATAGAAGATTTTTTAGGAGACGAGTCCTTTCGTTCTTGGATCCTTCATAATACGAATGCTCAAAATTGGGAAGCATGGACACTTGAAAATAGTAGTCGAGCACATTTAGTAAAAGAAGCGCGTTTGTTTCTTTTGGCACTCAAAGTGGACGAAACAAAAATGTTAGCAATAACGGTAGAGGCAGCTTTAGAAAATACCTGGAGAAAAATTGCCCTAAAAAAAAGAAGTAAAAATAAAAATATAAAGATCTCGATCTGGAAGAACGACTGGTTCAAATGGATAGCTGCTATTTTGGTTCTTGCATTATTTTTTTCTTGGTCGTATACTAACTCCTCGTTTACTGAAGATGCTAACACTGTTTATAAAAAACTTATTTCTGAAAACAAAGAAGGATTAGTCGAGCAAACAAATAATTCTGATTTTTCTCAAATTATAACTCTGTCAGATGGCAGCTCGGTTTTATTGCAGCCGCAAAGTAAATTAAGTTATCCTAAAACTTTTGTAGGAAACGAAAGAAAGGTTTATTTATCGGGTGAGGCATTTTTTGAAATCAGTAAAAATCCGAAGAAGCCGTTTTACGTGTATGCAAACGAAATTGTAACTAAAGTGGTTGGTACCAGTTTTCGTATTTCTGCATTTGAAAATCAACCCAATGTAGAAGTAATTGTACGAACAGGAAAAGTAAAAGTACACTCCAACCAACAAGCGACTAAACAATCCAAAGAAGAAATTGTTTTGTTGCCGAATGAAGCATTACGTTTTGAAAGAGAGACCTCAAAGTTTGACAAAATTACAGATATCACTGCGGACATTACCGTGAAGCAAAATATAAAAAGCATTGAACAATTAAGTTTTGAATTTACAGATATTCCGGTAAGCCAAATATTTAAAACCATAGAACAAGCGTACCACGTAGCGGTCGATTTTCCAAAAGAAAAATTAAAAAATTGTCATTTAACCACTTCTCTAAGTGACCAACCGTTGCCGGAGAAATTAAAAATTATTTGTAAAAGTCTTGGAAACAATACCAGTTATGAAATGAACGGAAACAATATCACCATTATTTCTACTGGATGTAATTAAAAAAAATGCCTATGTAAATTTAAAAGTACTAAAAAAAAAGCGCCTAATGTGCTGTAACACTTTAGACGCCAATGAAATATCAAAACACTTTCTGTAAAAAGTATTTTGGTGCGTTTATCCAAACACCCTGTTAAAAAGTATTAATCAAAACAAACTCAAAATTATGAAAAAACCTGTTGTTAAACAACGTTTACTCTATCGAATCATGAAAATAACGCTCTTTCAAATGGTGTTGGCTTTTGTTTTCTCGACCGTCATGACGGCTAATAGCGTCAAGGGTCAAAAAAAACTGGATACAAAAGTTACCATTTCAATAAATAATATGAGTTTATCAAATGCATTAGCAAAACTTGAAAAGTCAGCTGATGTTAAATTTTCATATAATTCGAGAATCAGTCAACTCAACCAAAAAGTAACTATAAATGCGAGCGAAGAAACACTTTATAATGTTTTATCGGAAGTTTTTAAGCCACTCAATATTGATTTTGCAGAAGTAAGCGATCAGATTGTTTTGCAAAACAAAATCGAAAATGAAACCTCCATTTATAGCATTAAAAACCTATTTAACAGCACCGTCTATGCTGGCATTATCGTTAATGGAAAAATTACTGATGAAAATGGAAATCCCTTGCCGGGTGCAACCGTAATGGCCAAAGGAACTAAAGTTGCCGTTTTAACCGATTTCGACGGGAATTTTACCATCGAAATGCCAGAAAATGTTTCAAAAATTGTAATCAGCTACATTGGCATGAAAACCAAAGAAATTGATGCAACAAGCAAATTTGTTACAGTGGTACTGTCTGAATTAGGAGAAAATCTTAATGAAGTTGTGATTACGACTGGATATGAAAAAACATCTAAAAGAACTTTTACAGGAGCGATTAGTAAGATCAATAGTACCGAGTTAAAGGTAGATGGTGTGGTTGATGTAAGCCGCATGATCGAAGGAAAAGCTGCTGGTGTAACGGTACAGAACGTTACGGGTACTTTTGGAACTGCTCCAAAAATTACTGTTCGTGGATCATCTTCTATTTTTGGAGATACTAAACCATTATGGGTTATTGACGGTGTTGTTCAAGAAGATATAATCAATCTTACCTTTGCTGACTTAGCTTCAGGAAATTCAGAAACCTTGTTAAGTTCGTCTATTGCTGGTTTAAACGCAAACGACATTCAAAGCATTGAAATATTAAAAGATGCCTCTGCAACTTCTATTTACGGATCGAGATCATTAAACGGAGTTGTTGTTGTTACTACCAAACAAGGCCGAAGAGATGTGCCATTGAGTGTAACCTATTCGTTAGAACAAAGTTTAAGAACGGTACCAAATTACAATCAGTTTGATATCTTAAACTCTCAAGAATCCATGAGTATTTTTAAAGAAATGGAATCGAAAGGATATTTAGATTTGCCGTCGACCGTAAATGGACGATATGGTGGAGTTTATAATATTTTAGGTAGAGCCATTAACACCTATGTTCCTGGAACGGATAGCTATTTAGTACAAAACGATCCCGTTAGTCGCAATCAATTCTTAAAAAAATATGAGTTAGCAAATACGGATTGGTTTAAT
The DNA here is from genome assembly GCF_050847115.1 of Flavobacterium sp. TMP13. NCBI lineage: Bacteria > Pseudomonadati > Bacteroidota > Flavobacteriia > Flavobacteriales > Flavobacteriaceae > Flavobacterium > Flavobacterium sp. TMP13. Next base: position 261,524 of record NZ_CP193656.1, read on the forward strand.
GTATTATTTAGACCTTCGATTACTCAAAATCACTCGCTAAGTTTTAGTGGTGGTGGTAAAAACAATACTTTTTATGCTTCTTTAGGATACTACAGTGATCCAGGATGGACCATTGCTGATGATGTAAAACAAATATCATCAAACATCAAAGGAACATTTTATTTAAACGATAAGCTTAACGTCACCTTATCTACTTTGGCTTCGGTTCGTGATCAAGGCGCACCAGGTAGTTACGAGAGTGAAAAAGATGTGGTTTTTGGAAAAGTGACTAGAGATTTTGACATCAATCCGTTTAACTATGTATTAAATACAAGTAGAACGTTACGTCCATATGATGAAAACAGAAACTTAGAATATTACAGAAACAATTGGGCTTCAATGAACATTATAAATGAATTGAAAAACAATTATATGGAAATTGAAGTAAAAGACATTCGTTTTCAATTGGATCTGGACTATAAAATCAGCCCTAATTTAACTTACAATTTAACAGGATCTGCTCGCTATGCCAACACAAATCGTGAGCATAAGATACTTGAAAATTCAAATGTTGTAGGTGCTTACAAAGCGGGAACTCCAATAGGAGAAGACGGTGTTAACACTTTGGTGAGAGATGATAATATCTTTTTATATCAAGATCCAAATGACCTAACCGCTCCAAAAATTTCGGTTTTACCAAATGGTGGGTTTTTAAGAAAATTCACTAATGACTTAACTTCTTACAATGTAAGAAACAGCGTTAATTATAGAAATACATTCAGTGATCAACATGAGGTAGAAGGTTTCTTTGGTACAGAATTAAGAGTAGTCAACAGAAGTAGTGATAATTTTACTGCTGCTGGACTTCAGTACGACAGAGGACTTACTGCATTTACGGATCCTAGACTTATCGAAAAAATTATTAATGGTGGAGATTCTTATTTTGCCTTTAATGAAGAAAGAGAAAGAACTGTTGGATTTTTTGGTAAAGTTGGATATACATACGACCGAAGATATACTGCTTCGGTAACTGGTCGTTACGATGGATCAAACAGACAAGGAGACAGCGGTTCTTCAAGATGGTTACCTACCTATACTTTTAGTGGAAAATGGAATGTTGCTGAAGAAGACTTTATGAAAGATGTTTCTTCTGTAAATACATTAGCACTTCGAGCTTCTTATGGTCTAACAGCAACCGCAGGACCTGCAACAAACTCGTTAGCCATTTACAAAAGCTTTGTAACCGACCGTTTAGGTCTTTCTGACAGAGAAACAGGGGTACGAATTGATGCGTTACAAAATGGAGAATTAACTTGGGAAAAGCAATTTGAAACTAACATAGGTTTAGACATCGGAATGTTTAACAACAGAGTACAACTAACAACAGATATTTACAGCCGAAAAGCTTTTGATTTAGTTGATTATGTAATTACTTCAGGAATTGGAGGACAAAGAATCAAGCAAGGAAATAATGCCGATATGGAAACTAAGGGAGTTGAAGTTGGTTTTACCACTAGAAATATCAACACTAGTGATTTTAAATGGTCAACAACTTTAAATTTTTCGGTATACGATCAAAAAATTACAAAGTTAGAGAACAAACCTACGGTATTTGATTTAATTGATGGTAATGGTGGGAACGCAGTGGGGCATCCTAGAAACTCTATTTATTCTTACGCATTTACTGGATTAAATGATCAAGGTCTGCCAACATTCGTAATGCCAGAAGGCGAAAATGATAAAATTACAGGTGCTAATTTTCAAGACAATGATAATGTAACGAACTATTTAAAATACGAAGGATCTATCGAACCGAACAAATCGGTTGGTTTAGCAAATACGTTTACGTACAAAAATTGGTCATTATATGTTTTTGTAGTTGGATCTGGAGGAAACAAAGTACGTTTAAACCCTGTGTATGACAGTACTTATGATGATTTGACTGTATTTACAAAAGATTTCACCAATCGTTGGCTAAATCCTGGGGATGAGAATACGACTAACGTTCCAGTTATTGCAGATCAACGTCTAAATACTAATTACGGAGGAGAAAGAACACTTGCGAGAGCATACAATACTTACAACTACTCTGATGTACGTATTGCAGATGGCGACTTCGTTCGATTAAAAAATATATCTCTAAGTTTTGAATTCCCAAAAGACTTTAAGCGAAAATTAGGACTGAACACTTTTACCTTAAGAGGTTCTGCGGTAAACCCGTGGTTAATCTATTCTGATAAAAGATTGAATGGTCAAGATCCTGAGTTTCGAAATACAGGTGGGGTAGCTTTACCAGTTACAAGTCAATATACTTTAGCTTTAAACATTTCATTATAATAAGAGAAAATTATGAGAAAATTAAAAATAACATTAGCACTATTAATACTTATTGGTAGTAGTAGCTGCGATGATTTCCTTTCGGAAAAACCAGACAATCGAACCGAAATTGATACTGCAGATAAAATAGCAGAAGTACTTGTAAATGCTTATCCACAGATGAGCTACTTTGACATTGCCGAAACAATGTCTGATAACGTATTTGACAGTGGAATGGCATCAACATTGCCAAAAAATGAGCAAAATTACAATTGGTTAATACAAACAGAAGCCAATGACATTGACACGCAGGCCTATTATTGGGATGCTTGTTACAATGCGATTGCTCATGCAAATACAGCGCTAAAAGCGATTGAAGATCTTGGCAATACGGCTGACTTACAAGGACAAAAAGGTGAAGCTTTACTAGCGAGAGCGTATTCGCACTTTATGTTAGTTTCATTGTGGTCGCAAAGATATAATCCTGCAACTGCAGCTACTGACCTAGGAATTCCTTATGTAACAGAACCTGAAACAAAATTAGTTGCCAACTACAAGCGCAATACGGTCGCTGAAGTTTTTGATTTTATTCAAAAAGACATCGAAGAAGGATTGCCAATTGTAACCAATTCGTACAGTCAACCTAAATTTCATTTTAATAAAGATGCAGCCAAAGCATTTGCAAGCCGTTTTTACTTGATAAAAGGAAATTGGGATCGTGTATTAGAACTTACAGCAGACTTAGGGTCTAAACCAGTGGGTAAATTAAGAAATTACCTTAAGTATGAATCTATTGCAGTAAATGAACAACGGGTAGCTTACGCGAGCAGCGATGAACCAACTAACCTATTAATTGGTTCTCCAAATTCAATCATTCAAAGATCTTCTAACCAAAGTAGATTTTATCTTTCTGGAGATCGATATCAAGAAATTTTTAGCCCAAATGAGAGTTTATTTGGAAAACAATGGTACTATAATTTTTATTCTAGCAATAGTAGTATAACTGTTTTTTTACCAAAGTTCTACGAATATTTTAAATACACCAATGTCTCAGCAGGAATTGGAGAACCCTATACTGCCGAAGTTTTATTGAGTAACGATGAATTTTTCTTGAATCGAATTGAAGCACACGTAATGAAAAATCAGTTTGCCGAAGCTACTGCTGAACTGCAATACTTTTTATCTACAAGAACACTAAATTATAATCCAGCTACTGATATTTTAACAGAAGAAGATATTTTAGATTTCTATCCTGTTGTTGCAGATCAGTTCACACCGTTTTACACCATAACTGCACAACAAACATCATTTATTAACGCACTTACAGAAACGAGACGTCGTGATTTTGTACATGAGGGAATGCGCTGGTTTGATGTCAAACGATTTAATATCGTAGTCAATCATCAAACGTATAACAAACCAGATAACATTTTGGTAAAAGATGACAAACGCAGAGCTTTGCAAATACCGCTACATGCTTCAACGACTGGCGTAGAACTAAATCCAAGATAAACTAAACATGAAACTCATGAAAAAAGTAAAATATTATAAAATAGCAGTCTTTGCTTCTGTTTTGGTAGCCTTGAATGCCTGTTCGCATGAAGAGCAACCCACAGCAAGCCAACTGGACTACACTCAGCCTGAAAAAACACCTCTTGACAACTGGATTGGTACTAGTTATCTTGATTCTTACAATATCAATGTGCAATACAAATGGAACCAAAATACGGTAGACAATAATCGCTTCTTATTTCCACCTGCTGTAGAAAAGGTAAAGCCTGCATTAGAAATTGTTCAAAAGATTTGGCTTGATAGTTATTCTACAATTGGAGGTGCTGATTTTGTGAAAAAAATTGCTCCGAGAGAAATCGTTTTAATAGGAGGAGTTAATTTAAACAGTGTTGGAACAAGAACCTTAGGTATTGCTGAAGGAGGTCAACGTGTAACTCTTTTTGAAACAGATTATATTGATAAAAATGACCGTGCGAATGTTTCTGAATTTATACATACAATTCAACACGAGTACATTCACATCTTAAATCAAAACAAACCTTTTGATGAAAAATCGTGGGCGGTGCTTACTCCAGGCGGTTATACCGCAGATTGGTACAACTTTGATGTTCCAGAGTCAAATGAAATTGGTTTTATAACCAGTTATGCCAGATCAAATATCAACGAAGATTTTGCTGAAACTGCAGCTATGATACTGATAAGTTCAAAAGTAGAGTACGCAGAATTTCTGGATGGAATTGAAAGCCCGACAGCATATGCCGCTCTTAAAGCAAAAGAAGCACTTGTTGTTAAGTATTTCAAAGATGCTTTTAATATGGATTTTTATGCTTTGCGAGACGAAGCAGAAAAAAACACAAACTTTGTTATAAACAATAAATAAAAAGACATGAAAGCAAAAAATATATTAAAATATTTAATTGTAAGCTTTTTGATCTTACAATTAACTTCCTGCACCAACAATGATGCAGAACAAAAGTTTGATCAAAGTCCGACCGAACGATTGAATGCACAGCAAAAAGAGTTAAAAGATTTATTACTCTCTTCTGAATTTGGGTGGAAGGCCGTTTATTTTACAGATGACTCGCAATTGGGAGGTTATACTCATTTATTTAAGTTTGCCGCAGATGGAACAGTGCAAATGGCATCTGATTTTGACGAAGACACTAGCGTTTTAAAAAGTCAGTACGAAATTCAGCTTGGGAGTACTGTAAGTTTAGTGTTTACAACTAAAAGTAGAATTCATCTCTTATCTGATTCGAATAGCTATCCAACTGCTGCGCTACGAAGCAAAGGGTATCTTGGTGACTTTCAGTTTTTGTACTACGGACAAGAGACCAACACAATACTATTTAAAACCAACAGAGAAAATAAAGAGTTGCGTTTTGTAAAAGCTACAGCAGACGATTGGACTAATTTGTCAAAAAACATTGACATGATTGATAATGTTGTTGGAAGTGATTCTAGACCTCTTTTTAGATTACTCGAAACAAACGATGGAAAAACAGTACACCAATTTGATTTTGCATTTGATAAAAATACTAGATATGCCGAAGCAAATTCGATTGAAGAAGGATATCCTGTAACCTACGATATGGGTATCGGCTACACCGCAGACGGCATAATCGTTAGCCCGCCCGTAGTCGTTGCCGATCAAAAATTAACAAATTTCATCTATAATGAAGCAGAAGGTAGTTTTACGGCAACTGGAACGGGGGGCGTAAGCGCAACCATCAGATACTCTAGTAAACCTCTTGTTTTAACAGACGATTACAAAGCTTTACTAGAAGGTAACAAACAAGCAGTCTATGGTTACATTGCAGCTAATTTGTATAACGCTTCAACGACCTCTTCGTTGTTTAAGCAACTAATAAATAAAGTGAATGCAACTTTACCAGCGAATCAATCTGTTAGTAGAGTGCAATTGGTATTTAATAACGCTGTAAATGGAAGTTACATTCAATATCAATTTAATGGTGGAAAGCCTTCTATAGTTCATTTTGTGACTACTACAGAGGATGCTGCTAATAAAACTTTAATTTTAACTGATGACGGTTGGACTCAGTCAGCAGCAAATAGAGCTTTCCTAAAAGATTTGGATGCTGAGTTGACAAATCCAAAAGGATTATATGTTAAAAAGGAGAATTTCAAGGTTACTTACAGTAACGTTATTTACACCTTTACGAGTGCATCCAGCAGTTTTAGAATGACAACATATACATTATAAGTACTTTTGAATTTAGCGAGAAAGGTTGCCCTTTAAAAGGCAACCTTTTTTTTTAACAGCATTTGTAAATTTTCATATAACAACCAGTACTGCCCGAAACCTAATACATAAAAAATCCAATCTCGCTTAAATAAATAGTAAAAAACAAGTATCAGCTATTTTTAAATTCTTAATTAAAACAAATCATAATATGAAAAAACATAAAACACCGATAAATATAGTTTTGTTATTATGGTTTTTGATTTACATTCTTATATCAAACACCTATCCAGATTACACGATGTATTATTTTTACCTGTCACTTCCAATCATCATTTTATTACTAATATTCGATCTTGTAAAACAAAAAAAAGAAGACAAGTTAAATGATACAAAAACATTTCAATCAGCCATTTATAGAATGTTGATCATGTCAGTTGTATTAATCGTTTTCTTTTTCTTAACAAAAGAAAACTATTACTAAAAAACAGTATAAGTGATTTAGTTAATGAAAGTTTTTAAAATTTATTAAACGTCATTTACTTATATACTACTGAATTAGATGTCAAACTAAAATTTTTGATTTCTCGTAAGAAAGGTTGTCTTTTGATGGACAACCTTTTTTTTAACAACTGTCCTCGGATTATTTTTGTTATTTTAGCATTAAAATAAAAATCTATGCCAACCGACTGTATCAGCTATCAAAATTCAGGTTATTTTTCTCCTTTGATGAATGATTATTTAGATCAAACTAAAAATTTACACGATCTATACAATCGGTTTCCTCTACTTGAAAATTTCGAAGAACAAATAAGCGAGAAACAAGCAAACTTTGATAATACAAACCGCTTGACACTGGCCAAAGTTTTGCATAAGCAATACAGCAAACTTGAAACTTCGCAACTGACACAACAAAATATTGAGTCTTTAAAAGTCAACAATACCTTTACGGTTACTACGGGTCATCAACTCAATTTGTTTTCTGGTCCTTTGTATTTTTTATATAAAATCATTTCGACAATTAATTTAACAGCAGAATTAAAAGCAAGATATCCTGCTTATAATTTTGTGCCAATTTATTGGATGGCAACAGAAGATCACGATTTTGAGGAAATTAATTATTTTAATTTTAAGGGAAAAAAGTTTCGCTGGAATACAGAAAGTACTGGTCCTGTTGGAAGATTGTCTACTGACGGCTTAGATCAATTTCTCGAGATTTATTCGAAAGAATTAGGCGCCAGTACAAATGCTTCGTATTTAAAATCATTATTTGAAAAATCGTATATCGAGCATAAAAATTTAGCCGATGCTACAAGATATTTAGCCAACACATTATTTGGCGCATACGGATTAGTTATTTTAGATGCAGACGACACTCAACTAAAGCGAACCTTCATTCCTTTCATAAAAGAAGATTTAGAGAAGCAAACTGCTTATAAAAACGTAATTGAAACAGGCAAGAAACTTGCCGATTACAAAATTCAGGTTAATCCGCGCGAAATCAATTTATTTTATATTGAAGGCGATTTGCGTGAGCGAATTATTTTTGAAGATAATAAGTACTTTATAAACAATACTAAAATTCAGTTTTCTAAAGAAGAACTTTTTAATTTAGTCGATCAACATCCCGAAAAATTTAGTCCAAACGTAATCATGCGTCCGCTTTACCAAGAAGTTATTTTGCCCAATTTATGCTACATTGGCGGCGGCGGTGAAATAGCGTATTGGTTAGAATTAAAATCCTTTTTTGATGCAGTAAAAATTACTTTTCCTATTTTGCTAGTTCGTAATTCTGTACTTTTAGCAACTGAAAAACAAAGCAAAAAAGCCGAGAAATTAGAGCTGAGCTGGAGTGATCTATTTTTAAAACAACAAGACTTAGAAAATAAAATCACGCATCGTATTTCTGGTTTTCCTATTGATTTGACTGCTCAAAAAGACGCATTACAAAAACAATTTGCAGACTTATTTGCAATTGCAGCGCAAACGGACCTATCGTTTACTGGAGCTGTAAAAGCGCAGGAAGCAAAACAAACAAAAGGATTAGCCAATTTAGAAAAACGATTACTAAAAGCGCAGAAACGCAAATTGGGCGACCAAATAGAGCGTGTAACCGAACTTCAGAACGAATTATTTCCAAATCAAAGTTTGCAAGAACGGCAAGCTAACTTCTCTGAATTTTATTTAGAAAAAGGAACAGAATTAATTCCGAATATATTTCAAAAATTACAACCTTTAAAAAATGAATTTTCGATAATTACGATTTAAAAAAATACAGCATAATTTTCAGGATACAAATAACCACTCTCTTCCTAAAAAAAATGTTTCTCAAACCAAATAGCGACTTTTAAAATGAATGAACTAACCTTTTTACCCAAAAAACATGGTAAGAGAACGCTTAATTTCGCTAGATGTCTTTCGTGGACTCACTATTTTATTAATGACAGTAGTCAACAATCCAGGAGATTGGGGCAACGTTTATGCCCCGCTGCTTCACGCTAGTTGGCACGGTTGCACACCCACAGATTTAGTTTTTCCTTTTTTCATTTTCATAATGGGAGTAGCCATTTCTTTTGCAATGCCAACAAAAACCTATGATAGTGCAACTTTTAACAAAATTTTGGTCCGCTCTGTTCGTATGTTCGGACTTGGATTGTTTTTTAATTTTTTTAGCAAAATTCAACTTTTTGGGTTAGAGGGTGCTGCATTACTTGCAGTTAGAATGGCAATTACCATCGGAATCGGCTATGCTTTAATGGGTAATTTTAGTTCAAAAATAAAGAACATCTTAGCATTCGGAATCTTAACACTATATTTCGTCCTAGCGTACGGAGGTTTCCAAGACTATCAACATGTTCGTATTCCTGGCGTATTACAACGTATTGCTGTTGTTTATTTCATCATTTCATTACTGTATTTAAAAACGTCAATCAGAACGCAAATCGGAGTAGGATCCGTAATTCTATTAGGGTACTGGGCAATGATGACCTTAATTCCTGTACCTGGAATTGGCGCTCCAAATTTAGAAATAGGAACTAATTTAGCTTCATGGCTGGACAGCATTCTACTTAAAAATCACATGTACCGAGGAACCAAAACTTGGGATCCCGAAGGAATTTTGAGCACAGTTCCATCCGTTGCCACTGGAATTGTTGGTTTAGTAATTGGACAAATTTTACACTTATCGGTGCCTAAAATAGAAATTACTAAAAAATTGATGCTAAGTGGCGTAGCACTAATTATAGTTGGACTAATTTGGAACATCGTTTTCCCAATAAATAAATCGCTTTGGACTAGTAGTTTTGTGCTTTACACCGGCGGATTAGCAGCAACCACTTTGGCAGTTCTCTACTATATAATTGATGTCGCCGATATTAAAAAAGGATCTAAATTATTTTTAATTTGGGGCGTTAATCCAATGATAGTGTTTTTCTTCTCACAGATTATTCCGCAAGCTTTGGTAATGATTGAGTTTCAGGATCCAAAAAACCCATTAGAACAAATTAATCTCTTAAGCTATTTCTACACATTCGGAATTGCACCCTTTTTCAGCAATCCTATGGCAGCATCTTTGGCAGGTGCACTAATTTATGTAGCCATATGGACTTTTATTTTATGGTTGTTTTATAAAAACAAACTTCTGTTCAAAGTATAGAACATTAATTTTATAATTATTATAAGCCTTAAATTAAAAAATAAGAAAAACACAATGGTGAAATAAATTATCATAAAGTCATTCCGTTAACCGTATTTTATGATTTTATTAAAATAAATTACCAAAAAAAGACTATTTTTGCACAAAATTTAAAAATCAAATACAATGGCAACTAATAGAACGTTCACAATGATTAAGCCTGATGCAGTTCAAAACGGACACATCGGAAATATTTTAGCAATGATTACAAACGGAGGTTTCAAAATCATTTCTTTAAAATTAACACAATTAACTGTAGCAGATGCAAAAGCTTTTTATGCAGTACACGCAGAAAGACCTTTTTACGGAGAATTGGTTGAATTCATGTCTCGCGGGCCAATTGTTGCTGCTATTTTAGAAAAAGAAAATGCTGTTGAAGATTTCAGAACTTTAATTGGTGCTACAAATCCAGCTGATGCTGCTGAAGGAACTATCCGTAAAGCGTATGCAACTTCTATCGGAGAAAATGCCGTTCACGGTTCAGATAGCGATGAAAATGCTGCAATCGAAGGTGCTTTCCATTTTGCAGGAAGAGAGCAATTCTAGTGTACAGAAATAAGTTTTAAATGTATTGCGATACAAACTAAAATTATACAAAATAAAAAAATGCCGTTTCCAATTGGAAACAGCATTTTTTATAAATATTAAATCGTTAAAATAAGAATTAGAAAATCCTATCTTAATACAACATCTTTAATCACTTCTCTACCTAAATCTTCGTTAATCATCGTAACAATTTTAGATTTACCGTAACTCAATTCTTCACGTAAGACTGCAGACGTCAACTCCACGTATAAGGTTTGCCCTTTCAAAACCACATTTCTAGTATAACTGTTCACACCATTGCCCATTAACTGCCTCCAAGCTTCCTTTACGTCTATTTGGTCCATTCCGGGCTGCAATTTGTTCACTTGAATAATTCGATTCAACACATCGCCAATCGTACTCTGATTATTTATTCTTTTTGCCATCGTGTACTAAGTCAATTTTATCGGTTTTCTTGTAATGGTATTCTTTGTCCTCCTTATTTTTCAAGACCAACTTCGTGTCATTGACTTGTACCAACTCCTCACTCCATTTGGCATAAAAAGTACTATAATCCAAATATACCTTTCCGTCTTTAAACCGAACTTTCACATTTTCAAAAGTATCATTCGTCAAAAAAGTTCCATCCAATTGTGGCATCACTTTCTTTCGAATTCCAACTCCAGCAGTATCAATCCTAAAATAATCAAAGGTCTCGTTTATGGTATATTCTTTATCTTCGCCACCGTCAAAAACCACTTTTTCAATTTCCCAATACCCATTAAGTTTCTGGATATCCGCTTTCTGAATTGATTGACTACAACTCATCAAAACAACCAAAAATACTAGTAAAATAAGCACTCTTTTAATCATAATTCTATTTTTAAGGAGCATTTTCCTGCTGTGCACTGTATCTTTTATGCCGAACAACGGCACAAAAGGATGCCGCTCCCATCAGGGCTAGGCATTCAGATTACATTAGAAATTCTAACGTTCAAATACAAAGTTAACGTTATAAATTCCAAATTAAAAACAAAAAAATTCTTAAAAATCCATTCTTATAAGAGTTGATCCGTAAAAGCCTTTTTCAGCTCGTTGTACCGCTCAAAATGAGTTTTTATCTCTTCTTCAAAAGTACTTTCGTAATTAGTAAAGTACGTATCGCATTGCACATCGTCACATTCCAGACCTTTCTCCATAAAAATAGGATAGCGAATCAATTCTTCCAAAACTAAATCGCTACTGACCAAAAAGTCATTGCATTTTTCTGCAATGACTTGATACGATTCATTTTTCTTTTCAGTATTCAAATCTATTTTATCAAACAAGTCTCGCTGGTGTTTAATGTCCTCTTGCATGAATACAACGGTATCTTTCCAAAGTTTTTTATTCTCTGTTTCCATTCTATCCTACTCTTAGTTTACAACTACCAGCTGCTCAACCTTTAAAATAGTAATTGTTCCTGTTCCAATTGGAAATTCCCAATCAATAACATCACCTTCCGCATATCCAAATAATGCTAAGCCCATTGGAGTCAAAATAGAAATTTTATTTTGTGCCAAATTACTTTTCTCTGGAGCAACCAATTGAAATGTTTTATCAGTTTTAAACGACGTTGTAAAATGCACTGTTGAATTCAAACGAATTACATCTACTGGCATTTTATCCATATCTACGATACTGGCAGTTTTAAGCTCTTCATTTAATTTATCTAATGATTTTTTTAACGAGCCATCGTGATTGTTTTTTAACATAGAAAGATTACGCATTAATAAATCGTGATCCTTTTTTTCGACAAATAATTTTTTATACTTCATGTCCATTTTTTTTATAGTTCATTTTTATTCATAAGTAAAAACCTTTATAATAATTTTGTAATTATTATAAAGGTTTTCAAGAATTAGAAACAATGTGGTTCTTTATGGAAATATACCTCTTTGTTTGTAAGCTGTTTCGATTCTTGTAATTGCTATTATATATGCGGCCGTTCTCCAATCTATTTGTTTCTCGGCAACCATGCTAGCAACGCTTTTATATACTTGGGTCAATTTCTTCTCCAGTTTATCCATTACCTCTTCTAGAAACCATAATTCACCATTTCGGTTTTGCAACCATTCAAAATAGCTTCCTATTACACCACCTGAATTACATAAAATATCGGGAATAATCGTAATTCCTTTTTCTAAAATGATTTTCTCTCCTTCTACATCTATCGGTCCGTTTGCACCTTCAGCAATTAAGCGAGCTTTAACATTTCCTGCGTTAGCCGCTGTAATTTGGTTACCTAAGGCAGCCGGAATGATAATATCACATTCGATTCCGAAAAAATCTTTTGGATTCATCTCTACTGCACCTTCAAATCCTTCAACCGAATCAATACGGTTTTTAGAGTGCTCAAAAAGTGCTTCTGAATCAATTCCTGTTTCATTGAAGATCGTTGCATGCGCATCTTGAACGGCAATTAACTTCGCTCCATCGTTTGTTAAGAAATGGGAAACCCAATATCCTACGTTTCCGTATCCTTGTACAATAAACGTCTTATCTTTTAAACTTTCTCCTTTTCCTTCAAAGAATAATTTAATTGTTAAATATACACCATATCCTGTAGATCTGTTTCTTCCTTCTAAACCTCCTGATCCTACTGGCTTACCGGTAACAACGTGTTGGTTTTTTGAACGCTCTGAACTTGATTTAGTAGACATATATGTATCTGCAATCCAAGCCATTGTTTGCGCATTCGTATTAACGTCTGGTGCAGGTATATCATGTTCTGGTCCGATATTCTCTCCTAACGCATACGTAAATCTTCTTGTAATACGCTCCAATTCACCAATCGAATACTGTCTTGGATCAATTTGAATACCTCCTTTTGCTCCTCCGTAAGGCAAACCTGCCAACGAAGTTTTCCAAGTCATCCACATTGCTAATGCTTTAGCATCTTCTACATCGACAGTTGGGTGGTAACGCAACCCGCCTTTATATGGTCCTAATGCATTATTGTGTTGAACCCGGTATCCCGTAAAAATCTCAACTTCTCCGTTGTCTTTCTTTACTGGAAAATGAATAATTATTTCATTATTCGCAACAGATAGAATTTTTCGAATATTGGGGTTTAATTCGATCAAATCAGCAGTTTTATTGAACTGTCCAATAACAGTATCAAACATGCTTTTCTTCTTAACTTCTTTAGTAATGCTCATATTTTTTATTGGTAATGTTCACAGAATAGGGTCTCTTGGTCTTGCCAAACACAATTTGATCTTCGGTTACAGTTCATGCAAAGTCCTGCATCTGTAACTACTTCTTTCTTTGCAGCATAAGCCTCAAAATTCCACTTGATTGCACTCAATAGCAACGCTTCTTCTTTGTACAAAGAAGAGCCTTTACTTTTTTTCTCTTTTATTGCTTCCATTTAGCTTAGTTTTAAAACTACCATACGAATGTAGACCTCTACCTTTAAAGCAAACTGTATGCCAATCACAAATTTCAATCGATTGAAATTACTAATAACATATAGAACAACTTGTTAACTTTTACGAAAAACAGACAAAAAGAGAATGAACCGAGTAAAAACTCCTCGCAAGGGTAAAAACACCCCAAATTGAATTAGAAGCGCATTACAGCAACTTTTGACGCAGTGTCTTACGGTCAATCTGGAGAATTTCAGCTGCTTTAGTTTTGTTATTATCCACTTGCTGCAAAACTTTCAAAATATAGTCTTTCTCAATAGTCTTTAAAGGCAATAATTCATCATGCTGCAGCGGTTTAGGATAGCGCAAGTATTCAGGAATAGTGACGATATCGATTGTTTCTTCGCACATAATTAGCATGCGTTGCACCACATTTTCTAATTCTCTAACATTACCCGGCCAAGAATGGCGTTTTAAAATCTCAAAAACCTGATCTGTAATTGTGACAGTATGTTTGTCGTACTCAACACTATATTTTTTCATAAAAGTCAGTACTAATGGCACAATGTCTTCTTTACGTTCTCGTAGTGGTGGTGTTTCAATATTAACTACATTCAGACGGTAAAACAAATCCTCTCTAAAGGAGCCATTTTGCACCATTTTTTGCAAGTCATTATTTGTTGCCGCTATCACACGTAGCGCTAATTTTTGTGGCTTTTGCGAACCAATCATAGTTACTTCTTTCTCTTGTAAAACACGAAGCAATCGAGTTTGAACACTATGCGATGCCGTACCAATTTCATCTAAAAAAATAGTTCCACCATCTGCTGCTTGAAAAAAACCACCTCTCGTTTCTAAAGCACCTGTAAACGCGCCTTTGGTATAACCAAACAATTCTGACTCTAACAAATTTTCTGGAATTGCACCACAATTTACAGCAATAAACGGATTAGCTGCATATGCGCCTTTGTAATGAATTGCACGAGCCACTAATTCTTTTCCAGTACCACTTTCTCCTTCTATTAAAACGGTAGCCCGGTTATTTTTTACCCGCTCAATTAAATCTACTAAGTAGGTAATTTGCGCCGACTGTCCTACGATGCCCGCATAATTTGCAGCACTACTAGAATCATTTTGCGCAGTTTCTAATTTTTTGTTTTTATGTAAATTAGAAATTAAGTTCTGAACTGCTTTTTTTAATTCGTCGTTCGTAAACGGCTTAACTAAGTAATCTACAGCACCGGCTTTTACAGCATCCAGTGCAGAATCTACTGAAGGAAAACCCGTAATAACCAATTTCTGAATATCTGGAAAATGCTCTTCTACATATTTAATCAATTCCATGCCATTAATTCCGGGCATTTGCAAATCGGTAATTAATAAATCTATTGTACTATTTTTAAGTATATCAATAGCTTCCGACACAGAAGATGCGCGGTACGTATGAAAATTTTGCGCCTTTAAACTGCGTTGCAACAGTTCGAGCATATCAAAATTATCATCTACAATTAATATATTTTCTTTCTTTAATTTCATACAGAAACTTTTAGCGGCAATCGAATTAAAAAAACCGTTCCTCTGGGTTGATTGTCAAAGGTACTAATATCTCCTTGGTGACTTTTTATGATTCCATGCACCACACTCAAACCCAATCCTGAACCTTCACCAATTGGCTTTGTAGTAAAAAAGGGCTCAAATATTTTTGATTTAATAGCTTCGGCAATTCCCGAACCTTCATCACTTATTTCAATAAAAAAATTACACTCATCATCGTAAACTTTTACTTCAATAACTGAATTTTCAGGTGCTACGTAAATTGAATTGATTAAGATATTAAACAACACCTGCGTAAACTGAATCTCATCCACTTGCGCTTCGAGGTTTTGATTGTCAAAAATTAATTTACAATCTACTTTATGTTTTTTAAAATTAAGACCTAATAGCGAGAGCGCTTGAGTAACTACGGGTTTTATTTTTACAAATAATCGATTTTGCGGCATTTCACAAGAGAAAAACATCAATTTCTTAACTACTTCACGCGAATAAACAGCCGATTTAATAATCTTTGCGCTGTCTAATTTAGATTGCGATTCTTTGGTAGAATCCTGAATAAATTCGGCAAAGCCTAATATATTTCCCAAGGGAGTATTAAGTTCATGGGCGATACCAGCAGTAATCTCACCCAGAATTGAAAGTCTGTCAATTCGTTGCGCACTGCTTTTTAGTAATTCTTCCTTTACCTTATTGAGGTGTTTTTCATAAAAAGAACCAATATCTTGCGCAATTTTAAAAAGCAAGATTTGCTCCTCTTCTAAAAAAGAATCTAACGAATATTGTAAAGCGGGGTAATGCATTTTAACTGAACCAATTTCAAAGGAATTGACAGTAATATTTGCTTCTTGAAAAATAGTTTCTGCTGATAAGGAACCAACAAAAATATGCTCGTCGTTTGTTTGCAATTCAACTATTACATCTTCTTCAAATCGCCACGTTTTTTTTAAAACTGCACAAATTGATTCTAATGTCTCATGAATATTGTTCTTGTGTAAAAGTATAATTTCAGAAACCTCGTACAAACAGGTCAATTCCTTGGTACGTTCTCTTAGCTTTTCTTCTACAGATAATGTGGCCATTGTTTTGCAATTTTAGATATTTAAAAAAACGATTTACACAGGTAAAAATCAATAAATAATAATCGATTTTTTATCGTTTCAGTTTTCGCAAAAGTCCGATCAAAAACAAAACGAGTCCAACACCAAGTAAAATATAATAAAAAGAAAGACTTTTATCTTTACTAACATTGGCAGTGACAAAACAAATAATACTTGCGAAATAAAAAACTAACGGAGGTATGTTCTTGAAAGAAGAAAAAGGCATAATGGGAAACTATTATTTAAAAAAACTATCTACAAACTCGTGTTTATTAAAAACCTGTAAATCTTCTATTCCCTCACCAACACCAATGTATTTTACAGGAATTTTGAATTGATCCGAAATACCAATTACCACTCCACCTTTTGCAGTTCCATCTAATTTAGTTACCGCTAATGAAGTCACATCTGTAGCAGCAGTAAACTGCTTCGCTTGCTCAAAGGCGTTTTGGCCAGTTGAACCATCCAAAACTAATAAAACATCATGAGGTGAGTCGATAACCACTTTTTGCATTACTCGTTTTACTTTGGTCAATTCATTCATTAAATTAATTTTGTTATGCAGACGACCGGCTGTATCTATAATAACTATGTCCGCATTTTGCGCTACTGCCGATTGCAAGGTATCAAACGCGACAGAAGCAGGATCACTCCCCATATCTTGTCTTACAATTGGAACTCCCACACGATCTGCCCAAATTTGTAGTTGATCTATAGCTGCCGCACGGAAAGTATCGGCTGCACCTAAAACAACGCTATGGCCCGCTTTTTTAAACTGATAAGCTAATTTACCAATCGTAGTTGTTTTACCCACTCCATTTACACCTACCACCATTAAAACATAAGGCTTGTTTTGCACGTTGGGAATGACAAATTCAGTGGCATTACCAGAATTGGTTTCCGACAACAAACCTGCAATTTCTTCTCTTAAAATTTGATTCAGCTCTTCTGTACCAACATATTTATCTTCTGCCACGCGTTTTTCAATGCGCTCAATTACTTTAAGTGTAGTATTGACCCCTACATCCGAAGCTACTAGTATTTCTTCTAAATTATCCAGAACCTCATCGTCTACTTTAGACTTTCCTGCAACTGCTTTGGTAAGTTTATTAAGAAACGTAGCCTTTGATTTTTCAAGACCCTTATCCAAAGTCTCCTTTTTTTCAGATGAAAATAATTTTTTAAAAAAACTCATAGTATGGTTCGTATTAATAATGAAGGAAATAACAAAAAGTACTGCTATTTAGTTTCCGACAGTAAATATAAAAATAAAAAAGCTACTTCCGAATGAAAGTAGCTTATCTATATAATGTAATTGTAATTATTTCTTTTTCAAGAATTCATCAACTGCTTCAGGAGCCATAATAGATTCTACGAATGTATATGCCCCAGTTTTAGGAGATTTCACCATTTTGATGGCTTTAGATAATCTCTTAGATGCTGTTTGTAACGATGCTACTGTTTTCTTTGCCATGACGTATTATTTTATTTCTTTATGAACAGTTACACGTTTCAAGACTGGATTAAATTTCTTAATCTCTAATCTGTCTGGAGTGTTTTTTTTGTTCTTAGTTGTTATATATCTTGAAGTTCCTGCAACACCCGAAGTCTTGTGCTCAGTACATTCTAAAATTACCTGGATTCTATTACCTTTCTTTGCCATCTTGCTATATATTTATTTGGAAAAAGATTATTTAATAAATCCTTCTGACTGTGCTTTTTTCAAAACAGCAGAGATTCCATTTTTATTAATTGTTTTTATCGTAGATGCTGCTACTCTAAGAGTAATCCATCTATCTTCTTCTGGAAGATAAAAACGCTTCTTAACTAAGTTTACAGAAAATTTTCTCTTAGTTTTGTTCATAGCGTGAGAAACGTTATTTCCTACCATCGCTCTTTTACCTGTAAGGTCACAAACTCTTGACATTATACTTATCTTTTATCGTTATTCAAAATCAGGGTGCAAAGAAAAGAAAAATAAACGATGTAGCAAAAAAATTAGCACACATTTTTTAAAATTTCTTTCTGTAACATTTCTAAACTCTTGACTACCGCTCTATCAGTCACTTTTTCACGCGGTTGACCAAAATTAAATTCTTCTACAATTACTGCGTTTGGTGTCGCAATTGCGATAAAAATAGTTCCGATTTCTGCAGCAGCATCTCCTTTTGACGGTCCTGCATTTCCTGTCGTTGCAATGGCATAATCAGCATTAAAAAGCGCTTTTACCTTTATTGCCATTTCTGAAGCAACAGCAGCACTTACAACAGAATGTTCTGCAATCAATTTTTCAGAAACATCTAGAACATCAATTTTTGTTTGCGTTGCATAACAAACTAAGCCACCTTTAAAACACAACGAAGCGCCTGGAACCGCAGTAATTGTTGCAGCAATTCTACCTCCTGTACAACTTTCGGCAATTGTTATCGTTTTATTTTGTTCTTTCAACATCTTTAAGACCACCACTTCTAATGTTTCGTCTTCATCAAACCCAACAATAATATCATGAATGATAGCATCCAAACTTTTAATTTGTGTGGCCAATTCATTTTCTAACATTTCTTTATCAGTGCCACGCGCAGACAATCGCAAACGAACGCGTCCTGGACTTGGCAAATAGGCCAATTTGATAAATTCTGGTAAACTATCCTCCCATTCCTCAATTCGCTCTGCAACCAGACTTTCGCCTTGTCCATAAGTCAAAACCGTTTGATGTAAAATATAAGGGCGTTTATATTCTTTTATTACTTTTGGAATGATTTGATGTTCTACTAAATGTTTCATCTCGTAGGGCACTCCAGGCAACGAAATAAACACAGTATTTTCCTTTTTCATCCACATTCCAGGCGCAGTACCCACTTGATTAAAAAGAACCGTGCATTTTGAAGGGACCAAAGCTTGATCTTTATTAATTTGCGTAATTGGTCGTTTAAAATAACCCTCAATTAATTCGGTCACATGCGCTAAAACTAGTTCATCGACAACCAACTCATCATCAAAATAATCGCAAAAGGTTTTTTTAGTAACATCGTCTTTGGTTGGCCCTAAACCGCCCGTTACAATCACCAAATCCACTCTATTTTGCAACTGTCCAAAAGTATCTAGAATGTGTTTTTTATCGTCACTGATCGAAAGCATTTCATGAACTTCCACTCCAATTTTATCTAGAGATTTGGCTATAAAACCAGAATTGGTATCTACAATTTGTCCAATTAAAATTTCATCTCCAATTGTAATAATCGCTGCCTTCATATATTTAATACTTTTGTTTTTATACAAAATTACAATTAGTTTATTCTTTACGGCACTTGTTTCTACTAAATAATAAAGCATTCTCTATAAATTAAAAATAATTTACAAAGAATGCTTTTACAAAATTTAAATTAGTAATCTAAAAACTACTTTAATCTAAATCAAAATCTTTTTTAATTTCTTTTATAGCGTCTTTTACTTGTGTTTTTACACTCTTAAAAGTCTCTATAATATCTTTCTTTTTTCCTTCCGATTTTGTCCAAGCTTCCACTTGCAAAATTTCTTCAAATGCTACATTTAAACCCATTAAATCCAAAGTAGGTTTGATTTTGTGGGCGTACGCGTAAGCATGTTTGTAATCTTTCTTTTTAATTCCTTCTTTAACTTGTTTTAAGTCCTCTGGAACTTCGGTAACAAATAAGCTTAAAATCTGTTTTACAAATTCTGGATCGTTATCTGAAAGTGCGTACACTTTGGAAAGGTTGTATTTTAAAGCCATTATTTTACTTGAATTCGAAATAATTTATGTCCATCTAAAAATCCTTCTAAAACATCATTGGGTTTTACCGCAGCAACACCTTCTGGCGTCCCTGTAAAAATGATATCGCCAATTTTAAGCGTAAAATATTGAGAAACGTACGAAATCAATTCGTCTACCTTCCACAACATCAAATCGGTATTGCCTTTTTGAACCGTTTTAGAATTATTAGTCAATTCAAATGTAATATTTTCTAGTGAACTAAATTGTGACTTAGGTAAAAAATCACCGAGCACTGCCGAGCCATCAAAGGCTTTTGCTTTCTCCCACGGCAATCCTTTTTCTTTTAATTTAGATTGTAAATCCCTGGCTGTAAAGTCAATACCCACACTAATTTCATCATAATACTTATGCGCAAATTTTGGCTCAATGTACTTTCCTACCTTATTAATTTTAACAATTAACTCGATTTCGTGATGAATATCGTCAGAAAATTCGGGAATCACAAACGGATGCTGCTTTAACAAAACGGCAGAATCAGGCTTCATAAAAATCACAGGTTCTGTCGGGCGTTCATTTTTGAGCTCCGCAATGTGATTTGCGTAGTTGCGACCAATACAAATAATTTTCATTTCTTTTAAAGTTGCTGAGTTACCAAGCACTTAAGCTACTAAGACAAAAAGTAAAAAAACTTAAAGACTTAGCAGCTTAGCGTCTTAAAAACTTATTTCGTATTTAATTTTCTGAGCTTAATGGCCGTTAACACTTTCTTGGTATACAGCGGAAAATCAGCATTTTGAATCCAACTGAAATATCCTGGCTCTGATTCTAAAATAGCATCTACTTTTTTACCTTTGTGCTTACCGAAAGTAAAGATTTCCTGATCGTCTTTATCAAAAGCAATCATTCCAGCAAAATCGGCTATTTTCTTTCGCGTAGTAAATTCAGAAAGCGATTTCATATCATTTTCCAACTCGGGATAACGATCCAACTGCGCTTTTAAAATTTCGTAGGTTGCCATAGTATCTGCTTCCGCAGAATGTGCATTTTCTAAACTTTGACCGCAGTAAAACTTATAAGCCGCACTTAAGGTTCTCTCTTCCATTTTATGAAAAACAGTTTGCACGTCTACCGAAACTTTATTTTTCATGTCAAAATCAACTCCTGCACGCAATAATTCTTCTGCCAATAACGGAATGTCAAATCGATCAGAATTAAAACCAGCCAAATCACTGTCTTTGATCATATTGTAGACTTGCGGAGCCAATTCTATAAAAGTGGGTTCATTGGCAATTTTTTCATTTGTTATCCCATGAACTGCCGTTGTTTGTGCGGGAATTGGAATAGTCGGATTAACCAACCACGTTTTACTTTCTTTATTTCCGTTTGGAAAAACTTTAAATATTGAAATTTCCACTATTCTATCTTTTCCGATATCAATTCCTGTAGTTTCTAGATCGAAAAAGCAAATTGGTTTGCTGAGTTTGAGTTCCATTTACAAATTTTATTAAGAATACAAATGTAATTTTTAAAGCCGAAAAAACACAATTGAAATGTTATAAACCACTTAATTTAACTTGTAGAAGAAAATAAATTTTTAATTCAACTATTTAACTGTGCCAGTCGATAGTTCAAAGAAAGTTTTGTAAGCTTTAGTGCTTAAAAAAGCTAGTTAATTTTATGTATGAGCTATTGTTATTAAAATTCTAATTCCGAAAAACAGTACTATAAACAAATTATATTGTCATTCCGACGAAAGAGAATTCCTAACCATCAAATCGGAAATGCAAAAAATGTCAAAAACTGAAATTAGTACTCTAATTGCTTTAAAAGCTATGCAATTGCGTTATTTTACTTTTTACAAAAAATGGAAAATCCGAATTGTTTTTTAAAACAATTCGGATTTTCTATAGTACTTCTACATCTATTAAAAATCGCTATTCGGATCAAAGGCTTCCAAATATTCGGCTACACGTTTTACAAAACTGCCACCTAATGCTCCATCTACGACACGATGATCGTAACTGTGTGTTAAGAACATTTTTTGACGAATTCCGATAAAATCTCCGTCCGGAGTTTCAATCACTGCAGGAACTTTACGAATCGCACCTAAAGCTAGAATTCCCACTTGTGGTTGATTGATAATTGGAGTACCAAATACACTACCGAAAGAACCAATATTTGTTACAGTATAGGTACCACCTTGCGTGTCATCTGGCTTTAATTTTCCTGCTTTCGCACGATTACCAAGATCATTTACTGCTTTTGCCATTCCAACCAAATTGAGTTGATCTGCGTTTTTAATAACAGGAACAATTAAATTACCGTTGGGAAGGGCCGCTGCCATTCCAATATTTATATTTTTCTTTTTGATAATATAATCCCCATCTACCGAAATATTCATACCGGGGTAATCTTTCAGTGCTTTCGCCACAGCTTCCATAAAAATTGGCGTGTAGGTCAATTTCTCATTTTCACGTTTCTCAAAAGGCCCTTTAACTTTTTCTCTCCATTTTACAATGTTCGTCACATCTACTTCAATGAACGACTGCACATGTGCAGAAGTTTGCAAAGAAGCTGTCATATAACCAGAAATTAACTTGCGCATGCGATCCATCTCTACTACCTCATCACCACCGTTTACCGATGTTGGAATTGCTTTTGCAACAGGGGACTGCACTGGCGTAACTGGTTTCGCTGCAGGAATAGTAGTTTTTATGGACTTTTTATTTTCAACATATTTTAAAATATCGTCTTTAGTTACTCGACAATCTTTTCCTGTTCCTTGAATATTCTCTAATTCAGTCACAGTAATTCCTTCTTCTTTGGCAATATTTTTTACTAAAGGTGAAAAGAATTTATCTGATCCAGACACATCCAATGGTGCAGCAATACTATCTTGTACTTTAGCGACGTTTTCTTCTAATTCTGCTACTTCAGCTGGTTCATTTTTGATCTTTGTTTCCACTTTTACAACAACGCCATCTTCTCCATCCGTTTCAATAATAGCAATAGTCTGTCCTACTTGAATTAAATCATCTTTACCAAACAACTGCTCCACCAAAACTCCCGAAACATCACTCGGAACTTCACTATCTACTTTATCGGTAGCAATTTCTAGAACGACCTCATCTATTTCGATTCTGTCACCGACTGCTTTTAACCAATTGGTTATTGTCGCTTCGGCCACACTTTCTCCCATTGATGGAAGTTTTAATTCATACTTTGCCATATTATTAACTTAAGAGATCATTTTGGATTTAATATTGCGAAATTACTCAAAATTTTAAATATAAATTATACTAAATATAATTATTTTGAAATTTTACCACTTCTCCTCGACCAGAATTCGAATTGCTTCCTATTAAAAATTTGCTGCTTTTTGGTAAAATTTTGAAGGTATATTGTTTATTGTGCATCGATTCTATGATATTGATACATTTTTTAAAACTTAAGTAGTGATTATCTAATAGAAACTCTACTCTTTTCCCTCTAAATTTTAGCTGCAAATTTACCCCTTTTTCCTTTTTTAACTCACAAATCAGTACTTTATTTTGAAAAACAAGTTCTAACTGTCCCGATAAATTTTGGTTATTGGAGTACAAAACATACTTATCAGGAAATTTCGACGGTTGCATGTTTATATTCAATCTCTTAAAAAGTGCAAAAAACAAAATTCCCACTTGCACTAAAATTGTAAATAAAAACGGAACTTTAAAATGCTTTTTGTAAAAGTAGGTCATTGCCTCTTGAAAACGCAACATATAATTCGCGTCTTTTGTGGTGCTTTCCCCTTTATAATGAAGTACTGATGTGTCTGCAAAATAATAATTTGACTTCCCTAAAAGTAACGATCGGTATGACAAATCAATATCGTCAGCATACATGAAACAGTTCTCATCAAAACCTTGTAGTTCACTATAAAGTTCTCGTTGTAAAACCATAAAAGCACCGACTAAAATAGCTACTTCACCTGACTGTTCTTTAGATAAATGTTGCGCGTAATATTGATTGAATGCCTTTGAATTCGGGAACAATTTGTACAAAGCTGACATTTTAGTAAATGCCACCCAAGGGGTTGGAATGCCCCGTTTACTTTCAGGTAAAAAAGCACCTGTTCCATCTATTAGTTTGCATCCAACAATACCTAGATTTTGTTTTTCTTCGGCGAAAGCCAACACTTTTAAAAAAGTATCTTCGGAAACGACCGTGTCTGGATTTAAAATACAAATATATTTTCCTTGTGCTGCAGAAACACCTATATTATTCCCTTTTGGAAAACCGTAATTTTCGGTATTTTGAATGAGTTTTATATGAGGAAATCGTTGTTGCATCATCACACAACTTCCGTCTGAAGAATTGTTATCAACTACAATTATCTCTCCATCAATATTTTCGAGTGCTTTTTGAACACTACAAATACATTGTTCCAGAAAATATCGAACATTATAATTGAGAATAACAACTGATAATTGCATGTATAAATTCTAAAAGTCGAAAGTTAGAAATTTTCGGACAGACCCAAACGAAATGAGTAATCATTTTTACTTATTCCGAAATCTAAGCCCACATTTGTATTGCTTCGTTTGTTCCATTTGATTCTCAATCCTGTTCCAACTCCCGGATTCCACTGTGAAAAATAGTAGGTGTTCAATTTTGAGACCGATGATACATTGGCAAAAAATACAGCTCCTAAAAAGCCATTTCTCGAAATATCTGTACGGTATTCTCCCTCAAAATACAATAACGAATTACTTCTAAAACGGTTTCGAGTAAAGCCTCGACCCGTTCGTCCATCTCGGTCCCATCCAATGCTTGGCAAATCTAAATAATGTGGATTTCCTGCAAATGTCGCCCAATAGAAAGCACGATATGCCAGTACTTTGTGACTTCTTTCACTAAACGAATGGTATTTTCGAGCGTCGAGATAAACAGATTGCCAGCCTTTTTTATCCACTCCTCCGTTGGTATTTACGCGATAATCTATTTCTAAATAATGACCCTGAGTCGGATTAATCGAACTTTGGCGCGTATCTGATAAAATCTGTGCGGCTAAACCTAAAGAATTTACATCATCGTAATTTCCATTCATATAAATATCATAATCAGTTGGTGATTCAATTTCAGACTCTTCAGAAATATTTTGATAATTATCGATTAAAATACCGCCTCCCAAACGAAAACTTTTATAGATCTTTTTGGTAGCAAATTGGTAAAAACGCCATTGTTTGTAATTTAGCGTTGACATTTCTTTGTCGGAAGTGTGAGTTCCTAAACCGTAAGTGGGTTGTGGATATATCAAAAAACGATAATCTCCAATGAAGCTGTACTTATTTTCTTTGGTATAAATATACGATCGAATAGGAAAAACGTATTGATTAGAAAAACTAAAATAAGGCGCAAAAGTGACTTGCGACATTTTTGTTTTCTCATGGTCTTCGCCCAGATAAAACGAAGTCATTAAAGAAACTACTAAACCTGTATTGGCAGTTGCATCTACTGGAACTGGCAAAAATGAATAGGCAACTTTTTTATTATTTAATTTAGTGGTGTCTTGTTTGTGAAAAAGCTCTCGTAAAATATCCGTTATATCACGGCTATTTACCACCAAAGAATCAATCTTTTGAGCTTGTGCAAAGGCAGTTGCAAAAAAAAGTACTATCGAAATTTTTGAAATAGATTGTTTCATTTTCTTGTCTGTATTTTGTAGCAGTTACAAAAATAGAAGTATTATTTGATGTTAATTAGTACTAAAAAATTAAAATGTTATATAATTCAAATCACAATTCGTATCATTTATTTTACTGAAAGATTATTTCCCAGAGAAGCATTATATTTGATTTTAATTTATTAGCGTTTACAATTTATTATGAAATCTAAACCGTACCATTATCTAGCCCTTATTATGCTGTTGTTTTACGGATGCGGTGCCAAACAAACTGCTAGCACAACTAAACCAATTGACTTAGTTATTCAGAATAGCTGGTTTGTCGCTGGACCAACACTAGAAAATCAAGAAAACATAAATCTGATACGCGTAAAAAAAAAAGTTATTAACGTTATTGCCAATAGTAATCCTATAGGAGAAATTGAGTTGAATGTGATGGTTACTCCTTCGTCTTCTAATGATGGAAAACCAACTAATTTGCCAGATAGTTCAAATTACTTAAGCATTACCTATCAATCTTCACAAGAAATAAAATTACAGGCTCGCGAAGGAAATACTGAAGGAACGGGTTGCGTTCATGGTGGTTCTCATCCAAGAGTGAATTTGCCTGCTTCATCAAAATCTTTTTCGACTATACAAATTAAGTGGTCTGATTTTAAACAAGATGAGCTACCAAATGGCAAGCGCTTGGACATTCATAATATTTGTAAACTCAACTTTGTTAATTATCACCCGATTGCTGGAGCAACACTTCAAATAAGATCAATAACCATTGAAAACTTTAACTAAAAATATGAAAATTAAAAACTCTTTATTGCTCCTCTTTGCTCTTTTAAGTATTCAAATAGGCTTTGCTCAGCACAAAATTTCGATTGATGGTGTTTGGAAAGATGATAATGCTGCTGTTAGTAATGCGGTAGCTATTTTTTCTGAACAGGACAACAATCAAGTTGTCTTTGCTCATTATTTGGAGTGGAACGATCAAAAATTTATCGAAAACGGAATCGGTATTAGAGATGGAAACACCATTACGTACACTGTAAAAGTCACCACACCAATTGAAGGCTGGGCAACAGAAGGTATTCATACTTTGGTTATTTCTTCAGATGGTAAACGTTTAGAAGGAACATATTCTGACAATAAAAATAGAAGTGGCGCAATTACTTTTATTAAAGTGAACTAAACGAAGATATATTCAAAGTCCAAAATCTAATATCACAAATTGAATTTTATAAAATCATAGTGCTCTAAAAATAAAATGCCACAGATTACGTTGATTTTCTCTAATCGAAATCACTATAATCTATGGCAAAATAAAATTTTAAAAAGAAAGTATTCACTCACTTAACACCAATTGCTCAATTGAATCTGTAAGCGCTAGGTGTAAATTTCAGCGCTATCGCAATTTTTTTTTTATAAATGCAATTGCATTTTGTAGCGGTTAAAAACTTTCATAACCAGCAACATAATGGCAGAGAATACTAATGCCCATATTATTCCGGGAGTTCCTTCCGTCATGTAGTCAGGCAAAATATGAATTCCGAATGTGAGATTAAAATAATAAATAATTCCAGGTAAAATATAAATCAACAAAGGATTTGCTGCTGCGGGCATGAAAAAGGCACTCCATTTTGTTTCCTTCTTAATTTCCATTATCCAATACAACACATAGAAAAGTGTGGTGCAAATGGCCGCACAGTACAAAATCCACGACGGTGTTCCTTTAATTTTAGAAATTCCGTAATACGGTCTCAGGATAAAACCGAGCACTAAAAAGAAGACGATAAAGCCAATAACTGGCCAATTTAATTTGGTCGTAATTTTTTCTTCAAAAAACAATAGGGAGATAATAGCTCCAGATAGCACTAAACTCGCTAAACCTAAATTTCCTGACACAAATCTAAAAATGGCATTTTCATTTATCGCTAATCCTGCGGTGGAACTGATTACGGTTGCAACAATACACAACATGAGTAAAGCAATTAGCACTTTCAAATCTCCATTTACTATCCAGTACAAAACCACGCTAAACAAATACGCCCAACCAATAAGTCCTAGAATTCCCCACCACTTTGGGGTCATTCCCACTACTCCTGTATCCTGAACATATAAAAAGTACAAAGCAATTAAGATAGCTATTGCTCCATATTGCAAACAATATTTTGCCCAGAGTGGAACAGTTTTCGGATACTTATTCCAAAGAGGAATGGGCATTGAATACGCTAATAATCCCCAGAAAGCGGGCGTAATTAACATTTTTGAAGCATCATAACCATATTCGGAGTTGACCATATAAAGTCCCATAACTATAAGTGCTAGAGAACGCTTTAAGGTGTGTTTCCAAATGACGGTCGGCGAATCCTTTTTAAGTAATCTTGCATTAAACGCAAACGGAATCGACATTCCTACAATAAATAAAAAGGCAGGAAAAACAACATCTACAAAAGTCATCGCATCCGCATCGGCTGGCATGTGCTTCATCCATTGGGGCACATTTTTAATACTAGCCAACTCGTTCACGAAAATCATAATAAAAATAGTGATTCCGCGAAACGCATCTATAGAAATAATACGCTGATTGTAGAGATTTTCTTTAATTTTCATAATTTCAAAATAGGTTTTTTTGGTAAAGTTATATTTACAAATATAGAGAGTTGCGCTTAAAGAAGGGTCGAAAGTGGCAGTTTGTCTAAGAATCTTTTATATTTGATGTATAAAATTATCCACTCCCATGTCAAAATCATTTTTTGTTTTTGTACTTCTACTTTCAGTAAGCAGCTATGGGCAAGCTAAGATTCAGCGATTTACGAAAAAAATAAAACCAATCTTTACCTCCGTACTCTCCGATTCTATTCAAGAAACTTCGGGTTTAATTGCTTTTGATAAATTGCTATGGACGCACAATGATGATCGTGACACTACTCTTTACGGATTGGACACTTTAGGCAATATTTAAAAAAAAATCGTTTTGCCTAATGTGACTAACCAAGATTGGGAAGCAGTTTCGCAAGATGATACCTATTTATATGTTGGTGATTTCGGGAATAACAGTAGCGGAACTAGAAACAACTTGCAAATTTTAAAGATTGAAAAAAGTAGTTTTTATACTGATCCAAAAATAGCGGTGATCAAATTTTCGTATGAAAATCAAAAAGACTTTACAGCTCAAAGAAACAATTTTACCAATTTTGATTGTGAAGCATTTATAGTCAAAGACGATTCTATTTATTTATTTACCAAGCAATGGAAAAATCAACGAGCAACTATTTATGTTTTGCCTAATTCAGCTGGATATCACATTGCAAAAATTAAAGCTACTCTAAACGTTAAAGGATTAATTACGGGAGCCAGTTTAACTCCAAATCATAATAGAATTGTGCTGTGTGGTTATACGAAGCAAGGAAAACCTTTTTTATACGTTTTATCAGATTACAACATCAATGATCTTGATAAAGCTACAAAGCAGCGAATTAAGTTGAAAATTCCTTTTCATCAAATCGAAGGAATTGCTACTTTCGATGGTTTACATTTTTATATAACCAACGAAAATCTGGTTAGAAAACCAATTATCAATGTGCCGCAAAAACTGCATAAAGTTGATTTGAGCAACTTATAAAAACTAAAGTTAGCAGCCTTTTTTTTAATGAATCAAAAAATAAAAGAACAGCTTTCAAGCAAAGAAATCAATGATTGAAATTTCAATTTTGAAGAGGGTGATTTGCCCAAATTATCTATATATCTTTTCGAAGTTGCGAACCTAACGCAACATATTTCCAAAATACAGCAGTGTCTGTTGGGAACTGAAAACTTATTAATTCTACCGGAACTTCAGATTGATTTAAGAGCGCGCAAAAATAATCTACGACATCAATTGCACGAAAATTTGTTCGAAACTCTGCACGAATATCCGAATTAGATGCAAAACAAACATTTCCCATCACTTTCTCTGCAACAAACGTCAGTTTTAAATTTTTCTCGAAAGCTGCAATTAATCCGGTGTCTAGATACAACAAACGTACTAGTTCATAGGTTTTTAGCCCATTTTTTTCAAAATATGATCTAGTAACAATATCGAAAAAATCTTGAATAGCCATTTTATTGCATTTATATCAAAGATAAGTAAAAGGATATTTTTTTAAGTCCGTTGGTAAACTATCTTTGCAGCGTTTTAATTCTAGAAGTATCACTTTTATAATTACAACTTTTATAATTTACAAATACGCCATTGGCGTCATATTAGATCACATGAATTACCTTTCAGTAGAAAACATATCGAAATCATTTGGCGAACGCACCTTGTTTGACAACATCTCTTTTGGAATTAACAAGGATCAAAAAATTGCCTTTATTGCCAAAAATGGTTCTGGAAAAACCACCATTATGAATATTATTAATGGTTTTGACGAACCCGATACTGGGCAAGTGGTTTTGCGTAAAAGTATTCGAATGGCATTTTTGTCGCAAGACAACAAATTACAAGAAGAATTAACCATTGAAGAGAGTATTTTTGCCTCAGATAATGAGACATTAAAAGTGATTCAAGCGTATGAAAAAGCACTAGAAAATCCAGACGACGCAGATGCTTATCAAAAAGCTTTTGACGGAATGGACCAACACAATGCTTGGGATTTTGAGACGCAGTACAAGCAGATTTTGTTTAAATTAAAATTGGAAGATTTTAAACTAAAAGTAAAAAATCTTTCGGGTGGGCAAAAAAAGCGACTTTCGCTGGCAATTATCTTGATCAACCGTCCTGATTTATTGATTTTGGATGAGCCAACCAACCACTTGGATTTAGAAATGATCGAATGGTTAGAGAGTTACTTTTCTAAAGAAAATATTACGTTGTTCATGGTTACGCACGACCGTTTCTTCTTGGAGCGTGTGTGTAATGAAATCATCGAATTGGACAATGGTAAAATATACCAATACAAAGGGAACTACTCTTATTATTTAGAGAAAAAAGAGGAGCGAATTGCGTCTGAAAACGCAAGTGTGGACAAAGCGCAAAACTTATTCGTTAAAGAATTAGAATGGATGCGCCGTCAGCCAAAAGCGAGAACAACCAAGTCTAAATCGCGTCAAGATGACTTTTACGATATCAAAGAAAAAGCACAAAGCCGCCGTCGCGAAAATAAAGTTGAACTAGAAATTAATATGGAGCGCATGGGAAGCAAGATTATCGAGCTTCACAAGGTTTCTAAAAAATTCAAGGATTTAACTATTTTAGATAACTTTAGTTTTGATTTTCAACGCGGAGAACGCATCGGAATTATCGGTAAAAATGGGACTGGAAAATCAACTTTCTTGAACTTGTTGACTGGAACTATTCCATTAGACGCAGGTAAAGTTGTGGTTGGTGAAACCATCAAAATTGGTTATTATACACAAAGCGGAATCAATCCTAAACCAGGACAACGCGTTATTGATATTATTAAAGAATACGGAGAATTTATTCCGCTGTCTAAAGGACGCATCATTTCAGCTTCGCAATTGTTAGAGCGTTTCCTTTTTGATGCTAAAAAACAATATGATTTTGTCGAAAAATTAAGTGGTGGCGAGCTGAAGCGTCTGTACTTGTGTACGGTTTTGATTCAGAATCCAAACTTCTTGATTCTAGATGAGCCAACAAACGATTTGGATATTGTAACGCTAAATGTGTTGGAAAGTTTTTTATTGGACTATCCAGGCTGTTTGCTTGTGGTATCTCACGACCGTTACTTTATGGATAAAATTGTAGACAACTTATTTGTTTTTAGAGGACAAGGAATCATCGAAAATTTCCCAGGTAACTATTCTGATTTCAGAGCTTACGAAGACAGTGCAGATGTGGCGCAGAAAGAAGAAAACAAAGCGGATAAAAAAGATTGGAAGCAAAATAACCCAACTGGGAATTTAACTTTTAACGAGCAAAAAGAGTTTCAAAAAACAGAAAGAGAAATAAAAGATTTAGAAGCGCAAAAAGAGACTATCGAACAATTATTTTCTGAAGGAAAAGTAGCCGATGACGCTATTGAGAAAAAAGGAAATGAGCTGCAGAATATCATCAATAAAATAGAAAAAAAGGAAGAACGTTGGTTTGAACTTTCTGCCAAAATGGAAGGCTAAAATTTTTAGTTCGTTTCATTCCTTTTAATGATCTAGTTATATTATTTTTCAATTAGCAACCCAAATAATTTTAGTGTGCGAACTAAAATTATTTGGGTTGCTTTTTTATATAAATTTAATTTTGAGTAGTAAGAAAAATGTTAATAAATTGTTACACGCCTTCTTACTTTAATCGAATACCTTCTATATTTGAAAACTCAAATAGAGAGCTTTACTCTTATATTCAAATAAATAAGGCTCAATTTGATATATCATCAATCAGTAATAATCTATTAATATTTCTGCTAAAAATGCAAAAAACAATCATTACTTTATTTGTGCTGCTTTCGATACACCAAACAGGAATAGCCCAAAACATTAGGGGAAAAATCATAGACGCTGAGACGCACGAAAGTATTCCGTATGCAAACATTAAAGTAAATGACGCAGAAAATCTAGTTTCTAATTCCGAAGGCTTTTTCTCACTCTCAGAAAGCAACAGCGCAGACGAAACAGCACTTACTATTTCTTATATCGGTTATGCTAATCAGCAAATCACTGTTGGTACGTTAAAAAAATTAGATTTTGTGATTTCAATTGCTCCCGTGATTTTTGAACTTAGCGATGTCAATGTTTCTAACGAAAAACCCAATCCTTATGAGATCATGGCCAATGTTAAAGCAAACTTAGCTAGCAATTATAAAAGTGATGGCGCACCTTCTAAAGACCTATTGTTTTACAGACGAGCAGACTATTTTAAACCGAAAGTTATTGATGTAGAAATAGAGAAATCAACTGGATTTACAAAACAAGCACTTAAAAAGGTAAATAGCGATCTTAAAACTTTTTCTAATGACTTAGTTGCAAACCCGCCAAAAGAGTTCACTGATATTCTTTCTAATTATTACACCACAAATGTAAAAAAGGATGATAAAAGTGCATTTGTAGCAAAACTGGAGGTGTTAAAAGCTACGAAGTTAAAAAATGAAGGCAGCGCAGCTTCATCTGATGAATTAGAAAAAAAAGCGATGAACCTAATTTTACAACACCTAGATTCTACTAAATACTATCGTTTTAAAAGCGGACTTTTTGGCTCTCGCGACTCAATATCGCTGCGAAAAGATTTTAATAGAAAGAAAGAACAAGAGAAATCAAAAGAAACAATCAGCCAACTTACAACTACTAAAAGAAATATAACCTCATTTCTTTCTAAAAATAATTTTTCAACAAGCAAGAAATTTAATTTCATTACGAATCCAGAGCTTTACAGTTACAATTATGAAGAAACCACTTATTTTGCTGAAAATGAATTTGCCTATGTGCTAACGTTCAAACCCAAGCGCAGTAAAGCGAAATATTCAGGAAAATTATATATTTCTGAAAACGATTATGCCGTATTAAGAGTAGATTATACGTTAGAAGAGGGCGAAAAATTGAATAGTTTTAACATGAAATTACTTTTGGGAGTTAAAGCGGCTGCAAACCTTAGTAAAGGAACACTTAGATACCAAAAAAAAGCAGATGATAGTGGCTACTATTTGCAATATGCCACTGTAGAAAGTGGACAATATTTCTACTTAAATCGACCTGTAAAATTTATCGAATTAACCAGTGCTGCAAAAGACGTGCTCTCACTTGATCTTAAAGTAGAAGGAAATGCGAGTTCCCGAACTGAATTTTTAAACATCTCTCGATCAAATATAACAGCCACATCAATTGAAAAAATTAAGGAATCTGACTTTAAGTTTATAAACATCAAATCGTACGATTCTAAAATCTGGAAAGAGTTTAATGCTTTAGAACCCCAGGAAGAAATGAAGCGCTTTAAAGCGAGTCATTAAAAAACTCGTCAACTTCATCAACATCTTACTTTTATTTCTTTATCAGTCAAACAAAACAGCTTAAAACTAAAAAAACCACAACAAAATTTAATTCTGTTGTGGTTTTGTTTTATAAATTAGAAGGTTCTACCAAGGAATGGGGTTGTAATCTTTCAAGAATTTGCCACACCAATGTTTTCCCGTATTAATTCCGTCAAATAGCGGATCCATTACTCGGGCTGCCCCATCCACAATATCTAATGGTGGTTGAAAGTCTTCCTCTTCTTGTTTCTTTTTGGCTAATTCTGCTGGATCTTCGTCGGTTACCCAACCGGTATCTACGGCGTTCATAAAAATTCCAGATTTTGCCAATTCTCCTGCCGCAGTATGCGTAAGCATATTCAAAGCTGCTTTAGCCATATTGGTATGCGGATGGCGCGCTTCTTTAAAGAAACGGTGAAACTTACCTTCCATTGCCGAAACATTGATGATGTGTTTTTGTCCCGTATTGTCTTTTTTCATAACTTCAGAAAGGCGGTTGCACAACACAAAAGGAGCTACTGAGTTTACCAATTGTACCTCGATCATTTCGGTGGTTTCTATCTGACCTAATTTCAAGCGCCAACTGTTCGTTTTTCTTAAATCGACTTGCTGCAAATCGGCATCTAATTCTCCTTCCGGAAAAACTTCGTTGGCCACCAAAGCATTGTCAAACGAATACGGAATCTGAGATAATTTGGCCGAAGCGCGCAAACCTATTCCCGGTTCGGGTCCGTGCCAAGTTACGGGCATATTTTGATTGGAAGAAGCTCCTAAAGTCAATATTTTCAATTCATCCAAGCAGTCAGTGTGATCCAACAATAATTCTTGTGCTTGCTTGGGTAAAGACGAGATTGAACGCTCCTCATTTTCCATTAAATGGGCATAAAATCCAGAAGGACGTCGGACCGTTTGGGCGGCATTATTGATCAGTATATCCAATCGATCGTATTTTTGCTCAATAAAATTACAGAAGATTTCCACACTTGGAATGTGCCTTAAATCCAATCCATGAATTTTTAATCGTTCGCCCCAATCCAGGAAATCGGCTTCCTTAGAAAATCGTAAAGCCGAATCTACCGGAAAACGAGTGGTAGCAATAACAGTCGCTCCACCTCGCAAAAGCATTAATGTAATATGATATCCAATTTTTAAACGAGAACCGGTAATCACGGCAATTTGACCTTTTACATCGGCAGTCTGAAAACGTTTGGCATAATTAAAATCACCACAATCGGTACACATAGTGTCGTAAAAGTGATGCATTTTAGTAAATGGTGTTTTACAAACGTAACAATTTCTAGGAGTTTCGAGTTCTAGTTGTTCTTTACTGTTCAGCTCGGTATAAGCCAATAGTTTTTGTGCTACAAACACACTGGCTTCACGCGCATATCGAATTCCAGTTTCCTTACGGGCGGTTTTATCTTGCTTTTCCTTTTTTCTTTTAGCAACTAACTTTCCGTCCTTTTTTCTTCGAGAAAGTTCATCTCGATCGGGTCTAGAAAAAAGTCCAGCTGCTTTAATTAACGCAGTTCTTTGCTCTTTTTCAATATCAAATATTTGGTCGGTATCGGCGTTTAACTGTGCCAAAATAGCGATACATCTCTCAATTTCATCTGAAGTTATGGCAATTGTAGTTGCACTTTCATCTTTCGTTATCATATAAAGCGGAGTTATTCGTGGTGTAAATTCCAAGGCCGCAAATATAGTTTTTTAAAAGTTTGGAGGCGATTGCTTTTTTTGTATCGATTACAAAAAATACTTTGCACCAGTCCATCAATAAATTAACGCTCGCAAAGTTTTCTTTTTTTGGTTAAAATAAATAAAACTGTGACTATCTTCGCGTTTTCTTTGTGAAACGCTGTGCAATAAATCTCTATGTTATTTCAAATAAAATCGTATCTAAAATTCCTGTGGAAGTCCGAAAACGAACATGGAGTTCACTCGCCCTTTGTTTTTTTATTATTAACGAAATGTTGGTATGATAAAAAGAACAAGGCGGAATATACGGTTTTAAATGAGTATCGAAAAACACTTCTACGTAATACAAACACTATTGAAGTAAGTGATTTTGGTGCTGGTTCTAAAATTTTTAAAAGTAATATCCGTAAAGTTTCGGCTATTGCAGCAACTGCAGGAATTTCTCAAAAAAGAGCCGAATTACTATTTCGAGTCGTTCAGTATTACCAACCAAAAACTATTTTAGAAATTGGAACTTCTTTAGGATTGGCCACTTCTGCGATGGCACTGGCAAATCCGAAGGCAAAAATTACCACTTTAGAAGGGTGTGCAAATACAATGAGTGAATGTGAATTACTGTTGCAGAAATTCGATTTTAAAAATGTCAATTGCATTACTGCCGAATTTGAATCTTACTTTAGTTCTTTAGATTTTCAACTTTTAACTTTCGACTTTATTTATTTCGATGGCAATCATTCTAAAAAAGCAACGTTACGTTATTTTCACCATTTGCTTTCTACCATAAGAAACGATACAGTTTGGATTTTTGATGATATTCATTGGTCTTCAGAAATGGAAGAGGCCTGGGAAGTAATCAAACAACATCCCAAAGTTCGCGTTACTATAGATTCGTTTCAATGGGGATTTGTATTTTTTAGAAAAGAGCAAGTCAAACAACATTTTATTCTTAGAACATAAAAAAAGGCAGCCATAAATGACTGCCTTTTTTCTTTATAAATCTAACCTAAACTTTAAAGCTTATTTTTTAGCTTCAGCATTTTCATCTGATTTTGCTGTAGTTCTGTTGATTGTATACATTGGAGCAAATTTAACTTTTAAACCTGCAATTTTACGATTGTCTTCTGAAGAAAGTCCTTCTTTTTCAACTGTATTTTTACGGTTATCCAATGCTTCATACATTAATTTAATTTCATCCCAATCTTCACGAGAATAATTATCTTTATTGTTCTCTACTGTATGAACAAAATTTTGATACACTTCGTGAATGTTTTTTGCATTTACCCAAGCAAAACTCATGTCATCACCTACATTTCCAGCACCAAATAAGTTATCACGCATTACTTGCTTTTTAGTCACTACAGGAGCTGTTGGTGTCAAGTTAGCTTTAAAAGTATCGTACTTAGCTTTAGCTTCGTTTACACGCTCTTCTGCTTTTGTTTTGTCTTTTAAATCTGCCAAAGCTAATTCTGCTTCGCTAACACGCATGTCGTATTGTGATTCTACTGTTTCCCAGTTTGCTTTAACATCTTCCTCAGCTACATTTTTTACTGAGTCAACATAACTCACGTAACGATCTACTTTTTTCTCCGCTTGAGTTTCTTTTTCATCTTTACAAGATGTAAATGCCAAACCTATAAATGCGATTCCTACTAATAATTTTGCGTTTTTCATAATTTTAATTTTTGATTATTGTTTAGCAAATATACACAATATTTTAAATAAAAATATATAATTATCAGTTTTTTACAAATTTTAAGAAATTAAATTCAATTATTTTTATAAAAAATGATAATTATATAAACGGATTAAAAAATTATGTAAGAGAAGTTTCAGGCATTTTACATTCCACGAAAAAAACCAAACTTGTAGTCCAGTTTTTACAAATAAAATTCCAGTTGATTTATACCTTATATATAGGTACTGTAACAAAAAAGTAAAAATGACAACCAATGCTTGTAACAAAAATCATTTTTGTACTTTTAAAAATTGAATCAATAACTCATTTTGAGAAACAATATGGCAAATCCGCTAATCAATATTACCAATATTAAAAGAGATTTCGTACTTGGTAATGAAATCGTATACGTACTAAAAGGCATCGATTTACAAATTAATAAAGGAGAATACGTCGCATTGATGGGACCTTCGGGTTCAGGAAAATCAACCTTAATGAATTTGCTCGGTTGTTTGGATACGCCTACTTCAGGAAATTACATCTTAAATGGTAAAGACGTTAGTCAAATGAAAGACGATGAGTTGGCAGGTATTCGAAATAAAGAAATTGGTTTCGTATTTCAAACATTTAATCTATTGCCAAGAACTACTGCATTGGACAACGTTGCATTACCCATGATTTATGCAGGATATTCAAAATCGGAACGCGTGGCAAGAGCTACCGAAGTTTTACAACAAGTAAGTCTTGGCGACCGGATGGATCACCAACCCAACCAACTTTCTGGAGGACAACGCCAACGTGTTGCTATTGCTAGAGCTTTGGTCAATAAACCATCTATTATTCTTGCAGATGAGCCAACAGGAAATCTAGACAGTAAAACATCTCTAGAAATCATGGCCCTTTTTGATGAAATACATGCTCAAGGAAATACTGTAATTCTAGTTACACACGAAGAAGAAATTGCCGAATACGCTCATAGAATTATTCGATTAAGAGATGGACTTATCGAAAGCGATAATTTAAATAGGTAAATAGTATACAGTAATTAAATTTTCCGTTACAAATTTTAAACAAATGAAAGTATATACAAAAACAGGAGACAAAGGAACCACATCTCTTTTTGGTGGAGATCGCGTTCCTAAAGATCACATAAGAATTGAAAGTTACGGAACGGTAGACGAATTAAATTCGCATATCGGACTCATTCGCGATCAAGAAATGAGTGCCCACTATAAATCTGTGTTGATTGAAATTCAAGATCGCCTTTTTACAGTTGGTGCTATCTTAGCTACTCCAGCAGAAAAAGAAGTACTGAAAAATGGCGAATTACGCTTAAAAAAATTAGGTATAATTCCAACTGATATTGAATTCCTCGAAAAAGAAATCGATTCTATGGATGAATCTTTGCCTCAAATGACACACTTTGTATTACCAGGAGGCCATCCAACTGTGTCATATTGTCACATTGCACGTTGTGTATGTCGCAGAGCAGAACGCTTGGCTGTACATTTAAGTCACAATGAAGTTGTTCCTGAAATCGCAATTCAGTACTTAAACCGACTTTCTGACTACCTTTTTGTGTTGGCACGGAAGTTGACTTTAGACCTCAAAGCTGACGAAGTACAGTGGATTCCAAGAAAGTAATCTTTCTTAAAATTCGTTAAAAAAATAACAAAATATTAAAAGTTTTTGAGAAGAACTTCGGTAAATTCGGCATTTGAAAATTAAAAAATAACACGTTCTTAAATTTTTATAAAAATAAATCGTTTTTTACTTGTATTTTTCGGTAAAAAAATTATTTTTGCACAAACTAAATCGACTAAACATGTATTGGACATTAGAATTAGCCTCATATTTAAGTGATGCACCGTGGCCTGCTAACAAAGATGAACTTATCGACTACGCAATTAGAGCAGGAGCTCCTTTGGAAGTAGTAGAAAACCTACAGTCGATTGAAGACGAAGGTGAGATATACGAATCAATGGAAGAAATATGGCCAGATTATCCGACTGACGAAGACTATCTTTGGAATGAGGATGAATATTAAAAAATAATCAAAGAAAAAGTCTCAACAAAGAGGCTTTTTTTTTGCATTAGTTTACAAAAATTAAAAATACCAACAAATCATGAGCTTCATAAACAGCATAATTAAAGTCTTTGTAGGTGATAAATCACAAAAAGATGTCAAAGCTTTACAACCTTATTTAACAAAAATTAAAACTTTTGAAACCAGTCTTCAAGCCCTTTCACACGATGAATTGCGCGCTCGAACGACTTTTTTTAAAGAGCAAATAAAAGAAGCTAGAGCAGATAAAGATGCTAAAATTGCTTCTCTTAAAACTGAGGTTGAAAACATAAGCGACATTGACAAACGCGAAGACATTTATGATGCGATTGATGTTTTAGAAAAAGAAGCTTACGAAATATCTGAGAAAACATTATTAGACCTTTTACCTGAAGCATTTGCAGTGGTAAAAGAAACAGCACGTCGTTTTAAAGACAATTCTCAAATTGTAGTTACAGCAACTGCTAAAGACCGCGAATTATCTGCGATCAAACCGTACATTACAATTGAAGGTGAGCAATCATTTTGGTCAAATACATGGAATGCGGCTGGAAAGCAAATAACTTGGGACATGATTCACTACGACGTTCAGTTAATTGGTGGAATGGTGTTACACGAAGGTAAAGTTGCAGAGATGCAAACGGGTGAAGGTAAAACCTTGGTAGCAACACTACCTTTATATTTAAACGCATTGACAGGAAACGGAGTGCATTTGGTAACCGTGAATGATTACTTGGCCAAACGTGACAGTACTTGGAAAGCACCTTTATTTGAGTTTCATGGTATGACTGTCGATTGTATTGACAACCACCAACCAAGTACAGAAGCTAGAAAAAAAGCGTACGACTCTGATATTACTTACGGAACAAACAATGAGTTTGGTTTTGACTACTTGAGAGATAATATGGCCCATTCGCCAAGTGATCTTGTGCAAAGAAAACACAATTATGCTATTGTCGATGAGGTCGATTCGGTTTTAATTGATGATGCAAGAAC
The DNA here is from genome assembly GCF_050847115.1 of Flavobacterium sp. TMP13. Taxonomy (NCBI): domain Bacteria; kingdom Pseudomonadati; phylum Bacteroidota; class Flavobacteriia; order Flavobacteriales; family Flavobacteriaceae; genus Flavobacterium; species Flavobacterium sp. TMP13. The sequence goes on from NZ_CP193656.1 coordinate 301,595, forward strand.
GCCACTTATTATTTCTGGACCAGTTCCTCAAGGAGATCGTCATGAATTTAACGAATTAAAACCAAATATTGAAAAATTAGTTGGTTTACAACGTCAATTGGCAACTGGCTTTTTAACGGAAGCGAAACGCTTAATCAAAGAAGGAAACACTAAAGAAGGTGGTCTCTATTTATTAAGAGCTTACAGAAGCTTACCAAAGAATAAAGCTTTAATTAAGTTTTTAAGTGAAGACGGCATCAAGCATTTGCTTCAAAAAACCGAAAACGAATACATGAAAGACAACAATCGTGAAATGCCAAAAGCAGATGAACCATTGTATTTTGTGATTGAAGAAAAAAATAATCAAGTTGAATTAACAGATAACGGAATATCTTTCCTTTCTGGAGATACAGATTCTAATTTCTTTGTACTTCCAGATATCGGAACTGAAATCGCCGCTATTGAAAGACAAAAATTAGATAAAGATGCGGAAGCGGAAGCGAAAGAACGCTTATTTCAAGATTTTGGAATAAAAAGTGAGCGCATACATACATTGACACAACTTTTAAAAGCATACGCTTTATTCGAAAAAGATGTAGAATATGTGATCATGGACAATAAAATTATGATTGTCGATGAGCAAACAGGTCGTATCATGGATGGTCGTCGTTATTCTGACGGTTTACACCAGGCGATCGAGGCGAAGGAAAATGTAAAAATTGAAGCAGCTACGCAAACATTTGCTACAGTAACGTTACAAAACTACTTTAGAATGTACAATAAACTAGGTGGAATGACAGGTACTGCTGTTACTGAAGCTGGTGAGTTGTGGCAAATTTATAAATTGGACGTTGTTGAAATTCCAACGAATCGTCCGATGGCAAGACACGATAAAGAAGATTTTATATATAAAACGACTCGTGAAAAATTTAACGCGGTAATTGAAGACGTAAGTGAATTATCAAAAGCTGGAAGACCCGTATTAATTGGTACCACTTCGGTAGAAATCTCTGAATTATTAAGCCGTATGCTTAAAATGAGAGGTGTGACACACAACGTCTTGAATGCAAAAATGCACAAGCAAGAAGCACAAATTGTTGAAGAAGCAGGAAAACCAGGAGTAGTTACTATTGCAACCAATATGGCTGGTCGTGGTACCGATATTAAATTATCTGCCGAAGTAAAAGCGTCAGGTGGTTTAGCAATTGTGGGTACAGAACGTCACGATTCGCGTCGTGTAGACAGACAGTTGCGTGGTCGTGCTGGTCGTCAAGGAGATCCAGGAAGCTCACAGTTTTATGTTTCTCTTGAAGACAATTTAATGCGTTTATTTGGTTCAGAAAGAGTAGCCAAAGTAATGGATAAAATGGGATTAGAAGAAGGTGAAGTGATTCAGCATTCTATGATGACCAAATCTATTGAACGTGCTCAGAAAAAAGTAGAAGAAAATAACTTTGGAGTTCGTAAACGTTTGTTAGAATATGATGATGTGATGAATGCACAACGTGAAGTAGTATACAAACGTCGTCGTCACGCTTTATTCGGAGAACGTTTAAAACTGGATATTGCTAATATGTTGTATGATACTTGCGAATTAATTGTGAGTGAAAATAAAATGACGAACGATTTCAAAAATTTTGAATTCGAATTGATTCGTTACTTCTCTATTACTTCTCCAATTTCAGAAGCTGATTTCGTAAAAGGAACAGATCTTGAAATTACAGGAAAAATATACAAAGCAACTTTAGCATATTATACTGAAAAAACAGAACGCAGCGCAAGAGAGGCATTCCCAATAATCAGTAACGTATTTGAAGAACCAAACAACCGTTTTGAGCGTATTGTAGTTCCGTTTACAGATGGAATTAAAACGCTGAACGTTGTTACTGACTTAAAAAAAGCATACGATTCTCAAGGAACGCAGCTAATTTCTGATTTTGAGAAAAACATTACGCTCTCTATTGTTGATGAAGCTTGGAAAAAGCACTTACGTAAAATGGACGAATTGAAACAATCAGTTCAATTGGCAGTTCACGAACAAAAAGATCCATTACTAATTTACAAATTAGAAGCATTTAACTTGTTTAGAGCAATGTTAGACAACGTGAATAAAGATGTTATTTCATTTTTATTTAAGGGAGATTTGCCCGCTCAAAACGTTCCTGAAATTCAAGAAGCAGTTGAGCGTCGTCAACCAGAAAATTACCAAACAAGTAAAGACGAAATCGTAAACAGCGAAAGCGCCAACCGTGAAGCTGGACAAACGCAAGAGCGTCAAATTACAGAAACAATTGTAAGAGATATGCCAAAAATCAATCGCAATGACACTGTTACCGTTCAAAACGTAGCAAATGGTCAAATCGAAACGATGAAATTTAAAAAAGCAGAAACTTTAATCGCTTCTGGCACGTGGGTTTTAGTAAAATAAGTCACGAATACTTATAAAGTAGTAGGCCTCAATTTCAAATGAAATTGAGGCCTTTTTTTATCTAAATTTCATTAGTAAAATTGAATTTAAAATATAATACTGCACTAAATTTTGCATAAATATATTTTAAAATATGTTTAATTGAATCGATAATTAGTAGTTAGCAGATAGCTAAAAAAAAAAAGTAAATGACAACACAATTTCCTGTAATAAACTCAACACTTTCAGCAAATAAACTTGGCGAATTTGTTCAGCGAAAATATAAATTAAGCAAAAATACTCAATGTACACTTTTCAGAACAGGAATGAACCACATTTATATGGTTACAGATGTTAATGAAAAATATGTTTTTCGTGTCTATACTTTTGATTGGAGAACAAAAATAGAAATAGGCGAAGAATTGAGATTATTAAGTCATTTAAATAAAAACAAAGCTCCAGTTTCTTTCCCAATTGCAGATAATTTTAATGAATATATTCAAGAATTAAATGCTCCTGAAGGAAAGAGATTTGGTGTATTATTTTCTTTTGCCGATGGAGCAAAATCAGCAAAATTTACAGCAGAAACAAGCTTTTTTATTGGGCAAGCCTTAGCAAAAGTTCACAAATCGACAGAAAACTTCACTTTAAACAGAATAACATACGACAATAATGTTTTGCTTATACATTCTTTAAAACAAACACGTAAATTCTTTAAAGAAGAAACTGACGAGATAAAATTTTTAGAAAGAACCGCTAAATTTCTTCAAAATGAATTTAACAATGTAAAAAATGAACAAATAAGATTTGGAGCCGTTCATCTCGACATCTGGTTTGATAATATGCATTTTAATCATGAAAATAAAGTTACGCTTTTTGATTTTGATTTCTGTGGCAATGGATGGTTATGTCTAGATATTTCATACTTTTTATTTCAGTTATTCACTACAAATCCGAATGAGAATGATTACGTACTAAAAGCAGAAAATTTTCTAAAAGGATATGAAAATATAACTGAAATTAGTAAAGAAGAAAAACGTATTTTGCCGTTTGTTTGCCTATCAATTATGCTATATTATATAAGTATTCAATGTGACAGGTATGAAAATTGGACAAACATTTTTTTAAATGAAGACCATTTAAAAAGATTTGTAGGTAATCTAAAACGATGGATTATTCATAATAAAATCGAAATTGATTAATAAAAAAAAATGGCCATTTGCTAACATACTTTTGAGGCTATTGCGGAATTTAGTGGAATTCGTCTTTTTAAATTCTACTTTCGATTAGCCGAAAACACTAGTCTTCGAAGTCCGCAACATCAACAAGGTCTAAAACTTTAAATAATAGCAGCATAACGCTAAATTTCACTTTTCAAATCCTCTTTTATTTCCAAACTTTAAATCGCTTAAACTATAAAATTCATCTCCCATTCTAAAGAGAATTTTCTTCAAAATACCGAGCCTCAATTCGTTTGATATCTTTAATCGAACTTTTTGCCCAAACCATTCTTTTTTCTAAAATTTCTTCTTCCGTCAACTGCCAATGGACATCCGAGCGTCGTAATCTGTTGGTTAAATCCTGTAGAATAATCGCGGCCGAAACAGAGATATTTAAACTTTCTGTAAAACCAACCATCGGAATTTTTAGAAACCCATCTGCCTGCTTTAAAACATCTTCGGATAATCCATCTCTTTCGGTTCCAAAAAACAGAGCACTTGGTTTTGAAATGTCAAAATTTTCTAACAAGCAATCATTTTCATGTGGAGTCGTGGCAATGATTTGATAGCCCTGGCTTTTTAAGGACTCAATGCAATTAGAAACCGTATTGTATTGATGAATATCTACCCACTTTTGGGCTCCCATAGCGATTTCTTTATCAATACTTTTTCCATACCGTTGCTCGATGACCTGTAACTCTTGTACCCCGAAAATCTCACAGCTGCGCATGACAGCACTCGTATTGTGCATTTGAAAAACGTCTTCGACAGCAACCGTAAAATGCTTCGTTCGGTTTTGTAAAACGTTTAGAAAACGCTCTTTTCTATTATCAGTTAAAATATTTTCTAAAAATTCGAGGTACTTTACATCAGTCATTATAATTCAATTTGCCACAAAAATAACAAAAAAGAAGGCTTTTCAAAGCGATTACTCTTTTCTAAATTAATTGTCTTAAATTTGAAATTCTACAATTTAAAGTACAGATGAAAAAGAAATTAGTAGTTTTAACAGGCGCAGGAATCAGTGCCGAAAGTGGAATTAAAACCTTCAGAGATAGTGATGGTTTATGGGAAGGACACGACATTATGGAAGTAGCAACTCCTGAAGGCTTTCGCAGAAATCCAGCACTAGTTTTAGACTTTTACAACAAACGAAGAGTGCAACTAAAAGAGGTTAAGCCTAATATTGGACATCAAATCTTAGCCGAACTCGAGAACGATTTTGATGTATTTATTATTACTCAAAATGTCGACGATTTGCATGAACGTGCTGGAAGTACAAAGGTTTTGCATTTGCATGGTGAATTATTAAAAGCTCGCAGCACTCAATTTGAAGACGATATTCAAGATTGGAAGCACGATCTAATTTTAGGAGATTTAGATGAAAAAGGACATCAATTGAGACCTCATATTGTTTGGTTTGGAGAAGCTGTCCCAGCACTAGAAGCCGCCATAGAAATTACAGAAAGTGCCGATTATTTTGCCGTAATCGGAACTTCTCTGCAGGTTTATCCAGCAGCAGGATTGATTTCTTACACAACCTCAAAAACGCCTATATTTTACATTGACCCAAAACCAATTTCGATTCCGAATTTAAGAAACCCTCTGCAAGTTATTCCTGAAATAGCGTCAAAAGGCGTAGGTATTTTAAGAGATAAATTATACACTAACATTTAGAAGATAAAATTTTTCAAAATTGGCTGTTTCAATTATCTCCAAATAATTTCCTCAGTTTTTTTACTTTCTTCTCATTTCAAAACTTACTTTTGATTTGTTTATCGATAGCAATCGGTAAAATCATTGAACCTAAAAATACGTTACTTCAAAAAACGACCGCAAATGGGTAATTTATACGCAAATTTGCAATACTATAATTACTATACTGGGATTTGAATTGTATCAATTGAATCTACTAAAAATAGACTATACACCTTCTCTACTTGCCGTATGCACAGATCTACTGTGCCATGGATTTTTTTATGTTTTGCTTTCATTACTTAGCGCATCGACTCAAATTGTTACAATCCATTCACAAGTTGCATCGTACGGATATCGACACCAATGTGTACCGTCTTTTTGTACTTCATCCCATCGAAACGCTGGGCTTTGAATTAATTTGGCTCTCTTTACTCATAGTAATTCGCTTAAATTATTTAAGCATTATTATCTATCTCATTTTAAACTTACTGTATGGCATGTTTGGCCACCTAAAAAAAGATCACTTTCCTACTTTTTGGTACAACAACACAATCAGAAAATGGATTTCAAGCACACAATTTCACAACAATCATCATAAAAACAAATCGCACAACTACGGTTTTTATTTCACTATTTGGGATAAAATATTTAAAACTCTGATTTAAGACATTAGGTAAGATATAATAACTCATCGGTAGCTTTCAAAAGTTTTGCCAATACCTTATATTTGTGCTTTTCGAACAAACAACATAACAATGACTACTTTAAACGAACTGAATGCTATATCTCCAATTGACGGAAGATATAGAAACAAAACGCTTTCATTAGCTCCTTTTTTTTCTGAAGAAGCTTTAATCAAATACCGTGTACTGGTTGAAATTGAATATTTCATTGCTTTATGCGAAGTACCATTGCCACAGTTAAAAGATGTAAATTCAAATGTATTTGAAAGTTTACGTGACATTTATAGAAATTTTTCTACCGAAGATGCGCTTTGGATAAAAAAAACCGAAAAAGTGACTAATCATGATGTAAAAGCGGTTGAATATTTTGTAAAAGAAGCTTTTGAAAAATTAGGTTTATCAGCACATAAAGAATTCATTCACTTCGGATTAACTTCTCAGGATATCAACAATACCGCGATTCCACTTTCTACTAAAGAAGCTTTTGAGAAAGTATACATGCCGTCGCTAATTACTTTAATTGCAAAATTGAAGGATTTAAGTGTAGAATGGAAGGACATCCCGATGTTGGCTCGTACGCACGGACAACCTGCCTCACCTACTCGCTTAGGAAAAGAAATCGCAGTTTTCGTAGAACGCTTAGAAGAGCAAATTCGATTGCTATTCAATATTCCATTTGCAGCCAAATTTGGTGGAGCAACTGGAAACTATAATGCACACCACGTGGCCTATCCACAAATTGACTGGAAAAAGTTTGGAAATAACTTTGTAGAAAATGCTTTGGGTTTACACCATTCGTTTCCAACCACACAAATTGAACATTACGATCATTTTGCTGCATTTTTTGATGCTTTAAAAAGAATCAATACTATAGTTATCGATTTAGATAGAGACATTTGGACGTATGTTTCTATGGATTATTTCAAGCAAAAAATCAAAGAAGGTGAAATTGGTTCATCGGCGATGCCACATAAAGTGAATCCAATTGACTTTGAAAATTCTGAAGGAAATTTAGGTATTGCAAATGCTATTTTTGAACATTTGGCAGCAAAATTACCCGTATCTAGACTACAGCGCGATTTGACTGACAGTACAGTTTTAAGAAATATTGGTGTTCCAATTGGGCACACAATCATTGCGTTTGAGGCTTCTTTGAAAGGTTTGAATAAATTATTATTGAACGAACCTAAGTTTGCAGAAGATTTAGAGAGAAACTGGGCAGTTGTTGCAGAAGCTATTCAGACCATATTACGTCGTGAAGCCTATCCTAATCCGTACGAAGCTTTAAAAGGATTGACGAGAACTAACGAAGCAATTACAAAAGCCTCTATGCATAGTTTTATCAACACACTTAACGTATCAGATGACATAAAAGACGAACTATTAAATATAACACCGAGCAATTATTGCGGTATTTAGTTTGATCTAAAAATATATTTCAGAAAAAAAGCTATCTTTATCGATAGCTTTTTTTGCCAAAAAAACCATTTAATCTATGATTTCTTTATTCGCTGCGGCCGAAGCCACCACACATTTAAAACCGTTAATAACTGACCTTGGGTTAATCTTAATGACCGCAGGGATTGCTGTTTTATTGTTTAAGAAAATGAAACAGCCTCTAGTTTTAGGCTATCTAATTGCTGGTTTTTTGGCGGGTAATAATTTTGACTTTTTTCCTTCTGTTTCTGATATTAAAAGTGTAGAAACTTGGGCCGAAATTGGTGTAATTATCTTATTATTTAGTCTCGGGCTCGAATTTAGTTTTAAAAAGCTCATGAAAGTTGGTGGAACTGCCTCCATTACTGCGCTGACCCAAATAATAACCATGATACTAATTGGGTATCTCGTCGGTCAATGGATGGATTGGTCGTCGATGGACAGTATCTTCTTGGGAGTTATTCTATCCATTTCTTCTACAACTATTATTTTAAAAACCTTTGATGAACTCGGTGTGAAGGCACAAAAGTTTGCAGGCATCGTAATTGGATCACTGATCGTACAAGATATTGTGGCCATTTTGCTGATGGTTTTGCTTTCAACATTGGCCGTAAGTCAGCAATTTTCGGGTAGTGAATTGTTATTTTCATTTTTAAAATTGATCTTTTTCTTGACAGCGTGGTTCGTAGGTGGAATCTTTTTTATTCCGACACTTCTTAAAAAAACGAAACATTTATTGACAGACGAGATGTTGCTGATCATCTCCTTAGCGCTTTGTTTAACGATGGTAATTTTGGCTGCAAATGTCGGTTTTTCTCCTGCACTAGGTGCTTTTATAATGGGCTCCATTATTGCTGAAACTACGCAAGCAGAACACATTGAACATTTAATAAAGCCAGTAAAGGATTTATTTGGTGCTATTTTCTTTGTTTCGGTTGGTATGTTAATTGATCCAGAGATGTTGGCTGAACATTGGCTTCCAGTACTTATTTTAACTGTAGTTACTATTTTTGGCCAATCGTTTAGTTCAACTATAGGTGCATTAATATCAGGGCAACCATTAAAACAATCCGTGCAAACGGGAATGAGTTTAGCACAAATTGGAGAATTCTCATTTATCATTGCGACTTTAGGAATGACCTTGCATGTAACGAGTTCATTTTTATATCCAATTGTGGTCGCTGTATCTGCTATTACTACTTTCACAACTCCTTTTATGATCAAGGCTGCCTTACCATTTTCTGAGTTTTTAGAACGAAAGTTGCCGCGAAAATGGCTTAAAAACATCAGTCGCTATAGCACCAACACGCAAGCCATTAAATCGGTTAGTATCTGGCAAATTGTAATTCGATCGTACCTGACTCAAATTATACTGCATACTATTATTATATTAGCAATCATATTGCTTTCTTCTAAATATCTAGTCCCTTTAGTAGCAAACATTCGCTTTGGAAATAGCATTGCAGCGATCGTTACGCTAATTGCAATTTCGCCGTTTTTATGGGCGCTATCGCTAAGACGCGTTTCTGTAAGAGAAGTAGAGACGCTGTGGAGAGAGCGCAAATACAGAGGACCAATTACAATGATGTTTTTATTTAGAATTGGACTCGGAATATTTTACATTGGTTTTTTACTTAATATTTTCTTTTCTCCATTGGTTTCTTTTGTAGCGCTCGTAATTGCAATTGCGTTTTATCAATTTTTCCCGAAGAAATTACACGAACAGTACCATAAAATTGAAAGTCACTTTTTAAGAAACTTTCACGATCGTGAGATTGCTAAAATTGACAGACGTTACGCCAATTTAACGCCTTGGGACGGACATATGACCACTTTTGGAATTGCAAAAGAATCAAACTTAGCGGGCAAAACCTTGCTAGAATTAAAAATGAGAGAACAGATGGGAGTCAATATTGCTTTCATTAAAAGAGGAGACATAACGATCAAAATTCCGAGTAAAAATGAAAGACTTTTTCCTGGTGATGAAATCTGTATCATTGGAACAGACAAACAAGTAGATGAGTTTAGAGACTATTTGAACCAGAATGAGATTGAAGTACCTGAAATAAAAGAAAAAAGTGATATTGTTTTGCGACAATTAGAACTCGATGAGCAAGAATTTGTTGGAAAAAATATTAGCCATATGCGCTCTAAAACCAATGGCTTAGTTGTTGGAATCGAACGAAATGGAAAAAGGCTTTTAAATCCAGAATCGGATGTCGTTTTAGAAAAAAATGATATTTTATGGATCGTTGGCGATAAAAAACTTATTGCACAATATACCAAGAAAGTATAAGTCAAGAGAGACAAAAAAATGTCTCAACTTTCCTCGCTGCCTATTTAAAATAAAATAGTTGAATGAGAAGAGCTGAGACAAGTTACAAAAATAAAAAAATTATTTATTTGGTTGTGGCGTCATGCGCAAGTACGGTTTGATTGGCGTATGTCCTTTTGGAAATTTAGTAGGAATATCTTCGTCTTTAATTGCTGGTGAGATAACTACATCTTCACCATCTTTCCAGTTCGCTGGAGTTGCCACGCTGTAATTAGCTGTTAACTGCAAGCTATCAATTATACGTAAAATTTCATCAAAGTTTCTACCTGTTGAAGCCGGATAAGTTAAAATCAATTTAATTTTCTTGTCATTACCAATAACAAAAACTGAGCGAACTGTAAAAGTATCATTTGCATTTGGATGAATCATATCATACAAATTTGCCACTTTCTTATCTTCGTCGGCAATTATAGGATAATTAACAACTGTATTTTGAGTCTCATTAATATCTTTAATCCAATCTAAATGCGATTGTAAACCATCGACACTTAATGCGATAACTTTAGTATTTCTTTTCACAAACTCAGGATAATAGTTGGCTACTGTTCCTAATTCTGTGGTACAAACGGGTGTGAAATCAGCTGGATGCGAAAAAAGAACTCCCCAAGAATCACCTAACCATTCGTGAAATTTAATTTTTCCTTGTGTTGTTACAGCTTCAAAATCGGGAGCAATATCCCCTAAACGTAATGTTGACATGATTGTATAGTTTTTAAATTCCCCTAAAGTTAATCAAAAAATTACGGAGAATATCTAAAATAAAGCGAAAAATCCCATCTAACTCTAATTCTTTTTCTTTCTCAAATTAGGTAAAAAATAAGCTAGAACACCAATTAAAGGCAGATAAGCACTTAGCTGATACACATATTCAATACTCGTTTGATCGGCTACATATCCTAGAATAGCCGAACCTAATCCTGCCATTCCAAAGGCAAAGCCAAAGAACAAGCCCGAAATCATTCCAACTTTTCCTGGTTTTAGTTCTTGTGCAAAAACTAAAATAGCCGAAAATGCAGATGCAATTATTACACCAATAACAACCGCTAAAACTGCAGTCCAAAATAAGTTAGCGTGTGGCAATAAAAGCGTAAACGGAGCGGCACCTAATATAGAAAACCAAATAATATATTTCCTTCCAAAATGATCACCCAACGGGCCTCCTATTAAAGTTCCTGCAGCAACAGAAGCCAAAAACAAGAACAAATAAAATTGAGAATCTTGAATGCTTACCCCAAATTTGCTAATTAAATAAAAAGTAAAATAACTAGTCATACTAGTCATGTAAAAAAACTTAGAGAAAATTAAAGTTAATAAAACAATAATGGCAATCGTAATTTGTTTGTTAGACAACTCCACTTTATCTTCCTCAAAACTTGATTTATTAGCTGCACGCAAGCTCAGATGATTTTGATACCATAAAGCCACTCTCGACAAAAGAGCAATTCCGATAAAGCCGGTAATTACAAACCAAATTACATACGATTGACCGTAGGGCGCAACAACCAATGCAACCAGCAAAGGACCAATAGCACTACCAGCATTTCCTCCCAACTGAAAGATAGATTGTGCTAAACCGCGTTTACCACCAGAACCTAAAAAGGCAACACGAGAAGCCTCTGGATGAAAAATAGACGAACCAATGCCAATAAATGCTACGGAGGCCAACAGCATATAAAATGAAGTGGCAATAGACAATAAGCTCAATCCTACAATAGTAAAAACCATTGCATAAACAAGCGAATACGGCAATGGCTTTTTATCGGTGTACAAACCAACAAAAGGTTGCAATAAAGAAGCTGTGAGTTGAAAAACGAAAGTTATTAATCCGATTTGCGTAAAACTCAAGCTAAAACTTTCCTTTAAAATTGGATAAATTGACGGAACGACGGACTGCATCAAATCGTTCAGCAAATGCGCAAATGCGATAGAAAATAAAACGGAATAAACAGTTTTTTGAGCTAATGTACCATTGTCAATTTTAACGGTAGCTGTAGATGAATTCATAAGAGTCCTAAAAATAATTATTTCACAAAATTAAGTATAATACACCAGAAAAATAACGTTATAAAGGAGAGCGGTATTCCAACACCAATCATTAAACTGCATAATTTCGGTTTCAATCCGTACGTAGATGCTAATATGCTGGCTGTAATCATTGGAGCCATAGCCATTTCCATAATTGATACCTCAATTTGCAATCCTCTTTGCTTTAAAATAAAAACATATAAAACGAGTAAAAATAAAGGCATTAGGATCAGTTTAAAAAGTAAACCAAGTGTTAAAAATTTAAAATGCTTGCTTTTACGATCAAAACTAAGTTGGAGTCCAATTGAAAATAGAGCTAAAGGAGTAACTAAACTGCCCACTTTTAGCAGTCCAAATTGAATGGTATCAAGAAAATCATACTCAAATACATTCATCAAAACGGCAATACAGAAAGTGATAAACGGAGGGAAAAGTAAAATTTTCTTCGCAATCAAAGTAATAGTTGTACTGCCTGAAGAATAAAAAATAGCGACTAGAATTCCCAAAGTAGACATGGCCACAAAGCCACCAGGTTGATCAACTAAAATAGCAGTTTCTAATCCTGGCTTACCGTACAAAGCTTCAATTATTGGAAAGCCAAGAAAAGAGGTATTACTAAAACCTCCCGTTATAATAAGGCAACCCATGAGTTTTTTAGACCATCGGAAATAAGATCCTATTGAAGCAAAAAAGATAATTGATAGGGCAAAACTAACCCAAGCCGCACCAATGGGATATAATAATTCGTTTTGCCATACTATTTTTGGAATGAAATATAATGACAAAGCAGGTAAACAAAAGTATAGAACAATTTTGTTTAACGTTTTATAAATTTCTTTTGGAAATCTCCCAACAAACTGGCACGCAATTCCCAGAAATAAACTGACAAAAATGATTATTATGTTTTTCATTTAAGTAAAAAAGGCTAAAGTACTACAATTTGCTATTTTTCAGCAAAGCTATTTCTGTACTTTTGAAACTGTTTTTGTTTTGATTACTTTTACAGTTCAAAACAATTTATTTTGAAAGCCACTCCTTCACAAAAAAGCGCTTTAAATGAAAAAGCTGGAATTTCGTCTCCCGAAATGACCAGTGATAAAAGTATTGCTACCATTCAGAAATTCAGAAGAAAACAACCTGCCGCAGCTGAATTAATTTCTGGCATTTTAAACAAAAATCGCACTGCTCTAAGTCGCGCGATAACTTTAATTGAAAGTACAAACTCTATTCATTTTGAAAAAGCTAATGAAGTAATTAACGGCTGTTTGCCTCATTCAAATAAATCTCTTCGCATTGGAATAACAGGTGTTCCTGGTGTTGGAAAAAGTACCTTTATTGAATCTTTTGGTAAATATTTGACCTCGCTAGGGAAAAACGTAGCCGTTCTTGCTGTTGATCCTAGTAGTTCATTTTCTAAAGGGAGTATTCTTGGCGATAAAACCCGAATGGAAGAATTAGTAAAAGATCCCAACGCCTTTATTCGACCGAGCGCTTCTGGAACAACTTTAGGTGGAGTTGCCCGAAAAACAAGAGAAACTATAATTTTATGCGAAGCGGCGGGTTTTGATACCATTGTTATTGAAACCGTTGGCGTAGGACAGAGTGAAACTGCAGTGCACAGTATGGTCGATTTCTTTTTACTCCTTAAAATTGCAGGTGCAGGAGATGAATTACAAGGCATCAAACGGGGCATCATGGAAATGGCCGACGCGATTGTGATTAACAAATCAGATGGTGATAATATTAAAAAAGCAAAGCTTGCGAAAGTAGAATTCAACAGAGCTTTGCATTTATTTCCTGCCAAATCTTCAGGCTGGATTCCAAAAGTAAGTACGTGCAGCGCTATCACTACTGAGGGAATTCCAGAAGTTTGGGAAACGCTTACCTCGTATTTTGCCTTAGTGAAAAGTACTTCTTTTTTTGACGAAAAGCGTCAAAGCCAAAATCAGTTTTGGATGTTCGAGACGATTAATGAGCAATTGCAGTCTCAATTTTATAACAATCCGAATATGATCGATCAAATTGAAAGCAACAAAACAGCTGTTCAAAATAATCAAAAATCACCTTTTGAAGCAGCTCACGAATTGTTGTCGTTCTATTTTGAGAAAGATATAAAGTAATTTTAAAAAATTTACAAGGTAACAAAGAGGTCATTTTGGAAAGTGAACATTTAACTTCTAGGACTCTGATACAACTTTCTTCCTACGCACCTTTCTCCCTTTCACTTTAAACCTAAAAGTTTACTTTTTAACTTTTGGTAATGTATAATTCCGTTTTTTATATAAATTTCCAGCGGTTATTACATGTGCTAGTGCATCTTTGGCTAATTCTTGATCTAAAGTTACGGGAACCAAAGTGGTGTCGTTTTTAATTTCAAATTGCAAGGGTTTTAAATTAGGCTGCATAATAACTACTTGATTTTCGACTCTGAAAGCGTTGATGTCATTGAACTGCATAATACTTCTTCCTTTTATGGTCGCAGACATGTCATTCAAATTTCGGCCTACCATCGGGTTTTCAATATCTATTCCTAAATAACTTAATAATGTTGGCGGAATATCAATTTGAGATGCCAACTTATCATAGCTTTTCCCTTTAGGAACATTAGGTCCAATGATTAAAGCCGGAATATGAAACTTATGAATAGGCACTAGGTTTTTACCATAGGTTCTGGTATTATGATCGGCAATTACGATAAAAATAGTATTCTTAAAATAGGCTTCTTTTTTGGCCATTTCAAAAAACTTACCAATTGCAAAATCGGCATACTTCATTGCATTGTTAACGGTTGCTGGTTTTGTATCATACGGTTTAAATCGACCCGCAGGATATTCAAAAGGTTCGTGATTACTGGTCGAAAACATTAAGGAGAAAAAAGGTTTATCTCCTTGCTTTTTAAAGTAATCATTCGCTTTTGTCACTAAATCTTCATCTGAATATCCCCACGTTCCTTTAAATGCATATTTTTTTCCATCGCTATCAAAATCATCTTGATCGATAATATTTTCGAAACCGTTTCCGTTAAAGAACGAAGCCATATTGTCAAAATTTGATAGTCCGCCATAAATGAAACTGGTATCATATCCTTTCTGTTTCAACGCTTCCGCTACAGTAAAAAAGCCTTGTTGCGAATTGCCTAATTTTACAACACTCTCTGACGGGGATGGTAAAAATCCGGTAACAACCGCTTCTATTCCGCGTACACTTCGCGTTCCTGTACAGTACAAGTTGGTAAATAATAATCCTTCGTTTGACAATTTATCAAACTCTGGCGTCAAAGGTTTGCCTCCTAAAATACCAACATATTCTGCACCTAAACTTTCTTGCAAAAAGATCACTAGGTTATAGGGTTTATTTCGAAGAGAATCTGCTTTTTGAACGTGTAAAAACGGAATTTCAGGATCATTAAAATGCACATTTGCGACGTTCATATATTTCTTAACACGCGCAATGGCTTCAGTTTCTTCCATCTTGCCATACATCTTGGTGTCTCCTTCGTTTTTCATAGAATAAGCCGCAAATGCAACAGTATACAGTGAATTTAGCCCCAAACAATTGGTCAGTTGGTCGGTAGAAAAAACAGCGTTACTTGCATTTATTGGTCGTTTAGAAACTAAACTAGAACGTGCCCCAAAAAACAGCAGAAAAGCAACTAACGGAAATAAAATTAGTTTAGTTTTATAGGGAGCAACAGTTGTCTGAAACAAAAATTTTCCTTTTTTGATCGCTAAGAAAAGTACTAAAGCTAAAATTAAAAGAGTGAAAATAATTGAGGTGAGATAACTTTTAAGTAACATACCAACCACCTCTTTTGGATAAATAAGATAGTCTAAGAAAATTTTATTTGGTCGCGTATCGTATTGTTGCACAAAATCGGGAGTTGCCAATTCGACAAACAAGAGCAGCATTAGGAATAAAAAGCTATACCCCACTACGAATGAATTGACAAACTTGATCCATTTATTAGGTACAAAAGTAACAAGCAGTGCTGGAAGCAAAACGAGATAGCAAAGTAAAATCAAGTCCATTCGTAATCCGATTGGAAAAATATACCAGAAATTTTCAGTTTCTATCACGCGTTCCTTAAAAGCAAAGAACAAAAATAAACGGCTTAATGTGGTGATCACCAAACCGATTACTATGAAATTAAGAACAGGTTTTAAGTAAGCTAACTTTCTCATTTAAGTAAAAAAATAAAATATCTAAAAGTAAAAAAGCCGATACATTTTGCTTTACGAATCGGTAAGCAAAATGTATCAGCACTTTATTAACGTATTTTGAACACGTTTATTCTTTCTCGTAAAGTTCCATTTCACGATCGTAAAAGCTATTGGCTAACTCTATCAATCCTTCCATTTCGGCATTTAATTCTGCTTCATCCAGATCTTCTGCATCTTCTAAAAACTCAACCTCATCATCTTTAAGATTGATAATAAACCGTGGATAATCCAAATGAATGATAAAAATATCTTCAGGAAAATCGGTATTGTCTCCAAGTAAAAATTTTGGTAATTCCATAGTATAAATATTAAAGTCTCTATTCGATAACCGACGTAGAAACTGTTTGATTTTGTATTAATTGTTTGGTAAGTCTATCAAATCTCCAATATAAAAATATGGCAGCGGTAGTTAAACCAGCCAATAATCCAATCCAAACTCCAACTGCTTTAAGCTCTGTATACAATCCTAAATAAATTGAAATTGGAAAACCAACTACCCAATAAGCTAGAAAAGTTACATACATCGGAATTTTTACGTCTTGTAATCCGCGCAAAGCGCCCAAAACGACCACTTGAATTCCGTCTGAAATTTGAAAAATAGCCGCAACCAATAAAAGTTGCGAGGCAATAACCATAACTTCACTGTTTTTAGCAAGGTTCTCGACATCGCTCAAATCTACAAAAAGTTTGGGCATCTGGTTGTGAAAGGCAATGAATATGATTGCAAAAATAATTTCTACAATAATGGCTTGCAAATAAATCGAGAACGCAACACGTCGCAACTTAACGTAATCCCCCAAACCTTTTTGGTTTCCTACGCGAATCATTGCGGTCACGCTTAATCCCATGGCAACCATAAAGGTAAGCGATGCTAAACTCAATGCAATTTGATTGGCTGCTTGACTGGTAATTCCAACCATTCCGCACAACCAAATAGCACCGGTAAACAAAGCCACTTCAAAAAACATTTGTAAGGCCGATGGTGTTCCTAAATTAATAATCTTCCGAGTTACATTTTTATTTATTTCTTTGAAACTAAAATTTTTAAAGTAAGGATGGAATTTTGGTTTCAGTTGCATCATATAATGCATAAAACCCAAAAGCACAAAGCGCGAGGCGATCGTACCGATTGCAGCCCCAATAATTCCCATTTTTGGAAAAATCCATATCCCGTAAATTAAAAAGTAATTGATAATTACGTTGGTTATGTTGCACAAAATAGTTGCCCACATGGAATATTTAGTTTCGCTTAACCCATCTGCAAATTGTTTATAGGCTTGATACATAATCATCGGAATCAAAGAAAATCCAACAATATCCAAATAAGGTTTTGCCATTTCGACCACGTCGTCAGGTTGTCCCATTAATGAAATAAGTGGCTTTGAAAAGAAAATTAATAAAAATAAAGCGATTCCTAAAATACTACACAAATACAATCCATGATGAAACGCACTTCTTCCGTTGGCAATGTCTTTCTTACCGTCGGCTTCGGCAACTAAAGGTGTAATTGCAGTTGAAAATCCGATACCAATAGACATGGCCACAAATACAAAGCTATTTCCTAAAGAGACGGCTGCTAATTCGGTTGGGCCCAATTGTCCGACCATTATATTATCTACAATTCCGACAACGGTATGCCCGACCATTCCTAAAATAATGGGATAGGCTAATTTTAGATTATACGAGAACTCTTTGGTGTATTGCGATAAATTCAATTTGAGGGTATTTTAGGTCGGCAAAGATAATTAGAACGCAGCAATTCTATTGCATTATTGATATTATATACTACTTTTAATTTTTTTTTATACTATTACAAGCAACAAAATAAAGTAATAGCCTACAACAGAAATACTTACAGTCTTTATTTAAAAACTATTTTATTTATGAAACAAGCAAAAAAATTAACAATAGTCTCTTTACTACTTTTTATTTTGATGTGTACTCCCAATATATTTGCTCAAAAAAAGACTTTTCTTGAAAACGAAGGGGAAGTTAAAAAATTTGAACCGCATTTGCGCTTTGAATACGGTGGAAATCTAGGTTTTTCTACCACAAAAAATTTCAATTGGCTTGTTGGGGCCGAAGCTGGTTTACAGTATTATTTTTCTAAAAAAAACGCGGCTACTTTATCCTTTGGTTACAATTATACTTTTGATGGCGATGCTAAAGCGTTAGGATACATTCCGTTAAAAGCAGGATTTAAAACTTTTGTACAGAATGGTAAAATTTATTTATTAGCCGAAGCTGGAATGGGAGTCGCTACAACGAATGGTTACAATGGTGTCGGATTTTTATGGGCGCCTACTATCGGATACATTACACCATCTGCTTATGATTTAAGTATTAGATATGAGATTTTATCGGCTTTTGAGAGTAATCAAATTATTTTCAGAGTTGCTTATAGTTTTAAGATATAAAGACTTTTTCTCCTTTCAATGCTAAAGCACCATACCGGTGCTTTTTTTTTATGGCTTGCATTAACGTTAGAACTAACATTTATGTAATAATTATGAAAAATTCTATAAGAATATAGCAATATGCACCGTTTACATTTGCATCATTACAAACTCAAAAAATTACAAAATGAAAATTACAACAAAAATCAACACAGTAGCAATAGCGGTTTGCGCACTTTTTATCACCTCAAGTACTCAAGCTCAAACAGCTACAGAAGCTAGAAACTACGATCAAGGATTCCGTTTAGGAGTTGGACTTAATGGTGGAGTTCCAACAGATGGAGATTACAATTGGGCTTTAGGTGGTGATGTTCGTTTACAATACGATTTATCTAAAAAAACGTCTTTGACATTGACAACTGGTTATACTAATCTTTTTAACAACGATAAAGTTGATGGAGTAAAAGTGAAAGACTTAGGATTTATTCCAGCTAAGGCCGGTTTTAAAGCTTTTGTTTGGGAAGACAGTTTTTACCTTTTAGGAGAAGTAGGTGCTGGATTTGGCGTTACTGAAGGAAATAATAAAACTACTTTTTTATGGGCACCAGGAATTGGTTACGCAAATAAATATGTAGATGTAAGTGTTCGATACGAAGATTTACCTGATTTTCATACGAACCAAGTTGCATTAAGATTAGCTTACGGGTTTAAATTGTAAGTAAACATAATCAACATAAAAAGGCCTCTCAAAAATTGTTTGAGAGGCCTTTTGTTTTTCCTAAACTTTTGATTTCGTTAAATAATAAATTGGAATTCCACTAAGCATAATTAAAGCTCCCAACCACAAGTTGTTAATTTAGTAAGCAATAACGCGATGCAAAGTGCGGTGGAGAAAACAATATAAATCATCGGTATAAAAGCACAACCAAATGCTGTATACGGTCGCTCTAAATCTGGACTTTTCTTGCGTAAAATAAAGATCCCGTAAATGGTTAAAATATAAAAAATCAAAACGATAATAATGACAAAATTTAAAAGCGCACCGTACGTTGCTATCAAACACAAGGCTGACGCCCAAACACACTGCAACCACAATGCCCAAGCCGTTACATTTGATCGGTTTAAACCAGCAGCTTTTTTAAAGAATAAACCATCTTGTGCCATCGTATAATATACTCGTGCTCCGGCCATAATCAGACCATTGTTACAGGCAAAGGTTGAAATCATGAAGATTATAGCGATAATTAAAGTTCTGATATTTCCAAAAATGCTCTCAGCTACTACTACCGCTACTCTATCGTATTTTGCTGTGGCAATAGCATCAAAAGGAACTACTGCGAGGTACATAATGTTGGTCAAAATTACAATCATCACAATGGCTAAAACTTGGGCTGCATTAATTTGAAAAGAAGCAATGCTAAATAAGATATTTTGTTCGCCAAGTGGCTCGTACAAATAAGCAGAAAAATTAGAAAATGCCACACCAACAGCCGCAATTGTACCCGTTTGAATGACAGCACAGAAGCTCCATCCATACAAAAAAGCAATTAATTTATTGTAAGCTTCTTGAAGATACACCTATTGCGCGCCCGCTTTTGGAAACATGGCACTTAGAAAAACTTTAAAAAATGAGAACTAAAAATCAATACACTGTGACCGATAAATGCCTTGATAAATGCCAAAGCGCAATGGCAAGTTTGGAAAACAAAGGTCGAAAGTTTGAAAGAAATTACTAAAGTCAACAGCTCTAAAATTAATGTATCCAAAGCCGAACAAACCAACCAAAAATTAGAATTAGAGTGTTATAAAAAATTAGTTCAGACAGAGTAAACATTACAATACTTTTCAAAATAACATTTCATATGACTCTATTAGCACTCTTGAAAAGCTAAAACAGTGTGAAGCAATTTTACTAGAGTATGGAACCACGACAACCTATGCTAAAAAAGCGGCAGACAAAATGCTCATCAATTCGATAAATTCACAAAATCAAATTCGGTACGGCATCGATTATTACGAAGCAGTTAGTGTATTAATCGTCGTTATTATTGCTAGTGGCTTTGATTCCGTACCGTAACCGAACTATCGTTACGATCACAAAATAACAACCGTTCTTTCTATTATTCTTCTTAAAAAACATTAATTATATTGTTCATTTATACTCTTATGACCACAATTCCTTGTACTTACCTACTTTGTATATGTTTCAAATCGAAACATTAAATAATAGTTAAATATAAAACGCTCCTATCCTGTCTTGTACAGTTGGACAAAAATTTAAATATCGAACAAGAGTCAACCGAATGAGTCAATTTATTTACAGCAAATAATAGAGGTTCATTTAATGTATTTCTCAATCAATATCATAGCTTAGACTATGTGGTTCTGCTATCTGTAAACGAAGAAAAGCATAACGATAAAAAGAGTGGTTTTTTATTGAGGATGTAAATCAATATTTAATTTATGAAGAAATTGCAGTTACATTCTTTCAGGAAACGGACTCTACTTTAACTCCCAAAAAAATCAAGCAGAAAATCGATCAAATTATCGAAAAAACCAAACGAATTCGACTGATAGCAATCTTTACCGAACAAAATTTAGTGCAAGCTGCTTTCTTCACCGCTTTTGCAAATGCATCGGTATTTTCTAAAAATAGTTGGTAAATACTACATCCAATTTAGAAATAATCTTGTCTAGTTTGTAGTTTCCTTTCAGAAGTTAAAATCCAGTTCGCTAGATGATAAATGGGTAGAACAATTAAAATTAATAATTAAGCACCTAGAAAATATCAGTTTAAGACATCAAATCAATGAATTGGATTTCGTCGAAAGGTTTAGCTTGTTTTCTGAACAATTGGATTTAATAAAAGTGAATAATATCCTGATTATGCCCCGCTCCATCATAATTTCTTTATAAGACTTTTACATAATAAGAAAAAACACAAAGTTTAAGAGAATCGGTCGCGGGTACATCTTGCAAATGCATTGCTACTTTTAATTGTCGAATTAGACACTAAAATCGATGTCCTGATTTCTATTTATGTTTGAGAAAATTTTTAAGATAAACTGAAGAAAGTGCTCCACTTAAAAATTATGCTTAGCAGTGAAAGTTTTATCTAATTTGACTTCTTTGACTTAAAACGCGGTTTACTTGTGCGATTTTTTTCTCGTAGTAAGATTCCTTTGTAGAGGAGATTATTACTCCGCTACTTACCGAAGCATGAATAAATTTGATCTCTCCATCGTTTACTTCTACAACCATTCCGACATGATTTATTTGACGACGGCCGTTAGTTTTAAAGAAAATCAAATCTCCTTTTTGCGCTTCATCCGAATCAATCTTGGTTCCATAATGCGATTGCTCTACAGAAGTTCTAGGTAATTTTATATCAAAATTGCCAAAAGTGGTCATCATTAAGCCAGAACAATCAAAGCCTGATTTAGACGTTCCGCCAGTGCGATAACGCGTTCCTATATTGTCAGATGCAGTCGAAATTAATTGATTCACAAAATCGCCATCGTACGTATACATAGACGAGTTTGCATCTTTTATTACATTATCATTTTCTGCAAGAACTTGAAATGCATTTATTTTATTTGGAGAATCTTGAGTAGGAATCTGCACTTCTTTACTTGTAACAATACTCACTTTTTGCCCAACGCGTAATGCATTTTTTACTCCAGGATTTAGTTTGTCCAATTCGGCAACCGAGATACCATATTGTCTTGCTATTCCGTACTTTGTTTCTTTAGGTAAAACTTCGTGCGTAAAACTTTTAACTATGGCTGGTTCTGCAGCTATTGGAGTATCTAATACAGCTTCAAGCTTTGAGGCAGCTGATTTATTTGAGATTTGAGGCTTTGTTAACTGAGGGATTTCAGCAACACTCTTATTTTCTTGATTTGGAATTATAAGCTCTTGTCCTGCTTTTAAGTTTTCACTTTCGATAAGTGGATTTGCTTTTTGTAAATCAGCAACACTTACATTATATTCTTTTGCAATTCCGTATAATGTCTGTTTTTGTTGGACTTCGTGTATGCTTGTTTTTTTTGCTTCGCTGACAGCGATCACAGTATTTGCCAGATTAGGAATTAACAAAACTGAATTTAATTTTAAAACAGCACTAGTTTTAGGATTTGCGTCTAAAATCTCCTGTGGCTTGACATTATATTTTTTTGCTATTTGATAAACACTTTCTCCTTTTGATATTACGTGCTTGGTGTATTTTTCTTGAGAAAAAGCCAAAATACTACAAAAAAACAATCCTAAAAATAATTTAAATCCCATCATTACTTTCTTTCGTTACTTCTCCTTTAACTACTCATTCGAAATTCGTCTTACTATCGAAACGAAAAATATCGAAAACTATTATGTTTGCGAATTTAACTTTTTATAACAATAACACCCAGTTTTTTAACATCTGTTTTTGCTCAAATTAAAAACAATAAAAAACGCGCCATTTTCACAGCGCGTTGATAGTTATAAAATCTGATATTTATGCATTATCAGCGGCAATCAAGTTTAATGCAGAACCTGCAATAAACCAACCAATTTGCCCTTCATTATACGTATGATTAGCAACAATTACATCTTTAGAACCATTTTCGTGAACGAATTCAATTGATAATGGTTTTCCGGGTGTAAAATCAACTAAGTCAAGGAAGTTGATGGTATCATTCTCTTGAATTTTATCGTAATCAGCTTCATTAGCAAAAGTCAATCCTAACAAACCTTGTTTTTTAAGATTGGTTTCGTGAATACGAGCGAAAGATTTTACCAAGACCGCTTCTACCCCTAAGAAACGAGGCTCCATAGCCGCATGCTCACGAGAAGAACCTTCACCATAATTATGATCTCCAACTACAATAGAGGGAACTCCAGCCGCTTTGTAAGCACGAGCTACAGCAGGAACGGCATCATAAACACCTGTTAATTGGTTTTTAACGCTATTTGTTTTTTGGTTGAATGCATTAATAGCACCAATCAACATATTATTTGAAATATTATCTAAGTGTCCTCGGAAACGCAACCATGGCCCAGCCATAGAAATATGGTCAGTAGTACATTTTCCAAATGCTTTGATTAATAATTTAGCACCTACAATATTTTGACCATCCCATGGTTTAAATGGAGCCAATAACTGCAAACGTTCTGATTCAGGATTTACAGAAACTACTACAGTAGAACCATCGTGTGCAGGAGCTTGAAAACCTGGATCTTCGACATCAAAACCATTGGGAGGTAATTCATCTCCCGTTGGCTCTTCCAAACGTACTTCTTCTCCATCTTCGTTAATTAAAGTATCTGTTAAAGGATTAAACCCTAAATCTCCAGCAATCGCTAAAGCAGTTACCAATTCTGGTGAACCAACAAAAGCGAGTGTATTTGGATTACCATCTGCTCTTTTTGAGAAGTTACGGTTAAAAGAGTGCACAATCGTATTGCGTTCTTCTTTTTCAGCTCCTTCTCTATCCCACATTCCAATACATGGTCCGCACGCGTTAGCAAATACAGTAGCTCCAATTTTTTCGAAAGTATCAATAAATCCATCACGTTCAATTGTATATCGAATCGTTTCTGAACCTGGATTAATGGCAAATTTTGCTTTTGTTTTTAATTTTTTATCTGCAACTTGTTTAGCCAATGATGCTGCACGAGAAATATCTTCGTACGAAGAGTTCGTACAAGAACCAATTAATCCTACTTGAATTTGCAAAGGCCAATTATTTTTAATTGCTGCTTCTTTCATTTTAGAAATTGGCGTAGCTAAATCGGGTGTAAATGGACCGTTTAAATGAGGCTCTAATTCAGAAAGATTAATTTCAATTACTTGATCAAAATATTTTTCTGGTTCTGCATACACTTCAGGATCTCCAGTTAAATAAGGCGCTATTTTATCAGCAGCATCTGCAACATCTGCTCTATTAGTAGCACGTAAATAACGTCCCATAGAATCGTCGTAACCAAAAGTAGAAGTTGTAGCTCCAATTTCGGCACCCATATTACAAATTGTTCCTTTTCCTGTGCAAGACATAGCTGTTGCACCTTCACCAAAATATTCAACAATTGCTCCCGTTCCACCTTTTACAGTAAGAATTCCAGCAACTTTTAAGATCACATCTTTAGGAGCCGTCCAACCTGATAATTTACCAGTTAATTTCACTCCAATCAATTTAGGGAATTTTAGTTCCCATGCCATTCCAGACATCACATCAACTGCATCAGCCCCACCAACACCAATGGCAATCATACCTAAACCACCTGCATTTACAGTGTGAGAATCGGTACCAATCATCATACCGCCTGGAAAAGCATAATTTTCTAAAACAACTTGATGAATAATTCCAGCTCCTGGTTTCCAGAAACCGATACCATATTTATTTGATACAGAAGATAAGAAATCGAAAACTTCATTACTTTGCGATTTCGCACGTTTTAAGTCGGCTTCAGCACCAACTTTCGCTTGAATCAAGTGGTCACAGTGTACTGTTGTAGGAACTGCAACTTTAGGTTTTCCAGCGTGCATGAATTGCAACAATGCCATTTGTGCGGTCGCATCTTGACAAGCGACACGATCTGGCGCAAAGTCAACATATTCAACTCCTCTTCCGAAGGCTTGCGTTGGCATTCCGTCCCAAAGGTGGTTGTACAGCGTTTTTTCAGTTAAGGTAAGTGGACGTCCGACAATTTCACGTGCTTTATCAACACGGCTTGGCATGTTCTCATACACTTTTTTAATCATTTCAATATCAAAAGCCATAGTATAATTGTTTTGTTTTGTTATTTTATACATCACAAGATACAAAAAAATAGAGTATTTATAATAAAAAAAGCCTGAGTTTATTGCTCAGGCTTTCTTCTATTTTAGAAAAAAATCGTACTATTATTGCACTAATAATTTATGAGATGGAGCAAATTGAGTAAGATTGATTCCTTTCACCGCTGCTTTGTACTCTTCCATAGTTGGCGTTCTACCTAATATTGTTGACAATACAACAACTGGCGTAGAAGAAAGTAATGACTCTCCTTTTTTACCCTCAGAATCCTCAACAACTCTACCTTGAAAAAGACGTGTCGAAGTAGCCATTACGGTATCTCCTTTCGCTGCTTTTTCTTGATTACCCATACACAAATTACAACCTGGACGTTCTAAATATAGAATGTTTTGGTAGCCTGTACGTGCCACTCCTTTTGGAGCATTGTCATCAAATTCAAAACCAGAGTATTTTTGTAAAACTTCCCAATCACCTTCTGCTTTAAGCTCATCAACGATGTTGTATGTTGGTGGCGCTACAACAAGAGGTGCTTTAAATTCTACTTTACCAAATTGCTCATCAATATTCTTAAGCATTTGAGAAAGGATTTTTAAATCTCCTTTGTGAACCATACAAGATCCCACAAAACCAAGATCCACTTTTTTAACTCCTCCGTAAAAAGAAAGTGGTCTAATCGTATCGTGTGTATATCGTTTAGAAACGTCAGCATTATTAACATCTGGATCTGCAATCATTGGCTCTTCAACCACATCAAGATCGATAACAACTTCTGCGTAATATTTCGCATTTGCATCTGGAGTTAAAGCAGGTTTAATACCTGTTTTAATCTCTTCAATTCTCTTACTAGCTTTATTGATTAAACCTTGAAGGACATGTTTTGCATTGTCCATTCCTTTATCAATCATAATTTGGATTCTACCTTTAGCAATCTCTAAAGATTCGATTAAAGTATCATCTTCAGAAATACAAATAGAAGCTTTCGCTTTCATCTCTGCAGTCCAATCTGTAAAAGTAAATGCTTGATCAGCAGTAAGAGTTCCTAAGTGAACCTCAATGATTCTTCCTTGAAAAACATTTTCTCCACCAAATTGCTTCAACATCTGAGATTGTGTAGCATGAACGACATCACGGAAATCCATGTATGTTTTCATTTCTCCTTTAAAAGTCACTTTTACTGACTCCGGAATTGGCATAGAAGCCTCACCAGTAGCAAGTGCAAGAGCAACAGTTCCTGAATCTGCACCAAAAGCTACTCCTTTTGACATTCTTGTATGAGAGTCACCACCAATAATAATAGCCCACTCATCAATAGTAATATCATTAAGAACTTTATGAATTACATCGGTCATCGGACGGTATTGATCCTTTGGATCTCTCGCTGTAATTAAACCAAAATCATTCATAAATTTCATCAATCTCGGAATATTAGCCTTAGACTTATTATCCCAAACTGATGCAGTATGACAACCTGATTGATATGCACCATCAACAATTGGCGAAATCACAGTTGCCGCCATAGACTCTAATTCCTGAGATGTCATCAAACCAGTAGTATCTTGTGATCCTACAATATTAACCTCTACACGCACATCAGAACCTGCATGTAAAACTTTACCTGGAGTTGTTCCTACTGCGTTTTTATTAAATATTTTTTCTACTGCTGTAAGTCCTTGCCCTTCGACAGAAACCTCCTTAGAAGGAGCAAAAACAGGAAGTATATCGATACCTAAAACTTTAGAAGCAAAAGTTTGTAGTTTTTTTCCAAATACAATTGCGTAAGATCCACCAGCTTTTATAAACTCCATTTTCTGAGGGGTAAATGCCTTAGAAATATCGATTAGCTCTTGGTCCCCATTATATAATTTCTTACTTTTTGTATTGATAGTTAATACTGTTCCAGTAGCAACAGAGTATGCCTCTTCTAAAACAACATCACCATTTTCGTTACGAACTGCATTTCCATTTTCGTCAACAACTTTTACCCAGTTTTGAAGATCTAAACCAATACCACCTGTAACATCAACTGTTGTCAAGAAGATTGGCGAAATACCGTTTGTACCCGCTACAATTGGAGCGATATTAATAAACGGAACATACGGACTTGCTTGTTTTCCTGTCCAAAGTGCGACATTGTTTACACCTGACATTCTAGATGAACCAACACCCATAGTCCCTTTTTCTGCAATTAACATCACACTTTTATCAGGATGTTGCATTTGTAACGTTCTAATTTCCTCTTGTGCTTCTGGAGAAATTAAACATTTACCATGAAGCTCACGGTCTGATCTCGAGTGCGCTTGGTTTCCTGGAGAAAGTAAATCTGTCGAGATATCTCCTTCGCCAGCGATATATGTAACCACTTTAATTTCTTCTACTACTTCTGGAAGTTTCGTAAAAAATTCTGCCTTAGCATAGCTTTCTAAGATGTCTTTTGCTATTTCGTTACCCTCTTTAAATGATTCTTCTAAACGATTCGTATCAGCATCGTACAGAAAAAATTGTGTTTTAAGAACTGCAGCAGCTTCTTTTGCAATAGCAACGTCATTACCTAAGGCTAAATCGAGAAGTACTTCAATCGAAGGCCCACCTTTCATGTGTGCTAATAGCTCTAGAGCAAAAGCAGGGGTTATTTCTTTTAATGTAGATTCTCCTACGATAATTTCCTTCAAAAATTTTGCTTTCACAGCAGCTGCCGGCGTAGTTCCTGGAACAGTATTGTAGGTAAAAAACTTAAGGCAATCCTCGCGATTTAAGTTATCTGAATCTTTAATTTGTGCAATAATTTCGCTTAGTAATTCAGCGCCATCAATAGGCTTTGGATGAAGTCCCTGGCCTTTTCTATCTTCGATCTCTTTAATGTAATCGTTATAAGTATTCATAATATGTAGGAGTCTGTTATTTTTTGTACGCAAATTTAAAAATTAAAGATGACATTTAAAAAAAATATAACAGAAGACACCTTTTGAAAAATTATTATTATTAAAAACGAATTATCACCGAATAAAAATAGCAAAACATCAGTTTTAAGTTAAAATAATGAAGTATTAGCAAATTTTATTCTCATCATTATCAAAGCTGATAGTACTGATAAAAACAACAAAAGCTCTTTGTCTAAATATCGACAAAGAATCGCTATAAATTGACTCT
This sequence comes from Flavobacterium sp. TMP13, assembly GCF_050847115.1. NCBI lineage: Bacteria > Pseudomonadati > Bacteroidota > Flavobacteriia > Flavobacteriales > Flavobacteriaceae > Flavobacterium > Flavobacterium sp. TMP13. The sequence goes on from NZ_CP193656.1 coordinate 329,918, forward strand.
ACGCTTATTTTACAATAGTTTTTGAATGATCATTTCTTCCGAAATCCCTTCAGCATCCGCTTTATAGTTCTTTATAATTCGGTGTCGCAATATACCAACCGCAACAGCCTGAACATCTTCGATATCTGGCGAAAATTTTCCTTTGAAAGCAGCTAATGTTTTTGCAGCTAATATTAAATTTTGAGACGCTCTTGGACCAGCTCCCCAATCTAAATAATTTTTCACATATTCATTTGCCAACATATTGTCTGGTCTTGTTTTAGAAACCAATTGAACAGCATATTCGATTACATTATCTGCAACAGGAATTCTTCTAATTAATTGTTGAAAATCGATTATTTCTTCAGCAGTAAACAACGGGTTAATGACTTGACTTTGACCTGAAGTCGTGCGTTTAACAACCTCTACTTCCTCTTCAAAACTTGGGTATTCTAACTTTACCGCAAACATAAAACGGTCTAATTGTGCTTCTGGCAAAGGATAAGTTCCTTCTTGCTCAATTGGATTTTGAGTAGCCAAAACAAAATAAGGCAAGTCTAGTTTATAATTATGTCCAGAAATAGTTACCGAACGTTCCTGCATGGCTTCTAAAAGTGCAGCCTGAGTTTTAGGTGGCGTTCTGTTAATTTCATCTGCTAAAATAATATTTGAAAAAACAGGACCTTTTATAAATTTAAAATGTCTGTTCTCGTCCAAGATTTCACTTCCTAATATATCAGAAGGCATTAAATCTGGCGTAAACTGAATTCTTTTAAAATTCAGCCCCAAAGCTTGCGACAGCGTGTTAATCAATAGTGTTTTTGCCAAACCAGGAACACCAATTAACAAGGCATGCCCACCTGAAAAAATACAAACCAAAATTTGATCAACTACATCGTCTTGCCCAACAATAACTTTTGCAATCTCTGCTTTAAGTTGATTTCTTTTCTGTACTAAGTTATTAATCGCTGCTACGTCAGACATTATTAAAAGGATTTAAATTAAAAAGAGTTAGTCTTATGAACTCATAAAACTAACTCTTTTTCTGTATTTATAACACATTATTTTTTTAACCAATTGTTTACATATTCACAATCTCTATACTCACCAATAATCTTAATGTAAGTCTCTTTAATTTTTTCGTCAAACCATTTACCAATAGCATCGATCTGTTTTTCTTTAAGAGCTAAGTCTTTAATTTTAATGTAATCTTGTGAATAATCCGCAGTATGCTCGTTAATTCTATTAGTCACTGTTATCAACTTATAACTTTTTTCTTCACGTTCACTAACGTCTAAAAGTGGCTGCGAAACTTCATCATCTTTTAAATTAGAAACTTGACCGTAAAGCGCTGGATCCATTTTTGTCAACTCAAAACGAGTGTCTTGGGTATTCGGATTAATCAAGGTTCCGCCATTTGCTCTCGTTTCTTTTTCATCCGATTCTGTTCGCGCAGCATCTGCAAAAGAAATTTCTTTACTCACAATTTTATTGCGAATCACTGCTATTCTATCTTTTGCTTCCGTTAGAGCTTCTTCAGAAACACTGGGAGATATTAATATGTGGCGTAACTCAACTTCTTGTCCTTTTATTTTTTCGACCTTTATAATATGGTATCCAAAATCTGTTTCAAAAGGAGCTGATATTTCACCTTCTTGCAAACTAAAAGCGACTTCTTTAAATTCTTTTACAAAGGCAGTTTTCCGATTCATTTTGTAATATCCTCCGTTTGAACTTGAACCCTTATCTTGAGAATACAATACCGCTTTTGTCGCAAAACTTGCGCCATCCTCTACCTCTTTCTTATACTCATTAAGTTTGTCAATTACCTTCTGCTTTTCGGCTTGAGAAACTTTAGGCTTTATTACGATTTGTGCCACTTCCATTTCGGCACCAAATTGAGGTAATTCTTCTTTTGGAATTTTCTTAAAGAAATTTCTAACTTCTTCAGGCGTAATTTCAACATCTTTCACAATCTTATCTCTCATTTCTGAAGATAATTTTTGCTCTTTCAAAATATCAAAAAAGTACGATCTAAATTCTTCTACTGAACCTTTTTTATAATATTCTACGATCTTATCCATCGTACCTACTTGCTGCAACATATAATCCAAACGCTGATCCATTAAGCCTTTAACTTCTGCGTCAGTAACGATTATACTGTCTTGAATAGCTTGGTGAGCGTATAATTTATCTTCTAAAAGCTTACCCAACATCTGGCAACGCGTAATGTCTTTTACAGACCCTCCTTGTACCGTAATTTCTAAAAAAGCCTTATCGATATCCGAATCTAAAACGATATAATCTCCAACTGTAGCGATTATTCCATCTATTTTACGTTTTTGATTAGATAAAGTCTCTGTTGGTTTTTCAGCAACATCTTCTTTTAGAATCTCTTGTGCTTGAGCTAACGAACCAAACAAAAGAAGAGAACACAATGCAATTACAGCTCTATAATTCATTGTGGCATTCACTGATTTTTTTAAAAACATTATTTATATTAATTTAATTTAAATGTAAAATTTGTAGTCGCATCGTTTTCAATAACGTAAATCACCTCTAACGTAGTCAAAAACTAATTTATGCGCAACAAAAATAACAATTCAATTACATAATGCAACTATACGTTATACTATTAACAAAAAATTATACAGCAATAATATTGTTTTATCTGTGAATTAAAAATGTTATTTAAACTGAAATCCTACCAACAAAAAACAGAATTAGTTTTCATCCCATAAAAAACAAGAACAAGAATTAAAGTAAAACTCACATAATCAAAAAGTTATCAATACTACAACGTTTGAGTACCTACAATTATTTTAAAAATAAAACTTAAATATGAAAATGTATTACTTTCGACAATAAGACAATTAAAGTCATATATAATTAGCAATACCGTAAAAATAACACATTTAATAGGAATTAATGACAAATAAATCAAATGCTTAGCAAATAATATTTATTATGAAAAAAATCAAAAAAGCAATCTTATTATCGGCTTTTGGTGCACTTTTCTTCTCGTGCACCTCAAATGAAAACAATCTCGAATACCAGTCAAAAAAAGATGATGCATCTTTTAAAACTGTTCATGTAACAACTCATGATGGAAAGCCTTTCAATACCGGAGATTCTCAAATTACTTTAACACGTAAGTATGTTACGAATCCAGGTGGTGGAGTGATGATGCAAGCCTTTTACTGGGATGTGCCTGCTGGTGGTAACTGGTGGAATACAATTAATAGTAAATTATCTTCTTGGGCAAACGCTGGTATTGGAGCTATTTGGTTACCTCCAGTATCTAAAGCGCAGAACGGACCATATTCCATGGGCTATGATCCAACAGATTATTTTGATTTTGGTAATTACAATCAAAATGGAACTACAGAAACACGTTTTGGATCTAAATCGGAACTAATTAGTTTAATTACCAAAGCACATTCAGAAAACTTAAAAGTATATGCAGATATAGTACTCAATCACAACAGTGGTGGTCAATCAGAAACTAACCCCTTTACAGGGACAAGTACTTGGACCGATTTTACTGCAGTGGCATCAGGCAAATTTAAACGAACGTACAACGACTTCTATAAAAATAGCTACGGAAATAACGACGAAGGATCTTTTGGTGGGTTTCCAGATTTGTGTCACGCCAATCCATATGTACAAGATTGGCTGTGGAATAGAACAGACGGCGTAGGTAAATACTATAAAAACATTATGAAATTTGACGGTTGGAGATTTGACTACGTAAAAGGTTTTGCACCATGGGTTGTAAATTCATGGAACGCTAACGTCGGCGGTTTTTCAGTAGGAGAATATTGGGATTCTAATGTTAATACTCTGGAATGGTGGGCAAATAATGCCAATAGCAGTGTTTTTGATTTTGCTTGCTACTATAAAATGAACGATGCATTTGATGGAAATAATTTAAATGCATTAAATGACGATATGATGTGGAAAAGAAATCCGTACAAATCTGTCACTTTTGTCGCTAATCACGACACTGACGAAATAAGCAATAAAATGCTAGCTTATTCCTATATACTAACTCACGAAGGTTATCCAACAATTTTTTATAGTGATTACGAGCACTCATTAGATAAAAACAAATTAAATAATCTGATTTGGATCCATAACAATAAAGCTACAGGAAACACCTCCATTTTGTTTTGTGACAATGATGAATATGTAGCGAGAAGAAATGGTTACAATGGAAATCCTGGCCTTATAGTTTATATCAATAACTCGAATTCATGGCAAGAAAGGTGGATAGAGACTAATTGGTCTAATAAACAACTTAAAGATTTTACTGGTAATTCATCCTGGTACCCAACAACTCAAGCAGATAAATGGGTAAAAATTCAATGTCCACCTAATGGCTACTCTATTTGGTCCATTAATCAGTAAATTCCCGAATCTGTTGTCGCAGATACTAGAGAATTACAACTCTTCTTTTTTCAAAAAAAGAGTATGATTTATAGAAACGAATATTTTTATTCGGTGTTAAATAATAGTACTTTTGCACATTATTGATAAAGTATGAGTTTTTTAGAAGAAATACAGCGCAGGAGAACATTTGGAGTCATCGCGCATCCCGATGCAGGTAAGACAACATTAACAGAAAAATTGTTACTTTTTGGTGGTGCCATTCAAGAAGCAGGAGCCGTAAAGAACAATAAAATAAAAAAGGGAGCAACCAGTGACTTTATGGAAATTGAACGTCAAAGGGGAATTTCTGTTTCGACCTCTGTATTGGCCTTCAACTATAAAAATAAAAAAATAAACATTCTGGACACCCCTGGTCATAAGGATTTTGCAGAAGATACTTTTAGAACTTTAACTGCGGTTGACAGTGTAATTGTTGTGATCGACGTTGCAAAAGGAGTCGAAGAACAAACAGAAAAATTAGTTTCGGTTTGTAGAATGCGCAAAATTCCAATTATCGTTTTCATCAACAAACTAGACCGTGAGGGAAAAGATGCTTTTGACTTAATGGACGAAGTGGAGCAAAAACTAGGTTTGCGCGTCACACCATTGAGTTTTCCAATTGGAATGGGTTACGATTTTAAAGGTATTTATAACATCTGGGAAAAAAATATAAATCTATATACTGGAGACAGCCGCAAAGACATTGAAGACACCATTGCTTTTTCGGATGTCCAAAATCCCGAATTAGAAAAAATAATTGGTCAAAAACCAGCCGATAGATTGCGTGAAGAGTTGGAATTAATTGATGAAGTTTATCCCAAATTTGATCGTCAAGAATACTTGGATGGTCATTTACAGCCTGTTTTCTTTGGTTCTGCCTTAAACAATTTTGGTGTTCGTGAATTATTAGATTGTTTTGTTACTATCGCACCATCGCCAAGACCAAAAGAATCGGAATCGAGATTAGTTGATCCCAAGGAAGAAAAAATGACTGGATTCGTTTTTAAAATCCATGCCAACATGGATCCTAAACACCGCGACCGTTTGGCATTTATAAAAATTGTATCGGGCACTTTTGAAAGAAATAAACCGTATTTGCATGTACGTCAAAAAAAGAATTTAAAGTTCTCTAGTCCTAATGCATTTTTTGCTGAGAAAAAAGAAATTGTAGATATTTCCTATCCAGGTGATATTGTTGGTCTGCATGATACCGGAAACTTCAAGATTGGCGATACATTAACCGAAGGCGAAGTGATGAGCTTTAAAGGAATTCCGAGTTTCTCTCCTGAACATTTTAGATACATCAATAATGCCGACCCTATGAAAGCCAAGCAATTGGACAAAGGTATCGACCAATTAATGGATGAAGGTGTTGCACAATTGTTTACACTAGAAATGAACAACAGAAAAATTATTGGAACCGTCGGAGCACTCCAATATGAGGTAATTCAATATCGTTTAGAGCATGAATATGGAGCGAAATGTACCTATGAAAACTTTCCCGTTCATAAGGCTTGTTGGGTAAAACCTGATGACGCAAAAAATGATCAATTTAAAGAATTTAGACGTATTAAACAGAAATTCTTAGCACATGATAAATACGGGCAATTGGTTTTCTTAGCCGATTCTGATTTTACCATTCAAATGACTCAAAGCAAATATCCCACGGTAAAACTATATTTTACTTCTGAATTCGAATAAAAAAAGGAATAAAAATAAAAAAGCGCTACAATTATTGTAGCGCTTTTTTTTGAATTATAAATTAACCAAATTTAAAAATCAATTAAACAGAAGTTAAAACTAACAGCTGTTAAAATACGACGAATGCAAATCTTAAAAAAAAATAGTCGACCAATAGCATTAAACTTCAGATAAACTACATTTTAAGGTATAAAAAAAGCTCCATTTCTGGAGCTTTTAATTTTTATGCTTGTCCTGGAGGACCGAAATTCAACGGAATCTGTGCTTGTTCAGCTTCTTTAATCTCGCCATGGGCAAGTTCAAATCGGTGAATATTTTCACCTATCGCAGTCAACAATCGTTTAGCATGTTGTGGTGTCAAGACAATTCTTGACTTTACCTTGGCTTTAGGAATACCTGGCATAATACTTACAAAATCTAAAACAAATTCAGAAGACGAGTGATTGATAATTGCTAAATTGGAATAAATTCCTTCAGCAATAGTTTCATCTAACTCAATATTAATTTGCTCTTGTTGTTGTTTCGAATTACTCATAGTTATTTCCTAATTAGTAAATATATTCTTCTTTATTAGCCATCATTTCGTTGTAATCATCTTTCGATCCTACAATAATATTATCGTATTCTCTCATACCTGTTCCTGCAGGAATTCTGTGTCCAACGATAACATTTTCTTTCAATCCTTCTAAGTAATCAATCTTACCTGCAACAGCAGCTTCATTTAGTACTTTTGTTGTTTCTTGGAAAGAAGCAGCAGAAATAAATGATTTAGTTTGAAGAGATGCTCTTGTAATACCTTGTAAAACTGGTGTTGCAGTTGCGGTAACTACCTCTCTTGCAACTACTAGGTTTTTATCTGTACGTTTCAAAAGTGAGTTTTCATCACGCAATTCACGAGGAGATACAATTTGACCTGGTTTCAACACTGAAGAATCTCCAGCATCTTCTACTACTTTCATACCATACAATGCATCATTTCTAACGATGAAATCTTTTGTATGTATCAATTGATCTTCTAAGAACAAAGTATCACCTGGATCCTGAACTCTTACTTTACGCATCATTTGACGAATAACTACCTCAAAGTGCTTGTCGTTAATTTTTACCCCTTGCAAACGGTACACTTCTTGAATTTCATTAACCAAGTACTGTTGAACAGCAGCTGGACCTTGAATTCTTAAAATGTCTTCTGGAGTAATAGCTCCATCAGATAAAGGAACTCCCGCTCTAACAAAGTCATTTTCTTGAACTAAAATTTGACTAGAAAGTTTAACTAGATACTTTTTAATCTCTCCAAATTTAGACTCAATAACAATCTCTCTGTTACCACGTTTGATTTTACCGAATGAAACAACACCGTCAATTTCAGAAACCACAGCCGGATTAGATGGGTTACGAGCTTCAAGCAATTCTGTAATTCTTGGTAAACCTCCTGTAATATCTCCTGATTTAGAAGAACGACGTGGAATTTTAACCAATACTTTACCTGCTTTAATTTTCTCTCCATCATCAACCATTAAGTGAGCTCCAACCGGTAAGTTGTAAGAACGAATTAACTCTCCGTCTTTACCGTAAACCAATAAAGTTGGAATTAATTTCTTCGCTCTTGACTCAGAAATTACTTTTTCTTGGAAACCAGTTTGCTCATCAATTTCAACCATGAACGATTGACCTTGCTCTAACTCTTCGTAAGCAATCTTACCAGTAAACTCAGAAACAATAACTCCATTATATGGATCCCATTTACAGATCACATCTCCTTTTGCAACTGACTGACCGTCTTTTACAAAAATACTTGAACCGTAAGGAATATTATGTGTATTTAAAAGAATACCTGTTTTCTCATCAACTAATTTTAATTCAGTAGAACGAGAAACAACAATATCAACTTCAACACCTTCATTATTTTCACCTTTAACCGTTTTTAAATCTTCGATTTCTAAACGACCTTTAAATTTAGTAACAATGCTAGACTCTTCAGAAATACCTCCAGCAACCCCTCCAACGTGGAATGTACGAAGTGTTAATTGTGTACCTGGCTCTCCAATTGATTGTGCTGCAATTACACCAACTGCTTCACCTCTTTGTGTCATTTTTCCAGTAGCTAAGTTTCTACCGTAACATTTCGCACAAATACCTTTTAGAGCTTCACATGTTAACGGAGAACGAACTTCTAATCTTTCGATTGGAGACGCATCAATCGCTTTTACAAGTGCTTCAGTAATTTGCGTACCAGACGTTACAATAACCTCATTTGTAAGCGGATTAATAACATCTTGCAAAGCAACACGTCCTAAAATACGCTCACCTAAACTTTCAACAATTTCCTCATTTTTCTTCAATGCAGAAACTTCAACACCACGTAATGTACCACAATCTTCGATGTTTACAATAACATCTTGAGAAACGTCATGTAACCTTCTAGTTAAGTAACCCGCATCGGCAGTTTTAAGCGCCGTATCTGCAAGACCTTTACGAGCACCGTGAGTAGAAATAAAGTACTCTAAAATTGAAAGACCTTCCTTAAAGTTAGAAAGAATCGGGTTTTCAATAATTTCACCACCACCAGCAGTCGATTTTTTAGGCTTAGCCATCAAACCACGCATACCAGTTAACTGACGAATTTGTTCTTTAGATCCCCTTGCACCAGAGTCAAGCATCATGTATACAGAGTTGAAACCTTGTTGGTCTTCTCTAATATTTTTCATTGCTAACTCGGTTAACTGTGCATTCGCAGAAGTCCATACATCAATAACTTGGTTGTAACGTTCGTTATTGGTAATAAGACCCATGTTGTAGTTTGCAGAGATACCTTCAACTTGCTCTCTAGCATCTGCAATTAATTTCGGTTTTTGATCTGGAATTCTAATATCCCCTAATGAGAATGATAATCCACCTCGGAAGGCGAATTTATACCCCATATCTTTCATATTATCCAGGAAACCAGCTGTTGTAGGTACATCAGTAACGCTTAAAACGTGCCCAATAATATCTCTTAAGTTTTTCTTAGTTAATACATCATTGATATATCCAGCTGCTTCTGGTACTACTTCATTAAATAATACACGTCCTGCAGTTGTTTGAATAATTTTATAAACTAAATCTCCTTCGTCATTATAATCTTTAGCTCTAATTCTAACGCGAGCATTCAATTCTAATTTTCCTTCGTTCAAAGCAATATTTACTTCTTCAGCAGAATAGAAAGTCAAACCCTCTCCTAAAATCGGGTGTTCTGGTGTAGTCAAACGTTCTTTGGTCATATAATAAAGACCCAAGACCATATCCTGAGATGGTACTGTAATTGGAGCACCATTTGCAGGGTTCAAGATGTTATGAGAAGCCAACATTAACAATTGTGACTCCAAAATAGCTTCTGGTCCTAATGGCAAGTGAACTGCCATTTGATCCCCATCAAAATCCGCGTTAAACGCCGTACATACTAATGGGTGTAATTGAATCGCTTTTCCTTCAATTAATTTTGGTTGGAAAGCTTGAATACCCAATCTGTGCAAAGTAGGTGCACGGTTCAGTAATACTGGGTGTCCTTTAATTACATTTTCAAGAATATCCCAAACTACAGGCTCTTTTTTATCTATGATTTTCTTAGCCGATTTAACTGTCTTAACAATACCTCTTTCGATTAATTTACGAATAACGAAAGGCTTGTACAGTTCGGCAGCCATATCTTTAGGAAGACCACATTCAAATAATTTTAATTCTGGTCCAACAACAATTACAGAACGAGCAGAATAATCCACACGTTTTCCAAGTAAGTTTTGACGGAAACGTCCTTGCTTACCTTTAAGGGAATCTGATAATGATTTTAATGGTCTGTTTGATTCTGTTTTAACAGCAGACGCTTTACGTGTGTTGTCAAATAATGAATCTACTGATTCTTGCAACATACGTTTTTCGTTTCTCAAGATCACTTCTGGAGCTTTAATCTCCATTAATCTTTTTAGACGGTTGTTACGTATAATTACACGACGGTATAGATCATTTAAATCTGAAGTTGCAAAACGACCTCCATCAAGTGGAACTAACGGACGTAATTCTGGTGGAATAACTGGAACCACTTTCATAATCATCCATTCTGGACGGTTTTCACGGTTTAAGTTAGACTCACGGAAAGATTCTACAACATTTAAACGTTTTAACGCTTCTGTTTTACGTTGTTTAGATGTTTCGTTATTAGCATTATGTCTCAACTGATATGACAATTCGTCTAAGTCAATACGTGCTAATAAATCCATAATACATTCTGCTCCCATTTTGGCAACAAATTTATTAGGATCCATATCATCTAAATATTGATTGTCTTGCGGAAGTGTATCTAAAATATTTAAATACTCTTCTTCCGTAAGGAAATCTAATCTTTTTACTGATTCACCTTCTGCATTTTTAGCAATTCCTGCTTGAATTACTACGTATCTTTCGTAGTAAATGATCATATCTAATTTCTTAGATGGTAATCCAAGGATATATCCAATTTTATTTGGAAGAGAACGGAAATACCAGATATGAGCAATAGGCACTACCAAATTGATGTGTCCTACTCTGTCTCTACGTACTTTTTTCTCTGTAACTTCAACACCACAACGGTCGCAAATGATCCCTTTGTAACGAATTCTTTTATATTTACCACAAGCACACTCAAAATCCTTAACAGGTCCGAAGATTCTTTCGCAAAAAAGACCATCGCGTTCCGGTTTGTGCGTTCTGTAGTTGATTGTTTCTGGCTTTAAAACTTCTCCTCTAGACTCTTTTAAAATCGCCTCAGGTGAAGATAATCCAATAGATATTTTACTGAATCTTTTAACAGGATTCTTATCTTTATTGTTGTTGTTATTATTTCTATTATTCATCATAGTTTTTACTATTGATTTATTTGCAATTAAAAATTGATTGTGAAAAAAAGTTGAACATCGAAAGTTAAACATCAAAAGCCTATTTAGACTTTAAACAATTATGACTTGCGACTCTAAGACTTTTACTTCTACCTCGGATTACTTCTCTAAACTTCATAATTAAATGTGAAGCGCTAATTATAAACGTATTTATAAAAAATCGGAACGGTTGACGGGTATAAATCCTGAAAACTAATTAAAAAAAGTGTTCAGTGTTCAGTAATTAGTAAACAGTTACCAACTGAAAACTAAAAAACGGAACACTGAATACTATAAATTTATTCTTCTAAACGAATATCTAAACCAAGACCTTTCAATTCATGCATTAATACATTAAATGATTCTGGCAGTCCTGGTTCTGGCATTGCTTCTCCTTTTACGATAGCTTCGTAAGTTTTAGCTCTACCAATAACATCATCAGATTTAACTGTTAAAATTTCTCTTAGCGTACTTGATGCTCCATAAGCTTCAAGTGCCCAAACTTCCATCTCTCCAAAACGCTGACCTCCAAATTGAGCTTTACCTCCAAGTGGTTGTTGTGTAATCAACGAGTATGGTCCGATAGAACGAGCGTGCATTTTGTCGTCAACCATATGTCCTAATTTCAACATATAAATAACTCCAACGGTTGCTCTTTGGTGGAAACGTTCTCCAGTTCCTCCATCATACAAATACGTATGACCGAATCTTGGAATTCCAGCTTCATCGGTAAACTCATTAATTTGATCTAGAGAAGCACCATCAAAAATTGGAGTAGCAAATTTTCTATCTAATTTTTGTCCAGCCCATCCTAAAACAGTCTCATAAATTTGTCCGATGTTCATACGAGAAGGTACTCCAAGTGGATTCAATACGATATCAACTGGTGTTCCATCTTCTAAGAAAGGCATATCTTCATGACGAACAATGCGAGCAACAATACCTTTGTTACCGTGACGTCCTGCCATTTTATCCCCAACTTTCAATTTACGTTTCTTAGCAATATAAATTTTTGCTAATTTCAAAATACCTGCTGGTAGTTCGTCTCCAACCGTAATTGTAAATTTCTCTCTACGTAAAGAACCTTGTAGGTCGTTCAGCTTAATTTTATAGTTATGAATTAATTCATTAACCATTTTATTTGTAGCATCATCAGCAACCCATTGTCCTTTGCTTAAGTGAGCAAAATCTTCAACAGCATAAAGCATTTTTTGAGTGTATTTTTTACCTTTTGGCAATACTTCTTCACCCAAATCATTCATTACACCTTGAGACGTTTTTCCGTTGACGATCACGAATAATTTTTCTACTAATCTGTCTTTTAATTCAACAAATTTGGTTTCAAATTCCATTTCTAAAGCGCCTAAAGCATCTTTATCTTGGGTACGTTTGCGTTTATCTTTTACGGCTCTTGCAAATAATTTTTTATCAAGAACTACACCATGTAAAGATGGAGATGCTTTTAACGACGCATCTTTTACATCACCTGCTTTATCACCGAAGATTGCACGAAGCAATTTCTCTTCAGGAGTAGGATCTGATTCCCCTTTTGGTGTAATTTTTCCGATCAAAATGTCACCAGGTTTAACCTCGGCTCCAATTCTAATCATACCATTTTCATCTAAATCTTTAGTCGCTTCTTCAGAAACGTTAGGAATATCATTAGTCAACTCTTCGTTACCTAATTTCGTATCTCTAACCTCTAACGAATAATCATCTACGTGAATAGAAGTAAATATATCATCACGAACTACTTTCTCTGAAATTACAATTGCATCCTCAAAGTTGTATCCTTTCCATGGCATAAACGCCACTTTGAGGTTACGACCTAAAGCCAATTCTCCGTTCTGAGTAGCATATCCTTCCGACAATACTTGACCTAAAGTAACTCTATCGCCTTTTCTAACAATTGGTTTCAAGTTAATACTTGTACCTTGATTCGTTTTTCTGAATTTGATTAAATTATACGTTTTATCATCATTCTCAAAACTAACCATTCTTTCTTCGTCCGTACGATCGTATTTAATGGTGATGATATTAGCATCAACATATTCTACCGTACCTTCTCCTTCAGCGTTGATCAATACTCTAGAGTCAGAAGCAACTTGACGTTCTAATCCAGTTCCAACAATTGGAGCTTCTGGACGAATTAAAGGTACTGCCTGACGCATCATGTTAGATCCCATCAAGGCTCTATTCGCATCATCATGCTCTAAGAAAGGGATCAAAGAAGCTGAAATAGAAGCAATTTGGTTAGGCGCAACATCCGTATAATCTACTCGTGATGGCTCAACCACAGGAAAATCTCCCTCTTCTCTGGCAATTACATTTTCAGCAATAATTTTACCAGAATCTTCCATTTCGATGTTTGCCTGAGCAATCAACATTCCTTCTTCTTCTTCTGCACTTAAATAAACAGGAGTAGATACCAAATCCACAACACCATTAGTTACCTTACGGTACGGTGTTTCAATGAATCCCATTCCATTTACTTTAGCATATACTCCAAGAGATGAAATCAAACCAATGTTTGGTCCCTCTGGAGTTTCAATAGGACATAAACGTCCGTAGTGTGTATAGTGAACGTCACGTACTTCGAAACCAGCTCTCTCTCTCGAAAGACCTCCAGGTCCTAGTGCAGACAATCTTCTTTTGTGCGTGATCTCAGCTAATGGATTCGTTTGATCCATAAATTGAGACAACTGGTTTGTACCAAAGAAAGAGTTGATAACTGATGATAATGTTTTAGCATTAATCAAGTCAATTGGTGTAAACACCTCGTTATCTCTAACGTTCATTCTCTCGCGAATAGTTCTAGCCATACGTGCTAAACCAACACCAAATTGTTGTGACAATTGTTCTCCAACTGTTCTAACACGACGGTTTGATAAGTGATCAATATCATCAATCTCTGCTTTAGAGTTGATCAATTCAATCAAATACTTCACAATAGTAATAATATCTTCTTTGGTAAGCACTTGCTTTTCCATTGGGATATCTAGACCAAGTTTTTTGTTCATTCTGTAACGACCAACTTCACCTAAGTTGTAACGTTGATCTGAGAAGAACAATTTATCAATAATACCGCGAGCAGTTTCCTCATCAGGCGGTTCTGCGTTACGCAGTTGTCTGTAAATATGCTCAACAGCTTCTTTTTCTGAATTTGTCGGGTCTTTTTGTAACGTATTATGGATAATTCCGTAATCAGATTGATTACTACCCTCTTTATGTAACAAAATAGATTTAACGTTAGCATCAATTATCTCTTCAACATTATCTTTATCGATAATAGTATCACGATCAAGGATGATTTCATTACGTTCGATAGAAACAACTTCGCCAGTATCTTCATCTACGAAGTCTTCATGCCATGTATTTAACACACGAGCAGCTAATCTTCTACCAATATATTTTTTAATACCTGTTTTTGAAACTTTAATCTCCTCAGCTAAGTCAAAAATCTCAAGGATATCCTTGTCTCTCTCGAACCCAATTGCACGGAATAAAGTAGTAACTGGTAATTTTTTCTTTCTGTCGATATACGCGTACATTACGCTATTAATATCTGTAGAGAATTCTATCCAAGATCCCTTAAAAGGAATTACTCTGGCAGAATATAATTTAGTACCATTTGCATGGAACGATTGTCCAAAGAATACACCTGGTGATCTGTGTAGTTGCGAAACAACAACACGTTCTGCTCCGTTGATAACAAAAGTACCACTTGGCGTCATGTAAGGAATTGTACCAAGATAAACGTCTTGTACAATCGTTTCAAAATCTTCGTGCTCTGGATCTGTACAATATAGTTTTAACCTAGCCTTTAAAGGTACACTATACGTAAGACCTCTTTCTATACATTCTTGAATAGTATAACGTGGAGGATCAACAAAATAATCGAGGAACTCCAATACAAAGTTGTTTCTTGTATCTGTAATTGGAAAGTTTTCCATGAAGGTGTTGTACAACCCTTCGTCGCCTCTTTCGTCAGATTTAGTTTCCAATTGGAAAAAATCTTTAAACGATTTAACCTGTACATCCAAAAAGTCTGGATATGCAGGAATATTTTTCGTTGAGGCAAAATTCAATCTTTCAGTCTGATTTGTTAACATCAATGGACAAAATTTTGATTAAAAAAGTAATTTTTTTGCATACATACGATTGTATTTATGCGCTTCTTTTACAACCACTACATCTTTAAAAACCAATTTTAAGATAACTACTTTCTTATTATCTGTTAATTTTTTTTCCTCGTAATGGGTAAAATGAATCTAATTTCAAACGGTATCTTATAAAGAAATAAGACAAACATTTGTTATACGAAAAATGGTTTAGGTCATTGAGCAATAAAACTCAAGACCTAAACCTACTTCTTAAAACTGAGTTTTACTATTTAAGCTCAACAACAGCTCCAGCTTCTTCTAAAGATTTTTTAAGACCATCAGCCTCTTCTTTAGAAACACCTTCTTTGATATTGCTTGGAGCACTATCGACTATGTCTTTAGCTTCTTTAAGACCTAAACCTGTAAGTTCTTTTACTAATTTAACAACTGCTAATTTAGAAGAACCAGCTTCTTTTAATACAACTGTAAATTCAGTTTGAGCTTCTTCAGCAGCAGCTTCGCTACCACCACCACCAGCAACTACAACAGCTGCAGCAGGCTCAATTCCGTACTCGTCTTTTAATATTGTTGCTAATTCGTTAACTTCTTTAACTGTTAGGTTAACCAATTGTTCTGCGAATTGTTTCAAATCTGCCATTTTTTCTATCGTTTTAAAATGATTTGTAAAAATATAATTTATTTATGTGCGTTCTTTTTAAATACAAGCAACTATGTTGTTTGTATTATTCTGATACTTCCTCAGATGCTTCTTCTCCTGCAAATTTATTTTGAAGAGCAGCAATAATTCTTTGAGCTGGTGATTGTAACAATCCGATAAGCTCCCCAAGAAGTTCTTCTTTAGATTTGATAGTTGCTAATGCATCTAATTGATCATCTCCAATATAAACTTCAGAATTAATAAAAGCTCCTTTTAAAATAGGTTTATCCGATTTTTTACGGAAATCCTTAATAATTTTACCAGGTGCATTAGCAATATCTGCAATTAAGATAGAAGTGTTCCCTTTCAATACAGAAGGTAAATCTCCATAATCATTATCAGATGCTTCCATCGCTTTTGCAAGCAATGTGTTTTTTACCACCTCTAATTGAACACCTGCTTTAAAACAAGCTCTTCTCAAGTTTGAAGTAGTCTCTGCATTAAGTCCAGAAATATCTGCTACATAAACAATATTTGCCCCGGCTAACTGTGCAGTTAAATCTTCAATCGCGATTGATTTTTCTTCTCTAGTCATACTAAAAATTTTTAACTACTAATTATACTGCTTTTGGGTCTAACGCAATCGCTGGACTCATAGTGCTTGTAAGGTGAATACCTTTAATGTAGGTACCTTTAGCAGCAGTTGGTTTAAGTTTGATTAATGTTTGAATAATTTCGTGTGCGTTATCATAAATTTGCTCAGCTCCAAAAGAAACTTTCCCAATTCCTGCATGCACGATACCAGTTTTATCAACTTTAAAGTCAATTTTACCAGCCTTAACCTCTTGAACAGCTTTTGCAACATCCATAGTTACAGTACCTGTTTTAGGGTTTGGCATTAAACCTCTAGGTCCTAAAATACGACCTAATGGACCTAATTTACCCATAACAGAAGGCATAGTGATAATTACATCAACATCTGTCCAACCGTCTTTAATTTTTTGCAAGTACTCATCAAGACCTACATAGTCTGCACCAGCTTCTTTAGCTTCCGCTTCTTTGTCTGGAGTAACCAATGCTAATACTTTAACGTCTTTACCAGTTCCATGAGGTAATGTTACCACTCCTCTAACCATTTGATTCGCTTTTCTTGGATCTACACCCAAACGAACTGCGATATCAACAGACTCATCAAATTTTGCAGAAGCAACTAATTTTAATAATGCCGCAGCATCTTTAAGAGAATATAGTTTGTTCTTTTCAATTTTCGAAGCAGCCTCTTTTTGCTTTTTTGTTAATTTTGCCATGTCTTTTTTTAAATTAAAAAGGAGCGTCTCCTGATACTGTTATACCCATAGATCTAGCTGTTCCAGCAATCATACTCATAGCAGATTCCATCGTAAATGCATTTAAATCTTGCATTTTGTCTTCAGAAATAGTTCTAATTTGTTCCCAAGTAACACTAGCTACTTTTTTACGATTAGGCTCACCAGAACCTGATTTTAGCTTTGCAGCTTCCATCAATTGTACTGCCGCCGGAGGTGTTTTAACAACAAAGTCAAATGATTTGTCTTTGTACACAGTAATTTGTACTGGTAAAACTTTGCCAGGTTTATCTTGAGTTCTAGCATTAAATTGCTTACAGAATTCCATGATATTAACACCAGCAGCTCCTAGAGCAGGTCCAACCGGTGGCGACGGATTCGCAGCACCTCCCTTAACTTGTAGTTTAACTACTTTACTTATCTCTTTAGCCATTTTTAAAAAAATTTAAACATTACAATCTCTTGGAAGCGATTGCAATGGTTGTTATATGTAACAATAAAATTATACTTTTTCAACTTGCATAAAACTTAACTCTAATGGTGTTTTTCTTCCGAAAATTTTAACCATTACCTCAAGCTTACGCTTTTCATCATTTATTTTTTCAACTGTTCCGTTAAAACCATTAAAAGGACCATCGACCACTTTTACCGTTTCCCCTAAGTTGAAAGGTATTGCTCGCGTATCAGTATTTACTGCCAACTCGTCAACTTTACCTAACATTCTATTCACTTCTGATATTCTAAGCGGCACAGGTTCTCCACCTTTCACCTCACCTAAAAAACCAATCACACTCGTTATAGACTTGATAATATGAGGTATTTCACCCACTAAATTAGCTTCGATCATTACATAGCCCGGAAAATAAACTTTATCCTTCGCTATTTTCTTTCCGTCTTTTACAGTAACCACTTTTTCTGTCGGCACCAAGACTTGAGAAACGTAATCCTCCATACCCAATCTAGCAATCTCAGTTTCGATATAAGCTTTCACTTTATTCTCTTGACCGCTTACCGCTCGAACTACATACCACTTTTTAATACTATTTTCAGTCATCATAAAAAAAATTAAGCTTTTATCCAGATGGCAAATTTCTCCAATACACTTGCAAAAAACTCATCTACTCCCCATGTTGCCAAAGCAAATAAGACTGAAAAAACAGCGACAATAATTGTCAATTTTTGCACTTCTGCCCATGTAGGCCAAGTCACATTTGACTTTAATTCCTCGAATGATTCCGATATGTAATTAACAACTTTTGCCATTTGATCTAATTTTTTTATTGCACGGGCGGAGGGATTCGAACCCCCATCAACGGTTTTGGAGACCGCTATTCTACCCTTGAACTACGCCCGTAGTAAAAGCCAGTATTATTTCAGTTAAGAAAATCAACTGGCCTTATAATTTTTATAGGATTATCCTACGATTTCAGTTACCTGACCTGCACCTACTGTTCTACCACCTTCACGGATAGCAAAACGTAAACCTACGCTCATTGCGATTGGGCTCAACAAAGCAACATTAATAGTCAAGTTATCTCCTGGCATTACCATCTCTACTCCTTCTGGTAAAGTAATAACTCCTGTTACGTCAGTTGTACGTACGTAAAACTGTGGACGGTAGTTATTATGGAATGGAGTATGACGTCCACCTTCTTCTTTTTTCAAGATATAAACCTCTGCTTTAAAAGTAGCGTGTGGTTTTACTGATCCTGGCTTAACGATAACCATTCCTCTTTTTATAGATTCTTTATCAACACCTCTTAACAATAAACCTACGTTATCTCCAGCTTCACCTCTATCAAGGATTTTACGGAACATCTCAACTCCTGTAATAGTAGAAGTTAATTTATCAGCTCCCATACCAATGATCTCAACAGCATCTCCTGTATTAGCAATACCAGTTTCGATACGACCTGTAGCAACAGTTCCACGTCCTGTAATTGTAAATACATCTTCAACCGGCATCAAGAATGGCTTAGCGATATCACGCACTGGCTCTTCGATCCAAGCATCAACAGCTGCCATTAATTCCATGATTTTTGGTACCCATGTAGCATCTCCATTCAATCCACCTAAAGCAGATCCTTGAACTACTGGTCCATTATCTCCATCATATTCGTAGAAAGATAATAAATCTCTGATTTCCATTTCAACAAGCTCTAACAACTCAGCATCGTCTACCATATCCACTTTGTTCATAAAAACAACGATTCTTGGAATACCAACCTGACGTCCTAAAAGGATGTGCTCACGAGTTTGTGGCATTGGACCATCTGTAGCAGCAACTACTAAGATAGCACCATCCATTTGAGCCGCACCTGTAACCATGTTTTTTACGTAATCCGCGTGACCTGGACAGTCAACGTGAGCGTAATGACGATTAGCAGTTTCATACTCAACGTGAGATGTATTAATTGTAATACCTCTTTCTTTCTCCTCAGGAGCATTATCAATTTGATCAAATGATCTAGCTTGACAGTAACCAGCATCAGATAACACTTTTGTGATTGCTGCTGTTAAAGTAGTTTTACCGTGATCCACGT
Organism: Flavobacterium sp. TMP13; assembly: GCF_050847115.1. Lineage (NCBI taxonomy): Bacteria > Pseudomonadati > Bacteroidota > Flavobacteriia > Flavobacteriales > Flavobacteriaceae > Flavobacterium > Flavobacterium sp. TMP13. The sequence goes on from NZ_CP193656.1 coordinate 349,544, forward strand.
GTCCGATCGTACCAATATTTAAGTGTGGTTTCGAACGGTTAAAGGTTTCTTTTGCCATTTTACTTAATTTTTAATCTTAGTTATATATTAATTTTCAATTTCCTACTTACTTGAGCCAACTACGGGAATTGAACCCGTGACCTCTTCCTTACCAAGGAAGCACTCTACCCCTGAGCTAAGTCGGCAGAATCCTTGTTAAGGATATTTGATTTTCAATTTAGAAATCTAAACCTCCAATCAATTTTGTGGGGAGAGCAGGATTCGAACCTGCGAAGTTTACACAGCAGATTTACAGTCTGCCCTCGTTGGCCGCTTGAGTATCTCCCCTTCTTTTATCAATAAAACCATGAACCTTCCAAATCGCGTTGGAATTTTAGAGCCGGCGGAGGGACTCGAACCCACGACCTGCTGATTACAAATCAGCTGCTCTAGCCAACTGAGCTACGCTGGCAATATCAATAAAAAAGTCCGCTATTTCTAACGGACTGCAAATGTATAGATTTTATCTTTGATTCAAAACATTTTTTTAAAAAAATTTTGACATTAAATATGAGTTCTTATTTTTTCTTTCCTTTTCACAAGCGAACGCTCCAATGATTCGGCCGAAAGCTCCACTGCTTCCTCAAAACTTTTACATTGTTTTTTAACCAAAAAATCATCTCCTGGTACATTAACCTTTATCTCAACACACTTGTTTTCTTTATCACTCGTTCGCTCGACCTTCAAATACACATCAGCCGAGACCACCTTATCATAATACTTTTCTAATTTATCCATTCGTGACTGAATAAAATCTAACAGCTTTCCGTCAACAACAAAGTTAACTGCATGAACATTTACCTTCATAATACAAAATTTTAAGATTAAACATAAAAAACTATTTCTTGTTTCGAGGATGCGCTTCCTGATATACTTTTTGAAGTTCAGCTAAACTGTTATGCATATATACTTGGGTAGAAGCCAAACTTGAATGTCCTAATAATTCTTTTACCGAATTTAGATCTGCTCCGTTATTTAACAAATGAGTTGCAAATGTATGCCGAAGCATGTGCGGACTCTTTTTTACTTTTTCGGAGACTCTACTAAAGTAAGAATTAATTAATCGATAGACAAAAGTTTCATTCAATTTTACGCCCTTTTTAGAAACAAAAAAATACCTTTCATCTATAATAACCTCTAGCAATATACGCTCGCCCAAATACCTCTTAATTTGTTCTTTTATCACAGGCAATAAAGGCACTATTCGTTCCTTATTTCTCTTTCCCAAAACCTTCAAACTATCTTGATATAAATCTACAGCATCCAAACGAAGACCAATTAATTCGGATCTCCGAATTCCAGTAGCATACAATAAATCAATAATTAACTTATCTCGAATTTCTTCAAAACCAACTGCGTTTTGAAACTCCTTTAAAACCAACTGCAATTCATTTTCAGAAAATGGAATTTGAATTGATTTTGAAACTTTTAAAGCTCTATGCTTTAACATTGGACTCACATCCAATTGTTTTGTTTTTAATAAAAATTTATAGAAAGCTTTTAGAGATGCCATCTTACGATTAACAGAGATGTTTTCTAAACCTGCATCTATCAAAAAAACAATCCATGATCGAATTTGACTGTAATTTGCAGTGTCGATTACATCTTGCTCAAAATTGACTGTATTAAACAACTCAAAATCTGCTATATCTTTAAGATACGCATTTACGGTGTGCAAAGAATATTTTTTCTCTAATTGCAAATAATCTTGAAATGCTGCTGTATTTTTTTTCATAAAAAAACCGTTAGCATCAAAATTATAAAATTTTGACCACTAACGGTATTTATTTTTAACATAGAAAAAAAATTAATTCTCTAAGTTGTCTTTCATGTTTTGAATGTAAGCAGCTTTTTGAAGTTTTGCTCTTTTCACAACTGATGGTTTTAAGAACGCAGTACGTGATCTTAATTGACGAACAGTTCCTGTTTTATCAAATTTTCTTTTGTAGCGTTTTAGCGCTCTATCGATATTTTCTCCGTCTTTAATCGGTATAATTAACATAATTTTGACACCTCCTCTCGTTAAGGCTGCAAAAGTAGCTATTAAATACCACTTATGACTTATAAAGTGCAAATAAATTTTAAAGTCGCTTAAGAGCTTACTCTTTTAGTAAGTTTCGTGAAATTACAAGTTTCTGAATTTCGGTCGTTCCTTCTCCAATAGTACATAATTTAGAATCACGATAGAATTTTTCTACCGGATAATCTTTGGTATATCCGTAACCTCCGTGAATCTGTACGGCTTCATTTGCGACCTTAACACACACTTCCGAAGCAAACATTTTGGCCATAGCTCCCATAGTGGTAACTGGCTTGTGCTCTTGTTTTAAGAAAGCCGCTTTGTGTAACAACAATTCCGAAGCTTCAATTTCGGTAGCCATGTCGGCCAATTTAAATGAGATACCTTGAAAGCTACTTATCGGCTGTCCAAATTGATGGCGTTCTTTAGAATATTTTAGAGCGGCTTCATAAGCTCCTTTTGCAATTCCTAAAGAAAGTGCTCCGATCGATATTCTACCACCATCTAAAATTTTCATGGCCTGAATAAATCCTTGTCCGACTTCGCCTAAGCGATTTGCATCGGGAATACGGCAAGTATCAAAAATTAGTTCGGCAGTTTCACTAGCACGCATTCCTAATTTATTTTCTTTTTTACCCGAAGTAAAACCAGCCATCCCTTTTTCGAATACAAAGGCAGTCATTCCTTTCGAATCTCCCTTTTCTCCTGTACGAACAATCACTACTGCAATATCGCCAGAAATGGCATGTGTAATAAAGTTTTTGGCTCCATTTACAATCCAATCATCTCCATCTCTTTTTGCTGTAGTATTCATTCCTCCAGCATCAGATCCTGTATTATGCTCGGTTAACCCCCAAGCTCCAATATATTCTGCGGTAGCTAATTTTGGCAACCATCTTTTCTTTTGTTCTTCATTTCCAAAAGTTAAAATATGATTAGTACATAACGAATTATGCGCCGCAACTGAAAGACCAATAGAAGGATCTACTTTTGATATTTCTTCAACAATAGTAATATATTCATGATAACCTAAACCTGCACCACCATATTCTTCCGGTACTAAAACACCCATAAAACCCATTTCTCCTAATCTTTTGAATAACGGAACAGGGAATGTTTGTGCTTCGTCCCACTCCATTATAAATGGTTGAATATGTACAGCTGCAAAATCCTTTATTGACTGTGCAATCATCGATTGCGTTTCATTATAATTAAAATCCATGTTGCTATTTGTTTTAGAACTCCAAATATAAGTCAATTATACTTGCCTTATCAACAGGAAAACCTTTAATTTTTGCTAAATCCTCAATATTATTAAAATTTCCGTTCATACTTCGATAGATCAGTATTTGTTTAGCTAAGCCATTTTTAAAATAATAAAACTGACTCAGCTCTTTCAAAGAAGCATCGTTTATAGCAATTTTAGAAATTGTTGGTTTAGAAATAATTTTAAAGTTTTTATTAATCATATAAATAACTTCGGGCGAAAGTCCCCAAATCTCATTAATTTGATTCATAGAAACAAAACCACCAACAGTTTGTTTGTAACTCAGGACACGTTGCGACAATGCTTCACCTATGCCATAAATTGCAATTAAATCTTCGGCAGTTGCCAGGTTGATATCTTTTACAATTACTGTTTTAATAGTAGCTTCTTTCTTGGCAGGTAAGTTACTGATACTACTTTTATTGGTTTTAACCCAATCTGGAAACTTAAAATAAGGAGCCATGCTTTTGAGTAGAGAATCTGAAATTTTCGTTACATCTTGAAATTCCTGTACGGAATTCACGTATTTATTTTGTTTCCTAAAAGCGAATAGTCTGTCAATTTCTTTTACCGACATCCCCAGCTTATACCCTTTGTAATCTGTAATAAAATTGGGATTGTAAGGCCATTTTTTAAATGTAGATTCAGATTTCTCTTCTTTAATTACATCGAGTTGCTGCTGCAAGCCCAGCCATTCTTTTTCTTCTTTAGTTACCAATTGAACTTCTGTAAAATCAGAATAGTGAAACACAAATTGCAAAGCAACAATTATAGTAAAAAGCAGCAAAATCCCTATTTGTTGTGCTTTGGTATATTTGAAAAAAGAGTTTAAAATTTGAAAATTCATGGTTCATAAGATTTCGAATATAAAAATAACACTAAAATTTATTTTTTATAAGAAAAAATTGAATACAAACTAAATACTATGCAGGATTATTCAGAAAAAAACGAAGTAACCGTAACAAAACTCAGTAGTTAGAGAGCTATTCGTATTTAATTAAGTCTTACATAGTCAATTTTGTAACTTAAATATCTTAATTTGTTTTTATTTTTTCGAAAAAACGATACATTTGAGGCCTAGTAATTTTAAACCAACAATTTTATGTCTATTTGGAAAACCAAACCTCTCTCGGTATTGCTTGGCGAATCATCTGAAACAGAAGATGGCCTAAAAAGGACTCTTTCTTCAGGATCACTTGTTGCTCTTGGTGTAGGTGCCATTATTGGTGCGGGGTTATTTTCACTAACCGGAATTGCCGCTGCAGATCACGCTGGTCCAGCAGTAACTTTATCTTTTATATTGGCAGCAGTAGGTTGTGCTTTTGCAGGACTTTGTTACGCAGAATTTGCTTCGATGATTCCAGTTGCGGGTAGTGCCTATACATACTCTTACGCCACTATGGGAGAATTTATGGCTTGGATAATTGGTTGGGATTTAGTTTTAGAATATGCATTGGGTGCGGCAACGGTTGGTGTGAGCTGGTCCAGGTATCTACTCGAATTACTTAGCAAATACGACATTCACCTGCCCACGCAGTTAATTTGTTCTCCGTGGGAACATTTAAAATTAAGTGATGGAACGGTAATAGAAGGAGGCATAATTAATCTCCCAGCTGTTCTTATCGTTTCTATGTTATCCTTATTATTAATTCGCGGATCAAAAGAATCAGCTTCTATAAACAACTTTTTGGTAATTCTAAAAGTAGCAGTAGTTATTGTTTTTATTGTTTTAGGATGGAGTTATATCAATCCTGAAAACTATGTTCCATATATTCCAGAAAACACAGGGGAATTTGGACATTTTGGTTGGTCGGGTATTGCTGCAGGGGCAGGAACTGTATTTTTTGCTTTCATCGGTTTTGATGCAGTTTCTACAGCCGCCCAAGAAGCAAAAAATCCTCAAAAAGGAATGCCTATCGGAATCTTAGGTTCATTAGTTGTATGTACCATTTTGTATGTATTATTTGCGTATGTAATGACCGGTTTAGTTCCGTATTACGAATTTGCAGGTGACGCTAAACCAGCAGCAACAGCTTTTGCTAAAACAGGATATGACTTTTTACAAACCGGGTTAATTGTTGCAATTCTCGCCGGTTATACTTCTGTAATGTTGGTAATGTTAATGGGACAAAGTCGTGTTTTTTATACCATGAGTAAAGATGGTTTGTTGCCAAAATTCTTTAGTGATATTCACCCCCGCTTTCGCACGCCTTGGAAAACAAATGTTTTCTTTTTATTCTTTGTAAGTTTATTTGCTGGTTTTGTACCGGTAAGTGATTTGGGCCATATGGTGAGCATCGGTACTTTACTAGCGTTTGTATTGGTTTGTATTGGAGTGATGGTGATGCGCGTAAAAATGCCAGATGCCCCAAGAGCGTTCAAGACACCGTTTGTTCCTTATGTTCCAATTGCAGGCGTATTAGTTTGTGTAGGTTTAATGTATTCGCTTCCTAACGAGAGTTGGGCACGTTTAGTAATCTGGATGGCATTAGGTGTAATTATCTACTTCGTTTACGGAAAGAAAAACAGTAAATTGAACAACCCTGACAAATAACTTTTTTGAGATAATAAAAAAAACGGATTAAGAAGCTATTCTTAATCCGTTTTTTTATGCCTGTAAAACTCTTTATAAATCAAAAACCGAAGTACGTTTGGCACGTATTAAATCTTTTAATCGAATCCAGAACGCCAAGGTCAAGTATACTCCAAAACCCAAACCTACTGTTACAAACGAAATATAAATAAAAAACAAACGAACGCTCGTCACACGCATTCCTAGCTTATCAGCTAAACGTGACGATACATGAAAACCATATTTTTCGAAAAAAAATTTTAATTTTAAAATTGCAGACATTTTCTTTCTCTATTTTGTAATTGCCTACAAAAGTACAAAATATTTAAAGTACTTTCATTTCGCTTTTTACTTTCAATAACTCCATTCCAACCGCACAAGACAAACATTTATTTTTAGCACAGTACTCTTTTTTAAGATGCAATAGCGATTGCGAATCAAAAGCAGTGTTTACGGCAACTTTAAAGAAAGTAAATTTATCTATTGTACTGTTTTTCTCGGCAACAATTTGATTCATAAATTGTAATAATTGTTCAGAATTAGATTCACTTCTAGATTGTGCATACGCAAACTGAATCGGAATTACCGTATTAATGAGTAGCAAGTCAATAAATGCTTTAGAGAGTTTCTTGCTTTTTTTCGAACTTACTTTATCAAAAGTGTAATGCGTTTGCCAGTAATCAGAAACACTTACTTGAAGCAATTCATAGCCATCAACATTTGATTTTAAGTCAATAACTTTAGTGAATAAGTTTTGATGGTGATGATACAAATGTGCCAATTGTGACAAACGAATCGTTGGAAAATTATCTGGGCGAAGTTTAAAAAATTGCAACGGTTGCACATATCCTTCCTCTAATCGAAATTTATGAAGCATGTAGAAGTATCGAAATTTTAAATCGTTAAAATATACATCTTCTTTTTCGTCGACCAACAATTGACCTTTCCCAAAAAGGAGTGCTTCTAGATTTTCAACTTCAAAGCTTTCTTTTCGAATAATAGAAAAAGGCAACGCTTTTGCGATGGCAAGAAAGGATTCACCGTTCGTATTCAATCCAAAGTTTTTAGCTAGAAGACAAAAAAGAACAGCTTCCCAATCATTATTGGTGCTCGATAATAACTCAAATATTAATTTAGATTTTCTTTCTAAACGCTCAAAAAACAAGCGCTCTTTCCAATTACTAAAGATGAAATTATCAATCGTAGCAATTTCTTTTTCACAATAAATCCAGCTTTTAGGTTGAACTAACTTTTTATAATTTACAAGCACTTCAGCAGAGACGAAATCGCGCAACTCAATAGTTGGAATTTCTGAATTATCTTCTCTAAAAATAATTGTGTCGTGCTCCCACACCACGTGTAAAATTACATTTTGATAGGCATTATCTTTTTCGTGATTGTGAACATACCAATCAGACGATTTGATATGAATTTCGACGTTACCAGCCCATTTTTGATTCCCAACTACTAACTGAGCATTAAAAAAATCTGGGCCCGCTAACTCGAGGTAACTTCCGGACGAAATAATTTGAACAGTTTCACCAATAGTAGTTTTAAGATTTAAAACATCAAACTTTTTATACCTCCATAAATAATGTAAAAAATCTTCTTTCATAGATTAGATTTAAATAAACAATTTCTGCTTATTACAAATACTAAATTAATGAAAAAACTTACAATAATTACTTCTAGATATTTATTTTTTTAAGAATAACTTCGCACAAGCACGAGCATCAGAAAGAGCCTCATGATGATTGAGATCAATTTTCATTTCGCGACAGCAATCACTTAACTTTGTTGGTTTAATTCCTTTCGCACGATAAATCTTTACAGTACATTCCCACCGCGAGTTAATATTTAAAGACTCATAATCTAAACCATAGAGCGCCATAGATTTAATTAAAACATTGCGATCAAAGCTTTCATTGTGTGCCACAACAATACGATTTTTTAACCGTTTTTGTATTTCTGGAAAAACTTCTAAAAAACTCTTCGCATTTATTGTTTGATGAGGACGAATACCATGAACTGCAATTGTAAATGGCGAATAAGTATTGTTTGGTGGCTTAATAAGCGTAACAAACTCATCCACAATAATTCCATTTTCGACAGTGACAATACCTACCGAACACGGATGATAAGCTGTGGCTGTTTCAAAATCTATTGCTGCAAAATTACCCATAAATTGTATGCTATTTTATTGCCCCTATAATATCATACTTTGTGATGATATGATGCTTACCATTTCCTAAATCGAGCAAAACAGCGGCATTTTCTTTGGTAAATAATTTAGAAACGGATTCGATTGGTGTTCCTAATTTTACAATAGGAAAAGGTTCTCCCATTACCTCTTTTATTGGTCGATCAGCCACGTCTTTATCAGCTACATAGCTCTGAAACAAATCCGTTTCATCTACAGAACCAACAAAGCCAGAAATATCAACCACGGGAATTTGCGAAATTTTATACTTACGCATCCTTTCAATGGCATGCGAAACCAATTCTTCTGTACGAACAACAATCAATTCCTTATCCAAATGATCTTTAATTACATCTTCGGCTTTGGTAATATTTTCTTCAAGAAAACCACGTTCGCGCATCCAATCATCATTGAACATTTTACCTATGTAGCGACTTCCCGAATCATGAAACAACACTACAACCACATCTTCTGGTTTAAAATGTTCTTTTAATTGCAACAATCCTTTAATCGCAGCACCAGCAGAATTACCGACAAAAATTCCCTCTTCTAAAGCAATTTTACGCGTATAAACAGCAGCATCTTTATCGGTTACTTTAGTAAAACCATCAATTAAAGAAAAGTTTACATTTTTAGGTAAAATGTCTTCACCGATGCCTTCAGTAATATAGGAATAGATTTCATTTTCATCAAAAATACCCGTTTCGTGATATTTTTTAAAGACTGAACCATAGGTATCTATTCCCCAAATTTTAATATTTGGATTTCTTTCTTTTAAAAATTTAGCAACACCAGAAACTGTCCCACCTGTTCCCACTCCAACAACAAAATGAGTTATTTTTCCATTGGTTTGTTCCCAAATTTCAGGACCAGTCTGCTCATAATGTGCTAAAGAATTAGACAAATTATCGTACTGATTCACATACCACGAATTTGGAGTTTCTTCGGCCAATCGCTTTGAAACCGAATAATACGAACGCGGATCGGTTGGCTCTACATCGGTTGGACAAACCACTACTTTGGCTCCAACAGCACGAAGAATATCCATCTTTTCTTTGGATTGCTTATCCGAAATTACACAAATTAATTTGTATCCTTTAACAATAGCAACCAAAGCTAATCCCATTCCGGTATTACCAGAAGTTCCTTCTATGATCGTTCCACCAGGTTTTAATCGACCATCGGCTTCTGCATCTTCCACCATTTTTACGGCCATTCGATCTTTGACAGAATTACCCGGATTAAAAGTTTCGATTTTAGCTAAAACTAAAGCATCTACTCCTGCTACTATTTTATTTAATTTAACCAAAGGGGTGTTCCCGATAGTTCCTAATATGTTATTTGAATAATTCATTAGTGTTGAGTTTGGTTGTACGCTACTTATAAATTTTATTGAAAGAAATTCCAAACCAGACCAAAGCGAATCGTTAGGTCACGATACGGATTATCTGGTGCTGCATAATATTCATTTCCTGTGAAAGCTGCATTAAAATGCTCCACTTTAAAAAACAAACGAGTTTGACGAATGCGTGCGTTTACAAAAAAGTCGAAATTAGCATAATTGCCTATCTCCTTTTCATTTTGAACAAAGAATTCTCCAATCAACGGATTGTAATTATTACCGTAGTACTTAGTAAAGTAATTGAATGAAATACCAGTTTGCAAATACAATGCTTTTTTAAACAAATAATTGGTGTAATAAATCGTATTTCTAGTAACAAATTCTGGCACATTCAAGACCAAATCAGACTGTTTCACATTTTGATACAAAAGAGTATTATCGAGAGCAAAGCGACCAAATTTAAATTCTTTACCTACTTTTACCGAGAGATAATTGATACTATTCTCATATTGTTGTGGAGCGATGATTTGTGTGAAATTTGATTTTTCTTGAATTGTACTGCTATCTTCAAAATACAAATGATCGTCTAAAACCGAATAAGTCGCCGAGAAATTAACCCACGGATTAATAATTGAAGCGTGAAGCGAATTTATTTTTTCGTTCTTGAAATTATTGGACCAATTGTATTGTACGTAACTACTTTGAAACAAATTATAGTTGTTGTTGGGTAATTTATTTATATTTTGATACTGCAGCTCAACCTGAATCTTTTCATTAAAAGAGTATTTTAACTGAGCGTCCAAATTAGACAACGATTGCTCTGTTATTGAGCGAGAGTATAAAAATCGCCCATTCCAATCATTCTTTTGGTATTCATATTGCCCGCCAACATTATTTATATTCTGACTTAAACTACTTGGTATAATATCTTCAACACCTGTATTTGGATTAATATTAATAAGCACACGATTATAATAATAGTTGCTTCTAAAATCATCTGCAAAAAAGTAAAACTTTCCTAAAAGTACATTTTCGTATGCTAAACCAAATTTATTATACATTTTGTTGTAATGCGTTTGATCATTAATATCACTAAAAATATAAGGTTGACCAAAACGAACTGCCTGACTTGTGCCTACCGTCGATGCAACTGTGGGTTGCGTGTACTCAAAATCTTTATTTTCGTAATTGAACTGATGCGTAACATATAAATTATTACTGACATCGTTAGTGTTAATTCTAAAAGCGTGATCTACAAAAAAGCGTCTTCCTTTTAAAAAAGAACGGGCATCTGTTAAAAAAACTTGTAAACGCTGTCTGTTTTTATAATCGGCATTACCACTTTCAAAATCATCTGGTGTGGTAATTCCACCATTTTCACTGTTTAAGATATCTTGATAGGTTACGTGCAAATTAAGAACGTATCTTTTATCAGTAGTATGATAGCTCGTCGTAAATCTGAAGTTGCCTGTGCTTGACAATTGATTAATATAATTTCCTTCCGAACGTAAACCACGATAAGCTGCAGAAAAATTAAGGTTCTTAGATGTATTTAAAGTAATGAAAGAATCGACATTTTGTCCTTTACCAATTGTACTATTAAAAAATAATTCGGTAAATGGCGTTGCAGCCGAATAATACTGAATTTGATTGGCTTCTAAGAAATTAAAATGCTTGGCCTTAAATCCAAATTCAGGATAAGGATCAAAGCTAGTCAAACTATAATCGAGCGTATTATACGTTTGTCCAATATTAGAAAAAGCTAACAGTCCAAAGTTATCTTTTCGTAAGTAATTGTGCTTGTAATACTTTTGTATTGTGAGCGACGTATCGGCATAAATAGTATCATGTTCTAAAGTGAAAATTTGATACTGATCTATAGTAGCAACCTTTTGTTTTACTTTTTGAACGGTGTCATTGATACTTTTATGCGTATCGTGTATATCAAATTTCGAATTCGGTTTTCCTTGAGCAAATAACACTAAAGGCAGTATTAAAAAAGATAAAAAAAAGAGAATCCTCATTGTATGATCGCTATATGGGTAATTATTTGAATAATTTTTAGTAAAGCAAAGGTAAAATATAAAAAGGTATAAATAAAAAATTAGTTCTTAAAGAAAAAACCCGATTACATAAAGTAATCGGGTTTAAAATTTTTATTATAGACTAAACTACAAATCATTTTGTTTTACTAATGGATTTGCATTAATCTCATCGCGAGGTATAAGCCATTGCCATCTTTTATCTGATGCCGGTACAGATAAAACACCTCCAGTTAATGTCGAGTTATGGTTTGCTCCGGTACGATCTAAATCTGAATTGGTTCTTTTTAGATCCATAAATCTAAATCCTTCTCCCCATAATTCAATTCTGCGTTGAAACATTACCTCATCTGCTAAATCTTGTCCTGTCTTTGTTGACAGTATATAAAACGGATTTCTCTTTTTTACAAAATCAAATAAAACTTGAGCGGCATCAGCAGCACCTAATTTAGCTTTTGCTTCTGCTTCAATTAAATACATCTCTGCAGCACGCATATAAGGAACATCACAACGACTATCTCCAGTACTTACTGATAAAAACTTTTGACTTGTGTACGGGAATGGTTTTGCAGCAGCAACTAGAACCACATTTGGGTGAGCACCCGTTTTACTAAATATAGCAGCACGAACATCGGTTATTGGAATTTGATTGTACAGCTTACTATTAATTGCTTTTGGACACGCCTTAATTACGGCCGAGTTAAAGTTACGAGACATGTATGCTCCAAAATTCGCAAAATATGCGGTTTGAACTTCTACCACATGGCTTCCCCACATCCACTCTTGATTAGTATAATTATTAAAGCCTGAAGTATATTCTGCAATAGTCATTAAATTCTTTCCTGTTCTGGCTTTACTTGCATTATCGGCAGCAACTAACCAATTTCCTTGCACTAAATTCACACGAGCTTTTAGTCCATAAGCTACTCGTTGATCTAGGTGCGAATTGTTCCCCTTTTTATATCCCGCTAACAACCCAATAGCTGTATCAATATCATCATTAACTTGTTTGTAAACATCTTCAACAGAAGATCTTCCAACAATATCTGTAGTTGATAAAACAAGAGGTACTCCATCTTGAGTATTTGCAGCACCACTAACGTATCTTTTACCATAGATCTGAACCAACTGAAAGTGGCCGAAAGCTCTATATAACAGTGCTTGCCCTTTTGTAATGTCTTTGTCTGCTTGAGGTCCTGAAGCTGCATCTGCATTGTTTATAATTGCATTTGCATTTCTAATAATTTGATAAAATGTTCTGTAAGGAAATCGTACTTCAGATGAATTTTCATTGGAAGGAGCAGTCCAGTTATAAACACTAGAAAACCAGCTATTCGAAGCGGTGTAAACTAAGTCTTCTCCTGCAATATCCATTTGCTGCATGATTCCTCCCACGCCAGTTTGTCCTTGACTCTCATACCTAATGTACATCGAACGGTGAATACCGTTCAATGCCAAATACAATGCATCGGTGTCTGCGGTGGCAGCATCCTCACTGATAAATTCAGTAGGAGTTTGGTCTAAAAAATCGCTTGAACACGACCCTAATACTAGAGTTGAAGCTGCGATTATTATATATTTTGATAAATTAATTTTCATACTATTTAAAATTAAAAGTTTAAATTAAGTCCTAATGAAAAAATTCTAGCAGGAGAAAACCTGTTTTGAGTAGTACCATTAAAATTTTGAGTTGGATCCATTCCTTGTTTCTTAGTAAAAAGAAGTAAGTTTTCTCCATTTACAAAAAATCTCATGTTATCAACACCAATTTTTTCTGTAAAATTTATAGGTAATTTATACGATAAGTTGGCTTGTCTAAATGACAAATAATCTGAATCAACTAACCATCTGTCTGAAGATGCTGAAGATGCTGTATTTGTGGTAACGTCTAACCTCGGTACATTTGTTACATCTCCCGCTTTTTGCCATCTGTTTAAAATATCAGTACTTAAAGCTGATCCATAATCATTTCCTGTATGCATTAAAGATTGATAATTACTATCGTAAGTTTTACCACCCATTTGATACGTAAACATTACACTTAATTCTAAGCCTTTATAATTAAAGGTATTCGAAAAACTACCATATAAATCTGGCAATGCAGAACCGGCATATTTGTATAAAGCTTTCGTATGGTTTGTCGTAACATTCATACCATTTACAACGCGTTGCTCGGTATCTCCTGCAACAATTAGTGCTGGGTCTGCAACATATAATGCATAACCATCTGCAGAATCAACACCGTACCAGTCTCTCAACCAATATTCATAAATAGAACTACCAACTGTATATTTTTTAGTACCATTGATAATTTCTTTCTGTGGAAGAGAAGTAATTTCATTAGTTATTGTTGAAGCGTTAACAGTGAAATCCCAAGAGAAATCATTTGTTTTAATGATAGCTGCATTTAATGAAACTTCTATACCTTGATTAAACATAGAACCAATATTTTCAACTCTTGTATCTAAACCTAATGACAAAGGATTAGGAACATCAAAAATTAATCCGTCTGTTTTACGATTGTAATACTCAACTGTACCAGTAAATCGGTTTTTAAAAGCAGCAAATTCAAGCGCTAGGTCTGATTGTGTGTTTTTTTCCCATTTTAAATTAGGAGCTCCAATACCGTTAGAAAGAATACCTCCTTCTGAATCATTGTCATAACCTAAAGCATAAGTTGGCTGACTTACGTAAAAACTTAATCCTGAATTGCTGATATGAGAATCATTACCAACCTCTCCGTACGAACCTCTAATTCTTAAATCATTAATCCATGAACTATCTGCTAAGAAATTTTCTTTTGAAATGTTCCAAGCTGCTCCAACAGAGTAAAAATTACCCCAACGGTTGTCTTTTGCAAATTTAGAAGAACCATCTCTACGGAATGACCCCGAAATTAAATATCTTCCGTCGTAATCATATCCAAGTCTTGAGAAATAAGCTTCTGTAGCGTAATTTCTTTTATACGATTCTAAGTTAGTTACGGTAACAAAATTAATTAATTCTGAATTATCATTTACAACCTGTCCTCTTTTAGTACCTGTTACGTATGTAGTTTCATAATCAAAACTTTCATGACCCAATAACGCTGTTAAATTATGTACACCAAAAGATTTAGAATAATCTAAAATTTGATTAAAAGTAACACCTGTATATCCATTAGAATCTTTTGATGCACCACCTAAACCAGCTGCATCTCCGATAACTTTGTTCTTATAATCTGATGAATTTACAGATCTCTTATCGATAGCGTAGTTTGCTGTAAATTTAAGTCCTTCGTAAAGATTAAACTCAGCAAAAGTTCTTGCTGATAAAGCTATCGATTCCGCACGATCACTATTGTATAAAGTTTCATAAATAACATTACGACCATTTGATGCTCCCGTACCTCTTAATGTAGAGTATACTTTATCACCAGCGTCATCCACTAGGTAACTACCATCAGCATTATGATCGAAAACAGGATAAATTGGCCCCATGTATCTGATCGTTCTAAATGGATTATTAAATGATGAACTATTATCAGCTCCATCAACTGCACGATCAGAATCTGTAAGCGCTCCTGATAAATTCAAACCAGTTTTAAACCATTCTTTAAATTTTGAATTGATATTAACACGCGCAGTCGTTCTTTCGTAATCTGACTTCTTAATATTTCCTTGTTCATTTAAATTACTTATCGAAACAAAATAATTAGAAGTTTCGCTTTTTCCTTGGTACGAGAAATCTACATTTCTTCTTACACCAGCTCTAGAAAGTGGTTTTTCCCAATCTAAATCACCAGGATATAATAATGATGCATTTGGATTCAATTTACCATCAACGCCAACAATTTGATTGTCTGCCACATTAAATGGGTTTGTGTATAACAAAGCAGCAATATTATTACTTGCATAAAGATTAGCAGCATCCATTTGAGTTGGAGTACTCATTGGTCTACTATTTCTTACTGCTTCCCACTCTAATGGGTAATATTGTTGCGCATTAACTCTATTGTATTCAGGAATTGACCTTGACGACAAACCTTGGCTTATGTTTAAAGTAAATTTATCTTTTGAAGATTTTCCTGTTTTTGTTGTAATAATAATTACACCATTCGCAGCTTTTGACCCATATAAAGAAGTTGATGCCGCATCTTTTAAAACACTCATGCTTTCAACATCAGCACTATTAATAGTGCTAATGTCTCCGGTGTAAGGAACACCATCGACAATATATAAAGGTGTATTAGAGCCATTTATCGAGCTAAAACCTCTAATTCTAATTGCTGGTGCAGAACCTGGCTGACCTGCTGAACTTTGAACTTGCAAACCAGAAGTAGCTCCATCCAATCCTGCTAAAACATTTGTTAAAGCTCTGTCTTCGATGTCTGCTGCTTTTATTGACGAAACTGAACCAGTATATTCAGATTTTTTAACACGTCCATATGCTACAACAACAACCTCATCCATTTGTTGAGCTGAAGATTCCATTTTAACATTTATTGCATTAGTTGCGCCAACGGTAATTTGTTTGTCGTTCATACCCACATATGAAAATAACAAAACATCACCCGTTTTTGCTTTAACGGAATAGCTACCGTCAAAATCTGTTTGAGCAGTAATTTTACCACCCTTTACAAGTACATTTACACCTGGTATAGGTCCAGATGAATCTGAAACAACTCCAGAAACAGTTTTTTCTTGTGCAAAAGAAAACTGTACAGATAACGCTATCAATAGCGTAAAAATCCATTTAAATTTCAATTTCATACATTTAAGTTTTGAATTAGTTAGTACGCAAAAATCATAATAATATCTTAATAAAGCAACAGGTAGGGTCAATTTATTTAATATTTAATTAACATTTGTGTTAATTAAATATTAAATGCTAATTTTGTCCTACAAATGAAAACGTGACTTACTGATTTCCATTATCATAGATTATTAACACATAAAGTATACATTTTGTTAAAAATTTCCCATTCTACCGCAGATTACGAGGCTGGGACAGATGAGGCTGGCCGAGGGTGTTTGGCTGGACCAGTTACAGCAGCTGCGGTTCTTTTTCCTACAAATTTTAATAACCTATTAGTAAACGACAGCAAACAATTATCTGAAAAAACTAGAGAAATACTGCGGCCACTTATTGAATTTGAGGCAATATCGTTTGCAGTGACACATCTTTATCCGCCAGAGATCGATGAAATTAATATTTTGAATGCATCGATGAAAGCCATGCAAGAAAGTATATTGTGTTTAAATCCGGTCCCTGAATTTATTATTGTAGATGGAAATCGGGCATTGAATGCTAAGTTGGGAATAAAAAGTAAGACAGGAAAACAATTTTCTAAACTCGAAATGGATCTCTTACAATCTATTCCAAATGAAAGTATTATAAAAGGAGATTCCAAGTATTTAAGTATTGCTTCGGCTTCGATACTGGCAAAAACCTATCGAGATGAATATATGAATACAATACACGAAGAGTTTCCAATGTACAATTGGAAGAAGAATAAAGGATATCCTACCAAAGAACATCGGGAGGCTATTAAAAAATACGGAACTACCAAATACCACCGAATGAGTTTTCGTCTTTTGCCAGATCAACTCGTATTGGACTTGTAATATTAAACTTATATCTCGTTTAAAAAGTATAAGATATCTATGAGAAGCACTAAAGATTCAAACATTCTAAAAAAGTGGAAAAACCTCTCTAGTTTCCAAGTTTACTAGCGTGATACTCTCAAAATTTGAAACTTGGAGAACTGTATTCAAGCTTCACAATGGTCAAAATCCGCTTCAAACAATTCTGAAAGATGCTTGATTATTTGCTTTTTCACTTGAGCTTCGTCGACATTCTCTACTCCTAGTTCGACATGTAGCGAAGTAACTGCTTTACCGCGTATTCCGCAGGGAATGATATTATCAAAATAGCCTAAGTCAACGTTTACATTTAAAGCGAAACCATGCATGGTAACCCAGCGCGACGCTCGGACACCCATAGCGCAAATTTTACGAGCAAATGGAGTTCCTACTCCCAACCAAACTCCTGTTTCGCCTTCACTTCTACCCGATTCTAAACCAAAATCTTTTAGAGTTAAAATGATTGCTTCCTCTAGGAAACGCAAGTACTTGTGAATATCAGTGAAAAAGTTCTCTAGATCTAGAATAGGATAACCTACAATTTGTCCTGGTCCGTGGTACGTAATATCTCCACCTCGATTAATTTTGTAGAAAGTAGCTCCTTTGGCCTCGAGTTGCTTTTCAGATAAGAGCAAGTTTTGTAGATCTCCACTTTTCCCTAGCGTATATACGTGCGGATGCTCGACTAAAAGTAAGTAATTTGGAGTCGGCAAATTCAGTTCTTCGCGGCGGTTTCTGATCTTTAAATCAACGATATCCTTGAATATTTTTTCCTGATACTCCCACGTGTCTTTATAATCTTTCTGACCTAGATCTTGCAGTTTTATTTTTTTATTCATCTCACTTAATATTATTCAAACTCAACAATTAGATCCAGTTTTTTGGGGTTTTCCATATAATCAGTAAACGGATATTGAACGGTTATTGATTTGCGGTCAGCACTAAAAAGCGCATCGGGATTAGAAACCTTTTTGATGCGTTTTGGAAAATTATACTTTAGAACATAATTAGACGAGGCAAAAATCATTTTATACATTCCAAGCGAATCTTCACTTACTGTATTGCTGTCTTTTGGAGCTACAGTCACTACTCGGTTGAATTTTTTTGCAGTATAAGAATAGGTTACATTCGAATTGTTATTAGCAAAATCGCTACCCATTCCAAGTGGATTTTCACTATTTGATTTTTTATCTAATTTTTGCAACGTTTGCATCGCTTTTAGCATATCTTGTAGTTCATTCACATTGGTAAAATTACTTTTAAGCGCTACTAAAAACTGCTTTTGTTCTGCATTCATTTTCATCTCTACAACAACGTCCTCTAGCTTTTTTAACTCTTGTTGTGTTTTAAGCGGCAGTTTAACAATACTATCCTTTTTTTTGGCAAACACTTGTTTAAAAGCAAAAGTAGTATCAATATTTTTAGATTGTTCTTCACTCAATCCAGCAGCCATTTGCTCTCCGGACATCGCCATTAAAGCAGAACCATCCATATTTACAGCATATTGTCCGGTGCCATTTTCATCTATAGTAATAGTTTCCGTAAAAGTGCAACTCGTTAAAACAGCACTAAGCAGGGCCAGTAATAGGTAATGAATTTTCATTTTATTTCTTTTTTTGCAAAGATACAAAGACAATTAGAGCTTGTCTATAAATTGGCGCTACATTAAATAATTAAATTTTATTCTCTAAAATCACTTCGACAGCAGTGCTTTCGGGATTTCTCAAACACTCTGTCAATAAAAAAGTAAGATGAATTGATTTTTTATCACTGCCAATAACTGCTTTTGAATTAGATACCGATTTTATTTTTCGTGGAAACTGATACCGCAAAACATATTCTTCTATGAGATTTTGGCCTGCTATTTTTTTGATTATCAAATCTATTTGCTCCTGTTGTTCTTGCAGCAAATTTTCGTTTGTAATAAAAACCTTCCGCTTAAAAGTTGTACCATCAAATTCATACTGTACTTTATAATAGTGTTTCTCGGCCGTTAAAGCATAATTGAATTTTATATCATCGGCATAATTTTTAGCTTTATACAAATCAGGAATGGCACTTACCTCCTTAAAAGCTAGTGATGTTTGGTCTATAAATTCTTTATCAAAAGAGCTTTTTTTAGTAGACAGTAACACGTCATTATAACGGTCGAATAAATTACGTTCCTCTGGCAAGTATTTTAAATAATTTTCAATGTATTTAAAAATGCACTCTTTAAATACCGTTGTAGTATCAACAAAAACATCTTCTCTTGAATAATTTTCTCCTGCTAGTTTCATATAACTATTCTCTACGCGAAGTTCTTCTATTGTGATCTCACCGCTTCCATCTGAATTAATAACGAGCGTTTCTGTAACTTGACAAGAACTAAAAAACAGCATAGTAAGGCCTAAAAACAATGTTTTCATGTTTGATAATTATAGTATTATAAGTGTAAATATAATGTAATTCCTACTGTTTTTTAATTTCACGATTTTCAAGTACAAGCAAATCAACTATAACGATTGCACTTACTTGTGTTCGAAAACAATAAACTAAAAAAACAATTTTTTTTTAATAAAAGTACTGTTAATCTTTGCATAAATTAAAAATAACCCAAAATCTAAATGCTCTAACTTATTTAAATGAACTTAAAAAGAAACAAATGGCTAGTTTTAAACCTACTACTTGCCAACATTTTGTTATTCAGCAGCTGCGACGATAACAGTAACGAAACAAATTACAATGCCAACTACGTGGCTATCATAGACGCTAGTAATTTACCCGCGGGAAACCATGCAATGACTATGTTTGAAGATGGGGAAAGCTCTGCAAAAATGTACAATAATAGTGACAGATGGTTTAGAGTCAATCAACCTTTGCAGGTGCTTCAAAAAGGTAAAGATTCAGTACAATTATCTCTGTATTCTCCTGTCGGACTTACAGATGTAAAGGTATACGCTAAACTTCCAAATTATGACAAACGCTTTGTCTTGTACCATTTTAGTAAAGTTCCGGCATTCCATCGTTCTTTTCACCAACTTCCCTTGACAGCTGGTAAAAATGACTATTTATTAGAAAACGGAAAGACAGTTACTATTGATAAAATTGAGGGGTTTTCAACTGGTTCGATCGAATTTTCTATTGAGTCAACTGATTCGTTGTATACCAAGTTGAAAAAAATTAAGTCATCGCACCTAGTACAGTTTAGCGATCAATACCATAAAGGAGAATTAGGTAAATTTTTACCAATGAATCCTGTTTTAGCAAAAGAAGCAATAACGATGATTCTAAATTATTCCTATGCTCTTAGTCATCCATTATATTACGAAGCTTTTGTGAATTTTGACAAATACAAACAAGATCAAGCTACCTTGGCAGGAAGAGCTGTTAATGGCGCGACCAATTGGCATGGTAACGCAGACGATTCCAACGGAACTTATGACTATTTATCTCAAACGCAAATAGAACAAATTTATTGGAATTACCTTGACGGAAGAACGTTAAACATGGCAATGGTTGGTGGAGAAGCTGCTTTAGGCGGGGGCCCGTTAGCCTCACAATGGGAATCTGGTTATGTTGCCGGTCATTGGCGTGGCGATATGTCTATTTGGTCTCATGAATATTCACATCACATTGGTTATAGTCACACTAGTAATCTAGCAAACAGCGGCGAAGGCGGCGGACAGCAAGAAATGCTGACTGATTTTTATAAATATTTAATTCATTTAAATGATTTGCCATTTACGAACCCTGACATCTTACAAACTTGGACAAAAACAAGTTATTTGAGTGGTCCGTATAAAAAACCGACGTTTAAAATTGATGCAAAAAATCCATTTTTACTAAAATACAAAGGACAGGGAAAATGGAACTAAAAAATATATCTAAAATGAATAAAATTGCTTTTTTTATAGCAGTGCTTTGTGCATTTACAAGCTGTAGCAAAGATTCTGAAGACAGCGCTAGCGGTGTCGATTACGGTTATTACTATCCTATGCTAGATGCAACAATTACTTCGAGTCAAATAGGAGACGGTACGGGTAAATTAGATCCCAAAGGAATTGCAATCGCTAATGATAAACTATATGTATGCAATGGAGACCAATTGGATATATTTAATGCACAAACCTTAGTATTTGAAAAAACAATTCGTAAGTACATAAAAGGAACAACGACAATTGATTTCACAAAGCTTTCATCGATTTCTATAGAAGAAGGTCGTATTTATTTAGGAAGTGTGGATTCGCGAGTTTTTATTTTGGACGAAAAAACAACTGGAGGAATAAGCACATTAGGTAATGGACAATGGTGGACTACTTTTGTACACGTTTTTGGTGTAGTAGTTCGCGACGGACTTGTATTTGTCAAAGAGAAAGAAACTACTGTGAAGGTTTTTGAAGTTTCGCAAATTACAGAAACAAGTAATTGGAACTTAGCTCCGATTGCCAAATTAAATACCGTAAGTGGTTTTGACGAAATTTACTCTATGGACGTTTCTAATGGTAACTTGGTAATTGCCGGAAGAGACGCTAAAAGTTTTCTTTATTATAAAATAGCGGATATTCGCGCCAATGGAGCTGCTTCTTTAAGCACTCCAATGAGTCCGACAAAAGCCGCATTGGGCGACAATAGACCAACGTCGCTAAATTTAAGTACAGATTGGGCAATGACTTCCGAAAATATTGGAAATGTAAATTACGTGCGTTTGTACTCGAAAGAAGATTTTCTTAATAAAAATTACAATTCGATAGTGAGCAGCTCGGATATCTTGGGTAAAGAGAAATTCGGCACTATTTATAGTGTTGCGCAACTGGATGATCGTCTTTTTATATCGGATAATTCAAATCAGAAAATAAAGGTGATTAAGCTTAAAAAAGCATCGATAATAGAACAAAAATAAGCACATTTTAAAATTTTATTTTCGAAAATAGAATCTAAAATAGCATTATAAAAAAGAGCAATACTGTACTAACAGATTGCTCTTTTTTTTTGACTTATAATTACTCTAAGAAAAAAAGAAAGCTAATTAAAAATAGAAAACCTTCGGCTTTAGCCCCGATGGAAGCGGCATCCTTTTTTGCTTTTTCGGCAAAAAAGATATAGTGAACAGCGGGACCAATCGTGCTAAAAAGCAGTTAATTTTAGCTCCTTAAAAAACTTTGGCTTTGAAAGTTTGAAACGTTGCTACTTTGCTACTTAAAAAGTATCTTTGCAGACTTAAAAATCAGTACACAATGGCCTTATCAGAACAAGAAATTATCCGAAGAGAAAAACTTCAAGCCTTACGTAACTTAGGAATCAATCCTTATCCTGCGAATCTTTTTCCTGTAAATCATACTTCGAAACAGATTAAGGAATCTTTTGAAGAAGGAAAAAAGGTGATTGTTGCAGGTCGTTTGATGAGTGTGAGAGATCAAGGAAAAGCTTGTTTTGCAGAGTTGCAAGATAGCGAAGGTCGCATTCAATTGTACGTGAACCGTGATGTTTTATGTGAAGGAGATGATAAAACTTTATACAATCAGGTTTTCAAAAAACTGACCGATTTGGGCGATTTTATCGGTATTGAAGGTGAATTGTTTACAACCAAAGTTGGTGCGCAATGCATTCGTGCTGATAAATTTACTTTTTTGAGCAAAACGTTGCGTCCGTTGCCGTTGCCTAAAGTGGATGAAGATGGAAAAGTGCACGATGCGTTTAATGATGCTGAATTGCGTTACAGAATGCGTTATGTGGATTTGACGGTGAACCAAAACGTAAAAGATACTTTTATTAAGCGTACTAAATTGTTTAATGCCATGCGTGGCTACTTTAACGATGCTGGATATTTAGAAGTAGAAACGCCTATTTTGCAAGCGATTCCTGGTGGTGCGGCGGCTCGTCCGTTTATTACACACCACAATTCATTGGACATTCCGTTGTACATGCGAATTGCAAATGAATTGTATTTGAAAAGATTAATTGTTGGTGGATTTGATGGAGTGTATGAGTTTTCGAAGAACTTCCGTAACGAAGGAATGGACCGAACACACAACCCAGAATTTACTGCGATGGAAATATATGTAGCCTACAAAGACTACAACTGGATGATGGAATTTACGGAATCTTTGTTAGAGCATTGCGCTATTGGCGTAAACGGAACCAGCGAAGCTACTTTTGGTGAACACCAAATTAGTTTTAAAGCGCCGTATGCTCGTGTAACGATGACAGATTCGATTAAACATTTTACTGGTTTTGATATTTCGGGTAAAAACGAAGCGGAACTTTTTGAAGCAGCAAAAGGAATGGGAATTGACGTGGATAACACGATGGGGAAAGGAAAATTGATTGATGAGATTTTTGGCGCTAAATGCGAAGGAAATTATATTCAACCGACTTTTATCACGGATTATCCTAAAGAAATGTCGCCTTTGTGTAAAGAACACCGTGAAAATCCAGAATTGACGGAGCGTTTTGAATTGATGGTTTGTGGTAAGGAAGTAGCCAATGCTTATTCTGAATTGAATGATCCAATTGACCAAAGAGCGCGTTTTGAAGATCAAATGCGTTTGGCTGCTAAAGGTGATGATGAAGCCAACGGAATTATAGACGAAGACTTTTTGAGAGCCTTGGAATACGGAATGCCACCAACGTCTGGTTTGGGTATTGGAATGGATCGTTTGATGATGTTTTTGACTAATAATGCTTCGATTCAAGAGGTTTTGTTGTTCCCGCAAATGCGCCCCGAGAAAAAACAACAAATTGAATTGACCGATGAAGAAAAAGTAATCATCGATATATTGAAAGCAAATAACAACCAAGTTGAATTGCCTCTTTTGAAAGAGAAAGCGGGTTTAAGCGGTAAAAAATGGGATGTTTCCATGAAAAACTTAACCAAACATGGTTTGACGAAAGTAGTGGTTGCTGGAGATTCTAAAATGGTAGAATTGGCAGAGTAAATCATCTGAAACTATAATATTGAAAAGCGAGAAATTCTTCAGTTGGATTTCTCGCTTTTTTGATGCGTCGTAACATAAATTTATAACAAATTCGAAACGATATGGTATAAACCTAGAAACGTAGGAATTTCCAATAAACAATTTGTATTTTTATAAAAAAATAAGTCCTACTATGGAAGATAAAAAACCATTAAAAAGAGCCACTGAATTGCAACCTCTTAGTCACGACCATCATTATGCTTTACAATTGTGTTGGAAAATAAGAACAGGATTCTCAAAAAATATAGCAGTAGAACGAATTAAATTATATACCGATTGGTTTTTTGAAAATTCTTTAGCCGAACATTTTAAACTAGAAGAGCAAGATGTATTTACAGTTTTAGAGCCGGGAAATGAATTAGTAAAAAGAGCATTATTAGATCACGAAAGTTTAACTACTTTGTTTCACGCTCAATCGGATGTGAAAGAAAATCTAGAAAAAATTGAGTCTCTTTTAAAAGCGCATATTCGTTTTGAAGAAAGAGAATTGTTCGCTGAAGTGCAAAAAATTGCAACCCCGCAACAACTTGAAAAAATAGAAGCTGCACATGCACAAGATGATTTTAAAGAATACGATAAAGACGAATTCTGGCTGTAAATGCTGCAAAAATCGGGAATAAAAAAAGGGAACCTCAAATAGAAGTTCCCTTTTTCCGTTCTTAAAATAAAATTGAGGAGTTTTATTTTAATTTATTTTCTGTATCTGTAAAATTCCCTGTAATAGTTACACCGTTGTTTTTAGTAACTTTTCCATAGATTGTAATTGTAGATCCCGAAGCAAATTCTAATTTGGCGTTGCTATTCAAGATAAGATTTCCGTAAATTACCACGCTACCATCTATTTTTAAAGTTCCGTTTACATTAAAATTAGTGCTCTCACTGCGGTACTGTCCTTGTGCCATAGATCCTTTCATTGTAAACACACCATTACTATTGATGTTTACACCTTGACTAATGGAAAGTGAACCACAGAATGCTAAATTTTGATTAACGTTAACTCCTTGCAATGAAGTTGCGCCTTGATAATTTAAGCTCTCACCAGAATTTACATTCAGCCAATTTCCGCCCTTATATGTTGGAAAGCTAGCGCAATCAAGAACTGCATTTAATTTTTTAATAATCTTCAATCCACCTTTGCCTGTAGCAACAAAAATATAATCACCAACACTTTTTACATAATTAGAAGAATCTCCTAAGAAAATACTTCCAATAGAAACTAACGTATTGTTGGTGTTTTTGTAAACCGCAACTCCCGCAGCACCATTAGCAGCATACACGTATTCTCCATTTACCGAAACAGCATTCGTTACTATATCTATTTGATCAACGTTTGCGATTCCGGTTGGCAAGCTTAACGTTTGCAACAAACTTCCCGCTAAATTATACACTTGCACTCCGTTGTAACCGTTAGCCACCACTAAATTAGAGCCTTGAAAATCGATTGTTCTTTTTGCATCAGGAACATCTGTCGCTGTTGTTATCGACGAAATCAATGCCATTGAATCTCCATTGTATATTTTAATTCCCTGAGTTCCGCTCATTACCACAACTTTATTATCCATCAAACCCAAAGCTCTTAAATCTTCTACCGCTATAGCAGTTTGAATGGTATTGGTTGCTTTATTGATTTTGGTTACAGCACCCGTAAAACCAGAAATTGAATAATAACTTGAATTGGCTACTGCTACACCTGTACTTACCTTTCCTGCTACTGAGACCATGGTATAGTTATTACTCAATAAGCCGTTTTGCAAAGTCATTTTTGCTACAAAAGCTGGTGTAGGCAGCTCCGGATTGGCATCTAAACTTGTAGCTCCTGTTAAATAAAGAACTCCATTGTTATACACGACCGTGTTGATATCTGTATTTGGCAATAGTGCCTGAACAACTAATTTTGGACTGTTGGGCTGTGAAACATCGATCACATCAATTCCGCCTAAATAAGTTTCGCCTTGGGTGCTGTATGCAACATACACATAATTATCTTTTACATCAACATGCGTTGCTGTAAGTGTTTTTCCTTCATAAACTGGCGGTTTAACTTCTGCTAATAAAGACATTGGAAAATTATCAGCTCCCGAAGAAGATTTTGAAGTTAGTTTTGACGTCGTTAGCATTATCACTCCCGATTTCTCAAAATCCATTCTATTCGCCAACAAATTACTATCTGAGTTTAAAACTACTTTTGCTACTGCATTTGTAGCAGAATCGTTTACATGGTCTGATTGACACGCTTGCAAAAGCACTGCAAGCACTAAAAATACAGTAAAAAGATTTTTTTTCATGTTTATAATTTGGTTTAGAGAGCGCAAAATTACTTTATAAAAGCATTCTAAATACATCATTATCAATGTTTAACACATTTGAACTTTTTTTAGCAATGTTCCGGCATAAAATGTAATTAATTGAATAGATTTAACACTAAATAAAGTTTTAATGCATAAAAAAAATTCTTATGTAGTTCTTTATAAATCACTTATGCTAGACCAACTGTGTCAATTGATCTTTTGTTTGACCATTAAGTGCTAATTCTTTTACGTTACTCAACGTAATTAACGCAATTTGAGTCAAAGCTTCATTGGTAAAAAAAGCTTGATGTGCGGTTACCAACACATTTGGGAAACTCATTAAACGCTGAATTTTGTCGTCCTGAATTATATCTTCGGATAAATCTCTAAAAAACAATTTTTCTTCTTGTTCGTAAACGTCAATACCTAAGTAGCCAACTTTGCCGCTTTTTAGACCCTTAATTACGTCTGAAGTGTTAATTAAAGCACCACGACTTGTATTAATTATCATGACATTAGTTTTCATTTGGGCCAATGTCTTTTTATTGATAAGGTGGCGTGTTTCGTCATTTAAAGGACAATGAAGTGAAATAATATCACTTTTTTTAATTAACGTGTCTAAAGCAACATACTGAACTCCATCCGCTTCCATTCCCGAATCTTTAACAACATCATAGGCTACAACTGTGCTGCCAAATCCTTTTGCAATTTTAGAAAATGCTTTACCAATATTACCAGTTCCTATAATTCCGATTGTCTTTCCGTGCAAATCAAAACCCAATAATCCATGTAAAGAAAAATTTTGTTCGCGCACGCGATTGTATGCTTTATGTGTTTTACGGTTTAAGGTTAAAATCATTGCCATAGCATGTTCTGCAACCGCCTCAGGCGAATAAGCGGGCACTCTGCAAACTTGAATTCCGTGCTTTTTGGCTGCTTCCAAGTCCACATTATTAAAACCTGCACAACGCAAAGCGATAATTTTGACTTCTTTTTCTGCTAGCTTTTTAATAACAGCGGCATTAACCACATCATTCACAAAAACACAAACAATAGCTTTATTGTCAACCAAAGTAACGGTTTGCTCGTTCAATTGAATGTCGAAGAACTCAAGTTCAAAACCAAAATCGGCATTGTATTTTTCGAAAAATGTCTGATCGTACGGCTGGGTCGAAAAGAAAGAAATTTTATGTGAAAGTAAATTGATCTTAGTCATGATTTTAGCTACTGTTTAAGTGTAGTTAAAGTTAGACTATTCCGATCTAGTATCTACTTGCAAATCCTACTATAACTAAAAAAACCAATACTTGCTTTTGACAGCTAATATTGGTTTTTAATTTTCCAAAACGAATTCTAATCTCTTCTGTATTCTAATTTAAAAAGGGTATTATAAAATGATTTACTGATGAGCTTTGTATAATTAGTTCTTAAAAACAGCAAAAAAACAACAGCTGTTTCGCAATAAGGTTAATGAAGCTTTTTTGCCTCTTCTTTAATTTTGGCTACCGTAGCCGCATCATTTACATTGATACCTTCTTGTTGGTACATTAATTCTCCTTCGGCATTAAATACACTGATAATGTTCGAATGCGAGAAATCTATTGGCGTTATCTTTTTGTAATTAACCGCTAAAACAGCCGCAAATTCTCTAGTATTCTCTTCGGTAGAGCGCAAGAACATCCATTGTTCTGACGTCATTTTATTTTCGATAGAAAAAGCCTTCAAACGCTCTGGTGTATCTACTTTGGGATCGATACTCAACAAAACAAATTTAACGTGCTCCTTACTCTTTTTGTCAAGTTGACTTTCGATATTTCTCATGTCAGCAACTAATCTTGGACAAGCAGCCTGGCACGAAGTGTATATCATAACCATAACCACTACATTGCCGCGAAGCGATTTCAATTCAATATCTTTACCGTCTTGATTCGTCCATTGAGACGGAAGATTATAAATAGACATATCAGAAATCGGCTTTTCAGCTTCGTCTTCAGTCGTCTTTTTATCTCCCTTGCCATTACATGAAATAAGTAGCGAAATAAGAACTAAAAAAAACGAGTAGAAAATTTTATTTTTGATCAATGGTCTTTTCATGATATTTTATTTTTGAATTATATCCTAAAGGTCTTTTGCACAGCGAAAACCTAAATTTTTAGTAGTAAAATTGGCCTTAAGACTTCCTCTAAAAGCATATCGCATAAAAGCAGCATAATTCATTAAATCCGTTGCATTTACAGATGCACTGCCGCAAAACAAATTCTGATCTGACGACTTGTCTTTTCGAGATTCACCCGACAAAAATATACTATTAAAATCAGACGTCCATTCCCAAACCAATCCGTGCATATCGTAAACTCCCCAGTAATTTTTAAAAGTTTGACCGACAGGATTTACACTTGTATTTGGTTTTTCATACCAAGACATGATGTACTTGGTATAGTTCTCTTTTTTTCTAGCATCTCTACTTACGCTATCCGACATTGCTGCATATTCCCATTCGTCCATGCTTGGTAAACGTTTACCTTGACATTCACAATATTTTTTTGCAGCAAACCACGAGATATTAGTTACGGGTGCATTATTTAAATTGCTACCGTAATCAAAATCGCTTTTCCACTGCGTTAAATAACTTTTATTAGCAAAAATACCTTTGATTTTAGATCGACTATAGTCGGGATATTTTTTTAAAAAAGTTAAATATTGTGCATTCGTCACCGGATAAATATCCAACTGAAACGAATCAATTACAACTGGTCTTTTATCAGCAGCACCATAAAGGGGAACAAAGCTCCCCTTTTTGATGATTGCCATTTTTGAATTTTGTGCTATTAACCCTGCAGATACAATCATTAAAATTAATAACACGCTCCTTTTAAACATAGTAGTTGAATTATAGTTTTACTATTTTCTAATAGCTTTAACCATTTCTGGTGTAATCACAGTTTTGTTATTACCCCAACTGCTGTAAACATATGTTAAAACGCTCGCTACTTGGTCGTCATTTAAATTTTGACTAGTCATCACGTTATTGTATTTTTTGCCGTTTACGGTAATTTCTCCACTTAAACCATGCAATACTGCATCGATTGAACGTTTGTAATCTGCATTTAAGAAATCAGATTTTGCCAATGGAGGGAATGCATTTGCCACTCCTTGTCCTTCAGATTGGTGACAAGCAAAACATGTTGTTCCATAGATAATTTTACCTGCAGCCACACGCTCTTCAACGCTTTTAGCTTTAACTACTTCCACTACATCTTTACGCTTAGGCATGTGTTGTGATGTTCCTCCTTCTGGCAAGTAAATCCCTTCTTGAATTGTTCCAGAATATACTTTTCCGTTTGCATCTCCATCAACGTGTAACATTGCCAAAGCTCCTTTGTTAAAGGCTCTAAAAATAGAGTGGTCAACCAAGATTACTTCTCCAGGAACTTCCACTTTAAATTCAATCATTGCTGCTCCACCTGCTGGGATTAATGTAGTTTGAACATTTTTATTAATTAAGCTTCCACCTTCTACGTGAACTCTATCAAAAATTTCACCAATTGCGTGGAAAGAAGACACTAAGTTTGGTCCACCGTTACCTACGTACAAACGAACTGTTTCTCCTCTTTTAGCTATTAATTTTTTATCATTTAAAAGTGCACCAACACTACCGTTAAACACAACATAATCTGGTGTTTCATTAATGGCTTTATCCATATCAAATGGTTGCATACCTTGAGCACCATTAGCACCTTTAGTATAAAAATCTCCTTGCATGATGTAGTACTCTCTATCTACTTTTGGTAATCCACCTTCTGGCTCTACCAAAATCAATCCGTACATACCGTTGGCAATGTGCATTCCTACTGGTGCTGTAGCACAGTGATACACATAAAGACCTGGTTGTAATGTTTTAAAATTAAATACTTTTTCATGACCTGGCGCTACTAGAGATGATGTTGCTCCACCTCCTGGACCTGTAACCGCATGTAAGTCAATGTTGTGTGGCATTTTATTGTCTGGGTGGTTTTTAAGGTGAAATTCAACCTCATCTCCAACACGCGTTCTAATAAAACTACCTGGTACTGTACCTCCAAATGTCCAGTACATGTACTTCACACCGTCTGCCATTTCGCCTTCTTGTTCCAATATTTCCATATTAACAACCAAGCGTTTTGCTGCACGATCACCAATTGGTTTTGGAACAAATGGTGGCGAAGTAAGCTCTGCTTCTTCTTTGCCATCCACGTTCATGTTTTCGTAATATTTAGCATCTTTATCTTCCTCTTTTTTACAAGAAAAAAGACCAAGTGAAGCAACTAGCATGAAGAGCATTATTTTGCTCATTCTTTTTAAATAAAATGTTTTCATAGTAAATAAATTAAATTAACCCTTTAATTATGGGATAAAATTAACATTTGAACAGCAACGCAGACATGATAAAAATCATTTATTACTAGTTTTGATTGTATATTTTATCGAAGGATTCATATGTTTTGATCGATTAAAAACTAAGATATAAAAATTTAAAGCAAAACAAAATCAAACAGTAAACAATTGTTAATAAAATTACAATTCAAATAAAAGACAATTTTATCTTTTATTTGAAATTTGTTCGTATATTTGTCCTTCGATTATCTAATATAAAAAATATAGAACCATGGAAATTTTAGAAAAAACAACAATAGGTGAATATGTAGCTAAAGATTTTAGAACTGCAGCCGTTTTTACACAATATGGAATTGATTTTTGCTGCAAAGGAAATCGTACAATCGAAGAAGCTTGCGAAAAAAAACAATTTAACAGCAATGAAGTTGAAGCTAAAGTAATGGATGTTTTAGCGATGAAAACGGATGAAGGAATCGATTTTAATTCTTGGCCTTTGGATTTACCGGCCGATTATGTTGAAAAAACACACCACCGTTATGTCGAAGATAAATCTCAAATCTTGTTGCCGTTTTTAGATAAATTATGCAAAGTACATGGCGCCTCCCATCCTGAACTCTTTAAAGTAAATGATCTTTTTATAGGTTGTGCTCAAGAAATGGCGCAACACATGAAAAAAGAAGAGCTGATCTTATTTCCCTTTATAAAAAAATTAGTAAAAGCAGAAGCAACTGACGGGAAATTTGAAAATCCACATTTTGGAACGGTTAATAATCCTATCGAAATGATGATGCACGATCACGTAGTTGAAGGAGAACGCTTTGTGAAAATTGCTGAATTAACAAACAACTACACGCCTCCCGCAGATGGCTGTAACACCTATAAAGTTACCTACGCTATGTTACAAGAGTTTGAATCAGATTTGCACAAACACATTCACTTAGAAAACAATATCTTATTCCCTAAAGCAAGTAAATTAGAAGAAAAATTACGAACTGCGCTCTAATACTAAAATTAATAATTTAGTTAAAACTACCGAAAAGCATTCCTGAAAGAGTACTAAAAAGTGCGATCAGGAATGTTTTTTTTTACTACATTAGTTTTTCCAAAAGCTAATAATCGAATTGGTAACATGAAAAAATCTTGGTTAATTGCCTGTTTTAGTAATTTTTTTATTGCTGCGCTAATGGGCTTATTATTACGTTTTCTCTATCTAACACCTATTGACACAGTCAATTTTCAGTTTTTACTACACGGTCATTCTCATGTAGCAATGCTGGGTTGGCTCTACCTTATATTGTATTGTTTACTGGTTCATTTTTATATTCCGAAAGAACAGCAAAATAACGCAGTTTTGAACCGTTTATTTTGGATTACCGAACTTGCTGTGATTGGCATGATGGTTCGATTTCCTGTTGAAGGTTATGCGCTTTTATCTATTGTTTTCTCGACTTTACACATTTTTTGCAGCTATTATTTTTCATATCTAATCTGGAAAAAGGCGGTTTTTCAATCTGATCAAGAAAAAAAACTAGTACGAACTGCTTTAATATTTATGATTATCTCCACCTTTGGTGTTTGGGTTCTTGGTCCTGCCGTAGGAATGTTAGGCAAAGCAAGTGCTTTTTTTCAAATTGCAATTCAGTTTTTCTTGCATTTTCAGTTCAATGGTTGGTTCTTAATAGCGGTTTTAGTCTTGTTTTTATCGCAACTATCACTTAAAATTCCACCAGCTATTTTTGGCAAATTTTATATTTTATTACTTATTGCAACAGTGTTTACGTTGGCATTACCGGTTAGTTGGTATTTGGAAGATTCTGTGTTTTACTGGATCAATCTCTTCGGGGTTCTTTTGCAAGCAGTTGCTTTTTATTACCTCATCAAAGGTGTCGGATCTGAATTTGCCGTTTTATTTCAAAAACTACCTGTATTAGAAAAATCAATTTATATTTTTACTTTTGGTTCACTAGCTGTAAAAATCGTTATTCAACTCCTGACCTTTATCCCCGAAATAACTGTAGTTTCACATCAAATTAGGAACTTTGTAATTGGTTTTATTCACCTTAATATGTTAGGAATAATTACGGGAATGGTTTTTATAATTTTAATAAAAATAAAACTACTACCAACGCATTCATTATTCGCTAAAACAGGGATAATATTGTTCTTTGCAAGTTACTTAATTACCGAAGTCATTTTGTTTAGCAAAGGTGTTTTTATTTATTTCGGCAGTCCATTACTATCACAGGCTACTCCTATACTTTTTGCTGCTAGTATCGGATTACCTTTAAGCATTCTATGTATAATAAGCAGTATTATTAAAACAAAACAATCTTTATGAATCACCATTTATTACTTGTTATTCATCTTTTATGCGCCGCAATTTGGATCGGAGGACATCTTCTTTTAGCCTTTGCTTACCTTCCGACTGCCTTAAAAAATAAAGACCCAAACATTATTTTAAAATTTGAGAAAAAATACGAACCCATTGGCTTGCCCTCTTTAGTATTGTTGGTAATTACAGGCGTTTTAATGGCACAGCAGTTTGGTGTGAATTACGAAAATTGGTTTGAATTCGCTAATCCGATCGAAAAAGTTGTTTCTTGGAAACTAACCTTGTTGGCAATAACGGTACTTTTTGCTTTAAGTGCACAATTTAGAGTGATTCCGAAGTTGAAAGAACACCCAAATAAATTACCCGAAATGGCATTTCATATCATATCTGTAACTACAATTGGTGTTATTATGCTAATTTTGGGATCTTATGTTCGCTATGGCGGAATTTAAATACAAAAACTATGTTTTCTAAAACTTGTGAATATGGCATTCGTGCTACCATTTTTATTGCTTCTCGATCGTATCAAAACGAGCGCGTTGGCATGAGAGACATTGCAGAAAAAATTGATTCTCCTGAAGCTTTTACAGCAAAAATTATGCAGATTTTATCTAAAAATAATATAGTGAAATCGATAAAAGGTGTGGGAGGAGGATTTGAGATTCCGAAGCAAACAATGGCTAAAATTACATTAGCTCATATTGTAACTGCTCTCGACGGCACTAAAGTATTTACCGGCTGCGGATTGGGATTAAGCACTTGTTCGGAAGAATTTCCTTGTCCAGTTCATGATAAATTTAAATCGATTCGAAATGAATTGAAAGAAATGTTAGAAAATACTAATTTAGAAGAGCTCGCTTTGGGTATTAAATCGGGCGACACCTTTCTAAGACTTTAGTGCTAAAGGTGTTAATTAAATGATAAATTAAAAGTAAGCATTAAACCTAATTGTAAAAATACGGTCTTATACCTATAACTTTTAATAAAACGTATCATGAAAAAATTAGTATTAGCTGCATTACTTTCTATCGGAATGATAGGTTTTGCACAAAATCAACAAGACAAACAAAAACTGACAGTAGAGCAACGAAATGAAAAAAACTTGCAAAAACTAACGTCAGAATTAAATTTAGACAGCAAGCAGCAAAAACAAGTTGGCGATTTGTTAGCCTCAAGATCTGCAGAAATGCAGCAGTGGAAAATGACTAATAAAGATCGACAAACGAAACCATCCACTGAAGAGCGTGATGCTATGAAACAACAAATGAAAGAAAGAAAACTTTCAAATAACAATAAAATGAAAGCGATTTTAACTTCAGAACAGTACACTAAATACTCTGCTAATCAAGAAAAGAGAATGCAAAAAATGAACGATCGCAAAAATAAAAATCATACAGATAAGGAACACCATGAAGATCACAACGAATAATAACTCATCTTACAACTAGTTATTAAAAAAGAGGGTTTGACTCACAGCAGTCAAACCCTTTTTGCATTTAAAATTTAAAATACACCATCAAATTAAGCATTCAATTCGTCCATAACTTGTTTGACAATTTTTAAACTTTTCATTTTATCTTGATGATCGTAAATCGGACTCGTAATCATGACCTCATCAATTTTAGTATAGGCGATAAATTCTTTTAAATCTTTCTTCAATTTTTCCGCGTCTCCAATAAAAGAGCACGCAGTCATTTGGTTGACGTGAAAAAATTCTTGTTCACTCATTAATCCATCTAGAGATGCAAGCGGCGGTTGCATTGGTTTGCGATCATTGCGCACTAAACCTAAAAACATCTGATACAAAGTTGTAGCAAGTACTTTAGCTTCCTCAGTTGTATCAGCTGCAACAGCGTTGACACATGCTATAATTTTCGGTTGTTTTAAATGTTCTGACGGAATAAAATTATCTCTGTAAAGCTCAAATGCTTGATACATTTGCTTAGGTGCAAAATGTCCTGCAAAAGCATACGGTAATCCTTTTGATGCTGCTAAAGCGGCGCTGTCCATACTAGAACCTAATATCCAAACTGGCACATCTGTTCCTTCTGCAGGAAACGCACGCACTTTTGACTCCGCATTCTTTTTAGAAAAATACATTTGAATCTTTTCGACATTTCGTGGAAATTGCTGTGACTGCTCATAAAAATCGGCACGAATGGCTTGTGCTGTTAAACCGTCTGTTCCAGGCGCTCGCCCTAACCCTAGATCAATTCTGTCAGGATACAATAGTTCTAAAGTTCCGAACTGTTCGGCAATAATTAAAGGGGAATGATTGGGAAGCATAATTCCGCCCGAACAAACTCGAATGTTTTGAGTTTGTCCGGCAATGTAGCCAATCAATACAACAGTTGCTGTACTGGCAACATGTGCCATATTGTGGTGTTCTGCCAACCAAAATCTTTTGTATCCTAAGCCATCAGCTAACTGTGCTAATTCTTTAGTTTTAAAAAAAGTATCGGTTGCGTCACTATCTTGAGTAATAAGAGCTAATTCTAATAAAGAAATAGGTATAGTAGTTTTCATAATTCGCGCTTTTTGTAAAATTACAACTATGCCTAGACCTCATGAAATATACCTTGTTAATCAATTTATAATTTTTAGAACGGATACCCAATGGCGATATTAAAAACCAAATTATCTTTTCTCCAACTACCGTCTCCAAAGCGAATATCGTCGACCACCCATCGCTGGCCTTCGGGCAGATAGGGAACACGTATAGGAAAAGCCAAATCAGTGCGAAGTACCAAGAATGACAAATCAAATCGCAAACCCGCTCCAATTCCTACTGCTGTTTCTTTTAAAAAATTTTTAGTGAATTCTCCGCCAAGTTTCTCTGGATCCTTGTTTAATAGCCAAACATTTCCGGCATCAACGAACAAAGCGCCACGCACAATACTAAACAATTTAGCACGGTATTCAATGTTCATTTCCAACTTGATGTCTCCCGATTGATCCGGCAAAAAAGTTCCATCTGCATTTTCATTTATATAAGAACCTGGCCCTATAGAGCGTGCTCTAAAAGCACGAATACTATTAGTTCCTCCTACCACAAATTGTTTGATGGTTGGCAATGCTATCGAATTTCCGTAGCTGTATCCAAGACCGCCGATAATCCTTGATGCTAATTCACTGTTGCGGCCTAATTTAAAATAATGTCTAAAGTCGGTAGTAACTTTAGCATATTGGCTAAATGGAACTCCTAGAATTTTAACCGGATCTTCCTTTTTTGCATTTGCCCCAGTTACTAATCCCGTTATATTTCCGGCCAAGTCCAATTCACCTTTAAAGTAAATCGTGTGTTTTTTATATTTTTGCATCGTATTCGTATACGTATACGAATAAGTAGGTCCAAAAATTAATTGCTTTTCTATTATTTTTTCTAACGATGGATCTAAAGCTACCTTTTCTAAGTATAAATCACTCACATTGTTGGGACTCACATAATTAACATCAAACACTTTTAATTCGTGTTCTTTCCTAATGTTTTCTTTCCACAAATAACCGTACGATGCTTTAAAAGAATTTAAACCATATAATTTGGTACGTTGCTGAAATTCATATCCTAATGCCACTTTTGTTTTAGGTACATAGCCACTAGCACTTTCTATCTTAAACGGTGCTATAAATCGTGGCCAAATTAAACTTGCCTCGCCTCCAAATTTAAATATGTCGTAACCTTTGTTTGTTCCTGCCAATTGAAAATCAGCACCACCAAAAACCGATATAGTCAGTAATTCTGCTCCTCCAAATAGATTTCGATTGTTCCAGTTTAGGTTAATCTCCGTTCCGGTATAGCTTGCCGAGTTGGTTTTACCTTTAACCTCAGCGCGAATAAATTTTTTGGGTAATAACGTCAAATAATAATAAGCGTCCAAACGATTAGGAAACTCGTCTGACTCTTTAAATTCATTTTTAACAAAGTTGAAAGTTCCTAAATTGACGAACCTATTTAATGTTAAATTATGATCGGTACGATTGTATAAATCGCCTTTTTTGAAATACAACGTTCTATCAAAAACATTCGGAGTAAAAGTATCTGTCGAGTCAATGATAGTAATATCGCCATATTGCAATATATCTGCTTTTTTATATTGCACACTGTCTTTCCCTAAAGTAAAATTTGGATAAACTACAATATCATTAATAGTATACGCTTGCTTGGCTTTTGAAGGTGTTTCATCCTTAATTTTTAAGTTGATGATTACCTCATGATCTCCTTTTGTACTGTCTACTTGAGCTAATAGGTAATCGGGATTAAAATAATAATAACCACGTTCTTTCATTCGCATGTCAATGCGCTCTCTTTCTGCTTTTATTACATCCAAATCGTACGGTTTACCAACTTTTAGCTTACTGCGTCGTTCGACCATTCGTCGTATTTGTTTAGATAATTTGGTAGAATCAGAAATAAAATTAACCTCCTTGATCATATATTGTTGATACGGCTTAACCACATATTCGGCAGATGCTTTTTTACCACGAGTGGTTGAATCGGCACTAACGCGTACTTTAAAATATCCTCTATTTTCAGTATAATTTCGTAGCAGAGATGCATTATAGTCCAAGTCGACTTGACTAAATAATACGGGTGCTTCGCCTACTTTATTTCTAAGCCAATAGCGAATTCCTTTTTCTTTTTTGGGTTCTCCAGCCAAATTATAGATCCATAATTTAGGACGCAAACCTAAGATTTGCTTGTTGGGCTTTGGCCGCAGCAAACCCTTTAATTCTGACGCAAGTGCTTTGCGCTCTTTTTTTCTCAAAATAGAATCTTCTACTTTTACAGAACCTCCTGTATACAATAATTCTCCTTC
The DNA here is from genome assembly GCF_050847115.1 of Flavobacterium sp. TMP13. Lineage (NCBI taxonomy): Bacteria > Pseudomonadati > Bacteroidota > Flavobacteriia > Flavobacteriales > Flavobacteriaceae > Flavobacterium > Flavobacterium sp. TMP13. Next base: position 387,417 of record NZ_CP193656.1, read on the forward strand.
TGCCAAATACTTTGTATTGCCACACCCTACTGCAAAAAACAGCAAAATTCCTAATCCATATACTAAATAACTCCCTCTCATACTATTCTTTTTTCTGAGTATTATCTTTCTCAGCTTGTTCTTCGACCTTTCTTTCTTCTTTTCGTGCTTTTTCTTCACGAATCACTCGTCTTTCCTCTTCGGTGCGGTGAAACAGCTCTCTAAACTTATTGTAACTCATCGTAATGATAAAAGCTACTCCAGTTTCAACTACTTGTCCTTCTACAGCAACCTGATATTCATTTTTACGATAGGCTCGCATCATGTATCTTCCATCCGAAGTCAGCTGATAATCTAACGCCACATCTCCAGCAATATTGGTACTTTCCTCATTGTTTCGTTGTGCGCCTTCTAAACCAAAACTACTTCCTACCGTTACTTTTAAGCGATCGTTTAATAACTTCTTAGAAAGACCAACATTTAAATCGGTACGTTCTTGACGCGCTCCAGAAGTATAATCATCACTTGACTCTAAATCAAACTCCAATTGAACACCTTTAATTAAATCACCCGCCAAATTATTTAGTTGTTCCGATAGTATCTTACTCACACTCTGTCTCGCGATGGTTTCGGCACTAACGCCTCCACTTTCACTTTCAAACGGATTTTCTCCCACAAAACGATTCAACAATAACAAAGCGAACACTTGCTTGTTCATCTCTGCTGGATCTTGACGCAATTCTTCTAATTTTCCTTGCGAAAGTGTAACCACATCTGAAGAAACGCCGTAATTTCCATCAGGTAATTTGATGTCAAAAGAAATTTCTGGTTTCATTAACTCACCATTCATTTTTAGAATAGTTTGAAACGGAATTTTTTGTTTATATGTATTTCTGATTGTTGGGCTGTTGGTCGGCAACTGACTTCCTACCAAATCAATTGGTGCAGTTTCCACTTTATAAATCGCTGTAATATTTAACGTTGCTTCCGTTGGTTCACCATTCCAAATAATATAACTACCTTTTTGAATGTCAAATTTTCGGTGCAACATATTAAAATTCATTTCGTAAGCTCCTTCGTCAAAAGTGTATTTACCAGTCAAAGTAGTTTTTCCTGACGGATCAACTCCACCTGTTAACTGCGCTTCTCCTTTTAAATTTAAATAATCACCATTGGCTTTATCAATTAACAAAGTAAGCTCTGCTTCTTTACTAATAGCAATCGCCACATTTACATTCATTCCTAACAATTCGGACTGATTCAGTTTTGTTTGGAATTCTTTGGTTTGACGTAAGTATACATTGTCTTCGTCTACAAACTCTACAATTCCCTCCCTATCTGCAATCGAAGGATCAGATTGTGGCATAACCACGGTAAACTTTGTGTCTTTATTAATGGTTACATTTCCATCCACTTCTGGACTTTGTAATGTTCCATTCACATTTAACTTTGCATCTAAAAACAAATCCCCATAAAACAAATCACTATCTTTTGCTTTTGAGTTTACTGCTCTAAAATTATCAGCCTTAACAGTCAATCCAAAATTATAATTAATAAAATCAGCGGTTTTAATATCTCCGTTTAAAACTAAATCATTCTTATTCTCATCTACAACGGCAAACGTATCTAAACGTATGGTTTCGTTATTAAAAGTAATTTTTTCATTTTTAATGGTAAAGAATGAGTTCAATTGGGTAACTCTAAATCCAGCATCTACAAACTGCAGCATTCCGTTTACTTTTGGTGCATCTACAGTTCCATTTACTTTAAAATTTCCGGTCAATTTACCCGTTCCTTCGCTTATATTACCCATAGTAAAGCCTTGAATACTTTTAATATTCAGCGTATTCATATCTAAATTCAAATCTAAGCTTCCTTTACTAATGCCGTAATTTCCAGAAATCTTTACATCATTACCTTCTCCTGTTAAACCTACATTGGCTTCGAGTGTATCTGCGGTCTTATTATTGACTTTTACACTAAGATCACCAACTGGCTCGCCCATAAAAGCAAATTGTTCTACTTTCAAGTCCGATGTAAAAACTGCTTTTGTGGTCATGTTTTCAATTCGAGCCGAACCATTAATTAATCCTTCAGCCAAAACTGCGTCTTTTTGGACCATACTTAAAATAGTACCTATTTTAAAATTGGCAAATTCTATATTCAAAGGCGCATCTTTCGACTTTCCTTCTGATTGAATTTTAAGTAAATCACTGCCATTGCTTAATTCGAAGTTGTCAATATAAATTCCTTTATTTCCAAAAGCAATGCTATTATCTGGATTTATTTTCCAATTTTCATAGTTCAATAGTAATTTATCAATGTCAATTGTAAATGTATTTTGACCTTCATTGGCTGCTAAATCACCAGCAAGGTAATACCGTTCTTTTTTAGATTTATCTAAAATCTGCAAGGCGTAAGTCAATTTATTGTCGGCAATTGTTCCTCTTAAGCTCGTAAATGGCAACTCAAATTGCGCATTTTGTACCGTTCCTAAATTAACTTCATAATCAATTGCATCATCTTTTGCTTCTACATTAATTACTCCTCCAGAAATTGTATTTCCTGCATAAACCAATCTCGGAATAGTACCTTTTATGACTAACGTATCGGCTCTATTATCGTATTTGGCATGCAAATCAATCGGCTCTAAACTTGTTAATTCTGGAATCAACTGAAATAGAATTGGATCATTGTCAATTTTAAGATCTAAAGTAAATTGTTGATCGTCTTTTATCTTCGCTGATTTTTTATCGGTGACGTGCAAATTGATGTACTTAGAAATTGTTTCTTGTAACGCATCTGCCAGTGTGCTCAATTTATATTTTCCATTCATTTCAGCCTTTAAAAACTGAGAACTTATTTTGATGTTGTTTTTTTCCGAATCAGAAAAAGCAATTATTTTGATAGAATCCAAAACCATGGGTTCGGCGTCTTTTAAAATCTGAACGTTCGAGGCCACAATCTTTCCATTCAATTTATCTGGATTGCTATTGGTCACATCTGCAACAATGTTTCCACGCAATTTTAACGGACCAGCATGCAAATTCAATTTGTCTAAATCGGCTATGTCTAAATTTAAATTCAATTTGACCGCTGGATATTTATCTTTAAAACGACCATTAGCAACCAAATCGAACTTAATATTTGGATCAGAACTATTACTTTTTACATCAAAATTTCCGTTGGCAATGCTTCCATTCAAACTAATGTTAGTGTAATTGTATTTATTAAAATTGGCTTGTTTTACAATAGCATCCACTTTTGCATTTGAAGTTTTAGGATCCAAACCTTTCCCTTTTACTTTAGCATTCAACGTGATTTTTCCAACCGAATCATTTTTAATTAATCGACCTAAATCAAAATTGGTAAACGCAACATCTGCATCGTACTTTTCTTGATTTTTAATTCGTTGATCAAAAAGCGCATCAATTTTTGCAGCACCATAACTGCTTCTTAAATTTAGGTCAGTTTTAAAATTTGCAATTGTTCCTTTAAATTTACCATTTAAATCAAATTTTGACGGCAACTGAATCGAATTCGGAATCGTTCCTTTTGGAATAAATGAGTTAATATCTTTGGCAGTGCTCGATAAATTTTGAATGACAATATCCAAATACATTTTATCGGTATCGGGCAAACCTGAAATTTTACCTGATGCTTTAATTTTAGTAGTTCCTAATCCATCAACTTCTAAAAGAGGAATAGAAAGGTCTTTAATTTTGCCTTTTACACGCGTATTTAAACTTAATATCGCATTTGGATTACTCTTAAAAGGATTCGTGTTTTGCAAATTAGGAGCCAAAATTAATATATCTTGAAAGGCAATTTTGGTATTACTTAAATTAGCATCAATCACGGTCTCTCCAATGTGTGTAGAAAGTGACTTAACAGAAGCATAATGGAGTTGCACATTATCTTTCAAAATTGTTTTGGGCGTTTTTAAATATAACTTTTGAAGCGATGCTTTTTTAGGGCCGTAAAAAAATTCTGTTTTTAAAGCCTGAATATCCAGTCCACTTCTTTCTTGAACGGTTAACGAATTTACTTTTCCCGAAATTGTATCGTTTGCATAATACAGTTCCTCAATTCTCGTATTAAAGTTTTTCAAATCCAAATGAGAGTAATCAATACCTTTTACTGCTTTTCTGGTTTGCATATCATCGTAACGAAAAGCAATATTTTGAAAATCTACCGATTTCAATTTAACTTTCCATCCTTGTTGCTTAATACTTGTACTGTCTAATTTTGGAGTTTTGATTTCTCTGTCACTTTTTCCTAAAAGTAAATTTCCTTTTAAATTTTTGATTTCAAACGACTTTAAATCAATAGATTGCTTATTAATATCTATCGAATTGACCAATAGTTTTAAATCACCCAAATCTAAACCTGAGTTCAATCTGGAGTCCTTGTTGTCGTAGAGAATTTTAATTTTAGAAAGCTGAATCTTATCTAGCTTCAATTTAAAATGAGGCGTCTTCGATATTGTATCCAACGTTTGTACCGAAGTTTCGGCGATTTTCTCGACCATATCTTGGTTCATCGTCAACTGAAAACCATTTAAATTGATGTCCGGAATATTAAAATCCATACCATCTAAGTCGAATTTATTAAATTTGGTATGAAACTCATTCAGCTTCAAATGAACATCATTTTTAGCTAGTACATCTTTAAACCCAAACTTAATATTTTTTAAATCTAGTTGAACTACGCTAATTGTATACGGCGTACTGGTTGTATCTTTTGGTTCCGAATTTGGAGATTCAAAAGCCTTAATTATGTAATCGAAATTAAAAACGGAATCCCTGTTTCTTGAAATATTAGCCGTAGTATTTTCAAGTAAAAACGAATTGATTTCAATTTGATGATTTAAAATTTTAAATAAATCAATATCAACTTCCAAGCGTTTCCCACTCAACAGCGTGTCCTTTTTTTGGTCTTCAAAATAAAAACCTTCTAAAATTATTTTTTTTGGAAAACGAATAGAAATATGATCAACTGCTACCTTTGTTTTAATTTTACCTTCCAAAAAAGTAACGGCTTTGTCCTTGGCGAAATTCTGCACCGATGGCACCTGGATTAAAACAATTAACAACAACAAAATAGCCACAATAATTCCGACACACCAAAGTACTATGCGAATTATTTTTTGAACTATTGCAGGAATTTGTACACTCATTCTTTATAGGTTTCTATTTGAATTGTCCTTCTTTACAAGACGTAGTTAACAACATCAAATTTCTAAAAATTGAAATTATAAGTGTTATATAATTGTAATAATTTGTTTTACTATTTCTGACTTAAAAAAACAAATAGTAAGCGAAAAGCATCTACGTTTATGTTAACGCCATAAAATTTAAAAAACGCTAGAAGATTATTCTGCGTTCGATTTATTACAACTTTAAATCTTGCTTTAAATCAGATTCTTGTTCGATTACTTGTCCTTCGTATTGCAAGGTCCAGCCCATTGTTTTAGTTAGAATCAAAATTTTAGACAATTCACTAATTAATCTGTTTTTAGCATTAGATTTTAAACTGGACTTTGCAATTTTCTTAGCTAAATTAGCTTTTACAGATGCATTGATTTTATTATAATCTTCACCTGTAAACGGATTCAACTGACTTTGTTCCACATCATAAAACTTAATATCAGGACTTATTTTGATCTCTTCTTTGGGAATAGACACAATTGTTATCGTTTTATTTTTTTCATCGATATCGTATTTCATTTGATGCAAATCATACGAAACCGTAACATCTGCATTTACCACAATCAATGCTTTCTTCTCAAACGAAAACATTTTCATTAAATATTTTTGCTGATCTTTATAGGTTATTACTTCTGAAAAATGACCTTCGGTGACAACCAATTTACCCACATTAACAATCTGTTCTTGAATCAAATTATTGTAATCTATAGTTGATGTATCGTCTTTTTTAAATTCGCAAAAGCGAAAAGCTAAAAGAATAACTACAACAATTGCCGAAAATAAAAGTATTTTTCTAATCATTTTTAAATTGAATGTGCGGATAGCGTGTTACTAAAGTACTAATTTTTTCATGCAATTTGGTTACGAATTTTAAATGACTTTCTGAATTTGGATTGAATGGTTTGTGCAGCAGACTTTTCTGAATCGTATCAATTTCTTCCATTACCGAAAAAGTATTTTCTGAAATGTAATTTTCTTTAAAAAGCTTCCAAATGTATCGAATCGCCGTAACGTTTGGATGAAGCATATCTTCAGCATAAAACCGATAATCACGAAGTTCATCCATCACAATTTCATAAGAAGGAAAGTACTCTAAAGATTTTTGTTTGAAAAGTTCCCTTTTTGAGATGCCATAAACAGTGGTAATCAAATTTGCCTTACTCACCTGATTTTCTATAAAACCATCTTTGATATGACGTACAGGCGAAATGGTAATTATAATTTTACAATCGCTGTTGAGTTGCTGAATTAAAAGCAATGTATTTTGAATTGCGTGTTGATTTTCTTCTGCAGAAAGCAGTACTTTCTCGAACTCCTTTTGTGGCACTTTATGACAATTGGCAACAATTTGATTTGTTTTTTTTTCTTTATAAACCCAAGAAGTTCCGTATGTAATGATAAGATGACTGGCTTCAGAAATTTGCTTATTAGTCGATTGAATACGCTCGTTTAAGATTTCTAAAAATTTTTCTTTATCTGGGTTACTCAATTCCGAATGGACCTCATAACAATGCCACAAGTCGTTATAAAAGAAAATATCTTTTTCAGTGAATTCAATGAAATTCACTGCTCGATACATCAATTTTTCAATAGAAACCGCATTAAATATAATTCCGAATGGATTAATAGTATTTTGAAATTTAAAATAGCTTAGTTTCTCGCCCATATTTTCGACAAAACACGAACCCAATAAGATTATTTTGGAATTGTAATCAATTGGTGATTTAGTTTTGAAAATTGGTATTTGGGTGGTGAATTGCATAAGTATTAAAATAAGTGATTAACGATTTTTGATTACTTCAAATTAGCCTACTTAGACAAATTTTGCATTCCGATGAAGGCAGCATATCTGTAATGGACGGAACTTTTTAAAAATTTCACTTGTCAGAATCATAGTCCGGATTGAAAAAAAATTCATTTAAATTTACGCTTATTCTACAAAATTAAAAAGTCTAAATAATTGAACACTCAATTATTTAGACTTTTAATTATCAAGATAAAATCTTCAAACCTTTGATTACTAATCCCTTCTTTTCTTTGTACCTCTTTCAAAAAAACTTACTTCACAAACTCCAAAGAATTTTCTAAAGCCAAAGGAATTCCTTCTGCATTTCTACCGCCAGCAGTGGCAAAAAACGGTTGTCCGCCTCCACCACCTTGAATGTGCTTTCCTAATTCGCGAACTACTTGCCCCGCGTTCAGCTTTCTATCAGCAACCAATTCTTTAGATATGTAGCACGTTAGCATTGGTTTTCCTTCTTCGACAGTTGCCAAAACAAGAAATAAATTAGTTCCTAAAGTCCCTAATTCGTAAGCTAAATCTTTCGCTCCTTCTGCATTTAAATCTACTTGTTTAGCTAAAAATTGAATTCCGTTTATTTCTTGCAATTCTTTCGCCAAGTCCCCTTTCATATTTTTAGCTTTATCTTTCAATAAAACCTCCAATTGTTTTTTCAATTTAGCATTATCTTCTTGCAAAGAAACTACTGCTTTTATTGGATCTTGCGCATTTTTAAGCACCTCATTAATCTCTTTTAACTTATCGGATTGGCGGTGAAAATATTCTTTTACTGCTCCAGAAGTAATCGCTTCAATACGACGAATTCCAGCTGCAACAGCACCTTCACTCACAATTTTAAAATACCAAATATCGGCAGTATTATTTACGTGAATTCCCCCACACAATTCCATACTGTCACCAAACTTAATTGCACGAACATTATCACCGTATTTCTCTCCAAACAAAGCCATTGCACCTTCTTCAACCGCTTGCGCGAAAGGTACGTTGCGTCTTTCAATGAGCGGTAATTGTTCTTGAATACGAGCATTTACAAAATCTTCTACTTGTTGTAACTCTTCATCAGTCACTTTTGAAAAGTGTGAAAAGTCAAAACGCAAGTTTTTCGAATTAACCAACGATCCTTTTTGCTCTACGTGCGTACCCAAAATATGGCGCAACGCTTGATGCATTAAGTGTGTCGCCGAGTGATTTGAAGCCGAGCTTTTTCTATTGTCTTGATCAACATAAGCGGTAAAAAATCCGCTAAGATTACTAGGTAATTCTTTCGCCAAATGACTGATCACATTATTCTCCTTCTTAGTGTCGATGATATAAATTACATCGCCATTTCCTGCTTCAAAATAACCTCTATCTCCTACTTGTCCTCCACCTTCTGGATAAAAAGGCGTCATGTTAAATACTATTTGATAGACCTCACCGTCTTTTACACTTTCTACTTTACGATATCGTGTAATTTTTACTTTGGCATGCGTGTGATCGTAACCAATAAATTCTTCTTCTTCATCATCGACCAAAATTTGCCAATCGCCTGCTTTTACTTTCGAAGCCGCTCTCGAACGGTCCTTTTGTTTCTGCAATTCCGACTCAAACTCCGCTTCATCCAATTCCAATCCATTTTCAGAAAGAATTAAGGCCGTTAAGTCAATTGGAAAACCATAGGTATCGTATAATTCAAATGCTTTTTTACCCGAAATAACTTTTTCCGTTGTGTTGACAATAATGGTTTCTAGCAAAACTAATCCTTGATCAAGTGCCCGTAAAAAGGAATTTTCTTCTTCGCGAATTACATTGGTAACCAATGTTTTTTGAGAACGAATTTCTGGAAAAGAGTCGCCCATTTGAGCACTTAAAACTTCAACCAATTTATAAATAAAAGGCTCTTTGGTATTTAAAAAAGTAAAACCGTAACGAATAGCACGACGTAAAATACGACGAATTACATAACCCGCTCCAGTATTGGAGGGCAATTGTCCATCAGCAATAGCAAATGCTACAGCACGAACGTGATCTGCAATTACACGAATTGCAATGTTGATTTTTTCTTCTTCATCATCCGAAGCTTTAATCGTATATTTCGAACCCGTTATTTCTTCGATTTCTTTAATTATTGGCGAAAAAACATCGGTATCATAATTAGATTGTACGTTTTGTAAAACCATACACAAACGCTCAAAACCCATTCCGGTATCTACATGTTGTGCTGGTAATTTTTCAAGAGAACCATCGGCTTTACGGTTAAATTCCATAAATACGTTGTTCCAAATTTCAACCACGTGTGGATGATCTGCATTTACTAAAGTCCTACCATCAGTCTTTGCTTTCTCCTCCGCCGAACGAATGTCAACGTGAATTTCAGAACAAGGTCCGCATGGTCCTTGATCGCCCATTTCCCAAAAGTTATCTTTTTTATTTCCCAATAAAATACGGTCTTCTGCAATTAACGTCTTCCAAATATCGTACGCTTCTTGATCAAAAGGAACATTTTCTTCTTCGCTACCTTCAAAAACAGTTACATATAATATGTCTTTGTCAATTTTGTACACTTCAGTCAATAATTCCCAAGCCCAATGAATGGCTTCTTTCTTAAAATAATCACCAAAAGACCAGTTTCCTAACATTTCAAACATCGTATGATGGTAGGTATCAATACCTACTTCTTCTAAATCGTTGTGCTTTCCAGAAACGCGTAAACATTTTTGTGAATCAGCTATTCTTTGACTTTTTGGCTTGGCGTTTCCTAAAAAATATTCTTTAAACTGCGCCATTCCCGAGTTGTTAAACATTAAAGTCGGATCGTCTTTAAGTACAATCGGCGCCGAAGGAACGATAAGATGCCCTTTGCTTTGAAAAAAGTCTAGAAATTGTTTACGTACTTCTTGTGATTTCATTTTATTTAAATTGAATGATTGAAAGATCTAAAATTGAAAGATTTAAGAGCTTGAACTAGGCGATAAATCTTTATATTTTCAATCTTATTTCTATATATCAAAAAGGTTTAATAATATAATTATCTTTGAAAAAATGACGAACAACTGAAACATTTCTTAAATTTGTTCGACCAACCTTTTTTACGAAGTGCAAAAATAGGGTATTTTAAAATATGGCGAAAGTAAAATATTATTACGATTCTGAAAATCTGGCGTATCGAAAAATAAAAACAAAAAAACGAACTAAATTTGGCGTTTTCGTTCTTTTTTTCGTGGCTTCGTCTTTGTTTGGATTTTTGGCATTTATTCTTTTATTAAATATGCCTTTTTTTGAAACCCCAAAAGATCGACTGCTTACGCGTGAAATTGAAAACTTGAAATTAAACTACGCCATTTTAAATAAAAAAATGGATGAAATTGATGCCGTTGCAGATGCCTTGGGCGAGCGAGACAACAATTTATATCGCGTGTACTTTAATAAATCTGAAATCTCTGATTCTATTCGAAAATCAGGGCTTTTAGGAAAAGACCGCTACACAAAACTAGAAGGCTACAACAACTCACAACTGGTTAAAAATACCACTAAAAGAATGGACGGTTTGTCTAAAGAATTGGCGATTCAATCCAAATCATTAGATGAAATTTTAAAACTAGCGAACGCTAAAGAAGATTTATTAGCTGCTATTCCTGCGATTCAGCCGGTACAAAATGAAAATTTAAAACGAATGGCATCTGGTTTTGGTTATAGAAGTGACCCTTTCACGAAAGTGAGAAAGATGCACGCGGGAATGGATTTTACCGCTAACACCGGAACGCCAATCTACGCCACAGGAGATGGTGTAATCGCACGAGCGGACAATAATGCCTCGGGATACGGCAATCATGTAGTGATAAAACATGGCTTTGGATATGAAACATTGTATGCACACATGAGCAAATACAACTGTCGCGTGGGGCAAAAAGTACAACGTGGAGACGTAATTGGTTATGTTGGAAGCACTGGCCGATCGCAAGGGCCACACTGTCATTATGAAGTTCATAAAGATGGAAAAGTCGTGAATCCGTTGAATTTTTATTACGGAAACATATCGGCGGCAGAATACGTTGCCATTGCGAAATTGGCCAATTTAGAAAACCAATCGTTAGATTAACATTTTCTTAGTTTTGATTTGTTCTTTTTAATAGTAAATTTACTGTTGCTAGGGCAATTAAAACTGATTTTTAGTATGTAGTTGCTATTGAAATTACCGTTGCTTTTTAATTTAGTACGAGATAAATTATGCATATTGAGCTTTCAAAGGACAAAAGATATTTTAGCATTGGCGAAGTAGCCAAAGCTTTTGCCGTCAATGCGTCTTTGATTCGGTTTTGGGATAGCGAATTTGATATTTTGAAACCAAAAAAAAATGCCAAAGGCAATAGAATGTTTACTCCCGAAGATGTCAAAAATTTGCAATTGATATATCATTTAGTAAAAGAAAGAGGTTTTACTTTGGAAGGTGCCAAAACCCATCTAAAGCAAGGACAGAAAAAAACATTAGATACATTTGAAATTATACGTAAATTAGAAAGTATTAAATCACAATTAACCGCCATTAAAAGCGAACTATAACAAGAAACATTAAAACTTAAAATTAGACAAACATGAAAAAATGGTTAATCCCCGTAGGAATTATTGTAGCACTTATTGCTATTATTGCTTTTTGGTCAATTGGAATTAAAAACACAGCTTTAAAACACAGCCAAGCTGTTAATAAAGAATGGGGAAATGTACAAACGGCTTACCAAAGACGTAACGACCTTATCGGAAACTTGGTGAACACAGTAAAAGGTGCAGCTGATTTTGAAAAATCAACTCTAACTGCTGTTATTGAAGCGCGTGCAAAAGCTACTTCGGTAACTATTGATCCCGCTAATGTTACGCCAGAGCAATTGTCTCAATTTAACCAAGCTCAAAGTGGCGTTTCGTCTTCTTTATCTCGATTACTGGTTTCTGTTGAAAGATATCCGGAGTTGAAAGCCAATCAAAATTTCTTAAAATTACAAGATGAATTGGCCAGCACTGAAAATCAAATCTTAACAGCTAGAACTCGTTTCAATGAATCTGTACAAGTTTACAATAGCTACGTGTTAACTATTCCGAACAAGTGGTTCTTGAGCGAATACAAAGAAAAACCATATTTTGAATCGGTTGCAGGTGCTGATAAACCAGTTGAAGTTAAATTCTAATACAACATTTTTGATTAACGATTTTTAATCGCAGCTTGAAAAAGCCGCTTTAAAAAATCGTTAATCTTCATTTTAAAGATACTGTAAATGTCAAAAGTAGAAGATTTTTTAAGTAAGGAAGAAGAGCAAGAAATTGTGGAAGCAATTCGTATAGCCGAAAAAAACACCTCGGGCGAAATAAGAGTGCATATTGAAAAAACGACTTTGAAACCGCATTTTGACAGAGCTTTAGAAGTTTTTGAGGAGCTTAAAATGGATGCTACTGAATTGCAAAATGGTGTTTTATTTTATTTTGCTGTAGCGGATAAAAATTTTGTTATTTGTGGAGACAAAGGAATTAACGATCTGGTAGCTGCTGATTTTTGGAACAGTACCAAAGAACTAATGGCAAAGCAGTTTCAACAAAAAAACTTTAAACAAGGAATAGTTGATGGTATTTTGATGGCTGGAGAACAGCTTAAGAAATATTTCCCTTGGTCGGTAGACGACGTCAACGAATTATCTAATGAAATCTCAAAAGGATAACTAATGAAAATTTCCCCAAATAAAGCATCAAATTCCAACGGAATTATTCAAATTGTCTTTTTAACAATCGCTTTTTTTATCACAAATTGTGCATTTTCGCAATTTACCATTCCCGAAAAACCTAAGTTTCAAACGTCGGTTTACGATTATGCCAATGTGTTAAGTGCAACAGAAAAAACGCAATTAGAAGAAAAACTAGTCCGCTATTCAGACTCTACTTCGTCTCAAATTGTAGTGATTACAATCGAAAGTTTAAAAAACGAGGACATTGGAATTTTGACTCCTAAATGGGCACAAGAATGGGGAATCGGACAAGCGAAAGAAGATAATGGTGTTTTAATTTTATTAGCTAAAGACGAAAGAAAGATTTGGATTTCGCCAGGTTACGGTTTGGAAGATCGACTGACTGCCGGTATTGGTGGTGAAATAGCTCGTAACATTATCATTCCAGAATTTAAAGCAGGTAGTTATTATCGTGGTCTTGATAAAGGCGCAGATGCAATTTTTGATGTTTTTAAAGGAAAGTATAAAGGTTCTCGAAAACAAAGCAAAGGACAAGATTTTCCTATTTTACCATTTATAATTATTGTGGTAATTGTACTATTTCTATTAGCCAAAAATAAAGGTGGCGGTGGCGGAAACTCAGGCAACAGAGGTGGTGGCGGTCCTAGTTTATTAGATGCTATTATTTTAAGTAATTTGGGTCGAAGTGCTGGAGGTTTCGGAGGTTTTGGCGGCGGATCATCTGGTGGTGGTTTCGGTGGCGGAGGTTTTGGTGGTGGCTTTGGTGGCGGTGGATTCTCTGGAGGAGGTTCTGGAGGAAGCTGGTAAAATGAAGGAGTTAATTTTAAATGGTAAAACTTAAAATTAAATAAATTAGCAACAATCTTCAAATTTGCAATTCACAATTAATAATTTGCGATTTTTTACCTCAATTAATATTTTACAATTCACAATACATGTTATCACAAAAGGCAAAATACGCGCTTAAGGCTTTGCTTTATTTAGCCAGTCAAGAGGAGAATCACATTTCCCGCACTATAGAAATTGCGGAAGGTGCCAACATACCTAAAAAGTTCTTGGAGCAGATTCTATTGGATTTAAAGCGAGCCCATTTTGTAAGTAGTAAACAAGGAAAAATGGGTGGCTATTATCTCGTCAAGTCCAAAAATGAGATTACTTTAGCCGATATTCATCGCTTATTTGATGGCGCTATTGCCTTACTTCCTTGTGCTTCCTTAAATTTTTACGAACGTTGCATCGATTGCAAAACGGAGTCAGAATGCAGTCTCAGACAGGGTTTGGTGCTTATTCGTGATGAAACTTTAAAAGCGATGGAAGGCATAACTGTTGCCTCTTTAGTCCATAAATAAAAATATTTTTATTTAAACTCGACTAATTCGGTAGAATTAATATATATTTGTCAAAAATTTATTGTAGAAACAAAATTATAAACTATGACAACCAATCCAGACAAAAAAGAAAGACCACGAAAACGAGTATCAAAAGCAATAGAAAGTATTACGATGTGTATGTGTTGGTAAAAAAAATCAAATTAAACTACACTAATCACATATACATCCTATAAAATGAACTTTTCAATAAAAATAAAATTTGCAGCAGTATTAACTTTAATAAGCAGCAATGCTTTTTCACAGAAAATAGAAGGTTTTGTAACCAACTCAAAAATAATTCCACTCTCTGGAGCACAAGTCTCTTTGACCGGAACTTCATTTACGACGCTAACGACCGAGAACGGTTATTTTAGCTTTGCAACGGAACTATTAGAAAAAAATAACGGCACATTACTCATAGAAAAAAAGGGTTATCAAGCCCAGGAAACGGCACTTGACGATGCATCAACAGAAGTTTTAGCCATAGTATTACACGAAGAGCAACAACTCATAGAAGTAGTTATCTCTTCAAGAAGAAGAATAGAGAAAATTCAGAATGTTCCTATTCCGATCACATTGATCAGCGGAAAACAAGCAGAAGAAGCGGGGGCTTTTAATGTCAACCGCCTAAAAGAATTGGTTCCTTCGGTTCAACTGTACTCCTCTAATCCTAGAAATACCTCTATAAACATTCGCGGACTTGGTTCTACTTTTGGTTTAACGAATGATGGAATCGATCCTGGAGTAGGTTTTTATGTCGACGGTGTTTATTTTGCTCGGGCGGCAGCCACTACACTAGATTTTTTAGATGTCGACAGAATTGAAGTTTTACGAGGCCCGCAAGGGACCTTGTTTGGGAAAAACACTACCGCTGGTACTTTTAATGTGGTTACACGTAAACCGAGTTTTAAGTCAAGAGCTAATTTTGAAGTGAGTTACGGCAACTATGGTTTTCTTCAAGCCAAATCATCGGTTACTGGAGCATTAACCAAAACCATAGCTGGAAGATTGTCTTTTTCGGGAACTCAACGCGATGGGCTAATTGAAAATGTAAAAACAGGCAAAGCTGTCAATGATTTGAATAATCTTGGAGTTAGAGGTCAAATTCTTTTTACTCCAAAAGAAAATCTCGAAATAATTCTTTCTGCCGATTATACACGCCAACGACCAGATGGTTATGCTCAAATTGTAGCTGGATTCGCTCCTACGCAACGACCCGCATACCGACAATTCAATGAAATTATTACTGACTTAAATTATACGCTTCCAAGTAAAAATGCCTTCGATCGAAAAATTGATCATGACACACCGTGGAGATCTGGACAGGATTTAGGTGGAATAGCATTAAATATTGAGAATAAAGTAGGAAATGCAACCTTAACTGCTACAACTGCTTGGCGTTTCTGGAATTGGGATCCTTCGAATGATAGAGATTTTACAGGACTTCCGGTGTTGCAACTTTCCCAAGCCACTTCGAAACACCAACAATGGACGCAAGAACTACGCTACGCTGGAGAAATCAACACCAAACTAAGCGGAATCTTAGGTTTGTTTTTTATCGGGCAAGATCTAAAAACGGACCCGTATCATATTGAAGAATCCGGTGCAGCACAATGGCGCTTTTCACAAAATTCAACTAGTCTGTTATGGCAAACTCCGGGACTTTTAGACGGATACGGAATAAAAACTAAGTCAACTTTAAACACCTTTAGTAGCGCAATATTTGGACAACTAGATTGGGAAATCACGTCCAAGCTGCATATATTGCCTGGACTGAGATACAATTATGATGCGAAAAAAGTAGATTACAGTCGTGCGACTTATGGAGGGCTCCAAACTAATGACCCTGCTCTTATTGCACTCAAAAAGTCGGTCTACAATGATCAAGCTTTTACTACCGACGTAGAGGATACCAATTTTTCAGGTAATCTGACACTCTCATATCAGTTTTCAGAAAACATACATACTTTTGCCACTTTTGCTAAAAGTTACAAACCAGTGGGAATAAATTTAGGTGGATTACCGACCAAGAACGGATTGCCAATTCTCGAACTGGCAACTATAAAACCAGAAGAAGTAACTCATTACGAAATTGGAATAAAATCTTCTCCATTTGAAAATGCTATTATTAATTTGACAGCCTTTAACACTGAAATTACAAACTATCAAACTCAAATACAATCGGCCGAATTAGGAGTGAATCGCGGTTATCTTGCCAACGCAGAAAAAGTTAGGGTACGAGGAGTAGAACTAGAAACAAATATTGCTGCGAATAAAAGTTTAAAATTTAACGGAGCGGTGTCGTACAACGATGGAGTATATCAAAGTTTCAAAAATGCACCACTGTCTATAGAAGAAACTGGAGCTTCTCAACCTTTCAAAGACATCTCAGGAAGTTCATTACCTGGAATATCTAAATGGTCTGCCACATTGGGCGGCGATTTATCCAAAGAAGGAACGTTATTTGCCAACCAAGGAAAATTATTCTTAGCGCTAGATTCGTACTATCGTTCTACATTTTCATCTAGTGCCACACCATCAAAATATTTGGTTGTAGACGGTTACGCGATCATCAACGGCCGAATCGGCTTTCGTACCGCGGAAGGACTGTCGTTTTTTATCTGGGGAAGAAATCTTTTAAATAAAAACTACTACGAACAACTATTGCCTGCAGCTGGAAATTCAGGACAGTACGCAGCGGTGCTGGGCGATCAGCGCACGTACGGACTAACAGTCAAATACTCACTATAAGACAAAAAAAAGAGATAAACCTCAACATGGTTTATCTCTTTTAACTTTTACTAATTAAAAATTATTTCTCGAAAGCAAATACTTTGGACCAGTCTTTCTGCATATTAATGACCATCCATTTTTTTTCTTTCGCCTCTTTTAGAACATTTGCTGAATTTTTAGAATCCATTGTACTATGGTACTTAAATTCTCTAATGCTATCCGTGTGATGTATTAACAATATCATACTTTTATACGTACTACTATTTGCATACTGTATCATTTTGTTATCCGCATCAATACTACCGCCATAAAATACCGGAACTTTACCAATAAATCGCTGTATTGCTTCAACTTTTCCTAAGGAATCACCAACAAACAATCCATTCAATTCTTTGCTAGCTACTTTATCGTCGTCTCTGCTTGCAATAATCTGATAGGGCGGTATGCCAAATACTTCTTCCGAAAAAGCTCGAATAAAACGGGTTCCACTATTGCTCACTAAAAATGTTTTAAAATCATTTTTATGCATTAACTTTAATAATTCGACCATCGGTGCATATACATTTTGCTTGTACGGTTTAGCAAACTTTTTATCTGTTGAATTACTCATCCATTTATTCACAGCAGCAGTATATTCTGTATCTGTTTGATCGATTTGAATAGCGTCTAAAATTGACTGTGCACCAGAGTTACCTGATTTTCGTAGTGGCTCGAGATTGTCATTTAGTATACCATTTAGCACAGGATCATTTTTCCATTCCGGATGTTTAGCAGACATTTGTTTTAATTGCGAAAAGATAAATTTTGCTTGAAGAGGAATGGGTTTTTCAGACCACAGAGTACCATCGGTCTCAAATACCGCAATACGATCACTAACAGGAATAAAGTTTTTCGAAGTCGAATCGCTTATCATTTTCACATAATCTTCGATTTGTTTTCGTGGTAAATCTTGCCAAGAACCAAGGCCTGATTTGGTCGCTACAGTCGATTTTATCATTAAAGATCTATCCGCTTTATCGGGAGCATTATCATTTTCTTTGCAAGAGAAAAAAAGAATAAAAACGCTAAAAAGACAGACTAATTTGTATTTCATATTTTTGAGTTTTACCACTAAAGAAGAGAAGGAATCTAAATTTACAATTTAATTTCTAAAAAATAATTCGAAACGATGTCTATAATCTTAGTTGCAAACACGCGTGCTTCTTATTATTTCAATTTTAGATCTCATAAATATAATAAAAAGCATTAAAAATAAAAAATAAATAAAACACAACACCTTGACAGCAAACAATTAGCAATCATTATTTTTCGCTCCAATCTGTTTTTTTAAAATAAAAAAGCTCCAAGAATTAACTTGAAGCTTTAGTATTTAAGTAGTATAAAAAAATCCCGATTGCTCGGGATTTTACTTTTATTTCTCTCTTATGTAAATATCTATCGGCACTCCTGAAAAGTCCCAATTGTCTCTAATTTTATTTTCTAGATAACGTTTGTATGGCTCTTTTACATATTGTGGTAAGTTGGCAAAAAACACAAATTGTGGTGTTTGAGTTGGCAACTGCATACAATATTTAATCTTCACATATTTACCCTTAGTAGCGGGTGGCGGATATGATTCAATAACCTTTAACATGTATTCGTTGAATTTTGAAGTCGCGATACGTTGTTTTCTGTTTTCAAAAACCTGAACAGTCGCTTCTAATGCCTTCAACAAACGTTGTTTTGTTAAAGCCGACACAAAAAGAATAGGCACATCTGTAAATGGCATTAATTCTTCTCTAATTTTCTCTTCGTAATCACGGGTACTCATGGTTTCTTTTTCAACCAAATCCCATTTGTTCACTAATATTACAACCCCCTTACGGTTTTTTTCGGCCAACCAAAAAATACTTTGATCTTGCCCTTCAAAACCACGAGTAGCATCAATAATCAAAATACAAATATCTGCATGCTCAATAGCACGTACGGAACGCATCACTGAGTAAAACTCTAAATCTTCTTTAACTTTAGCTTTACGACGAATTCCAGCCGTATCAACCAAGTTAAATTCAAAACCAAAACGGTTAAATTTCGTATCAATCGCATCACGCGTTGTTCCTGCAATGTCGGTAACTATATAACGGTCTTGACCAATAAGTGCATTTATAAAACTAGATTTTCCTGCATTTGGACGACCAACAACAGCAAAACGAGGCAGGTCAGAAGCTTCTTCAACAACTGGCTTTTCTGGAAAAGCTTTAATCAAAGCATCCAATAAATCTCCAGTTCCACTTCCAGAAATACTTGCAAATGTGTAATACTCACCTAAACCAAGGTTATAAAATTCAATCGCGTCTTTTTCGCGCATGGCGTTATCCACTTTGTTTACTGCCAATAAAACCGGTTTTGTTACTTTACGCAACAATTTTGCAACTGCATCATCCATCGGAGTAATTCCTTCTTCAACATCAACCACAAAAATAATTACATCAGCCTCGTCAATAGCCAATTCTACTTGCTTGCGAATTTCTCCTTCAAAAACATCATCCGAACCACGGATGTATCCACCGGTATCAATAACCGAAAATTCTTTTCCGTTCCACTCGCTTTTACCGTAGTTTCTATCTCTGGTAACTCCAGAAACTGAATCTACAATAGCTTCTCTTCTTTGTATCAGCCTATTAAAAAGGGTTGATTTCCCCACATTAGGTCTTCCTACTATCGCAACAATGTTATTCATAATTTTTCTTCAAATATTTCGCAAAGGTAGTGTTAAAAACGCTGAATTTCTATTTTTTTGATATATTCGCAAGTCAAAGCCAATTTAAACCAAATCAAACCGCTTATGGAAGTCGATAACCAAGTGCGCCTTTTACTCCGATTTTACCAAGACGTTCCTGAAAACACAGCAACTATTTTACAGAAATTCGAGAATTTAAAACAAGAAAAAAATCCAAATTACAACATCAAAACAAGCGGAACGCATATTTGGCTTTTCATTCAAGGCGAACAAAAGAAATTTTACTCGCCTCACTTACACTTAGAATTAGAAGAAAAAGATAAAAACGAAACGCACATTCGAGGGCTCTTTGGCCCCGATCCCACTTTGTGGACATTCTTTATGTTCCTACACTTTATAATCGCGGGCGTATTTTTAATATTTTGCGGAATTTTATACGCTGATTATGTATTACATCAAGCACTAACCACGGATTACATCGTGCTAGTTCTTATGGTAATCTCCTGGTTTTTGCTCTACTTTATTGCTCGCCAAATTAGGCACAACGGAAACGATCAAATGCACGAGCTCGAAAAACTATTTCAAAAAACAATCGATTCTTAATTAGAAGCTATTCCAGCACTTCAATGCAACTCCTCGCTCAAAAAGCAATTGTTGCAATATGCTTGCAGGAGCTTCCGCTGGTCGCTCTGCAATCACAGCAACAACAGGCTTTTTTTACTGCGGAGTTTTCATTGCGATCTGGGCTAAAAAAAATCAGTGCTAGAATTAAATTCTAACACTGATTCTAAATATTTTATTGAACTGAAACTAATTTACAAAAACTATTTTTGTTCACCGTTCACAAATCACTTTTCACTACGGACTGTCTACTGATTGTATCCGAATCGTTTCAACATATTGGCATTACTTCTCCAATTTTTATTCACTTTCACATACAATTCAATGTGAATTTGTTTTCCAAAGAATTTCTCTAAATCAGCACGAGCTTCCATTCCTACCTTTTTCAAAGCCGCTCCTTTGTGTCCAATTATAATTCCTTTTTGTGTATCGCGTTCTACCATAATAAGTGAACGGATTCTGATAATATTTTCATCTTCAAAAAATTCTTCTGTCACGATCTCAACCGCATACGGAATCTCTTTACTGTAATTCAACAAGATTTTCTCTCGAATCGTTTCATTTACAAAAAAACGTTCCGGCTTGTCCGTCAATTGATCTTTTGGATAATACGCAGGAGATTCTGGCAACAATTCTATAATACGTCCAAAAACCTCGGGCACATTAAAATTCTGCAAAGCCGATATTGGGAAAATTTCTGCATTGGGTACTTTTTCGGTCCAAAATGCTACTTGCTCTTCCAATTGTACTTGATTTGAATTGTCAATTTTATTCAACAATAATAGAACCGGAATTTTAGCGTGAATGATTTTATTAAAAAAAGCGTCGTCTTTTAATTCTTGCTCTCCAATCTCGACCATATAAATTAATATGTCTGCATCTTCAAAAGCCGATTTCACAAAGTTCATCATTGATTGCTGCATTTCATATGCTGGCTTGATGATTCCTGGTGTATCCGATAAAATTAACTGAAAATCTTCTCCGTTTACAATTCCTAAAATTCTGTGACGCGTGGTTTGTGCTTTCGACGTAATTATGGACAATCGTTCTCCAACGAAAGCATTCATTAAGGTCGATTTTCCAACGTTTGGATTTCCGATAATATTTACAAAACCTGCTTTATGTGACATCTGAATATAATTTATTTTTAGTTGGTACCTTTCGACCAAAATTTCTTGCTTGCAAAGGTAGTTATATCAAGTGAATACAAGAAATAAAACATTTTTTTTAAGTTTATGTTGTTTTTATATAAATTCGACGTATCTTTGCACCCGAAACATCGCGGGATAGAGCAGTAGGCAGCTCGTCGGGCTCATAACCCGAAGGTCACTGGTTCGAGTCCAGTTCCCGCTACTAAGTAGCCTTATTGAGATTACAAAACGCACATCGCGGGATAGAGCAGTAGGCAGCTCGTCGGGCTCATAACCCGAAGGTCACTGGTTCGAGTCCAGTTCCCGCTACTAGAAAAGCTTCAGAAAAATCTGAGGCTTTTTTTATTTATATCTAATTAAAAAAAAATCTCTTAAATCAATCTATTTTCATTTATGATATCAAGATGTAGCGTATAATTTCGAAGGAATTCAGACAACCCTACAAATATCTAGAACAATAGAGAAAGCTAGTTTGGTTCTAAAACCAAAAAAAGATCAGCCATTTTAAATGTTGATCTTTTTTTTACTGTATTGTTTACTGCTAAATACTAAAAGCAGTATTAACGACCATCAAATTCTCTTCGGTTGTAAAAACTATCTTCATCGGCATCAGAAACATCGCTAGATTTATCATTCGGATAATAGGAATCAAAGACTTTCTTTTCGTAATTCCTGTCAAAATTTTGTTCCTGATTGTATCTTGATGTTTTTCTAAATGTATCATAACCGATACTGTTAGCCATGACAATTTTTGTGTCTTTATTTATACTTACAGATCCTATTGGTATGATGATATGGCTGTTTCCATCCTTATACATAAATTCATTAACATTATCGTTTGATATCGCGTCATGAACCTCATTTTTGCTGTCTTCTATTAACTCTTTATCTACATTAACATCCAAATAAACCACGCGTTGCATGTCTTTATTTACCCATAGATTGTCGACTTTACCAATAGTGCGATTGTCTGCATCAACTATTTTCCATCCTCTTACATCCGAATAGTCTGAAGCTACTTTATAATCAGAAAGTTCATCCAATCGGTATAAATTTTTATCCTTATTTTTCATACGTTTTTTATTTTATTATTACCAATTTCTCTTTTTTTCTAAATATTTTTGCAGAAATTAAATATGCTGTCTTTACTAATTTTGCAACTGTTAAATAAATATTTTCGAATCCTACTACTAAGCATATTTGTAGTATCGGAAGTATTTATTAATTGTATATTCCTATAATAGATAAAAAGTATTTCTTCGGGAATCTTTGTTACTTAATTTGCCGTCGTATCTATGCTTGTACTGTTTTCGATTTCTGTTGTATTCTGTAGTTGCACACTGTTATCTCTCAAAAAGATGAAATATACAAGAGCTGCTACCAACAAGACCGCTATAATCCATGGCCATATCGGCTTCTTTTTCTCAATTTTAATCTCTGCCATAACTGATTTTTTATAATTATAAATAGTAAACTTATAGTAATGATAAAGATACAAGTGGTACTTCAGTATGAAGTAATTAATTTTAAGTATTAAGTTACATAATTCACAGTCAGCTAAAAATTATGTATTGAACATGTTTTCTAAAAATTGACGTTGATAATTAAAAATTGTAATGAATTTTGCTGCACATTGACAGCGAGATTGGGTTTGTTACCAAAAACTTAAATCAGTCATTACAAAGGCTAATGCAAGGTTTCAGATACATATGTAACTTCTTCATAACTATTTATTTTAAAAAAGCAAAAATTAGCACAGCGTTTCATAACATCTTTTCTAGATCGAAATAAATCACTCATAAAAGTATTTTCAAGCGAAATCTCTTTTACTTTTGCCAAATGTTAGAAATTCTGTATCAAGACGAATATATTATAGCAATTAATAAACCTAGTGGATTATTGGTTCACAAATCATTTTATGCGCGCGATGCAAAAGTGTATGCCATTCAAGAATTGCGAAATCAAATTGGTGGCCAACACGTTTATCCTATTCATCGCTTAGATCGAAAAACATCTGGCGTCTTATTATTTGCGTTGGATAAAGAGGTCTTGAAAATTATGAATGATCGTTTTGCCACACGTGAAGTCGAAAAAAAATATTTAGCCATTTTACGTGGATGGTCACCCGAAGAACTCACGATTGATTATGACTTAACCAATGATGATGAAATTACACAAAATGCTATAACCTATTTTCATCGTTTGCAAATTGCCGAAGTTGCTTTAGAATTTAACAATAAACCTACCTCCCGATATTGTTTGGTAGAAGCGATTCCTGAAACTGGACGTATGCATCAATTACGAAAACATTTCAAACATATTTTTCATCCTATTTTAGGGAGTCGTCCACATGGTTGTAACAAACAAAATAAATTATGGTTGGAGAATTTTGAACTGAAAGGAATGATGCTTCATGCGCATCAGTTAATTTTCAATCATCCGATAAATAATGAACAATTAATTTTGAATGCAAAAATTAATGAAGAGTTTAGTAGAGTCGGCACTATACTTAATCTAGATTTGAGCAGTTACAAATAGAATATTAGTGTAGTACTACATACATCGATATACTATTATCGTAGTCAATATATGGTTACCTATTTAAATGCTTACATCTAGTACCGAAGCTTTAGAGCAATCTCAGGCTTTTTTTTAGCTTTACACCTCCTCCTTCCAATCATTGTTATCTAAGATCAAAATTGTTTCATTGCATGAGACGAGTTACGACTTTACTGAAGAACTTCAATTCACAACGCTTCTTCTTCCCTTCTCTTTTTGCCATTCTTTCTAGATTTTATCGTTTATCTACGAATAGACTCTTATCCGAATTTTAATTTTTAAAATAGATAACAACCAATGCAGTTCTATCTTTTTTAGTTACCCATCTATTTAAAATTGTGGTTTTACAGATTGAATTTATTTTTCAGTACACAGTTTTATTAACAATAAATCTCTTTATAATTAACCTAAAAATAGCAAAAAAAGATCTGCTAAAAACAGTCATAGACAATCATTTGATTTGTAAAAAAACATAGGATTTTATGATACATGTCACTTATTCCTACAATTTAATTCCATTACTTTGATATTGAAAAGAGTAGCCTCCATAATTAGAACAGAATACTCCTGTTCGTTAGCCAAATCAATTTTTCTGTAAAGACTATAACTCTTTATAATGTGCTCCTCATTATTCTACACAGCCGCTTCGTAGGCAACTTTATTCAAAACTTACATTACAACGCTTTCCTTATATGAAAAAAACAATACTTTTTTTATTGTTACTCTCCTTCGTCTGCAAGGCACAGAGTCCAGAAACAAAAAAAGATGATACTGCTGCAAAACTAAAAATTACCATAAAAGGTTTATTTCAAGCCAGATATTCCTTTAACAACGATAAGGATATCGATCTCACTGGATTACACCACACCGATAGCCTTGCGGTTTATAATGGTTTTGACATTAAGCGGGCAAGATTACTGTTTGCCTCTAAAATATCCGATCGAACCGAAGTAGTTTTACTAGTTAATCTTGCTGATTTTAAAAATGATCCTAAAAATAAAGTCTTAGAAAATGCTTACTTAACCTATAAGCTTAGCAACTATATTAATTTTAAAATCGGTCAATTTCGTCCCGCTTTCGGTCTCGAAAATATGTATTCTGTAGATGTTATTAAGTCCATGGATTACTCTAACCAATACAGTGCTTTTGGGAGTAACGGATGGCAAAGTTTTCAAATTGGCGCAAGTGTTTATGGGACCATAAAAGGCGAACATACTATAAATTATGCCCTTAGTGTCGTTAACGGTAACAATCGCAATCAAGTTATGGATGCCGACAATGGAAAACAGTTTTCATCACGCATGGATTTACTTCTAAATAAAAAATACAATTTAAAAGCTGGACTAAATGGCGCGATAGGATCGGTATATAAAAGTGATGTCTATGCAGCTGGCATTGATCTATCTGGCGTATTGCCTTTTTCTGAAAAATGGTCATTGCTATTTGAAGCGGAAGCAAAACAAGGAAATAATCATGTGCTGTTTTATAAAACACCCGTGGCAAATCGAATTCAGAACGTAAGTCAATACCAAATGCAAGGAATGTACTTCTTGCCAGATCTTCGATATGATGTAAACTACCACCGTCTTACATCCTTAGAATTTTCATGCCGATATGAATATTTTGATCCAAACTTTAAAAACAATTCAAATCCAAGACAAACTTTTACCCCGATGATAAGTGCCGAATTTTTAAAAAGCTATAATGCCCGAATACAACTTGGAGTAATTATAGACCGCTATAAAAAAAATAGTATTGAAACTACGCAGTACAGCAACGAGCAATTTATAATTCAAATTCAATCAAGGCTATAAATAATTACATGAAAACTACACCAAACACTACCGAAGTTCCAAAGGTTCCTCCTGTTTCAACTCAAAAAAAAGAAATCCAACTTATTCCGCTATTGATTACGGTAGCCGTAGGTCTTACGATTTGGTTTATACCACCTCCCGAAGGCGTTACTCCCGAAGCATGGCATTTATTAGCTATCTTCCTAGCAACAATTTTAGGAATAATTGTGAAAGCCGCCAGCATGGGAACACTCTGTATGATCGCCATAGCACTAGTCGCTGTTACCGGAGTATTAGCGCCAGGCGACCCTGCTAAATCAATAACCCTTGCCCTGCGCAGTTTTGGAGATAAAGTAATTTGGCTAATTGGTATCAGTTTTTTTATTGCCCGTGGTTTTATAAAAACAGGTCTTGGAAGTAGAATTGCCTATGTGTTTATCAAATTGTTTGGTAAAAGTTCTTTAGGATTAGCTTACAGTCTTGGAGCAGCTGACCTTTTATTAGCGCCTGCAATACCAAGTAATACGGCTCGTGGTGGTGGTATTATCTACCCTATTATGAAATCAATGTCAATGAGTTTAGGGTCAAATCCCAATGAACCAGCAACGCATCGAAAAGTAGGTGCATACCTTACGCTCAACAGTTATTACATGAATCTTATTGCCTCTGCTATGTTTCTTACAGGTACCGCGAGTAACCCGATGTGCCAGAAATTTGCTGCTGATATGGGAATTAAAATTACTTGGATGTCTTGGTTTTGGGCCGCTATCGTTCCTGGTATGGCTTCCCTTATTATTATTCCGTTTTTACTTTATAAAATATTTCCACCTGAACTTAAAAAAACTACTGAAGCTCCAGCTATGGCCAAGTTAAAATTAGCCGAAATGGGCCCCGTTTCTAAAAACGAATGGTTGATGGTATTGGCTTTTATTATCTTACTTGTGCTTTGGGTTACTGGTGATCTTTTTCATATTGACGCCACTACAACTGCTTTTATTGGTTTATCCATTCTGCTCATCACACAAGTGCTTACTTGGGAAGACATTAAATCTGAAAAAGGAGCTTGGGATACCATTGTGTGGTTTGCTACCTTGGTTATGATGGCTGGATCGCTTAATGAACTTGGTTTTATACCTTGGTTTGGTAAAGAGATTCAGTCGATGATTTTGGGTTTATCCTGGACAACTGCGTTTCCTATTATTGTATTCACTTATTTTTTGAGCCACTATTTATTTGCTAGTGCGACGGCACACGTTGCGGCGATGTACAGCGCTTTGCTAGCCGTGGGAATTGCGATGGGCATTCCGCCTATGTTATTGGCTTTAATGCTTGGCTTTACAGGTTCATTATACGGTACATTAACCCATTACGCCCACGGACCTGCTCCCGTATTTTTTGGTAGCGGTTATGTTGAAATTAAACAGTGGTGGGGTTATGGACTAATTATAGGTATTGTACTGATGGCTTTATGGATGGGACTTGGCGGCTTATGGTGGAAAGTAACTGGAATTTACTAATCAATAAAAAAATAATATGAAATCAATACCTTTTCTGCAGAGCACTTTATCCCGAAAGAACCTGATGGCGCTTACCGGACTGTTTCTTTGTTTCTTTTTAATAATTCACTTACTAGGCAACTTGCAATTGCTATTGCCAGCCGAAAAAGCCGAAGCTAGTTTCAATAGTTATTCAGTACTACTATCAGGTAATATCTTTATAAAGATTATTTCCTATGTGTTATATTTCTCCCTAATTGCACACGCCATAAATGCTTTAATTATCACTATCAAAAATAAAAAAGCAACGGTAAAATACGCGTATGATGATCGCAAGAAAGCGAGCAAATGGTATTCTCGCAATATGGGAATTCTAGGCACACTTCTGTTGTTGTTTTTGATTATTCATTTTAAAGATTTCTGGTATGTCTATAAATTCGGTGATGTTCCCTTAGATGCGGCTGGGCATAAAAACTTATACCTCATTGTAATCAATTCTTTTAGTTCGTGGTGGTATGTACTGTTGTATGTACTGTCTATGTTTGCCTTAGGGTATCATCTTTTGCATGGTTTTAAAAGTGCAGTGAGAACTTTAGGCTTGTACCATCCAAGATATTCGAGCTACTTTCAAACCTTTGGCATGTGGTACAGCTACAGTATAACCTTAGGTTTTTCTATCATTCCTATTTATGTTCACCTAACCCATTTTGGATTATGAAATTAGATGCAAAAATTCCCGAAGGTCCTTTAGAAGATAAATGGGCTCATTATAAAGACCATGCTAAATTGGTTAATCCAGCTAACCGTAAAAAACTCAATATCATTGTTATAGGAACTGGTTTATCTGGTGCTTCGGCAGCAGCTTCTCTAGGAGAATTGGGCTACAATGTCCAATCCTTTTGCTTTCAAGATTCTGCTCGAAGAGCCCATTCTGTTGCTGCACAAGGTGGTGTGAATGCCGCGAAAAATTATGCCAATGATGGCGACTCCGTTTATCGTATGTTTTATGACACACTTAAAGGCGGTGATTTTCGTTCGCGAGAAGCCAATGTGTATCGTTTAGCAGAATGTTCCTTAAACTTAATTGATCAATCTGTAGCACAGGGTGTTCCGTTTGCGCGCGAATATGGAGGCTATTTAAGCAACCGCTCCTTTGGTGGTGTGCAGGTAAGCCGTACTTTTTATGCTCGTGGACAAACAGGGCAGCAACTTTTATTAGGAGCGTACCAATCACTCATGCGTCAAGAAAAACTAGAAAAAGTACAAGTACACACACGTCATGAAATGCTTGATTTAGTTGTTATTGACGACAAAGCTAAAGGTGTAATTGTTCGTAATTTAGATACCGGAGCCATAGAACGTTTTGCTGCAGATGCCGTAGTAATTGCGAGTGGTGGTTTTGGTAAAATTTATTATTTATCAACATTGGCAATGGGTTGTAATGGCTCTGCTATCTGGCGCGCACACAAAAAAGGAGCATACATGGCATGTCCGAGTTGGACACAAATTCACCCTACTTGTTTGCCCCAAGCGGGAGATTATCAATCAAAATTAACATTAATGTCAGAATCTTTGCGAAATGATGGTCGTATTTGGGTGCCAAAACTCGAAAATGAAACGCGCGAACCAAATAACATTCCAGAAGAAGAACGCGATTATTACTTAGAAAGAAGGTATCCTTCGTTTGGAAATCTTGCGCCACGTGATATTGCATCGCGTGCTGCAAAAGAACGAATTGATGCAGGTTTTGGAATTGGTCCTTTAAAAAATGCCGTTTATCTCGATTTTTCTAAAGCAATTGAAAAACAAGGTATTGACAAGGTAAAAGAAAAGTACAGCAATCTTTTTTCAATGTATAAAAAAATCACGGATGATGATGCTTACTCTGCACCGATGAAAATATCGCCAGCAGCACATTTTTCAATGGGTGGACTTTGGGTTGACTATGAATTAATGACTACGATACCTGGATTATTTGCTATTGGTGAAGCTAATTTTGCCGATCATGGAGCCAATAGACTGGGAGCCAATTCTCTATTACAAGCCTGTGTTGATGGGTATTTTATACTTCCATACACGTTAGCAAATTACCTTTCGGGTGAACTAAAATCTGAAAAAATAACGAAAGAGCATCCTGAATTTGCTTTAGCAGAAGCTAATGTAAAAAAGCAATTGGAGCACTTTATAACTATAAAAGGCAGCAAAACGGCTGAACATTTCCACAAAGAACTCGGTAAATTATTATACGATAAATGTGGACTTTCACGATCAGCTACAGGTTTAACCGAAGCAATTGCGGGAATCAAAGTGCTTTCAGCAGCATTTTATCAAGACTTAATGATTCCGGGTGAAGCGGAAGATATGAATGCCGAACTAGAAAAAGCAGGTCGTGTTGCTGATTATTTAGAAATTGCCGATTTAATGTGTCATGATGCGCTTAGTCGCGAAGAATCCTGTGGCGCGCATTTTAGAGAAGAATACCAAACTCCAGACGGTGAAGCGTTGCGAAACGATGAGAAATTTTGCTATGTATCTGCTTGGGAATGGGCAGGAAAATATGAAGAACCAATATTGCATCCCGAGCCGCTTGTTTTTGAATTTGTCAAACCCGCTGTAAGAAGCTATAGCTAAAAAATACTACTATGAAAGTACACCTAAAAATATGGCGCCAGAAAAACGAAAAAAGTAAAGGCGCTTTAGTAGATTACGACCTTGATGGTATAGATTCTCATATGTCTTTCTTGGAAATGATGGATACACTGAACGAAAAACTGATTGTAAAGGGCGAAATTCCCGTGGCTTTTGACCACGACTGCCGTGAGGGAATTTGTGGCAGTTGCGGAATGATGGTTAACGGTCAAGCACACGGTCCAATTGCTGGTTTAACCGTTTGTCAATTGCACATGCGTGAGTTTAAGGATGGTGCTACTATTTACATCGAACCTTTTAGAGCTGCTGCTTTTCCGTTAAAGCGAGATTTAAGAATTGATCGTTCTGCTTTTGACAGAATTATACAAGCGAATGGTTTTATTTCCGCAAATACGGGTCATGCTTGCGAAGCAAATACGGTAACGATTGTGCATGAAGTGGCGGAGTCGGCTTTTGATTCTGCGGCTTGCATTGGTTGTGGCGCTTGTGTTGCTACTTGTAAAAATTCGAGTGCGGCACTGTTTACTTCGGCAAAAGTATCGCATTTATCAAAATTACCGCAGGGTGAAAAAGAAGCGACAAAACGAGTATTGGCTATGGTTATGCAAATGGATAGTGAAGGTTTTGGACATTGTACCAATACCGAAGCCTGCGAAGTAAAATGTCCACAAGAAATCTCAGTTTTAAATATTGCTCAAATGAATTTCGAATACAATAAGGCTTTGCTTTTAAAAGATTAATTAAAAACTACTAATACTATAACTTCAGCTAAAAAACAGGAGAAGCTTCAGAGAAATCTGGAGCTTTTTTAGATCAGAAACAGGAACGGCTGATCACCTCAAACGAAAATGCATACTAACCCGTAACAAAAAGAACAGAATTAACTTTCAAAATACTTGATTCTAAAAATTGTATCAAAATTTATCATGCTGATTTAAAAACTCGATTAGACCTGTCATTTACATAACAAGCCATTCTTAATCAAATCAATAGATGCTTTATTCGCTAGCTCTTTTAAATATTCATTGCTTCTAATCATGATATCGTTTAAAAAAAATAAAAAAAGTTTTCTTTATTATTTTTGTCTGTCTTAAAATTAGTTGCATTTTTGCGCTCACATTAAAAAAGCTGGCCCGTTCGTCTATCGGTTAGGACGCATGGTTTTCATCCATGTAAGAGCGGTTCGATTCCGCTACGGGCTACCAAGAAAAAGCTTCAGAGTAATCTGGAGCTTTTTTTATGGACTGACATTAAATTTTAGAATTCTAATTTTTCATTCTTGCTACTATTCTTATCGTCACATAAATCTTTTGTTTTTCTACTATTTTTCAACTGTAAATTAGTAAGATAGTCCCAGAAATAATTAAAAGGACTCCTATTATACCTAGTGTACTTATTTGCTCATTCAAAAAAATTACTGACAAGATTATAGCAATGGCAACGCTTAATTTATCGATTGGCGCTACTTGCGAAACTTTGCCGATTTGCAACGCTTTAAAATAAAATATCCAAGAAAGCCCTGTCGCAATTCCCGAGAGAACAAGAAAGATTATATTTTGTTTGGTCAGCGTATTAATGTTCGCCGCACCACCTCGGAAGAAAGCAATTCCCCAAGCCAAGATTAAAATAACAACCGTTCGAATAGCCGTTGCAAGATCAGTATCAACTCCTTTAATACCAACCTTTGCAAAAATTGCTGTTAGTGCAGCAAAAAATGCAGAGAGTAATGCAAAAATCCACCACATGATTTAAAGATTAATTTCTAGTTGAATAAAGTTACTTAATATTTTGCTTCACATTAAGTGTCAAGTGATTTAAATCATTACTGAGCGAAGTAAGTTATTTTTAAAAAAGTGATCATCCTGCTAAAAACCAAATTAAACCTATTACCAAAGTTTTTAGCGCTTCAGAGATTTCCTGGAATTAAGAAAGGCTTAGAAATTGAAGTTTTCTTTTAAAGTGCAATGCTTCAGCGTGATCAATTATAATATCGGTAGATTCTAGGATCGATCAAGCATTTGAAGGTAATATTCGTTGAGTTGAGCACAAATTGTCAAGTATTAATTAGTAATAGCATAAAAAAAGCGCAAAGTCAAAAGACGTCTGCGCTATTGTATTATTAATAAAGAACAATTAAAAAGGTCTGAAATTATTTACCCCATTTTCCTCCACCAACATAAAATCCTAGATGGATACCTAGGTAACTATTTGTAACCGTACCTACTTCTGCACCATACATATTTTGCAAAGTAGATTTCGGAACCAGATTATACTCAAGTCCCATTCGAAACTTTCCCCATTCAAATCCGCCTCTAATTAATCCGCCTAATTTACCAGTAGCATCTAGCGCAGAATCATCAGAATCAGAATTAGCATCATCAAACTCAACGTTAGCAATTGAATAAAAGCCAAGTCCTCCTCCTAGATAGGGAACAAATGACTTACCTGAATTATTAAAATAGTAATCGTAAGTTCCTACATAAGATCCATTAGCTGAAATCTTTACAGTTGTATACTCTCCATCTGTATTTAAATCCCGAATCATTGCAGCTGCTCCAATTCGCAATCCAACATTCATATTATCATTTATATTGTACTTTGGTTCAAGAGAAACTAAAATTCCGCCTCCGCCATTAGAAGGCACCGTATATCCCAAATCTAAACCAACTCTAAATTTACCTTCTTTTTGAGCATGCCCATTTGCAAAACTAAATACAGCAATAGCTGCTAAAATAATTTTTTTCATAAATTTTAAATTTATTTTGAGCGGCAAACATACTATAATTTCGTTAATTTAAACAAAATAAATTAGTAAGAATTTAATTTATTTTTAACACTACTTTTTAAATTAAACAAACACAATCTATTTGAAATAAGACAGTTGACAACTTCTTTAAATTTTGACTCAACACTTTTTACAACATTATCTACTTCTATTTTAGCACTACTTAATTTTTTTACAAACTCTTATTTTAAAAAATGCAGAACGCATAAAAAAACACTTGCCCAAAATTTGTTGCAAGTGTCTTTATTACAATAATTATTACTTTAAGAACAACTATCAGTCTACCCAAATGGTTTTGATGTTGACAAATTCTTTTATTCCGTAACCAGAAAGCTCACGACCAAAGCCACTATTTTTAACTCCCCCAAAAGGCAACCTAGGATCAGAAACTACTAGTTTGTTGACAAAACTGCTGCCAGCTTCTAATTGCAACGCTATTTTTTCTCCTCTTTCTCTATCGCTAGTAAGTACTCCCGATCCCAATCCGAAGGTAGAATTATTAGCCAATTCAATAGCTTCTTTCTCATCTTTAGCTTTTATAACAGAAGCTACTGGTCCAAAAAGTTCTTGATCAAAAGCTTCCATCCCTGGCTTTAAATCCGCTAAAATAGTTGCAGGATAATACGCTCCTTTCCCTTCAGGAACAGTTCCTCCTAAAAGCAAACGTGCTCCTTCGGCTATTGATTTTGAAACTTGTTTGTGTAACTCATCTCGTAAATCGGTTCTTGCCAAAGGACCATAATAGGTATCTTCATCAGTTGGAAGTCCCATTTTAGCAGCTTTCATTTTCTTAGCCAACATGTCTAAAAAGTCATCATAAATTTCCGCTAAGACTACAAAACGTTTAGCGGCTATGCATGTTTGGCCGTTATTCTGTAATCTACCAAAGGTCGCTAATTCAGTCGCTTTATCTAAATCTACATCTTCTAAAACTACATAAGCATCGCTCCCTCCTAATTCTAAAACAGCTTTCTTTAAATTTTTTCCAGCAATGGAAGCAACTGAACGCCCTGCTGACTCGCTTCCTGTCAAGGTTACTGCCTTAATATTATCCTCTTCAATGATGCCTTCTATTTCCTCTGAACTTACATTTAAATTTATAAAGCTTCCAACAGGAAATCCAGCTTTTATAAACGCCTCTTCGATTGCAAAAGCAACACCTTGAACATTGGATGCGTGTTTTAAAACGCCTACATTTCCTGCCATTAAAGAAGGAGCGGCGAATCGAATTACTTGATAAAAAGGAAAATTCCAAGGCATTACTGCTAAAATTACTCCAATTGGTTGAAAAGTAACATAACTTTTATGTGCTTCAGTTTCTACCTTTTCCTCTGCCAATAATTTTGCTCCGTTATCAGCATAGTACCGACAGATTACAGCGCATTTTTCTACTTCTTTACGCGCTTGACCAATGGTTTTTCCCATTTCTTGAGTAGCCAATTGTGCGTAAACTTCTTTATCACTATCAAAAACATCAGCTAATTTGTGTAGTAAAACAGCACGTTCCTCAAAACTTGTTCTTTTCCAAGAGTTAAATGCTTTGTTCGCTTCATCTATTTTTTGTTTAGCTTGGTTCAGCGTAATTCTTTTATATTCGCCTATCTTTTCTCCGCTCGCGGGATTTATACTTATTGCAGTTGACATAATTGTATCTTTTATAACCGATTATACTTTTGAAATCGTTATTTCAAAAAAGCTCTTCGACTAAAGTTACAAAAAATACTTTGTAGAATGAAAAAAAGCCATTCTCACGAATGGCTTTTTCTTTTAAAATTATTTTTTATAGTCGAAACAAAGCGTGCTTTTGATACTTGTACAGTATTAAATCGTAGGGTACCAATTTAGGAGCAATTACCTCAGTAGATTCATCAAATACAATTCCGTTGTGTTTTCTAAACAAATAAATTTCTTTTAAACAGTTGGATAAACTTTGATGAATTTCAGATGTCATGGTTGGAATTTTTTTATCCCCGACCAACAACTCAATTTGATAATTTGAGCTGGATTTAGATAAATTATTACCAATTATTTTTAATGTAAATGTAGTTGCCTTACCCATTTGACTTCCTTGATACTGTATAATCATAGTTAAAAATTTTAATGAAACATTCTATTTTCATTCCAAAAAACACAAAATTTTTTTGGTAAATATATCACACTAATTTACATAAAACAATATGAAATACCACATTACAGCGCTCAAAATTGATCTCTATAAATCATTTATAAAAAAAACCGCAAAATTGTAATTTGCGGTTTTGATAATTAACTAAATATATATAATCAGTTTTTTTATAAATGTTTATTACTGCATCGATTGCCTTCTCAACTCAATCAACACTAAACTCATAAAATAAGTGATTAATTTTTTGAAACGATAAAATCGTTGGGAATTGCATTTAAATCTAATAAAACAATCGATCCATTGTCGTCTAACATTGTTAAATTCAATAGGTCTTTTGCAATTAATCGTTTAGAAACATAACCACTAAATCTGTTGTAAGATAAATTCATTTCTTTTAGATGCATTAAATTTTCTAATTCTGACGGAATCCTTCCAGTCAGCACATTATCAAAAAGACTCAAATTCTCTAAATTTGCCAGATTCTTGATCGCACTCTTTAATGTTCCTGATAATTTATTGCTGCTTAATAACACTACTTTCAAAGTTGTAGTATCATAGAATGATAAAGGCAACTCTCCTACTATTTCGTTGTTAAACAAAGATAGCACTTCTAATTTTTGTAAAAGTCCTATGCTTTCTGGAAGTTTACCCGAAATACGGTTCATAAAAAGAGATAAATCTCTAAGATTGGATAAATTACAAATCGAATTTGGAATTGTACCAGATAGTTTATTGAAAGATAAATCTAAAACCTGTAAATCAGTCAAGCTTGCTATAACTTCTGGAATAATTCCTTGAATATTATTTTTGTGTAAATTAATAATTTGAAGGTAAACTAAATCAGCAATTTCATTTGGCAAGACTCCGCTCAAATTATTATCAGGCAGTTCAATAGCAACTACTTTTCGGTTTTCAATACGAACGCCATACCAAGTTGTCTCAGCTTTAGATAGATCCCATTTATTGATCCAGTTTGAGCCATCAGTAGCGGTATATAGCCTGAGTAAAGCTTCTTTTTCTTTATCAGAAATACCATCTGCTATAGCA
This sequence comes from Flavobacterium sp. TMP13, assembly GCF_050847115.1. Taxonomy (NCBI): domain Bacteria; kingdom Pseudomonadati; phylum Bacteroidota; class Flavobacteriia; order Flavobacteriales; family Flavobacteriaceae; genus Flavobacterium; species Flavobacterium sp. TMP13. The sequence continues at coordinate 423,160 of NZ_CP193656.1, forward strand.
GAAAACGACGAAATTAGTGTTAATACGAGGGTAGCCAATTTTTTCATGACAAGTGGTATTTATTGACTCCGAATGTATTTATTTTATCGACTAACTGCAAGTTTTATCGATAAAATGTTCGAAAATTAATAGCAAGACTATATTTAACAAGAAATCAATGCCATTAACAAATACTTATTTGTAGTACATTTGAAAAAACTAACTTAAAACTTAATTGAAATGGAAACCAATTTACTAGCCTTTCCTGTATCAGCATTATTTGTCGTACTTATTGGTTTCGTTTGGTACAATCCTAAAGTATTTGGTACAATCTGGATGCGTGAAAGCGGACTTACGAAAGAAGACCTTAAGACGGGAAACATGCTGAAAATATTTGCATTTACCTATATTTTTGCTTTAATGATTAGCATTACGCTACTTTCATTGACCGTTCATCAAACTGGAGCCCTTGCAATGGTTGGCGGTGTTACAGCGTTAGATAGTACACTGCCATCGTATGCTGCATTTATGGCCGATTATGGCGGTGCATTTAGAACTTTTAAACACGGCGCTTTGCACGGATTTGGTTCTGGTTTATTCTTTGCTTTTCCCGTAGTTGCAATAAATGGTTTGTTAGAACGAAAATCATGGAAATACATTTTTATTCATGCTGGTTTTTGGACTGTTACCTTAACCATAATGGGAGCTATTATTTGTGGTTGGGTCTAAATAAATTTTTAAGTCAAGCGCACTTATAATTTCACCAATAGCAAATTAGATCGATGAGCGATTGATTAGATTTTTATTTTTGACAATGCTACCTTAACAACTATAGAGCAGTCAAAGATTTATATTTGTAAAATAAATACTGTGTTTAACAGTGCTCCTTTTACAAAACCAGTTAGATTTGATTACTTTTGAAAAAAATTAAAATTGAGTCAAATTTTTACTTTTACTATCTATTCTGAAACAAAAAATCTACCTGCTACTTGGGATGAAATTGCGCATTCGAATATATTTTTATCTTCAAAATACCTAAGGGTTTTAGAAAGATCTGCTCCATTAAACATGACTTGTTTTTTTATTGGAATTTTTGAAGATGATGAGTTAGTAGGATGTGCCTTGTCTCAATTTTTAAATTCTGATTTATTAGCTTCCTACGGAGATCGAGATAAATGTCTGAAATCCAGCATTCGCACCTTTGCTTTCAAAAAATTTGCCTCGCACGTTTTGTTTGTAGGCAACAACATGCTTACCGGTCAAAATGCTTTTGTTTATAAAGAACGAAGCAACAAAAAAGCCATTTTTAAAGTATTGCACGACTCGATTATTGCCATAAAAGCCATTATAAAATCCAAAGGAAAAACAGTCCATATTACCACCATTAAAGATTTTGAAAAAACTGAAGTAATTGATTTACAAAGTGAATTTAAATCTGCGTATGTTTTTTCGACACAACCCAATATGGTGTTTGACATCCGAGATGACTGGAAAAGTGAAAACGATTATATAGCTGCCTTAAGCAAAAAATACAGGGATCAATACAAGCGTGCGCGCAAAAAAGCAATTGGCATAGAAAAGCGGAAGCTAAATTTAGCTGAAATCATTGCTTTGGAAGACAACATTTACGCGTTGTATTTTCATGTTGCGAAAAACGCTCCTTTCAATACTTTTTTTCTCGCCAAAAATCATTTTAGCATTTTCAAAGAAATTCTACAAGATGACTTTCTTTTTTATGGTTATTTTTTGGACGAGAAATTGATAGGATTTAATACTTTAATAAAAAATGGAACCGCAATGGATACCTATTTTTTAGGTTATGAAGAAAAATTACAACGAGAAAAAATGCTGTATTTAAACATGCTGTATGACATGATCTCTTATTCGATAAAAAAAGGGTTTAAAGAAATAATTTTTGCTCGAACAGCTTTAGAGATTAAGAGCTCTGTCGGTGCGAAGCCTGTTCCTATGTTTGGATTGATCACACACAAGAATATTATTTTACAGTCAAAGATGCCGAAATTCTTTGGATACTTTGAACCAAAAACAGAATGGCAGGAGCGTAATCCTTTTCAATAATTACGGAATAGCAACTTTCATGTGTTCCTTTAAAATGCCAATGTCAAGCTCGGTTTGTTTCCCACAATATTCCCCGTCAATTTGAAAACTTACTGGAGAATTTGTTTTTATAACGGCTTTGTCTGTGGAAACAATGACGATATCTTCGGAATCAATTGGAATATTGCCGTTTAAAATTTTTCCTAAAACGAGCAAATCTAGATTTTTAAGAATAACCAATTCAAACTTTCCATCGTTCATTACTCCCATCGGATTGATCACAACTCCTGTTCCATATTTTTGAGAATTAGCAATTACAATCATTTTGGCTTTCACAATAATAGTTGTTTCATTGGCAATAATTGTAGCTTCAAAAGCATCTTCAGATTCTCTTAACGTGGTGTAGGCTTGGGCGGCATATCCCCAAAAACCACGTAAACTATTCTCTTCGTAATTTTTTATCAAATCGGCATTGAGTCCTAAGTCGCTCAAATGCAAACTGTATTTTTCGTTTATGGTAATCACGTCCATTTTCATGTACGGATTATGAAAGGCAATACACATATTCTCTTCAATCGTTTTTGGCAAATTAAGATCTGTGGCCAAACCATTTGCCGAGCCTGCAGGCAATATTCCTAACACAATGTCAATGTCCTCTAGTGCCTCAACAACCATTTTGATAGTTCCGTCACCACCTGCAACGATAACGCGCTCAAAGTTTTCTTTTAGACAAATTTCTCTGATGTGTGCAGTATCGTTTGAACCAGTTGTTTCATACACTAAAACTGTAACACCAATATTAATCGAATACATCTGAACTAAGTCGGTTAATCCTTTTTTATCCAAACCACCCGAAATTGGATTTACAACAAATAGGATATTATTCTTCAAAATTTTATCTTTACTATAATTACTACTTAAATTCGATTGCTTTTCGCAAATAAATATACAACTTTTATGGTTCCAATTTTAAAATTATACCGCGGTTATGCTAACGAAAATGAACTGATTGTTATGGGTCATATCCTACGACCAACAATTAGAAGTGATTATAATTTTGAGAAAAAAAGTTTAAAAAACGCCCGTTCTGTAATCAATTTATTTAAGATAAAAACGATTGGTAATTATGACGTTTATTTGCATTATGGAAATGAAATAATTCACACTAAAACGCTGGAAGACGGTTACTTTAAGTTTTGCATTCCTTTAAAAACACCCAATGATTTTGGTTGGCAAAATTACCATGTAAGTCATAATTATCAGGATAAAATGTATACTTGCAAAGGGACTTACATTCGTCCGCATGATGGAAATCTAGGAATAATATCAGACATCGATGACACGTTTTTGGTTTCCCACACCAAGAAAATTCTAAAAAAAATATATATTTTACTATTTAAAAACGTCAACAAAAGAAAGATTTTTGAAGATGTTGTGCCGCATTACCAAGCTTTAAGTACCGCTGGCAGAAATAATAAGTCCGAGAAAAATGCCTTTTTCTACATTTCGAGCAGTGAATGGAATTTATATTATTTTATTACCAAATTTACCAAAATTCACCAGCTTCCTAGAGCTGTTATATTACTCAAGAATATTAAAACAGGTTTGTTTGATTTTTTTAAAAGTGGTCGAGGCGACCACAATCATAAATTTGATAAAATAAAACACGTTTTAGAGTTTTATCCCAATTTAAAATATGTTTTACTTGGAGATGATTCACAAAAAGATCCCTATTTATATGAGAACATTTGTAAAATATTTCCAATAACGGTTAAAGCGGTTTACATTAGACAAACCGGTCGCAGACCTAAAGCACAAGTAACAGCTGTTTTAGATAATTTGTCTAGTTTGGCTGTCGAAGTTTGCTACTTTAAACACAGTAGTGAAGCTATCGCTCACTCAAAAAAAATCGGAATTATTCAATAAAAAAGAGTTTCAAAATCAAGTATTGATTCTGAAACTCTTTTTATCATATCTAAAAACTGAACCTAACTCATAGTTTCAATTTCTTCTTGTACTACTTCCCAATCCAATAATAACTGATCCAAATCGGCTTTCTTTTTATTGTAAGCTGTGAAAAAAGAAGCATCTTCGATATGTTTGTCGTAATTAGACGCTAACATTTTATCATTTTGTTGAATGTCTTTTTCCAATTGTTTGATTTGACTTTCAATTTTACTTAAACGATTGTTCAACGACTTACTTTTCTTTTGATCTTCGTAAGAAACTTTATTACTCTCTTTGGGAGCAGCTGCTTTTATGATATCTTTTTTCTCTACTTCACGCATATTTTCTAAATTGCGTTGTTCTAAAAAGTAGTTAATATCACCTAAGTACTGCTTTATTTTCTGATCTTTAAATTCATAAACCAAATTAGACATTCCTTGTAAAAAATCTCTATCGTGGGAAACCAATAATAACGTTCCACCAAACTTTTGCAATGCCGCTTTTAATACATTTTTAGACTTAATGTCCAAGTGATTTGTCGGCTCATCCATCAACAACACGTTAATGGGTTGCAATAATAATTTGCAAAGTGCTAGACGGTTTCTTTCTCCTCCAGATAGTACTTTAACCTTCTTGTCCACATCATCACCGCGAAATAAAAACGATCCTAACATATCACGAACTTTAGCACGATTCGTGTCTGTAGCCGCATCTTCCATCGTTTGCAGCAAAGTAATTTCGCCATCTAAATATTCGGCTTGGTTTTGTGCAAAATAACCCAACTGTACATTGTGCCCTAATTTGATCGTTCCGTCGTATTCAAACTCATTCACAATCGCTTTTATGAAAGTTGATTTACCTTGACCATTTTGCCCCACAAAGGCAATTTTACTTCCTCTTTCTACTAATAAATCTATCTCTTTTAAAATAATTTTATCACCATACGCTTTGGTTACGTTCTCGGCTTCAACAACTACTTTACCGGGCTCTTTTGAAACAGGAAAAGAGATATTCATTACTGAATTGTCATCTTCGTCTACTTCGATACGTTCAACTTTATCTAGCTTCTTAATTAAAGATTGTGCCATCGACGCTTTTGAAGCCTTCGCTCTAAATTTTTCGATTAGCTTCTCTGTTTCTTCAATTTTTTTGGCCTGATTTTTTTGAGTTGCCAATTGCTTTTCGCGAATTTCATGACGCAACTCTAAATATTGCGAGTACGGCTTATTAAAATCGTATGCTTTTCCTAAAGAAATCTCAATCGTTCTGTTGGTTACATTATCCAAGAACATTTTATCGTGCGAAACAATAACTACCACACCAGGATAATTGCGCAAAAAACTCTCCAACCAAATGATACTTTCGATATCCAAGTGATTCGTTGGCTCATCCAGAAGCAAAACATCATTGTTTTGTAATAGTAATTTTGCCAACTCGATTCGCATTCTCCAACCTCCAGAAAAAGTTTCGGTTTGGTTGTTAAAAACATCACGTTTAAAACCCAATCCTAACAAAATTTTCTCGGTATCACCCACATAATTATAACCACCTAATAAGTCAAAACGATGCGTGTAATCAGATAAATCTTCGATTATTTTACTATATTCTTCACTTTCATAATCAGTACGCGTTACTAATAAGTGATTAATCTCTTCTAATTTTTTTTCTACAATTTTAATCTCAACAAAAGCTTCATACGCTTCTTCCAAAACGGTTCTTCCGCGTTCGAAATCAATATCTTGACGTAAAAATCCCATTCGAATATCTTTCTCTTGTGAAATTACTCCAGAGTCTGGAGCAAAATCTCTGGCTAACATTTTCAACATTGTTGATTTTCCTGCACCATTTTTTCCGACAAGACCAACTCGGTCTCCAGCACCTAAACGAAAAGTTACTTCTTCAAATAAATAAGTCCCGCCGAACGAGACTGACAAATTGTGTATATTGAGCATAATTGTATTTAATGTTACATCGGCAAAACCTCAAAAAAGGTTACCTTTGCTAAAATTTTTTGCAAATGTTAAAAAAAGGATCCAAACTAAATAGCATTTTAACAGGAACTTGTCCAAAATGTCAAAATGAGAGCATGTATAAAGTCAAAAATCCATTAAACTTGAGTAAAGTTCTGGATATGAATGAAAAATGCAGCTATTGTAATTTAAAATACCAAATAGAACCGTCTTTCTTTTATGGAGCGATGTATGTTAGTTATGGTTTGAATGTCGCGATCGGAATTGCAACTTTTATTATTTCTGCAGTTTTCTTGAACGCTTCTTTGGGGCAATCTTTTGCAGCAATTATCGTCACTTCGCTTGTATTGCAACCTTTTGTTTTGCGTTTGGCACGAAACATCTATATTAATATGTTTGTTTCTTACGATCCCAAAACGGCGACCGAGTAATTATTTTCTCTTTTTATAAAAGCGATAAATATCTATGACAGGATCTAGAGCTTCATTATTTTCAATAAAGTTAAATAAATCTTTTGCCATTGCTGGACCTAACATTACACCTCGCGTTCCTAATCCATTAAGAATGTGCAGCTGTTTATAGGTATGATGTGTCCCCAATAACGGCCTTCTGTCTTTTACTGTAGGACGAACACCCGCAAAATGATCCATTATTTCGAAATCACAGTTTATAATTTCTTTGATCCTATCTACCAGTTCTATTTTTCCTTCCGCAGTTGGCACATCGGTTTTATCACTCCAATTATAAGTAGCTCCCACTTTAAACAAATCATCTCCTAGCGGCAAGATAAACACGCTTGTATTGACGATAACATCAAGATTAAGATTGGGTGCCTTAATAATAAAAAGTTCTCCTTTTGTTCCATCTAAAGGCAAGTCGCTAAAAAAGGGATTTGATGCTAGACCAAAACCTTCCGCAAACAGTACGTGCTTGGCTTCGATATTTTTATACTGCACCGAATTTGAGTTTATCTCTAACACATCATATTCAAAACGATCTTCTAGAAAAGAATCGATAGATCTTAAATACGAATGATACGCTTCTAGTAATTTTGAAGTATCCACATAACCCGTATGCAGAACTTCCCCATAATCGTGAGGAGAATCTATTCCATCATACTTTGTAGTAATTAATTTCGTAGATAAAAAGGGTTCTAAAGAAATTTTATCAGAAGCAGCGAACCAATTGTTTTGTTCTTCTGTCGAAAAAAATTTTCTTAAAATTGGCATCTTGCGATTAAAAACAATGTCGAGCTTCTTCTCGAGTTTGATGTAAAATTCATCCATTACTTCCAATTGCTGTTTGGCTTGCCATACTTCGCTAAAGCGCTTTAAAATAACAGGGTTGTAAAATCCTCCAGCAATTTTTGAAGAATTTTGAGAACTATCATCAATAACAAGAATTGACTTTTGATGTGCCAATGCTTCTTCTGCGAATGAGATACCAGCTAAACCAGAACCAACAATTAAATAATCTATCATGCTGCAAAATTAAACAATATAGTAAAGCAAAAAACTCTTACCATTACAGTAAGAGTTTTTCGTTATAATTATAAAACTAAATTAATAGTTCCACATATCAGACTCAAAGTTTCTGATTTTTTCTTTGATACGTTCTGCTTCCAATAATTGGTTTTGCGCATTGTCTTGCATGTATTCTTGAATTTCTCTATCGCCATATACATTTTCCTCTTTGTAAATAACACTATTGAAACGTCTTGAATTCAAGATCTGATCGAATGAAATTGGTAATGCTGAGTTTTTATCATTAAAGGCTTTCGCTTTATGCAATACCTCTCTTGCGTCTGGAAAAAAGATCCAAAACATCTCTACATAATCTTTTTCATCACTATTTATTGTATATACGTCTGGTGCAACAGGACAAATTCCAAGTAAACGATACTTCAATTCACTTTGACGTTTATCAAAATACCAATATCCTTTTATTTTGTACTGTACCACATCTTGAGACGTGATATCTGTACGTAAAACATACTCGTCAGACAAACGTAGACCAGCATTAATTTGCTCTCTACCCGCATCTGTCGTATCAATACGAGACAATGAACCTTGGATGTCTTTTAAAGATCTTTTAGTATTAAAATAACTATCAGCATATACTTCAGTTATCTCGCCACCTTTGATCGCTTTTGCTAAAACATCATACAATGAACGTCTGTCTGAACCAATATTGGCCGTATCTACAGGAAAGTATAACGGAAAGTTGATTCTTTCATTCAAATCAATCACTTCCCAAACCGTTTTCCCCATTAGAACATCACGATCATGAACATAACCATAAACTAATGGTTTATCATTATCAGAGTCTAACTGAGCTGGTGTTTTTAAACCAATTTGGTCTGGTGTTTTTGCATTAAGCAAATTTGACTGTGCAAAAGAAGTGTAACTTCCAGCTACAGCAACAGCAGCAATTAAAAAATTTCTTATATTCATCATGGTATCATTATAAGGTATTGACGTAGTTTAAACTACTTGTATTATTGTATTTCGAAAATAACTGGAGCAGTTCTTGGCAATAAATAACTACCTGCACCAACTAATTTTGTTTTAATTTCAGAAATAGTAACTTGATCACCTCTACCTGCTCTTGAAAGAGCTGATTTACATTGTGCATTAATTTTATTACCTTGAACTACAACTGTAGGTTGCCCAGCAATTTTAAAATTAAATCCAATAACATCTAAACCAACTTCAAAATCAAAGTCAAGTAATTTAGCACCGATAGTCGCAACCTCTAAGTTTGACTTAGGTCCTGTTACAACACCCATTTCACCTCTAATAGTTCCAGTTGGACTAGGAATACCTTTAATTCTAAAAGTCTTTTTATCCGTAACTTTTTCACCATTAGGTAATGTTCCAGTAACTGAAATTGTAGTTTCTGTACCTGAACCTGGGCTCATGTTATATTTTCCTGCTGAACCTGCAGCAGATAATCCTGGAGCACTAGCAACAATTTTATTAGCATCAACACCTGCGAATGAAACAGAAATAGGGTTAACCACTCCTCTGTATACTACATTCATTTTATCAGCAGAGATTGTAGCCGAATTAGGTCTTGGCACAACTACATATTTACCTTTAAATGGTAAGTTGATTGGTTTTCCATCTTCCATGAAATTAAATGAACCATCAATGTTTTGCTCACCAACTCCACCAGCAGTCATAGACAATACCGCTTGACCATTTACCAATTGACCTGGTCCTTTAAAGTCACTGAATTTTGCATTAGGATCATATTTTCCTAAAACTACTTTACCTGTAACTTTTTCACCTTGGAAATAAGCATTTTTATCAAGAACTACAATTGCTTCAAATTTACTATAAGAAGATTCATCAACAGCTGCTTTACCTAAAGCCTGATTGATTACATCTGTTTCAAATTTTACAACATCATTCTGCCAAGCAGATAATTTTGCAAGTGAAGCAATTTGTGGAAAACCTTGAAAGTGGTAATCCAAAAATTTCACTTTTACTTTATCTTTATTTACAACGTCTGAAGTATTAAATGCATCATCTATTTGTTTTACTATAGAAGAGTATTTCGATTCGCTTAAAGCGGATTTCATCTCTTTCTTGTACGTTTCCATAGCAGTCATAAATGCAGTACCTCTTGGAGTATAACCTTCGCCAACAAATAAAGCGTTGTCCAAATTCTCAGCTTTATCCATGCTTTCGTAATTTGTTGCGTCTTCAGGTTTAGTACCTTCAGAAGCATCCGCTTTTATTCCTCCTAAAAAGGTATAGAATTTTTTAGATGCATCAGATACTTTATGAGATATTGCAGCTGCATTTTGAAACGCAGCATTCTCTGTAGCTTTAAGATCTAAAGCAGCCAAACTTTGTTCATTCGTTCTTGTCGCAGAGGTATTAGTAGATTCGAATTTTTCATTCATCAAACCGAAAGCTGATAATACTTCTTTTGACATATTCATTGCCAACATTGCGATGAAAACCAAATACATTAGGTTAATCATCTTCTGTCTAGGGGTTAATTTTCCTCCTGCCATATTTTCTAATACTTAGTTATTTGTTGAAATTTAATAGTTTAAATAACTAATTATCCTTTGTTGTTCATAGCTGATAACATACCACCGTAAACATTGTTTAAAGATGCTATATTAGCTGTCATAGATTGCATTTGCTCTTTTAATTTACCTGCATTTTCAGCAATTTCTTTATTAGCTTCTGCATTTCTACCAGCACTTTCTAATTGTACTTTGTATAAACTGTTTAATGACTCCATTTGAGCAGCAGCCATAGACAATTCTTCACTGTATTTTTTTGTAGCAGCGATTCCGTCAGCAGCTGGCGCAATATTTTTTGCAGCTGATTCGAAATTTTTGATACTATTTCCTAAACTTGCCATCAATTCACCATCAATTTTAGCATCTTTAAGCATTGCATCTAATTTTTGAGACAACATCCCTTGCACTTCAGCAGGTGCTTCTACTTTAGCAACTCTTTGTATTTTAGTACCGTTTGCTAATTCTGGGTATACTAATGTCCAGTCTAATTCATCATCAACTGGTTCAAAAGCTGAAAGAGCAAAAATTAAAGCCTCAGTTACCAATCCTATAGAAAGCATCAAAGTTCCTGTTAATGGTCCAATTTCAAAGTGAGTAATTTTGAATAAAGCTCCAATGATTACTACTGCCGCTCCCATACCATAAGCGAAATTCATTACTTTTTTACTTAACAATGCCATAATTTTAAATTTTTTAATAGATTAATTAGATTTGGGTGTATTTATGTTTATTCAATTACTTTTTAGTACCGGTAGTTTGAGTTCCCATGTAATCCTGAACTGTTCTAAAACCAATAAAACTTCTTGCAGAATCTGCATATTCAAAATCTCTTGTACTTACTTGAAGAAAGTAAGCAACATCTTTCCAAGAACCCCCACGAACTACTTTACGTTTGTTTGAAGCATCCAATACGTTTGGATTCATTGTTGAAACATATTCGTAAGCATTTGGATTATATGAGGAGTCAGTCCATTCTGCAACGTTACCAGCCATATTATATAAATTGTATCCATTTGGATCAAATGATTTTGCTTCTACCGTATATAATGCATCATCAGCAGCATAATCTCCTCTATTAGGTTTGAAGTTTGCTAAAAAACACCCTCTATCACTTTTTACATAAGGACCTCCCCATGGATACGTAGCAGATTCTAATCCACCTCTTGCAGCATACTCCCATTCTGCCTCTGTTGGCAAACGGAATGCATTGACTAAGTCGCGGCCTTTCTTTTTAGATTTGATGTAATTGTTTTTGTTTAATGTTCTCCACGCGCAAAATGCTTTAGCTTGTGTCCATTTAACACCAACAACAGGATATTCTCCATACGCTTTATGCCAGAAGTAATCGTTGTGCATTGGTTCATTATAAGAGTAAGAGAAATCTTTAATCCAAACTGTAGTATCAGGATACACAGCAATTTCTTCTGTTTTAACGAAATCTTTACGTTTACCCACCTTAGCTTTTGCTGCAGCTTGAATATCCATCCAAGAATATCTAAACTTCAATTTATTAACATCAATAGTTCTTAATCCATTGTAAGATTCTTCTATTGGTAAGTACATTGAATCCATCACTTCACTATAATATTCGTCAGGATATTGTTGCGTATCTTTGATTAATTTTACTTTGCGATTTAATTTTCTACCTGCATACTGATCGTCTGCTGTTCCAACACTATAATAGTTGTCGTACATGTATTTATCATAAGCTGACATTTTCTCTGGCTCAGAGTCATTAAAAGCAAAGTCTCCAATACTACCTGCATTTTTACCTTTACCTCCACCTGGCTTTTGACCTGTTTGATCTGCCAAAACAGCCAAACGAACGCGCATTACTGAATCTTTTACCCATTCAACAAACTGACGGTACTCACTATTAGTGATTTCCGTTTCGTCCATATAGAAAGCACGAACAGTAACTGTTTTTGTAGGCGCATCTTCTACTTCTGCCAAATCATCATCAGGTTTTCCCATAATGTAAGATCCACCTGGAACAAGTGCCATTCCGTACGGCTTTTCGGGATACCATTTCCCTCCCTTAACACCAACTAACTCACCTTTGTCACTTGATCTACCACAGCTAATTAATAGTGTTAAAATTGCCGCAAATGCAATAAACTTCTTCATATAAATTTGGATTATCTATTCATTATTTAAGTTCGCAAACGTATTTATAATTTTTATTAAAAACAATAAGTTTTCTTAAATTTTATTTGAGAGTCCAAAAATAAAGTTAAAAAAAATAAAAAAAAAATATTTATTCGACAAACTGTTTAAAAAAAACGTTATAAGACATTGAAATTAATTAAGATACATCTAATTCTTACTAAATTAACAATAATTTAGTTACGAAAATGTAGTCTTATTAAAAGGTATAAAACCGATGTTAAACGATATTCTTTCGCTGTGCTTTCCACCACCTCTCGGGGATTTCTTGATTGCAAGCACTTAAATACTCGTCGTAAGAACACGGTAATAACGTATTTCGCTTGAGTTTATTATGGTCAGACGATATAAACGGAATTTCTATCCACCAACGATCTGTTTTATCACTCTTATAAAACACGAGTTCTTCTCCTTCAAGAGGAACAATATATTTAATATAATTTGTACGAGTACCGAAAGGATACTCTTTTGATCGGTAATGATAGCCTTCAATAAAGTACCAGATCATTTGTGCTATTATTACAGATTCTGGCGTAGAACTATTCTGATTAAAAATCCCTAGAGACGAAACTTTATCACTAATACCAGCATAACGAGCCAAAGCGCATATCTCTTTTCCGTCAAAACCGTTCGGTTCGAAGGCAACCATATTAGCAGAAAAAGAGGATTGAACTGAATTCATATCAATACTAACTAAGTCAGCATCGCGAAAAACAGGTTCTGCTAAAGCGATATTATTTGAAATTTCTCCCAGACGATACGCATCAAAAAATAATTTCTGAATGAGGTCAATTTCTTCCTGAGAATTGTAATAGGTCTGATATCCTATATTAGAATAATTGAATAAATTATTAGGTTGATCAATTATTATTTTGGATAAATAAGAGTTTGCGGTTACAGTCTCGTTTTCTTTTCCAAAATCAAATTTATTATCTACAGCAACTACATTCACCATTTGCTCTAAGTCATCGTAAGCACGATATAAAGCATAAGTTAAATCTTGTGAGCCGCCAATAACTATAGGAATAATTTTATTTTTGATTAAATTACTCGTCACTTTCTTAAGTGCAAAGTAGGTATCTTCTACGGCTTCACCTGGCAAAATATCACCCAAATCTGCAATTGACGCATCCCAATTTCCTGGAAACATTGCATACAGTTTTTTACGGATAGCGGTTAAATTTACAAGGTTTGCATTAGCATTTCCACGATTATCTAATACTCCTACAATAGCAAGATTTATTTTGCTTAGTTCCGGCACTTGATCATTCGTATGAAAAACAATTTTACTTCCTAGTTCTTGAGAAGACAACGAGCTAACGTAGCTCATAAGAGCGACATCAACGGGTTTTAGAAAATCAAATTCCATTGGCTACTTTATTTCTTTTTAACAGTTGGTTTTTTTACAGCCGCTTTTTTTGCCGCAGGAGCTTTCTTCGCTGCCGGTGCTTTTTTGGTTGCTGTTTTCTTCGCCGGTGTTTTTTTGGCAATCATTTCTTGAACTTCTTCCAATGTTAATTTTGTAGCATCAACATCTTTACTTAATTCAATTTTAATTTTGCCTTTGGTAATCACAGAGCGTCCCCAACGTGCTTTCTCGACCAAAATACCTTCGTCTTCCCAATTGTGAAGAACCTTGTCAATATTTTTTTGTAATTTATCTTCTATCAAGAATTCAATATCTGATTGCGATAAATTATCGAAGTCAAATTTCTTAGATACATTAATAAATATCCCGTTCCATTTAATAAAAGGTCCGAAACGTCCCGTTCCTTTTTGAACAGGTTCTGCTTTATAAACCGCAATTGGCGCATCTGCTAATGCTTTTTCATCTATTAATTCTTCTGCTCTTTCTTGAGAAACATCTAACGGATTTTCTCCTCTCGGTAGAGAGATAAAAACACTTCCATGACGCACATAAGGACCATAACGACCATTACTAACTTCCACTTCTTCTCCTTTGTATTCTCCTAAAGATTTAGGCAGTAAAAATAAATTTAAAGCTTCCTCAAGCGTAATGTTTCCAATGTTTTGATCGCTCATTAAACTAGCAAACTTCTTCTCTTCATCGTCTGCTTCCCCAATTTGAGCCATCGGTCCGAATTTACCCAAACGAACAGAAACTTGCTTACCGCTTTCAGGATGTACTCCTAAAATACGTTCTCCACTTTCACGCTCGGCATTTTCTTCAACATCTTTAACATTTGGATGAAATTTATCGTAGAACTCTTTCATCATAAAAGCCCAGTCGATATTTCCTTCGGCAATCTCATCAAAATCTTGCTCTACCTTTGCAGTAAAATTATAATCTAAAATAGTTCCGAAATTTTTAACCAAAAAGTCGGTTACAATTGTACCAATATCGGTTGGAACTAATTTTCCTTTATCAGATCCTGTATTTTCTTTTAATAGCTTTTCCTCCACTTTGCTAGCTTGCAAGATCAATTGCGTATAGGCACGCTCTTGACCTTCTAAAGTTCCTTTTTCAACATAATTTCTATTAATAATAGTAGAAATAGTTGGTGCGTAAGTAGACGGACGTCCAATTCCTAACTCTTCTAATTTCTTAACCAAAGAAGCCTCAGTATAACGGGCTGGCGGTCTAGAATATCTTTCGGTTGCTGTAATAAACGTATTCGCTAATTTTTCGTTCACTTTCATCGCAGGCAACATTCCTTCTTGCTCTTCTTCATCGTCATCATGACCTTCCAAATATACTTTTAGAAAACCTTCAAATAGCAATACTTCACCAGAGGCAGCAAAAATTTCGTTGTGTTTGTCTGCTACAATTTTAACATTGGTGCGCTCTAATTGGGCATCACTCATTTGTGAAGCCAATGTACGTTTCCAAATTAGATCGTACAAACGCGCCTGATCACGGTCAATATTTACGGTGTGGCGCGACATATCAGTCGGTCGAATGGCTTCGTGCGCTTCTTGTGCTCCTTTACTTTTATTCGTAAACGTTCTCGGTTTTGAAAATTCTTTACCGTATGATTTTATAATTTCAGCTTCGGCAGCGGCCATCGCGTCTTTAGAAAGATTAACACTATCGGTTCTCATGTACGTAATCAATCCTGCTTCGTACAAACGTTGCGCTAACTGCATGGTGATTCCCACTGGCAAATACAATTTTCGCGCTGCTTCTTGTTGTAAAGTTGACGTTGTAAACGGTCCTGTTGGAGATTTTTTGGTTGGTTTGGTTTCTAAATCTGATACTTTAAACGAAGCTCCAATATTTTGATTTAAAAAAGCATCTGCTTCTTTTTTTGTACTGAAGTTTTTAGGCAATTTTGCTTTAAATGATTTTCCATCTTCATTTTTAAATTCAGCTACAACAGAATAACTAGCAATTGCATTAAAGTTTTGAATTTCACGTTCTCTTTCTACAATTAAACGAACCGAAACCGATTGTACACGACCGGCAGACAAACCACCTTTTATTTTACGCCATAAAACAGGCGAAAGTTCGTAACCTACCAAACGGTCTAATACACGGCGAGCTTGCTGCGCATTTACCAAATTATAGTCTATTTCTCTTGGATTATCAATGGCTTTTAAAATAGCCGTTTTGGTAATTTCATGAAAAACAATTCGTTTTGTTTTTTTGATATCTAGTTTCAGTTCTTCCGCAAGATGCCATGAAATAGCTTCTCCTTCGCGGTCCTCATCACTCGCTAGCCAAACCATATCGGCTTTTTTAGCTAAGGCTTTTAACTTACTTACTAATGCTTTTTTATCTGGAGATACTTCATATTTGGGTTTGAAGTTGTTCGCTACATCTACACCAATTTCTTTGGAAGGCAGGTCGGCAATATGCCCGTAACTTGACTCCACTTGAAAATCACTTCCTAAAAATTTCTCTATTGTTTTCGCCTTTGCAGGGGACTCCACTATCACTAAATTCTTTGCCATTGCTCTATTTTTCTGCGACAAAAGTAGAAGTTTTTTTTAAATATAAGGTGCTAGTTTATTTATTTGAAAAAAATAGCCATTTGTTTGCTACTATATATAGGTAGAAATACAACTAAAAAAGAGCTGATTATCAGCAGTTGTATTTCCAATTATTACATTAAATATTATTTTGAAAACGATTTTTAGCCCTGGTAGCAGCGACATCCTTTTGTTGTGTGCCACTGCACACAACAAAAGATACAGCGGATAACAGGAAATAGCTAATAAATAAAAAATCTAAAACATTGTTAATTCTTGCACTGACATCTTGTCACAATCATTCAAATAATTGTACCTTTGCACTCGTATTAAAATTCACTTTTGAAAGTGCTTATGGAAAAGATTATTGAAGAAAGCAAACAAGGTGACAATCTTGTTTTAGAACATAAAATTGAGAATAGCAAGAAGCTTTTTATAGAGAGTTACGGCTGTGCGATGAATTTTTCGGACAGTGAAATTGTAGCTTCGATTCTATCAGATAGCGGTTATAACACGACTTCTGTCCTAGAAGAAGCAGATTTGGTTTTAATAAATACTTGTTCGATTCGCGACAAAGCCGAACAGACTATTCGCAAGCGTTTAGAAAAATATAACGCCGTCAAACGCATTAATCCAAAAATGAAGGTTGGCGTTTTGGGCTGTATGGCGGAGCGTTTGAAAAGTCAGTTTTTGGAAGAAGAAAAAATAGTTGATTTGGTTGTTGGACCTGATGCATACAAAGACCTACCTAATTTATTGTCGGAAGTTGAAGAAGGTCGTGATGCCATTAATGTGATTTTATCAAAAGATGAAACGTATGGTGATATTTCGCCTGTTCGTTTAATGAGCAATGGCATTACCGCTTTTGTTTCGATAACACGAGGTTGCGACAACATGTGCACGTTTTGCGTAGTTCCTTTTACTAGAGGCCGCGAACGCAGTCGTGAACCGCAAAGTATTTTAAAAGAAATTCAGGATTTGTGGGATAGAGGATTTAAAGAAATTACGTTATTGGGACAAAATGTTGATAGCTATTTGTGGTATGGTGGCGGCTTGAAAAAAGATTTCAGCATGGCTACCGAAATGCAACAAGCAACTGCAGTTAATTTTGACCAACTATTAGAGAATGTTGCAGTAACTTTTCCTAAAATGCGCATTCGTTTTTCGACTTCAAATCCGCAGGATATGCACGAAAGTGTATTGCATATTATTGCAAAATATCCAAATATTTGCAAACACATTCACTTGCCGGTTCAATCCGGTAGCAATAGAATTTTGAAAGAAATGAATCGTTTGCATACCCGCGAAGAATACATGTCGTTAATAGATAGTATTCGCAAAATTATACCCCAAGCAGCGATTACGCAAGATATGATTTCTGGTTTTCCAACGGAAACGGAGGATGACCATAAAGATACATTGGAATTAATGGAGTACGTAAAATACAATTACGGTTATATGTATTCGTATTCTGAGCGACCTGGAACTATGGCGGGTAGAAAAATGGATGATGATGTTCCTGAAGCTACTAAAGCAAGACGTTTGCAAGAAATTGTAGACCAGCAACAAGTGCACGCATTGCAGCGTTCACAAGAGTTTATAGGTCAAACAGTGGAAGTTTTAGTAGAAAAAGTTTCAAAAAAATCGACTGAAGAGTTTTCTGGAAGAAATTCTCAAAGTATTACGGTTGTTTTCCCTAAAGAGCAGTATAAGATTGGTGATTTTGTAAATGTAAAAATTACCAATTGCACCAGCGCTACTTTAAGAGGTGAAGCGATTGGCTACTCAGAAATGAACTAAAATTTATTTGAGCGAAAATTAAAATAAGTTACCACAGATCAAAAATATGGAAACAGTTCAAGCTATAAAACAACGATTTGAGATTATTGGGAATGACCCGAAGCTCAATCGCGCGATAGAAAAAGCCATTCAGGTTGCTCCTACCGACATATCGGTTATGGTTACTGGAGAAAGTGGTGTCGGAAAAGAAAGTCTTCCAAAAATAATTCATTCGCTTTCACACCGCAAACATGGTAAATACATTGCCGTAAACTGTGGTGCCATTCCTGAAGGAACAATTGACAGTGAATTATTCGGTCACGAAAAAGGTGCTTTTACAGGCGCAACAGGCACGCGTGAAGGTTATTTTGAAGTTGCCGATGGTGGAACTATTTTTTTGGATGAAGTTGGGGAACTGCCACTAACTACACAAGTACGTTTATTGCGGGTTTTAGAAAATGGTGAATTTATAAAAGTAGGTTCTTCGCAAGTACAAAAAACTAATGTCCGCATTGTAGCAGCAACGAACGTTAATTTATTCAATGCTATTGAAAAAGGTAAATTCCGCGAGGATTTGTATTATCGCTTGAGCACCGTTGAAATTATGTTACCTCCTTTGCGCGAAAGAAAAGAAGATATTCACTTGTTGTTTCGCAAATTTGTATCTGATTTTGCACATAAATATAAAATGCCGCCTTTAAGGCTAGATGACAATGCTGTAGCCATTTTACAAAAATTTAGATGGAACGGAAACATCCGTCAGTTGAGAAACGTAGCCGAACAAATTTCGGTCTTAGAAACCAATCGCGACATCAACTCACAAACCTTACTATCGTACTTACCATCCGAAGCTAGCACGTTACCTTCGGTTGTAAAAGACTCTAAAAAAGACAGTGATTTTAGCACCGAACGGGAAATCCTATACAAAGTTTTATTTGACATGAAAAATGATTTGCATGATCTTAAAAAGCTAACGCTTGAGCTGATGCAAAACGGAAGTGCAACGGTCAAAGAAAACAGTAAAAATTTAATTCAGAAAATATACGGCAGTACTGAAAAAGAAAGTGAAATAGATTTTGAAGAACAACCTGGAACTGCGATGATGCCAATTCCACAGCATCAGGAAGAATTTGAAAACAACGACGAAGACAATTATTTGTTTGCCGAAACAGTTGAAGAAGAAGAAATTTTGAAACTAGAACAAAAAGAAATCGAAATGATTAAAAAATCATTAGAAAAAAACAAAGGAAAACGTAAGGCCGCTGCAGACGAGTTAGGAATTTCTGAACGAACTTTATATCGCAAAATCAAACAATTCGATTTGTAAATTAAATTATACATTGACTAAATCATAAATTAATAAAATAATTCAAAGCAGTATATTTGGAAAAAAAGTGGAAATAAAAATTAGATAAAATCTTAATTTGCACTTTCAAAAATTAGAATTCTCATTATTTAATATGAAAAAAATATACACATTACTAGCAGCATTTTCATTACTTACTTTAAGTGGCTGCTCGGTTTACAATTTTACAGGAACAGGAAAGATTGATGCGAAAACATTTCAAGTCGGCTTTTTTCAAAATCAGGCAGACTTGATCGAACCCGGAATTGACCGAACATTTACGCTTGCTTTGCAAGATTTAATTCAAAATCAAACCAATTTAAGTTTGGTAAGCAATGGTGGCGATTTAAAATATGAAGGGGAGATAACGAGTTACCGCATTACGCCGATGACTGCAACTGCCGATCAACGCGCTGCGCAAAACCGGTTGACCATTCGTGTGAATGTACGCTTTACCAACAAAAATAAAGAGGCAGATGATTTTGAAAGAAACTTTGAGTTTTATTATGATTATTCTGCAACTACTCAATTGGTTGGTTCGGCTTTAAATACTGCGATAGACGAAATATTTGAACGCATAACGCAAGACATATTTAATGAGTCTTTGGCAAAATGGTAATTTAAAAATAGAGTAGTAATTTCTCAATTAAATAAAACAACAAGGAATGAATGTTACCGATTATACGTTTTTATTAAACAAGCCTGAAAAAATAACCGAAAAACACACGGACGATTTAGGTACTGTTTTAAACGAATTTCCGTATTTTCAAAGTGCGAGAGCCTTGCGTTTGAAGGGGCTTTATACTGCCAATAGCTTTAAATACAATTTTGCATTAAAAGTAACTGCAGCGCACACCACAGATCGAACTGTTTTATTTGAATTTATTACTTCAGATACTTTTACGTCCATTCAAAAAGCGTATTTCGAAAGAAAAGCACTAGATCTTTTAGACATTAGTGTGGTTGACAGCGAACATATTGTCGGGGAAGTAGCAATTGAGGAAGAGGCAATTGCAATCAATACAAAAGAAGAACAAGAAAGAGAATCTGTTGTTGTAGATCCAATCGAAAAGTCGATTTTGACTTCTATTAAAGAAGCCGATTCTCGAATTATTTTGGACACGCCAAAAACAACAGAAGAAAAATTAGAACTTGGAAAACCTTTAGATTTCTCTGAAAATGAAAAACACTCGTTCGAAGAATGGTTGCAATTAGCAAGAGTAACACCGATTGAAAGACAAGAAGTAATTGCTACGCCTGACGAAATTGAACCAGAGCCCACAATTGATCTTTTAGAAGAAGAAAAGAAAAAGAAAGCCGAGATCATCAATAAGTTTATAAAGACGAATCCTAAAATAAGTCCGGTAAAATCGGCGCCGGTCTCAAGCGTTCAAATAGACACTAACAAAGAGGATCATTCTTACCTAATGACAGAGACTTTGGCTCGTGTTTATTTGGAACAAAAAAAATACACCAAAGCGATTCAAGCATATGAAATATTAATTTTGAAATATCCAGAAAAAATTAGTTTCTTTGCAGACCGAATTTCTGATATTAAGATATTACAACAAAATAACAATAACAATTAAGCAATGAGTACATTTTCAATTTTTTTAGTTTTAATCACAATAGTTTGTTTTCTATTGATCGTAGTAATTATGGTTCAAAACCCTAAAGGTGGTGGTCTAGATTCAAACCTTGGCGGTTCTAAAATGATGGGTGGTGTTCAAAAAACGACCGACTTTTTAGATAAAAGTACTTGGACATTAGCTACTATTTTAATTGCTTTAATTTTACTTTCTAGCTTAGCATTTACAGGGAATTTAAGTGATGTTGAATCAAAAATTATCCAGTCATCTAGCACAACTGCTCCTGTTTCGGCACCAATTGCTCCAGCTAGTGAAGCTCCAGCTACTGCACCAGCACAGTAATTTTTTTTAAACAAAATATCTAAATGCCAGCTTGTCAAAGCTGGCATTTTTTATACGCAATAATGGCAGTTATATGGGCATGGCACAATTTCTGAACACTTACAAACACGTATAAAAATTTATTAAACACAAATAATATAAAATCATGACTTTAAACATTAAACCGCTTTCAGATCGCGTACTTATCGAACCTGTTGCAGCTGAGACTAAAACTGCGTCAGGGATTTTTATTCCAGATACAGCAAAAGAAAAACCACAAAAAGGAACTGTTGTTGCAGTAGGAAACGGAACCAAAGATCATACTATGACGGTAAAAGTTGGTGATAGCGTACTTTATGGTAAATATGCTGGGACTGAATTAAAACATGAAGGAACAGATTATTTGATTATGCGTGAAGATGATATTCTTGCGATAATCTAATATTGAATTTGGCTACTAGTCGTTGGCTGTTAGCGTAAAACGAAATAGAAATTAATTAACAATAATACTTTTTGAACTTTGCTTTTGAAAATTCCCTATTTCCAAAAGCCTAATGCTAAAAGTTAAAAGCTACAAACTAAAAGTTAAATAAAATGGCAAAAGATATAAAATTTGATATTGAAGCACGTGACGGATTAAAGCGTGGTGTAGATGCATTGGCAAACGCAGTAAAGGTCACTTTAGGACCAAAAGGTCGTAACGTAATTATTGGAAAATCATTTGGTGGACCAACTGTTACTAAAGATGGTGTTTCTGTTGCAAAAGAGATTGAATTGAAAGATCCATTAGAAAATATGGGTGCTCAAATGGTTAAGGAAGTCGCTTCAAAAACAAACGATTTAGCTGGAGATGGAACTACAACTGCTACCGTTTTAGCGCAAGCAATTGTAAAAGAAGGCTTAAAAAACGTTGCTGCTGGAGCAAATCCAATGGATTTAAAACGTGGAATTGACAAAGCAGTTGAAGCAATCGTTGCTGACTTGGCTAAACAAGCTAAGGTAGTTGGTAGTGACTCTGATAAAATCAAACAAATTGCTTCTATTTCTGCAAATAACGATGATGTTATTGGTGAATTGATTGCTACTGCTTTTGCTAAAGTTGGTAAAGAAGGCGTAATTACTGTTGAAGAAGCTAAAGGAACAGACACTTTTGTTGATGTTGTTGAAGGAATGCAGTTTGACAGAGGCTATCTTTCTCCTTACTTTGTTACCAATCCAGAGAAAATGGAAGTAGAACTAGAATCTCCATACATCTTACTGTACGACAAAAAAGTATCGTCGTTAAAAGAATTACTTCCCGTTTTAGAGCCCGTAGCACAATCTGGAAAACCATTGCTAATTATTGCGGAAGATGTTGATGGGGAAGCCTTATCAACTTTGGTAGTAAATAAATTGCGAGGAGCGCTTAAAATTGCTGCTGTAAAAGCACCTGGTTTTGGTGATAGAAGAAAAGCAATGTTAGAAGATATCGCAATCTTAACTGGTGGAACTGTAATTTCTGAAGAAAGAGGACATACTCTAGAAAATACAACTATTGAAATGTTAGGAACTGCCAAGAGAGTAACAATCAACAAAGACAATACTACACTTGTAAGTGGAGCTGGTGAAGCGGACATGATTAAAAACCGCGTAAACCAAATTAAAGGTCAGATGGAAACAACTACCTCTGATTATGATAAAGAAAAGTTGCAAGAACGTTTGGCTAAATTAGCTGGTGGTGTTGCTGTTCTTTATGTTGGTGCTGCTTCTGAAGTAGAAATGAAAGAGAAAAAAGATCGCGTTGATGATGCTTTACACGCAACTCGCGCTGCTGTTGAAGAAGGAATTGTAGCGGGTGGTGGTGTTGCACTTTTAAGAGCAAAAAGTTCTTTAGGAGCAATTAAACCAGAAAACGCTGACGAAGCAACTGGAATTCAAATTGTAGCACGTGCTATTGAATCTCCTTTAAGAACAATTGTCGAAAATGCGGGACTTGAAGGTTCTGTAGTTGTGGCAAAAGTTTCTGAAGGTACAGGTGATTTTGGTTACAATGCGAAAACAGACGAATATGTTGATATGCTAAAAGCTGGAATTATTGATCCTAAAAAAGTAACTCGTGTAGCTTTAGAAAATGCTGCATCGGTCGCTGGAATGATCTTAACTACAGAATGTGCATTAATTGACATCAAAGAAGATAATGCTGGCGGAATGCCAATGGGAGGCGGTATGCCAGGCATGATGTAATTTTAAAAAGGTTAGTTCACCCATTTAATTCAACAAAAAAATCCGAAGTTTATAACTTCGGATTTTTTTTATGTCTGTTTGTTTTTTAATTAGATTTTATCTGCTGGATGCTTTTTCAATAACTTGATAAAAACTGGAACCGTAGAAATCAAAACAATTACAATAATAATATACTCAATATAGTGTTTCAAATCGATACCAAAATTAAGAAAAATACCGTACAAGTAATGTCCTGCAAAAATTAACAAGAACGACCACAAAAAAGAACTCATTACGTTATAGTACATAAACTTCTTTTTATCCATCGAAACTATACCTGCTACGATTGGTGCAAATGTTCTGAAAATTGGTAAGAAACGAGCATAGATAATTGCTTTACCACCGTATTTTTCAAAAAAGTCTTTCGATTGCAATAGATATTTTTTCTTAAACCAAAATGTATCCTCTTTCTTAAATAAGTAATAGCCACTTTTAGAACCAAACCAATATCCCATCATATTACCAAAAATACCGCAAATGGCAACTAGTAAAGCTAGCACAAAAACATTCACAAAATCACTTGGAATAACAACCACATTTTCCATTAAAGCTCGGCTGTAAATACCCGCCAAAAACAATAAACTATCTCCTGGCAAAAAGAAACCAGCAAATAAACCAGTTTCAGCAAAAACGATAAATAAAACAATATACAATCCGATTTGAACACCCCCGAGACTAAATGTTATGTAAAATTCAGGGTTTAGTAATTGCGTCCAGTCAAAATTATTCATACAATTTGGTTGTTAAATTTAAGAGTCCGTGAAAATAGCAATAATAAATTTCTCCCCCAATTTATTACCTTACTTTAAACATAAATTAACTAATAAAAAAGCTCAAATTTTCATTTGAGCTTTTTACTAATTTATTCTTTTCTTTCGTACTTGCAACACGAATGCAAATCGTCGTATTGTTGCGCAGTAGCTTTCACTTCGTCAGTGTCATGACCTTGCTTAGCAATTGCTTTTTTTAAGTCTAAAGAAGTGCTTTTTTGTTCATTTAAAATTACATACAATTGGTGCGTTTCAATATTCCAATCTGCCGATTTTACACCGGGAACCGTGTATGCTGCTTTTTCAATTCTTTTTTTACATTGATCACAGTTTCCATTAACTTCTGTCGTGTATTTTAAATTTTTATTCTTTTTTTCTTGTGCTTGCGCAGTTAAACTTATACATAAAAAAACGACTAACAATATTAAATTTTTCATCTTACTATTTTTTAAATTATTTGAAATTACTAAACTATTTATTTTATTTTAAAACGCAATCCTGCATAATACATTTGTCCGAAAACTGGAGCGTAAACCATTGAAGCATCAAAATACGCACCAAAAGGATCGTTGCTTCCTAAAATCGCTTTCGGTTGTTTGTAATTACCAATGTTTTCTCCACCCACATAAATTTCAAAAACATCCGAAAAAACACGTGTAACTTGCGCATTCATTAACGAATAAGCTGCTGAAAAATCACCTAACTGCTCAGCAATTGGATTAGATGAAGTGGTTGGTAATTGTTGTTTTCCGATTTGATTGAAAGTAAAATCCATTCGCCATTGTTGGTCCTTATCTGTAAGTGGGGTTTCATACTCTACGTTAGCAAAGAAACGATGTTTGGCTTGCATTGGATTTTGAAATTTTCCTGATAAATAATCGGTTG
The DNA here is from genome assembly GCF_050847115.1 of Flavobacterium sp. TMP13. NCBI lineage: Bacteria > Pseudomonadati > Bacteroidota > Flavobacteriia > Flavobacteriales > Flavobacteriaceae > Flavobacterium > Flavobacterium sp. TMP13. The sequence goes on from NZ_CP193656.1 coordinate 448,209, forward strand.
CAACATCATAGTATTTGTAGGCTGTTCTTAAATTTAATTGGTGAACGGGTTCAAAGTTAAACTCTACTTGAAAACTGTTGGCCATGGATTTCCCTTTTAAATCGTAAAAAAGTGCTTGTTGCGCACTTTGCATCACATCAACGACAATTTTGTTAGAGAAATCCGTTCTGTAAAAATCAAAAACCACTTCTGAATTTTTATTAAAGATTCGAAATTTCTGAGAGAAACTCAAACCATAATTCCAAGCAATTTCAGGATTTAAACCGTACGTTTTCCCGGTAGTATCTAAAATCGAAAATGCTCTAGAAGATGCAAAAAGCGACTGATTTTCAGCAAAAATGTTAGCAGTACGCTTCCCTCTTCCTGCAGAGAAACGCAGTACCGAATTTTGCCATGGATTGTACCGCGCATGCAATCTTGGAGTTACAAAAGTTCCTAAACGATTGTGATTGTCGACTCTTCCTCCTAAAACTAAACTAAAATTATCTGAGTTATCATAAGTATATTCAAAGAAGGCTCCCACTGAATTATCAATTCTACTATAATCAATGCTATTTACAAATTCTTCGTATTTATCATACGTGAAATTTAAACCGGCAGCGAACTTATTTTTAGTATTGTCAATTATCGAATTGAAAATTAAATTTGAATAATAACTATTTTGCTTGATGTAATACTGATTTAAGCCATAGTAAGACTCTTGATTGTGAATATTAAAAGCATTTTGAAAACCGATACTTTGATACGGCTGCTCTGGAAATACGTAGCCGACTTTTGTAGCTACATCTAGACGCTCTGTGTTAATTTCTGATCCCCAAGAATTTTTTGTTCCCCTATCTTTATTTGTATCAAAATCGACCTCACCACCTTGCTTTATATCATTCATGTATCTGAAATTGATAAAACTGACCAACCCTTTTTCTAAGTTCGTATACTGATAGCGATTTAAAACGTTAATTTGTTTGCCGATTGGATTATCTAAAAATCCGTCGTCATTCATGTCATTTTTAGAAAAGCGACCGCTCCCATGGACAAACAAACTCGTTGCCCATTTATCTGATAAACTTTTAGAAAAATGAGTATTTAATTCTACTCTCGCATCGCTAGAGCCATAAGCGTTTAAGAAAAACGGAATGTCGTTTGAGGGCTTTATTAGCTCGGTATTAATTTGCCCCGAAATACTTTCGTACCCATTTATAACACTTCCCGCCCCTTTGGTTATCTGAATACTTTCTACCCACGTTCCGGGCGTAAAAGAAAGTCCGTACGCTTGCGAAGCACCACGTACCGAAGGAATATTTTCTTCGGTAATCATTAAATAGGGACTGGTTAAGCCCAACATTTTTATTTGTTTGTTTCCAGTAACAGCATCAGAAAAATTAACATCAATGGAAGGATTGGTCTCAAAGCTTTCGGCCAAATTACAGCAGGCTGCTTTAGCCAATTCTTTACTCGTAAGTGTAGAGATATTACCTGTTGCGGAATACGATTTTTTAATTCCTTTTTGCTTTTTTACAATTTTAACTTCGTTCAAATCTTCTTGTGCGAAAACTGGAATACAAAGAAAAATCATAAGCAAAAGCGCTATATTTTTTTTCATAATAAATGATTCTATTATTTAATTTGAGTTAATTATTGCTCTAAATGAAAACAATACTAAATGTACTTCAAACGAAAGTTTGAAAAATTAAATACAGAATCAGGCGTAAAAAATAAATTGATGGTAGAGCTTAAATAATGGAGGTGCATTAGCATCGACGTAGTAACTTAAAACTTTTTTGTTGTGCTTTACCAAAATTAGCTCTGATGATACGACCGAATAATTTGGACTTAAAAATGGTACTACGGCTTGAAAAACAAAAGCTTTTACGATCGCATTTGGAGTCTTTTTTTCGACATGAACAACGGTGTCTTTACAGCAAGAACTGTCTTTTTCATTCACTGCGCAGCACTTTTTCTCTTGTGCAGCATAATGCTTCTTTTTGAAAGAAATAGAAGCAACAGCATCTCCGCAAAAATGCACATTTAAAGCAAACCCAATACTGGAAATCAGTACGAGAAAAGCTAAAAACAAGCTGGTGCATTTTTTAAGTTTCATACTGCAAAAGTACCAAATAAAGAACAATCACCCTAATTAATTATTATTTCTTGTCTTTTAGCAATTGATAGTAAAAGGCAGGAACAAATAACAAAACAAAAAGAGGTTGAATTAAAAAGCGACGTACATAAAAAAGCAGCCAAGCACTTTCGCTTCCTTTTAAATATATAATGGCGTAGAAAAAACCAATTAGAATTATAAAAAAAATGATGTACAAAAATGTACTGAATTTTAAAATAGACTCATCTCTAAAAATTGCATATATTATTCCTAAGGAAAATATCGCATTAAGTACGTACCTCAAGGTTATATTAAAACCCAAATGCAATCCATCAAAAGCGGGAAAATCTGAATTTTTAAAATTCTCTTTGAAATAATTCAAAAATGGATCGTAAAAAAGCAAATCTTCAAAAGCACGAATAATCGCTAAACCCACCACTAATATTGTGACAATTGCAATTTTAAGGACGAGACCTTTTTTATTAATCTGCATATTTAGAGTATTTAGTTATCCATACAAACCATAAAATAAAAACCATTCCGTAAATAATTAGTGGAAATAAAACACCGTGAAGAAAATGTGTGTATTGGGGAAATTCGTAAAGTAATATGGTAAGCATCGCAATTCGAAAAACATTTAGCGCATAGATAAATGTAGTTCCTGCCAATATAAAAACTGCTGTGTTTTTAAACGTTCCGGAAAAAGCAACAATAAACGAAATAAACAATATAAAAACGCTAACCGCATTACAGCCTTCGACAATACTAACAATTGTTTGGTTTTGATAATACACGTACCATTCATTTAAGACAGGAGCAATTGATACCTCGTAACCAAATAACTTTAATGTCCACTCGCTTTGTTTACTCACCAAAGTAGTAATGTCGTCGGCGGTATTTTCATCAAAACCATCTAAATAACATTGATATAGAAAGGTTAAAATAATATAGGTCAAAAAAAAGCTGCCTAGAAAAATTAAAAACGGTCGGTATTGCTGTAAGTATTTTTTCAAAAGAAATTTTTAACAAAAATATGTAAATTTTACAGATGGCATTAAATACTTTTACATAAAAATAACTGTTATGAAATTTAAAGAATTACAGCCAAAAATTATCGAATTAACTACTAATAGCGCAACTTCGAGAGACGAGAAGTTATTAGCAATTTGTGCACTTTTAAGTAACAATATTAGTTACTACAATTGGGTTGGTTTTTATTTTGCCAATCATGATACCAAAACACTTCATTTAGGTCCTTACGTAGGAGCAGAAACTGATCACACTGTAATTCCGTTTGGAAAAGGAATTTGTGGTCAGGTTGCCGAAAGCAACTCTAATTTTGTAGTGCCAGACGTAGCAGCTCAAGACAATTATATTGCTTGTAGCTTTACCGTTAAATCTGAAATTGTGGTACCGTTATTTGTAAACGGAATTAATATTGGGCAAATAGACATTGACAGTCACGTTATCGATCCATTTACCGAAGCCGATGAGAAATTTTTAGAATTTGTAAATCAAGAAGTTGCAAAATTGTTTTCGTAGTACTATTTTTACGAAAAAAATTAATGAGAAAATACCTTTTTCACGTTCTATTTTGTTCCTTTTCCATTTGTTCTTTTGCTCAGAGCAACGACTCGTACGTTGCTTATACAGATGGTCCTAATAAAATAATTTACTTCGACGCTGATAAAACCCCAACAGATCCAGAGAAAGCAGAGTCTTTTAGAGTAATTAAAAACTACGCTACAGTAAGCGCGCATTATTATGTATCGGATTATTATAAATCGGGAAGTAAAAAGATGATCGGTACTTTCTTAGATAATGATGGTTATCAAGCAGACGGTCAGTTTATCTATTATTATGAAAGTGGAGCCAAACAATCTACTGTCAACTATTTTAAAGGGAAAAAAATAGGAAAAGAATACAATTGGTATGAGAACCAAATTCAAAAATCAGAATTAGAATATTTGGCGCAAGGTGAGCTTGAGAAAAGCGAAAAAAGAGTTTTCGACACCTACAAGACCAATCAATACTGGGACAGTACCGGTGTTCAAACGGTAAAAGATGGACACGGAGAAATCTCCGAAGAAAATGATCAATTTAAGCGTAATGGAGCCGTCGAGAACGGCTTACGAAATCGCACTTGGACTGGAAAAAACAAAGAATTAAAATTTACATATAGTGAAGAATATCAAAAAGGAAAATTAATTTCTGGAAAAAGCATTGACTCACTAAATATTGAACACACCTATACTGTAGCGTTTATTGAACCAAGTCCAAAAAAAGGTAGAAACAGCTTTTATAATTACATTGCCAACAATGTCAAAGTACCAAGTCAAATAAAAAACACGGCCTTTGGAAAGATTATGACAACTTTTGTAGTAGATGTAGAAGGAAACATAAAAGACATAAAAATATTTAAAGGAATACATCCCGATTTAAATGACGAAGTTATAAAAACGATAAAAAAATATGGTGCTTGGAATCCAGGAATTTTAAGAGGAATTCCAATTGAATCGAAGTTGAAATTACCATTAACTTTTAAAAATTAAAACTAACTAACAATAACCGCAGTTTATTAATATATACTGAAAGCCAAATTAATCTTCACCGATTTTTTTGGCTTTTTTTATTTATATTTTTTAAAAAGAAAATTAGCTTTTAAATCTGGACTAAAAAATTACTTCTTTTTTAAAACGCAACTTCTTGCTGTAAATCCAATTATAATTTATAATTTTGTTTAACTTTATTTAAATATAATTAAACAAAATTAATTTATTTAAATCAAGCAAATAGATAACCAATTTATATAAAACGAATCTCCATTTAAAATAAAAACATCAAGAAACACCCTTTAAAATGAAAAAAGAAGTTCCAGACAATGTCGTTTTTTCTGATGAGGAAGGATACAATGCAAGCTTTTTACCTTATGCCACAACTGTTGGTGCGCCAGCAATCAAAGTAGACGATATCGCTGCTTGGAAAGGGCGCGGCGTGCATAATGTGAATAAAGAATTTGAAAGTAAATTTGCTGAACTTAAAGTAGAATATCAAAAACTGATGGAAGAATACCATTGGAACGAAATGATCTACAATGCTAAGTTTTCATTTGAACCTGTAATTGGAGAGATATACCATTTGTATAATAACGCCGATGGAAATCCTTTTTTGTCATTAATTTCTCCATCAGAATGGAACAAAGAACATGTCGGGACCTTTCTACTGAACAGCAATAAAAAATGGGTCGCCATTAAATAAAAAATCATACAATGAAAAAATATATTACTTCGGAAGATATTGAAACAATGGATAAGCAACATTGCATCAATTTCATCAATAGTTTAGGTGGGTTTAAAAGTGTGTGTCTTGTAGGAACTCAAAATGACCAACAACAAACCAACTTGGCTGTTTTTTCGTCTTTGGTTCATCTTGGCAGCAATCCGCCTTTGTTTGGTTTAATTTCGAGACCTGCAGCTTATGAAAGACATACTTTAGAAAACTTAATGACTACTGGCTTTTATACCATCAATCATATCAATGAAGGTATTTACAAACAAGCACATCAAACTGCAGCGCGTTACCCTAGAGAACTTTCTGAATTTGATGCGACTGGTTTAACTACTGAATATAAAAATGATTTTTATGCTCCTTTCGTTGCTGAAAGTAACATTCAGTTGGCCATGGAATTCAAGCAAAAAATTGACATTGAACTTAACAATACGGTCTTAATTATTGGTGAGTTAAAAGCTGCTTACATTCCTGAAAATTGTCAAGCTGCAGATGGCTTTTTAGATTTAGAAATGGCCAATACAGTTACTTGTTCAGGATTAGACAGTTATCATAAGACAACTCGCTTGGATCGGTTGTCTTATGCAAAACCCGATAAAGAAATCACATCGATACTTTAAATTTTGATAAAAAAAGCAATAAATATTGTTTGGTTCAAACGCGACTTACGTTGTATTGACAACGAAGCATTGTTTCATGCGCATCATTCAGGACTGCCTTTATTGTTAGTTTATTTCTTTGAGCCCTCAGTGATGAATTATGCAGATGCCGATGTGCGTCATTGGCGATTTGTTTATGAATCCATACAAGATTTACAAACGAAACTGAAAAGTTCAAATTCCATATTGTATTATTTTCATGCGGAAGTAACAGACGTTTTTTTAGCATTAATTGAACAGTATGAAATTCAAACTGTTTTTTCGCATCAGGAAATTGGCAACAAAATTACCTTCGATCGCGATGTACTGATGCAGCATTTTTTTCAGAAAAATAATATTGTTTGGAAGGAATTTCAATTGCACGGCGTGATTCGAAAACTAAAATCGCGACAACATTGGGAAAAGCGCTGGGAAAATGTAATGCGTGCAGATCCCAAAATGATAAATGAAAAGGAATTAAATACCATTCAATTAGATCTAAACTTTTATAAAAACATCAAAGGAGCAGAATTATCATCGGAAATAACAACACCAAACAAAAACTTTCAGCAAGGCGGTGAGCATATGGCTTGGCGGTATTTGGACAGTTTCGTTAAAGAGCGTTACGTAAATTATAGCAAACACATCTCTAAACCTGCTTTGAGCAGAAGAGGTTGCAGCCGTTTGTCTCCTTATTTAGCATACGGAAACATCAGCATGCGAATGGTCTACCAATACACCAATCAGTTTTACGAAACTTCAAAAAACAAACGCGCCATTTTAAATTTTGTTTCTCGGTTGCATTGGCATTGCCATTTTATGCAAAAATTTGAAGACGAATGTTCAATGGAATTCGAAAACGTGAACAAAGCCTACAATTTATTAGTAAAACCTAAGAACGAAAAATACATAAAAGCTTGGCAAAACGGCAAAACTGGTGTTCCTATTGTAGACGCTTGCATGCGTTGTCTGACCGAAACGGGTTATTTGAATTTTAGAATGCGCGCCATGGTCGTTTCGTTTTTTACATTTAATTTATGGCAAGATTGGCGGGAACTTCATTTTTTAGCCCAACAGTTTTTAGATTATGAACCAGGCATTCATTATCCACAAATTCAAATGCAATCAGGAACTACGGGAGTAAATACGATCAGGATTTACAATCCCATAAAAAATTCAGAGGAACACGATTCAGAAGGGGTTTTCATCAAGCAATGGCTCCCTGAACTGGCTGAAATTCCAACTCATTTAATACATGAACCTTGGAAGATGAACGAAATGGAACAGCAGTTTTACAATTGCATCATTGGGACAGATTATCCCAAACCACTTGTAAATATTGAAGAAACCAGAAAATACGCCAGCGATATTGTCTGGAGTTTTCGAAAAAAAGAGGAAGTAATTGAAGAAGGAAAACGAATCGTACAAAAACACGTTTCTAACCCAAACAAGCTATGAAATGCGCGGAATAAAAAAACAAAACCTACCTAGCAAAATCTGTTTGGTCTGCCAAAAGCCCTTCGCTTGGCGCAAAAAATGGGAAAAGAATTGGGAGCAAGTCAAATACTGCAGCGAAAAGTGCAGAAGCAACAAATAAAAAATTCAAATTTCACTCCTTATCTCCATCGCTTTCTTTTAAAAGAGCTCACTATTTAATCCAATAAATGCTAGAAATAAAAACGCATCGTTGCCAAATCGCCTACAAAGCCATTACTAATTTTAAAACACAAGTAAGTTATGATACAAACAGGAATCGTTTGGTTTAAAACCGACTTAAGAATAGCAGATAATGAAACACTAATCAAAGCTATTGCGCAATGTGAGAAAGTAATTTGTGTTTATTGTTTTGATGAGGCTCATTACGCCGACACGTCATACGGTTTTAAAAAAACAGGCAATTATAAAACGCAATTTTTAATAGAAGCTTTAAAGGATTTAGACAAAAGCCTAAGAGCAATAGGTTCAGGACTGTTAGTCGTAAAAGGTAAACCCGAAGTCGAAATCCCAAAAATCTTCAAAGAATACAAGGCTTACAAAGTTTTCGCCAAACGCGAAGTTGCGTACGAAGAAAAACAAACTGAAAAATTAGTGCAACAACAACTATTTCAAGTACGTTGCGAGTTTGAAACATTCAGTACAAGTACACTGTATCATGCCGAAGATTTGCCTTTTTCGATCACCAACATACCAGACCTATTTACCAATTTTAGAAAACAAACCGAAAAAGAATCAACCATTAGAAAACCTTTTGAGAAACCGAAAACACTTGTATCTCCCCAAATGCCGCTGCTTGAACTGCCAACAGTAAAAGAATTAGGTTTAAAAAATGTAAAAAAAGATTCGAGAGCAGTATTGGTATATAAAGGAGGAGAAACCGAAGCGCTTAAAAGACTTCATCATTATTTCTCTGACTCAAAATCGTTATCTACCTACAAGGAAACGCGAAACGGCATGATTGGCGCAGACTATTCGTCTAAATTTTCGGCATGGCTCGCAATAGGCTGCATTTCATCGCGCTACATTTATGAAGAAATCAAAAAATATGAAAAAAAATTTGGTACCAACGATTCAACTTATTGGTTGACTTTTGAATTGCTTTGGCGAGATTTCTTCCGGTTTATGTTTAAGAAGCACCAAACAAAATTCTTCTTGTATTCGGGTATTAAAAGTGAGAAAGCAAATTCGAAATCATTAAATAAAAAATTGCTTACCCAATGGATCAATGGCCAAACCGATTCTGACTTTATCAATGCCAATATGATTGAACTGAAGCTTACCGGCTTTATGAGCAATAGAGGCAGACAAAATGTCGCCAGTTATTTTTGCAATGAACTCAACATGGATTGGCGTTACGGAGCAGCTTATTTTGAATCGCAATTAATTGATTATGATGTGTGCAGCAACTGGGGAAATTGGGCTTACTTGGCCGGAGTTGGCAATGATGGTCGCGATCAACGGTACTTTAATATAGCCAAACAAGCCAATGATTACGATAAGAAAATGGAGTTTAGAGAACTATGGTTAAAATAAAGTAAAAATATAAATGTCAACTTAAAAAAAAACTGTACTTTTGCAGCCGTCTATCAACAAGTGATACGACATACATAATAATCATTAAATAATATTGGAATGTATTTAACTAAGGAAAAAAAAGAAGAGATTTTTGCACAACACGGTGAAGCAAAAAACACTGGAAAAGCAGAAGCTCAAATCGCATTGTTCACTTACAGAATTACACACTTAACTGAGCATTTGAAAAAAAATCGTCACGATTACAACACAGAGCGTTCACTAGTATTACTAGTAGGTAAAAGAAGATCTTTGTTGGATTACTTGAAGAAGAAAGAAATCAACAGATATCGTGAGATTATCAAAGTATTGAGTATCAGAAAATAATCAATATAAAAAAGAGGTGCGCAAGTGCCTCTTTTTGTTTATATAATAAAAAAGTTTTGGTTTTTCATTGGGTTTTGCATTTTAACTACACGCAGCAACTACAACACAACTGGTTACCCATTTTTTTAATAACCAAAAAAGAAAAAATTTATGATTCCACAATTATTTGTAGAAAGTATCGATTTAGGTGATGGCAGAAACATCACAATCGAGACAGGTCGTTTAGCTAAACAGGCTGATGGATCTGTAGTAATTAGAATAGGAAAAACTGTTATTTTAGGAACAGTTGTTTCTTCAAGAAAAGCGAGCCCAGGTATCGACTTTTTACCATTAACGGTAGATTATCGCGAAAAGTTTGCAGCAGCAGGACGTTTTCCAGGAGGTTTCTTCAAAAGAGAAGCTAGACCAAGTGACAGCGAAGTATTAACTATGCGTTTAGTTGACCGTGTTTTGCGTCCGCTTTTCCCAGATGATTATCATGCAGAAGTACAAGTTATGATTCAGTTAATGTCTCATGACGATGACGTTATGCCAGATGCATTAGCAGGTTTAGCAGCTTCGGCAGCACTTGCTTTATCTGACATTCCTTTCGAAACTTTAATTTCTGAAGCTAGAGTTGGAAGAGTTGATGGAAAATTCATCATCAACCCATCTCGTGCACAATTAGATTTATCAGACATCGATATGATGATTGGTGCTTCTATGGATTCTATCGCAATGGTAGAAGGTGAAATGAAAGAAATTTCAGAAGCTGAAATGTTAGAAGCAATTAAATTTGCACACGAGCACATCAAAAACCAAATTGCTGCTCAATTGCGTTTGCAAGCTGCTTTTGGTAAAAAAGAAGTGCGTACGTACGAAGGAGAAAGAGAAGACGAAGCTATTTACGCTAAAGTAAAAGCAGCATCTTACGATAAAATTTATGCTATCGCTAGCAAAGGTTCTTCTAAACAAGAACGTACGGCAGCATTTGACGAAGTAAAAGAAGAAGTTAAAGCTTTATTTACTGAAGAAGAATTAGCAGCAGATGGAGATTTAGTATCTAAATACTTCAAAAAAACAAACAAAGAAGCAGTTCGTAACGTAACCCTAGATTTAGGAACACGTCTAGACGGAAGAAAAACTACAGAAATCAGAGACATCTGGTGTGAAGTAGATTATTTACCATCGGTTCACGGATCTGCCTTATTTACACGTGGAGAAACACAAGCTTTGGCAACTGCAACTTTAGGAACTTCTAGAGAAGCAAACCAAATCGATTCACCTTCACAACAAGGAGAAGAAAAATTCTACTTGCACTATAATTTCCCTCCATTCTCAACTGGTGAAGCACGCCCTCTAAGAGGAACTTCAAGAAGAGAAGTTGGTCACGGAAACTTGGCGCAAAGAGCGTTAAAAAATATGATTCCTGCTGATTGTCCTTATACAATTCGTGTCGTTTCTGAAGTATTAGAATCTAATGGTTCTTCTTCTATGGCAACAGTTTGTGCTGGAACATTATCTTTAATGGATGCTGGTATTCAATTAATTCGTCCAGTTTCTGGAATTGCAATGGGATTGATTTCAGACGGAGACCGTTATGCTGTATTGTCTGATATTCTTGGTGATGAAGATCATTTGGGAGATATGGACTTTAAAGTAACTGGAACTTCTGAAGGAATTACAGCTTGTCAAATGGACATCAAAATTGATGGATTGAAATACGAGATTATGGAAGCAGCTTTAGCGCAAGCTAGAGATGGTCGTTTGCATATCCTTGGAAAATTAATCGAAACTTTGGCTTCTCCAAAAGAAGACGTTAAGGCATATGCTCCAAAAATTATTACAAGAAGAATTCCTAATGCATTTATTGGTGCATTAATTGGACCTGGTGGAAAAGTGATTCAAGAATTACAAAAAGCAACTGGAACAACAATCGTTATCAATGAAGACCCAACTACTGAGGAAGGCGTTATTGAAATTTTAGGAACTGATCCTGCTGGAATCGAAGCGGTATTGGCTAAAATTAAGTCAATCACTTTTAAACCTCAAATGAATGAGTCTTATGAAGTGAAAGTAATTAAAATGTTAGATTTTGGTGCAGTTGTAGAATATACATCAGCTCCAGGAAACGAAGTTTTATTACACGTATCTGAATTGGCTTGGGAACGCACAGAAAACGTTACTGATGTTGTGAACATGGGCGATGTTTTTGAAGTGAAGTACTTAGGTATGGATCCTAAAACGAGAAAAGAAAAAGTGTCCAAAAAAGCACTTATGCCAAGACCTCCACGTGAGGAAAGAAAAGAGTAATCAATCTTAGTTTACTAAAGGTTTATTTATAGAGAAATCCCGTTTCATAACTGAAACGGGATTTTTTGTTATAAACCAGTAAAAGCCTTGAAAATTAAATCTTCAACTTGTTAAAATCAACTCAATACTATTATATTTGAATTTTCTTACACATATGATTCTATTGAAAGCTAAAATTCTTACTTTAAAAAAAATTAATTTTTCTCTACTATTAATTGGTCATTTGAGCATTTGTCAAAGTCAAAGCATAGAGAAGAAAGAAATTAACCGCTATTTTGACCAATCTGTTGGAACACAAATTCTGGGAATCAATAACGGAAAAATCCATATCGATCCGTACACTTATAAACAAGAGCAGCACAATTATTATTTAAATAAAAATTTTATAATTGGAAGTGTTTTTTACGACAATCAATTGTACGAAAATATCATGATAAAATATGATATCTACAAAGATGAGCTGGTTAAGTCCTTTGAAAAATCAAACTCCTTCGGTATCACTCTCATCACAGAGAAAGTGGTCTATTTTTTAATAGACAATCATAAGTTTATAAACAGTGCTTCTACATTTTCTAAATCAAAAGTACTTCCTGGTTTTATCGAAGAAAAATATTTAGGAAAAACTATTCGTTTTTACATCAAACACTCTAAAAGTGCTAAAGATGCAATAGTAGGAACTACACTATACACTGAATTTAAAGAATCTACTACGCATCAACTTCTTTACAATTTCGAACTAAAAACGATAAATACACAAAAAGAAATTACTACACTATTTCCTTTGTTAAAAAGCGAAATAAAAAACTATTATCGTGTCAATAAAGTTTCACAAGAAAGTAACGCCGATCAGTTTAAAGCAGACTTAATTCAATTCATTGATCAAAACCTACCAAGTACTAGCACCAAAATCTAATGAAAAAAAAACTTCTCTTGTACTTCCTCATTCTTATTCCTTTTTGTGTGTTCTCGCAAGAAAAAACAGTCACAGTTTCCTATTCAAATGTTACACGTCAAAAAGCAATTGAAATAATTGAACAAAATTCTGATTTTCATTTTTATTTTAATGCTCACTGGTTTTCTAATAAGGAGCTAATTTCAGGTAGATTTGAGAATAAGCCCATTTCGTTTATTTTAGATGACATTTTCAATAGCACCATTATAAACTACTTTATTACCACAAACAGCATTATTTTAAGTAATGGTGTTTTAATATCAACTTCTCTTACCGAAGATTATTTCAAAAATCCACAACCTGATACCAGAGACAGTGACTTAGCACTTAAAGCTACTCCTATTTATAATAAACAATATCTTACCGAAAGTAAAACAGAAACAGATTCTCTTATTACCTTAGGAAAACAAACCAACATTAACGCCGCTGAAACTCATACATTATCTGGTTACGTCACTAATAGTGTTTCTGGTAAACCAGAATACAATATTACCTTACTTATAAAAGGAAAAGAAATTAGCACGACAACCGATGCAAATGGAAATTATAGTTTTAAGATTCCTGCTGGGGTCAACATTATTGAAACACAATCCGTAAGCCACCAATCTAAAGTTCAAAAAATAGTACTGTACAATAATGGACAAATCAATTTCAGTATAGCTGAAAATGTAAATGCGCTTAAAGAAATTATAATTGAGAACAAAAAAACAAAGAATGTAGCTTCCGCTATTACTGGACTCACTACTATTGACATTGAGAATATAAAAAATGTACCTTTAATTTTAGGTGAAAGGGACATTTTTAAGGTTGCTACAACTTTGCCTGGAATAAAAACAACTGGCGAAGGATCTTCTGGTTATAATGTGAGAGGTGGAAAAGACGATCAAAATTTATTTCTATTAGACAACGCTGTATTATATAATCCCTCACATTTTTTAGGTTTCTTTTCTGCTGTCAATCCTTTTACGACCAAACGAGCAGACATTTATAAAGGAAGCATTCCTGCGCATTTTGGAGGTCGTCTTTCTTCGGTTTTTGATATAGAATCTAAAAAAGGAAATACACGAAAATTAGCAGGCGAAGCTGGAATTGGTCCAGTCATGAGCAATGTGACTTTAGAAGTTCCCATTGTAAAAGGAAAATCTAGTTTGCTATTTGGCGGAAGAGCTAGCTACTCAGATTGGATTTTAGGTGCGATAAAAGATGCTGATTTAAATAATAGCTCTGCTTCTTTCTATGACATTTTATTTAAATACAACCATCAACTTACTCTGAAAGATGATTTCGAAACTTCAATTTATTACAGTCATGATAAATTTCGCATCACTTCCGACTCCATCAACAAATACAGCAATCAAATCGCCACTGTAAAGTGGGATCATGATTTTAATGCCAAAAGCAGATCATCAGTTATCATCACAAACAGCGATTACAAATTCAATATCAATTACGATTCACAAATTGACAAGGCTTTTGACTACGGTTATGGCATAAACGAAACGCAGTTTATCTTTAAAATGAAATACAAGTGGACACAAAAGCACACTCTTAATTATGGAATTAGTAGCAAAATATATAAAGTAGACAAAGGTTTTGTTAAACCTACGGGTACTGAATCTCTAATAAAAAACATTACTTTAGATCAAGAAAGAGGTTTAGAATCTGCACTATTTTTTACAGACAACTTTAAAGTAAATGATTCTTTTTTGCTTGATTTAGGATTGCGTTATTCTCTTTATCAAGGGCTGGGGCCTGCTTCTCAAAACAGCTATGATCCTAATTTTCCGAAATCTGATTTAACGGTTACCGAAACAAAAACTTATAAAGCCAATGAAGTTGTAAAAAATTACGGTGGCTTTGAACCTAGAATTTCAGCACGTTATTTCATACTTTCAGATTTATCTGTAAAGGCAAGTTTTGATCGCACATATCAGTACATTCATTTACTTTCTAGTAACACTACACAATCTCCAACGGATTCTTGGAAACTTTCGGACTTCAATGTAGAGCCACAATCATCCTATCAATATTCTTTGGGTCTCTTTAAAAATATCGCTAACAATTCGTTAGAATTAAGTGTAGAAGGTTACTACAAACAATCAAAGAATATCTTAGATTATAAGGTGGGTGCCGAATTACTATTAAATGAAAATATAGAAACAGAACTTCTGCAAGGCGAGGGCAAATCGTACGGAATTGAATTTTTACTTAAGAAAGAAAAAGGGAGTTTTAATGGTTGGTTGAGCTACACCTACTCCAAATCACTAATTAAATTAGATACTAAATTTGATACTGAAAAAGTGAATAATGGCGATTATTTTCCTTCTAACTATGACAAACCACATGATTTTAGTGCGATTTTAAATTATAAATTCACTAAACGATACAGCTTATCTAGCAATTTTGTATACCAAACAGGAAGACCAGTTACGTTTCCAATTGGTTCCTATAATTTCGCTGGTAGCAGCTACACTTTATACAGTGATAGAAACCAATTTCGTATTCCCGATTACTATCGACTGGATATCGGTATAAACGTAGAAGGAAATCATAAAATAAAAAAGCTTGCGCATAGCTTTTGGAATCTTTCTGTCTATAATGTTCTCGGTCGAAACAATCCGTATAACGTATATTTTGTCACTGAAAAAGGAAAAATTCATGCCTACAAAACTTCTATTTTCGCTGTCCCAATTCCGACAATAACTTATAATTTAAAATTTTAATTCCATAAAAAATGCATATGAAATTATCAATCTTTAAAAAAATAGTGTTTGTACTGTTTTCGACTGGACTAATTTCAAGTTGCACGGAACAATATGTCTTTCAAAATCAAAATTTTAACGAAGCTTTGGTTGTAGAGGCCACACTTACAAACGAAATGAAACATCAAGAAGTAAAACTTTCTCGAACCATCCCCATCAACGACAGTTTAGGATCGACTGAGGTCGGCGCAACTGTTTCTATTATCGATAACAATGGGACCGAATTTAATTTTGATGAAGGAGAAAGCAAATACGTTTCACAAAATGAATTTAAAGCGGAACCGAACAAAGAGTATCAGCTAAAAATTATTACCGCTTCTGGGAAAATTTACCTATCCAACAAAGAGAAATTAACCACTGAAAGCATTATAGATTTAGAAACTTCTGTAATTGATAAAGAAGGAGAAAAAGGCGTACAAATAAATGTAAAAAGTTCTGACCCAACCAATACTTCTAAATTTTACCGGTACGAATATGAAGAAACGTACAAAATCAAAACAATTTTTGAGATTGTAAAGCCAAATACCAGTATATGCTATAGCACTTACTACTCTAAAGAAATCATACAAACAAATACAAATGACCGCTCAACGGACCAAGTGAATTATCCGATACGTTTTATTGGTCGTAGTGATTACAAGCTTACGAATAGGTACACCATTTTGGTAACGCAGTATGTCCAAAATCGCGCGGCCTATGAGTATTATTCCACATTAAAGAAAATGTCCGAAACTGGCAATCTGTTGTCACCTAATCAACCAGGCTTTGCTATTGGAAATATTAAGTCTGTTACAAATCCACCTGAAAAGGTAGTAGGTTTTTTTGATGTCGCTTCTGTCTCTAAAAAAAGAATATTTTTTAATCATACTGATCTATTTTCCACAGAACAACCTGCCAATTATTTTATGAATTGCAAAGCAATCCTCGTATCAAATACAACTAATAGTTTTGGTTATAATATTTTAAAAACACACGTCATTCTAGGTACAGATTACAAGGGAACTTATGTGGTTGAAAAAGAATGTGCTGATTGCACCACTTTTGCATCTAATATCAAACCATCATTTTGGATCGATTAAATAAAAAAAATGTAGTTCTAATTAATTACGAATAATACTTATGCTAGCCCGCAAAAGACAAAATTATAATCTAAATTTTAACTTGGTACTAATACCTATGAAATTATCAATTCCTAAAAAAATAGGGTTCACTCTGCTTTTCGTGGCCGTTCTTATGTCGAGCTGCACCGAACAATATGCGTTTCAAAATCAAATTTTTGAAGAAGCGCTAATTGTAGAAGCTACAATTACAAATGAAATGACACATCAAGAAGTAAAACTTTCACGAGCAAGCGCAGTAAATGATGGCTTACCACTAATGGAATTTGGCGCTGTAGTCACTGTTGTAAATAATAGTGGTACTGAATTTAATTTTGAGGAAAAGGGAGATAAATATATCTCAGAAACTAAATTTAAAGCAGAGCCCAACAGCTATTATCAATTGAAAATAAGAACTGTTTCAGGAAAAGAATATATTTCATCGACTGAACAAGTAACTGCTGAAAATACTATAAATGTAGCAACTGCTGTAATTGAGAAAGAGGGCGAAAAAGGTGTTCAAATAAATATAAAAAATTACGACCCTACAAATAGCTCCAAATTTTACCGATATGAATATGAAGAAACCTATCAAATAAAAACGAATTTTGAAGTTAAGGAGCAATTAAAAGAAAGCGGTTACATCGCTTACAATAATTATTTTAAACTAGACATTTTACCAGCAAAATCCAACACACGCATTTGCTATAGCACTAATTATTCTAGTGAAATTCTACAAACCAACACTGTAGATCAACAAAAAGCTTTAGTAAATTATGCTATTCGCTTTATCAGTCAAAACGATTATATACTTACCAATCGCTACACCATAAAGGTTAAGCAATACACCCAAAACCGTGCAGCCTACGATTATTATTACACCTTAAATAAAATGTCTGGCACTGGCGACTTATTATCTCCCAATCAGCCTGGATATATTGTTGGAAATATTAAATCAACAACAAATGCCTCAGAAAAAGTAGTTGGTTTTTTTGAAGTTGCTTCAGTTTCTCAAAAACGAATCTTTTTTAATTATGAGGACATTTTTCCTTCGCAAAAACCTACAGATTATTTTAGAGAATGTGAACCTATACTTGTTGAGCACGAAAATTTATCGAAAGACAATTTTTCTATTTTAAGGTCGCACGTTTACCTCGGACCTGGAGCTGGCCTAAATGTTACAAAGTATTATATGGTCGAGAAAGAATGCGGCGACTGCACAACATTTTCATCTAACGTAAAACCTTCATTTTGGATAGACTAAATAAAAAAATAACGCTACTTCTTGCACTGTTAAGCTGTGCTTATAGTAGTACAGCACAAAACAGCGCTACTCTGAGTGCAGAATCATTATTTGTGCAAACTAACGCAACAGTTCTTCTAACTGGTGAAACGCTATACTACAAATTATACTGTTTAAATCAAATGAATACAATTTCAGACATTAGTCAAATTGCTTACGTCGAATTAGTCAACAGTCAAAAAGAAAGTGTTTTAAAAACTAAAATTAAACTAGATAAAGGATTAGGCGATGGTGATTCTTTTTTACCAACGACATTATCCTCTGGCAACTATAAGCTTATTGCATATACCAACTGGATGCTGAATAATCGCCAAAACACCTTTTTTGAAATCGATCTAACCATACTAAATCCGTTTCAAAAAAACCTCAACTTAATAAGTGATAGCACTATAGTTTCTTATCAAACTACTGCCAAAAAAGACACTGAAAATTCACTTTTGATCTTAGACAAAGAGAAGTATTCAAAGAGAGAGAAGGTATCCCTTTTTATTCCTCAAACTTTAGAACGCGGAAATTACGTTTTATCTGTTAAAAAAATAGATAATATTCCCGTTCCAAACTACAAAAACAATAGTATTCAAAATCAGAATTTAAATCAAAATTTAACATACCTCCCAGAAACACGTGGCGAATTGGTAACCGGTTCTATTCGTGCAAAAAATGAAACTTCAGCAGTGAGTTCAAAAATAGTTACGCTTTCTATATCTGATACAAACTTCATTTATAAAACTACTAAAACAGACGAAAATGGAAAATTTATTTTTCTATTGGACAAACAAACCAACAATACAGTTGTCTATGTACAATTATCAGAAGCAGATCGAGAAAATTACACTATTAAAATTGACAAAAAACAAGGCCCAAATTTATCAAGTTTAAATTTTTCTAAGACCACTTCTATTTCTGCCAAAAACCTAAATGCAATTCAAGAGCGCTCATTAGCAACTCAAATCGAAAATGTTTATTTCATGCAGAAAAAAGATAGCATTTTTGAAGCTCCAGCTGCAAGCCCGTTCTTTCATCCTACTGAAAAAAGATATATTTTAGATGACTATGATCGATTTAGAACTTTTAAAGAAACTATTATTGAAATTGTCCTAGAGCTTAGTTTTAAAGAATACAACAAAGTTCCGTCTTTGTACTTAAATGACAGTCGCTATAACATTACACAATCTAAAGAACCCTGTCTTGTTTTGGTCGACGGTTTACAAATACAAGATATGAACGCTATTAACGATTTTAGTAGTACTCAAATCGAGAGCATCAGTGTAGTTAGCTCTCCCTATTATTATGGCCCCAAATTGTTTAATGGAATCGTAAGTATATCTACTAAAAATAAAGACTTTGCGAGTAGCTATCTCGATAAAAATGATTTAACGACTAGGATTTTACGACCTCAACCGGATAAAATTTATTATCAACCCAACTACCAAATTTCTAATTATGAGCAACGAATTCCAGATTATCGCTATCAGTTGCTTTGGGAACCAAACCTAACAAGCAACAATATTCAACAAGAAATTTCATTTTACAGTTCAGACATCACAGGCAATTTTGAAATAGTACTAGAAGGATTATCAGAAGAAGGAAAGTTAGTTCGACTCACAAAAACATTGCTTGTAAAGTAGAAAATCATTTCCCGTTTCGCATCACGCTGAAGCGGGATTTTTTGTTTTAGTTAAAGTCTAAGTTTTAACTGTTAAAAAATTTAACAGTCAAAAGCTCATCAAATTGTAGTTTTTATAATACATTTGAAATTACTTAAACTATAATCAAAAAAACACTTACTACATTGATAACTTCGCAAAAAAAGCAAACTGCATTGTTTTTTATCGGGCTAATTCTAGTTACTAGTTCTGTTTATTCGCAAACGAAATCTGACTTTTCTATTTACAATTGGTATGATAATGTGGCTGGAAAGGGAAACTTGGATTTTAATACTGGAAAAATTTACACCAATCCATATAAAAGTATTGATAAAAGTACTTTGTTTCTTAAATCTGATTCGTTTGAAATTGGAACGCTGAATTATGATGGAAACTTATATTTTGAAATTCCGCTTAAATATGACATTCTTAGAGATATTTTAGTACTAAACCCAAGCGAAGGTTCAGCGGTAACTGCTATCAGTCTCAATCAAGATAAAGTCGATAGTTTTCTAATTTTCAATAAGAACTTTGTTAAAATAAACAAAGAACAATACAATAATACTAATTTTTCAACTGGTTATTATGAGATTGTAAAATACAGTGAAAATCAAGCTTTTTATATTAAACACTCTAAAAGTCTAGAAAAAAGAGTGAAAGATGATGGAATATACTACAGCTTTAAAGACAATAATACTTTTTATTTTGATCTGGATAAAAAGCTATATGCAATAAATTCTAAAAAAGATATTATCAAATTATTCCCGTCCAAAAAAGAGGAGATCAATAATTTTTATGCTAGCAATAATACGATTCGGAAAACTGATTTTGATCAATTTATGAAAAACTTACTGCAGTCAGTCACTACTTCACTATTTAATAAAGAGCAGTAATCGAATGAAAAAAATACTCCTAATAATACTAAGCTTACTTGTCTTAGCTCCAGTTCTACATGCACAGAATAAAGCAGATGCGTCACTTTCTTTTAAATTTAATAATAATTCGTTAAAAACAGTCATCGAAGACATTGAACGTTCAACTTCCTATCAATTCTATTTTGAAGAAATATGGATCCAAGAAAATAATACTTTAATTACTGCAACTTTTCAAAACGCCCTGTTGTCCGAAGTTTTAGAAGAAGTTTTAAAAAAAACAAACTTACATTATATTGTATTAAACAATAAAATAATTCTAACACGTAACAGTAAAATACATACTGAATTACCTCCGAGCTATTTTACAAGTTCTCCAGCAGTTGCAAAGCAAAAACTCAAACCAGTCTTCTACCAGCAATATGATTCGGCAGGAAATTTTAGTGTCAATAAAAAATCTAATCTAGTTTTTATTGGTAAAGAAAATAACAGCAATATAAAAGACAAATTTGTAGTGTCTGGAACGATAACTAATAGAGAAACAGGCAAACCAGAAAATAATGTTGTCATACAAATACGCAATTCAAAGATTACTGCTGTGACAGATTTAGAAGGGCATTACAGTCTCGAATTACCGAAAGGAATAAATGTTATAGAAATAAAATCAATGAATTACAAAGAGGTTACGAAGACCTTAATGGTTTATGACAGTGGAAATCTTGACATTGAAATTAACGAGAATACTAATCAACTGGACGAAATTTTTATTAGAAAAAAAGAGAAAAAAAATGTTGAAAATGTTATTTCTGGACTCGTATCAATTGATATTCAATCTATAAAAAATGTTCCTTTAATTCTTGGCGAGCGCGACATTTTGAAGGTTGCCACGACTTATCCGGGAATTAAAACGACGGGAGAAGGATCTGCGGGTTTTAATGTTAGAGGTGGAAAAGACGATCAAAATTTAATTTTATTAGATAATTCAGTATTGTACAACCCACAACATTTTTTAGGTTTCTTCTCTGCAATTAATCCGTATACTACTAAGAAAGCAGATATCTATAAAGGCAGTATTCCTGCCGATTTTGGAGGTCGTCTTTCGTCAGTATTTGATATTACAACTAAAAATGGAAATGAAGAAAAGTTTTCTGGAGAAGGTGCGATTGGACCAATTACATCTAATCTAAGTTTCGGTTTTCCGATTGAAAAAAACAAATCAAGTATTATTATTGGAGCAAGAGCAACCTATTCTGATTGGATCCTAAAAAGCTTAGACAATAAGGATTTAAAGAACAGTCAAGCGGGCTTTTATGATGGTATATTAAAATACAATAATGTAGTTAATGCAAACAATACTCTTGAAGCAAATCTGTATTACAGTCGTGATAACTTCAGTCTAAGTTCTGACTCAATCTATAAATATAGTAATAGAGTAGCCTCTGTAAAATGGGACCATTCTTTTAATAAGAAAAATAAAGCTGCGTTAATTTTTAATAATAGCGAATATAAATTCAATATCGATTACGATTCGGCTGATGTAAATGCCTTTGACTTTGGCTACAAAATAAAGGAATCGCAATTACAGTTAAAATTAAATTACTTACTGAACGAAAAGCATACTTTATCTTATGGAATAGCAAGTAAACTATATCAAATTTCGCCCGGTTATCAATATCCTAAATATCCCGAATCTTCCTTAATACGCACAGATATCGCAAATGAAAAGGCTTTGGAATCTGCGATTTATATTTCTGACAGTTACAAATTAAGTACAAAACTATTAATAGATGTAGGTCTTCGCTATTCTTTTTATGCCTCGTTAGGTGATGCGGATGTGAATGTATATCAAGAAGGTTTGCCAAAAACGGAAGAAACGGTAGTTAGAACGAATCATTACGGTACCAATGACGTCATTGCCAGTTATGGCGGATTTGAACCTCGCTTGGCTGCGCGATATTTTTTTACAGAACACTTGTCTATAAAAGCGGGTTACGACATGACCAGACAGTACATTCATCTTTTATCGAGTAATGTAACTCAATCTCCTACTGATACATGGAAACTATCAGACCTTAATGTTCAGCCTGAAAGTGCTCAGCAAGTCTCTCTAGGTATTTATAAAGATTTTGAAGATACTGACTATCAATTAAGTTTAGAAGGATATTACAAAACATCAAAAAATATTCTTGACTATAAAGTGGGTGCGCAGTTATTATTAAACGATCATATAGAAACCGAACTCTTACAAGGAAAAGGTAAAGCGTACGGAATCGAGCTTTTGTTAAAAAAGCAAGAAGGACGTTTGAACGGATGGATTAGCTACACCTATTCTCGGACTTTTATCCAACTAGACAGCCAATTTAGTTCTGAGATAGTAAATAATGGAGACTATTTTGCAGCTAATTTTGATAAACCGCATGACTTAAGTGTGATCTTAAATTATAAATTTACTAAGCGATATAGTTTGTCAAGTAACTTTTTATATCAAACTGGAAGACCAATCACTTATCCAATTGGTACGTATCATTATGGTAATGCTGATTATACTTTATACAGCGATCGCAATCAATATCGTGTTCCCGATTATATCCGCCTGGATTTAGGAATAAATATTGAAGGTAACCACAAAATAAAAAAATTAGCACACAGTTTTTGGAACATATCGGTTTACAATGTATTGGGAAGAAACAATCCGTACTCTATTTATTTTAATACAGATAGTGATGGAAAAGTTAAGGGTTATAAAACATCTATATTTTCAATTCCAGTTCCAAGTATTACCTACAACTTCAAATTTTAATTAGAAAAATAATAAATTAGAATTCAAAGCAATGAAAAATCATATATTCAAAAAAATAATTCTGTTACTATTACTAAATTCGATTTTTAGTAGTTGTACAGAAACATATCCTTTGCTGTCTAATGCGTATGAAGAAGCAATAGTAGTAGAAGCTACAATTACAAACGAATTAAAGAACCAAGAAATAAAGATTTCTAAAACTAGCAAATTAGAAGAGGAAGGCATTAAACGAGAAACAGGAGCTACTGTTTCTGTGACGGATAACCAAGGAAATGTTTATATCTTTGAAGAGCAATCTGGCGGATTTTATACGTCTAGATTAGCATTTAAAGCAGAACCGAGTATAACGTATTCCCTAAACATTACAACCGCCGACGGAAAAACATACGAATCTTCTAAAGAAAACTTAACAACTGAAAATAATATAGAAAGTTTAGTGTCCGAAGTAATTACTGATGAAATGCTTGGTCGAGGTGTACAAATAAAAGTAAATAGCTATGACCCAAATACTACTTCAAAATACTATCGTTACGAATATGAAGAGACTTATAAAATAATTACTCCAAAATGGCGCGCCGAAAAATTAATAGTAACTGGGCCGCAGACTTTAGGACTTGTTAAAAATAGTACTGAAAGTAGGATTTGCTACACTACTAAGAACTCTACTGATATTATTTTGACCAAAACATCCGACTTGAAAGAAGATCGTGTCGACTTTCAAATTCGTTTTATTAGTGATCAAAATTATATTTTAAGTCACCGTTACAGTGTTTTAGTGAAACAATATGTACAAAATCTTGAATCGTACACTTTTCGCAAAACAATGAAAGAAATATCAAGTTCTGAGAGTATTTTATCACCCAAACAACCTGGTTTTATTAACGGAAATATAAAATGTACTTCTAACAGAGATGAAAAAGCAATAGGTTTCTTTGAAGTTTCATCCATGTCATCAAAACGAATATTTTTCAATTACAGTGATCTATTTCCAGGTGAAAAAATACCACCGTATTTTACAAATTGTCAAGAAGAAGAATATAAATTCTGCTTTGGATTTAGCATACCTGCCTGTCAAGGAGAAGCTTTAATTAAAGGAATTAATGGAGGCACAGTTACCTATTATTCCAATGCAGACAACACTTCTTATCAAGTAGTACCAGTGGAGTGTGGAGATTGCACATCATTTTCTAACAACGAAAAACCAGCATTTTGGATAGATTAACATATTTTATAGTACTGTTTGTGTTTCTTAACACACAACAAATTGTTTCCCAAGAATCTATTTTAGTAGACGAAACAGTATTTCTACATGCCAATACCACAACTTTTGTATCTGGAGAAAGTTTACAATATAAAATATATTGTTTAAAAGCGTCCGATAAAACTCCTAGTTTCATCAGTAAAGTTGCATACGTGGAGCTTATTGACAGTGAAAAAAAATCTGTTTTTAAAAGTAAAATCGCTTTGAAAAACGGAACAGGAAATAGTGATTATTTTATTCCCACAAGCTTAAGCAGTGGCAATTACAAACTGGTTGCCTATACCAATTGGATGTTAAATACCGATATTTCAAATTTTTTCACTGTAGACATCACAATATTCAATCCTTATGCAGCAGAAGCTTTAGAAAGAACTTTGGTTGTTGAGAAGAACCTCAAACTGAAGAACTCCTTCAAATACGATAATTTCAACAAAAGCAGTACTACGAATAAAAGCATTACAATCAATCTTGACAAAGAGATCTATAAACCACGAGAGTTAGTTACTTTGAAAATAAAATCCGCAAATTCTTTATTTAAAGATGGAAATTATTCGGTTACAATTGTAAAAATGGATGAGCTTCCAACCATAAAACAAGCAGACGCCACTGATTTTATAACCTCACAAGGATCAACGTCTATTGATCTATACAATCAAAAAAATAAAATATATGTGCCAGAACTTCGAGGTGAAATTGTTACCGGAAAAATAACTGCAAAAAACAAAATCGATCAGTTAGAAAATATTGCGATTGCACTTTCTGTACCTGGATCCTCTTTTGATTTTAAAATTGTAAAAACAAATACGAACGGTGAATTTATTTTTGACCTTACGCCTCACTCCTTAAACAAGCAAATTTCACTTCAAATAATAGGAGAAGAGGCAAAGTTGTACGATATTAAATTAGACAAATCTCCCGAGTTAGCATATTCTAAGTTATCTTTCGAAAACTCTTTGTTCCTACCAGAAAGTAGCAAGAAAACCTTATCCAACAGATCAATAGCGAGTCAAATAAGAAATTCGTACTATGCTTCTTTTAAAGATAGTTTGCTGAGTCCAGTTTTAAAAACACCCTTCTATTATCCAACTGCTAAACCGTATATTTTAGATGATTTTACACGATTTAAAACTTTAAAGGAAACTGCTATAGAAATTGTAAAAGAGATATATTTGAAACAAGTGGACAATAACACATTTATTCACGTAAATGATCCTACTATTTTTCCTCAATTACCCGAAGCAGCATTAGTTTTAGTTGATGGAATGTATTTAAAAAATCAAAATGATTTAAATAAATACAGCATGAAAAATGTGTATAAGATAGAGGTTATCGTTGGAAGATATTATCTTGGTCCTAAATCGTTCAACGGATTGGTAAGTTTTACAACTTTTAAAAACGATTTCATTCCTACAGAAAATCAAAATTATGTCTTAAACGGAGCGATTGTGAGACCCGATCAAGAAAAAATTTATAAAAAAATTGAATACTCTACTCTTAGTCAAGATAAAAGAATACCAGATTACCGCTACCAATTATTATGGGAGCCCAATGTTTCATTAAGTAACGATACAACTCTTTTAAACTTTTATACTTCTGATGTGACTGGTAAATTTCAAATTAATATGGAAGGTTTTAATTTAAACGGTCAGCCCATATCACTTTTTAAAGATTTTGAGGTGAACTAACATTTTTAAATAACTGGGATATTTTCTTCTATTTAGAAAGATAACTTTGTCCATAAATACAATTTAATAAATTATTTTAAAAATTATGTAACTTTTTTGCAACTCGATACGTATAACTACTTGTACACTTAAAACGAGGAAGACAAAACATGAGACAACTTAAAATCACCAAGCAGGTAACTAATCGTGAAACTGCTTCATTAGACAAATATTTACAAGAAATCGGAAAAGTAGACTTAATTACTGCCGACGAAGAAGTAGAATTGGCGCAAAAGATTAAAGCTGGTGATCAAAAAGCTTTAGAGAAATTAACAAAGGCCAATTTGCGTTTTGTTGTTTCTGTAGCAAAACAATATCAAAATCAAGGATTAACACTACCCGATTTAATTAACGAAGGAAATTTAGGTTTGATTAAAGCGGCACAACGTTTTGATGAAACTCGTGGATTTAAATTTATTTCGTACGCAGTTTGGTGGATTCGTCAGTCGATTTTGCAAGCTCTGGCGGAACAATCTCGTATTGTTCGTTTGCCTCTGAACAAAATTGGTTCTATCAATAAAATTAACAAGATGTACGCTCTATTAGAGCAATCTAATGAACGTCCGCCTTCTGCTGAAGAAATTGCAAAAGAATTGGACATGACCGTAAATGATGTAAAAGAGTCAATGAAAAACTCTGGTCGTCACTTATCAATGGATGCACCTTTAGTTGAAGGAGAAGATTCAAACCTTTACGATGTATTGCGTTCTGGTGAGTCTCCAAACCCTGATAGAGAATTAATTCAAGAATCTTTACGCACAGAAATAGAGCGTTCTTTAGAAACACTAACACCAAGAGAAGCTGATGTAGTTCGTTTGTATTTTGGTTTAGGTGACCAACATCCAATGACATTGGAAGAAATTGGAGAAACTTTCGACTTAACTCGTGAGCGTGTTCGTCAAATTAAGGAAAAAGCAATTCGTAGATTGAAACATACTTCAAGAAGTAAAATTCTAAAAACATATTTAGGCTAAAAAGCTTAAAATTTGAAAGTTGAGTCTAAAGTTTTTTACTTGATGACAATTGACTTTTAACTATACAATAAACAACAGTTTGATTGACTGTTCGTTTTTTGATTGATGATTGAAACCTCGGCTGATTACCGAGGTTTTATTTTTTATAATAAAACCTCGGTCAGTTCGTGGCAAGCACTCGGGTTTCCGAGGTTTTGTTTTTTATAATAAAATCTCGGTCAGTTCGTGGCAAGCACTCGGGTTTCCGAGGTTTTATTTTTTATAGTATATTTGCAAAAATAACATAACTACACAAATGAAAAACACACTTATTGCACCTTCAGTTTTAGCTGCAGACTTTGCCAATTTACAACGTGATATCGAAATGATCAACAATAGTGAAGCTGATTGGTTTCACATTGACATTATGGATGGCGTTTTTGTTCCTAATATTTCATTTGGAATGCCTGTTTTACAAGCTATTGCTAAACATGCAAAAAAGACAATTGATGTACATTTAATGATTATTGATCCAGATCGTTATATTAAAACGTTTGCAGATTTAGGAGCGAATATTTTAACGGTGCACATCGAAGCTTGTACACATTTGCACAGAACTTTACAAGCCATTAAAGCAGAAGGTATGAAGGCTGGTGTTGCTTTAAATCCGCATACCAGTATTGATTTACTAGAAGATGTAATAAATGACATCGATATGGTTTGCATTATGAGCGTGAATCCTGGTTTTGGTGGACAATCGTTTATTGAAAACACGTATGCCAAAGTTGAAAAATTAAAAGCCTTAATAGTTAAAAAAGGAGCTTCTACATTAATTGAAATTGATGGTGGTGTTACCAATAAAAATGCCAAGCAATTAGTTGAAGCTGGAGCTGATGTTTTAGTAGCTGGAAGCTATGTTTTTGGAGCCGCAGATCCCGTAACGACTGTTGCAGACCTAAAAAAACTAACTTCATTTTAATAATCTCCAACATAAATAAAAAGCCCGAAGAGACAAATCTTCAGGCTTTTTATTTATTGTATTTCCTTATAGTTTAGCATTCTTTTTAGACGCTCAAATAATTCTGGGAACTCGGATTTAAAAACGTTCGGAGTTTCAAAAAAATGCTCCAACAGAACTGCTAAAAACTCAAACTTATTAGTATAAGCATATGCCCGGAAATAATTTTTTACGCGAAGCGCATTTAAAAAATCTTCATTATCAAAATACTTCACGACAAAATTAAATTCTTCATGAAAAATCATTGCACTCGCGTCTTTACTTTTAAGCGCATGAAACAGTAATGCATGAGTAAACTCATGTAATCCTAAGTTAATATTATCCTTCACTTTGTGACCACTTAAAAAATCCTCCCAAGAAAAAACAATTAGTTTCATTCTCGGATTAAATTCTCCTTTATGATACGTGTCATTTATGGTGGAATAATAAGTAGACGGATAAATAATGATCGTGTTAAACATGGTAGTACGGTAATTTCGCATTCCAAACGTCAATACCACGTACGTTGCAGCAATAAGTGCTTTCATTTCGTAATTCACCAAAATTTCTTTACCTACAAAGGAATAATTCTGAATAAATTTATCTACTCTTTTTTCGAAATAAATTTTTTGTCTACTTTCAAGATTTCGATAAAAAATAAATTCTTTTTCTAAGATACTTACTAATTTTAAATTAGAGTCGAATCCAAATAAAAAAGGATTCCAATGCAAAAACAATGGTCGTTTATGTAACCGTATATAAATGGGTTCGACGATTTTTAGAATCACAAAGAATCCAAAATAAATTCCGAATAAAATATAAACAAAAGTCATTACCATAGTACTGACCAAAGTAGTTAAAAACTTATTTCTAACCTAAAACAGCTGCTATTTTTTCTGTGTTGAGTAATTTTATTAATGCTTTCTCTTCTGGGTTAAGTTTTGAATTTGCCGTTGATCTTTTGGGCTTATAGTTCCAAATTGTACCATTCTCAAAAGACGCAATAACCGTTGGATGCACGTAATACTTTTTACAAACTGCACGCGTGTTCCCTAATTGATGAGAAACCGTATCCAATACAGCCACTATTTTCTTATTACAATCACTCGCTGTCGCTGGTTTTTCTTCATTCAAAAAACTACACAAAGCATTCAAACTTCCAGCCCATGCTCTAAAGTCTTTAGCTGTAAAATCTAATTGCGTAATTTCTTTGATGTAGTTATTTACATCTGCCGAACCAATGCTGCAATGATTCCCGTTATCATCATAATACTGAAAAAGTTCTTGTCCTGGAATATCACGACAACGTTTCACTAATCGTATCAGCCTTTTATTCTTTAAACTAATTTTATGTTTCACCCCTTTTTTACCAGTAAATTCAAAGAACAATTGTCCTTTATCAAACTTGGCATGTCGGTCTCTCAAAGTTGTCAAACCAAAAGATCCGTATAACTTTTTATAGGCTTCATTTCCTATTCTAATGTTAGTTACCTCGATCAATTTAATTACCAAAGCTACCACCTTTTCATAAGGCATACCTCTTCTGTTTAAATCCTTATCGAGTTGAGCTCTAATTTTCGGTAATACTTTGGCAAACTGTCGAAGTCTATAAAACTTTGATTGATTTCGAATTTTATTCCAGTTCGTATGGTATTTATACTGTTTTCTGCCTTTAGAATCTAGGCCCGTTGCTTGTAAGTGTCCATTTGGATAGGGCGAAATCCAGACATTTTCCCAAGCTGGTGGAATAATTAATTTTTGAAATCGAGTCAATAAATCGGCATCTTCAATAATTATTTCTTCGGCATCTTTATAGATAAAAGTTTTTCCTTTTCTAAGTCGGAAAAAGCCACGACTAACATCTGAAAAATAACGCAGTCCTACTACCTTCGCCGACTGTTTTGGATCATCCACAATTTTTTGTAATTTTTTCTCTAACCGACACATAATCCTATACTTTAAAAATAAACTTAAATGTAGGTTGATTCTAACTTTAAAGTTTTACATAATTTAGGACGGGAATTCTAAAATTGCTTCTGTTTAAAAAAAAGATAGTAGAACGAAAAATTATATATCATTGAAAATATTCACATAGAAATTTGATTACTCCCAATTTAGAATAAGCTTCTTTTCATTGTCAAAGTCATTCTACATATTCTATCTTCCAACTACTTTAAAATAATTTCCGCCCAAATTGGAATATGATCTGAAATTTTTCTTGCTTCTTGCAAAGTACCGAAAATTTTGAAAAATGGAATTATTCCAGCGCTTTTAATGGTAATTTTTAAGTCATTGTAGAATATATTATCAAATTCTGAAGCCAAACATTGACTATCAATACAGCTTTTCTTTAAAGAAGTCTTTTGCCCTACTAATACTGGCTTGTATCCCATTTTCTTTAAAGGATTGAAAACAGTATGCGATTGTGGACAATTGAAGTCACCCACAAAAATTAAATTTAAAGTTGGATATTGAAAAGGTAAAAATTTAAAAAACTTGATTTCTCTTTCAGGTTGTTTGTTCTTGGTTATCGCGTGAAAGTTAACGACTGTAAACTGTTTCTTCTTATATTGAAAAGTTGCATAATATGGTTCTCTGTCAATTTCTAAATTATATTTTTCTTCCAGCCAAGGTTTTCCAACTAGCTTAATTCTAGTACTCTTCCATAGAAACGCGTAGCGTTCCGTTTTGTAAGCGCTACTACTTGTGGGATCACTCACTATGTAATTCCACTTAGTTCCTCTTCTATTCAACTCGTCAGCAAGTCTTGCTATTGCTTGAGTACCAACAAAACCAGCAACCACTTCCTGAATGGCTACGATATCAAAATCACTAATTGTATTTGCAATGAAACTTATTTCTTGATCGGACTTCGACTTGCCAATATTCTCAATATTCCACGAGACCAGTTTAACTTGGGCATTAATACAAAATACTACAAGCAGACAAAATAAATTAAAAAGGATTTTCATAGGAGATTATTCGAACAAGTGTTTTGTTAGACAACTAGCAAAAATAGACAAAATCAGCTTAAGTCTTTGTTTGAGAATTAGTGTGCTAAAACTGGCAAAATAAAAAGCCTTTAACTACAAATATACTTAAAAGCTTTTAGTGACCCTAAAGATCCAAAATTCGAACCTTTTTATGCAAGATTTGCAAATTATAAATGACATTTAATCTTCGAATTAAATGTCAATATAAATATGGGATGTCCTGTTGGGGTTGATACAAAAATCTATTTAATTTTTAAGCTATCTTAAACAGAATTCGCCTTAGCTTTCTGTGGCACTTTTGAAGGCAAATCCAGAATGATATCTAAGTTCTTTAAAGAGAAATCATCTGTTTTCTTTATTGTGGTATTTGTAAAAAGATTAATTATCTTATAATTAATCTTAAAAAAGATTAATTATCTGAATTTAAATATAAATATAAATAATTCATCTTTTATTTTCAATTTTGTAAGGTAAAAAAACTAAAAAGTGTTATCAGATGAAAGCGAACATACAAGAAGATTCAAGAATAAATGAAAAGAAAGACATTGAAAATGTCCAGAAAACCATCAAGAATGATTTTGTGTTCGCCCTAAAGAGCACTTGTTTAGATGAAAACTATCAACCCTCAAGTAAAACACGTCTGACTACCAATTTTGCAAATTTGGCTAGAGGAGAAAATCGCCAGCAAAACTTGCGTAATGCCTTAAATATGATTAACAATCGATTCAATGCATTGGCTCATTTGGATAATCCAAAAGGAGATCGTTATCTCGTAGAACTTGAAATCATGACGGTAACGATGAATATTGATAATAAAAATGATATTGACAATCTGCCGATGATTGAAGTTTTAAAAACGAATATTTTTGACCGTAAGACTAACCGGTATATAGATGGTGTTGCCGGAAATAATTATTCTTCTTACGTACGAGATTATGATTTCAGTTTTTTATTGATCGAGCACAATAAAAACAAATCTAGTTTTTGTGTTCCTGAAAATTTTGGTGATTTACACGGTAAACTTTATAAGTGCTTTGTGAGTTCAGACACTTACAAAGAGCACTTTAAAATGTCACCAATCATTTGCCTAAGTGTATCGAGCAACAAAACGTATACTCGCACTGAGTATCAGCATCCAATTCTGGGTTTTGAATATCAGCAGGATCAGTATTCTCTTACTGATGAATATTTCTCTAAAATGGGCTTAAAAGTTCGTTTTTTTATGCCTCCGAACAGTGTGGCGCCGATGGCTTTTTATCACTCAGGAGATTTACTTACTGATTATACTGATCTTGGACTGATCAGCTCAATCAGCACTATGGAGACTTTTCAGAAGATTTATCGCCCTGAAATTTACAATGCAAATTCAATAGCTGGTAAAATCTATCAACCTAATCTTAAACACGAAGATTATTCACTGACTCGCGTAGATTATGATCGCGAAGAGCGCAGCCGACTGGCTACTGAACAGGGTAAATATGCTAAAGATCATTTCATCAAGCCTTACAAGCATATTCTTGAACAGTGGTCAGCTAATTTCACTCTTTAATTAAATGCTACACTTTAAAATTATTTTATTATGAAGAAAATATTGTTACCAACCTCAATTGTTGGAAGTTTACCTAAACCTGCATGGCTTGCACCACCCGAAAAACTTTGGTCTCCTTGGAAATTAGAAGGCGATCAGTTATTAGAAGGAAAACAAGATGCTTTGCGCATTGCTCTGCAAGAACAAGATTTAGCAGGCTTGGATATCATTTGCGATGGTGAACAAACACGTCAACATTTTGTAACAACATTTATAGAACATTTAACGGGTGTAGATTTTGAAAATCGTAAAACTGTGAGAATTCGTGACCGTTATGACGCGAGTGTTCCTATGGTTGTAGGTGACGTTGCACGTCAAAAATCTGTTTTTGTGGAAGATGCTAAATTTTTACGAAAACAGACGAATAAGCTTATAAAATGGGCATTACCTGGCCCCTTGACTATGGTAGATACATTATACGATGGCCATTACAAAAGCAGAGAAAAATTGGCTTGGGAATTTGCAAAAGCACTTAATGAAGAAGCCAGAGAACTGCAAGATGCAGGGGTAGATATTATTCAGTTTGATGAACCTGCGTTTAATGTTTTTTTTGACGAAGTAAATGATTGGGGAATGGCAACATTAGAAAAAGCCATTGAAGGTTTAAAATGCCAAACGGCAGTACATATTTGCTATGGTTATGGAATACAAGCCAATAATGACTGGAAAAAAACATTGGGTTCAGAGTGGCGCCAATACGAAGAAATTTTCCCGAAAATTCAAAATTCTAAGATTGATATTGTGTCATTAGAATGTCAGAACTCAAATGTGCCTCTAAATTTAATGGAACTTATTCGTGGTAAAAAAATAATGGTTGGTGCAATTGATGTGTCAAAGAATACTATCGAAACAGCTGAAGAAGTAGCTAATACGTTGCGTAAAGCGCTAGAGTTTGTGGATATTGAAAATCTTTTGCCTAGTACAAACTGCGGTATGGCTCCCTTATCCCGCAGTGTAGCAAGAGGTAAGTTAACTGCTTTAAACGCAGGAGCGGAAATTATCCGTAAAGAACTTGGTATTTAAAATCATAAATTGAGGTTTATTCACCAATCTTTTAAACAACCTTACCAATTTTTAGTGATAGCAATATGAGACTTTTAGAAAAAACAGAATTAGGAGGTATCAGCCTAAAAAACAGAATGGTTATGGCAGCGATGACAAGAGGCCGTACAGATACAAATGGCTTGGTAGGTGATATGACAATAGAATACTACACCCAAAGATCAGGCGCAGGCTTGCTGTTTACCGAATCCATTAGGATCAGTGAAGATGCTACTGGCAGTCCACTTACTCCTGGTATTTTTACGACACAACAAATAGAAGCCTGGAAAAAGGTTACAACGTCGGTACACAATAAAGGCGGTGTTATCATAGCTCAGCTTTGGCACACTGGTCGTGTGGGGCATTCTGTAGACAGGAACGGAAAGCTGCCTTTTGCACCATCACCCTTACCTATCACAGGAATGCAGCATTTCACCTCTGATGGCATGAAGGATTATGAAATACCTCAGGAAATGACAATTCCGGAAATCAAACAGACCATTAAGGATTTTGGTCAAGCCGCAAAAAATGCCATAGCTGCAGGTTTTGACGGGGTTCAACTCCACGCTGCCAACGGTTATCTTCCTAACCAGTTCTTAGCTGAAAGTGCCAATCAAAGGACGGATGATTACGGAGGCAGTATCCCAAACAATGCTCGATTCATACTGGAGGTGATGCAGGAATTAATCAGTGCTGTGGGTAGTGAAAAGGTAGGTATTAAAATATCCCCTTTCAATCCCTATGCAGCTATAGTGCTGAATGATCCTGTCGCTACCTATAATTGTCTTATTGAAGAACTGAACAAGCTAGACTTTGCGTATGTAGAACTCATGCGTCGTAGTCCCTATTATGCTTCAGCTGAAAATGATGGCACCCACAATGAGATGGAATTATTTGGTAGAAAGATTCGCCAGATAGTTATTGCGAATGCAGGCTATGACAAAGCTTCCGCCGAAGCAGAACTTGAAAAAGGCATTGCAAAGCTGATCTCCTTTGGCAGATTATACATCGCAAACCCTGACCTAACTGAACGCTTTGAAAAAAATGCTTCACTTAGTGAGCCAGACAGGACAAGAATTTATGGTGGTGGAGAACAAGGTTATACAGATTATCCATTTTGTAACGAATAAAATTCCACACAAATAAAGGATAATTTAAACCATAGACTATTGTGACGTAAAGCGTTCTCAAATAAGTTTAAATTGAGCTATTATGTACAGCAGAATAGCTGTTTTAAACTCAATTTTTAAAAATCAGTCACTTCTTTTTCTATTATAATTAAATCCCCAAAAGATCGCAAAATCTTTATGGGGATTTTTTACCTGAAAAGGATAAAGGTTGCACACGCTATAAATAAAAATTACACTTCTTTTCGTCGGGCCATCCGCTGTGCGATGATGCTGGCAGCAATCAATTGTAAGGCATGGTAAAGCATGAGTGGCAACAATATAATACCAGTGATGGTACTGTGTTGAAACAGCACTTTTGACATTACGGTTCCATGTACCAACGACTTTTTAGATCCGCAAAATAAAACAGTAATGCGATCTTCTGCTGAAAAGCCAAACAACCGACTGATTAGTCCAACACAAAAGAATACGACAAAAAATAAGGTCATCATCCCTGCGGCGAGTCCAGCAAGTTCAAGGGCGGTGAAGCCAT
Source organism: Flavobacterium sp. TMP13 (assembly GCF_050847115.1). Taxonomy (NCBI): domain Bacteria; kingdom Pseudomonadati; phylum Bacteroidota; class Flavobacteriia; order Flavobacteriales; family Flavobacteriaceae; genus Flavobacterium; species Flavobacterium sp. TMP13. The sequence goes on from NZ_CP193656.1 coordinate 483,572, forward strand.
CAAAAATATGTTCGGAGAATGACTTACAAAACGAGGTATAAATGATGGTAAGAATGACCGCTTGATCGAAATATTTGAGTTGTTTCTTATATTTTTCGGCAACGGCACCAAAACGGGAGTTAAGACTGATTCCAATGATAACAGGCAACAAGACTTGAAGAATCAACTTTGTGAAGATATGAGTAACATCAAAATCGCCTGTTGCTGAAGCGATGAACAACCCAACCCACAGCGGCGTAACCAATACTCCGATCAAACTAGAAATACTCGAATTGAAAATGGCTGCGGGGATGTTCCCCTTGGCTATGGAAACCATGACCACGGAAGACGAAACTGTAGAAGGTAAAGCTGCCAGAAAAAATACACCTAACCAAAGCAACTCGAAGTCGGTATTGACGAACAAGGGACGAAATGCCAAAACGATGAGCGGAAAAAACAAAAATGTTGTCAACTGTACGACAATGTGCATTTTCCAGTTAACAAGCCCAGCTTTTAATTTTTCAACACTCAGTCGCAAACCATAAAATAAGAAAATCAACGACACACCTATATTAGCTATTTCCTCTAGGGAAACAGGTTCTTTTACCAAGCCTGGCATCGGCAAAAAATAAGCCAACAGAATCATGGTACCTATCATTAACAGGAAACCGTCGAAACCTACTTTACTTAATATTTCTAATAACTTTTTCAATGTGCTCTTACTATTTTCTAGGTTTTTATGCTGCAAAAGTAAGTTTTGCAAGTCATTAAATCTTCTATTTACTTAAAATAAGGTTTTTGTGTTTATTTGTTTTACATTTGAAGATTAATATCCTTTTTTCTAAATTAATTCAACCTTTTTAAGTAAAATATTCTATGGAGCAGATAGACGACGTTGATCTTCAGTTATTAAATATTCTTCACAATAACTCCAAATATACGGTTAAGGAGCTTGCTAAAATGGTAAATCTTTCTTCATCACCTGTTTTTGAACGTATTAAACGATTAGAGAAAAGCGGTTATATTAAGAAATACATAGCCCTGCTAGATGCAGAAAAACTTAATAGGGGATTTATCGTTTTCTGTAATATCAAACTTAAACAGCACGATAAAAATATCGGAAATCAGTTTGTTACTGATATTATGAAAATAGAAGAAATAGTGGAATGCTATAATATCGCAGGAGATTACGATTTTTTAATGAAAGTCTCTGCTAAAGACATGAAGCATTATCAAGATTTTGTATTTAATAAATTAGGCGCAGTTAAAAGCATAGGCAGCACCCATAGTACATTTGTCATGGCCGAGATAAAAAACATGTATTGATAGTTCCGCTAGGGTTGATTTATTTGAAATTGGAAAAGCGTACATAAAAATGAATATTGGAGATAGAGTTAACAATGTATTATATAAATTGTCTTCTTTTATAGCCAACTTTCGGATCATAATTATTCTGTTAGTTAAAATACACCACGGTGTTCGGAACCAAATTCACCATTAAACATTGACTTCGCAAAAAATAAAAGAAATTCAACTGAAAATTCAAACTATAAAAAAAGCCTGAGAATCTAAGTTCCCAGGCTTTTAGTTTTTTATAGTGACCCTAAAGATACAAAATTCGAATCTTTTATTTAATGATTTAAATAGTTTAACCCAATCATAATATATGTTAGTTCAGAACAATTTCAGCCCAGATTGGTACGTGATCTGAAATATTTCTTGCATCTTTCAATGAATTAAATGTTTTATAAAAGGAAATATGTCCTGCATTGATAAGAATGACTTTTGATTTATTATAAAACATATTGTCAAACTCAGAAGCCAAACATTCTTCAGATTTACAATCCTTCTTCAGTGTAGTTTTTTGACTTTTAAGCACGGATTCGTAACCGATATTTTTTAATGGATTAAATACTGTATGGGATTCTGGACAATTAAAATCACCCACGAAGATTAAATTTAAGTTAGGATATTCTATAGGTAAATGTTTAAAATACTTGATTTCCGTTTCTGGTTGTTTACTCTTGGTAATAGCATGAAAGTTTACTACGGTAAATTGCTTGTTTTTATATTCAAAAGTGGCATAAAATGGTTCTCTATCGATCTCTAAATTAAATTTTTTTTCAAGCCAAGGTTCCCCGATTATCTTAATAATGTTCGTTTTCCACAGAAAAGCATACCTCTCCGTTTTATATGCACTACTGCTGGTTGGAGCACTCACCCTGTAATCCCATTTGGTCCCTGTTCGATTTAGTTCATCTGCTAATCTAGCAATGGCTTGCGCTCCGCCATAACCTGCAACAACCTCTTGAATGGCTACAATATCAAAATCCTTAACCGTATTAGCAACAAACAATATTACTTGATCTGACTTTGATTTACCAATATTCTCAATATTCCATGATAGCAATTTCGTTTGAGCATTTATTGTAATTGTAAAAAAAATTAAAAGAAATCTAAAAAAGGTTTTCATAAAATAAAACATGATAAAATTTTTTACATAATGATTAAAAAAAATCAAGGACAGCTAAAGCACATTATATACTTTTTAGATTTATATGTGATTAGTATTGTTCAATAAAATCTTTAATTACTTTATCTATGTTACTTGGCAAACCAGATTCTTTAATAACAAATCGTTTTACTTTCATTTTTTTAAACCAATTTCCCCAATATTCTTTTATTACTTTAGCTTCATATGGGTTTTTAGTATCTGGATTTACACCAAGTACTAAAATTTCCAAATCAGATAAATCTTCATTAGCGGAAATGAGCCCAAATTTATTTTTTTCTATTTTATCTTTCCAATTGGGTGTATTCAATCCATTAGCACGAATCATTTCAGGCACTAAATATGAAGTTAAGTTATCTTCTTTTATTTTTGTGTCCTTATAAAAGATATAACCATCAGTTAATAAGATTAAAATATTTCGATGTTTATTTTCAATGCAATAATCATTAACATTGTTTGCAAAAAATTTCCAAATATCCGATCCAACATAGTTATTATCTTTAATTGCTAAATCATAAATTTTTGCAGTTTCATCATTATAAGTAACATTAACCCGATTGATGTTATTTTTGGAAGCATTATTTTTATCAAACACAAATTTTAACTTACCCGAAATACTATTAATTTCTTCGTTTAAAGGTTCTGGATTAAAATAAACAGCAATTTTGTCATTCATCTCTCTAATTTTTTTAGTCTTTATGTGGTTTGTAAATGCCGTTGCAATAGAATTGATATAGCCTAAATCTCGTTGATAAAATTCCATCGTTGAATTTGGATACTTTTCTGTACTAATTCTATCTGACAAATCTAAGAGAATACTAATGTTATAATTATTAGATGATTTTTTTTCAGGCGTTATAATCTCTTCTTTATTTTTTTGATTATCATTAGAATCTTCATTTTTACATGAAAGCACTAAAATTAGAATTAAAATGGATAGTACTGTTTTTATTGATTTTTGTTTCATAAAAATATTAATTGTTAGAATAAATTAAATGTTGGTAATCGGAATCTACTAAATCGACTGATTTTAAATGCTCATTTGCAATAGCATCACATTCTGATAATAAGTTATGTTTTTGCTCGTTAGGAAGTGCTATTTCTGTACCAATGGCTTGAAACCAACCTTCCTTATATTGATTATGATAATTTAAATATTCTTTTACAGGAAAGACAAATCCATCGACCTTTGATTGCAAAAGTTTAATCTCTCCTTTATGATGATCAATTTTATTTGAAAATTCTAAAATTTTAATACTATTTTCTAATTTTGATTTCTCAAAATTCACAATTTCTTCTTTTTTTCCTCTAATAAAAACTCTAATTTTATCTTTATTTTCATTTTCTTTCATTACAAAATCAAATACTAATCCCCAAATAACATACACGACAAATCCAGCAAAAATAATCATCCAGAATTCAGCTTGACCCAATGCTATTTCTAGGTCATACAGTGGTGAATCAGGTGTTTTATTAAAATCGTAAATTTTCTTTTCAATTACGTAAGCTAATAAAGAATCAAATAAAAACGTGGTTGCAAATAGAGCTGTAACTCGCAATGTTTTTTTTATTCCAGTCTCTTTTTGCATCATATGAATCACATATCCTAAACCCATAAATACAAAAGGAATTGTTATCACTAAAACACCCTCCAACCAACTTGCTTTAAAGGCATTTGTCAACGCATCAGCATCAAAAATGGCAGCGGTTAAACTAGTATCTGTAAACTCTTTAAAAAAAGCAGAATAAGATGCTGAAATGTAAAAAACTAGTAAATACAAAGTAATCGGTAGTAGCAATATTAGACCAATGTAAAATTGTGCAGTACCACCTTTGCCATCATCAATATATTTTTGAGGATTTACTTTTACATCGACAGTTTCGTAGGCAGCATTTTCAATTTTTTTATCTATTTCATGCTCTTTTTGTTCATATATTCCAATTGCTGTTTCACATTTTTTAAGTTCTGTCCTACTTTTTTCTTGCTCTTCTTTAAAAGGTTGCTTCAGCCTTTGTTGTTCTGAAATTTGGCGGCTACATTGGTCTTTGAAGTTGGTAAATAAATTTTGCAAGCATGCTCTAAGTACAATTGGTCTTCCAGAAGCTCTTAAAGAAGCTGTAAATCCACTTTGATAATAAGTAATTCTGATTTGTTCTCTGTCTTCTTCTTTATTTTGTATGTGTTCGCCTAAAGCTTCTTCTACTTTTTTTAAACGGAACAACTGCTGTAATGGTTTCATAAATTAAGAATTTAGTTGACTAATAATTTCATTTTTATTCATTCCTTCTTTGACGCAGTCAACAAGATAATTTGCTAATTCATCTATATTCTCTTCTATAAATTCAAATTTTTTACAATATTTTTTTAAAGTATTTAATTCGTCATCTGTAATTATTCCATCTGCCCACATTATACACGTTAAATCATATAAATACTCGATTCTTGTATTTAGTTCAACGGGAATTCCTGTTTGGTCATTAACAGGATTGAGAAATAGTTTATCTAATTCTTCTTTAAAGATCCCTCTTTCTTCTGCTAAAAAATAGAGCATTTGCAGTTCTAGGACATTAAAATTATCATCAGATAAAGCCATTTGATAAAGTCTTAAAAAATGACTTTTTAGCTCAATAGTCATTGTTGCTTTTGAATCCATCTTATTTAAAATTTAGTTGGTAATTTTTTTCTTCTTTTTATTGGTGTTTTTTTTTCCGGTGGGCTTTCAAACTTTACAAAACCCTATTTCTTTAGCACAACGATTATTGTCGAAAATGTTACAAATAATAATAATAATATTTTTTTTTACTGTACTAATTAATGATTTAATATAGGGTAACAGTGACAAATAAATACATTAGAAGAAATAATATACATACGTTCGAATTTATTGTTTTTTTATACCCAACTCCTTTGATTCCGGTATTCACTGAAAACCCTTTAGTACTTATAGTACCTCTCTTCGTTCTCAAACTAGGTGAAATCCCGGATTTGCTAACATTGAGGCCAAAATCTCCCCCGAAGTTTACTCTTTTTTGAAATCTAAAACTCATAGTTGTATTATGAGGTATGACAGCCTAAGGAGCAAGTTTTACAACCGTTAGATTGACGGTAGGTTTTTTTTGACTCTAGAACAGCACTTGAACAAGATGTGAATTCGCCAAGATATTTTCTGTTTTCAACATTTGGTAGGTAATAACAATCAGCAGTATGGACTTCATGGTCTCCGTTTGATTGTGCATTTTTGTTTACATAGTACTTTTTCATGATTTTTGATTTTAATTTATATGATTTAATTAACCATTCAAATGTAAAACCAATAAAAATCAATATTTTATGGAAAACCGTAATCTGATAAAAAAGTTTAGATAATGCCCATATCTTTGGCAATAGAGACCAAATGGACTGTGTTGTTTGCCTTAAAAAAATCTTTCAATTTAGAAATTCTTTTCTCAATAGCACTCTTGCTATTTGGTTTTATATTTAAGGATATAAAAGTATCTCTAATGTCATCTTGCGCAGTTCCTAGTGAAAGATGCTTCATAATTAAGACATCAAAATCATCTATTTCATAATTATTATTTTCCTGTAGAACAGAAGATATTTCTGGTGATATGTATTTAAGTTCTGATGTTGATAAAAGTCGCATTGCTTTTTTTAATTCGTCAATACTATTTCTTCCTTTCATAACAAAACCATTGATGTCTGAATTGGTAAAAAGGGATCTAATTCGATGACTTTTATCTTCAACAGAATAAGCTATAATTTTTAAATCGGGTTGTTCAGCTCGTACTTTTTCGATCAACTTATCTCCATTTTCAATTTTCACTTCTCTATAATCTGCTTTAAAAGATAAGTCACTTATAAGTAAATCATATGGCTCGTTGTCAATAATTGCTTTTCTAATTTTTAGGTAAGCATCATCGCAATATTTTGTATGTTGATAATTGGTAATATCTAAATCTCGTAAGGCTTGTTCTATCCCTAAGTTTATACTATCAAAATCTTCTGCGACAATTACTTTTTTAAACATTATAATTCTAATTATTTGGGATTATTATTTTAGCTTTAAATCCTTTTTCAGGTTCTGTGTCAAAAATAATAGTTCCATTTATGGATAGAATACGGTTTTCCATATTTTGAATACCATTTTTAATAATTTCTGCTTTGTTGCAGCCTTTTCCATTGTCTACATAATCAACAATTAATTTTTTGGAGTCTGAGTTGTCAAATTTTACTACAATTAAGGAAGCCAAACTATGTTTCTTCATGTTTACCATTAATTCTTGTAAAACCCTATAAAGAGTGACTTTTTTGGTTTCATCAATAAGCTCCCAATCTACCTTTTCAATATTATTAATGATTATATTTCTTGAATGATCATTATAGGTAGCAAGTAAGTCTTTTAAATTTTTTGAAAATTCCAAACTGTTTAGTATTTCGTTATTTTCTCTTGAAATCCCTCGCACACGCTGATAAATATCGTCTAATTTTTGAATTAAATTTTCTTTTGTGTTAACTTCAGTTAAAGATTGCGTTTGTGTAAAAGTAATGGCATGAAAAACATCATTAGCCAGCTCATCATGTATTTTTTTCGCAATTCTGGTCTCTGTTTCGTAAGAAGCTTTTATTCTTTCGGTTTTAGTTTTTATTTTGAAATACCGAATTAGAAGTGCTATTAAAACGATAAGAAATACAATTCCACTGAGGAATAAAAAACGTTGGTATTTTATTTTCTGAAGAATTAAAAGGCTTTCAGCCTTCTCTAATCGAAGTTTTTGATTCTCGTCTTTTTCTTTTTTTGAATCGTATTTAATTTTGGCAAATTTATTTTTAAAATTATTACGTATTTTAATTATACTGTCATTCAAATAAATGAATTTTTGAGCATATTGCTCATTATTCTCTTGCTGACGATTTGATATTAAAAATGCTAAAGCTTTCAGTCTTTCATCAATGCTATTAAATTGTGTTGCGATTTCATAAGCATCTTTTGCATACTCATTAGATTTTTTAATGTCAAGTTTTTGGTAATATTCAGCCAAATGTAAATTACTTTCAATACTTCCGTAAAAATCATCAATTTGACTTCTTATTTCTAAACCTTCATTGATCAATATAAAACCTTTTTCAGAGTCACCTTTTTTAAAATAAGCATAACCTAAATTATCCAATACTCTGCCTTTGCGTTTTGCAGAAGAAGGAATATCAATATTTTGTTTATTTCTCAAACTCTCTAAAATACTAATGGCTTCGTCGTATTTTTTTTGCTTAATATAAACCACTGCAATATTATTTAGTGGCGGGTTTTTACACGTTTCATCTTTGCAATCTTTAATTGCTTCTTTATAATAAAAAATAGCATCCTCATAAATAGATAATTCCTTATCTGCTATTCCAAAATAGTTATTAATCGATGCCGAATAAATATCTTTTCTTTTGACATAAGGCAGAGCTTCTGTTAAGGTTTCTTTACTCCCATAATAATCGCCATTTATCTGTTGAATCGAAGCCATTTGGATTAGATTGTAGACAACATCTGCACTATCTTGTGTAATTTCAGCTGAAATTTTCGATTTATTGAAGTAGTAAAATGCATTATTAAAATTGTTCTTTTGAAATTGCAGTATTGCTTTTTTTTGAAAAATAGAAGCGTCTTTTTTTGATAAGTCAACAATTGTTATTGTACTCTTATCTTCATGGCAAGAAACCAAGAAAATCATAAAAATCAAACTTAAAAACGGGGACCGTAGCATATATGATACTTTCCCCGAAAATACTATTAAAATGTTAATTAAGCATTTTAAAACTAGTTTTTATTTGGCGGAGGAACAATTATCGGTTCATCTCCAGGACCTTGATCAGTTGCTATATTTGCTGGACTTACGTTCTCCTTTAGATCTGCTTTTGTATCACTTGTTACCAATTCATCCGCGGTACATGAAAATGCGGTTGTACTTAATAGTGCTATCGCTCCCAATATAAAAAATCTTTTCATCTTACTATTGTTAAAAATTAGACATGGGTATTGCTGTCCGAAACTTTTCCAGATCTTGTTAAATACAATACCATTGATTTTGGGAAGTAAAATGCGTATAACTGTATGACTTTGTTTATACTTCCCGAATAAACTCCTCTTACGGTTTTGCGCACTTTTTTTTGAACCAGTTTTGTACATTTGTTTTAATCTGCAGATCAAAACGATAACTAATTACTGTGGCAAAGTAAATACGATTAAAAGCCTTTGTTGATAAGGAATTCCTGGAATTCCTGAACTATTTTGTTTAATCCTAATAAATCTTAAAGAATCCTACAAATTCCTGAAAGCATATGCGAAACATTACTCCTGACCATTATAAAAAAGCGATTAGAGAAAAATATGAAAAAGAAAAAAGCGGTGACAATAGTTATTATTTAGAAGTTCCATCACAAGCAAAACTTAGAGATTTGTGCTGGAAAATATTTATATCTAATGATAAAAAGGATGATTTAAAAATCTTCTCTCTTTTTTTTAAATCAGAATTTGACCCAACCCAAGAGGTTGCTTTTAATCAGTATATTGATAAATTTAAGCCCATTGGTTCTTTCTTAAAAGGTAAAAAAGAGCCAGCTAATTTTCACACGGTTGAGCTTGCTTCAATTTTGGTTGATTTTGAACTAAGACCTTACAGTAAGTTTAGAAAATATTTTACTGAAGAAGAAAATGCAAGTAAAAAAACAGATATTTTAATATCTTGGAATTTAGAAGAGGAGAACAATTTTGAAAGTGAGAATTTTTTTGTAAACAGTGAAGAAAGTTTAAAACAGGAAGAAAACTCTAAAGAAGTTCGGGAGTCAGGAAGTGTAGATCTTACTTCAGAAGAAGACTTAATAAAGAAAGACCCTAAGAAAATAAAGCCAAATACATGGTTTGCAATTGGAATTATTGTGTTGCTTTCGGGGCTATGTTACTATTTTTCACAAAAAAAAGAATGTATGCAATGGTCTAATGATCATTACGAAGAAGTTAGCTGTGATTTAAAAGTGCAAGGAATTGGGACCTCTAATAAAATTGAGCCTTTAGATGAAAGTGTTTTAACTCTTAAAAAAATTATAGTTACGGATAAAACTGTTTTTTTCAAGGATGGAGAAGCTATAATTTGGTATTCTAAAACAGCAAACGGGATTGAATTTTTTAATACTCATGGTAGGCATCCTGAGAATGGGCATGCTTTAAGACCAGTAACGCAATATATTATTAATAAATATGTTAAGAATTAAGACAGGGTGTTATCCCACAAAATGTATTTTTACTTATAATTCCCAACAAAGCCGGACTATTGGAGCAGAACCGCTACGTTGTGAATTGCTTTCAAAATTGTATTTTTACTTATAATTCCCAACCAACTAATTTTTGCAGCTTATTTGCATTGAGTTGTGAATTGCTTTTAAAATTGTATTTTTACTTATAATTCCCAACCAATTTCTCCTGTAAAATCATTTCCGTTTAGTTGTGAATTGCTTTCAAAATTGTATTTTTACTTATAATTCCCAACCAATTTCTCCTGTAAAATCATTTCCGTTTAGTTGTGAATTGCTTTCAAAATTGTATTTTTACTTATAATTCCCAACAGGCCAAGAAGCCAAAGAATTTCATATACAGTTGTGAATTGCTTTCAAAATTGTATTTTTACTTATAATTCCCAACAGGCCAAGAAGCCAAAGAATTTCATATACAGTTGTGAATTGCTTTCAAAATTGTATTTTTACTTATAATTCCCAACACGAACGTCGAGAAGATCGTGGCGAAGTAGTTGTGAATTGCTTTCAAAATTGTATTTTTACTTATAATTCCCAACTATACTTACCTGTTTTGCGATTATAAATATGTTGTGAATTGCTTTCAAAATTGTATTTTTACTTATAATTCCCAACTTCCCTACAAGAGAATACAATCCCTCTCCAGTTGTGAATTGCTTTCAAAATTGTATTTTTACTTATAATTCCCAACCTTTTTCACTCAATACACTTTTTGACGTAGGTTGTGAATTGCTTTCAAAATTGTATTTTTACTTATAATTCCCAACTATCAAACCTTTAACGATCACAGTTGGATAGTTGTGAATTGCTTTCAAAATTGTATTTTTACTTATAATTCCCAACACTACGTTGCTTTTTCATCGTGTTTTTGTGGTTGTGAATTGCTTTCAAAATTGTATTTTTACTTATAATTCCCAACTTAGCAATGGCAATGTTTGGAGCGATGTTAGTTGTGAATTGCTTTCAAAATTGTATTTTTACTTATAATTCCCAACAGGATTTAGACAATTTACTGGTCTGACAGTGTTGTGAATTGCTTTCAAAATTGTATTTTTACTTATAATTCCCAACCAACTCCCTCGCCAATAGAATCCTCTTCGCGTTGTGAATTGCTTTCAAAATTGTATTTTTACTTATAATTCCCAACCGGGAAGATTTGTGGCTGAAAGTGGTGCTGTTGTGAATTGCTTTCAAAATTGTATTTTTACTTATAATTCCCAACTTGTGCAAACGAAAAAGTTGTAACTAATCAGTTGTGAATTGCTTTCAAAATTGTATTTTTACTTATAATTCCCAACAAAGGCGTATTCGATGTTTAATGCACTTGGGTTGTGAATTGCTTTCAAAATTGTATTTTTACTTATAATTCCCAACCAATTTGATTTTACAATGAACTGGAGAGCAGTTGTGAATTGCTTTCAAAATTGTATTTTTACTTATAATTCCCAACTTTAAATAAAGCTACAGAATTACTTAATGGGTTGTGAATTGCTTTCAAAATTGTATTTTTACTTATAATTCCCAACTACTATCGTTTAAATTAACATTTGGAACGTGTTGTGAATTGCTTTCAAAATTGTATTTTTACTTATAATTCCCAACAATACTTGTAACCAAACAATGTAAGAATAGTTGTGAATTGCTTTCAAAATTGTATTTTTACTTATAATTCCCAACGCGCCAGGCAACACTTCTTCTTCAAATTGCGTTGTGAATTGCTTTCAAAATTGTATTTTTACTTATAATTCCCAACTCATCCCACGGAATATATTCTGTTGCTACTGTTGTGAATTGCTTTCAAAATTGTATTTTTACTTATAATTCCCAACAGCGGAACTTTTGGAGTAGATGGTTATGCGGTTGTGAATTGCTTTCAAAATTGTATTTTTACTTATAATTCCCAACATATTCCTTTTAAAGCAGTTTGCGCCTGCTGTTGTGAATTGCTTTCAAAATTGTATTTTTACTTATAATTCCCAACTGGAGTTACTTTTTGAGTTATAAAAGTATGGTTGTGAATTGCTTTCAAAATTGTATTTTTACTTATAATTCCCAACTACACCAGTAAATTTTGAAACTCTACGGTGGTTGTGAATTGCTTTCAAAATTGTATTTTTACTTATAATTCCCAACGCGGAGGAAGCTACGACGACTATATCAGCGGTTGTGAATTGCTTTCAAAATTGTATTTTTACTTATAATTCCCAACACAATCAAATTTTTTATCTCTTGGATGGAGGTTGTGAATTGCTTTCAAAATTGTATTTTTACTTATAATTCCCAACTAATTGGTTTTGTATCAGTGATACGGTTTTGTTGTGAATTGCTTTCAAAATTGTATTTTTACTTATAATTCCCAACTACGAACGGAAAAAGAAGGTGTTTGATAATGTTGTGAATTGCTTTCAAAATTGTATTTTTACTTATAATTCCCAACTTGATTGCATGCTTATGCCTGCTCATGCGTAGTTGTGAATTGCTTTCAAAATTGTATTTTTACTTATAATTCCCAACTTGTGCAAACGAAAAAGTTGTAACTAATCAGTTGTGAATTGCTTTCAAAATTGTATTTTTACTTATAATTCCCAACAAAGGCGTATTCGATGTTTAATGCACTTGGGTTGTGAATTGCTTTCAAAATTGTATTTTTACTTATAATTCCCAACCAATTTGATTTTACAATGAACTGGAGAGCAGTTGTGAATTGCTTTCAAAATTGTATTTTTACTTATAATTCCCAACTTTAAATAAAGCTACAGAATTACTTAATGGGTTGTGAATTGCTTTCAAAATTGTATTTTTACTTATAATTCCCAACTACTATCGTTTAAATTAACATTTGGAACGTGTTGTGAATTGCTTTCAAAATTGTATTTTTACTTATAATTCCCAACAATACTTGTAACCAAACAATGTAAGAATAGTTGTGAATTGCTTTCAAAATTGTATTTTTACTTATAATTCCCAACGCGCCAGGCAACACTTCTTCTTCAAATTGCGTTGTGAATTGCTTTCAAAATTGTATTTTTACTTATAATTCCCAACTCATCCCACGGAATATATTCTGTTGCTACTGTTGTGAATTGCTTTCAAAATTGTATTTTTACTTATAATTCCCAACAGCGGAACTTTTGGAGTAGATGGTTATGCGGTTGTGAATTGCTTTCAAAATTGTATTTTTACTTATAATTCCCAACATATTCCTTTTAAAGCAGTTTGCGCCTGCTGTTGTGAATTGCTTTCAAAATTGTATTTTTACTTATAATTCCCAACTGGAGTTACTTTTTGAGTTATAAAAGTATGGTTGTGAATTGCTTTCAAAATTGTATTTTTACTTATAATTCCCAACTACACCAGTAAATTTTGAAACTCTACGGTGGTTGTGAATTGCTTTCAAAATTGTATTTTTACTTATAATTCCCAACGCGGAGGAAGCTACGACGACTATATCAGCGGTTGTGAATTGCTTTCAAAATTGTATTTTTACTTATAATTCCCAACACAATCAAATTTTTTATCTCTTGGATGGAGGTTGTGAATTGCTTTCAAAATTGTATTTTTACTTATAATTCCCAACTAATTGGTTTTGTATCAGTGATACGGTTTTGTTGTGAATTGCTTTCAAAATTGTATTTTTACTTATAATTCCCAACTACGAACGGAAAAAGAAGGTGTTTGATAATGTTGTGAATTGCTTTCAAAATTGTATTTTTACTTATAATTCCCAACTTGATTGCATGCTTATGCCTGCTCATGCGTAGTTGTGAATTGCTTTCAAAATTGTATTTTTACTTATAATTCCCAACCTGATTATCAAATTGAGTTTGGAGAAGTTAGTTGTGAATTGCTTTCAAAATTGTATTTTTACTTATAATTCCCAACTAGTTTGTGTACGTCCTCTTCTTCGACAGCGTTGTGAATTGCTTTCAAAATTGTATTTTTACTTATAATTCCCAACGAAATAATCCTTATTCCATGCGCGTTTGTAGTTGTGAATTGCTTTCAAAATTGTATTTTTACTTATAATTCCCAACTTCGCTTTATTTTTATCTCGCTGTCAATTAGTTGTGAATTGCTTTCAAAATTGTATTTTTACTTATAATTCCCAACTTTAATAGGGGTTGCAAGTTTTGGTCCCGAGTTGTGAATTGCTTTCAAAATTGTATTTTTACTTATAATTCCCAACTGTACTCTACGGATGGAAAGATGTTTCTGAGTTGTGAATTGCTTTCAAAATTGTATTTTTACTTATAATTCCCAACCAGGAACAATATTGAAGAAAGATGTTGATAGTTGTGAATTGCTTTCAAAATTGTATTTTTACTTATAATTCCCAACCTCCCTTACTTTGTTATCTTGCCCAGCTAAGTTGTGAATTGCTTTCAAAATTGTATTTTTACTTATAAAATAATATTTAAGGCAGTTTCTTCGTCAGTTGTGAATTGCTTTCAAAATTGTATTTTTACTTATAATTCCCAACAAACCCAGCAAATAACACATCAAGTTCTCAGTTGTGAATTGCTTTCAAAATTGTATTTTTACTTATAATTCCCAACTACAAAGAATTAAATAATCTGCATTTACGGGTTGTGAATTGCTTTCAAAATTGTATTTTTACTTATAATTCCCAACATACCGCTAGTTAATTGTTTGATATGTTGGTAGTTATAGGTTTGTTTTGAAAGTGAAAAATAAATGAATTGGGGTGCTGATGTACAGGTTAGTAGGTGTTTTTTTATCCTGTTTTTTAAAAAAGCTCTAATTGTTGCGATGGCTTTTCGGTTTCTACAGGTTTTTTTCCATAAAAGAGTTCCATCATTCCAAATTGTTTATCTGTGATTTGCATCACACCAATTTTTCCATGTTCGGGTAAACTATTTTTAATCCTTTTGGTATGTACTTCTGCATTTTCTCTGCTGGCGCAGAAGCGCATATATATCGAAAATTGGAACATAGAAAAGCCATCGTCTAATAATCTCTTACGAAAAGTACTAGCAATTTTACGCTCTTTACGCGTCTCGGTGGGTAGATCAAAAAATACTAATATCCACAAACTCCTATATTGATTTAAACGTGTGTAATGTACATCATACATAATTTGGGTATAAAATTCTTCGAGAACTTCCCTCAAAACACTCGTTCAAGGAATTTGTTGTTCGACTCATCGCTACCATCAACGGACTATTTTTCCCATTAATGTTAACGTCGATTGTAGCGATACTCAATAATTGTTTCTTTATCTCAATAGTCAATTCTTCATAATTATCTTTTGTTTCCATAATGTGGCAGACAATTAAATCCACAAAAGGACGGTAAGGTTCCATAATGTCATCTGCCAAACAATACGCATTGTATTTATTGCGGTGGAAAATACCTAATGTGGGCAACATTCCAGAACTAACTAAAGCTCGTGCGGTTATGGCTCTTAAAATGGCATAGCCATAATTCAATAGATTATTGGGCGGAATTCCCTTTTGTCCTCTGTTAAAAACACTATCATCTCTTGTGAGAATGTGTGAGAGGCTTTGCCAATAAAAAACAGCTGCTCTTGATTCGTGATTTAATACATCGCCTGATGTTACCTCCTTTGCCCAAAGTTCCATTTTACGGCAAGGAATTCCTTTTTCTTTTAGTAATCCGGCTTGGTTTGTAATTTTCGCACTAATGGTTTGTTGCCATAAATTCTTTTTAAGTGGAACTGAAGCATTAATTTGATTTTTGAACCGCTCTGATTGTTCTGTATGTCCGTTTAGTGGCATTAACAATCCAATAGGCAAATGCTGTTGGTCACAATTAATTAAGGCAACGTTGTTGTTAGTTAGTTTTTCTAGTAAACCATTAGTGATGGTAATTTGCTGATTTTCTAACACAATGACTCCAATATCTTCAATAGCCACCGTTTTGGTTTCCTGTTCCTTGTCTGGATAAGATATGACGATTTGCTCATTTTTGGTACTCAAATAAGCCGGATTACCGAAGAAAAGAGTTCGTTTTATCATTTTTTGTAGGTTTTAAATGCTTTATGAATTTTGGCTAAAGCCCAATTCTATTGATTTTTTGATTTGCAATTAATATTCGCCTAATTGAACAATTTGCCCAAGATGATTGATTCTGATTTTGATTATATAATTCAAATATGACGGTGTTTGAATAAAGTGATAACTTATTTTAGATAATTGCTTTTTAGTTTTTAACATTTCTCCATCTACTGATTTCGTTTCAAGATGATGATTAAACATATAGTTTTTAGTAGAAATTTTCTGTACCCTAAACATATTAGGACTAATCAAATGATAATTTTCAGGATTCAATAAATCTATTTCGTGTGGATTAAATCCATCAGTTGGAAATATAAAAAACTCATTTTGTTTCATCGAAAACAAAAATTCCCAACCTTTTTCATGACTTTTATTGATAACAGATAATCCTAAATTTCGACGAACTACAGCGTCATAAAAGGAAACAACTTCTTCTTGTAAATTCCCTTTTTCATCTCTGTAAATGGCAACGTGATGGTTGTTTCCTGTACTTACAAAATCTACAGGAATTGGTTGTCCTTTTTCGTCTAAAACTTCGTTTCCTAAATGGTTTTTTTTAGTATGTAATGCTTGAGCATTGCTCACTCCGCTAATGGTCACACGTTTTATAGCAATTCCTTTTTCTTTGTTCTGATAAATAGGATTTTCGTCGAGATTTACAAAAGCTTTTTTGGGATCTCCATTAAATTCATTCAAGCGCTTTTGCAGTATTGTTTTTAAGCCAATATCAATTACTTTGTCAATTTTTAAATCGGGTGTAATGTCTTTTCGAATGGTGTAATCGGATTCTAACCAAACTATTTTTACTTTTTCAGGAACTACAATATTATTTTCTAAACTAATATATATCGGATTCTTACTTAAAGCGTTTTTTCCTGTAAATGCTTTTTTAGGGTCATTTTCGTTTTCAATTAATCTTTTTAATAAAGCTTCACGGTATTCTTTCTTAGCAACTTTAGTAACATATTCTGCAGTGAAATTGGCATTTATTTTTTCTTCTTTGGTAACATATTGTTGTAGTTTTCCATAAACTGTTTCTTTATGTAATTGTCCTCTTGGCGTCAATTGAATTTTTGAATTCGTTCCACTGCTTTTTTTAGTTACGTTTTTATTTTTTGTAACTACTTTATTTTTTGCTTTATAGGAAATCAAAATACTTTCGAGTTGCTTTTTGGCTACTTCCCTAAAGTTTGGGATTGGCTCAATAAATCGAAGTTTATTGTTTTTATCTCTTTTTAAGTATTTGTTTTCAATTCCAATAATCGAATTTCCTTTTTTATCGGTATTCGTTCGAGCATTCAAATTATTTAAATATTGAATATATGCAGGTTTGGTAAATGCAACCGTTATCGCGTCCATAGCGTGGTGGCGATGGTCGTTTCTTTTGGTCCAATCTTTAATTTTATATAAACGCTCTCCGTTTTTGCCTTCTTCAATATAGGTCAAACCTAATTTATCGTATTTTTCCCAATTGAGTTCTTTCATCACATCGACTAATTCCCAGTCATCCCGCAATTTATCAGTAACACTTCCTATAGTTGCGGTTACATTTCTAGAAACTTCCAATAAAATTTCTTTGGCTTTTTTAGCAATATATTGTGTTTCTCTTAGTTGCCTGTCAATAAATCCTTCTGGAATTTCATTGTTAGCCATCAAAAGTTTGTTTTGCTTTGTTCTACTGATTTTTCCAAACAAACTTTTTACTCTTTTTTCAAATTGGTCAAATTCTTCCGCTGATAATTTCTCTTGTAAAAATGAATAAGCCGTTTTATTACTTTTATCAATATTTAATTGGCGTTCACAAATGGTTTTATTAGAAAAACTGTCATCAAACAAACGTGATTTTGGAATGATGTGTTCAATGTCATAGTCTTTTGTGAAAAGTTTAGATGGTTCTATTGGTTTGCCCGTATAAAGCGAAATTCCATCACATTCTTTCCAAAGCTTATAACGGATAATATCATTTCGAGTGACACGATGAATTCCAAATTCAGTATACAATAATTTTCTAATTTGTTCATGTTCCGTTGTACTTTTATTAATGGCTTTTGTCATTTCGCTTCGCTGTTCGTTGTTATTTTTCAACTCACGAGCCAATTCCACACGAATTTCATCTGGTTTTCCCATCGCTGGGTCTTTTATAATGGCATTAATCACATTAATCATTTGATTGAGAATTTTCTCAACTACAGGGTTTCTCAAACTATTTTTCTTTAATAATTCAAGCGTATCTTTTAAAACTCTTTCATTATTTTGATCCGTTGTTAATGAGGAGGAATGATTATAACCAACTAATGTACAGGCTTTATCATAAATATGTCCATCCATTAAATGAGGTAATACTTTTTTTATAGCTTTAGCACTCAAACTTCCGTAATCGACTTGAAGATTGATATTCAAAAGAAAAGGAAGGTGACTTTCTTTAAATCCAAATTTGTCCATTAGACTTTTCTTTAAAAAATCATCTTCTTCCGAAGAATAAAGTAAATGCCACAATTGATAATAAGATTGTTTGTCATAATCATTGCCTTGAATGGTTGGGTCAAAATCAAGAATAGCGGTACTGATTTCTAAATCAGAAAAGGCTGATTTGATGATGCTTTTTATATCAGAAGTGTCCAATTTGGAAAGGTCTAACTCGTCATAACCTTCTAAAACTAAAATTTTTTCAAAAGCTTTAAAAAGTGAAGTATTTGTTCTGTTGCCTTCTATTTTTTTGAAATTAACAGTATGAGTTCCTTTCTTTAAGTCGCAAAAAGTTAACAATTGAGAATCGGTCATACTTTCTTTAAAAGACAATTCTTGAGCAATAACTTTTTTCAAATCTTCACCTAAAAGAAAAGGTTCTTTTGTTGTTTCATTTTTAACAACAATGTTATTTAAGTTTTGCCAAATCCTGAATTCTTGAAACAATGGCGATGATTTTGGAATGGCTTTATGTCCTTTTTCAAATTCACAAAAACTTACCAAATGCTTTTGAGACTTTAATTTTCGCTGATAAAAAATTGTAATATCCCGAACTTCTGATTTTAGCTCATCATTTAATTCTGGATAAAATTTTGATTGTGTTTCCCAAATTTTTTCAAACTCATCTAAATAATCTTGGCGGTAAAAAACCTGATTTTTTAGTTTAGCGTGAGCATTTTCTTTTAGTTGATTGTATTGAAATTGACCAACAGTTTCTTGATTGAAATACAACTCCTTGCTTCGGTCGCTAATAGCACCAAGGTAACCACTAG
The DNA here is from genome assembly GCF_050847115.1 of Flavobacterium sp. TMP13. Classification (NCBI taxonomy): domain Bacteria; kingdom Pseudomonadati; phylum Bacteroidota; class Flavobacteriia; order Flavobacteriales; family Flavobacteriaceae; genus Flavobacterium; species Flavobacterium sp. TMP13. Next base: position 502,634 of record NZ_CP193656.1, read on the forward strand.
ATTGATTTATTTGATTGTTGATTTCGGTAATAATAAAGGCTAAAACTTTTAGATCGAGCTCCTCTTTTAAAGCCTCACTTCTCCATTTATAATGTTGCAATTTGGTTTCTTCCCGAGTTCCTTTATTTTCGGCTAGAGGAATATTTAATGTTTTTGAGAAATATTGAGAAGTTACCGTTCTAGCTTTACCTTGAATGTTTTCCAATAATTTTTCATTCATTTGCTCTGGATGAAATTGATTTTGAAAACGCACGATTTTCTCTACTTCTTTCTGTAAATCCGAACGATAAAAGTCAGGTATAAATTTTCCGCCTTTTGATAAAGAATTATAAACCCATTGCCCAGGTGTTAAATTATTTTCGAAAATTTCTTTGGCAATTTTCATTCCATCAATAGCATCACCTTCTTCAGCAGTTTTTGCTTTTCGACTGCTTTTATAGCCTCTTTTTTTATTGAGCATCAATAAAACTTGAACCAATTCTTCCTTGGTTACCAGTTCTGTTGCAGATTTAGCTCCTAATTTATAAGATGAAAAAGTAGTTTGCTTACCTGTTTCCGCATAGACATAATTAGAAGAAATAAAATTGATTCCTCTAAAACTTTGTAATAAAGCATCACGTCTTTGTTTAAAACGTTGCAAACCTCTTCTTGCGCCACGTTTTAATGTTCGGTCTGCATTGATAGAAATAGTATTGCCTTTTTTGAAATCGGCCTCCTCATCAGTTGTTAAAGGTACAATGCGAACACCTGCATTTATAATAGATGAGGTTTCATTGTCATTTTCTCCTTCATTAATAAATGCCCATCCGATAGATGTCGTTCCCAAATCTAAACCTAATATTTTCTTCATTTCTAATTCTCTTTTACAATGAATTTTCTCGTTATCTTAATTGGTCTCGAAATTTAAGGAAAAGAAAATGAATTGATTTATGGAAAACCGTAATTGGTGATTGAAATTTTGTTGTATCATTGCAATACAATTTTGAAGCAATTCACAATAAGGATTATTCCGTTGTGAAAACATTCAAAGCGGCCTCAAAAGGGTCGCTTTTTTTATGGAAATATGGTTTTCCGTAATAATGTAAATTTTTTATTAATGATGTTTGTTATTATTAATTTTAAAAAAAAACATTTATTATGGAGACAATTAAAGCGATCAAACCAGGTCCAAAACCAAAAACAGAAGGTGGAAATGATGATAGAAGAAGGAGGGTAAACCCCGAAACGAAGCCAAAACATCCTGATTTGAAACCTCATGTTCATAAACCAAAAGACTAAATTATTTTAAGTTTTAGTATATATAATTGCTTTATTTACGTTAATAAAGCAATTATATATTTATACAGTAATTTTTAGCGGATTGGTATTTAGTTGAAGTTCGTAAAAAATAAAGTAATACAATAGTCTAACATTATTTTAGTAATGAATTCTATTATTTCATAAAAGCCTTTTCAATTAATTCGATCTCGCCTCTAGATATTCCTATTTCCTTAGCGATAACTTTCCAATGCCTTACTGAACTTTCAACTTGATTTATAACATCTTCCATTTGATTATTATCTAATCGGAAATATTCACCAACACTTTTTGCTAATTCAAAATCTAGAAAATTATTATCCATGTCCATATTTAAAGCTAAGCCGTCTTTGTCTATTGATGGGTTGAGGTCGTAAGCAGGAGATAATATCCATCCTTCTTTGGTTAAAATAAAACCATGATTTCTCAAATGATCGTCGGTATTCGAAATTGCAATATTAAAAACAATTCTACGCCATAACTGGTGTAGATTTGCTTCTACATCTGAACCATTATTACTTATAAATTCGGCAATATCTAAATAACTTGCTTGATTATCTCGAATTGTATCTTCATTATTTCCTGTCATAGTCATAGCCGATGCAAAGTGAATCCGTTCGCCCTTTTCTCTATCAAATCGTTTGGTAAAAAAGGTATTGTGTTGCCCCATTATTTTTTCTATTCGACAAGGAGCCATATCAATTCCTGAATTGATTGCTAATTGATACGCTAAAAACTCCCAAGATGCTTTGTCAAATGTATCGGTTTTAGATGGAAATTTTGCAATCCAAAGACTATTGTCATTATCCGAAATATTAGCTTTTGGTCTTGCTCCTCCTAACGAAGAACCAGGAGCCATTAGCACAGTCAGCCATTTATTAACTTCTTCATTATCTTTATCATTTTCAAAAATAGAAGCTGCTTTTTGAAGTTCTCTAATTGAAGACCAAGGTGGAGTTGAAGTTGTTTTATTGTTGTCTAAAAAATCGCCAGTTAAATCTGTTTTAAATCGTAATACTCCCATACGACTCTCGTCAAAAACACCCAAAAGAAAATCAATATCGTATAATGTTCTTGGCTTTTCATTATTATTCCTTGCTAGTTGTGCTTCTCGGCGTTTCATCAATGTACGTCCCCATTTGTCGGGCATACTATCTAAAAATATTCCGAAATTTTCTTTTTGATTAGGAAATTGCTTGCCTCCATACAATTGAATATCGGGATCTAATAGAAATTTTTGCTCCGTTTTTAGCCATGTTTTATCATATTCGAAACTAAATGCTTTTTTCCCTTTAGCTTGTTGCGCTGATAAAATCCCTTCTATTTTGGGTTCGTTCATTGTTTGCCAATGGGCGTAAACGTATATATCAGTTTTATTTAAAGACATATTCTATTTTTTCTTAATTAGTTTTTTTCCTCAAAACTATTATTTCAATAATTCAATGTCTTGAAGTTTTCTTCCAAGTTCATCATCTGAAGCTAATTTTAAAAAATCATTTTGAAGTCCTAAAACTCTCAAAACGTTAAAATAAGCACCAATAGAAACACTTGAATTCCCTTTTTCTATTTGATATAACGTAGTCCTCACAATACCCGCTCTTTCAGCAACCTGTATTGTAGTTAACTTTCTTCTTTTTCTTGCTAACTTGATATTCTCTCCCAATTGTTGTAATATTAAGAGATGCTTTGGAAACAGCAGTTGTTTTTTGCTCATCGGTAAAAAGTTCATTATTATGTACATATATATATATATTGTATATATTAACAACCATTTATTATTATTAACTAAGTCTAAATCCTTTTCTTTTACTTTTTTTCTTCTTCTTATTTCTTTGTTGTTCTGACAAACCTTCCAAATTTTGTTCTGGTTTAAAAAGGATTTCTAAGCCTTTTTCCAAGTTTGATGTTCCATTTAAAATTTGATAACTTGTATCAAGTTTTAAATCTGTTAATTGTAATTTTTCATTCTTATTCTCGGATAAACATCGTTCTACAATAGCCTTCGCACTATATTGTTTTCCTAAAGCACTTCCATTAAAAACACATTTAGTTCTGTGGTCTATGTACGTAATTCCGTAAAGCTGTCCTTCCGAACTTTTTCTTAATGCTGCGTGAATACCTTTTGATTGTAATTGACTGACAAAACTATCCAACGAATATTGTTTATTGCTCTGTAATATCTTATCGATTTCATTTTTAGTGTAAGCTTGATGTTTTGTTCTTTTTACTTTATTTAATTTGAAATTTCCTTCTAGATTTTTCAATGTTGGTTTAGTGTAAAAATCACTTGCTTTTATTGGTACTCCGAGAGTTTTTCCATTTTTATCTAATATTTTGTATAATATTCCATTGTTTTTAAATACTCTAGAATCTTCTTTTCCTCTATCGGCTAAAACATTGTATTGCTTCAAAACGGCATTGAGTTCTGGAAGACTTGTATATTTATATTCGTTTACTACAAAATTTAAAATAGTACTGATTGCTTTTTTAGATTCTACTTTTCCGTAATTTATTCTAGGTGTCGAAATTGGCGTCAACAAAAGCGGTTCTTTTACTTTTCTGTCTTGAGCTTTTACAAGTCCAAATAATTCTTCAATTTCTTTTCGTGCTGGTTCTGATTTACGAATGCCTAAAAGATGCAGATCAATTCGCTTTCCATCTCGTTGAATATTATTGGTTACAATATGAACATGCGGATGCCCAGCATCTTGATGCTCATAAACTAAATATGGTTGTTTGCCAAAGCCAATTTTTTGCATATAAACATTTGAAATTTCGATTAGTTTTTCTTTTGAATGATTTTCCGAGGTATCAAAATTTAAAGAAATATGAACCGTATTACGCTTCGCATTTTCGTTAAGTTGAGCTAATTTTAAAAAGCGAGTAAGTTTTAAAGTAAAATTCAATTTTTCTAAATCAATTGGATAGTTTTCCGCACTTATACATTCAGCGACACCTGCTTTGACTTTGTTTTCATTGTAATTTAAAATATGCTGGATAGAATGGCTTGTTTTTATAATTGCAACCATTGTTCCGATATTTTTTGAGTATGTGTTTTAATCTCATCAATTTTATTAAAAAGAATTGTTTTCTCTAATTCAAAGCGAAGTATTGATTCTCTAAATTGAGCTATTTGTCTGACCGTATTTAGCTTCTTTGCAATTTGATTGATGTTGTTTCCAATGGCGCTTAGTTCAGTCCGAAGTTCTACTGTTTCTTCCATAAGATCATCTAAAGACTGATTCCTATATGTGGTTACAATTGGCTTATCGAACAAATGTTTTCGAATATGATCACTTAATTTTCGGCAAGTGCTTCCTCTGAATTTGCTTTCAATTGTTGCATATTCTTCGGGTGTAAAGCGTAGTCCAACAATTCTTGTTCTGTTTGATTTTTTTCTTTCCATCATCTTTCATTTTCATTGTTTTCAAACTCTTTTTCTTTTAGTGTCTCCACCACCGAGTTCCGAGGTAAAAGGTGGCAAGATAGTCGGTTGTTTAACAACCGTTCATCTTGCTGATTGCAGGAACGTGGCAATCTGGGAGATTTTAAATAAGCTCAAACGAAATTAATTGTAATATCTGGCTTAAACAATCCTGAGCAATTTTTGATAGGGATCAAAGAATTACATGAGATGAAAAATGCACCTGAGTATATATTACGTAAACTTCTAATTCAAAAAATTCCCAAAAGGATCGGTTTTGTAAATTGCTAATTTTGGTTTTTCCTCTCCATGATAATAATTTTTTCCATTATTTCCTACTACGACATACCCGCCATCATCCGCAGCTAATATTGACTGACCGTATAAATAGGTATACTCGATATAATAATTTTGTCTCCAGTCTTTTTTTCCATTATTATCAAATTTACATACTGACAAGGCATTAGAAAGCTGAGTACCAATATAACCAGCTGTCACATATCCACCATCTAAGGTTTCGGCAACTGAGTATATATTATCGCTTTCTTCAGTAGTAATATTCCAAATTTCATTTCCATTTGAATCTATTTCAAAAATTCGTCCTTTACTCATATCATATGCACCCAAACTAAATCCTGCAAATACATAATTGCCATTACGATTAATAATTATCTTACTTGAAAAATCAAAACGTCCATCTCCAAAAGATTTATCCCATATGATTTTTCCTTCATTATCTGTTTTTAATACCCAAAAATCGGTTTGGCCACGTTTAGTGCCATCTTTCATTTCATCATATGTAAATCCAGAAGTTTCTTTTGTTCCAAAAATTATTAATTCATTAGAGGAATTAATTTGTATATCATTAAAAAAATTTCTTGCGGTAGATCTGTATGTTTTTTCCCATACAGTATTTCCTAAATAATCTAATTTGGTTAGTACTGCTTCTTGTTCTATTTCTTCTTTAGGATCTGTTCTACTTCCAACAAGATAAATATTTTTATATTTATCTTGAGCGACTGACTTTATTTCATTAGGTTGTCGAGACAATTCATAACTATCTATTTTTTTGTACCAAACTAGATTTCCGTCATTATCTAGATTCAAGACATATTTGTCAGCAGCCAATAAGAAACCGTTTGCAGATTCAATTATTTTGCAATTAGTCGCATCACCTATTCTATAGTTATAGAATTTCTTCCAAATTTGATTTCCTTGATAATCTATTTTTAATACAAAGAATTGACTAGCATCACCATTTGTTCTTGCCGATTTCCCAGCAATTATATAACTTTTATCCTTAGTTTTTATTATATTGAAGGGCGTTCCTGACGCATATCCGTTAATTCTTCCCGGGCCATAATCATATGATTTTAAATATTTTAAATAATATTTTTCGGTTTTAAAAGACAAAGATTTAGATGTTTTATTTCCAAATGAATCTTGCGCAATTATTTGCACTGTGTAATTTGTTGATTCTGTAAGATTAGTTAGCTTGTACGTTAGTTCTGAAAGCCCTCCAATAATTGGAGATTGATTTAACAATATACTGTAGGTAATTGGATCGTTTTCTGGATCAATAACCTGATCCCAAGTTATAGTTGCACTGTTATCTGAAACCTCTTTAATTTTTACGTCAAAATCTTTAGGGGCTAAGTTTTGTACGTCTTCTTCAATATTAGCGTCATCTTTTGAACAACTCATTGTAATAAATAAAAGAACAATTACTAAATAAAGTTTTTTCATGGAAAATTTAGTTTTGAAAAATTTGTTGTCGGCTAATATAAATAATTAATCTTTTATAGTGTTACGGGTTTCCACATTTCACATATGTTTTAAAATATGAAATAACCATCTTTGCAAAAGGCTTAGGAACTGGTGAGGCATAAATGGCCAGAGACTACGTAAAATAGAAATGATTAATCCTTATTTCACAGTTTGTAATAGTTCAGTTGGGCATGAAAAAGTTTAATATTATAGAATTTAATAAGATAAAAGAAGTATTAAATAATTTACAAATTTGTAAATTATTTGTTTATATTTTTACATTATGGAAATAACCCATGTGTAGAGTTCGCATAAGAAAGATGTTGTTATAGAGTTAGTCTTAGACCATGATTATCTTTTTATAACATAGACTGATTACCATTTTAATTAGGAATTAGAAAAAGATAATGCCCTGCTTTTTACAAGAAAGTTTTATAAAAGACAGTTCCATATAAGGAATTCTCAATAAATATGAGGGTTTAAACGAACAACCTAAAATAAAAAAAAGCCTATCTCTAGGAGATTATCCAGATTAAAGGCTTTTTGATTTAATGGCGATAGGCTTTACATTTATTTTGTTGGTTTAACATCATTCTTTCCATTTTTTACTGTGCAAAATGAGTCTTATAGTTGTTAAAAGTTATCTGTTTTCCGCCATAAGTTTCTTCTGGAGTATTGCCTTGTAACGAAAGTTGAGGTCTGATGCTGTTGTAAATATGAACATCTTCTGATAAAGCACCTTTAAGCTGTTTTCTATTTTCCAGATTTCTAGACAGTAAAAATTGATGCTTGATTATTTTATTGAATGCTTCTATTTTTGAATTCGAAAATGGAATATCTTTTTGAATAATCAAATGTTTTACGTCATTCTCTGTAGTAAGCAAAAAATCTTTAACGGTTGAATTTACATTTTCTATACCGCCGTCAGTAACAAATTTTATAGTATCATTGCTCTTGTGTTCTAAATAAGCTTTTTGTAATAAATGTTTAATTGCAACAGCGCTAGAGCTATTTTCAACATATTAACCCAAAATGTTTTTAGAAAAATGATCCATTAAAAAATGAATAAAATGTTTCTTGCCTTCCAAGGTTTTCAGAATAGTGACGTCAGCGCACCAAATTTCGTTTGGTTTGTAGCTTATAAGAGCATTATGTTTTATTTTTGGATGAATATTTCTTGATTTTTGATAACCTAATAATCCTGAATATTTATAAAAAGTAGTTAAGCTTGTAGCAATATCTTTATTTCTTACTCCAAGGAAATAAACAGAAGATTTAGACCAATATCTGTATTTTTGATCTTATAAATATTTTTTCATTTGGGAGATTTCTTTCTTTAACAATTGATACGGGTATTGCTTTACGCAACGTAAAAAATAAGAAGCATAACATTTGTTAATTACCAATGTTTTACAATTTTGATAAGTTCCTCGAGATATATTAAAAACCTTTAAGGCATCTTCTATTGGAATTGTTTCTTTAACCAATTCGATAACGTTTACGATTTTCTCTTTATGTTTGCTTATATGATTTATTATTGATTTGAAGTTCCAATGCGCTTTATTAGTTCTAATTCTTCTTTTATGAATGCATTAATTTCACACCCTAAATATTATTTTCAAATTCATTTTGCCAACGATGTTTGTTTGTTTTTGAGATTATTGATTTTAATTCGTCAGGGAGATTATCATATAGTCCATTTCTAATATAATGTTTAACATTAGTATCCCAGGAATTATGATTGATTGAAGAGATCATAAAATATTATATGTCTAATTTATAAAATAAGTAGTAAAAATATAACTCGTTTATTTACTTTATATTAAAGATTTCTTCAAATTTTATTTTGAAAAATCCCAGCCTTTAAATATTTCATTTTCACTGCTTCACGAGCGCTGAGTATAGCTCAGCAAGAAGCTGTTGTTAAACAACAGCTTCTTGCTGATTAAAGGAACGTGGCAAGCTGTAAAATTTAAATAAGCTCAAACGAAATTAATTACAAATATCTGACTTAAACAATCCTGAGTAATTTTTGAGAAGGATCTCAGAATTACATGAGATAAAAAATGCCCCTGAGTATAGACTACAGCCATAAATATTTTTCTAAAAGAAAAGAAAAAAAGAAAGCATTTTAAAAATGGATATCGGCAATGGAAGTGCTATAAATCCCGAAGGGTGGCAGGTCGAGGAACGAGACTTGTCATTATGCGCACTTCTTTTGCAGATGTCCAATATCTTGGCTTGCTTTTTATCTTTTTTGGAATACTATTTAAATTTCTTTGAAAGGGTACACTTCTAAAAAACCGATGAAAAAACAATAAAATAAGAAGTGTACTTTTTCAAGAGAATGAGATTTTGCAATCCACAAAATTCTGACTTTTTGGAGGAAGGTTTTTGGGGATTTCTATCTAATAATTTTATCAATCATCAGTTATGAATTACTAATTATTGAAATAGTTTCATTTAGATTATTTGTGGAAATATAATCCAGTACATAATTTTCAATTTGTTTTTTATGCTCAGGTAAAACAGAAAAAAAATTCAGATAAAATTCTTCATTTTCATCTGAAATATGAACGATTTCAGTAAGGCCTTTCGTAATTAAAGTGCCTTTAAATTTTCGCACCTTTAGCTCCTTTTGATTGTCAATATCTTTTTTAACTCGAAGCTGTATTGTTTTATCCATTGAAGTGTTTTTTTAATTTGATAAATTTCTAGGAGATAAAAAAAGGACACCAATAAAGGTCTCCTTTGAATTAATATATCTTTTATAAAGCTTGTTTCTATTTTTCTTTTAAAAGCTTTTCTAAGTATTCATTTTTTTCTTTTTCAGATTGAACTAAACGCTCATAAAGTTTCTTGTTTTCTTCGTAAGCTTCAACAAGTTTATCCAGAGGATTAAAAGTACAACCGTAATTAACTGCGGAAGAATTGTCTACATGATAAGTATTACCTATTATATTCAAAATTGCTTCTTCTGAAAAACTTTTTATTCCTTCTGTAGTAACACCTAAAACCTCTGCAATAGCTTTTAATTTGTCATCATCAACAATTTCGCTTCCTTCAATATTTGAAACAGATTGTTGACTCACTCCAATTGCAGTTGCCAATGCTTCTTGCTTCATACCTCTAAGTTCTCTGATACGGCTGATATTTCTGCCAATATGTTTCGGTTTCGTTGCTGTGTTCATAACTCAAAGATATTTAAAATTCTTTTAGAAAATAATATTTGGTAAAAAACAAGTTGATTTTGGTAAGATACAAAATCATTTAGTTCGGTACAGTACAATTCATTAGTTACTTGCAATGTGTTTTAACAAAAATACAATTTTTCAAGGATGTATCATTTAAAAACAAAAATTATGAATGCAATTGACAAAGCAGGAATGGAAATCGTAACGAAGATTATTTTAGAAAGCATGAAAGCTAATGGTATTTATTGCTTTGGTGAAAAGAAGAAAAGAAATATTGATCAAAATATTTTTAATCTAACAGAAGCTGAGTTATTCAAACACACTCACTTTTATTTATTGATAATAGCACCTGATTCAAGGACAAATTTGGCTGGTGATTTAGCCGATCTAGTTAGAACAAAGACTAAAGGGAAATATTCGACAACTTTGTTGATTCATAATGCTGTATCCATTCGACCTTTAACTTCCCATAGGTTGTATTTCTTTTACGAAGTTTTTAAAAAAGGTTATACACTATATGAAAATGAAATAGTTCCACCCAACATTGCTATTGATGAAATTCCAAGTAGAAAACTAAAGCTTATTCGTTCCCATTGGCGCAACAGAAATAAAATTGCTGAGACCTTTTTGGATGCGGAAAATCAAATTGATGGTTTTGATACTGAACTTATCCAAGAATGTATGCTTCATATTGTTGTAGAGCAAACTTGTTTAGCTCTAATAGACGTCTTTTTAGGATATAGACCTAATCATTTTTCATTGGTTTATCTCTTTGACATTTGTGAAATTTTCTGCTCGCTGACCACTGATACTTTTCCACGAAAAACAGAAGAGGATAAAAAGCTTTTTGAATTGCTAAAGGTAAATCTCAGTTCTCTTAGGTGGGTAGAGCTTAAAACATCAAGTTTTTTAAATACTGAAATTTTAGAAAGACGATGTCATATTTTTCAAGAAAAAGCAACCATACTAATTGAAACCGAATTAGAGCGTTTAGAAAATGTTGAATTAAAAAATCAGAGCCATGCCAACAAGTGAAATTAAAACCCTCGAAGAATTTAAACAATTCGCATCCTATCATTTTAAAGTTTTAGATGCAGAGACAAATGGTAGTGATGGATGCGTTCATAAAATAAAAGTCGCAGGCTATTCAGATATGATGGGGCTTGGTTTGAATCTAATTAAAATGTGTCTTGAAATTATTCAGATGGAAAATCTTGACAATACCGATGTTGATATAGGATCGGTTTTAGAATTAGCATTGCAAATGTTTCCTCGTGCAGAATTAGAGGTTTTGGATGAGATACATTTAATGCTAATTAGCGAAGCTCCAAAAAAAATTTAAATGTAAGACTGAAAAATCACTAATTATGGAAACTATTAATAAAGAACAAACGGAGGTTTTAAAAAATCTTGCTTTAGAGAGTTTTAAAAAAATCAAACAAGATAAAAGCAGAAAAGAACTTTACAATGTTAGTATTAATGTTGAAGGGTATTTAGACCTTCTATTCACTATTGCCAATCTGATTAAAGTTTCAATTGTGACGCTTGAGTCTGATTCTCCTTATTCTAACCATATACCAGATCCAGCGTTCAATGTACAAAATTTGTTAGAAATTGCATTGCAGCTTTTACCATATGAAGAAGCAAAATTCTTAGATGAAACTAGAAGAATTCTTGTTTTAGAGGAAGATAATACCATTTAATTATTCCTTATTACTTAAGATCCTCAGCAAATTATGATAGGGATCGATTAAGAAATCCGATTTATCTTTATAGCGATAAATGATTGTTGAACGAAAAAGACCAGTAATGGTCTTTTTTTAATGGAGAAAGCTATAAAAAATGGAAAATGAAACCCAAAATGAAAGAGGAAGAATCACAGCAGAACAAGCTTTAAAAATGTTGCAAAAAGAAAATGTAGACCTAACCCTTGACCAAGCAAAGAACATCTTGGACTTTATGAGGAAACTTGCCTCGATAACAGTATCAAATTATTTAAAACAAAACAGAGACGATGAAAAAGATAGCAGACCTATACGTGAGAGTAAGTACAGACGAACAAGCAGACAGAGGGTATTCTCAAAGGAATCAAGAGGAAGTATTACGTAAATATTGTGATATAAATTCAATCACAATACGTGATATAATTTATGAAGATCACTCAGCAAAAACTTTTAATCGTCCCAGATGGAAAGCTTTATTGGCAAACTTAAAAAAACATAAGAATAAAATAGATTTGGTTTTGTTTACCAAATGGGATCGATTTAGTAGAAATGCGGGTGATGCTTATCAAATGATTAACATGCTTCGCAAATTAGCAGTAGAGCCTCAATCTATAGAGCAACCATTAGATTTAGAAATTCCAGAAAATAAAATGATGTTAGCTTTTTATTTAGCTGCTCCTGAAGTGGAAAACGATAGAAGAGCGCTTAATACTTTTCATGGAATGAGAAGAGCAAGAAAAGAAGGACGTTACATGGGTTTAGCTCCTTCTGGATATGTTAATAAAATTCATGAAAATGGAATTAAATACATTGATTTTGATAAGCCACAAGCCGCAATTATTAAATGGGCATTTGAAGAAATATCAAAAGACAAATTCAATACAGAACAAATTTATCGACAAGCTAAATTAAAAGGTCTTAGGACTTCTAAAAACAACTTTTGGAGAATTATTCGCAACCCTCTTTACTGTGGTAAGATCGTTATTCCTCAATATAAAGATGAAGAGCAGCGTTTTGTTACAGGATCTCATGAGGCTTTAATTTCACAAGGGCTATTTTATTTAGTTCAAGATGTACTTGATGGACGTAGAAAAAAAATAAGACCAAAGATTGTTACAACTGAACCTTTTCCTTTAAGAGGGTTCTTTGTATGTCCAAAATGTGAAAATATGTTGACAGCAAGCATTTCAAAAGGAAGAAGTAAAAAGTATCCCTACTACCATTGTAGAAGAGGTTGTACCTATAGAATAAATTCTACCGAGGCGAATTCTATTTTTATTAAAAATTTGAAGAGATATACTCCAAAAGCAGAATTTGAAAAATTATACGTAGCAGTAATAACGGAATGTTATAATGAAAACACAAAAGAATCACTTGATCAAAAAAACAAAATAATAGAAGAACTTAAAGAGTGTGAAAAAAGAATTTCTTACACACGAGATCTATTAGTCTCTCAACAATTATCGGTAAAGGAATACAATGAAATTAAAGAGAATTATGACGCTAAAATTAGAAGGTTAGATATACAATTGGCAGCTATCAATGATGATAAAAATAATATATCCGATTTATTAAAATCAGGAGTTTCAAATTTGATGAAGCTTGATAAATGCTACGTTGAGGGAGATTTACTGGAAATCAGAAGGTTAATTGGTTCAATTTACCCCGAAAATTTCACAATTTTAGAAAATGAATTTCGAACCGCTAGAGTAAACGAAGTTGTTAATATTATATACTTAATAAACAATGAGTTAGATCCAAATAAAAATGGGACAAAGAAGAAAAATTCTTCTTTGTCCCATAAAGTGACCGCGACAGGGTTCGAACCTGCAACCCTCAGAGTCGAAATCTGATATTCTATCCAGTTGAACTACGCAGTCAAAAATTGTATCTAAATTTTAAATTCAAAATGCAAATCGTCTGAATTTGAAATTTGATCTAATCTGTGAACAATTAAACTAATAATTTTTTTACAATCGTAGAAATAGTTTTTCCTTCAGCAGTTCCGCCTAATTGAGCAGCTGCTAATCCCATCACTTTTCCCATTGAAGCAATTCCAGAAGCTCCTGTTTCAGCGATAATTTTAGCGATTACAGCTTCTACTTCTTCCTCACTTAATTGTGCAGGTAAGAACTTCTCTATCACTGCGATTTGAGCTAATTCTGGCTCTGCTAAGTCTGGGCGATTTTGTTCAGTAAAAATTCTAGCACTTTCTTTACGAGTTTTAACTAAACGTTGAAGCATTTTAATTTCGTCTTCTTCGGTTAATTCTTCTTTAGATCCTGATGCAGTTGACACTAATAACATTTCAGATTTAATAGCTCTCAATGCTTCTAATGCTACGGTATCTTTGGCTCTCATGGCTGTTTTAATTTCATCCATGATATTTGCTTGTAAACTCATCTGTTTTCTATTTTTGTAAAATGTACTATTTATTGATATGATAAACTCCTAGATCGAATTTAAGAAAATCTTCCTTTTAAATTCTATGCGAAGATAAAAAAAATAACCCGAAAATTAAATTCAATTTTCGGGTTAGCTTATTTGTTTTTATATAAACTAATCTACGTTATCGTGTAAAAACGAATTGTTTGAGCGCAATTGTAAATCATTATTGCTATCTGTACCTACAGAAATTCTAGAATTGGTGGTATTGCTCTGAGGACTAGTCAAATCAATTCCTAAACGTTTGTATGCTGGTTCTTTTTCTAGTTCGTCAATGCGAGATACATTATTATGAAATTTATAATTAAAATCTTTTAATTTCTTTCTTCTCTCATCAGCTCTTAAACGCAACGTCTCTTCAATTGTTAATTCTAAAGGTGAATTGGTGTTCAAACTTGTGTTTTCTTCTTCAACCCTTTGCTCAGAATAGTGCTTCATTGTAATATTCAACTCAGCGGGAATTTCTGGCTCAACAACTTTATTTACCGGTTTATATGAAAGTAATTCGTTTTCTACTTCCATATATTCTTCCAAAGAATGCTTAATTACTCCATTGTCTGAATGCTCTGTAACAGGCACAAATTGTACTGGTTGATTTACTTTGATGTTTTTTGTCTCGCGTGATAATTCAAACAATGCACTGTGATCCTCTTCAACAACTGGCTCTTTTTTTACTTCTGGCTCTGTTCTAAAAAGAGGCATATCAAAAGAGAAAGTAGTCTGTTCTTCACGTTCAATTACTTTTGGCTGCACTGCTTTTACAGGCGCAACTTCTGGAGTAGTGAACGTAAAGTCAATCTCACTCATCGGAGAAACGATTTCAAAAGTAACATCTAGGTTTTTAATAAACTCAGACATCGCTAGTAATTCGCTTTCATTTTTTACTGAAGCTAGTGTAATTGGAGCAACAATTTCTGCAACAGTTGTATCTTCTTCTAAATCAAATATTATTTTTTGTTCTGATTTTGTAGATAAACTTTCCGTATTCAAGTCAAAAGCAGCAACTGATGTATTGCTTAAATTATGTACACTTCTCTGTTCATCTTCTAAAGTATGAATGATCTTTTTAGGTGCTGTATTTACAATCTCATTTTGTTGCTCAACATCAAAACCAGTTGCAATAATTGTGACTGCAATAGCATCTCCTAGTTTTTCATCTTCACCGACACCCATGATAATATTGGCATTATGACCCGCTTCGTTTTGAATGTGATCATTAATTTCTCCAATTTCATCTAAAGTTATTTCGCTTGTTCCAGAAACGATAAGCAACAATACGTTTTTGGCTCCAGCAATTTTATTATCATTTAATAATGGAGAATCCAATGCAGAAACAATAGCTTCTTTAGCACGGTTTTCACCGGACGCTTCTGAAGATCCCATTATTGCAGTTCCACTATTAGACAATACGGTCTTTGCATCACGTAAGTCAATATTTTGTGTATAATGATTGGTAATTACTTCTGCAATTCCTCGTGATGCAGTGGCCAAAACCTCATCTGCTTTTGAGAAACCTGCTTTGAAACCCAAATTACCGTAAACTTCTCTTAATTTATTATTATTAATTACGATTAACGAATCTACTTGCTTTCTTAATCGCTCAATTCCTAATAACGCTTGCTCTTGACGCACTTTTCCTTCAAACAGAAATGGAATAGTTACGATACCAACAGTTAAAATTTCTCTTTCTTTTGCCAACTGAGCAATAACTGGAGCAGCACCTGTTCCTGTTCCTCCACCCATACCAGCCGTTATAAAAAGCATCTTAGTATTGCTGTCTAACATTTTTTCAATATCAGATATACTCTCTATCGCTGATTGCTGCCCCACATCTGGGTTTGCACCTGCGCCTAATCCTTCAGTAAGATTAACTCCTAACTGAATTTTATTTGGAACTGGGCTACTTTGTAACGCCTGTGAATCTGTATTACAAACAATAAAGTCAACTCCATTAATCCCTTGTCTAAACATGTGATTAATTGCATTACTACCACCACCACCTACACCTATCACTTTTATTACATTTGATTGATTTTTAGGTAAATCAAATGAAATACTTCCAAATTCTGAGTTGCTCATCATAATATTGGTTTTTTTATTTATTATTAAATTCTTGTCTTATTTTTATTTTTCCCTTTTTTTTAATCTATTCTGCGTTGTCTAAAAAATCTTTAATTTTGTCGACGTAACGGTCAAAGAATGATCTTCTGATTTTATTTTCAGTAGATTCTTCTATAACTGGCACTGGTTTTAACTCCTGTTCATCCTTCTCTTCATAATTTTCTTGTACTTCATGTCGTACTGTAGCTTTTTGAAATTGTCTTGGCTTTTCTTTTGTAGAACTGACCGTAATCGCACTTTGCGAACTATTTTCAATACTATTCATGACCAATCCAACTGCAGTTGCATATAACGGACTTGAAATTTCTTCGTCTGAATTTCCCGCTAAATGCTCGTTTGGATAACCAATACGAGTATCCATGCCAGTAATGTATTCAACTAATTGTTTGATATGTTTTAGTTGTGCTCCGCCCCCAGTTAACACAATACCAGCAATTAATTTCTTACGTGGATCTTCATGACCGTATTCTTTAATTTCGGTAAAAACTTGCTCTATAATTTCAATAACGCGTGCATTAATGATTTTAGATAAATTTTTTAACGAAATTTCTTTTGGCTCTCTTCCTCTCAGTCCTGGAATAGAAACGATCTCATTGTCTCTATTTTCTCCTGGCCAAGCCGAACCAAATTTAACTTTTAGTAATTCTGCTTGTTTTTCAATAATCGAACAACCTTCCTTGATATCGTCTGTAATTACATTTCCTCCGAAAGGGATAACAGCAGTATGACGAATAATACCATCTTTAAAAATGGCCAAATCTGTCGTTCCTCCGCCAATATCAATTAAGGCGACACCTGCTTCTTTTTCTTCTTGACTCAAAACAGCATCCGCCGAAGCCAAAGGCTCTAAGGTTAAACCAGATAATTCAATTCCTGAACTTTGAATACATCTTCCCACATTTCTGATCGAAGATGCTTGACCAACCACAACATGAAAGCTAGACTCTAAACGTCCACCATACATCCCAATCGGTTCTTTAATTTCAGATTGTCCGTCAATTTTAAATTCTTGTGGTAAAACGTGAATAATTTCTTCTCCTGGCAACATGGCTAGTTTATTCACCTGATCAATTAAAAGCTGAATGTCGTCTTCTCCAATAACTTCCTCTGGATTACTTCTGCTGATGTAATCGGTATGCTGAATACTGCGAATGTGCTGCCCTGCGATACCCACAACGACATCTTTTATCTTGTAACCTGAATTATTTTCTGCTTCTTGTATTGCTTGTTGAATAGATTGAATTGTTTGCGTAATGTTATTTACGACACCTCTTGCAACACCTAAGCTTTTAGACTTTCCAATTCCTAAAATCTCAAGTTTACCATACTCATTTTTCTTACCAATCATGGCAACAATTTTGGTTGTTCCAATATCTAGACCTACTGCAATATTATCTTTTTCCATCTTCTATTATTTTGTGCAAACTACTTGTTGTGTAAATCGGAGATCAATCTTTTTATAATTATATAACGAACTATCTAAAACAGCTTTCTGAAAAAAAGCTTTATAATTATCGAATTTGCGCTTCACATGAACCATCCTCCCAAAATCAATTGTATAATTGAAATTTCGGTTCAGCATTTTTAAGCTTCCATTTGGCATAACTTCAACCGCAATTATGTTCTTCTTCAAGAATGAATCGTTGTCAATTATACTAAATACAGAAGCTAATTCTTCGTTATTGTCTTTGTTAATTTTTCCTGATACAAGAGGAACTCTGGCTGTAAAATTAGCCGATAGTGGTATTTCAATTCCCTTAGAATCTAAATAGAAAGAGCGGTTGGTATTGAATATTCTGGCAATCGGGGTCTTTTGCTTAACTACAGCTTTCAAAACACCATCAATTGTAACAAACACTTGCGATTCTTCAATCGTAGGTTGTTCATTCAACACTTTTTCTATCTTGTTCAAATCTAACTCTTCTTTCGTAATGCTAGAAGCCTCTCGTTTATTTTCTATTAACAATTTATTAACCGATTCTGGTGTGATTAAAAGTGCATTATCGCCTACGAAAATAACCGCAGATTTACTCAACTTTCTGCTTTCATTTCGATGTGACGAAAATGAATACAGAAAGAAAACCAATCCAATCATTAGTAGTAAACGAATATTTGTCCAATTAAACACGCTCATTTAATCTCTTTTTTATAGTTGGCACCAATTCTCCTATATCGCCCGCTCCGATCGTAACAATTACAGCTGCCTCATTAGTAGCAATCGCTTCTAATAAGTCGTTTTTAGCAACAATCTTTTTATTTGAATTTGTCATTTTTCCCAATAACCATTCTGAAGTCACCCCTTCCATTGGCAATTCTCTAGCTGGGTAAATATCAAGCAAAAATACTTCATCGAAAGCAGATAAACTAGCAGCAAATCCATCAATAAAGTCTTTTGTTCTACTAAATAAGTGCGGCTGAAAAATAGCTAAGACTTTTTGATCCGGATACAGTTCAGTAACTGCTTGATGCACTGCATTTATCTCTGTTGGATGATGTGCATAATCATCAATATATACTAAATTATTTTTTTTAATCTGATAAGAAAATCTTCTGCGAATGCCTTTAAAAGATGCCAATGCCGACTGTATTGCTTGAGTAGAAGTGCCATATGTTTTAGCCATTGCCAATGCCATTAAAGCATTCATCAGGTTGTGCTTTCCTGGTAATCCAAAACGCAAATCGGTAAGAATTTCTGTCGGAGTTTGCACATCAAAAATGTAATTTCCATCGTCAATTCTCACATTAAAAGCCTTAAACTGAGCCTCTTTATTTACTGCACAAGTTACTCCTTCTAGATCCAGTTCTTCAGCTACAAAAAGATGTTCTCTATCTGTAATTTTTGATGCAAATTCTCTAAATGAATCCTCAATAGCTTCGCTTGAACCATAAATATCTAAATGATCGGCATCCATTGAAGTTACGCAAGCAATGTCTGGATGTAGGTGTAAAAAAGAGCGATCAAACTCATCTGCTTCGACAACAGTTACCGTTTTGCCGCTACCAATTAAATTTGAATTGTAATTCTCGACTATGCCACCAACAAAAGCAGTTACGTCTGCCCCACTTTCAAATAAAATATGCCCTAAAATTGCAGATGTGGTAGTTTTTCCATGTGTACCCGCTACCGCAAAACAAAAAGTATCATTGGTAATAATTCCAAGTACTTCTGCTCTTTTACGAATGTTGTAATTTCTTTCTACAAAATAGTTCCATTCTGAATGTGATTTTGGTATTGCTGGCGTAAAAATTACCAACGTATTTTCGTTACAAAAGTCAACCGGAATTAAACTAATATTATCCTCAAAATGAATATCTATACCGTTTTCAATTAATTCAGTAGTCAGCATCGACGGCGTTTTGTCGTACCCGCAAACATTTTTTCCAATGTTTTTAAAATAACGAGCCAACGCACTCATACCGATACCACCGATACCTATAAAATAAACGTTATGTATTTGATTTAGATTCATTGTTTGTGTTTTGCTTTGACTATTCAATTTATTTTTTTTGTTAAAAAACTAACAATCAAATCATTGTAAATACTACATTAGAAGTAAGGTGGTTGGTCCAAAAATACCATTCCACATTACATTTAATTTCTACAATTATTATTAAAAGTTATATTATATCAACTTTTTAATCTCTTCTACGATGGCTTTCGTTGCATTCGGTAAAGCTAATTTCCTAATATTTTCGCTGAGCTGAATTTGTTTGCCTTGATCTTTCAGTAATGCTTCGAATACCAAACTAAATTCCGCATCCAATTCGGACTCTTTTAACAAAATAGCACCCTTTTGATTCACAACAGCTTGTGCATTTTTTGTTTGATGATCTTCTGCTACATTGGGAGACGGAATAAAAATAACAGGCTTACCTACTAAACACAATTCTGAAACTGATGAAGCTCCTGCTCTGGAAATAATAAGATCAGCAGCGGCATAAACTAGATCCATTCGTTCGATAAAATCAACCACTTTAACTCCTTCTTTATTGTGTTTATTATACTCATCGAAATATAATTTTCCGCATTGCCATATTACTTGCACGTTTTGTGCCAACATTTTTGAAAGTTCCTGCTCTACTAACTGATTGATTCGTCTAGCACCTAAACTTCCTCCCAATATCAGTACTGTTTTCTTACTAATATCCAACTCATAAAAAGCCATTGCTTCGGCTCTTTTATCGGCAATATCAATTAAATCTTGACGCACAGGATTACCTGTTAATACCATTTTTGAGGCAGGAAAAAAACGCTCTAAATTTGGGTAAGCAACGCAAATAACGTTGGCTCTTTTACTCAATAATTTATTGGTAATACCAGGATATGAATTTTGCTCTTGAACAACGGTCGGAATTCTAGCTGCAACAGCCATTTGCAATAATGGACCACTTGCAAATCCACCAGTACCAATTACTACATCGGGTTGAAATGATTTAATTATTTTTCTGGCTTCCCACAAACTGTCAGTTAATTTGACCGGAAATATTAAATTTTGAAAAGTAAGTTTTCTTTGTAAACCCGCGATCCACAGTCCTCTTATAGCATATCCTGCCTGAGGTACTTTTTGCATTTCCATTTTATCTCTGGCTCCTACAAAAAGAAATTCGGCATCTGGAAATTGTAATTGCAATTCATTGGCGATCGCAATCGCAGGATAGATGTGTCCTCCTGTTCCGCCTCCACTTAATATGAATTTATACTTTGCCATACTGTTTAAAAAATAGTGTTGTTTAATGTGTTTTTCTACTTCATCACCGCTTCCATTGGATTTTTAGATTGTTCTTCGATAGAGTATGATTCCTCATCGAGATTTTCTTCGTCCATCTCCTTGTCAATCAAACGCTGTAGCGCTTCATCACGTAACTCTTTATTTTTTAATTTTTCTTTTTGTTCTTCTTCTATTTCTTCGTCTTTTTTAGTCACGTTGATGATAATTCCTAAAGCGAAGCAGGTAATCCAAATTGAACTTCCTCCACTACTAATAAGTGGCAAAGTCTGACCAGTGACAGGCAGTAATTCGACTGCAACTCCCATATTAATCATCGCTTGAAAAATCATGGGAAACCCCAGACCAACAACGACGAGTTTGCCAAATAAAGTGCTGGCTTTATGAGAGGCAACGACGAAACGCATTAAGAGCAATAGGTATAAAAATATAATAACTACTCCACCTATTAATCCATATTCTTCGATGATAATTGCATAAATAAAATCGGAAGAAGATTGCGGTAAAAAATTCTTTTGTACACTTTTACCAGGTCCTAATCCACCTAATTGTCCCGAAGCTATTGCAATTTTAGCTTTTTCAATTTGATAATCGTCTTCATCGGCTTTATCCGTTGTGAAATTTTCAATACGACTCCCCCAAGTATTTACGCGACTAAAAAAATGAGATTCTGGAAATGCTTTTGCTAAAAGCAAAAAGAATAAAAAAGAAGCGATGGCGCATCCAATTACAATTCCAATATGTTTTATTGGGTACCTACCAATAAAAGCCAACATTAAAACCATCGAAAAAATTAAAGCTGTAGTTGAAAAGTTAGCGGGTAATATTAATATTAATGTAACAAAAACCGGAATCCATAATTGAATTACTGATGTTTGAAAACTATCTGGTTCTTCTCTTTTTTTAGACAAATATCGAGCTACAAATATAAAAAGTACTACCGCAGCTAATGTAGAAGTCTGAAAGCTGAAACCCATAAAAGGCACTTGTAACCACCGACTTGCATTAGCTCCACCGACCACTCTACCATTAATTAAGGTAAGAAGTAATAGAAACCACACAATTGGCAGTAAAAACTTAGAAAAAGTTCTAAAATAATGGTACGGAATTTTGTGAACTCCAAAAATAATCGCAAAACCAACTCCAATATGAAAAAAATGTTTAAGCAAATAGCCTAATGTATTTCCTGTCCCTAAACCAATATAAGCCAAATTACTACTCGCGCTAAAAACTGGCATAAATGAGAACAGCGCTAATAAGGCCACGAAAGTCCATATTGCTTTATCCCCTTTTAAATAGCTTACTAGCTCTTTCATAATTTTTTTTTATTTAAAGTTTAAATTTTTCAAGTGGCAAAACCAGAAACTTAAAACGATAATTTTATAGGTTTTGCACTGCTTGCTTAAACTGTCTCCCTCTGTCTTCATAGTTTTCAAATAAATCAAAACTGGCGCATGCTGGCGATAATAATACAGCATCTCCTTTTTCGGTTAAGCGTTGTGCCGTTTTAACTGCATCTTGCATGTTATTTACTTCAACCATCATGTCTACTACATTTCCAAAAGCATCAATAATTTTTCTATTATCAACTCCCAAACAAATAATTGCTTTCACTTTCTCGCGAACCAAAGACATCAATTCGTTATAGTCATTTCCTTTGTCTACTCCACCAACAATCCAAACTGTTGGTCCATTCATACTATCTAACGCAAAAAAAGTTGCATTTACATTGGTTGCTTTAGAGTCGTTAATGTATTGTACGTTTTGAATTTTTAAAACTTTCTCTAAACGATGCTCAACTCCTTGAAAATTTGATAAACTCTCACGAATAGTAGCCTTACGGATTTGCATTAATTTTGCTACAGAACTTGCTGCCATGGCGTTTTTCATATTATGTTTCCCCTCTAGCGCAATGTATTCAGTGTCCATTGTAAACTCTTCGTGGTTGATTTTTACTTCCATTTTATTATTTTTTATTGTTGCCCCCTCTTCAAACTCCTTGGTAAGAGAGAAAGGAATTAATTTTGCTTTTATTTTATTATTAGACAACCAGTTGGTTATGGCTTCGTCATCTGCATCGTAAATCAAATAATCTTCCTCGGTTTGATTTTTAGTTATTCGAAACTTAGCATCAATATAATTTTCATATTTATACTCATATCGATCTAAATGATCGGGACTAATATTCGTTATTATGGCAATATCTGGTCGGTAATTTACTATTCCATCCAATTGAAAACTGCTCAGTTCTAACACATACACATCAAATTTATTATCGGCTACTTGCCAAGCAAAACTCTTTCCGATGTTTCCGCCCAATCCTACATTTAAACCTGCCGATTTTAGCAAGTGATAGGTTAGCATTGTAGTGGTTGTTTTACCATTGCTACCTGTAATTCCAATTGTTTTTGCTTCTGTGAACGGAAACGCAAATTCAATTTCTGAGATTACGGAAATTCCTTTTTCAACTAGCTTTTTTACAATTGCTGCTTTGTCAGGAATTCCAGGACTTTTCATTACTACATCGGCATTTAAAATTAATTCCTCTGTATGCTGTAATTCTTCCCAAGCAATATTATTAATTCCAAGAACTTCTTTATAACTCTCCTTTATTTTTCCAAAATCAGATACAAAAACATCGTATCCTTTTTTCTTTCCTAATATTGCAGTTCCAACTCCGCTTTCTCCTCCTCCTAAAATTACAAGTCTCATACTATCTTAATTTTAAAGTTAGAATTGACAGAATTGCTAACATGATAGCTACAATCCAAAATCGCGTAACAATTTTACTCTCGTGATATCCCTTCTTTTGATAATGGTGATGGAGCGGCGACATTAAAAATATTCGTCTTCCTTCTCCCCAGCGTTTTTTGGTATACTTAAAATAACTGACTTGCAAAACCACAGATAAATTTTCTACTAAGAAAATCCCACACAATAACGGAATCAACATTTCTTTACGAACAGCAATTGCCAAAACTGCAATTACCCCTCCAATAGTCAAACTTCCTGTATCTCCCATAAAAACGGAAGCTGGATACGAATTGTACCATAGAAATCCGATCAACGAGCCCACAAAAGCAGAAATAAAAACAGTCATTTCTCCCGAATTAGGTATGTACATTATATTCAGGTAATTCGAAAAAATGATATTTCCAGAAACAAACGTAAAAATTCCTAGTGCGAGCACTGATATAGCAGAAGTTCCCGCGGCTAAGCCGTCGATTCCATCTGTTAAGTTAGCACCATTTGAAACTGCGGTGATAATAAAAATTACTACCGGAATAAAAATTAACCAAGCCCATTTTTCATAGCCTTCACCCGTCCAGGCCAATAATTCTGCATAATCAAATTCATTGTTTTTAAAGAAAGGAATGGTCGTCGCTGTCGATTTTATTTCTTGTGGCGCTGGCAAAATAACATTGGTAGTAGAGACTCTAAAACTAGCAGTATTTCCGCCAGTATCGGTTCTAACGGTCACTACGGGACTGAAATACAAAACCACACCTACAATTAAGCCTAACCCAACTTGTCCAATAATCTTGAATTTACCCTGAAGCCCTTCTTTATCTTTTTTGAAAATTTTTATGTAATCATCTATAAAACCGATAATTCCCATCCACAACATTGTAACGATCAGCAAAACGATATAAATGTTCTGCAGTCTCGCAAACAACAATACGGGAATCAGCGTTGCAAAAATGATAATTAAGCCACCCATCGTTGGCGTTCCTGCTTTTTCATTTTGCCCCTCTAAACCAAGTTCACGAACGGTTTCACCAACTTGCTGTCTGCGCAAAAAATTGATTATACGTTTACCATAAATCGTAGATAAAAGCAGTGACAGAATAAAAGCCAAAGCCGATCTAAAAGTGATATACTGAAAAACTCCTGTTCCTGGTATATCCCACATCTTGTCTAAATAGTCAAATAAATAGTATATCATATGTGGTTTTTATTTGGTTAGTTGGTTTAAAAATTCGGTTACAATTTCCATATCATCAAAATGACTACGCTCTCCTTTAATTTCTTGATACGTCTCATGTCCTTTACCAGCAATTAAAATAATATCGTTTGGTTGTGCCATTTGACAAGCTGCTTTTATTGCTTGTTTGCGATCGGTAATTGTCAACATTTTTTTATAATTATGCGGTTCTACTCCTGTTTCCATTTCCTGAATAATTGCCTCAGGATCTTCGTTTCTTGGATTATCAGATGTTAAAATTGCTTTGTCACTTAAGCTAGTTGCGATTCGAGCCATTATTGGTCTTTTTGCAGTGTCTCGATTTCCGCCACAACCTACTACCGTAAGCAATTGTTCGTTTTTTGTTCGAATATCATTTATTGTTTTTAGCACATTTTCTAGTGCATCTGGAGTATGAGCATAATCTACAATCGCCGTAATATTGGTAGATGAAACTATGTATTGAAAACGACCTGCTACACTTTCTAACTCTGATAACAATCGCAAAGCTTCTACTTTTTCGATTCCTAATTCAATAGCTGTTCCGTAGATGGCTAGTACATTATAGGCATTAAAAGTTCCAATTAATTTTACCCAAACTTCGTACTCGTTCACTTTTAGCAACAATCCAGATAATTGATTTTCTAGAATTTGCGCTTTATAATCAGCATACGATTTTAGTGCATAGGTTCTTTTTACAGCAATTGTATTTTGTAACATTACGGTTCCATTTTTATCATCGATATTAGTCAGCGCAAATGCTGTTTTAGGTAACGAATCAAAAAATAATTTTTTGACATCTCTGTACTCTGCAAAAGTTGGATGATAATCGAGGTGATCATGAGATAAATTGGTAAAAACACCACCAACAAAATGCAGTCCTTCTGTACGCTTTTGATGAATTCCGTGTGAACTCACTTCCATAAAACAATGCGTAATTCCGTTGGCAACCATCTCACTTAGATAGTGATTAATTGTAATAGAATCTGGAGTCGTATGGGTTGCTTTATATTCGTTTTTACCTACTAAAATCTTAACGGTAGATAAAAGACCAACTTCAAACCCAGCACTACTAAACATTTGATACAAAAGTGAGGCAATTGTAGTTTTGCCGTTTGTACCTGTAATGCCAACTAACTTTAATTTATCCGAGGGATTATCAAAATAATTAGCCGCCATAAAAGCAAGTGCCGAATTGGTATCTTTTACTTTCACGTAAGTGATTGAATCAACTTTACTAATTGGCAATGTATCGCAAATAATAGTCGTGGCGCCTAACTCAATTGCTTTTGAAATAAAATTATGACCATCTGATATAGTTCCGCGAATAGCAATAAAAACATCATTTAAAACAATCTTTCTAGAATCAAAGTCAATTTTATTCACAGCAACATCAGTTGAACCTATTACAGATTCAATGGCTACTTTATATAATATGTCTTTTAATATTTTCATGATAATTCTAAAACTATTGTTGTGTTTTTATCTATATTTTGCCCAGCATCAATCGACTGTTTTCTTACTTTCCCTATTCCAACGATGCGAACTCTCATTCCTAAATTTTCTAATAAAGCAATGGCATCCATGCCTGACATTCCTTTTACGTTGGGAATATTTTTTGATTTTTTTTGAAGCTTCGTATAATATTGTCCGTAGTTAGTTTCTTGCTTTGCTACTTTTTCATCCAAGTTCTTAATCTCATTCGTTGAAGGCGCATCGGTAAATATTTTTTGAGCAATTCGCTTAAAAACAGGTCCTGCTACACCTGCCCCATAAAAATCACCCTTAAGCGTACTAGGTCTGTTAACCATAACAATACAAGAATACTTAGGATGATCGGCTGGAAAATAACCCACAAATGAAGAAGCGTAATACATCGATGAACCGTCCCTTTTTCCGTAATTAACTTGTGATGTTCCAGTCTTACCGGCCATCGAAAAATCTTTAGAATACAATTTCTTAGCAGTTCCTTTTTTTACCACATTTTCTAGAACTGCTTTCAGCTTGCCCAATGTTTCATCCGAACAAACTTTCGGGTTTAGCACTTCTACATCATATTTTCTGATCGTTTTGTTCCATTCTTTGATCTCAGAAACAAATTGTGGCTTAACCATTACCCCATTATTCGCCACCGAATTGTAATACGTTAATGTTTGCAATGGCGTTACCGAAACTCCATAACCAAAAGCCATCCAAGGCAAGGAAACTCCCGACCAATGTTTATCACCGGGAGCAGGTATATAGGCACTTCCTTCTCCTTTAAAATGCAATCCCAACTTTTTTCCTAAACCGTATCCTTTCAGATGATTTACGAATTTTGTTGGGTTATTTTTATAATTGTCATAAACTGCTTGAACTAAAACCGTGTTCGAAGACAATTCAAAACCACGAGCTAATGATATTTTACCATATCCACCTTTGTGCGAATCACGTACCGATCTTCCAAAATACTTAATAACTCCATTTTGAGTGTCATAAACAGTTCCTGTATCTGCTACTTTATCTTCTAACACCGTCATTAAATCAGCCAATTTAAAAGTTGATCCTGGCTCTTGTGACTCTGTAATTGCATAGTTGGTCGTTTCGTAATAGGAGCCATCACGTGTTCTTCCTAAATTTGCAATAGCTTTAATGTGTCCTGTTTGTGTTTCCATAACTACTACACATCCGTGATCTGCTTCATACTCTACCAATTGTTTCAAAAGTGCATGATGCGCAATATCTTGGATAAAAACATCAATAGTCGAAACCACATCATAACCATCTTGAGGATCTAATTCGTTTATATCACGAATAGGTTTCCACTGTCCTTTGGCAATTTTTTGCTTTAAAATTTTACCGTCTTTTCCATTCAAATAATCTCTAAACGCCCACTCAATTCCTTTTCCTTCTGGAATCCCTTTAGAGTCTATGCGGTCGTAACCGATAGTTCTTTCGGCAATTTTACCAATTGGATGCTCTCGAACCGTTTCTTGTTCTTGAATAAATCCGCCTTTGTAAGCACCCAAATTAAACATTGGAAATCCTTTAATTTTGATGTAATCGGTGTAGCTTAGTTTTCGAGCTACTAAAAAATATCTATTCTTATTGGCTCGCGCTTTGCGTAGTTCATTTTGATAAAACGCACTAGATTCAGGCAAAATAGTTGCTAAAGAATCGGCCAAAGACTTAACATTTTTCTCGAAAATTTCTTGTTTTGGCACTAGCGCATCAAAGCGGATATCGTAGTTCGGAATAGAAGTAGCCAGTAAACTGCCATCAGCCGAATAAATATTTCCTTTGTTTGCAGGAATAACAAAAGTTTTAACCGTACGTTGTTTTGCCAATTGACGATAATGATCCCCTTCTACCCACTGAATGTTTGCTAACTTAACAACAATAGCAATTGCCATCAAAAAGATGAAAACTGCTACCAGATAGATGCGGTATGATATGTGTTTATCGTCTACTGCCATATTTTTTGAAAGAATCTTTTTTCTTCTGCTTTTTTAACTTTAATTTTTACTGGTGGAACTGTCGAAGGAAAAATTTGCTTTTCCAACATTTTTTGTGAGACCGTTGACTCCATTTTTAGTTTCATTAATTCTGAGCGACGGTCTACAAATTCAGATCGCAACTCTTTAACTTCAGTACTTAATCGTGCAATTTCAAATACCTTTTGTTCGTACCGCTGTGTGTTTGCAATCATTAGTATTGCCAAGACAATTACAAAGACAATAAAACGCCAATTTTTAAACGCATCGTCGTTAATTAAAAACCTTGCTTTTAATATATCAAAAACACCTTTTTTCATTTCTTATTTCTTCTCTGCAATTCTCAATTTAGCACTACGAGCTCTATTATTGCTTTTAATTTCTTGATCATCTGGAACGATTAATTTTCCAATGGTTTTGAAAGGAACCGAAAAATTACCAAAAAAATCACGTTCTGGTTCTCCTTCAAACATTCCATTTTTCATAAATCTCTTTACCAATCGGTCTTCTAGAGAATGGTATGACATGATGCTCAATCGTCCTTCTGGATTTAAAATTTCTAATGATTGCTCTAAAAATTCTTTCAATACATCCATTTCCTGATTCACTTCAATTCGAATCGCTTGGTACATTTGAGCTAATATTTTATTGCTTTTATGTCCAGGTAAAAAACGAGACAAAATAGTTTTAAACTGCTCCGAATTCTTGATTGACTCTAACTCTCTAGCTTCAACCAAAGTCCTTGCAATTGCAGGTGCATTTTTTAGTTCTCCATAATCCAAGAACACACGACGTAATTCTTGTTCGTCATACTCATTGACAACTCTATATGCATTTAGTTCGTTCTTTTTACTCATTCGCATATCCAAGTCAGCTACAAAACGAGTCGAAAAACCACGTTCTGCTACATCAAACTGATGCGATGAAACGCCTAAATCGGCTAAAATCCCATCAACAGACTTTACGCCATAAAAGCGCAAAAACCGTTTTATAAATCTAAAATTCTCATTAATTAAAGTGAAACGATCATCTTGCAAAGTATTTGCTACCGCATCTTCGTCTTGATCAAAAGCAAACAGTTTTCCATTTGGTCCTAATCTTTTTAAAATTTCTTTAGAGTGTCCACCACCACCAAACGTAACATCTACATAAATGCCGTCGGGTTTAATATTCAAACCATCCACCGTTGGATGTAGTAAAACCGGATTATGATATTCCATTGTCGTCGTCATTTAAATTTCCCATTACCTCTTCTGCCAAATCAGCAAAATCCATATCTTCGCCATTGATAGATTGCTCATATAAATCTTTATCCCAAATCTCAACAATGTTCACTGCTGATGAAAAAACAACCTCTTTTGAAATACCCGAAAATGCCACTAAATCTTTCGGAATTAACAACCGTCCTAAAGCATCAATTTCAACAATTTTTACTCCTGCAGTAAATTTTCGAATAAAATCATTGTTCTTCTTTACGAAACGATTCAGCTTATTTATTTTAGCCATCATCACTTCCCATTCACTCATCGGGTACAACTCCAAACACTTTTGAAACACCGAGCGCTTCAAGACAAAACCGTCCTGAAGTGAGCTAGCCAGCTGCTTTTTTAAGGGTGCAGGCAACAACAGCCTTCCTTTAGCATCGACTTTACACTCGTATGTGCCTACAATTGTGTTCACGAAATTGATTGATTAGTTAAAGAACAAAAATATAAAAAATATTACCACATTTTACCACAATATACCACTTTGTTGATAAGTTTACCCACTTTGGACCTAAATCCCTTAAATTGTGGACAATCAAAATGTTAGCTATCTATTGTATTTGTTGTACGAATGGCTTTACATAGAAATCTACAGTTGAAAAAACAAACCAATTGCAGACAAAAATTTAGCAAAAACTCATGATTTTTTCAGAGTATTTATACTTGGCTGGAAGTTAATTATCGATATAAATTAAATAAATTGAGTAAAAAAAGGTTTGCAAAAAGTCGTTTTTCCCTATTAAACCCTATATTTGTCGAAATTGAATTTGGTACTATATTACATGGATAAACATTACAAAAAAGAAGGCAAATTTAGCTATTTTGAAGCTGGAGAAGGAACTCCAATTGTCGTTCTTCACGGTTTAATGGGAGGTTTGAGTAACTTTGACGCAGTTGCAAATTATTTTCCAACCAAAGGATACAAAGTAGTAATTCCTGATTTACCGATCTATTCTCAAAGTTTACTAAAAACCAATGTAAAAAGTTTTGCCAAATATGTAAAAGATTTTATTGCTTTTAAAGGATTTGACAAAGTCATTTTATTAGGGAATTCTTTGGGAGGTCATATTGCATTATACCACACTAAATTATATCCTGAAAAAGTAGCAGGTCTTGTAATTACTGGTAGTTCTGGACTTTACGAGAGTGCAATGGGCGACAGTTATCCTAAAAGAGGTGATTACGAATACATTAAAAAGAAAGCACAAGATGTTTTTTACGATCCCGAAATTGCAACTCCAGATTTGATAGATGAAGTATTTGCATCAGTTAATGATCGAATGAAATTGATTAAAACATTGACTATTGCTAAAAGTGCAATTAGACATAATATGGCAAAAGATTTGCCTAAAATGACAGTAGAAACCTGTATCATTTGGGGTAAAGATGATATTGTTACACCACCAAATGTAGCTGAAGAGTTTAATGAATTACTTCCTAATTCTTCTTTATACTGGATTGACAAATGTGGACACGCTGCGATGATGGAACATCCAGAAGAATTCAACCAAATTATGGAAGAATGGCTTACTAAAGTCAATTTATAGCAGAAATACCTTTTCAAATTTAGGAGGTTTTAGACAGTAGAATTATGAAATCGCTATTAAAACTATTTTGCGCAAGCAAAAATCAAACATAAAAGCGAAACCCTATCTGGTCGCTAAAAAATAAATTTTTCATCTATGAAAATCAATACCGCCGAATTTATAATAAGCAACTCTGAAGTTGATAAATGTCCGAAAGAAATTTTACCTGAGTATGCTTTTATAGGAAGATCCAATGTTGGAAAATCTTCGTTAATAAACATGCTTACTAATCATAAAAATTTAGCTAAAACTTCAGGACGTCCTGGAAAAACGCAACTAATCAACCATTTTAAAATCAATAATAATTGGTTTTTGGTCGATTTACCAGGTTACGGGTATGCTAAAGTTTCCAAAAAAACAAAATCTATTTTTCAACAGTTCATTACAGACTATTTTGAAACTAGAGAGCAGTTGGTATGTGCTTTTGTACTTATTGATATCCGTTTAGAAGCTCAAAAAATTGATATTGAGTTTATGTCTTATATGGGCGAAAGCGAAATTCCGTTTTGCATTGTGTTTACAAAGGCAGATAAAATTAGTAAGACTAAAATTGACTCGCATGTTGCCGCCTACAGAAAGCAAATGTTCATGAATAATTGGGAAGAAATGCCACAGTACTTTGTGACTTCAGCAACAGAGAGCACTGGTAAAGAATATATTTTAGGTTATATAGATGAAATTAACCAAGAAGTTTTTAAAAACAATAGTGGGTTTTAAATTCAGTTCAATGTCATGATCGTGAGAAATAGACGTATTGCTATCGTATTCATTTCGATATTTATTTTAGTTTTTCTTGAATCTTGTCAGAGTAAAACCTATCTCTTTACGAATAACAATTATAAAACTGGCGTTGATTTTACTCAAGGCAAATGGCTTCTCAATCAAATCGATTGTAACTGCGATAGCAACGATGAAATCAAAGAGCAAGCAACACTATTTTTTGCTAAAAATCTGACTGATCGTTATTATTATAGACCTGAAATTAATGGATTACTCCTTCCTCATCTCATACCTTTAAACCCCAGTAAGCAGAAAATCAAAGAATTAAAAATTGGAACCAATTTTGATTTTTTCATTAATGTAACTGCTAAAGAAAACAGAAGTGATTTAGGAAAAATTGGTTTTTATGAAGATGAGAACTCTACAGGAAAAAATCAGAGTGAGGTGACTTTAGAAGTATATGACTTAAATTTGCAAGAAATTATATATTCACAGCGCGTAGTTGGTACGGTTACTAGCGAGAAACAGAAATCGCTCTGGGAAACGACAAAATCAGATAAACTAATTGACAATATTAGTTTTCATAAAAGCAATAAAAAATTAATAAAAGGAGCCTTCAAGAAATTATTGAAAGATTTAGAGAAAAAATCAGTTTTAATTAAGTAAATTAAAATTTCAAAATTAATTTTTAACTAGAACTGCCAAATAAAAAAATCCCACATTTCAACTGTAGATATTGAAATATGGGATTTTTTATTGGAATGAATTTCAGCTTATTTTGTCAATTCTAATTTTTCTGCAAAGTAATCACAAAAATCTTTCATGGTATCCGCCATTTTTTCATCATCTGTAGCGCGTTTGAAAGTATCAGACATAGCTACCAAAGTTTGATGAAAGAAAATTTTCATTTCATCAACTGGCATATCTTTGGTCCACAAGTCAATACGCATCGTCTCTTTTACTCTGCTGTCCCAAATAGACAACATAATTGCCTTTGCTTCTTCTTTTTCGACACCACCATCTTTCGCAGACCACGATAATTTTTCCGGTACGCGATTTTCGTCTAATTCTATATCAAAATTAATTTCTGACTTCATATTTTGGTATTTAATTATTTATAAATTAACTGCAAATTATAGTAAAGATTCACCACAATTCTGTTTGTGCAATTACAAATTATTTCTTACTTTTTGGGTTTATATTTCGATTTTTCGAAGATCTCTTTTTCACTCAATTGTAACATTTCATCTAGAGTTACATCATTATTCTTTATGTACGACCGAACTATTTGCCATCCAACCCATGCACCAACTCTTCCTGGAGTTTCGTTATCAATTTCTAAATAAAATTTAGAGAAAGGTGCTGGCGATACAAATCTTGCTTTTAATTTTGCATCATCATCGTACAACATTTCGCGCTCTATAAAATAACGCCACATATAACTTTCATTTTCTTGACACCAAAGTAGTTGCTCCTCGGTATAACCAATTTTTTCATCATCACTATATTCTGGCAATAGTAAATCCTTCAAATATAATTCTTTGCCAAAATAAATCATCTGTGACAATAAACTTTTATCTGTGACTTTAGCAATTTTTCGACTCGCGAAGCTAGCCACTGCATCAGGCATTATTTGTTTAGTTTCAAAACTCTGTTTAATGTATTCTGGAAACTGATAAAATTTATGGTCTTTACCCAAATATAATTCCAAAGAAACAATCACTAAACTGTCGGCATAAATCACTTTACTATTATAGTCCATTTCGGCAATAACTGTAATAATTTTAGGCGTTTTAGTTTCAGGGAAATAATACTTAATATGCTGGAACAGAACATCAAAATCTTTACGAACGGGCTCAAAATTACTGTACTTTCTTTCTACTTCTTGATACAATTCCCGCCATAACGGATCTTGCATTTTTTCAATCCAAACTGCATCTTCAGTATTAGAAGGAAAAAATAAGGGATATTCTCTTTTTAGCCTAGCTAAATCTTCTGGTTTGGTCTCAAAAAAAGCTTTATCAAATCGTTCTACTTTGATCGCTACAGGAATATCGTCGATGGCTTTCTCTGTTTTACTTTTTTTCTCACAGGATATTAAAATCACAAATAGGATTAAGGCAAAGCGATATGATTTCATTTTATTTTAATTAAATTTGTGATGCACGTTACTTATTAATAATGACCCCAAAAAGACTGTGCAAATATACGTCGCTGTATCTAAAAACGTGAACTATTATGGCTAAAAAAAGCACCATTCAGACTGAAAAAGTAAATGATTATATTGTTCAATGGCTAAAAGAATATGCAACAACTGCTAAAGTCAATGGTTTCGTAATTGGAATTTCGGGCGGAATTGATTCGGCTCTAACGTCAATTTTGTGTGCACAAACTGGCTTAAAAGTATTATGTGTTGAAATGCCAATTCATCAAGCAAAAAGTGAAGTTTCACGAGGACGCGAACATATCAAAACATTAAAAGACTGCTTTTCGAACGTTTCCAATATAGAAGTAGATTTGAGCGCTACTTTTGATGCTTTTAAAACAAGCGTTCCCGATGACCTTAATTTAGATAAGCTAAACCTCTCATTAGCGAACAGTCGTGCTAGATTACGAATGTCAACGCTCTATTATCTTGCCGGAATTCATGGTTTATTAGTGGCCGGAACAGGAAATAAAATTGAAGATTTTGGAGTTGGATTTTATACTAAATACGGAGATGGCGGAGTTGATGTGAGTCCGATAGCAGACTTGATGAAGTCTGATGTATATGCGTTATCTGCATTTTTAAGCGTTTCAGAATCTATTTTGACAGCTGCTCCAACAGACGGATTATTTGGAGATAGCCGAACAGACGAAGAACAATTGGGCGCCAGTTATGATGAATTAGAAGAGGCAATGTTAGCAGACAAAGCAGGAAATACAGCTGAAAATTTTTGGGGTAGACAGCAAGAAGTTTTCAAAATTTATAAGAGATTAAATACAATTAATCAACACAAAATGAACCCGATACCAGTATGTTTAATTCCAGATACGTTAAAATAATCTTTATTTATGTTGATTTGCAATTATTTACAGAATTTATTTATTAATTTTACAGATCCAAAAACACGAACAATTCTAAAAAAGGTAAAATTATGATTAAAGTATGTTTAGCAGACAACCACCCTGTGACGCACTTTGGTGTAAAGTCTTATTTCAAAGACCACAATGATATATCGATTGTTGCCAACGTGGGAAACTTTTCGATGGTAAGAGATATCCTTCAAACAAAAGACATTGATGTCTTAGTCCTTGACTTAGCTCTAGAAGGTTTAGCTAGTATTTTTGAAGTGAAAGCTTTGCTGAAAAATTTCCCAAAGACAAAAATTATTATATACAGTGATCTTTCGGAGCAAATGTATGCGCCGAATGCTATTAAAGCTGGTGTATCAGGTTATGTACAAAAGACAGAGAAGTTAGAGACTCTCGGAAATTCTATCGTGAAAGTTCACGAAGGTAAAGTTATTATTAACGAAAATGTTCGCAAAAACATGGCTTTAATAGCCAAGCAAAGTAAAAGCGAACGTTTGTACAGAAAACTTTCTAATAGAGAAGTTGAAGTATTGCGTTATTTAAGTGATGGTAAAAAGAATAATGAAATTTCAAAAATTCTTAACCTAAACGAAAAAACAATTAGTACGTATAAATTACGTTTACTAACAAAATTAAACGTGACTAACTTAGTTGACTTAGTTAATAAAGCAAAGACGTTAGAAATTATTTAATGATAACGCGACATGACGCGACCTAGTTTTTTCGAAAACGTATTAACTAGTTTCGAGTAATCCATTATCATCATTAAAAGCTCTGTATTATCTGAATTTGCATCAGATTGTATAGAGCTTTTTAATTCTTCAATAATACTACCAACCAAATACCATCGCATTGATAATATAATCTCTGAAACATATTGTGCTATCGAAGCTGATTTATTTTTTGGAAAAATATTCTGACCTTCCCAATTGTGCATGACCAGCTGCTCGTCTTCCATAATAATGTCCGTAACCTCACGAGCAAATTCGGGCTGAATGCGCATTAAATACTGCTCTAAGCTAAAATTTTCTACTTGATTGTAATAGGTAATTAAATCGGTGAAAATTTTCCGAAACAACTCATTAGACAATTCAACTTCATCTTCCTGCAAACTTAAAAAAATGCGTTCGTATACTTTATATTCTTTTTTCTCCGAATACATTTCTACTTCACCTTCTTCGTTTGTTTTTAACAGAACATCTTCAAACTCTTCCGTTTTATTTCCATATAGCAATAAAATTTCAATTATTTTTCGCTCTAACCGATACAAAATATCAACTTTTTCTGCTTCGGCAGGATTCTCGTTTTTTACAATTTCAAAAGCTCTTTGTTCTTGCTTTTGTTTTTTACCGATTTCTACAATGTCTTTTTGAACCAGTTGTGCCAAAGTACTAACCAAAACTTGTTCAGAAATATCCATAATTCTAGCACATTCCTGAATGTAAATTTCGCGCTGGATTCTATCTGGAATTTTTGAAATACTAGTCACCATATCCCGAATCAAATCGGCCTTTTTTACAGGATCATTTTTAGCTTCATTCATTAAAAGCGATGCCTTAAACTGAATAAAATCTTTTGCATTTGCTTCGAGGTAGTGAACTAAATCTTCATGCGAAGTCTTTTTTGCAAAACTATCCGGATCTTCTCCATCAGGAAATGTACATACTCTTACATTCATTCCTTCCTCTAGAATCAAATCGATTCCACGCACTGACGCACGCAATCCCGCAGCATCTCCATCAAATAAAACGGTGATATTTTTAGTTAATCTATTAACTAAACGAATCTGATCTGGTGTTAAAGCCGTTCCCGATGAAGCGACTACATTTTCAATTCCAGCTTGGTTGAACTGAATTACATCCGTATACCCTTCAACCAAAAAGCAATTGTTTAATTTGGCGATTGATTGCTTCGCCTGAAAAATACCGTACAATACTTTACTCTTATGGTAAATATCGCTTTCGGGTGAATTTAAGTACTTTGCCGCTTTCTTATCATTAGTTAAAATACGACCTCCGAATCCTAAAACACGTCCTGACATACTATGAATCGGGAACATCACACGACCTTTAAAACGGTCGAATGGTCGGTCTTCTCTGGCGATTGTTAAACCAGTACTTTCTAGAAACTCCATCTGAAATCCTTTACCTAAAGCTTGTTTAGTAAAAGCGTCCCAAGTTTCGGGAGAATATCCTAATGCAAACTTTTTAATAGTTTCGCTGGTAAATCCTCTTTCTTTAAAATAAGAATATCCTATCGCTTTTCCTTCTTCGGTATTAACCAAAACATCTTGAAAATATTTGGCCGCAAATTCAGAAACCAAATACATGCTTTCCCGAACATCTGTAATTGCTTTTTCGGCGTCTGTTTGTAGTGTCTCCTCTATCTCGATGTTGTATTTTCGAGCCAAGTATTTTATAGCTTCAGGATACGTAAAGTGTTCGTGCTCCATTAAGAAAGCGACCGAGTTCCCGCCTTTGCCAGAACTAAAATCTTTCCAAATTTGTTTTACGGGAGAAACCATAAATGAAGGAGAACGCTCATCAGAGAACGGACTCAATCCTTTATAATTGCTTCCTGCTCTTTTTAATTGCACAAAATCGCCAATAACCTCCTCTACACGAGCGGTTTCAAAAACGGTATCAATAGTACTTTGAGAAATCAAAAGGAATTATTTTAGAGGGTTAAGAGTCTGCAAAAATACACAAAACTGAAGAGTTAGGTACTTTATAAATCGAAAAAAACACTTCTGTGAAAGTACTTCATTGCGATATAATTAATTGAGAAAATTACAATTGAAACGAAGATAAACTACAAATGAATCCTTACATTCATTGTAATTAAATTTTGAAATTGAGCGTATATTTTTAAAAATAAAAAACTTATTTTTTTCGCTCGATAACGTAGTTAACCATTAAAATCAGTGCTTCTTTATAATCTGAATTTGGGTAATTGTCAAGTAACAAAAGAGCTTCCTGTTGAAATTCGATCATTTTATTTTCGGCGTAGATCAAACCATTTTTTGCTTTTACAAATGCAATCACTTCTTTGACACGCTTTTTGTCTTTATTGTGGTTTTTAATGGAATTGATTACCCATTTTTTTTCCTTAGGAGAACAAGTATTTAAGACATATATAAGGGGCAATGTCATTTTTTGCTCTTTTATATCAATTCCGGTTGGTTTTCCGATGGCTTCGTCTGTATAATCGAATAAATCATCTTTAATTTGAAAAGCCATTCCGATGAGTTCACCAAATTTACGCATGTTTTCTACTTCTGCCCCATCTTCAATAACCGATTTGGCACCCAAAGCACAACAAGCAGCAATAAGTGTTGCTGTTTTTTTGCGAATGATTTCATAATAAACCGTTTCGGTAATATCTAGACGACGTGCTTTTTCTATCTGAAGCAGTTCTCCTTCGCTCATTTCACGAACGGCAACCGAGATAATTTTCAGCAAATCAAAATCGTCGTTATCAATAGAAAGCAACAATCCTTTGGAGAGCAAATAATCACCCACTAAGACAGCAATTTTATTTTTCCATAAAGCATTAATCGAGAAAAATCCGCGACGTCTGTTGCTATCATCCACAACGTCATCATGCACCAATGTCGCCGTATGAATAAGTTCGATCACACAAGCGCCACGATACGTTCGCTCATTTACGCTCCCGCCTGCGACCATTTTTGCAGTTAGAAACACAAACATAGGACGCATTTGTTTGCCCTTGCGGTTCACGATAAAATAGGTGATTCGATTCAACAATGCCACTTTGGAAGTCATCGATTCATAGAACTTTTTTTCAAAAAGTTCCATCTCACGAAAAATAGGCTGTTTTATTTGCGAAGTAATGTTCATCTAGATGCCAAATATACTACTTTGAGTAGAGAATTCAATTATGGAAACTAACTTTTGAAAAACCATTTTGCTTTTAAAAGGTACCGTCTCCTACTCTTAATTTAAAAAAAAACTTTACGATCAATTAACTTTCTTTATTGGCCAATTGGCCACATGCGGCATCGATGTCTTTTCCGCGACTACGACGTACTTTTACCACAATTCCGCTTTTTTCTAAAGCACTAATGTAAGCGTTTATTGACTCTTCTGAAGCTTGCTGAAATTCGCCATCATCAATCGGATTGTATTCGATCAAATTGACCTTGCAAGGCACATATTTGCAAAATTTAACCAAGGCATCAATTGATTCTTTATTGTCGTTAATTCCTTTCCAAACTACATACTCGTATGAAATTTTACTTTTAGTTTTTCGGTACCAATATTCTAAAGATTCACGCAAATCAGCCAGTGGAAAATTAATACTAAAAGGCATAATTCTAGCTCTAATTTCATCTATAGCAGAGTGTAACGAAACTGCTAATTTGAATTTTACTTCGTCATCGGCCATTTTCTTGATAATTTTTGGAATACCAGAAGTCGAAACCATAATCCGTTTCGGCGACATGCCTAATCCTTCCTCTGAAGTAATCATAGCAATTGCCTTAATGACATTGTTATAGTTCATCAGCGGCTCACCCATTCCCATAAAAACAATGTTGGATAGCGGATGATTGTAATACAAACGACTTTCTTTATCGATAGCCAACACCTGATCGTAAATTTCGCCAGGTTCTAAATTTCGCATTCGTTTTAAGCGCGCTGTAGCACAAAAATTACAGTCTAAGCTACAGCCAACCTGACTAGAAACACAGGCTGTAGTTCGAGTTGCTGTCGGAATTAACACCGACTCTACCACTAAACCATCGTGCAGGCGAACTGCATTTTTTACCGTACCATCAGAACTGCGTTGCATCAGATCTACTTTAATGTGATTAATCACAAAATTATCTTCGAGCATAGCACGAGTTCCTTTGGCCACATTGGTCATATCATCAAAGTTATGCGCTCCTTTGCTCCACAACCATTCGTAAACTTGGTTTCCGCGGAATGCTTTGTCTCCATTAGAAACAAAAAAATCACG
This sequence comes from Flavobacterium sp. TMP13, assembly GCF_050847115.1. Lineage (NCBI taxonomy): Bacteria > Pseudomonadati > Bacteroidota > Flavobacteriia > Flavobacteriales > Flavobacteriaceae > Flavobacterium > Flavobacterium sp. TMP13. Next base: position 542,395 of record NZ_CP193656.1, read on the forward strand.
TAATTGTTCTTTAGATAGCGCTCTTATGTCTTTTTTATCAATTTGCATGGTGCAAAGTTACTAAGTATTTATTGAATCGGTAAGTGTCCTAAAAACTTTCTTACGACTGCTTTACTTTAAATAGTTTCGGAAAGATGCAAGATCAAAATTATGTAACGAAATTCCTTAACTTTATAAATAAATTACAACCGCAATTTTTACATTTGAACCACTTTTCAAACCTAAATATATTATGAAAAAACAAATTATAACAATAGTAGCAGCTGTTCTTTTGTGTACTACCGTGCAATCGTGTAAAAAGTCTGCAGATCGACCTGACGGACTAGAATTGACGCCAGGACAAAAACTAGACACTTTATTAGAAGACATGAATGAAAAAAGTGATACCGCTAGTGTAAAAATCGATAGCACTATTGAAAATATTAAACGAGCAACCAAAAAAGGGGCTAAAGCAGTAGAAGGAGCAGCAAAAGATGTTAAAGAAGGTGTGGAGAAAACTGCAGACAACGTTTCAAAAGAAATGAAAAAGTAAGAGTAATTGCATGTCGCTTTATTTTTTAATTGCTTTTTAGAAAAATGGATATAAAGGATTCCTGCGAATTAAGTTCGTATGAATCCTTATTTATTTTTTATATGGCAATCTGAAATGCAATAGTAAAATGGCCTTAAATATTTTGTAATTTTGTCACCAACAAAAGCAATACTTCCCTTTATCAAAAATTTATAAAATGCATTTTATTTCAGAAGAATTAGAAGAGTATATAGAGCAACATTCGGAAAGAGAACCCGAATTATTAGCTAAATTAAACAAAGAAACGTACCAAAAAATATTACTACCTAGAATGTTAAGTGGTCATTTTCAAGGTCGTGTTTTAGGTATGCTTTCTACGTTAATTCGTCCAATAAATATTTTAGAAATAGGAACTTACACTGGCTACGCTAGTTTATGCTTATGCGAAGGAATGCAGGAAAAAGGTCAGTTGCATACGATTGATATTAAAGAAGAATTAATTGACTTTCAACGAAAATATTTTGACCTATCTCCTTGGGGTTCACAAATTTTTCAGCACTTGGGTGAAGCAACGACTATTATTCCGGATTTGGATTTGAAATTTGATTTGGTTTTTATTGATGCCGATAAAGAAAACTATATTAACTATTGGAATTTGATTGTTCCTAAAATGAATAAAGGCGGTATTATTTTGTCGGATAATGTTTTGTGGAGCGGAAAAGTTTTAGAACCTGTCCATAAAAACGATACCAGTACTCAAGTACTTTTAGAATACAATGTTTTACTTCGAGACGATCCTAGAGTAGAAACAGTTTTGTTACCTATTCGTGATGGATTGACCGTTAGTAGAGTTTTGTAGAAGAGTGGTTTTTCCAAGAAAGCTTCTAAAAACACTTAAGCGACAGATTTACAAAGGTTTTTGAGTAATATTCAAAGGAGATTAGTTACCTAGATGCTCGACAGATTTGTAGAGAAAAATTCAAAGTTTAAAACTTACTATATTTTGAACTAGTATACCCATAGCCCTGGTAGCAGCGGCATCCTTTTGTTATCTTTTTTAGGCAGCAAAAAATACAGCGATTGACAGTAAATAACTTCTAAAAAAACTAAACTGGAAAGTATTTTGCTTTCACTTTTTGATAAATCTTAAAGATTAAAAATCCTAAAATTGCACCAGCAGCGTATCCTGATAAAATATCTAAAGGATAATGCAAACCTAAGTAAATACGGCTGTATGCGAATACCAACGGCCATAAAAAGAGTACGTAAAAGTATTTAAAATGCTTGTTTAAAACACAATATAAAAAAGTAGCAACCGCCATTGTATTGGAAGCGTGTCCAGAGAAAAAGCTAAATGATTTTCGAACTTGAACGATTCGGATAAAATCATTAATTTCTGGATTATTGCACGGGCGTAAACGCTGTACCGAATTTTTGATCAGGTTTGTCAATTGATCTGTACAGGTGATTAGAATTGCAATAAAAAGGATTAAAAACAATGTTTGCTTGACACCCAGCTTTTTGTAAATAAGATAAAACAATAGTAAAAAAAAAGGCGTCCAGTAAGCTTGTTTGGTAACGATAAGCCAAAAAGCATCAAAATTTTCCGAACCCAAACTATTAAGAAAAACGAATAATTTGGTATCTAACTGCAGTAATTTTTCTAACATTAGCGCATACGTTTTATAGGACCTGTAATGGTGTCAATTTCTTCTCTTGTTTTTTCAAACTCGGCCGTTGCATCTCCCAATAATCCGCTTTTGGCTTTGGCTATTTCTTCGTTGATATTACCCGTCAAATCGCTTAGTGTTTTTTGATCGAAACCATTTTCTTCGGCTCCTTTCTGGATTTCACTTTTTAAATCGTTGGTTGCATTTTTAAGTTGAGCCATAGCTTTACCCATCGTACGCGCAATTTCTGGCACTTTATCAGAACCAAAAAGCATTAAAACTATAAACAAAATGAATATTAATTCTCCGCCGCCTATTCCAAACATAATTGTATTTTTTTAATCTGCTACAAAGATAATTAAATTTGTAGCCTTGTGCTTTAAAATTATATTAAATAAAAAAAGACTCTTAGTGAGTCTTTTTTTATTTAATATTTAGTCAAATTTTGATTTTGTAACCACTTTTGGCCAGACATTATTAGTTACATCAATATCTGCGGTTAGCAATTTAGGATCAATTTGTATCTTTTTTATTGCTTTTTCGGTCGCATAAACTTTTTTAGCACTGCTGTTATTTTTTCTCCAAATTTGAGCTGGATACTTAAACTCTTCTTTGCTTCCATCTTCGTAGGTCAGCTCAACTAAAATTGGCATAATCATTCCGCCTGGTTTATTAAACTCTACTTCGTAAAAATATTTCGGCTTTTTAATAGTTGCTTTTTCATCTGTAGAAAAATTCTCGTTGATGTAAGAAACTAACGGTTGCATTTGCGCTACTTCTAATCCTTTTTTGTTGGACGATTGGAATTCTTTGTGATCACCATCAATTAAATATACAAACGGACCTTCTTCTACACCAAAACGACCTTTTCTAATTTTTACATTTTTCAATTCCGCCGTCGGATTTTCTGAAACATAATATTGTTTTACGTCTTTAATTCCGATATCTACATAGTCGGTCGAGTAAAACCATCCTCTCCAGAACCAATCCAAATCTACTGCCGAAGCATCTTCCATTGTTCTAAAAAAATCTTCGGGAGTTGGGTGCTTGAATTTCCATCGATTGGCATAGGTTTTAAACGCATGATCAAACAATTCATGCCCCATTACCACGTCTCTCAAAATATTTAGACCTGCAGCAGGCTTTCCATAAGCATTGTTACCAAATTGAATAATTGTTTCTGAATTAGACATAATTGGCTCTAAAAAATTCTGATCACCACTCATATAGGGAACGATGTTTTTGGCTGGCCCTCTACTGGAAGGATAATTTGGATCTAATTCTTGTTCGGCTAAATACTCTAAAAAAGAGTTTAAACCTTCATCCATCCAAGTCCACTGGCGCTCGTCTGAATTTACAATCATTGGGAAAAAAGTATGTCCTACTTCATGAATAATTACACTGGTCATTCCATGTTTAATGCGATCGCTTGTTACTCCGTTTTCATCTGGACGACCGTAATTCCAACAAATCATTGGATATTCCATTCCTTGATCTTCGGCAGAAACAGAAACGGCTTTTGGATACGGATAATCAAAAGTGTGAGCCGAATAACTTTTTAAGGTATGCGCCACCACTTTTGTAGAAGTCTCCCCCCATAATGGATTCGCTTCTTTTGGATACAACGATTCTGCCATAACCACTTTATCTTTTAACTGAACGGCCATTGCATCATAAATAAATTTTCTAGAAGAAGCGATACCAAAATCACGCACATATTTAGCGCTAAATTTCCATGTTTTTTTCTGGTCTGAAAATCCTTTTTCTGCTGCTTCCGCTTCTTCTTGAGTAACAATTACTACTGGCTCATCAAAAGACTTTAGTGCTTTTTCGTATCTCTTGTTTTGTGCCGCGGTAAACATTTCGCTTCTATTGGTTAATTCACCCGTTGCATCAACCACGTGATCCGCTGGTGCTGTAAAGTTGACGTCAAAATTTCCAAATGGCAAAGCGAACTCTCCTCCACCCCAAAATTGCATGTGCTGCCAACCTTCTACGTCATTATAAACCGCCATTCTTGGATAGAATTGTGCAATTACATATAATTTATTTCCTTCTTTTTCGAACAATTCATAACCAGAACGTCCCCCTTCTTTTTGATAATTATTAATGTTGTACCACCACTTGATCGAAAACGTAATTTTAGCTCCAGATTTTAGAGGAGTTGCCAAATTAATACGCATCATGGTTTGATTGATGGTATGTGACATTGGATTTCCTTGTGCATCTTTTACATATTCGATATGAAAACCGCGATCTGGACCTTCTACTAAATATTTATCAGCAAATCCACCAACAGTAAGTTTTTGACTTACTTTTTCATTTTCAGCTAAAGGTGATTGTGAATTTTTAGCACGCATATTTTGATCCAATTGAACCCATAAATACTCTAAATTTTCAGGAGAATTGTTAGAGTAAGTAACCGTTTGAGAACCCATGATTTTCGAGTTCTTGTCGTCCAATTCAATATCCATTTTATAATCGGCTTGTTGCTGATAATAAGCAGGACCTGGAGCCCCAGAAGCAGTGCGAAACATGTTTGGTGTAGCCAACAAATCGTACATCTGACTGAACTTGTTCGTATCGTATTTTCCTTGTTGTTTTGGGGTAACTGCAGTAGTGTTTTCTTGTGCAAATAATAGCGCTGGAAAAAACAGCAGTAATGAAATTTTCTTCATAAAAATGGTTTTGGTCATTTAAGCAGGCGTGAAAATAAAAATAAATAAATATTTTTACCGTCGTTTTTAATACTTTAACACTTCTTTCCGTGAAGATTCTGTAAACAGAACCGTCTTTTTAGTGCCATTTATTAAAAAATGTGTAATGTTTTGTTGTTCTCTGTTCCAATCTATTAGAAGGGTATTACTCACTTCTAATGCTTTTATTTTAGTGACATCGGTAATTTTAGTGTAACAAACTACAACATTTTGATCTTCGGTCTCTTTAGACACAAAAACGATTGCTTTGGATTGACCGTTAACTTTGACTAAAAAATTTTCTGACAAGTACTTTTTTAGTAAAGTAACATCTGCAGCCGTTTCTTTTTCGGTACCAACATTAGTTTTTAATTTGTATTTTTTTTCGATCGCATCATTGAGATCATCAATAAAAATTCTTGACGTTATTTGCAACATTCTCTTTTCTGGAACATAATCGACTTGATATACTCCCACATAAAATTTATGGAAAGAAAAAGCCGAAAAAAGAAAAAGTAACAAAATTAAAGAGGAATTTAGAACTATTTTTTTCATTTTTCAAAAGTAACAATTCTTTTATATTCTTTATTTTTATTGATTAAAAAATCGATTAATTGAAATTTTGATTCTGGTTTTAAATATTTTCTAGATTCTCTATCGTTCGCACAATACATTAAAAATAAATCGATTTCATCTTCTTTTAAACGCAACTCTTCTCTATAAAACGTCGGACTAAAATTGGCTTGCGCATATTTGGAAAACGTGATATCTTCAATATATTCTTGTTTGTCTTCTGGCTTCGGTTTTAGGGCTTTCTTAACTTCCTTAAACATTCGAACAAAATCAATTCCGTCTTTTATCGTTTGATTGGAGTGCATGACTTGGTTGGTTGGTGAAGAATTGGCATCATCAAAATATTGACCATCAACAATTACTTGTGTGCCACCCGATAAAGATTCGTCTTTAAATTTACTACCAACCACAACTTCATTTAATTGATTGTTAATTAATTCTAGCTGAATCAACACTGCTTTTTCCTGAAAATCAGCCGCTTTTACAACAATTTTTTTCGATTGAAAAACCATTCCCGAAAACAAAAGCGTGTCTTTAGCTTTAGCCATAATAGCAAATGCGCCATCTTTATATATATAAGTTCTGGTTTGCGCATTAATATTTAAAACATAACCGCTTTCTATTGCCAATGAATCGTTTTGCACTTTACCATTCAACAATTTTCTATCATTCGTTTGAGCAAAACCAAGTTGCATTAAAATAAATAAAATTCCTGTAAAAAATTTAGTCTTCATTTTCAATTATTTTTAGATATTCCTGAGCCAATTGTGTGATTAAAAACATACTCATGCTTTTATTTTTAGATTCTAAGGTACGCATAAACTCAGGATTTTCAATGCAGTAATATTGAAATCCTTTTATGTGATCTGCAGGAATCTTTAGTCTTTGGGTGTAATAATCTTCCTCGAATAATCCTTCAATCTTGTACAGCATTCGCTCTTTTTTCTCAACTATTATTTCTTTTTTTAACATTTTTGATCGACCCGACATTGCATTGAGTAGCGCATCAATTGGAGTTGAGTTTGCAGTGTACAGTTTACGTTCGGCAGCGGTATATTTTTTTTGACCATAGGGAATGATCCCTAGGCTTTCAGCCGATATATTCGACTCATTAATCACCACTTCTTTTAATTCAATGCTTTTTGCTTTCATTTTTATAGGAAGAAAATTAAGCGCTAAGTCAGAAGAAGTAATTCTTTTTTTATAACCCTCTAAATTTATCGCAGAAAAAACCAGAACATCACCTTCGCGAATTACAATCGAAAATAGACCGTTGCTATCTGTAATTGTGGTCAGTTGCGTTGCATTGTTCACAACAGTTACACCATCAACAGAACTAGAATCAGCAAATACTTGACCGTTCATTTCTTTAGACAGCAAATTTTGTCCGAAAGTAAAATGAGTAATTGCAAGAAAAATAAAAAGGAAGGAGTTATTCGTTTTCAATAGTTATTGTATTTTTATATTGTTGCGCCAACTCAACTAATAAAAACTCGGCGGCACTTTTATTTTCTAAGTTTATAATTTTCATGAAATCCTTATTTTCTACCACATAATACTGAAATCCTGCCACATGATTCGGAGGAATTTTTAAGTCACTAATCAAATACTTTTGACCGAAAAGCTTTTGCGGTAGCTGTACAGCAGTTTCTTTATTTTCACTAGAAAGCTCTTTTTCTAATCTCTTTTTACGTTAATTAACTGCGTTTAATAATCCATCAAAATATATTCCTCCCAAAGGTATAAGCAAAGGACTATACCACTTGAACTAACCAGCCGTGTACAATTTACGCTCAGCAGCGGTGTATTTTTTTTTTTGACTCAATTAAACTAATTCAAGTCTCGTAGCATTAATACTGGGGCTACTATCTACAGAAGCTTGTTCTACTTCAATGCTTTTCGTTTTCCTTTAATCGAAAGAAAAGATAGCGACAGATCTGCTATTGTAATTCTTTTTTCTAATGCTTCTAGATTTACTCCCAAAAAACAAGAACGTCATTTTCTTGAATCACGATTGAAAACAAACCAATAGTCGGTGACTGCAAAATGTTGCGTTGTATTATTGACAATCGTAACCGATTGTAGCGCAATTAAATCGGCAAATACTTGTCCCTTTATTTCTTTACTACTAAAAGTTCGTCCAAAAATAATTTGACTACAAATAGAGAGAAGAAAAAGTAGGGTTTTATTCGTTTTCACAAGCAATGATGTCTTTGTATTTTAATGCTAATTCACCTAATAAAAATTCTGTTGCTACTTTATTCTTCGAATTTAAAATTTTTGTAAAATACGGGTTTTCCACGGCATAATATTCAAATCCCTTTACATAATCTTCGGGAATACTTAATTTGTTCACAAAGTGATTGCGATCAAACAATTTTTCAAGCATTTCCATAAAATCTTCCTTTTTCTCTACCGCTAATTCTTTTTTTAGCATTGCCGTTCTACCTGAAATTAAATTCAGCACAGGATCCAAGCAAATACCTCCTCCAGCACCTTTTAAATCGGTTGCGGTTTTTAATTTTCTTTCTGCTGCAGTGTAGCTTTTTGTGTCTTGAGGAATAATTCCTAATGCTCGTGCATTAGTTCCGTTATAACTTCGAACCACCACTTCACGAAGCTGATTGGACTGTGCACTTAATTCGATAACTAAAAAGTTAGTTATATTGAGTTTTTCATCTACTTGCACTTGCATCTCCTTGGTCATCAAGGAAGAAAATACGACTATATCTCCTTTTTTTACAGCAATGGAGAACCGACCCTCTTTATCTGTTTGAACGCCCTTTTCGCTAGTTTTATTGATTACAAAAACTCCCTCTAGCGGATTATTGTATAAAGTAGTAATTCCTGTAATTTGTGTCGGAAAATGCTCTTGAGCAAAAAATTCTTGCGAAAATGCTAAAACTACAAAAAGAATAAAATGCCTCATATAAGGTGGTTTATAGCTGTAAAAGTATCTCAAGCAACTCCAAATTTAATGCTAACGACTTGGTAAATAATTGTTAATAAAAAAAAGATGTTCGGTTAAAGAAGAGGAGCATTTAGTATCTTTAAGGTCAGTTAAAAAATAAAATTCTCATGAAAAATAGCATCGTTGCCAGCACTTCGACACTACACGGAGGCGCCTACTTAGAATACCTGTTGCCCACTTTACAAAATCATTTTAAAGGTTGTAAAAGAATACTATTTGTACCTTTTGCTAGACCGGGAGGAATTACGCACGAAGACTATACTGCTACCGTGCAATCTGCTTTTAAAACAATCGATATTCAGGTAAATGGACTGCATGAATTTGAAGACAAACAAAAAGCTATCGAAGAGGCCGAAGCCATTTTTACAGGAGGAGGAAATACGTTCTTATTAGTATCGCAATTGTATAAGTATACTATAATGGGTGTTTTATCGGAAACGCTAAAAAAGGGCACACCTTATTTAGGAACAAGTGCAGGCAGTAATATTTGCGGACTTTCAATGCAAACCACTAATGACATGCCAATTATTTATCCACCAAGTTTTAAAACCTTAGGATTAGTTCCGTTCAACTTGAATCCGCACTACATGGATCCAGATGCACTATCCAAACATATGGGAGAAACGAGAGAAACCCGAATCAAAGAATTTCATGCTTTTAATACCGTTCCTGTTTTAGGCTTACGCGAAGGAAGCTGGCTCGAAGTAAAAGGCGAAAAAGTTATCTTAAAAGGAAAATTAAGCGCTCGTTTATTCGAACAAAATAAAGAACCACAAGAACTAGATCCAGAAAGCGATTTAAGTTTCTTAAATTAGAAGTAATAAAAAACCCGAAACTCATTGAGTTTCGGGTTTTAAGAGCGAAAGACGAGGCTCGAACTCGCGACAACCAGCTTGGAAGGCTGGAGCTCTACCAACTGAGCTACTTTCGCATCGGAATTGTAAAAACAAATTATTTTTTCAAATAATTAAAACAACTCTAAATTGTATTTAGAGCGAAAGACGAGGCTCGAACTCGCGACAACCAGCTTGGAAGGCTGGAGCTCTACCAACTGAGCTACTTTCGCATTTTTGGTGGTGCAAATATAGAGAATTAGTTATCTGTAAAACAAGTTTTTTTGAAAAAAAATAAATAAAAAAACCGGCACCTCTACTAATCTGTTAAAAATTAAAAAGTTATAACTTCAAGAAATCATTTAAAATCTAGAACGAAAACAAAAATCATCGCACAAAAACATATCGATGCGTTTTAATTGAGTTACAAAGAGGGCAAATTCAGTTAAGAATTACAAATATAAAGGACGTTCTTTGCCTAGCAAAAATAATAGAGAACATTTTAAATTAAATATTTGTAAGAATTGTTTTCTTTTAAACAGCAGTCGTACTTTTGCAAAAAATTAATCAACCAAAAAAATGAAGTACTTGCTCAACATCGTTCAAGTTTACTTACCTCTTAAAACAAAACACAATGACTAGGTTTTTTACTTGTATTGCTATTATCCTATTGTTTACTAATTGTAAAAAAGAAGATGCGGGCGCCGCGAAAAATGGAGAAACTTTGGATTCTGCAACTATTATAACACCAGCAATTGTAAAAGATAACGAGCGAAAAATAGCGATTGACACGGCACAACTTTCTGTTTTTAAAAGTCAGCTGCTGGTGAATTTTTACAAATCGTCTGGCTACGAAACAGTTTGGGGCAATTTAAAAAAGCGTCAATTTGTTTTATTTCAATTAGAAAAAGCAGAAGATTATGGCTTAAACCCTGCTGATTATCATGTCAAAAAATTACAAGATTTTGAAAAAAAGATTTCAGAGCTTAATGACAAACAACTCATTGCTTACGACTTAAATTTAACAATGAATTTTCAGAAGTTTTTACTTCATTTATATAAAGGAAAGTTAGATCCAAAAAAATTGTACACCGACTGGGAATTAAAAGCAAAAAGCTTTAATGTAAATGAAGTTTTAATTACCGCTTTTAACGATGACAATTTGGAAACAGCTTTACTAAAAAGTCAACCAAAAACGTATACGTATCAAAAACTCATCAATGCTTTAAAACTTATAAATACTTTTCCAGAAGACAGTGTGCACCGCATTCAATCGGCAGATAAAATTGTATTAAATGATACCAATAGCGAGGTAATTAAAATTAAAAAAAGATTGCGTTTTTGGAAAGATCTGCCAAAATCAGAAAGTTTATCGGCTGTTTACAATCAAAAAACATTTGATGCTGTTAAAAAATTTCAGTCCAGACATGGCTTAATTTCAGACGGTGTGGTTGGCAAAGGAACTGTGGCTGCACTCAATTATTCTAAAGAAAAAAGAAAACATCAGATAATAGCTAATTTAGAGCGCTGGCGTTGGTATACTGATGAATTTACAGGAAATTATTTAATTATTAATATTCCCGATTACAGTTTACAAGTCGTAGAAGAAAAGGATACAGTGCTAAGCAGAAACGTAATTGTCGGCACGAACAAACGCAGAACACCAATTCTTACCTCAACATTAAAGACAATTGTCTTTAATCCGACATGGACCGTTCCTCCAACGATTTTAAAAGAAGATGTTGTTCCTTCGATGCAAAAGAACAGAAATTATTTAGCTAAAAAGAACATTACGATTTATGATAAAACAGGAACAGTAGTTGATCCGCAAGACTGGAATGAAAATAATCCGCATGCGTACCGATATGTTCAAAAACCAGGCAGAAGTAATTCTCTAGGTTTGATGAAAATTTTATTCCCAAACAATCATAGCGTTTATTTACACGACACCAATCACAGAGGTTCTTTTGATCGACAAAACCGCTCGATGAGTTCAGGTTGTGTTCGTATTGAAAACCCGCTAGATTTAGCCGAGCATTTACTAAACGACGCAAAAAACTGGTCTACGGAAAAAATTGATTCTCTTATTGTAACCGAGAAAACTACTGGGGTTCGCATTACTAAAAAATACGAATTGTACCAGTGGTACTGGACGGCTTGGAGCGAACCAAACCAATTGCAGTTTCGCCCTGATATTTACAATTTAGATGCTGATTTGTATGCTAAACTAAGAAACTAAACGAGCCAGAGTTACTGTACTTCTTGAAGGATGATAAATATACAAACAAGATTTATTTTTTATTGTTTCAATAATTTCTTGTTTTAATTCTTCTGGAATTGCAGGACAACCCAAACTTCTTCCCAAACGACTATTATTTCTAATAAATGAATTAGAAACATAATTAGCTCCATGCATTACAATCGCTCTAGATCTGGCATTGTCATTTACACCGCGTTCTAGACCATCTAATCGCAAAGACATTCCATGCTTGCCTTGATATACTTCGCCAGTTTTATAAAAGCCTAAACTGCTTTTATTAGAAGAATCTACATTTGAAAATGAAGTAGCAAATTCTTCACCTGTATTTCTGCCGTGTGATACTAAAGAATGATATAAAATGGTATTAGTAGATAAATCGATTACCCAAAGTCTTTTTTCGTTTGCCGATTTACTAAAATCAATCAGCGTTAAAATATCTTTGGTAATGATTCCTTTTTCTTTTAATTCGTAAAAACCTTTTAAAGCTTCAGTAAAACTATCCATTTTTGGAAGTTCGAAACTATTGGTATGAAGATTATGGTAGATGGATTCAATTTTCGCTTCGGCACTAATTTTAACCGTTGCAGCAATTACTCGTTTGTTTGTAGAAACTTTCTCTGTAGTGTTATTAGAAGCTCCAAATGATAGCAACATGAATAACAATGTAGGATAAATACTGTAAATCATTGAATGTGTTTAAGTTATATTTGTTTCGAGGCATAACAAAAGTAAAAAAAAATTATACCTGACAAAACTTATAAACAATTAAATTACCCTATTTATTGCATTTTTAACACTATTTATTACATCATTCACACCTATGTATTAAAAAACCTATAAAAACGCCTCTTCAAAAATTTTTAAATTTACCTAAAACTGTAACGGATCCAAATTTTTGTAGTCTATTAGAAAAAGCTATATCAATTAGAGTTATGAAATCAATCGTCTATTACTTTCTTCTATTATTAACCACAGTTAGTTACGGTCAGAAAAAGATATTAAAAACTAATGCTATCACAGCAAACATTATAATAGATGGTAAAACTGACGAACAAGCTTGGCAGGAAACCGACGTTGCCAAAGACTTTGTAATGTTTGAGCCAGACAACGGAAAACCAATTCCGTACGAAAAAAGAACAGAAATTAAAATTATTTACGATAACGATGCACTTTACATTGCAGCGATAATGTATGACAATGAACCTACTAAAATTTTAAAGGAAATTACACAACGAGATAGTTTTGGAACGTCTGATCTTTTTGGTGTTTTTATAAATGGTTTTAACGACGGACAGCAAGATTTTCAATTTTTCGTTCCTGCGTCTGATAGCCAAGCCGATTGTATTACCACAGATGCCAATGGCGAAGACTATTCTTGGGACGCCGTTTGGGACAGTAAAGCGCTGATAACCGATTTTGGCTGGGTCGTAGAAATGAAAATTCCGTATGCTGCGCTGCGTTTTTCGGCAGATAACAAACAAACTTGGGGGCTTAATTTTTTTCGAGAAATAAAAAGAGACCGAGAAAAATATACTTGGAATCTTATTGATACCAAAATTGGAAGTTTTACACAACAAGCTGGTATTTTGCAGGGTATCGAAAATATTAAACCTCCTACTCGATTATTTTTAATGCCATACACTTCTTTTTATCTCAATGCAGCCGAAGGACAAAAAACCTACGGAACATTGAAAGGTGGATTGGATATTAAGTACGGAATTAATGATGCTTTTACTTTGGATGCCATTTTAGTTCCAGATTTTGGTCAAACTAAATTTGACGATCAGATTTTAAATTTAGGTCCTTTTGAACAGCAGTTTAATGAAAATCGTTCGTTTTTTACGGAAGGAACCGATTTATTTAGCAAAGGTAATTTGTTCTATTCCCGCCGAATTGGCGGCTCTCCTTCGACAACGATAGAATTAGCAGAAAATGAGGAATTTATCGAAAATCCGTCTGCTGTCAATCTAATAAATGCATTAAAAATTTCGGGACGAACCAAAGGCGGTTTAGGAATTGGAATTTTAAATGCGATCACCGAAAAGACACATGCAGTTATTACTAACACAGTCACCAATGTAACGCGTCGTGAAGTAGTAGAACCTTTGACCAATTATAATGTTTTGGTTTTGGATCAACGATTTAGAAAAACCTCATCCATAGCCTTTATTAATACCAATGTAACTAGAGATGGCGCTTTTAGAGATGCGAATGTTTCGGCCCTGACTTGGGATTTAAATACCAAAACCAATACATTCGGAATTACAGGAAGTATGAAATACAGTTTAATTAATGAATTGGAAGATAAAAAAGGTTCATATGCTGACATAAATTTTGCCAAAACAAGCGGCAAATACCGTTTTAATTTGGGAGCCGATTTGGTAACTAAAGATTTTGACTCAAACGATTTAGGAATAAATTTTTACACTAATTTTTATAGCTTTTTCAGCAATGTCAATTATCGTATTTTAAATCCAACCAAAAGTTTCAATAAGCTCAGGCTGAATTGGAATGGGTATCTTGAATACAATAAAGAAACGGGTGCTTTACAAGACAATAATTTTAATGTCAATACCAGCATTACAACTAAAAAAAATAATTTATTTGGCTTTGGAATCGGCGTAAATCCGCTGGAAGTATTTGATTATTACGAACCTCGTGTGGCCGATCGTTTTGTAGTAATTCCTAGAAAAATTGAAAACTGGATTGACTTCTCTACCAATTACAATAAAAAATTTGCTGTCGATATAAATACTCGAGTTACTTTTTTAGACGAACCAGGCCGCGCTATTTATGACGTTGCTGTTGGTCCGAGATACCGTTTTAGCGATAAATTTTTGTTAGTTTACAATTTTAATTTCATCAAAAACACGAACGACAAAGGATATGCTGATCGTATCGATGCCGATTTTAACACTACTACTCCCAAAACGATCATTTTTGCCAATAGAAATGTCATCACTTACTCAAATTCTATTTCAGGAAAATACGCACTCAACAGCAGAATGACTTTTAATTTATTAGTTCGTCAATACTGGTCTTATGCCGAAAACAAGCACTATTTATCTTTGAGTAATGACGGGACTTTGACTGACTTCGCAACTTATTTAACTAACAAAAACTCCAATTTCAACTCTTGGAATGCTGATTTATCGTACGCTTGGTGGTTTGCTCCAGGAAGCCAACTTTCGCTACTGTATCGTAATAGTGGTGCTGGTTTCGAAAGAGAAATCAACAAGCATTTAGGCGAAAATGTTTCTGCTTTAATTAATAATTCGAAACTGAATCACGTATTTTCAATTAGTATTAAGTATTTTATTGACTACAACGTGGTTAAAAATAAATTTTAGAATGCATATATTTTAAAAAAGAATCCCTTCTTTAAAAAAATAATTGTTTTTTGGTACGGTTCTCTTTATATAATACAATAGTAGCACCGATATTCTTCAAGGTTTTACAAATGCCTTATCTTTGTTAAAAATTAAAATAAAGATGAACAAGAAAGTAATACTAATGATTTTAGACGGTTGGGGAAAATCTCCTGATCCTAAAGTTTCTGCCATAGACAACGCCAACGTTCCATTTATAAACAGTTTATATACCCAATATCCAAGCGCGCAATTACGTACTGACGGTCTAAACGTAGGTTTGCCTGAAGGTCAAATGGGAAATAGCGAAGTAGGCCATATGAATTTGGGTGCTGGTCGTATTGTGTACCAAGATCTAGCCAAAATAAATTTAGCTGTTGCTAATAAAACACTTGCCAAAGAACAAGTATTAATCGATGCATTTTTATATGCAAAAGAACACAATAAAAAAGTACACTTTTTAGGATTGGTTTCTGATGGTGGCGTGCATTCGCACACCTCTCATTTACGCGGCTTAATAGATGCATCTCAACAATACGGATTAGATAAAGTATACGTTCATGCGTTTACAGATGGACGTGATGTAGATCCAAAATCGGGTAAAGGCTACATTGAGAATCTTCAAAATTACATTAAAAATACGCCTGTAAAAATTGCCTCGATTATTGGACGCTATTACGCAATGGATCGCGACAAACGTTGGGAACGCGTCAAATTAGCATATGACTTACTTGTAAATGCTGATGGTGCAAAGGCATTAGATCCTGTTGCAGCCATGGAAGCAAGTTATCAAAACAATATAACCGATGAATTTGTTGCTCCCATTGTAATGGTGGACAGCGATCAAAAACCGCTAGCTACAATTGAAGAAGATGATGTGGTTATCTTTTTTAATTTTAGAACAGATCGTGGGCGTGAACTGACAGAAGCTTTGTCGCAGCAAGACTTTCACGAACAAAACATGCATAAACTAAACCTGTATTATGTAACCTTGACCAACTACGACGAAACGTATCAAAACGTAAAAGTGGTTTACAACAAAGATAATATTACTGAGACTTTAGGTGAAGTTTTAGAAAAAGCAGGCAAAAAGCAAATTCGCATTGCCGAGACAGAAAAATATCCGCACGTAACCTTTTTCTTTTCGGGTGGACGAGAAAATCCGTTTGAAGGCGAATCTAGAATATTGAGAAATTCCCCAAAAGTAGCAACCTACGACTTGCAACCAGAAATGAGCGCCTTTGAATTAAAGGATGCGTTGATTCCCGAGTTGAACAAACGCGAGGTTGATTTTGTATGTTTAAATTTTGCCAATGGCGACATGGTTGGTCACACCGGAATTATGAGCGCAGCAATATTAGCTTGTGAAGCGGTTGACACTTGCGTAAAAGAAGTTATTGAAGCAGCTTTAGCTAATGATTATACTACAATTGTCATCGCCGATCACGGAAACTGCGAAACAATGATTAATCCTGATGGTAGTCCAAATACTGCGCATACTACGAATCCGGTTCCAATTATATTGGTTGATAAAGATTTAAAATCGATAAAAGATGGTGTTTTAGGTGATATTGCTCCCACTATTTTAGAATTGATGGGTATTGCGCAACCTGCAGTAATGACTCAGCATTCTTTGTTGTAATTTTAAAAAATCTTTTAGTACATTTCAAATAAAATTAGAAAGTGGGTATGAAATTAATTTCTCAAACCCACTTTTTTTTAAAAATATATCTAGAATAAAGTCCAGTTTGCGTTAAACAAGCCAATTAATCAGATTTTTTTAATTGCCTGTTTACAAAGTAAAAGAAACTCCTGCACTTACTACAGGCTTAAGGTAAAAATTATAATATACCCTTGTAGACGATTCATCGATTAAAAATTTATCCGCTATAATAGGACAGTAGCCATTAAAATATACTCCTAGATTTTCCATAAAAAAATATTTAAATCCTGCTTGGACTCCAGCACCATTAATACCACCAGACGCACCGACATAGATATCGATAGATTCACCATCCATTTTAAAAAAAGGTGTTAGGTGTACGTTTAATGACGCAGCCATATTCATTTTTTCAAAAGAATCTGCATTATCTCCATCATTAATGTTAATGCCCCAAGAATCATAAATTGGAGGCAATGTTTCAGTTTTAAAAACGTAGCCATAAATGAATCCAATTGATAAATAATTAGACAGTCCGATTTCATAACCAACTTCAGCACCGATTCCTTTATCCTGAAATGATACTCCAACTGAATATTTATCATCATAAACGTCGTCCCAAGCTTGTGAAAACGCATTAACTGCAAAAAGCAAGCATCCCAAAAGTAGTGTTTTTTTCATACGGGTTTTTTAAGTATTTTTGATTTATCGGCTGAATTCTGCTTGCTTTTTTATAGAAAGTATATTTAAAAATAAATATGTAGTATTGATATTATACATAAAACCGAACTGATTTTTAGAAATAGTTCGGTTTTATATGTAAAAGCAGTTCGTTAAATTTTCTTATTCTTGAGTAGATTTACCTCTTATTACTAAAGTTGAATTTATTAAAAAGCACTGAACTAATACATTGTAAAAATAGACAAACTTACTTTTTCTTCTTAGGCGCACTATTACTTTTGCTAGCACTATTAGAAGTGCTTTTAACCTTGGTACTTTTAGTAAGCTCACTTTTAGTTGTAGTAGCTTTAGGAGTTATATAACTATTATAGTACTCTACTACCTTTAACATATCGTCAGACTTATATTCTTTATTTTTAATTTTTTCAGCAATCACAGCATTGTCTTTAAAGTAATATTGTCCATACTCCCTAAAGAATACATTATAACCAATACCTCCACCAACAGCAAAGACAGAAACTAGTACTGGGTAATCTTCGTCTTTCTTTTTTAAATAATGATTACTAGCTGCCTCTACTACTCTCATCGAATCTTTTTTGATTCCATATTCTTGGCCTCCAAGGTAAACCGATACCTTTCCTTTTTTTATTAAGCAAATCCAACCCTCATCTAAAACTTTAAACTCAGTACCTTTTGACTTATAAACTTTAGTTTTTGTCCAGACAAAAGTATAAACCTGTTTCTTGTTACTGTCAAATAACTGAATTGAATCAATATCAGCACTCACTATTTTTTGATGATTTTTTTTATCAATTTTAATTTTTACTTTTTTAGCGTTAAATTTTGGAAAATCAACCTCACCGCTAATCTTTTCATTATTTTTTTTGAAAATAATCCCATCTGCCTCTTGTTCTCCTAATCCTAAGCGAATTGTAATTTGAGAGTGTGCTAAAGAACTTATTAATAGAACAGTTATTATCAATAATTTTCTCATTTTTTTTATTTTAAATAATTAATTGTAAAGGATGCAAATATATAAATTAACAATTAATTATTAAGAAAAATAATCTACTAACGAGGCGGATATAATACGCTATTAATCAGAAGATTGTATGACTTCTAATTGTTTTGGAGATTATAATTTTAATAAAAGTGTATTAAATAGTTAAGACGAAGTGGTACATACTATTATAATCCATCACAAATAATAGAAAAGACGAATCAATTAGCTATCGTGTACCTTTCTTTCAAATGAATTTTTAAAGCTGTAGAAGTTAATTGAAAATCAAACCTTAAAAGATTGTTGGTATAGAGCAGTCTTATTTTTTTATATAAAATGTTCTACAAAATAAATTACTAGCCCAACAAATCCACCGACTACTGTTCCATTGATTCGAATGAATTGCAAATCCTTACCTACTTCTAATTCTAATTTTTCGGCTATTTCTTTTTTATCCCAACTCTGAACGGAGGTTGCAATTAAATCCCCAATTGCTTTTTTATTTCGAAGTAAAACGCCCAACACATCAACTTTAAGGAAGTTGTTGATTTTGTTTGTCATCACCACATCATTTTGAACATTAATTCCGAAATTACGAATCATGTTCGCTAAGTTTTCCTTAATCTTAGAATCCTTACCCTTATCCAAATCATCAGTAATTGCACTTTTCAATTCTTGCCAAATCGAGCCAATATAATTTTGCACTTCTTCTTTTTGCGTAAATTCTATAATCAAAGATGTAATCTTTTGCTGCATTTCTGGAGAGTTTTTCAACTCCTCAATAAAGTTTAACACATACAAGTTAATTTTCTTTCGGATAGCGCTTTCTGGCTCTTTAGCCATTAACAAAAATTCATACAAACCGTTAAAAACTCCATCTGCAATTTTTTTATCGGCTACACCCAATGTATACCACGGTGTTGCTTTTTTAACTTTTTCTCTAATTTCCGCTTTATTAGTCTCTAGTTCGGTTGCCAAAATAGCTAATACGTTTGTAATTAGTTGCTCCTGTTTGTCACTTTTAGACAACGATTCCAGTCCAATTGCTATCCATTCACCAAAGTTCATTTCTTGCAATTTTTCTTCAAATTGTTTTTGTATAAAGTTTTTTACATCGGCATCATCTATGGTTTTTAAAACACCCTGAATAATGTTTTCGACTACTAATGTGGCAATAGTATCTGCGTTTTTCTCTTCCTGCAACCAGCTGGTTGCTTTACTTGCAAAATCAAATTCATCCAATTTCAGTTCTAATTTTTCCTTGATCAAAAATTCATCCGAAACAAAAGTTCCTAAATTCTGACCAATCGCATCTTTATTGTTCGGAATCAGGGCCGTATGTGGAATCGGAATTCCCAACGGATGTTTAAACAAGGCTACTACTGCAAACCAGTCGGCAATTCCACCGACCATTGCGGCTTCACTAAATGCTTTCAACCATCCTATCTTATAATGATTTGCAACAAAAAAGCAAATTACTGCCAATCCCAAAACACTCAATGCGACCGTTTTCATTTTGGTTAAGCTGGCTTTTTTAGCTTGATTATTGTCCATATTATTTCCTTTTAAATTTTAATATACGCTAATTTAAGCATTTGTTTTTAGAGAAATTACTCCATTCGAATGAACTTTAGCTTTTCTAACCTGTAAAAAGCCCCCTTTTAAATACAAAATCAAAACAATATAAATAATTTAAAAATTGTACTTTTGCCAACTGAAAATACGAAATTATGATCATAGTAAAATCACGTGAAGAAATAGAATTAATGCGCGAAAGTGCGTTAATCGTATCGAAAACATTGGGAATGATTGCTTCTGAAATTAAAGAAGGAGTGACTACATTATATTTAGATAAACTTGCTGAAGAATTTATTCGGGACCACGGAGCGGTTCCCAGCTTTTTGGGCTTGTATGATTTTCCAAATTCACTTTGTATGAGTCCAAACTCACAAGTGGTACACGGAATTCCTAACAATACGCCATTACAAAGTGGTGATGTAATCTCGGTTGACTGTGGTGCGTTTAAAAATGGTTACCATGGTGATCATGCCTACAGTTTTGAAATTGGAGAGGTAGCAACAGAAACCAAAAAATTATTACAAGTAACCAAGGAATCATTATATATCGGAATTCGCGAATTTAAAGCAGGAAACCGTGTAGAAGATGTTGGAAACGCAATTCAAAAATATACTGAAAGTCACGGTTACGGCGTAGTTCGTGAATTAGTAGGACATGGTTTAGGACAAAAAATGCACGAAGATCCTGAAATGCCAAATTATGGTAAACGTGGTCGCGGTAAACTTTTTGTGGAAGGTATGGTTGTCGCCATCGAACCGATGATTAATCTCGGTACAAAAAACATCAAACAGCACAAAGACGGTTGGACAATTACAACTGCAGATGGAAAACCAAGCGCGCATTTCGAACATGATGTGGCGTTAATTGATGGCAAACCAGAAATTTTATCGACATTTAAGTACATCTATAAAGCGCTAGGAATCGAAAGCGACGAAGAAGAGGAATTTAGAAGAGTGCCTTTGGTGGTATAAGTTACTTACTGTTTAACACAGATTTCACAAATTGTCACAAATTATTTATATGGAAGACTTTTATTTAAAAGAAGAAACATACAAGATAATTGGAGTCTGTATGGAAGTTCACAAAATACTTGGAAAAGGACATAGTGAAAAAGTATATGGAGATGCATTAGAATATGAATTTAAAAAAAATCAAATTCTTTTTAGTCGCGAAGTAAAATTTAACATCGTTTACAAAGAAGTTATTTTGCCTAGTTATTATTTTTCTGATTTTCTAATCTACGATCAAATTATTTTAGAAATAAAAGCAATCCAACAACTTTCAAATAGTGAGATAAAACAAACATTAAACTATTTGGCGGCCTCAAAAAAGAAAATAGGACTACTAATTAATTTTGGAAGATAGTCTAAAGTACAAAAGAATCATTTTATAATTTTATCTGTGAAAATCTGTGAAATCTGTGTTTAAATTAGTCCTTAATACCATTCCCCGTCCATTGCTTATTCGTTTAAGTTATTTGGCACGTCCTATAATTGCTTTATCTTTAAAAGGAGATAAATTTACTGATCCTATCGATGGCAAGAGTTTCAAGTCAATGTTGCCTTATGGATATGAAAAACAACGCAATAATGTGCTGTCGCCAAGTACACTTTCTTTGGAGCGCCATCGCTTGTTGTGGTTGTATCTAAATGAACAGACAGACTTTTTTACAGCACCAAAAAAAGTATTGCATTTTGCGCCCGAACAAGCTTTTTATAAATTGTTCCGCAATCAAAAAAACCTAGATTACACGACAACTGATTTATTTTCGCCTTTGGCGGATGTAAAAGCAGACATCTGTAATTTGCCTTTTAACGACAATGAATATGATGTTATTTTATGCAATCACGTTTTAGAGCATATTCCAGATGACACAAAAGCCATGCAAGAATTATATCGTGTTTTAAAACCAGGTGGAATGGCAGTTTTGCAGATTCCGCAAGACTTGAATCGCGAAGTTACTTTTTCAGATGATACAATTACTGATCAAAAAGAACGTGCAAAAATATTTGGACAATACGATCACGTGCGCATATATGGGCGCGATTATTTTGATAAATTGAGAAGTATTGGATTTACGGTCATTGAAGAAGATTACACGAATAAAATTGCACCTGAACTGGTAGAGAAATATTGTTTAGCTAAAGGCGAAATAATTCCGCTTTGTTTTAAAAAGTAGAGTTCGTTCGTAATCAATACGTCCTCCACCCAATATATTTCATTAAAATACATACCTAAAAAACGCACTCCAATTCATTAAATTGTAGTGTGTTTTTTTTTTAGCTTTATTACAATTGAACCAAACACAACTACTAAATCGTACTTTTATTTATTACATTTACTAAACTGCAAATCACAAACATGCTAAAGTATTTTACTAAAATCGTATTTTTTTTATGCTTATACTCTGCTACGGCACAAGTACAAACGGAAGTCGTTCCACCGTATAACATTAAAACAATTTCTTTTGTAGAAAATGACATCAATGTGACTCCAATTTTTGAATTGGGCTCGGATTTCAAAATTCAATTTGATGATTTATTCGGCAATGAAGCCAACTACAATTACGTAATTATTCATTGTGACTACAATTGGATTCCGTCAGATATTCCGAAAACAGAATATTTACAAGGGTTTGATAATCAAAGAATTCAAAAATATACCAATTCAGTCAATACCTTGCAGCTCTATTCGCATTATGAGCTTTCGATACCCAACCAAAATACACGTTTAAAAATTTCTGGAAATTACATTATTCAAGTTTTAAACGAAGATCGCGAGATTGTATTCTCAAGAAAACTCATGATTTACGAAAATCTGTCCACTGTTCCGACTCAAATTAAAAGGAGTCGAGACATTAGCACGATCGATTACATGCAAAATGTGGACTTTGCAATTGCTTCTCAAGCGTTGACTTTTGAGCAGCCTTTGCAAAATGTAAAAGTAGTATTAATTCAAAACGGCAATTTCAACACGGTGCTAAAAAATATTCGTCCACAATACACAATTGGCAATGAATTAATTTACAAATACAATAAAGAAACGCAGTTTTGGGCGGGAAACGAATATTTATATTTT
This sequence comes from Flavobacterium sp. TMP13, assembly GCF_050847115.1. NCBI lineage: Bacteria > Pseudomonadati > Bacteroidota > Flavobacteriia > Flavobacteriales > Flavobacteriaceae > Flavobacterium > Flavobacterium sp. TMP13. Next base: position 565,274 of record NZ_CP193656.1, read on the forward strand.
GAGAATAAAGAGATACGTGTGGCTAACAATAATATTTCGCGAATCGGTTTTGATAATGAAATATACAAAGCGTATTTGTATACAAATGAGGCGAGAGGAAATAATCTCTATTCAAATTACCAAGATGTAAACGGAAATTTTGTGGTTAAAAATTTCAATGCAGTCAATAGTAGTATTGAAGCCGATTATGCTTGGGTTTATTTTAGCCTTTCTGCTCCTTCCTTTCAAATCAATAAGGACATTTACATTACCGGAATGTTTAACAATTATATTTTATCGGCTGAAAATAAAATGGATTACGATGCTAAAAAGGGACTGTATGAGAAAGCTATTTTAATCAAACAAGGATTTACAAACTACCAATATCAAGTTGCCAATGCAAAGGGGATTATTGACACTGAAAACGCTGTCGATGGTAATTTTTATCAAACGGAAAACGAGTATACCGTTTTAGTTTATTACAAAGCCAACAACGATCGTTACCAAAGAATTATTGGCAAAGGAAGCGCTAACTCCCTAAACATCATCAATTAAAAAACATTTTTCGTAATGGGTATGATACAGCTTTTTTTTTGTAAGTTTGCTGTATAACACTTATATATACGACTTTAGTATGGTTACTCAAATAACAAGAGGTATAAAAATTACAGTTTTGACTAGTTTTGAAGGCACTTACTTTAAAAACTATAAGCTGCACTTTGCTTTTAGCTATATTGTTACTATCGAAAATCACAGTAAAGACTCAGTTCAACTTACTTCTCGCCATTGGGAAATCTCTGATTCTCTTAACGATGTGGAAGTTGTGGACGGAGAGGGTGTGATTGGAAAAAAACCAGTTTTAAAACCTGGCGAACTACACACCTACAGCTCTGGTTGTTTGTTGGCTTCTCCCTTTGGAGCCATGAGTGGTTATTTTAATATGATTAATTTTACCTCTACTAAAACTTTTAAAGTTATAGTGCCTACTTTTAGACTTTGTGCTCCTTTTGCATTGAATTAATTTAAAGCAATTGCTATAACTTCTTCTTTTGTAATTGCATAAACCTGGTCGTTTGCTGAAGGAATCAAGTAGGCATTTCCAGTAAATTCGCCAAAAGCAGGAAAAATTAGCTGATTTGGTTTTCTGAAAAAGCAAGATAGACTTAGAAACTGTCTGCCCAAACCTTTCAACTTTATGCCTGGATGAATGTGTCCACAAAAATTGAAAAACCCATCTTTTTCTGTGGGATGATGGGTAAGCAAAAAATCATCAATAATTAGTTCGCTGTGAATTTCAATATTTAGTTCAGAATAATATTGACTGTCTATAATATCATGATTTCCTTCAACCAGAATCATTTGCTGCGCATAGTTGCTTTTCCATTCTACAAAGTAATTCCACTCATTGTTGATCTTACTGTGGAATAGATCACCAAGAAATATCACTTTTAAAGGATTGAAAAGAGCTAAAACGCTGCTTAACCTCGAGAAATTTTCATAAATAGCTTCTTCAGGAATGCCTATTCCGTTTTTTCTAAAATGCGCTACTTTGCCCAAATGGACATCTGAAATTAAAAGAATATTCTTGTCTTCCCAAAAAGCGACGCCCGATTGGTGTAAGGTAAAGCTTTGATTGTTTATTAGTATTGTCATATATTATTTCATGTAACTCGCGGTCATTTTCTTTATTCTTTCTTGCAAGGTTTCGCTTGATAATTTTTCGCGAAGTCGATCTGTAATTATTGGAAAACTAAATGGAGTTGGCTTTTTGCATTGTTTCCAAACCAAAACTTGACTGTTGATCCGTTCTAAAGCTTGAAGCAAACGACCTTCTTCCAACTGATGCTCGAATGTTTCAGTAAAGGCTTGTTGCAGTAATAAATTATCTGGCTCGTAATCCCTAAAAACTTCAAATAATAATTGGGATCCGCTTTGCAAATGTTTGGTTTTAATAGGTCTGCCTGGCATTCCGGTAAAAACCAATCCTGCTATGACGGAAATGTCTCTAAATTTTCGGCGGGCCATTTCTGTAGCATTCAAACTTTTTTGCAAATCCTCATGCACATATTCTGAAGAGAACAAATTATTGTCAAACACGGCTTCCATATCAATTTCTTGGTCAGAAAGCAGTTCGAATCCGTAATCGTTATAGGCTAAAGAAAATGTAATGGGCGTCAATAAACTAATGCGATAAGACAAAATACTTGCCAAAGCTTCGTGTACAAATCGACCTTCAAAAGGATAAAAAACAGCATGAAATCCTTCTCGCGTTTTAAACGTTTCAATTAAAAATTCATCGGTATTTGGAACGATATTTTCTCTGCGCTGCCGTTCGAAAATAGGAGCAAGCGCTTGTAGCTCAGGAGTTAGCTCATCCGTATTTGCGGTGTACAATTCCTCCCGCAATAGTTCGCTCATTTGCACCGACAATGCCATTCGACCGCCCATCCAACTTACAGTTCGCGATGCTTTTTTAGGGTCGGCTTTGCGCACTAAAACCTGCATATTTTTAACCCGGTATAGTTCTAATCTTTTTCCGGCAAAAGTAAAAACATCTCCGGGTTGTAATTTGGACGCAAACCATTCTTCGATAGAACCGATGTAGCCGCCACTTAAAAACTTTACTTGCAAGGAAGCGTCGCCAACGATTGTTCCTATTTGCATTCGGTGGTGCATGGCAATAAAGCGGCTGTTGATTTTATAAAGTCCGTTTTCTTCGATTTCTACTTTTTTAAATTCATCATAAGCTTGCAAACTTTGACTTCCGTTGGTAATAAAATTCAAAATCCAGTTCCAGTTTTCTTTGGTTATGTTTTGATAACAAAATGTCTGTCTGACTTCTTCAAATATTTCATCTGGAAAAAAACCATCGGATACAGCTAGAGTATTCAGATATTGAACCAAAACATCCCAACTATTCAGATACGGAATTCGATCTTCTACAATTGTTTTGGCCACTGCTTTTTTTAAAGCCGAAGCTTCAATTAATTCCATTGCGTGCGTCGCCAGAAAATAAATAACACTTTCCTTTCCTGGTTGGTGTCCGCTTCGCCCTGCTCTTTGCAAGAACCGCGCAACGCCTTTGGGTCCGCCAACTTGTATGATCGTTTCAACAGGTGCAAAGTCAACGCCCAAATCTAAACTAGAGGTACAAACGACCACTTTTAATTCTTCTTGTCGAATAGCGTTTTCCACCCATTGTCTCGTTTCGCGGCTAATGCTTCCATGGTGCATCGCCATTTCTCCTGCAAATTCAGGATACTTTTCTAGAATCGCTTGAAACCACATTTCGCAAGCAGATCGAACATTGGTAAAAATAAGCGTGGTTTTGCTTTTCCGGATAATTTTTGCAACGGCATCGATTAAATGTAAACCCATGTGTCCACGCCAAGGATAAGTTTCCATTTTTTCGGGAATTATCGAAAGTACTTTTATTTTTTTATTGATATTTGCTTTAATTAAAACCGAATTTTGATACGCTTCTGAGTTTAATCCTAGCAAAACTTGCTGTGCCAATTCTAGATTGCCTATAGTTGCTGAAATTCCCCAAATGCGCATTTTTGGAGCAATAGTTTTTAATCGAGATAATGCCAATTCCATTTGTACACCACGTTTTGTACCTAGTAGCTCGTGCCATTCATCCACAACAATAGCCGAACAATTGGCAAATGTTTTTGCAAACGCTTTTGAAGCCAACAAAAGTTGTAAACTTTCAGGAGTTGTTATTAATAGATCAGGCATTTTCTTCCCTTGCTTGACGCGCTCACTTTGAGATGTATCTCCAGAGCGAATACCTACCGTCATTTGTGTGTCTAAATCCTGAACAATTCGTTCTGCCGCTTGCTTAATTTCTACAGAAAGCGCGCGCAAAGGCGTGATCCAAATCGCTTTGAGTCCGGGTTTGTGTTTCGTTTTATAGTCGGGATTTTTTTTTATGTAATCAAGAACGATGGGAAACCACAAAGCATAGGTTTTCCCGCTACCAGTTGGCGCGTTTAACAAACCATTTTTACCCTGCAAAAAAGCAGTCCAAGTTTGTGTCTGAAACGGGAAAGATTTCCATCCCTGCGTGTGGAAACAATCTTCCGCAATAGTATATAATTCTTCTCTATTCATTAATTGTCTCTAAATTGTAAAATCCCTGCATCACCTCTTTATTCTATTTAGTTCATCCTTCTCTCTTTCCTCCCTAAACAATCATACTCTTTAAATCATCAATCGTATTCGCTTCCTCAATTTTTTTGTCTTGTCGCCATCTCAAAATTCTTGGAAATCGAGTTGCAATGCCACTTTTGTGTCTTTTTGATAAAGCGATGCCTTCAAAACCAATTTCAAAAACCAATTTTGGAGTTACACTTCGAACAGGGCCAAAGCGTTCTAGGGTGTTTTTCTTTATAAAATCATCTACTTTTCTAAACTCAGCATCGGTTAAACCCGAATACGCTTTCGCGAAAGTGACCAATTCTTTTTCCCCTTCTTTGTTGGTTTGCCACAATCCAAAAGTATAGTCGGTGAATAAATTGGAGCGTCTTCCATGGCCGCGCATCGCGTAGGTTAAAACGGCATCAATTACCAGCGGTTCAATTTTCCATTTCCACCAGTCGCCTTTTTTACGCCCGACTAAGTAAGGAGAATTATTTCGCTTCAGCATTAAACCTTCACTTTTCATTTCTCGAGCGCGCATTCTTTCGGTCGCAACATCTTCCCATGAAGAGAGTAATACACGTTTTGATAAATGTATTACAGCAGTTTTGTCTTTTATAGAATTATATAATTGTTCAAGTAAAATCCGCCGTTCAATATAAGGCAATTGTCTAATATCTTTCCCTTCCCATTCTAATAGGTCGTAGATTTTTAAAATTACCGGTACTTTTTCTAATAGACTTTTAGACACTGTTTTGCGACCAATTCGCGTTTGCAAATCATTAAAAGTGCCTATTTCTCCTTCTGGAAAAGATAATATTTCAGCATCAATGACTGTTCCGTTTGGAATAATTCCGACAAGTGACCCAAACTCTGGATATTTGTCAGTAACCAATTCTTCACCTCGAGACCATACGTAAATTTCATCTTCCCGAATAATAGTTTGCGAACGAATTCCATCCCATTTGTGTTCGATCGACCAGTCTTCAGGGTTTCCTAAATTGTCAACTTCGCCTTCAATGGGGTAAGCCAAATAAAAAGGATAGGGTTTTGATAAATAATCGCTGCTTTTTTCGTCCAAGATTAATTCTTGAAAAGTGATCGTATTTGGATCCCAGTTTCCCATTAATTTATAAGCAAGCGCATCTTCATCTACATTTTCTGCCTTTGATAAAGCGCGAGTCATTAACTTTTGACTAACCCCAATTCGGAAACTGCCTGTAATTAATTTGGTAAAAACAAAGCGCTCGTAATAATTCAGCGCCAACCAATTTTGCTGTAAATATTCTTTTTTATCTACCTCTGATTTCTTTTTCAATGCGATAATTTCTTGTAGAAATACAGTCAGACTTTTATCTGAATGTTCTTTCGTACTCGGAATTATCAATGCAATTGTCTCGGCCAGATCGCCTACAATATGATAACTTTCTTCAAAAAGCCACAAAGGAATATTCGCCAATTCGTTCGCCCAAAGCCGCAACAAAGTTGTGTTAACAGGTCTTGGCGGACGGCGATGTGAAAGAATAGCGATTGTCCATACTTTATCTTCTGCCGAAGCATTTCTAAAATATGCCGCTAGCGCATCTACTTTTACGTTGGTCTTATTAGAACTGTCTAATGTTTTTATGAGCTGTGCAAAATTTCTCATGGGCTTAGGCTTCGTTTTCTATTGCTGTATTTTCGGGTTCAACGCCTTCTGAATCGGCTGTTTCTCCTTTGTATTGTGTCTTTTCAGTTCTTGCATCGTAACCCAATTCTCTTAAATATTTAGAAAAAATATCGGTGTAGCCGTGGGTGCAAATTATTTTTTCTGCTCCAGTCGCTTTGATGCTGTCTAGCAAAGAATACCAGTCGCAGTGGTCACTAAGCACAAAACCCTTGTCAACCGCTCGTCTTCGTCTGGCACCTCTAAAAGCCATCCAGCCGCTAGCTGAACCTGTTACAAATGGCGTCATTTTCCGGATCCAAGTGCTGCCGTGCGCGCTTGGTGGCGCAAGAACAATATTACCTAGTAAATCTTCTTTTTTAGTTTCTCGAGTAACCAAAGTTGTGGGTGGAAAATCAACTAAAGATCTTAAGACATTGGTCATATTTTCGATCGCTCCGTGTGTATAAATGGTTCCAATATCCGTATCTAAATATTTTAAGAGGCGTTGTGCCTTACCTAAAGAATAACCAAAAAGAATGGATGTTTTCCCTTCGGCTTTGTTTTCTGCCCACCAGTTATTAATTTGAGAAGAAACTTCTGCTTGCGGGATCCAGTTAAAAGCAGGCAATCCAAAAGTACATTCGGTTATAAAAGTGTCGCATTTTACCACTTCATAGGGAACTGAAATTCCGTCATCTTCGGTTTTATAATCTCCCGTAAAAACCCACACTTCACCTTTGTGCTCAACGCGAATTTGGGAGCTTCCGATGATATGCCCGGCAGGATGCAAAGAAAATTTTACATTATTGATGACAAAGGTTTCGTTCCAAGCTATTCCGGTTACATTTATTTCACCCAAACGGTGGCGGATGATTGGCACATTGGTATGGTGCGTAATGTAATTTTGATGGCCCCAACGCGAGTGATCGGCGTGGCCATGGGTAATTATAGCATTTTTTACGGGTTGCCATGGATCCAAATAAACATCCGCTTGCTGACAGTAAATTCCTTTATCATTAAAAGCTAAAAGTGGGACTTTCATAGTATAAATCTTTTAAGCATACCTCTCAAATTTAAATACTATGACAAGTACATATTTTACAATTTGATCGAAATAGTTTATTTAATTACAACATTTTAATATTGCGTTGTGATATAATCAAAATAACCTTTGTACTTTTGTATAAAACTAAATAATTCGTAATTTTTAAATATCTCATTCCATGCTAAAAGGATTCTTTCATGTACCAAAAGCCGTAAATGAACCAGTAAAAGGTTATGCACCAAACTCGCCCGAAAGAGCCGCTGTACAAGCCGCTTATAAAAAAATGTGGAACGAGCAAATTGACGTTCCTCTTTATATCGGAAACGAAGAAATTAGAACCGGAAAAACAAATAACATGTCGGCTCCACACGATCACAAACATATCGTAGGGAAATACCATTTAGCCGAAAAAAAACATATTGAAAATGCTATTGCAACTGCCTTAGAAGCCAGAAAAAAATGGTCGACTATGGCTTGGGAGCAACGTGCAGCAATTTTCTTAAAAGCAGCAGAATTAATTGCCGGTCCATACAGAGCCAAAATTAATGCTGCAACTATGATTGCACAATCAAAATCAATTTACCAAGCTGAAATTGATGCGTCTTGTGAACTAATTGACTTCTTGCGTTTTAACGTAGAATACATGACACAAATTTACAACGAACAGCCTAAGTCAAATTCAGACATGTGGAATCGCGTTGAATATAGACCTTTAGAAGGTTTTGTGTACGCGATTACTCCTTTTAACTTTACTGCAATTGCAGGAAATCTACCTTCTTGTGTGGCCTTAATGGGTAACGTAGTGGTTTGGAAACCAGCAGCAACTCAAGTTTTTTCTGCTAACTTATTGATGGAAATCTTTCAAGAAGCAGGATTGCCAAATGGTGTAATCAATATGGTTATGGGAGATTCTGCCATGGTAACCGAAACGTTATTAGACAGTCCAGATTTTGCAGGTGTTCACTTTACAGGTTCAACAGGAGTCTTTAATGACATTTGGGCAAAAATTGGAACCAACATTAGCAAATACAAAACATACCCAAGAATTGTGGGCGAAACAGGTGGAAAAGATTTTATTATCGCACATCCATCGGCTAACCCAAAACAAGTAAGTACGGGAATTTCTCGTGGCGCTTTTGAGTACCAAGGTCAAAAATGTAGTGCTGCTTCTCGCGTTTATGTTCCACAAAGTTTGTGGCCAGCTGTAAAAGAACAATTAGAGGCTGATTTAAAATCGATGAAAATGGGTTCTCCAGAAGACATGAGTAATTTTATTACTGCTGTTATTTCTGAAGGGTCTTTTGATAAATTAGCTCGTTTTATTGATCAAGCTAAAAAAGATACTGATGCCGAAGTAATTATCGGTGGAAACTACGATAAATCAAAAGGTTATTTTATTGAACCAACTGTGATCTTAACGACAAATCCTAAATACACTACTATGGAAACCGAATTATTCGGACCAGTAGTTACTATATATGTATATGAAGATACAAAATGGGTAGAGACTTTAGAATTAGTTGATACTACTTCTGAGTATGCTTTAACTGGTGCTGTTTTCAGTCAAGATCGTTACGCTATCGAAGAAGCTACAGTAAAATTACAAAATGCTGCAGGTAACTTTTACATCAATGACAAACCAACTGGAGCTGTTGTAGGAATGCAACCATTCGGTGGAGCAAGAGGATCGGGAACAAATGATAAAGCAGGTTCTATGCAAAATTTATTGCGTTGGACTTCAGCAAGAACAATTAAAGAAACTTTTGTAACTCCAATTGATTATAGATATCCATTTTTAGGAGAAGAATAGATCTTGCAAACACAGTTTTGTTATACTAATAGAGTAAGGAAACTAATTTTATACTTATTTAAAGCGCTATCAAAAATTTGATAGCGCTTTTTTATTTAATATTTCTCTCCGATCTGATGTCAAGTTCAAATGTTTACAAAGAATTTAAATTGCAATGATATAATCCGTAAATAATCATCTTCACAGTTCTTACACTCTGAATAAAAAATAACAAAAAAGAATTCTCAAAAAAGATTGGCTTTATTTTTGCTTACACATTTTAGAGAATTATCTTACTAATCAAAAGCACATTAATTATGAAAAAGCTATACCATTTATCATTACTATTACTTTCCGCTAGTCTCTTCGCGCAGTATGCTCCTGCGGCTGGAAATTTAATCGTGTTTTCAGAAACTCAAAATCCTTTTTCACTTTACCTCAACGGTGAATTACAACATACAAGAGCACAAACTACTATTAGAATCAAAAACTTAAATCAACCTTATTATAATGTCAAAATAGTTTTTGAAGACAAATCGTTAAAACCGATTACTAAAAATTATGTGTCGGTGATGGCGAGAGACGGTTTAACTTTTGAAGAATCGACTTATAAAATCTCAGTCAACAAAAAGAGCAAGAAAACCAAAATGACCTATTTTTCCGGAACTCCAATAATAGACGACTATATTGACAGCACTGATGGATCGACTAGCGAAGGGAGATATCCTCCGGAACGGAATAACAATACCGACATTAATATTAACATAAATACCAATGTAAATAGCCCGAACGCTAATAATAATTGGGGTTCAAACAGACGCCATCCAAAAGCGATGGAAGAGCGTGATTTTCAAAAATTTAAAATCAATCTCAAAAAAGAAAATTTTGATGATGGAAAAATAAATTTAACTCAAAACCTACTGTTAAATAATTACCTCAACACCAAACAAATTGCCGAAGTGGCATCGACTTTTGCCTTTAGTAAGAATCAAATGGAATTTGTAAAAAACAGTTACGCTAATTGTGTGGACTCAAAAAACTATTATCTAATCAAAGAAGTTTTCACATTTGAGTCTGACCAAAAAGAATTCATGAGATTCATAAACAATCAATAACAAAAAAGCCGAATCTCAGGTAAGATTCGGCTTTTTTTGTGACTATACAATCTTAAAAATCATTGTTTACACTATGCTTTGAATTTTAAAGGCACATGTACAACTTTTTTAGTTTCAAAAAATTCATCTTCAAAAAAGTCAGCTAAATTGTATTCCGTAGCTTTAGGAAAGCCAGCTAGTTCCTCGGTTAAGTCACCACCTTTTAGGTACAAAATTCCGTTTTTAAGTTTGTGCTTGTTCTGTTTTTTTATTTTATCATGAATCCAAGAGACAAAATCTGGCATATTGGTTACAGCGCGACTCACAATAAAGTCAAAGTCACCTTTTACCAATTCGGCACGCTTTTGTTCTGCTTTTACATTCTTCAATTCTAAGGCTTCCACAACGCCTTGCACGACTTTTATTTTTTTTGCAATTAGATCAATTAAATAAAATCGAGTTTCAGGATATAAAATTGCAAGAGGAATTCCAGGAAAACCACCACCAGTTCCAACATCTAAAACAGTTGCTCCAGTTTCAAAGTTCATTATTTTTGCAATTCCCATCGAGTGCAATATGTGCTTAACATACAAGGAATCAATGTCTTTGCGTGAAATAACATTAATTTTTAAATTCCACTCTTGGTACAATGCTTCCAGTTTTTGAAATTGTGCTATTTGAAGCTCAGTTAGATTTGGAAAATACTTCAAAATCTCGTCCATAATTCTGTTTTTTTAACAAAAGTACGCGTTTCTAATTGAAATATTTAACTCAATTTTGCAAATTGAATATTTATAATAATTACCTTTGAAAACTATTTAAAACCAATATGAATAATACCGCACCCACATTCGCTAAGCAAGATAGTTTAAAGTTCTTTAGAACACTTAACTCTCGGGTAAACAATTACTTCAAAGAAAACAACATTAAAAAAACAGGCAACTGGAAATTGCATTTAAAAGCAGTAATCTTGTTCACTGTATTTCTTGCGCCATACTTTGTAATACTAACTTTAGACATCCCTTTCTGGGTTCATTTATTATTGACCATTGTTATGGGAATTGGAATGGCAGGAATTGGAATGAATGTGATGCACGATGGTAATCACGGCTCCTACTCTACCAAAAGCTGGGTCAATAACTTTATGGGCGGAACCATTTATGTTCTAGCAGGAAACGTACACAACTGGCAAGTACAGCATAATGTTTTACACCATACCTACACGAACATTCCGGGTCATGACGAAGATTTGGATGCAGGGCGAATTATTCGTTTTACAAAAAGCGCTCCTTGGTATCGCATTCACCGTTTTCAGCATTATTATTCGGTATTCCTATACGGTTTGCTGACTTTTAACTGGGCTATAACTACCGATTTCAAACAAATGAGAAATTATTTGAAGCGTAAATTATCGTACGGACAACCAAAAAGCCCAAAAATTCTTTGGACAACTTTAATAATTACCAAAATAATATACGTCTCTATTTGGATCGTCTTACCAATTGTAATTGGTATTACGTGGTGGAAAGTATTACTTGGCTTTTTTGTAATGCATTATACCGCAGGTCTAATCTTGAGCATTGTGTTTCAACTGGCACACGTGGTTGAGGAAACTACGAATCCAAGTCCAAATGAGTTGAATGAAATGGACAATACTTGGGCCATTCACCAATTGTTTACTACAACTAACTTTGCACCAAAAAACAAATTGGTCAACTGGTACACTGGTGGATTAAATCACCAAATTGAACACCACATTTTTCCGAATATTTCTCATATTCACTATGGTAAAATTGCTAAAATTGTTCGCGAAACCGCCCAAGAATGCAACTTACCGTATTACGAGTACAAAACCATGAGAAGTGCAATCGTGGCTCACTTTAAACACTTAAAAGAACTCGGAATCAAACCAGAGTTAACTGTATAAGATCATCTATTAATAACCACTCTTACGCAACAACACCGTACGAGTTATCAAATCTTTTGTAATGAACCATATTCTTTCAGACAGAATTAACAATTTGGCTACTTCGCAAACCTTAGCGATGGCAGCATTAGCGCGTGAATTAAAAGCGCAAGGAAAAGACATTATCAGTTTAAGTTTGGGAGAACCTGACTTTAATACGCCTGATTTCATTAAAGAAGCAGCTAAAACTGCAATCGACGAAAACTACAGTACGTATTCTCCAGTAGATGGATATGCCGAACTCAAAGAAGCGATATGCCGAAAATTTAAAAGAGACAATAATTTAGAGTACAAACCGTCTCAAATTGTAGTGTCTACAGGAGCTAAACAATCGTTGTATAACATTGCGCAAGTAATGTTAAACGATGGTGACGAGGTAATTTTACCAGCACCGTATTGGGTTTCTTACTTCGAAATTGTGAAATTATCAGGAGGAGTTCCTGTTGAGGTTCCTACTTCAGTAGATACCGACTTCAAAATTACACCAGAGCAATTAGAAGCCGCAATTACACCAAAAACTAAAATGATGTGGTTCTCTTCTCCTTGTAACCCAAGTGGATCGGTTTACAACCGCGAAGAGTTGACTGCGCTAGCAAAAGTATTAGAAAAATACCCAAATATTTACGTAGTTGCAGACGAAATTTACGAGCACATTAACTTTTCTGGAACTTTTTGCAGCATTGCATCTATTCCAGGAATGTTAGAAAAAACTATTACTGTAAATGGTGTCGCCAAAGCATTCGCCATGACAGGATACAGAATCGGATATATTGGAGGTCCAGAATTTATCGCAAAAGCGTGTACAAAAATTCAAGGACAAGTAACTTCTGGCGCGAACAGTATCGCACAACGCGCTACCATTACCGCTGTAGATGCAGACCCAAGTGTATTAAACCACATGGTAAAAGCATTCCATTCTCGTAGAGATTTAGTAGTTGGATTGTTAAAAGAAATTCCAGGAGTAAAAATCAACATTCCAGAAGGCGCCTTTTACGTTTTTCCAGACGTTTCATCGTTCTTCGGAAAAACATTAAGAGGTACTGAAATTAAAGATGCTAATGATTTATCAATGTATCTTTTGGGCGAAGCCAACGTTGCAACAGTAACTGGTGATGCTTTCGGAAATCCAGATTGTATTCGTTTCTCTTACGCCACTAGCGAAGACATTTTAAAAGAAGCATTAAAAAGAATTAAAGACGCTTTGGCGGGATAATTCCTTTTTCAATTATACATTACAATGCCTCAAGATTTAATTTTTGAGGCATTTTTTTATGGGGTTGCCTGCGGCCGGGCTTTCCACTGTATCTTTTGTTTTTTAAAGAAAAATACAAAAGGATGCCGTTGCTATCCCTAACCCAAAAAAAGGTAGATAAGACTAACTTATTTAGTAAGATAATTATTTTTACCCAGCACAACATCGTGTTTTTAAATCTACAAAATCTATTGTTCGTGATAATATAATATTACATTTGAACGGAATATTTCTAATAAATACAGCACCAATTTACAAGTAAATAAAAAGATGATTTATACGAATTATTTTCCAGTTTCTAGGTTAAACTGATATTATTACTAATAGTGTTTTCTGCACAAATTCAAGAACATTGCCTAAAGTTCTGTTTAAAACTCACTATAAAATCACATCGTCATAAAGCCAAGCATTAAAACCAGTACTTAAAACAATAAACTTTACAATGAAAACATCACCATTACAAAACATTGCTAGAATTATTCTTGGCTCCTTTATGACGTTTGCGGGAGTGAGTCATTTAACTTTTCAGCGTCAAGAATTCATCGCTCAAGTTCCCACTTGGTTGCCCGACAATGCACAATTTATAGATTTTGTAGTACTTTCTTCTGGAGTAGTCGAAATTGTTTTGGGATTGAGTATGATTTTCTTAATCAAGCATAAAGTTAAAGTCGGACTCGCTTTAGCTTTATTTTTCGTACTCGTGTTTCCTGGTAATGTCTCACAATATACCAATGGAGCAGATGCGTTTGGCTTGGATACTGATCAAAAAAGACTCATTCGACTATTGTTTCAGCCTGTACTTATTTTATGGGCACTTTGGTCTACAGGCGCTTTAAACTACGTAGTCAATCGATTTTATAAAAAATAGAAAACTTCAGATCTAGAACTATACTCTGCTTTAAATCACATATTAAATTTGCTTATTTAATCTCAAATAATAATTTTTAAAAGATTCTATTTCACACTTGAAATCTTCACGAAATTATCAGACCTTTGTGGTCTTTTTTTCAGTAACAGAAAAAAAGCTAAAGTGCTCGCAATTAAAAAATTAGCATCAAAAGGATGAAAAATAAAATAGAAATTCTAGCTCCTGCAAAGGATTTATTTCACGGAATGGCAGCCATTAATAGTGGTGCCGATGCTGTATATATTGGTGCACCTCAATTTGGAGCCCGCTCAAACGCTACTAACTCGATTGAAGATGTAGCTGCTTTGGTGCAATATGCTCACTTGTATTATGCCCAAGTTTTTGTTGTTATCAATACTATATTGTACGATAACGAACTTGAAACGTGTCGTCAAATGATCTGGAAACTGCACGAAATTGGTGTTGATGCCTTGATAATTCAAGACATGGCGATTATGGAAATGGACTTGCCTCCTATCGTATTGCACGCGAGTACGCAAGCCAACAATCGAGATGCGGATAAAATTAAATTTTTAAAAGATGCCGGAATTAAACGTGTGGTTTTAGCGCGCGAATTAAACTTGCATCAAATTAAAACCATAAGCGAAGCCTCAGACGTTGAGTTAGAGTTTTTTGTAACTGGCGCACTTTGTGTTTCTTTTAGCGGAAACTGCTACATGAGTGTAGCCAATGGAGAACGCTCGGCCAACCGTGGTTCTTGTGCCCAAAACTGTCGTTTACCTTATAACTTGATTGATGGTAACGGCGATACTTTAATTAAAAACAGTCATTTGCTTTCAATTAAAGATTTTGACGTTTCCGATCAGATTCCGAACTTAATTGAAGCGGGAGTTTGCTCTTTTAAAATTGAAGGTCGTTTGAAAGATGTGGTTTATGTAAAAAATAACGTTTCGTACTTGCGACAAAAGCTAGATTCTTTTTTAGAAGGAAGTGAACAATACACCAAAGCTTCTTCGGGTACCTGTACATTTACTTTTGACTCGGCATTGAACAAAAGTTTCAATCGGGGTTACACTGATTATTTTGTAAACGAAAGACACAGTTCTATTGGTTCTTGGGAAAGTCCAAAATCAAAAGGACAATATATAGGTAAACTAATAAAAACCATCGGAAACGCGTACCAAATAGAAAATGGCGAGTTACTACACAATGGAGATGGCTTATGTTACATCAACGAAAATAATGAAGCTGACGGAATTTACGTAAACAAAGTTGAAAACGGACTGGCGTATCCAAACGTATTGAAAGAATTAAAAGAAGGTACTTTTATTTACAGAAATAATGATGCCGCTTTTATTAAAATCGTCGAAAGAGAAGACAGTGCCGTTCGTAAAATAAGCACTACTTTACTATTGAGCGAAAATAAAAATGGCTTTGAATTGCTTGCAACCGATGAAGATGGAAACATAAGTATTGTGCAATTGGATCATGCAAAGGAAGTTACTAAAAATGATCTTTCTATCGAAGAAAACATTAAAACACAATTGGCAAAAACAGGATTTACACCTTATACTGCCGATGAAATTACTGTGATGTTTACCCAAAATTGGTTCCTTCCTATTTCAAAAATTAATGAAATGAGACGTACCGTTTACGAACAATTGTCGGCAGCACGTTTGGCCAATTACAAACGCGAAGAGCATCAGCTTGAAAAAACGTCACATCCGTATCCAGAGACCAAATTGGACTTTATGTACAATGTTTCTAACAAAAAAGCACGTCAATTTTACGAACGCCACGGTGTTACTGAAATAGAAAAAGCTTTTGAGTTGCAATGGGAACCAGGAAAGTCTCGTGTGATGACAACCAAATATTGTATCAAATACGAATTGAAAAAATGTCCGATACATCAAAAAGATAGTATGGGCGAGAAGCTAAAAGAACCATTGGTTTTAAAGCAAGGGGAATTGGAATATAAACTAAAATTTAATTGCAAACCTTGTGAAATGGAGATTTGGGAAAAGGATGCCGAATTTGAAATTGAAGAAGAGCACTTTCATTAAAAAATAAAAACGCATTATTAAAAACTGCTTCGTTACGGAGCAGTTTTTTGTTTTTAAGTTAGTTTTAACACCTAATACTCAATTATATAAAACACAACTTAAATTCTGTAAAATAAAACAAACACAACTGTGCCATCTTTGTATTATAACATTTAAAAAACATACAATCATGGAAAATAGAGATAATTTAAACGTAGATACAAAAGAAGTAGTGTCAAACTTAGAAGGATTAATTGCAATTCTTGAAGACGGGAAACTAGGATATACCAATGCAGCAGAAGACGTGGATTGTGCACAAACTAAGGCCGATTTTTTAAGCTACGCAAGAGAAAGATCTTTATATGTTGTTGAACTACAAGATGAGGTTAACAAATTAGGAAAGTCTACGGATACTACTGGTGGAGCAATGGGAGCAATTCATAGAACGTGGATTGATATTAAATCGCTTATGACTGGTGGTGACAAAGAAGCTATTATTAATGCGTGTATCACTGGAGAAGAAGCTGCTATCGAAAAATACGAGTCAGCATTGAAAGATGCTCATTTTAGCCCAATGTTGCAGAGTATAGTACAAAAACAATTGGCTAGCATTCAAAGTACATTAGCAAAAATTAAAATGAAGAAAGACGCTTCAGCTTAATAGTATTTTCTCACGAAAATAATTAGAAACTACTCTGGCTTTTTTAGTCAGAGTAGTTTTTTTGTTCCCTGTAATTCTATAATAACAAAATTAAGTTCTATAAAATAATGGTAGTAATTATGTAGAACTTTAATATGAATAATCTAAAAAACTAATGACTTATGGATACGCAAGATAATAAAGAAAAAAGCCAAAAACAGAGATTAGAAACCAACGAAGTTTTTCAGAAAGACGAAGCTGTAATTAGCGCACCAACTCCCAAAGAATTTCCGATTCCTGTAGACTTGATTGATGATTTAAAAAAAGATAAAATTGATCCTTTAACAGAGGGAAGCACTAATTTAGGTTATGAAGAAAAACCTCCACGAAAAAAAGAATTAGAGCAAAAAGAACATTACGATCAGGAAGAAGAATCGTAGTATTGAGATAGATTTATTTCTACCGCACACCAATTCATAAAATATAAATTCCGCAAATTGAAACGAAGTTCTCGTGACAATTTGCGGAATTTATGGTTAGTCCAGAACTGACAAGCTAGTAAGGATAACTAATTTTCAAGAAGAATAAATAGGTAATCTATTTCTTGACGAAACAAAAAAGACAACATTCATTTAAATGTTGCCTTTTTTGAACTAACCTAACCAAAATATTTATTCAAATTTATTTTCTAATTATTTGCTAAAGTGCAGAGTGCTCTGTTGGAAAGCTGAAAACAGAACCTATGAATGCTTTAACCTCCGTCACTTTTTCTTGTACAAATTGATTTATTTTTTCAGCTGCGTGTACCCATCCATCTGTATACTGCTCAATCTCAAATTCTAAAATCTCGTGAACTAATTTTTTCTTAGCTAAATAACTTGCGGTACTTTTACAAGAGATTTCATTTAATTTTTTGATATTTTCAATTATTCTTCTATTACTTTTTCCTTTATAAATACTGTTTGAATTTTCAGTCACAAACAAATCTCTCAATTTATTTCGCATTTCATTGGTTTGATGCGAGTTTGAAGGAGTGGTAGCTAATCCTAAAATAGAAAATTCAATTCTGCTATTTTTCTTGAAGCTCAAGATAGTATTTAAACTTCCGCCAGTATTAATTACCGCCGATTTTCCTGCTTTCAACTTAAATTGATCATTTTGATAACCAAAACTATGAGCTATTTCTCCATATCCAGAATAAGCAAAAAACAATGGTGTATTTTTCGTTGATTCGATACTTATATTGACATCTTCTGTAAAAGACAAGTTAAATTGAATGTAGCAAGCACCTTCATTGAAGATTGTGCTTTTTATTCTACCTTTTACTAAATCTGATTTTAATAAAATTTTATTCTCTTCGGCTGTACTAGTCATTGTTCCTCCTAGAGCCGAATTTAATTCTTCAAAAATAGTAGTAGTGTTTCCCGTATTTATGTATAGATTTTTCATTAGTATTAAATTTATAATGCTTCTTCAGTTACGCGAACAGGTATGCATTAATTACAATACAAATATCCAAAAACATGTCAATTAGGTTGTTACACAATTTTCTAGTTGCGTTTCATAATTTTATTTAACTTAATTTTTTGTTTATTTCTTACGTAATTTATATATGAAAGCATTTTAATTATCAGCCATAAAGGTTTTAAGATTAGGTCATTATTTTGGCATCAGTCCAAATTAAACGTATTTTTATAGCTATGAAAAAGATTCTGGACAACATCAAAAAACATGTGATTTTAACTGCAGACGAAGAAGATGTTTTTATATCCAAGGTTACTATCGAAAATTTTAAAGCCAAATCGATGGTTTTAAAGCCAGGTGATATTTGTAGCAAATCCTACTTTATAAATTCAGGAATAATTAGATCTTTTACCGTAAACGATAATAGTGTAGAACATGTTTTGAATTTCTCTTGCGAAGGCTGGTGGATTAGTGATATGTATAGTTATTTGACACAAAAACCAGGGAATCTTTTTATTGAAGTTTTAGAAGATGCTGAAGTAGTTGTTTTATCCAAAGAAAATCAAGAGCTGTTGTATTACGAAATTCCGAAACTAGAACGTTTCTTTCGCATTTTAATTGAAAATTCTTTAATTGCCAATCAAGAACGATTGATGGATAATTTGAGTTTATCTGCCGAAGAACGTTTTGAAAAGTTTTGTTCTAAATATCCTACTTTAATTCAGAAAGTGCCTCAAAAACAAATTGCTTCTTTTATAGGGGTAACACCCGAATTTTTTAGTAAAATGAAAGCACGGCTTCTAAAAAAATAAAACACGACTCTGTAGCGAACCGTGTTTTATTTAATGTATTAAAACTGCTCTACTTCTGTAGAATGTTTCATAGCTGTTGTAGATGATTTACCTAAAGTAACCGTGTTTTGAACGGCGTCAAAATAAGAAGTGCCAACAAAAGCTTGGTGTTTTACAGCTTTAAAACCACTTTTTTGTAAAGCAAATTCGCGTTCTTGCAATTCAGAATATCCAGCCATTCCTCTTTCTTTATATGCCTTAGATAATTCGAACATGCTCGTGTTTAGTGCATGAAATCCTGCCAAAGTAATAAATTGAAATTTATAACCCATTGCGGCTAAATCTTCGCGAAAGGTCTCCATTTCTGCTACCGATAATTTGGCTGCCCAATTGAAAGAAGGCGAACAATTGTACGCTAACATTTTATCTGGAAATTCTTTTTTGATCGCATCAGCAAACTTTCTAGCATGTGCCAAATCAGGATTACTGGTTTCCATCCAAATTAAATCTGCATACGGAGCATAACTTAGTCCTCGAGCAATACCTTGCTCAATTCCACTATTCACATAAAAAAATCCTTCGTTGGTTTTTTCTCCTGTCAAAAAAGCAACGTCTCTTGGGTCAATATCGCTGGTAATTAAATTGGCCGCATCGGCATCTGTACGAGCAACAATAAGTGTCGGTGTTCCCATAACATCGGCAGCCAGACGTGCCGCAACCAATTTGTTAATAGCTTCTTGAGTTGGCACCAATACTTTACCACCCAAATGACCACATTTTTTTGCAGAACTCAATTGATCTTCAAAATGAACCCCCGAAGCTCCTGCCTCAATCATGGCTTTCATTAATTCAAAAGCATTTAAATTACCGCCAAAACCAGCTTCCGCATCAGCTACAATAGGAACTAAATAATCTTTTTTATCCGTAATTCCGTTGACCACTTGAATTTGATCGGCGCGTAAAAGTGCATTATTTATGCGTTTAACTACTAATGGGACGCTGTTAACAGGATACAAAGACTGATCGGGATACATTTCGCCAGCTACATTAGCATCTGCGGCAACTTGCCAACCACTAAGATAAATCGCTTCTAAACCAGCGTCTACTTCTTGAATGGCTTGATTTCCTGTTAGGGCGCCCAAGCCTGCCACAAAATCTTGTGTTTGTAATTTTCTCCATAACTTTTGAGCACCCATTTTAGCAATGGAATGTTCGATGGAATACGAACCTTGAAGCGTTACGACTTCAGTAGCAGTATACGGACGCTCTACTCCTTTCCATCTTGGGTTGCTGATCCAGTCGTTAATTAAATCTTGAATTCGGTCTTCGGTTGTTTTCATAATATTAAAATTTATTTGGTTATTGGTGTTGTATAGTAAATTGAATTAGTACACTCTTTTAAAGGTATTTATAACACGGAATGGTTAAGAATTCCACAAAATCGACATTAACTACTAACTGTTCTAAGATTTTTTCAGCTAATGGAAATTGTCTTTCCTCGTATAATTTGGTGCCAATTTCTAGTTTAATTTTGTCAAACTCATCAAAAGCTAACGCTTTATAATATCGAGCATTCAATGGTTTTTCATTGTCTAGTATCACTTCGTTTTGTAGCCATTGCCACAATTGCGAACGTGATATTTCGGCTGTTGCAGCATCTTCCATTAAATGATGCAAGGCTGCAGCACCTTGTCCGTTAAGCCACGAACTCAAATACAAAACGGCTACGTTAATATTTTTTCGCACTCCATTTTCGGTAATAGTTCCAACAGGAACTTCCAGCAAATCTTCGGCGGTAATTTTACGTTTTGGTTTTTTAATATGAATTTGATTAGCCGTGGGCATTCCTTCATCAAAAATTGCTTTGGCTAAGCCTACCAAATCGGGATGTGCAACCCAAGTACCGTCGTGACCGTTGCGCACTTCTCGTTCTTTATCTGCTTTTACTTTCGCGAAAGCGGCAGCATTTGCTTCATCATTATTTTTGATCGGAATTTGTGCTGCCATTCCGCCAATAGCGTGAATACCACGTTTATGGCAACGCTGAATTACCAAGTTTGAATAGGCATCCATAAAAGGTGAAGTCATCGTTACTTGATCGCGATCGGGCACAATAAAATCAGCATTTTTTCTAAATTTTTTGATGTACGAAAAGATATAATCCCAACGTCCACAATTCAACCCTACGATATAATCTTTAAGCTCGAAGATAATTTCGTCCAACTGAAAACTAGCCGTAATGGTTTCGATTAAAACAGTGGCTTTTATCGTGCCGTGGGAAATTTGCAAATGTTTTTCAGAAAATTCAAAAACATCATTCCACCAACGCGCTTCCATATAATGCTCCAATTTTGGAATATAGTAATACGGTCCCGTTTTATTATCTGCCAAATTTTTATGATTATGAAAAAGATACAATCCAAAATCAACCAAAGATCCCGACACCGCTTCGCCGGCAATAGCTATGTTTTTCTCGTTCAAATGTAAACCTCTTGGTCGAACAAGGAGGACTGCTGTTTCTTCATTCAAGCGGTAAATTTTATTTTTCACGGCATCATCAAGCGAAATAGTTTTGTTGACCGCGTCTCTCAAATTAAGTTGACCATCCATTAAATTCTCCCAAGTTGGCGAGGTGCTGTCTTCAAAATCCGCCATAAAAGTTGTGGCGCCCGAGTTCAAGGCATTGATGATCATTTTACGATCAACAGGTCCCGTAATCTCTACACGACGATCTAGTAAGTCGTCTGGTGTACGACTTGCTTTCCAATTGCATTTACGGATCGATTTTGTTTCAGGTAAAAAGACAGGCAAAATTCCTTGGTCAAAAACATTTTGTCTTTTCGAACGTTGCAGTAACAACTTTTTTCTGGGTTCATCAAAATTTTCATGCAAAGCCGTGATAAAATCTATAGCTTCATTGGTCCAAATAGCTTCATAATTTTGGTTGGATGCAGCTAAAAAATCGATTGGTTTTTCGGTAATCTCTAAATGATTTTTCATATCTAAATATTTTAACACTACAATGTTATAAAAAAGTTTTTTACAAAACAAGCGAACGTTCGCTAAATATTTAAAAAACTTTTTTAGCGTTATAATTTATAAATACTTACTTTTGAGATATGGATCTGGAAAAAGAATACATCAAGCTTATATTTGGACTGAAACTAAAACAACTTCGTACCGAAAAAAACTTATC
This sequence comes from Flavobacterium sp. TMP13, assembly GCF_050847115.1. Classification (NCBI taxonomy): domain Bacteria; kingdom Pseudomonadati; phylum Bacteroidota; class Flavobacteriia; order Flavobacteriales; family Flavobacteriaceae; genus Flavobacterium; species Flavobacterium sp. TMP13. Next base: position 587,191 of record NZ_CP193656.1, read on the forward strand.
GCTGTTTGGCCTAGCAAAACTGACTGATTTATCAAAGTCGTATTTGAACGAAATTGAAAAAGGAAAAAAATATCCAAAAACAGATAAAATTTTAGTGCTTTGCGACAAGCTCGAAGTGAGTTACGACCAATTGGTTTCATTGAAACTCGATAATAATTTAGCTCCGATTGGAGAAATTTTAAAATCGGGTATCTTAAAGGAAATTCCGTTGGATCTTTTTGGCATTCAAGAAGCTGATTTGATAGATATTATAGCCAATGCTCCGGCAAAAGTGAATGCATTTATTAGCACGATTATCGAGATCGCACAGCATTATAATTTAAGTAGAGAGAGCTTCTTTTTGGCATCATTGCGTTCGTATCAAGAAGCGCACAATAATTATTTTGAAGATTTAGAAAACAAAGTTGTCGCTTTCTCTAAATCTTTTCAAGTCGATTTACAATCCAAAGTAACCGTCGAAGAATTGCAAGCTATTTTGATACAAGAATACGGATATACGATCAGAGACATTGTTTTTTCTGAAGAAGAATCTTTAGGTGATTTACGTTCGATATTTGTACCAAAAAGCAAAACATTATTACTTTCTGAAACGGTCGATCAAGCTCAAAAAGCATTTATTCTAGCCAAAGAAATTGCATATAATTACCTTGAAATAACCGATCGATTACTAACTTTTAGTTGGATTAAATTTAAAAACTTCGACCAGGTTTTGCATAATTTTTATGCTTCTTATTTTGCCGGCGCACTACTATTGCCAAGGCAATTATTAATTGATGAAATCAATCAATTTTTAGTTAAAGAAAATCCATTACCCGAAGAATTTGTGGAATTGATCGAAAGATTTGAAGTCTCGCCAGAATCATTTTACCAACGACTGACCAATATTTTGCCTAAAGATTTTCATTTAAAAAATGTTTTCTTTTTAAGAATGTCACATCACATTGGCTCCGACACCTATCAGATAAAGAAAGAATTGCACATTACCAATCAGCAGGAACCACATGCCAACGAAATGAACGAACATTATTGTCGTCGTTGGGTTTCTATTCGTACTATTGATGAGGCTATCAAGCAGAAAAAAGCACACTTTTTTGATGCGCAAATCTCGCATTACGAAAATAGCGGCAATGAATATTTAGTATTTTCGTCGGCTACAAAAGACCCGTTCATTAAAAATTGCATTCGCAGTATTTCAGTCGGAATATTGACAACGCCTGCAATGAAAAAGAAATTCAAATTTATTGAGAACAAACCTTTAGTCAAACAAATCGTAGGTGTTACTTGCGAAACCTGTGCGGTAAAAAACTGTCTCCAACGCGCATCTCCAGCTACGGCATTGAACTTAAAAAAACGCCACGACCTAACGGATTCTGTGGTACAGCAATACATTAAAAATTATAGTTAAAGAAAGTGCTATTTCTTAATCTAGGTTAAGTACTTTTCTTTGACATCCGTTGTAAATTTGCATGAGCAAACAACAACAAATACGTACCACATGGAAAATATCATAATTCACAAAGCAGATTCAAGAGGAACGGCAGATCACGGCTGGTTGCAAGCTAATTTTAGTTTTAGTTTTGCTGGCTGGTACAATCCAGATCGTGTGCAATTTGGAGCACTTCGGGTTTTAAACGACGATATCATTGCTGCCGGAATGGGTTTTGGAACGCATCCGCACGATAATATGGAAATCATTACGATTCCGTTAGAAGGAGATTTGGCTCACAAAGACAGTATGGGAAATGCTGAAGTCATTAAAAATGGAGACATCCAAGTGATGAGCGCCGGAACGGGTGTAGAGCACAGTGAGTTCAATCCAAACAAAGATCAGCGAACCAAATCATTACAAATTTGGTTGTTTCCTAACAAAAAAAATGTCGCTCCTCGTTACCAACAAATTTCGCTGGACGTAAATGACCGACACAACAAATTACAACAAATTTTATCTCCAAATCCAGAGGATGCTGGCGTTTGGATTCATCAAGATGCTTGGTTTCACATGGGAAATTTTGATGCTGGAAAAACAATCGACTATTCTATTAAAAAACAAGGAAACGGAATGTACGCTTTCATCCTTAAAGGTGAAGTCGTCATCAACGGAAATGAATTAAACACAAGAGATGCGATCGGAATTACGGATTTTGAAACTCTTACAATTGAAGCAAAAACCGATGCTGAATTTCTTTTAATGGAAGTTCCTATGATTTAATACTAACGTAACTCCTATAACAAAGGCGATACCTAATCTGAATTTCAGAGCATGTATCGCCTTTAATGTTTTCTAATTTCGATACTACAGCTGCAAAATTTTGACGCTTTACGCTCCTTTAAGCCAACCTGTAATACTCATTCTTGTATTTTGAGTAACCAACACTTCATGTACCAATTCATCACTTTTAAAGAAAACAGTTTTACCTTGAGTAGGACTAATTTTTTGATTATTATTCAATTGATGAATCAACAGTTCGCCACCGTCACTTTCTTGCCAATTGGTATTTAAATAGCTAATCATTGAATATTTTCTACCCGAATGGTTTTTGAATTGATCCAAATGCTTCAGATAAAAATCTCCTTTTTCATACAGCGAATAATGAAACTCGTATCCCGTAATTCCGGCATAACAACTTTCGTTTAAGTAAAGCACAAACTCATCCATTTGATCAAAAAAAGCATCTTCAAAAACATTGTTATGCTTACGATCCAGCCAATAAATCGAATCGCTTCGAATGGCTCCGTCGTACGAAGGCAGCTGTGTGTTTCCGATTCCTGCTGCAACCAGCAAGCTGTTTTTGTTTAAATTAATTAAATTTTCTTTAAGATGATTGGCCAAGTCGGCACTTAAAAAACGCTCTGATATACCTACTTTATTTTCGATATAAGAAGCAACTAAATCCTCGAAGGAATTTTCCATTAGTATTTTGGAAAGACTGAAGTTACAGCCAACGAACGAAGGTAGAATAAAAAAAAATATGATTTATTTTTTTCCTTAAAAATATACTTAAAAAAAACACCAGCCTTGTTTTAGTTCTTAATCTAGATTAAGTATCAATTACTTACAATTGCTGTAACTTTGTTAGAGCACTAAAAAGCAACACTTAAAAAACTAGAATATGACAACTACAAAATGGACAATTGATCCGACACACTCCGCCATTGGTTTTAAAGTAAAACACATGATGTTTACCAATATTTCAGGTCAATTTAAAGAATACCAAGCCACAATTACTACCAACGGAGACAGTTTTGAAAATGCAACTATAGATTTTTCTGCCGACGTAAATTCGGTAGATACCAACAATGCAGAAAGAGACGGACACCTTAAAAGTGCCGATTTTTTTGATGCGGACAACAATCCTAAATTAATTTTCAAATCGACTTCCTTCAAAAAAGTTGACGGTCACAATTACGATTTAGCTGGAAATTTATCGGTAAAAGGAATTGAAAAAGCAGTACGATTTCCAGTTGAATTTAGCGGACTAATGACCGATCCTTGGGGAAACACTAAAGTTGGTTTAAATATTTATGGTAAAATAAACCGTAAAGATTGGGGCTTGAACTGGAATTCTGCTCTTGAAACAGGTGGCGTTTTGGTAGGAGAAGAAGTAAAAATGGTTATTGAATTGGAATTAGCAAAACAATAATTTGTAATTTTAGATTCAATTTGATTAAACCCGTGCATTTAAAAATACACGGGTTTTTTATTTTTTTGATTTACTAAATGAAGATACTACGCTTTTGGTTTTTTTTGTTGCGATAAACGTTACTTGCGGTATGACTTGCGCAGAATGCAATGTAATCTAGTGTATTTCAGATTTTTGTTTCGTGAAAACATTCGATTTATAGGTTTACGAATTTTACAAACTAAAAAGTGCTATTTTTGCAGCCCGATCGAAAGTAACTTTTCGATAGTTCCTTTTTTCAATCTTTAACTTAAAGACATGCGATGTCTTATGACGTTGCAGCTGATAAATATTAAAAAACAATAAAAAAACTACAGATGAAAGCATACGTTTTTCCTGGACAAGGCGCACAATTTACCGGAATGGGTAAAGATTTATACGAAAACTCGGCTTTGGCCAAAGAACTATTTGAAAAAGCAAATGAGATTTTAGGATTTCGCATCACCGACATTATGTTTGAAGGTACCGCTGAAGAACTAAAGGAAACCAAAGTTACGCAGCCTGCTGTATTTTTACACTCCGTTATTTTGGCAAAAACATTAGAAAATTTTCATCCAGAAATGGTAGCGGGACATTCCTTAGGGGAATTTTCGGCTTTAGTCGCTAATGGCACTTTATCTTTTGAAGACGGTTTAAAATTAGTTTCGAAACGTGCTTTGGCGATGCAAAAAGCATGTGAAATAAAACCTTCAACAATGGCAGCAGTTTTAGGCTTAGCGGATAACGTTGTTGAAGAGGTTTGTGCTACTATTGACGGTGTTGTTGTTGCAGCAAATTACAACTGCCCTGGACAATTAGTAATTTCGGGAGAAACTTCGGCAGTTGAAAAAGCATGCGAAGCGATGAAAGCAGCTGGCGCAAAACGTGCCTTATTATTGCCTGTTGGCGGAGCATTCCACTCGCCAATGATGGAACCTGCGAGAGAAGAATTAGCTGCAGCTATTGAAGCAACTACTTTTGCTACACCAAGTTGCCATGTTTATCAAAACGTAACCGCAACTGCCGTTTCTGACCCCAACGAAATTAAAAAGAACTTAATCATTCAATTAACTGCTCCTGTAAAATGGACACAATCGGTACAACAAATGATTGCCGATGGCGCGACTTTATTTACTGAAGTTGGACCTGGAAAAGTTTTATCTGGATTAATTGGTAAAATTGATAAAGAAGCTGCTACTGCAAATGCTTAAAAATAATTTTTAGAATTTAATTCTTAATTTATAAAAAAATCCTCGTTAACGAAAAGTTGACGAGGATTTTGTTTTTAGAGCTCTTTTGCTGCTTGGCAGTCACCGATTACGAATCTATGTAATGATTCAAAAAATTCTATTTATATTTATTATTACAAATCTTTTGAATTAACCGCAAGTAAAAACCCCAAACTATCAATAAATAATTTGGGGTTTCTTATGATGCTGGTATTAGATTTACATACTAACTTCTAATCTTTTGTTCCCATTTCCAAGCACTGTCCATCGCTTGATCTAAAGTAAATTTTGCTTTCCAACCCAAAACTTCATTCGCTTTCGTAGTACTTGCGTACGCTTCTGTAATATCTCCTTCGCGTCGACCCATAATTTTATAGGTTAGTTTTTTATCACTCACTTTTTCAAAACTGTGAATCACTTCCAGAACCGAACTTCCTGTTCCAGTTCCTAAATTAAAGGTCTCTACTTTATCCAAATTTTGTTTGTCTAACAAACGTTGCAATGCAATTACGTGCGCTTTTGCCAAATCTACAACGTGAATGTAATCGCGAACTGCAGTTCCATCTGCTGTTGGATAATCATCTCCAAAAACAGCTAATTCTTGGCGCAATCCAATTCCTGTTTGCGTAATAAAAGGCACTAAATTTTGAGGAACACCAATTGGTAATTCGCCAATTTGAGTAGTTGGATGCGAACCAATTGGGTTAAAATAGCGCAATAAAATGGCATTGATATTGGTTACTTTCGCTGTATCGGCAATGATCTCTTCTCCAATTTTTTTGGTATTCCCGTAAGGAGAAATCGGTTGTTGTACCGGTGCATTTTCGGTAATTGGCATTTTTTCGGCTTGACCGTAAACGGTACAAGACGAACTAAAAATAAAACTTGCTTCTGGTTTTTGCTGTAATTCTTGCAACAAATAAACTAAAGTACTAATGTTGTTTTCGTAGTATAATAGCGGGTTTATAACACTCTCACCTACAGCTTTAGATGCTGCAAAATGGATCACTCCACTCATATCTTGGTATTTTTTAAAAAAATCTTGAACGGCATTCTTTTCTCGTAAATCTAATTTTTCGAAAATTGGTTTTTTACCTGTAATTGCTACAATTCCATCCAAAACTTCTTCGGTAGAATTAGAAAGATTGTCAATAATTACAACTTCAAAACCTTCATTTTGCAATTCGACTACCGTGTGAGAACCAATAAAACCTAATCCGCCAGTTACAAGTATCTTCATAATATTTTTATCGTTATTTTTCTAAAAATTCTAAAACAGAACTCGTAATAAATTGAATTTGCTCTTCGTCTAACTCTGTGTGCATCGGCAACGAAAGCACTTCTTTCACCAATTGGTTGGTAATTAAAAAGTCATCCTCCAAATATCTTTCGTTTTTATACGCTTTTTGAGCATGCAATGGAATTGGATAATATATTGCGCAAGGAATTCCTTTTTGTTGCAAATGCTCTAACAAACCATTTCGATCTGCATTTATTATTCTCAAGGTATATTGATGAAAAACATGATTATTTTTATTAGCATCAAAAGATGGCGTAATAATATTAGCGTGACCGTCAAAAGCTTGGTTGTATAAACTAGCCGCAGTACGTCTTGTTGCATTGTAAATATCCAAAAGCGGCAATTTCACATTTAAAACAGCTGACTGAATACTGTCTAATCTCGAATTTACACCTACCACATCATGATGGTAGCGCTCGTACATTCCGTGATTAACAATACCACGAAGCATGTGTGCTAGATCGTCGTCGTTTGTGAAAATCGCACCACCATCACCGTAACAACCTAAGTTTTTAGATGGAAAAAATGACGTTGCCCCAACATGTCCTATGGTTCCTGCTTTGATCGTAACTCCAGATGCTGACAAATAATCAGCGCCAATAGCTTGAGCATTATCTTCAATTACATATAAATTATTTTCGCGCGCAATTTCCATAATAACATCCATGTGAGCCGTTCTACCAAACAAATGCACGGGAACAATTGCTTTGGTTTTTGGCGTAATTGCTTTTCTAATCGCATCTATAGAGATGTTCATATCATGCATATCCACATCTACTAAAACAGGCGTTAACTGTAACAAAGCAATCACTTCAACAGTTGCTGCAAAAGTAAAATCGGCTGTAATTACCTCATCACCGGGCTGTAAACCCAAGCCCATCATCGCAATTTGCAACGCATCGGTACCATTAGCACAAGGAATTACGTGCTTAACGCCTAAGTACTGTTCAAGATTTTTTTGAAACTCATGAACCACAGGTCCGTTGATATACGTGTTTGTATCTAAAACGTCTTGTATAGAAGCATTGACCGTATCTTTTATTTTATCGTATTGACCTTTAAGGTCAACCATTTGTATTTTTTTCATTTTAATTTGGCTTAAAATTCTCTGATTATCAATTGCTTTTATTCCACTTTATCTAAGAGAAAGTTATAAAAATGGCAGTACAAAAATAGTTATTTAATGGCTTTTAACCATAAAAATAAACGAAAGAAGCGTATTTTAGCAGCAAATATTCCTTTATGCTTTTTTTATACAATGTAGTCCTATATATTGCCGCTTTTTTATTAAAAATAGTAGCTCTTTTCAACTCCAAAATCAAGTTATTTGTGTCGGGAAGAAAAGATGTTTTTTCGACACTTTCTGAAAAAATAGAACCAACCGACAAAACCTTTTGGTTTCACGCGGCTTCTTTAGGTGAATACGAACAAGGGCTACCCATTATCGAAAAAATAAAAAGCACACATCCCAATCACAAAATAATTGTTACTTTTTTTTCGCCTTCTGGTTATGAAGTCCGAAAAAACAATACCGTTGCAGATGTGACCGTCTATTTGCCAATGGACACCAAGAGCAATGCTAAGAAATTTATCGCCTTGGTACATCCCGAAAAAGTATTTTTTATCAAATATGAATTTTGGTTAAACTACCTAAGTGAACTTCAAAAAAATAAAATACCGACCTATCTAGTTTCTGGTGTTTTTAGAGAAAATCAAATATTCTTTAAACGTTATGGCGGTTTTTACAGAAAAGCGCTTACTGCTTTCACGTACTTTTTTGTTCAAAATGAAAAATCGAAAAAGTTATTAAATGACATTCATTTAAGCAATGTGATTGTCTCTGGAGATACAAGATTTGATCGTGTCGTCGCTATTCTAGAAAAAGACAATCAGCTTGATTTTATAGCCGAATTTAAAAACAATACTACCACTATTGTTGTTGGAAGCTCTTGGCCCAAAGACGAATCTTCGTTAATTGATTATATTAATTCGACTGCGAAAAATGTCAAATTTATTATTGCGCCACACAACATAAAAATGGACCAAATTGAGCAACTTAAAAATGCAATCATAAAAAAAACCGTTCTTTTTTCGGAAAAAGAAAACCAAAATTTAAAAGAGTTTGATGTCTTTATAATTGACACGATTGGTATTTTAACCAAAATCTACAGTTATGCCGATATTGCATATGTTGGTGGAGGTTTTGGAAATCCTGGTGTTCATAATTTATTAGAGCCAGCCACTTTTGGCGTTCCCATTGTAATTGGCCCCAATTTTTCTCATTTTGAAGAAGCGACTGCATTGGTCCAAAACCACGGTTGCATTAGTATTTCGAACGCAATCGAATTAGAACATAGTTTTAACAAACTCATTTCTGATGTTGATTTGAGAAAAAAACAAGGACTTATCTGCAGCCATTTTGTCCAAGAAAATAAAGGCGCCACAACAACAATTTTTAACGCAATATCATGGTAGTTTTTAAAGAAATAACAAATTCAGACCTTGAGCTTATTGTGAGTTTGATGGAAGAATTTTACGCAATCGATAATTATCCGATTGACACGGAAACCTCGACAGCCCTATTTAAAGAATTCATCACTAATGAAAAATTAGGCAAAGCGTGGCTGATTTTTACTGAGAAAGAAGTAGTTGGCTATGTTATTCTGACTTTTGTTTTTAGTTTCGAATACCAAGGAAGAATCGCCTTTTTAGATGAATTGTATCTGAGTGAAAAAGCCAGAGGGAAAGGATTGGGCAAGAAAACGGTACAATTTATTATCGAGCAAATTTCAAATTTATCTTTGAAACATATTTACTTAGAGGTAGAAGAGCACAACAACAACGCACAAAAATTGTATATTGCAAGCGATTTCGAATTTCACAATCGAAAATTAATGAGCTACAAACCCCGATAAATTTATCAATTAAATCAAAAAAAATGAAGTTTTTAAAATTATTCGCATTATTGTTTGTTTTTCAAGTACAAGCACAACAAGGCGGAATGTGGATTCCATCTTTACTTGACGGAATGAACGCAAAAGAAATGCAAGCACTTGGAATGAAAATGTCGATTAAAGATATTTACGATGTTAATAGTTCAAGTTTAAAAGACGCTGTTCCTCACTTCAACGGCGGCTGTACATCTGAGGTTATTTCGCCAAAAGGTTTGCTTTTAACCAATCATCATTGTGGTTACGGACAAATTCAAGCACATTCATCGGTAGAAAATGATTATTTAGCCGATGGTTTTTGGGCTTATAAAATGGAAGACGAATTACCAAATGAGAATTTGGAAGTTACTTTTATCGTAAAGATTGAAGATGTAACCAAACAAATTTTAGAAGGAGTTGCTGTTTTACCAAATGAATCAGACAAACAAGCGAAAATTCAGCAAAACATTTCGGCTTTGTCCAATTCATTTCCAAAAGAAAAATACCAAGAAAATAAAATTCGTACGTTTTTTGAAGGAAATCAATACATGCTTTTTGTAACTGAAACATATAGCGATGTACGTTTGGTTGGTGCTCCACCTACAAGTATTGGAAAATTTGGATCAGATACCGACAACTGGGTTTGGCCTCGTCATACTGGTGATTTTTCTTTGTTTAGAATTTACGCAGACAAAAACAACCAGCCAGCAAAGTATTCTAAAGACAACGTTCCCTATACTCCGAAACACTTTTTACCAATATCTTTGGATGGTGTTGCCGAAGACGACTTTACTTTAGTATTTGGATATCCAGGAAAAACAAGCGAGTATTTGCCTGCAGTAGCTATTGAGCAAATTGTTAATGAATTGAACCCAACTAAAATTGAAATTCGAGATAGAGTTTTAAAAGTTACAGACGGTTTCATGCGAAAAGACAAAGCCATTAAAATTCAATACGCTGCCAAATACGCAAGTACAGCCAATTATTATAAAAAATGGATTGGTGAATCACAAGGTTTACAAAAATCGAATGCGGCTGGAGTAAAGAAAGCACAAGAAAAAGTATTTCAAGAAAAACTTATCAAGGCAGGAAAAGAAACGGAATACGGTTCGTTATTAGCCGATTTTGACACGAACTACAAGGCAATTGCTCCTTATGCAATTGCTAGAGATTATTTTAGCGAGATTGTTTTAAGAAACGTTGAATTACTTAAAACGACCTACAAATTTGTACAACTAGAGCAAATTTATAAGAACAAAGGTGAACAATCTTTTACTGATAGAAAAAATAATCTTGCCAGTGGTTTGGGCGAATTTTACAAAGATTTCAATAAAAAAGTCGACGAAAAAATCTTCGAACAAGTAATTGAGATGTATGCCAAACAATCTCCACAGCAATTTTTACCTGTAAGTTTAAAAAATGCGAATGCTACGCAATTGACTGCAGACGTTTACGGGAAATCAAAACTAACCACTTTTGAAGGTGTAAAAGAGATTTTATCTGGCGACACTAAAAGTATCTTGAAAAAACTAAACAGCGATCCCGCTTTTAAATTGGTGAAAGACTTAAGCGCCTCTTACTTTAATGAAGTAGCACCAAAATACGACGAGCTGAACATGAAAATTACAGCTTTGCAACGTGATTACATGAAAGCACAATTAGAGTTGGGTACAAACGATCGCATATTCCCAGACGCAAACAGTACGTTACGTGTAACTTACGGGCAGGTAAAAAGCTACGCACCAAAAGATGCAGTTCTTTACGAACCAGTAACTTATTTAGAAGGTGTAATGGAAAAATACATTCCGGGTGATTATGAATTTGACGTGCCTACCAAATTAGTTGACTTATATAAAGCCAAAGATTATGGTCAATATGCCCAAAATGGTAAGATGCCAGTAAACTTTATTGGAACAAATCATACTACTGGAGGAAATTCGGGCAGTCCGGCGATTGACGCAAATGGAAACCTAATTGGGCTGAATTTTGATCGTGTTTGGGAAGGTACCATGAGTGATATTTATTACGACCCAAGCATCTGTAGAAACATTATGGTTGATGCACGCTATATTTTGTTTATTATTGATAAATATGCTGGTGCTACCAATATTATATCTGAATTGAAGCTTGTTCATCCAAAAACAGGCAAGTCAATGAAAAAGAAAGACTTAAAGAAAAAATAATTTGGCCCAGGCCAAGAACCTAGAGGTTAAATCTGGCATAATAATTGCTAAATACCCTCCAGAGAAAAAGATTGAATATTTTTCAAAAAAAAAATGAAAAAATATTTTACATATCAAAAATTTTATATCTTTGCCTCGAATTAATAATTAACCTTTTATAATAAAGTAAGATGAAAAAAGTATTTTTAAGTTTAGCTGCTGTTGCTGTATTAACTGTTGTATCTTGTAAGAAAGCTGACGCTGCTGCTGAAACTCCAGCTGAAGAAGTAATTGACTCTGCTGCTATGACTATCGATTCAGCTAATCAAGTAATTGATTCTGCTACTCAAGTAATTGATTCTGCTGCTACAGCTGTTGAAGACGCTACTAAATAATTTTTAGCTAAAATCAAAAAAATAGCCATCCGTGCAAACGAGATGGCTTTTTTTATGCCTTTTATTTTAGGAATTGAAATAAGCAGTAAGCTATCTCAAACAATGCTTTTAAACTTCTGTTTCCAGCTCTTCTTCTTCAAAACCAAACGGATTGTCAGTAAAGTCTAATATCTCTGACTGAACGCCGTATTTTACGATTTCATTAATTCCTTTTTGCAACATCAACGCAGTCGAATATTTTCGACTCGTCGCAAAATGTTTTCCCTCAAAAACCAATTTAAAAAAATATTTTCCACCAGAAGATTTGAATTTTTTAAAATCAGCCGAATCGATTTTTTCTTTAAATCGATCCACAGCTTCTTCACACTCAAACTTTAGTTCATAGCTCAAACTAGTAAAAACTACTTTACCTTTTCTAGAAGTAAACACAAATTTATATTCGTCGTTAAATCGCTTACTAATTACAAAAGCACCCATTGTGATTTTTTTTGATTGAAAAATATTGTCCGCATCCAAAAGAGAAGATTCATTTTGAATCACGAATATATATAAAATAAAAAAGCCTCTTCTTTCGAAGAGGCTTTGTACTCAGAGCGGGACTTGAACCCGCACGAACATTGCTGTTCACTGGATTTTAAGTCCAGCGTGTCTACCAATTTCACCATCCGAGCATAGTATGGCGTTGAGCGAAAAACGGGGCTCGAACCCGCGACCTCGACCTTGGCAAGGTCGCGCTCTACCAACTGAGCTATTTTCGCGTTTCAAACTTTTTTAAGAACTGCAACACTTGTACCGTATTGCGAGTGCAAATTTAGGACATTTATTCAATTACACAAGCCTTTTTTTAAAAAAATTCAGAATAAAAACATAAACTATTGATCTACTATTCTTTAAAAATGAAATTATTTTCGAACAAGCATTCTTTTAATCTCATTTAGCTTCATTAATGCTTCTACAGGTGTAATTGAATTAATATCTAGGTTCAAAATCTCTTCTTTTATTTCTTCCAATAACGGATCATCTAAATTAAAGAAACTCATTTGCATTTCATCTTTTGCAGGTTTTATTCCGTTTAACGCAGCGCTAGAGTGATCTTTCTCTAATTTCTTTAAAAGTTTTTGTGCTTTTAAAATTACGATTTGAGGCATACCCGCCATTTTAGCCACATGAATACCAAAACTGTGTGCACTCCCGCCCTTGATCAGTTTCCGGACAAACAGAACGGTATCTTTTAATTCTTTGACTGCAACATTATAATTTTGAATGCGAGGCAGCGATTCGTGCATTTCGTTCAGTTCATGATAATGAGTAGCAAACAGTGTTTTGGGTTTGGACGGATGCTCGTGTAAAAACTCAGCAATAGCCCACGCAATCGAAATTCCATCGTAGGTGCTCGTTCCTCGACCAATTTCATCTAATAATACCAAACTTCGATCGGAGATGTTATTCAAGATCGAAGCGGTTTCGTTCATTTCGACCATAAAAGTAGATTCGCCCATCGAGATATTGTCAGACGCTCCTACTCTAGTAAAAATTTTATCTACAATTCCCATTCGAACACTTTCAGCAGGAACAAAACTTCCCATTTGAGCCAAAAGCACAATCAATGCTGTTTGTCTTAAAATCGCCGACTTACCAGACATATTTGGCCCCGTAATCATAATGAGTTGCTGCGTCTCTCTATCCAAGAATACATCATTGGCAATATAAGGTACATCGATTGGCAATTGTTTCTCGATCACGGGATGACGTCCGTTTCGTATATCCAACTCTAAAGAATCATCGATTTCTGGACAAACGTATTTATTCTCGTTTGCGAGTTGCGTAAACGAACAGAGACAGTCTAATTGCGCAACCAAACTGGCGTTCATTTGAACGGGTTTAATGTATGTTGTGATCCAAGCGACCAACTGTTCAAACAGTTCGGTTTCTATTTTATGAATTTTTTCTTCGGCACCTAGAATTTTACTTTCATATTCTTTTAACTCTTCTGTAATATAACGCTCAGCGTTTACCAAGGTTTGTTTTCGGATCCACTCTGTTGGAACTTTATCTTTGTGTGTATTTCTAACTTCAATGTAATATCCAAATACATTATTGAATGATATTTTTAAAGAAGTAATACCGGTACGAGCCGATTCTCGTGATTCAATTCCCTCGAGATATTCTTTTCCTGAAATAGAAATTGCACGAAGTTCATCTAATTCAGCATTGATTCCTTTCGCAATGGCGTTTCCTTTGACAATAGCTACAGGCGCATCTTGATTTAAGGTGGTTTTAATTTTCTCGCGAAGCAAATCGCAACTGTGCAAATTATCACCAATTACTTTTACGGCTTCTTGCGGACTTTTAAGCGCCAGTTCTTTGATGGGAATAATAGCATCTAAAGATTCTTTTAGATAAATAATCTCTCGCGGTGAAATTTTTCCGGTAGCGATCTTAGAAATCAAGCGTTCTAAATCTGAAATTTGTTTGATTTGACACTGAACCTTCTGTAAAATTTCTGTATTCTCTTTCAAATAAGTTACGACCTGATGGCGACTTTTAATCTTATTTGCATCCTTTAATGGCAATGCCAACCAACGTTTAAGTAGACGACCACCCATTGGCGAAAGCGTTCTGTCAATTACATCTAATAAGGTAACTGCATTTGGATTATAACTGTGGTACAACTCTAAATTGCGAATGGTAAAACGATCCATCCACACATAAGCATCTTCGGCAATGCGCTGAATCGCCGTAATATGCTGGACTCTGTTGTGTTGGGTTTCGGATAAATAATATAAAATAGCGCCAGAAGCAATTATGCCTTCCCTTAACTCTTCGATACCAAAACCTTTTAAAGAAACGGTTTGAAAATGTTTGGTCAAGGTTTCGACTGCGTAATCTTCTTTATATATCCAATCTTCTAAATAAAAAGTATGAAAATCATCGCCAAAATTTTCTCTAAAATCGTTTTTCTGTTGTTTGGGAACTAAAACCTCACTCGGATTAAAATTCTGCAATAACTTATCGATATAATCTGCATTTCCTTGAGCGGTTAAAAACTCTCCTGTGGAAACATCTAAGAAAGAAACTCCAATATTTTTGTTGGTAAAATAGATAGAAGCTAAAAAGTTATTGCTTTTAGATTGCAGAACCTCATCATTAAGTGAAACCCCAGGAGTGACCAGTTCGGTTACCCCACGTTTTACGATGGTTTTGGTCATTTTTGGATCTTCTAACTGATCACAAATTGCAACTCTTAATCCTGCTTTTACCAATTTGGGTAAATACGTATTTATAGAATGATGTGGAAAACCAGCCAAAGCCGTTTCTGTTTCAGAACCTGCACCACGTTTAGTTAAGGTTATCCCTAAAATTTTGGACGCTCGAACAGCATCTTCACCAAAAGTTTCATAAAAATCGCCTACTCTAAAAAGCAAACAAGCATCGGGATACTTTCGTTTAATTTCATTGTACTGTTTCATCAATGGGGTTTCTTTAACCACCTTATCTTTAGCTGCCAAATTTTTGTTTTTAGGAATGAAATAATATCGG
This sequence comes from Flavobacterium sp. TMP13, assembly GCF_050847115.1. Classification (NCBI taxonomy): domain Bacteria; kingdom Pseudomonadati; phylum Bacteroidota; class Flavobacteriia; order Flavobacteriales; family Flavobacteriaceae; genus Flavobacterium; species Flavobacterium sp. TMP13. The sequence goes on from NZ_CP193656.1 coordinate 602,406, forward strand.
AGCGAATTTAAAAATTTTAAAACGAATAACGTATTTGTACAAAAAAATTAATTTATTTTAAGTTTTTTTTAAGCTCATTTTTCAATATTTTATATAGATTTGTTGTAATTAAAATTTTACCACAATGAAAAAAATAATTTTACTCGCAATGCTTACTGTTTTAGGAGTTACCACTTCTAACGCTCAAGCCAAATCTACTGCTAAAGTTGCCAAGATTGACGGTGCAGGAATGGCTTTTCAAACTGACGTAATTGACTACGGAAATATCGCTCACAATTCTGACGGGAAACGTGAATTTGTTTTTACAAACAACGGTACAAAACCATTAATTATTACGAACACTCAAGGATCTTGCGGATGTACAGTTCCTACTTCACCAAAAGAACCGATTGCTCCAGGAGCAAAAGGAATTATTGGTGTAAAATATGCTACTGACAGAGTTGGTGCTTTTACTAAAACAGTAACAGTTTCATCGAACGCAGCCGGTCAACCATCAAAAGTATTGACAATAAAAGGTAATGTTTTGCCAGATGCTACAAAAAGCTAAATTGCAAAATAACAAATAAATTAAAAAAGCTTCCTTATCTTTGGGAGCTTTTTTTATGTCCAAAAAACAACAACAATGAGAAAATTAGAAAATAGCGAATTAGAGCGTAAATCAATATCCGATTTTAAACAATCCCAAAAAACTCCTTTGATCTTAATCTTAGATGATGTGAGAAGTTTGCATAACATTGGATCGGTTTTTCGTACTGCTGATGCTTTTTTAATCGAAAAAATATACTTGTGCGGAATTACTGCTACTCCTCCAAATAAAGAAATTCATAAAACAGCGCTTGGTGCGACCGATACTGTAAGTTGGGAACATGTTGAAAATGTAGTCGAATTAATAACGAAATTAAAGAAAGACAACATTATTACTTTGGCTATTGAGCAAGTAGAAAATGCTGTTTTTTTACAAGATTTTAAAATTACGTCAGATCAAAAATATGCACTAGTTTTTGGAAATGAAGTGTACGGCGTTGCTCAAGAAGCTGTTGCAGCTTGCAATGGTTGTATTGAAATTCCGCAATTAGGAACCAAACATTCTTTGAATATTTCTGTAAGTGCCGGAATTGTCGTTTGGGATTTATTTCAAAAAATGAATTGGCCTAAATAAAACTATAAGTACTAAAGATTTAAACCAAAGCTGATTTTAGTTTTTCGAGTATAAATAAATAATCGTTGTGATTTTTAACAAAGTCCAAGTCGGAAACATCAATGAGCAATACGTTTAAATTGGTCTGCGACTTTATAAATTCTAAATAGCCGGTATTTATTTTATCCAAATAATCGGCTTCGATATTTTGCTCGTAACTGCGCCCTCTTTTTTTAATATTTTGCAGTAAACGTTCCGTATTTTGGTATAAATACACATACAAATCGGGCTTCGGCATTTCTTTGGCGATGATATCGAACAAACTTCGATACAAACGATTTTCATCTTCCGTCAACGTAATATTCGCAAATATCAGCGATTTAAAAATGTGATAATCGGCAATTATAAAATCTTTAAACAAATCAAATTGTGCCAAATCATCCGACAATTGCTTGTATCGATCGGCAAGAAAAGACATCTCTAGCGGAAAAGCATATCGATTGGGATCTTTATAAAATTTCGGTAAAAAAGGATTGTCTGCAAAACGTTCAGATACTATTTTGGCATTAAAATCTTCAGATAACTTGTGCACTAAAGTTGTTTTTCCTGCTCCAATATTTCCTTCAAAAGCAATATAGTTAAAATTATTTAAGCGTATTTCCTGTAAAGGCTCCTCTACAGTGTTGACCGCAATACAAGAACTCTCATCGGTACAATTATGAATTAATTCTGAAATTGTTTGATTTAGTATCGGATGTTTCCAATTTAAATCTAAATCTAAGATCGGTTTTAAAACAAACATTCGGTTTTGCATCAATGGATGCGGTACATGCAATTTTTCGGTCTGAATGATTTCTTCATCAAAAATAATCAAATCAATATCAATAATGCGAGCTTGATAACCGAGCATTTCCTTTCGAACACGGCCTAACTTTTTTTCGACCTTTAAGATTTGTTTTAAGATTGTCTTAGCCGAATCAAATGTATGTAAAACTACCGCACAATTATAAAAAGCATCACTTTCAAAACCCCAAGATGGAGTTTCGTAAACCTTCGAAACCTTTATAACCGTTCCAACTTCTTGATGAATATTGGCTATGCATTCTTTTATAATTTCAAGGCGATTGCCTTGATTGCTTCCGAGTGATAAAACGACTTGATGTTGTGCTTTCATAATTAAACACAAAGTAAGTAAATCTAATTTAGATCTTTTGTCTAAAGTGCTTCAAAAAAAATTAAAAATCACCAATAATATTGTATACTTTTTTATCCCTTCTTTCAACTCCACACTTTTTAAAAACTGTTTCAGCTTTATTGTCAGCGGCAACTGATTTTGACTTTCCAAAATAATTTATCATGCTCAAATTTTTCCTTAAATATATCTTTATGCGGCCGAAGATTAGATTTTACTTCTTCATTAATACAGTTAGCGACAGTGGTGTAATTCGTTGAAAAATTGTAATATGTCTCGACATTATCATTATCAACGAACTCCAAAGTCCCAACAAATGCAACCTCACTCCTATAATATTTATTATTGTTTGTATTTATTTCATACAAAACTTTAATAGAACTGTGCTTACATCAATAACGAAAAAAACAATAAGCCGACAGGTACAGCTTTGGACATAAAACAATTTTCAGTATGAAACAAAATAACACCATTTATTTTACAGATTTATAAGTGCTAATAAAATTAACTTTTACTTATTTTTGTAACGAAGTGCTCTTTTTGAATACTTATATATAAAAATAAATACTATGAAGTTTTTAGGAAACGTTTTAGCAACGATTATCGGAATTTTTGTCTTTCTAATGATTGCATTTTTCGGGATTGTTTTTATTGCTGCATTGCTTGGCGGCTCTGATAAGGTTACACTTAAAAGTGATTCGGTTATCGAGCTAGATCTTAAAAAAATTAGTGATGATTACGCCGGTAAATACGAAGACCCATGGGTTACAATTTTTTCGGAACAAAAAACAATCGGATTAACTGATGTAATTAATGCGATAAAAGCGGCAGAAAAGGATGAAAAAATCAAAGGAATTTCGATCTTAAACGATGAATCATCTTTAGGAATGGCACAGGCCAAAGAAGTTCGTACTGCCTTAAATGAATTTAAAAAATCTGGGAAATTTGTAATGGCTTATGCAAATACATATTCTCAAAAAGAATATTATTTAAATTCGGTTGCCGATAAAATATACATAAATCCTGTGGGAGATATGGATTTTAAAGGACTTTCGTCTGAATTGATGTTCTTTAAAGATTTACAAGAAAAATCAGGCATTCATATGGAAGTGATTCGACACGGAAAATACAAAAGTGCTGTAGAACCTTTTCTTCAAAACGAAATGAGCGATGCAAACAGAGAGCAGACTACCGCATTATTGAATTCGGTTTGGGATGTAATTGTGACTGATATTTCGACCAGCAGAAAAGTATCTACAACTAGACTTAACGAAATTGCCAACGGACTTTTAGCCCGCACGCCCGAAATGGCAAAAGCAGAAAAATTAGTTGACATTATTGCTTACGAAGATGTATATCACAATGACATTAAAAAAGCTTTAAAAGTAAAAGCTGATGAAGATTACAATAAAATTTCTATTGAAGATTACACGCACAATATATTAACAACCTCGCTTGAAAAAGATGCAGAAGATCAAATTGCAATCATTTATGCGCAAGGCGAAATTGGTAGTGGAGAAGGAGACGTAAATACAATTGGAGAAGGTTCGATGCGTCGTTCTTTGCAAGAAGCAGCCAAGGATAAAAAAATTAAAGCAATTGTATTGCGCATTAATAGTCCTGGTGGAAGTGCTTTAACCTCTGATTTGATCTGGAGAGAAATCGAAGTGACTAAAAAAGTAAAACCTGTAGTCGTTTCTATGGGAAATTACGCGGCTTCTGGCGGTTATTATATTGCTTGTAATGCTAATAAAATCTTTGCTGAGAAAAACACGATTACGGGTTCTATTGGAGTTTTTGGAGTATTACCCAACTTCACTGCATTAGCAACGAGAGTTGGAGTACACACACAACAAGTAAAAACACACGAAAATTCGGCAAATTATAGTCCGTTTGTACCACTTGACGAAAAATTCGCCGCTGTAACTTTAGAAAGTGTAGAGCACATTTACAAGACTTTTGTAATTCGTGTGGCGGAAGGAAGAAAAATGAATTTTGATCAAGTTGATGCGATCGCACAGGGTCGTGTTTGGTCTGGTTCTGAAGCGCTAAAAATTGGTTTAGTAGATCAAATTGGCGGTCTAAATGATGCTATTGCAGAAGCAGCTAAATTGGGAAAAACTAAAAACTACAGCACGCAAAACTTTCCAGAATACAAAAAAAATCTTAATGATTTGTTGAGCGGATTGCCTTTTGCAAAATCAAAAGAAGCTTTTATCAAGGAAGAAATTGGTGCAGAAAACTACATGCTTTTAGAGCAAATTAAAAAAAGCCAGCAAATGAAAGGTGTTCAAGCCTTGATGCCTTTTGAAATTATCATTCAATAAAAAACTAATTACAGCAGTTTGAAAAAAAACTACATTAAAATCCGTTTGAGAGTAATTTCAAACGGGTTTTTTATTGCGTTTCTATGGAAATGAATGTACTGTCAAAATTAAACGTAAGAACAATTTGATCCTATTATAGATAACCTATTTAACTACCAAGAACTCTCTACCGTTAGGAACTCTTACTGTAATGCGACGGTAACCAAAAGTTTTACGACTGGTGTAAAGTGTTTTTGACGTAGTAAAACGTACATACAAATAGAAAAAGGTTTGGTCTTGGATAACTTACACTCTTCCTTTAAAAAATTTGTGACGAGCTGTCTTTTTTTTCGCATTCATACTTCGGATAAAGCTATAGCACATAAGATATTGTGAAAATATTTTAATTTTCTACAAATGAATACGTTATTTTTGCAGCATTCGTTCTAAAAAAACAAATTATAACCCCAAAAAAAGAATTATGTTTAAGAAAATTGCAATTGCGATAGGAATTATTTTCGCACTGATTGTAGGCGCTTTATTTGCCATTCCGTATTTTTTTCAGGATACGATTAAATTGAAAATAGCTGAAACCATCAATAAAAATCTAGACGCTCACGTCAATTTTGCGGATGCCGATTTAAGTTTGTTTTCAGACTTTCCCAATGCTACGGTGACCATTCAAAAATTAGCTATTGTCAACAAAGCTCCATTTGAGGGAGACACCCTTATTTCTTTGGGTGAATTGAATTTACAGATGAGCATCAAAGAACTTTTTAAAGCAAAAGATGAACCAATAAACATTCAAGCAATTGATTCCAAAAACGGCTATATCAATATTTTATTCAATAAAGATGGTGTTGGTAATTATGATATTGCCTTAAAAGACCAGCCACAGACCGAAGACAAACAAGCTGGAAACCCGATGGCCTTAAAAATTCAGAATTATAAAATTGAGAATTTTAAGTTTCGTTATTACGATGAATCTTCTAAAATAGAACTTGTTATAGACAGTCTAAATCACAAAGGAACTGGCGATTTTACCAACTCTAAGCTTGATTTAAAAACACAATCGACTGCTTATGTTTCGCTAGATCTGGACAAAATTAATTATATGAAAAAGGTAGCGTTGACCTTAGACGCTGTTTTAGGAATTGATTTGGACCAAAGTAAATATACCTTTAAAGAAAACAAAGCGTTGATTAACCAATTGCCGTTAGAATTTGATGGCTTTATTCAAATGGTCGACGCTGGACAAGAATACGACTTGAAGTTTAAGACTCCAACGTCTTCGTTTACTAATTTTCTAGGTTTAATTCCGTCTGCTTATTCTGCTAGTTTAAAAGACGTAAAAACTACAGGAGACTTTACAGTGGCTGGTTATGCAAAAGGCTTGTTGTCAGATACTACGGTTCCTAAATTTAACGTAGCTATTGCTTCCAACAATGCTTCTTTTCAATATCCGAGCTTGCCGAAATCAGTTCAAAATATCGTAATTGACACTAAAATCATCAACGAAACTGGTGTTTTAAATGACACCTATGTGAATTTAAATCAGTTGTCATTTAGAATTGATCAAGACGTTTTTAACGCAAAAGCTACAATCAAGAATATTACAGAGAATCCTATTGTTGATGCAGCATTAAAAGGAACCATCAATTTAGCCCATCTTTCGCAAGCGTATCCTATTAAATTAGACACGCCATTGAGTGGAATTTTAAAAGCAGATGTGACCACTAATTTTGATATGGCTTCGGTAGAAAAAAGTCAATACGAAAATATTAAAAATGCAGGAACGATGAGCGTATCTGGTTTTAAATACACGGACGAAAACAACAAATCGATGGCGATTAAAACCGCTTTAGTACAATTTAATCCTAGCCGAATTGATTTGCAACAATTTGATGCAACTACTGGTAAAAGTGATTTAAGTATTACGGGAGTTTTAGAGAATTTTTACGGATTTATGTTTAAAAAACAAGAGCTAAAAGGAAACTTCAATATGAGTTCGAACCAGTTGGCAGTAGACGATTTCATGACTGCTGGCGAGCCAGCAACCGAGACCAAAGCAGCTAAACCTTCAGACGCCATGAAGATACCTGCTTTTTTAAACTGCACCATTTCGGCAAAAGCCAATATTGTTTTATACGACAATTTAAAATTGAAAGACGTATCAGGAAAATTAATTGTCAAAGATGAAAAGGCATTATTAGAGAATTTTACCACTTCGATCTTTGGAGGAAAAATAGGCGTGAATGGTTCGGTTTCTACTAAAGAGAAAGTACCGACTTTTGTAATGGATTTAGGTTTTAATCAGGTCGATATTGCACAAACTTTTACGCAATTGGATATGTTTAAGAAAATTGCTCCATTGGCAGGAATTATTAACGGAAAATTAAATTCGAATGTAAAAGTACACGGTAATTTGGATGCTAAGGAGTTGACACCAGATTTGAAGTCAATTTCAGGAGATCTATTAGGTCAATTGCTTTCTACTACTGTCAATGCCAAAAGTTCTACTTTGTTAAGCGCTTTAGATTCTAAAATTGGCTTCATCGATTTAACTAAGCTGAATTTAAATGATTTAAAACTAGGAGTGACATTTGATAATGGAAAAGTAAACGTACAACCGTTCGACATTAAATACCAAGATATAAAAGCAACGATTGGAGGAACTCACGGTTTCGATCAAACGATGAATTACAATATTAAATTTGATGTTCCTGCCAAATATTTAGGAAAGGAAGCAGCTGCGTTCTTATCTAAAATGTCACCGGCTGATCAAGAAAAACTACAAAACATTCCAATAAATGCAATTATTACAGGCGATTTCTCTAGTCCAAAAGTAGCTGTAGACACCAAAACTGCAATTACCAATTTAACGACACAGTTGGCTAATCAACAAAAAGAGAAATTAAAAGAGAAAGGAAATGCATTGGTTAACGACTTCTTAACTAAGAATACAAAACCAAAAGATTCTACTGCAACTCCGCCTACAGAGAAAGAGCAAAAAACCGAAGAGGTCAAAGCAAAAGCGAATGAACTACTAAACGGTCTATTTAGAAAGAAAAAATAATTTTTACATCCCTACACCAAAAAGCCTGATTGTTTGCGCAATCAGGATTTTTCATGTTCTAAATTATCGGATCAGCGATAAATTATTATTTTCGACCGTTGATAGACTCTTAATTTGAAAAGGAAAAGATACGTGTTTTGCTATACATCGAGCGTTATCACGTAACCTTCAGATCCACGAACATTAAAAACTGTTCCGTTTTCAAATATTAAATATTGCCCTTTTATTCCCATCAACTTACCTTTAAAATACGGCGTTTTCTCTAAACTCAAACTCGCTACTTTTTTTGGATACTCTACTACTGGATATTCCATTTCGTACAAGTCATTTTTCTCACCGTAAAAATATTCCTGAGCTTCGCTTGGTATTAAAGACTCCACTTTTGCTTTTTCGGCAACTAAATCGCAACATTCAAAATCATTTTTCAGCATTTTTCGCCAATTGGTTTTATCCGCATAATGGTTTTTTAAGGCCACCTCGGTAATTCCTGCTAAATATCTGTTAGGAACCTCAACAACGGCAATAGCCTGACAGGCACCTTGATCAATCCATCGTGTTGGCATTTGTGTGGTTCTAGTCACTCCAACTTTTATTTCGCTCGATAGAGCCAAATAAACAATGTGCGGTTGCAGCTGTACTTTAGTCTCATAATCTAGATCACGATCAGCAATACCCAAATGCGCAGTACTTAATTCTGGTCTGATGATCCAATCGCCAACAGCAGGACTACTATAAAAACAGTCGTAACAAAATCCTTGTCTAAAAATCTTCTTTTTTTTATGACAACTCAAGCATTCGTAACCCAAAAAATTGATTTCGATTTCCTTGTTCAACAACTGGTTCATGTTTATAAAACTGTCTTCAAAAACCAGATAATATTGAATTGGGCTTCCTATTTCGGTTTGCATTTTGGTAAGAACACCTTGGTATTGCATGTAAATTTGAGTTTAAGATTACGTTTGTGACTTTATGCTAGTTCTAGTCTTATAGTACACACTAACGGGATTTTTAGCGTAAATAAAAAATTGTATTTTGCAAAAAAACACTATTTTTGGTATAAAGACAAATTTAATCTTTTGTACAAGGATATTCAAATTTTAAATATTCGACTTTTGCTACGATAGTAAAATTCGGGAATTAAAAATCTATAATCTAAAACCCGAATGTATTCATGCCCTTACCAATAATTAATTCGTTTGCTTCGTGGGTTCTTAAACAAAGAATTCATCAAATTGAACTTTTTTTAAAATATCCAAATGAAGTTCAAGAAGAACTTTTATTGGACTTAATTAGAACTTCGGAACATACCGTTGTTGGCAAGCAATATGAATTTTCTACCATAAAATCGTATCAAACGTTTACCGAAAGAGTTCCTATTTCTACGTACGAAGAATTGCAGCCGTTGATTGAACGTACTCGTTTGGGCGAGCAAAATGTTTTTTGGGAAAGCCCTATAAAATGGTTCGCCAAGTCAAGTGGAACGACAAACGCTAAAAGCAAATTTATCCCCGTAAGCAATGAAGCTTTAGAAGATTGCCATTACAAAGGCAGTAAAGATTTGCTGTGCTTGTATTTGAACAATAACGAAGATTCGCAACTATTTTTAGGCAAAAGTTTGCGTTTGGGTGGAAGTTCACAGATTTACGAAGACAATAACTCGCATTTCGGAGATTTATCGGCCATTCTGATTGAGAATATGCCCATGTGGGCAGAATTTAGCAGTACACCAAGCAATAAAACATCGTTAATGAGCGAGTGGGAATCGAAGATTGCTGCTATTATTAGTGAGACACGAAATGAAAATGTAACTAGTTTTGCTGGAGTTCCTTCGTGGATGTTGGTTTTATTAAACCGTGTGCTAGAAAGTGCTGGAAAAGATAATTTACTTGACATTTGGCCAAATCTGGAAGTCTATTTTCACGGTGGCGTGAATTTTTCACCCTATCGCGAGCAATACAAAAAAATTCTTCCTAAAAAAGATTTCAAGTATTATGAAATTTATAATGCATCCGAAGGTTTTTTCGCCATTCAGGATTTAAATAATTCAAGTGATTTATTGTTGATGTTGGATTACGGCATTTTTTACGAATTTATTCCAATGGATACTTTTGGAACATTGGAGCAAAAAGCCATTCGACTTGCGGAAGTAGAATTAAATAAAAATTATGCAATCGTAATTACCACCAATTCTGGTTTGTGGCGCTATTTAATTGGTGACACGGTTCGATTTACGTCTTTAGACCCGTATCGCATTAGGGTTACTGGCCGAACCAAACACCACATTAATGTTTTTGGCGAAGAACTAATGGTCGAGAACACCGATCAAGCAATTGCCAAAGCTTGTATGTTGACACAAACCGAAGTGATTGATTACACCGTTGCTCCCATTTTCATGCAAGACAAAGAAAAAGGTGCGCATGAATGGATTATCGAATTCAAGAAAAAACCATTGGACATCAATCAATTTCAAAAGGCTTTAGATGATTCTTTGCAAACCTTAAACTCTGATTACGAAGCCAAACGGTATAACAATATGACGCTAAATCCTTTGGTGATAAATATTGCACGTGAAAACTTATTTTACGATTGGCTCAAAGACCGCAACAAATTGGGTGGGCAACATAAAATTCCGAGATTATCCAATCAACGGGATTATTTGGAGCAGTTGAAGGAAATGTAATATTTCGGAAAGATAAATTTTGACTACTATCGGAACTACAACAATACTTTGAATAGCTAATTTTGAAGAAAATTTTTTTGATTTCCATATAATCGTGCTACTTACCTGTCCTAAAAAACATCTTTAAAGAAGTACAACCGAATCTACTACTACGTTGCACGAGGGATAGCAATGAAAATCCTTTTGTGCCGGTGTTCGGCACAAAAGATTGAAATGGACAGCCCGGCCCGCAGGGACATGCTATAAAACGAGCTAAATAACTGATTAAATCGAGATTGAATTGAATCTACGAAATGTACTACTCCATCATGTCGATGTAGCGATCATGATACCCCAAAAGATAGAGAACACCATCTAATCCTAAACTTGAAATAGAGGTAGAAGCGCTTTCTTTTACGGTTGGTTTTGCATGAAAAGCAATTCCTAGACCTGCTAAATTAATCATTGGTAAATCATTGGCGCCGTCTCCTACGGCAATGGTTTGGTTGATGTGAATTCCTTCTTTATCGGCAATTGCTTGAAGATATTCGGCTTTCTTTTGACCGTCTACAATTTCTCCTAAATAATTACCTGTTAGTTTTCCGTCTTTGATCTCCAATTGATTGGCATGCACGTAATCGAAACCCAATTCTTTTTGCAAATAATTACCGAAATAAGTGAATCCACCTGATAAGATCGCAGTTTTATATCCGTAGTATTTCAATGCTTTCATCAAACGACGAGCGCCTTTGGTAATTGGTAAATTTTCTGCAACATTTTGCAACACATCTTCGCTTAAACCTTCTAATAAGGCCATGCGTTGTCTAAAGCTTTCTTTAAAATCAATTTCGCCATTCATTGCTGCTTCAGTGATCGCGCGAACTTGAGCTCCTACTCCATTCAGTTCTGCCAACTCATCAATCACTTCAGTCTGAATTAAAGTCGAATCCATATCAAAACAAACCAAGCGTCTGTTCCTTCTGTAAATACTATCTTCTTGAAACGAAATATCGACGTCTAAAGCTCTAGAAACAGCCATAAAACTAGCGGTTAGAACTGTTTTATCTGTAACGATACCAGACACGGACAATTGCACACAAGAACGTGGATAGTCTTCGTGTTCTACCACAGATGCTCGGCCTGTTAATCTTTTTATTGAGTCTATATTTAGCTTTTGATCGGACATTATTTTGGTAACTGCAGCCAGTTGCGAAGCTGCCAATCGTTCGCCCAAAATATTGATAATATATCTTTGTTTCGATTGCCCTTTGACCCAAGTTTCATAATCGGCGATAGAAATTGGAATGAATTTTACTTTGATTTCCAGTTCATATCCTTTAAAAAGTAAATCTTTTAAGACAGGTGCTGAAGACGAACCCGCTTCAATTTCAAATAAAATTCCGAGAGACAATGTATCATGAATATCGGCTTGGCCAATATCAAGAATATTAGCGTTGTAAGTCGCCAATACCGAAGTTAAACCGGCAGTAACACCTGGTTTATCTTGACCCGAAACTTTTAATAAAATAATTTCCTTATCCATCGCTACCATATTACTTGTCTATTGATTTTAGTAGCGCAAAAATCGGTAATCTATTGTTTATAAAAAAGCTTAATCTTTGTTTATTTGTATAGAAAAAATAAAAAACCACACGCCTTTATAAGTTATTTTAACAGTGTCAGTTCAGTTCGTGAGATTTAAGCATACTTCTAAATTAGAATAGGAATTTTACATTTACAGGAAATAAATAGGCAAAAAAAAACCTGTTCGATTACTCCAACAGGTTTTATAATTAAAAAGGATCGATTACTTATGAAGCAATTTCCAATCGTTTTAATAAATTTTTATTCAATGTTTCTTTGGCGTATTCTTCATCAATTTCTAATTTCTTAACCTCAGAACTTGGTAAATCGTACATGGCATCGGTTAAAATTGCTTCGCATAAAGAGCGCAATCCACGGGCACCTAATTTATATTCTAATGCTTTACTCACAATAAAATCTAATGCTTCATCTGTAATTGTAAATTCAACCTCATCCATAGAGAACAACTTCTGATATTGCTTGATCAACGCATTTTTAGGCTGCGTAAGAATCGCACGAAGCGTTTCTCTATCCAAAGGATCCATGTGCGTTAAAACTGGTAAACGACCAATAATCTCAGGAATTAATCCGAAGTCCTTAATGTCTTTTGGAATAATGTATTGCAATAAATTATCTTTATCGATATTGTCGGCATTTTTAGAAGTAGAATAACCCACCGCCTGACGGTTCAATCGTTTAGATATAATGCGCTCTATACCATCAAAAGCACCTCCAGCGATGAACAATATATTCTGAGTGTTTACCTCAACAAATTTTTGATCTGGATGTTTACGTCCTCCTTTTGGCGGTACATTAACCACTGTTCCTTCCAACAATTTCAATAAAGCTTGTTGTACCCCTTCTCCAGAAACGTCTCTTGTTATCGATGGATTATCACTCTTACGAGCAATTTTATCAATCTCATCAATAAATACGATTCCGCGTTCTGCTTTGGCTACATCATAATCGGCTGCTTGAAGCAAACGTGTCAAAATACTTTCCACATCTTCTCCAACATAACCCGCCTCTGTCAATACGGTTGCGTCAACAATTGCCAACGGAACGTCTAACATTTTTGCGATAGTTTTAGCCACCAATGTTTTGCCTGTTCCAGTTTGCCCTACCATAATGATGTTACTTTTTTCAATCTCTACTTCGTCGTCCAATTGCTGTTGCATTAAACGTTTGTAGTGGTTGTAAACGGCAACTGACATTACTTTTTTAGTTTGATCTTGTCCAATTACATATTGATCCAAAAACGCTCTAATTTCTTTCGGTTTCTTTAAAATTAAATCACCAACTAATTTAGAACTTCCACTAGATTTTAATTCTTCTAAAACAATTCCGTGGGCTTGCTCAATACATTTATCACAAATGTGTGCATTAATACCCGCAATTAATAAATTAGTTTCTGGCTTTTTTCTCCCACAAAACGAACATTCTAATACTACTTTTGCCATTTTTTTTTAAGTTGCAAAGGTTCAAAGTCCAAGAGTTTCACAGACACTTAAAAGCCTTTGAAAATCTAACATTTGAAACTTCCTTTTTTTAATCTGAATAATAAACTTCAAAAGACTTAGTTGCTAACTTTGAACATTACCAACTCTTCCTCTCTGAACCTTAAAATCTTATCCTCTTCTCAACACTTCATCAATCATTCCGTATTCTTTTGCTTCGTCTGCTTTCATCCAGTAATCACGCTCACTGTCTTGGTGCACTTTCTCAAAAGTCTGTCCTGTATGATGTGAAATAATGTTATACAACTCATCTTTCAGTTTCAACATTTCACGCAAGTTGATTTCCATATCAGTAGCAACTCCTTGTGCTCCGCCTGATGGTTGGTGAATCATTACTCTTGAATGTGGCAATGCTGAACGTTTTCCTGCCGCACCTGCACACAATAAAACCGCTCCCATAGAAGCTGCCATTCCTGTACAAATTGTTGCTACATCTGGTTTGATGTATTGCATGGTATCATAAATCCCTAAACCTGCGTAAACGCTTCCTCCAGGTGAATTTAAGTAAATCTGAATGTCTTTGGATGCATCTGCACTTTCTAAAAACAACAATTGTGCTTGCACTATATTAGCAATTTGATCGTCAATTCCAGTTCCTAAAAAGATAATTCTATCCATCATTAATCTAGAGAAAACATCCAATTGCGAAACATTCAACTGACGTTCTTCAATAATATATGGTGTCATATTGGTTGGCGTCATTGCTCCAACTATTTTATCATAATACAATGCATTTACTCCTTGGTGTTTCGTTGCAAATTTTTTAAATTCTTTACCGTAGTTCATATGTATTTTTTCTAAGTTTTACTTTAATATTTAGTTGTTTCATTACAAAGGTCGTACCTCTTTATAAATTGTGTCAATATGTCCTATTCTATAGGTAAAAATCTTCAAGTTGAAAATTTAAAGAACACCGTTTGTAAATGTATTATTTGCAATAAAATAAAAGAGCGTCAAAGAAACTCTTTTGACGCTCAAATATAACTATTTTTAGTTGTTTGGTATCTGTAATAAAATCATAAAACTTTCAAGTTAGATACAAAATATACTTTACTTTAAACTTTAGGACTTTCGAGATCCCGACTTTACTTATTCTCCGTAAGAAGCTGCAACGAACTCATCGTAGGTTACTTCTTTAGTTGTTGGATTTGCTTTTTCTTTAAACACCTCTAACAATTTAGCAGCAACAACTTGCTCAGACATTCTTTTTACTTCCTCTTGGTTCGACAAAACGCGAGCTACAATTCCTTGAACTTCTTCGTCCGTTGGATTTGTTTGTCCAAATTGTGCCATTTGTTGTTTGATCGCTGCAGTTGTAAATTCTTTCAAATCTTCAAAAGTAATTTGAATGTTGCTTTCAGCCATTGCTTTTCCCTCAATTAGTTGAAAACGCAATCCTTTTTCAGATCTTGCATATTCTGCTTCTGCTTCTTCTGGAGAAAGTTTTTTCTCTCCAACAGTTTGCAACCATTTCTTAAGAAATTCAGATGGTAATTCAAATTTAGTGTTCTCGATCAAGAAATCTTGAACATCCATTAATAACTTCTGATCTGCTTGTTGTGCAAATTGCACTTCAGCATCTTCTTTAATTTTTGTTTTCAATTCCTCTAAAGAAGCAACTTTTCCTTCTCCAAATAATTTATCAAACAATTCTTGATTTAATTCTGCTGGTTCAGAAACGTTGATTGCTTCAATAGTGAAAGCTACATCAACATCTAAACCATGAACGTCATCATGACCTACTTTTAAATAATCCATTAATTGATGATCGTCTTCAAATAAACCTTTTGTGTTTACCGTAACAACAGCACCAACTTCTTTGTCTAAAAATAAATCAGCTGTTTTTTTATCTTTGAAAACTGACAATGTAAATGTCGTTTTGTTTTCGATTCCTTTTTCTTCGTTTACAAAAGTTCCTGTAATATCAGAATCAGCGGTTACTTTTTCAACTGGATTTGCTTTTCCAAATTGTTTTTGGATGCGCTCGATTTGTCCGTCGATTAACTTATCGTCTGCCTTAACTATATATTTTACGATATCATTTTTAGCTTCCAAATCGATTACAAAGTTAGGCACTAAACCAATTTCGTATTCGAAAGTTAATTCTTCAGCATCCCAATCAAAGTTTTCGTTTACTTTAGCAATAGGAGTTCCTAAAAGATTTAATCGCTCCGATTGAACAAAACGCTCCAAAGCCAAGTCAACTACTTTTTTTACTTCTTCGATTTTAATTCCTTTTCCGTATTGTTTTTCAACAAGATCTTTAGGAACTTGTCCTTTTCTAAAACCTTTTACGGTAGCTAAAGGCATTTTTTCGTTTAATCTTTTTGTTACTTGACCTTTGTAATCCATTTGAACAACTGTCATTACAATTGTTTCATTTACAGTGTCTATTGCTACTCTTTTAATATCCATCGTCGTCTTTAATTTACATAATAAAATTGGGTTGCAAAATTATAAAATTTTTGCAACCCAACCAAGCTTTTTAATATATTGATAAGAAAGCTATTTAAACTCTCTTTTAAAAACTATTTAAAAGGATTAGTCTCCAATAATTTTAAAGAAAATAGATTGTAAAACCGATAAGCAAACGCTAAACAATAGGGCTATTAAAAAAGAGTCCACTCTAAACCCGCCAACAATTTCTGAGCACAACAATATTATTATGGCGTTGATAACCAATAAGAACAATCCCAGTGTAATTATGGTTACAGGTAACGTAAGTAAAACCATGATTGGTTTAAAAAATAGATTCAGTAATCCTAAAACTACTGCAACAATAATCGCAGTGCCGTAGCTAGCAACATGTACGCCCGGCAAAAAATTAGCTAATAAAACGACCAAAACTGCCGTGATTAAAATTCGAAGTAAAAGATTCATATTGTCTGTTTTAATTTGGAATAAAAGTAATGAAATTTTGATTTAAATTTATTGTCGAAGAAAAGAAGTAGACCACTCGTAAAAAAGTTTTGGGTTTTCGGCATGCAACCAATGTCCAGCTTTTGGAACTGTTTCGACTACCACTTTTGGAAAATGCTGCTGAATCATTTCAAAATCAGAATCTAAAACATAGCTGGATGCACCGCCACGAATAAACAAAGTGGGTTTATCAAAAATTAAATCACTCGCTAAGGGCTTTCCTATAGCTTCTAAATTTTGGTTAAAAACAGCTAAATTAAATCGGAAAGCCAATTGCTCTGGCGATTTCCAATACAAACTTTTCATTAAAAATTGACGAGTTCCTGCATCTTTAATATAAGGAGTCAAAATATCTTCTACATCAGCACGACTTGGTTGAGCCGAAAAATCTACCGCGCTCAATCCTGCCAAAATTTCTTGATGGTGCTGCGGATAAAATTTAGGCCCGATATCGGCAACAATTAACTTATTGACCAAGTCAGAATGTGTAGCTGCTAGTAACATTGCTACTTTTCCGCCCATCGAATGACCGATCACATCAATTTTAACTAAATTTTTCTCAGCACAATATTCAACGACATCTTGCACCATTACTTCATAAGTAAATTCGTCAGCATGCAAACTACGACCGTGATTGCGCAGGTCTAAAAGATGCACTTCAAAACCATTTTCGGCATATTGTACACCAAGAGTTTTCCAATTGTCAGACATTCCTAAAAAACCATGTAGAATAATTAGCGGTTGTCCTTGACCTTCTATTTTTGAATATAACATTATGAATATTTGTTTTTGACGATTCATACAAAGGTAAAAAACTAAAAGCATTAAAAGAATATCACTAATTCTAGGTATTGCATATTCCACAAATAAACATCATTTTTGCAAAAAAAATATTACGGTTTTTCTTATCAATATCGCAGCGATACTTATTTTCGTATGTATTTTAAAATAAATAATTTAACCCAAATTCCAAATCATGATTAAAAAATTTGTACTAGCTTCTGTGCTACTTTCGCAACTTACCATTTCTTGTTCAAGTGATGAAAGCACTGTAGATGAAAACCAAAGTTTAACAGAACAAATTGCAGCAATTGTTAAACAACCGTATTCAGACTTAACTCCAGATCAACAAAAAATTAAACTAGAAGCGGAAGCCAACGACATGTTGCTTCAATTAGACAAATCAAAAAGCTCTAGTGCTGTTGATGCTATAGAGAACTTAGGACGCTTGTTAGATATTAGTTCGGTTGACATTTTTAACGGAAAGAATGACAATCAAATTGAAGATGTTTTAAATGTTTCTGACGTATACGGTATCTACACTTGGAATAATGCACAACAAAAGTGGAATAAAACTGCTTCAACAACTGACTTACAATTTGTTTTTCCAGCTACAAAAACTCAGACAGCTAACAATGCCACTTTATCAGCCAAAAGCACTTCTTCTGATGTAAAAGTCTACATAAGCGACAGCTATAACTGGGAAAATGACATAGAGACAAACGATCATTTCTTCTTACCTACTTCTTCTAACGCAACGTTAAAAATTGACAATAAAGAAGCAGCTATTTTTTCTCAAGCCGCGAAATACGGAAGTAAAAACGAAGTACCAGTTGAATTTAGCTATAAAATGAGCGTAAATGATGGGTATACTTGGGAAATGAGCGGTCAAAAAAATGTTGAAACTTCTGCAAATGCAAGCTTAACATTTAATGGTAAAAACTTAATAAAATTTAACGCTGGAAGCACTGCAGACATTGATGCATTAATTACAGATGAAGAGTTAACGCAATACAGAGGAACCGCAAATGGTTTAGTTCAATTGATGGACAATTTTGTAATTGTTGCTGATATGGATTTAGCTACTGCTGCAAAAGATGATGCGGCTTTAGAAAAAAGTTTAGTTTACCCTAAGTATCCTAATTACGAAGATCCTAAAGCTGACTACAAAGCTTATTATACAGCTGAAAATGCATACAACGAAAAACACAGCCAAGCTACTGTTACTAGTTTCAACAAAAACATGAAATTGATTTTAGTTTCTAAAAAAGATGGAACAAAGATTGCCGACATCGTCCAACGCTCGAAAAAAGGATATACCTATGACGCTAACCTTCCTGTTTGGGTTACTGATAATTACTATGCTAACGGCGGTATTTGGGCAAACCATGGTGCTGGTGGATCATTTATTGTACAAAATTACGACGAAGAATTATACCTAAAATTTGGTGACAGTACTGAAGTAGAAATGAGCGCTTATTTCTCTAAAGGATTTGAAAATTTTGAAGCGAAATTTGAAGAATTCATTAAAGCTTTCGAAACAAAATAATAGCTTTTAAACATTCTATTTAAAGCCGATTTGAAATCATTCAAATCGGCTTTATTTTTTTGCTGGTGTTTGAATAATAAGAGTGCTTTGTCCGTAACCTGCCCAAATACCCAATCCGCCTTTAATGTTCGATTTTAAGCTCGTATTGGAAGGGTAAATAGGATTTTTACTGTTTACAATTTCGTTCTGCCAGCTGTTCCAAAAATCCAGAGCCTCTTTATTCTGCGTTCTTAGCTTGACATAAATTAAATTCCCATCAACAAAATAAGGTTGAAATTTTGTTTTTGGAAAAAGCAAAACTCCTCTGTTCACTTGCACAGAAACCGATTGTGATTTAAAGTTTTTATCGTCTAAATTACCGTAAAATGCAGGAACAAAAATTGGTTCTTTACCTTCAATTTTAGTTGCTACTTGATAGTAATTTTTTTCATTTTTTGGATCGTCAAATTGGATAAACACGTAACCTGTAGTGTCGGTAACATTCTTTTTTATATACGCTGCGCTTTGCAGCGGAACTGTTTTAGGAATTGTAGTTTGTGCCTGCACTGTGCGATTTAAATATTCAATCTTTAATGAATATTGTTTCCCTTCTTCTCCTTTAAGTACAGACCCATAATATACAAAAGGTGGAATTCTGTTCTTATCGTTTTTAACCCTTAAAACTTCAGATGTTACACCATCTGAAACAGTGATTTTTGCTGAACGAATGACGTGATTTAGAACATTTGTAGAATCAATTACATCTGTAATCGGAATACTGCTCGACAACAATACCTGTGCAAAATCATTTTGCTCGATCCAGCCTTCTACTACAATCTTCGATTCCTTTTTTAAGTCACTCTTAAAATCATCACTGCTGCAACTCGACACAAAACTAATTATTAGAAATAAAATATATTTTTTCATCACTTTAAAATTTAAACCTCCAACTTATGGAGGGCAATATTTTGTACAACACTTTTTTCTCTGGAGTAACCACTACACTGCTTTTATCGTCATTGATATTTACTCCTAAAACGACGTATATTGGATTTTCTATATTGAACGTATTGTATATCGAAAAATTTAAAGCACTTTCCTTTTTGGCACTTTTTATAAAAAAATAATTTACAGATAAATCGGTTCTTATATAATTTGGCATTTGCGCATTATTATATTCAGAATATTCTTTTACTGGATTATTGTTGACAAAGTACCAAGACGTTGGCATAGTAAAACGATTGCCCGAACTGAGAATTTGAGTGATACCAAAATTCCATTTTTCATTCAAATCATACATACCTACGACAGACAAATTATGACGTCTGTCGTATTTTGAAAAGTACGTTTTTCCGTTGTTGAGTTCTTCAAAAGTGCGATCAGACCAGCTTAACGTATAGCTCAACCAACCCGTAAACTTGCCGCTATTTTTTCGAAACATAAACTCAAATCCGTACGCTTTACCCGTTCCAACCAACAAATCTTCTTTAAAAGAAGTGACTTCATTAAATTGAGTAACACCGTATGGATATTCCAATAAATTTTTCATGGAACGATAAAAAGTTCCAAAGGAAGAGGTTATTTTATTTGAAATTAGCTGCGTTGATCCAAAAGAAAATTCATCTGAAACTTGCGGTTTAATTCCGCCCGAAGTCGCGATCCAAAAATCAGTCGGAATACCAACGCTCGAAGTCGTAATTAGGCTTAAATATTGATTTTGTCTGTTGTAAGCAGCGTAGAAAGAATACGGATCACTTCGCTTAAAATTTAAAATTACACGCGGTTGAAAATGCAAATACGATACGTCTGAAACTGCTGCATAATAATTAATTCGAAAACCGAACTCAGCAGTTACGTTCTTAAATAAAGTAGGTTTGGCCGTTATAAAAACAGCCGCTTCACTGGATTTGATTGCACTATTTTCGTCAATAGTAACCGCACTATTTAAATTGTCTACAGCAATGTTTTGCGGCAGTACATAATGGTATACATATTGAAAACCAGACTCTAATGGAATGCCTTTTACAGCATATTTAATTGAATTATTAAATCCGAAATCCTTTACATAAGAGGAAACTCCCATTTCTACTGTGGCTTGATTCATACTCAAGTCGTTCGAATACTGCGTAAAATAAAATGCATTGGTCATGCTTACAGCTGGAGAAATAGTAGACGTTAAAGACGGCGAAACCGCAAAGTTGCTCCATCGTAGGCTGCTCTTTAAGTTTAAATTAGAATCTTTAATCTTTAATTCATCAGCGCTTGCAAAAGCAGTAACTGCCAATAAATTATTTTTTGAAAAATGAGAAAGAAAGGTGAAATTGGCGTCAGAAAAACCATACTTCATTCCTTGAACATCATTCTTTTTAGTGTCCTTCTTTAATAGCGGTGCAATGACTTCATCAATGTATGTTTTTCGACCTGAAATATAAAAACCGGTATTGGTAGAAACCGGTACCGACAACGTTAATTGCGAAGCAAGAATACCCACATTTCCTTGTACCTGAAAGTATTCAGGCAGTTTTTTGTTTGTTTTTAGAACCGTGGTAGAACTTAATCTGCCTCCATATTTTGCATTAGAACTAGATTTATCAAACTCCACTTGTTGAATGTGATCGGCGTTGTAAAAAGGAAAAACACCTAAAAGATGTGACATTCCGTAAATGGGTGTTTCTCCGTATAAAATAGCATTGTGCCCAGGATCACCACCTCTTACATATAAATAACCGTTGGCGTCTCCCGAATTTTGAACTCCTGGAGTAAGTTGTAATAACTTGATTATATCTGTGGTTCCTGATAATGTTGGTACTAAAGAAAACTCTTTTACATTAAAGTTTAACTTTCCTGCAGTACCGTTTTCGAAAGCTCTTTTTTTACTATTTTCGACAATAACTTCGTTTAAGTAAGCCGCACTATTTTGTAGCACAACGAAAAGTGTTGTGTCTTTTTGTAGATAAAACGGTACTTTTTTGTCTGTGTAATCAAAATGTTGAATGTTGAGGGTAATTGTGTCTGAAACAGCATTTATTGTGAAGTTGCCTAAAGAATCGCTCATCGCGAAGGAACTCTTATCTTCGGATTTTAGTGAAACTGAAGCGCCAACTATATTGGTGTTTTCAACAGATTTTATATTTCCTGAAATTTTAAATTTAGATTGCGAAAATACGCTCGAAAAAGAAAACAATAAAAAAAGAATAAGTAGTCTCAATGCTTGAATTTTAGAAGAAAACGGCTAAAGTAATAATTTTAAACTGCTTTTAACATTATGAATACTACATTAAATACAAGAAAAAAAACAATTTTTAAGCTACTGTTTTGCATTAGGGATAGCAGAGGAGCTCTTTTTGGTTGGGCTTTTTTTGCCCGACCAAAAAAGCGGGAACGGATAGCCCGACCCGCTTTTTCTGCGGGGAATGTCCTAATTACTTTATTTTAATTTTCTTAAATACATATTAACCACATTTTCTAAGCCCAGATAAAGTGCTTCGGAAATAAGGGCGTGACCAATGGAAACTTCTAATAAACCAGGAATGTTTTCTTTAAAAAACTGAATATTATCTAGACTTAAATCATGTCCTGCATTGATTCCTAAACCCAATTCATTGGCACGAATAGCGGCAGCAATGTAGGGATCGATTCCTTTTTGGTTTCCCAAACCATATTGGTGCGCGAAAGATTCGGTATACAATTCAATTCTATCAGTTCCTGTTTTCTTAGCTCCTTCAATCATTTCTAATTCTGGATCTACGAAAATCGAAGTACGTATTCCGTTTCGTTGAAATTCTTGAATCATTTCGGTCAAATAATCTTGGTATTTAATGGTATCCCAACCCGCATTAGACGTCAATGCGCCAATGGCATCGGGAACCAAAGTAACTTGATCGGGCTTACATTCTAAAACTAAATCAATAAAATTATGTTGGGGATTTCCCTCAATATTGTACTCGGTATGCACCAACGCTTTTAGATCACGGGCGTCTTGGTAGCGTACATGTCTCTCGTCTGGACGCGGGTGAATGGTGATTCCTTGCGCACCAAAATCTTGAATATCGCTGGCCACTTTTAATAA
Organism: Flavobacterium sp. TMP13; assembly: GCF_050847115.1. NCBI lineage: Bacteria > Pseudomonadati > Bacteroidota > Flavobacteriia > Flavobacteriales > Flavobacteriaceae > Flavobacterium > Flavobacterium sp. TMP13. The sequence goes on from NZ_CP193656.1 coordinate 625,174, forward strand.
ATCGGGTACATTTCCGCCACGCGCATTTCTAAGGGTGGCTATTTTATTGATATTTACACTTAACTTTGTCATAAAAAAGAAATTAATTATAGTCAAACTATAGTTGCAACTGCAAAAATACAAAGTAAAAGGTAGGAGTTTTTGCTAATTTTTGATTATTTTGCATAAAATAAAGCCGATTGATTTATGACAGATATTCATGATTATATTACGAACGATTTTAGAGCGATAAACAGTCAAGAAACCATTGCTTCGGTACAGGATTTTTTGGCCGAATTGCATTTCTCGCATTTTCCGGTGTTAGAAGAAGGGATTTACATTGGTAGTATTTCAGCTGATGACATTGAAACGTTTGACAGCGATAAAAAAGTTATTGATTACAAATATACATTAGATCACTTTTTTGCTCGAAAAAACATGATTTGGCTGGACGTTTTAGAAGTATTTGCTAGAAATCATACAAACTTGATTCCGATTTTAGACGAGAAAAACGACTACGTTGGTTATTATGAAATAGAAGACATCATGAAATTCTTTCATGAAACTCCCTTTTTAAAGGAGCAAGGCGGAATTATAACGGTTCAAAAACCAATTCTAGATTATTCTATGAGTGAAGTCGTGCAAATTGTAGAAAGCAACAATGCCAAGATTTTGGGCGTTTTTATTTCTAATGCCGACTCAAGCAGTATTGAAATTACTATTAAAATAAGCATGGGTGCTATAAACGAAATAATTCAGACGTTTAGACGCTACAATTACGAAATCATCTCAGAACACCAAGAAGACGCTTACATTGAGAACTTAAAAGAACGCTCGGATTACCTCGACAAATACCTTAATATATAAGGCACGAATTTAAACGAACTTTGAGTACTGCATCTTCCATCAATTTAATTTTATCATTACCTAATTCAAACGAATGAAAGTCGCTATCTACGGACAATATTACCAAAACAGCACCGAGCCTATTATAAAGGACATTTTTGTTTTCTTTAATACCAATAATACTGAAATGGTTATTGAAGAAAATTTTTTAAAAATGCTTTATGAAAAGAAACTAATTACCAAAGAGTACCAAACTTTTTCGATTGAAACAGGATTGGACTCTACTTACGAAATGTTGATTAGTATTGGTGGCGACGGAACACTTTTGCGTGCCGCAACTTTTGTACGCAATTCTGGCGTGCCAATATTAGGAATAAATGCAGGTAGACTTGGGTTTCTAGCAAGTGTTTCTAAGGAAAATATTTCCTCCTTTTTACAATTTGTAACTGATAAAAAATATACTTTTTCGCAACGAACTTTATTAAGTATCGATTGTGAGCCGAGAAATGAGGCGATAGACGCAATGAATTTTGCTATGAATGAAGTTACCGTAAGCCGTAAAGACACAACGTCGATGATTACAGTGGACACCTACTTAAACGACGAATTTTTAAATTCGTATTGGGCAGACGGACTCATTATTTCTACTCCAACTGGATCTACTGGGTATTCATTGAGTTGCGGTGGACCCATATTAACGCCAACCGTAGAGAGTTTAATTATAACTGCAATTGCACCACATAATTTAACAACGAGACCGCTTGTAATTGCAGATAATACTGAGATTAAATTAAAAGTGAGCGGTAGAGAAAGCCACTACCTGGTTTCTTTGGATTCTAGAATAACCTCGGTTAAAAACGAATCGGTCATCACCATCAAAAAAACAGATTTTAAGATCAATATGGTCGAGATTCCTGGCGAGACATTCTTAAAAACACTTCGCAAAAAATTACTTTGGGGCGAAGACAAGAGAAATTAATCGCAATCAGCTTCTATTTTTATACTATTCGTACTTATTTCACCGTTTTGTAGATGTAAAACCTAGATTAATGGTGAAGATATAAGGCTTTGCTCGATAAAAATCTCACATTTAGTGGAATTGGTATTGATTCGAAGTGAGAATTATTATATTTGCACGCAACTAAGAATTAAATGAATAAATATTTTAGTTTACTGTTCTGTTTTTCCTCTTATTTTGCTCTGCACGCTCAAATACATGAGGTCGGTGTTTTAGTAGGTGGAAGCAATTATATTGGCGACGTAGGAACCGCAACTTTTATTTCTCCTGATAAATTAGCATTTGGAGTTTTATATAAATGGAACCGCAGCACCAGACATGCGTATCGTATTTCGTACACGCAGTCCACGATAACAGCAAACGATAACGACTCGAAAGAAAGTAGCAGAAATCAAAGAGGTTATCGATTTGATAATAGTATAAAAGAACTATCTGCAGGATTAGAGTTTAATTTTTTTGATTTTAATTTGCATGATTCTGACAAAAAAATAACACCATACGTATATACTGGACTGAGTTATTTTAGATACGATGATCTTTACATTATTTCAGGAGAAACTTTTAAAGATTCAAAATCAAGTTCGCTTGCTATCCCGATGACAGTTGGCGTTAAATCTAATATAAGTCCACATTTTATATTAGCTGCAGAAATAGGAGCTCGATATACTTTTACTGACAATTTAGACGGCAGTTTTCCTGACAGTAATAATTTAGATCAGTACCGTTTTGGAAATTTAAATAATAATGACTGGTATGTTTTTACTGGAGTAACATTAACGTATACTTTTGGAAACAAACCTTGCTATTGCCACTATTAAAAAATGAATAATTTAGAGAATATCGATCATAATAATTTACCTCAACATCTCGCCATAATCATGGATGGGAATGGACGTTGGGCAAAGCAACAAGGATTTTTGCGTGCTTTTGGTCATGAAAATGGCACAAAATCGGTAAAAAACACCATTGAAACTTGTGCTAAAATGGGCATCAAGTATTTAACGTTATACGCTTTTTCTACAGAAAACTGGAATCGTCCAAAATTAGAAGTAGAAGCATTGATGAAGATTCTAATAAATTCTCTCAAAAAAGAATTAGAAACTTTAAACAGAAATAACATCAAGTTAAATGCAATTGGCAACCTCGATAAACTGCCAAAAAAAGCACAAAAAGAGCTTTTTGATGTTATAGAAAAAACCAAAAACAACAATCAATTAACCCTTACACTAGCCCTAAGTTACGGGTCTAGAGAGGAATTGGTCAACGCTATAAAGGTGATTAGTGATAAAGTTAAAAATAATATAATTTCAATTGACAATATTGACGATTCAATTATTAATGAGCATCTTTACACGCAAAATTTACCAGATGTAGATTTATTAATACGAACCAGCGGTGAACATAGAATTAGTAATTTCTTGTTGTGGCAAATAGCTTATGCAGAATTATACTTTACCAATGTATTATGGCCAGACTTTAAAGAAGAACATTTATATGAGGCTATCATTAGTTATCAAAAACGAGAACGTAGATTTGGAAAAACAAGCGAACAAATTAAATAATTTTTTAGTGTTACATAAGGATTTAAAAAGAGTAATAGTAGCTTCCGTACTGGTTTTTAGTGGATTTTCTCAAATAAAAGCACAAGATCGTGTTCCTTTTGATGAGGGTAAAAAATACATTTTGGCTGATGTTGCTATCGTAGGTAAAATAAGTTTTAACGCACAAACCGTGGTTACATTTTCTGGCTTACAAAAAGGGCAAGAAATTACCGTTCCTGGTGAAGAAATTAGTGGAGCAATTAAAAAACTAGGAAAACTTGGTTTATTTGATGAAATCGCTTTTTATGTCAACCACATTCAAAATGATAGTATATATCTTGATCTAGAAATCGTTGAGTTACCAAAACTTAACGAAGTAAAATTTGTTGGCGTTAAAAAGAGTAAAGTTGACGGCTTGATCAAAGACAACAGTTTAACGAAGAACAAAATAGTAAACGAAAACTTAATTACTACTTCTAAAAACTACATCGAAAACAAATATAAAAAAGAAGGATATTTTAATACGAAAGTAGCCATTACTACTACTCCGGCCGATACTACAGATGGCAATCGCATCAATATGTTAGTTCGTCTGGATAAAGGTGATAAAGTAAAAATCAATAGTATTGATTTTGTAGGAAACTCTCAACTTACGGACAAAGAACTTCGAAGCGCGATGAAAAACACGAAAGAGCGAAAGTTTTTGCGCTTTTATAAAGCTTCAAAATTTATCAAAACAAAATACAAAGAGGATTTAGATAAAGTCCTTGCCAAATACAAAGCAAAAGGATATCGTGATGCACGAATTACTTCAGATTCAGTACATTTTGATAAAGATAAAAATGGTTTAGCTATTAAAATTAATTTAGAAGAAGGAAACAAATACTACTTCGGTAATATTAAATTTTTAGGAAATACCATCTATGCAGACCAGTCATTACATCGTTTATTAGGTATCAATAAAGGAGATACATATAATGGTGTCTTATTGCAAGAGCGTATTGCCGATAAGTCAAAACCAGATGCAGAAGACATTACTAACTTATATCAAAACAATGGTTATTTATTCTCGAACATCAACGCTGTTGAAACGAGAACAGCAAATGATACGATTGATTTTGAAATTAGAATTACAGAAGGTCCAATTGCGTATTTTAACAAAATTACTGTTGCTGGAAATGACAAAACAAACGATCACGTAATTTACCGTGAATTAAGAACTAAACCTGGACAAAAATACAGTAAGGAGCAATTAGTACGTACCATTCGTGAAATTGGTCAACTTGGTTTCTTTGATCCTGAAGCAATCGACCCACAGTTTAAAAACGTTGATGCAGGAGCAGGAACTGTAGATATTGAATACAAATTGATTGAAAAAGGAGCCAGTCAAATCGAACTACAAGGTGGTTACGGTGGTGGTGGTTTTATTGGTACATTAGGTTTGTCATTTAATAACTTTTCGACAAAAAACATATTTAAAAAAGATTCATACAAACCTTTACCTATGGGTGACGGACAAAAAGTAGCTTTGCGTTTACAAGGAAGTACGTATTTCCAAACGTACAGCTTGTCGTTCTCAGAGCCTTGGTTTGGAGGAAAAAAACCCGTTCAGTTTAATTCATCTATTTCATATAGTAAGCAATTCAACAACAACTATATAACACAAAGAGTGGATAAAAGTAAAAGTTTTAACATCTTTACTATCTCTATTGGGCAAGCAAAAAGACTTTCTGTTCCCGATGACTTTTTCGTGCTGTCGCAGGCAATTAGTTACCAACATTATGATTTGCAGAATTATTTCACAGGACTGTTCACCTTTGGAAATGGTACCTCAAGAAATCTAGCGTACACAATCGGATTAACACGTAACAATAAAGGAACGAATCCAATTTTTCCAACTTACGGATCAGAGTTTAGTGTTTCTGCTAAATTTAGCCCACCCTACTCATTATTAAACGGAATTGATTATGCTAAGTTAAGTGATGAAAAAGAGTACAAAATGAAAAGTACGAGTAGTTATCCAGATGGTAATGGTATAATTGTTCAGCCTGGAGATTATATTGATGGAACTGGTAACCGTGTCACTAACTTTCAGGATGCTGCAGCAGATCCAGCAAAAGTTGACCAACAGAAATACAATTGGTTAGAATATTACAAAGTAAAATTTAAAGCAGATTGGTATACGAAAGTATATGGTAAATTAGTATTTAGATCTTTAGCCGAATTTGGTTTCTTAGGAGCTTATAATCAAGATAGAGGAATTATACCATTTGAGCGTTTTTACGTAGGTGGAGATGGAATGGCAAGTTACTCGATGGATGGTCGTGAAACGATCGCACAAAGAGGATATAAAAACAATACCTTAACACCAGTAAATAATCGTGGAGATCAAATTGGAGCAACTATTTATAATAAGTTTTCGTTTGAATTGCGTTACCCAATTACACTGAAACAATCGGCCTCGATTTATGCATTGACGTTTTTTGAAGCAGGATCTGCGTATCCTTCTTTTAAAGAATACAATCCTTTTGACTTGAATCGTTCTGCCGGAGCTGGATTGCGTGTCTTTATGCCTGCATTTGGATTGTTAGGAATTGATATGGGTTATGGATTTGATAATGTTCCAAATGGTAACGGCACCAGACTACCTGGCGCACATGGTTGGGAAACTCACTTTATCATTGGCCAACAGTTCTAAAAATAATATTGGTTAAAAAATTTCAAATAAAATAAATGTTATGAGAAAACAGTTTTTATTTATATTTTTAGCCCTGATTTCAGTAAGTGTTCATCAGGCGCAAACCAGATCAACCAAGGTGGGTTATATAGATATGGAGTACATTTTAGAAAATGTATCAGATTACAAAGAAGCCAAAGTACAACTCGAACTGAAAGCACAAAAATGGAAGCAAGAAGTTGACGAAAAGAGAAAAGATATTGCAAGCCTACGGGAAGCATTGCAAGCCGAAAAAGCACTATTAACAAAAGAGCTAATAGACGAAAGAGAAACAGAAATAAAGTTTTTAGAAGATGAAATGTTGGATTTTCAACAAAAGCAGTTTGGACCAAATGGCAATTTAATCCATCAAAAAACAGCTTTAACGAAACCAATCCAAGATCAAGTCTTTACAGCCGTGCAAGATATCGCTGAAGCTAAAAAATATGATTTTATTTTTGATAGATCTTCAGACTTGACCATGTTATTCGCAGCAAAAAGATATGATATCAGCGACCAAGTATTGCGAATTATCACTAGAGCTGATAAACGTGAACAAGTTTCTAAGAAACAATTAGAATTAGAAGAAGAGCAGCAGGCAAAGTTGGATGCTATAGATGAAAATCCAGCTCTAAACGACAGACAAAAATTGCTAGAAGAACGAAAAGCCGTTCGAGCTAAGTTATTAGAAGATCGTAAATTAGAGCAACAGCAGAAACAAAAAGAATACGAAGCACGACGAAATGGGCAAGCTGCCGAAAGTGAAGCTAGAAAGAATGGCACGGTTTCTGAAAGTGTAGAAACGAAAGAGAATGCAAAAACAACGGCTCCTACTTCGAGTAACGCATCAGCAGTAGAAGGAGCTGAAACAAAAGCAGCAGAAAGACAGCGCCTTTTTGATGAACGTAAAAAAGAACTAGAAGAAAGACGCCAGCGCATATTAGAAGAAAGGGAAGCTGCCAAAAAAGCAAGAGAAACGCCAAGAACAACTCCATAAAGAGATTAAAATAAATTCGACCAATAATTAATTAATATTTAAAATGATGAAACAAATTAAAACTTTACTAATAGCAGCCGTTTTATTAATAGGTGCTAGCCAAACTATTACAGCACAAGCTAAAATGGCACACGTGGATACAGGCGAAATCATGGCTAAAATGCCTGCAATGCTTGACGCTCAAAAGCAATTGGAAGCATTAAGTAAAACATACGACGCAGAATACAAAAAGATGGTTGATGAATATCAAACTAAACTTAAAAAATACGAAACGGAGTCTGCTACTGTGACTGATGCTGTGAACGCAGATCGTTCTAAAGAAGTGCAAGACATGCAAAAAAGAATTGTTGATTATAGAGACAATGCTCAAAAAGAATTGCAACAAAAAGAATCTGATATCGTAAAACCATTAATGGATAAAGTAAAAGCTTCTATTCAAAAAGTTGGAAAAGCAAAAGGGTTCCAGTATATTGTTGATGGTTCTTCTTTATTGTTAGCGGATGGTCCAAACTTGACTGCTGATGTAAAAAAAGATTTAGGTTTCTAATATAAGCCAAAATACATAAAAACTGCTCCACTGAAATTTCAGATCGGAGCAGTTTTTTTTTTACAAAAAATTCTCACTTCAATAGTATCAATTAAAAAATATTCTAAATTTGTTTTATGACCAATAACAATCCTATAGGTATTTTTGATTCGGGTATCGGCGGAACTTCAATTTGGAAAGCAATTCATAATTTGTTGCCCAATGAACAAACAATCTATTTGGCTGATAGCATAAACGCTCCGTACGGTCAAAAATCAAAAGAAGAAATTATTGCATTGAGTCGAAAAAATGTAGATTTTTTACTGGCACAACAATGTAAATTGATCGTTATCGCCTGCAACACAGCAACGACAAATGCTATCATTGAGCTAAGAAAGGATTATACAGTTCCTTTCATCGGGATAGAACCCGCCATAAAACCAGCTGCCCAAAATTCGCAAACCCAAACAATTGGTATTTTAGCCACTAAAGGAACTTTAAACAGTGAGCTTTTTAACAAAACCGCAGAAATGTTTAGCCAAACTAAGATCGTTGAGCAAATAGGCTATGGATTAGTGCAGTTGATCGAAAAGGGAGATTTATACAGTAAAGAAATGACTCTTTTGCTTACTTCCTACTTACAACCGATGATTGCCGCCAATATTGATTACTTGGTGTTAGGATGCAGTCATTATCCCTATTTGATCCCCCAAATAAAAAAGATACTTCCGACACACATACAAATTATTGATTCAGGAGAAGCCGTTGCTCGTCAGACTAAAAAAGTATTGAATGACACCATTGGCCTATCTACCTTACTAAATCCAAAGCCTATATTTTACAGCAATACTGATTCTTCTGTTTTACGTTCGATACTAGCAAATAAATACGAAGTGATAGAAAAAGTATTTTAATCATTATTCACAGAACTTCTTCCTAAAGGAGGATATGAAGCTATTCTTTTTCTTCTTCTTTAAACCAACTCGAGTACATTACGTAATTATTAGAAATACGTTCGATCTCCCCAGCAAAATTAGATTGATCTATCGCTTTCACTTTTTTGGCTGGTACTCCAGCATAAATACTTCCTGACTCGACTACTGTATTTTGAGTTATAACAGCGCCCGCAGCAATAATAGAATTACTTTCAATCACACAATTATCCATCACAATCGCTCCCATTCCAATTAACACATTGTCGTGAATCGTGCAACCGTGCACAATAGCATTGTGCCCAATAGAAACATTATTACCAATAATTGTTGGGTGTTTCTGGTAGGTACAATGTACCACAGCACCATCCTGAATGTTTACTTTATTGCCAATTTTTATAAAGTTTACATCCCCACGAATTACAGCATTAAACCAAACACTACATGATTCTCCAAACGTTACATCACCCACAATAGTAGCATTTTCGGCTACATAACAATCAGTTGGAATTTGAGGTGTTTTTCCATTTACCGTTTTTATAAGCATAATTTTATTTTTTTAATTAATTGCAGGACAAGCACAATCGTATCGCGCACGTTTGCAAAACAGATCAATTCCCACTGTAATTTGGTGGTAGCCTGCGTTGTCAAACTTCGCATTTCCTACAATATTAGAATAAGTGTACCCTATCATGAATTTATTGTAATTAACTCCAACAAAAGGCGTAAAATATTGCATTTTTTGAGTAGAAATACCATTGCCATTGTAATATTGTGTACCGTCAAAATTTCTTCGATAAGAAAGACCGCCCCAAATACTCCCAAAATCTAAATCTTTGTGGACTTTAATATTGGCGTCAACTATTTTCTCTTTGCTCGCATCAATCCACTGAAATAATACAGACGGTTCAAAATAAAGTTTATCTTTTTCTCCAAAAACATAACCAGCACTCAATAAATATTTTCTTAAATTATCATTTTCAAATTTAGTGTACAACTCTCTTCTCGTTTCTACCAAACCTTGAATGGTGGCATGAGCATAAAAATCAAGATAATTGTACGAAGCACCTACATCGATATTTAAGTACGTATCTTTTTGAATTTCTCCAAATACAATAGGATCGAATCCTGTAAAAGTACTTTCGTCCAATTGACTTTGAAACATACCACCACTTAGTCCAAAAGACAATTGATTTAAATCGATTTCATCTCTCGAAAATAATATATGATATGCGTACGTTAGCTTTACGCCCTTTTGCGAATGGTAGCCATTTTTGTCATTGAATAAAATAATTCCTGCTCCAGCTTTTTCAGTAACTCTGCCATTAAAACTAAGAGTTTGCATCGCAGGAGCATCATCTTGACCAAACCATTGTTTGCGGGTAGTCAATCGTGCTTTTGCACAATTTGCAGCGCCAGCCATCGAAGGGTGGATAAGGTAATAGTTGTCAGTTAAATAATCAGAATAAACCGGAATCCCTTCTTGAGCAAAGCCGAAAGAAATGACCGATAAAAAGAAGGCTACAAATTTAATTTTAAAGGACATTCAATAGTATTTAGCCGTTACACCGAAAAAGCATTCTAAGTCACGAAAGCGCTGAAAATCACAGCTATTTCCCTTTAATATTATAATAAAAACCAAATATAACTATTAGTCGAAAATATCTTTAGTAAATTTGCACAAAATTACACGCATCATGACAAAACTTACTATAAAAGAAACCCAAAATCCTGCCATAATAAAATTTGAATTTCCTGATTTTATTACGCGCAATCAAAGTTACGAATACAAAAATATTGACGAGGCTACAGATTCTCCTTTAGCACAACAATTATTTTATTTACCCTTTGTAAAAACCGTTTACATTTCGGGAAATTTTGTAGCGGTAGAGCGTTACAGCATTGTTGAATGGGACGACGTTAAAGAAGATGTTGCCGAGCAAATTGAAGAATTTATTCAAAAAGGCGGAGTTATTATCACGGAGAGTGAGAATAAATCAAAAAAATTACCGGTTACTGTTTACGGAGAAACGACACCAAATCCATCTGCGTTAAAATTTGTAGTGAGCAAAATGCTAACTAAAAATGCAATTGAATTTAAAAATATAGATCAAGCTGCGGCTTCTCCTTTAGCACAAGAATTATTCAAATTTCCGTATGTAAAGGAAATTTTCATGGATGAGAATTACATTTCAGTTACCAAATATGAGATTAATAGTTGGGACGAAATTACATTAGAGCTTAGGACGTTCATCAAACAATACATTGAGAACGGAGGAACTGTTCTAGATGATAGTTTGCTTGCTGCTCCTCTAAAAAGTGAAGATAAAAAAGATGAAGCTTTTGACAAACTAGATGAAACTTCACAAAAAATTATTAATATCTTAGAAGAATATGTGAAGCCCGCCGTTGCTGCTGACGGTGGAAACATAGTTTTTGAATCGTATGACGAAAGCACCAAAACCGTAAATGTAATTATGCAAGGTGCGTGTAGTGGATGTCCTTCTTCTACCTTTACTTTAAAAAGCGGAATTGAAAATATGCTAAAAAGCATGTTGAACGACGAGCAGATAAAAGTAGAATCAGTTAATGGATAATTTTTATATCTTTAAAATACAAATTCAAACCTTCTTCTTTTAGAAGGTTTTTTTATTACCTATTATGGAATTAGATCCTCATCCACTTAAGACGTACATAGAGACTATCTTAGAATCTTTGCTGGCGTATTCTCCGAAATTAATCTCAGCTTTTTTTATCTTAATAATTGGACTTTATTTTATTCGATTTGTCAACCGATTGATTCGAAGAATTATGGCACGTCGTCATATTGATCCCACTCTGACAAATTTTTTAGGAGACCTTTTACTTTGGGCACTGCGCATATTACTGTTTGTGACGTTTATCTCTAAATTAGGAGTCGAAACCTCGTCTTTCGTCGCTATTTTAGGAGCAATGGGACTTGCAATTGGTTTGTCGCTTCAAGGCTCTCTTTCGAACATTGCTGGGGGAATGCTAATCATATTATTCAAACCTTTTAAAGTTGGGGATGTAATCGAAGCGCAAGGTGTGGTCGCAACGGTTGCAGAGATACAAATTTTTGTCACCAAACTAATTACCGGAAACAATCAAACCGTCTTCATTCCCAATGGTTCTTTGTCCAACGGAAACATTATCAATTATTCGATGCAAGGACAGCGCAGAGCGGACTTCACGTTTTCTGTTTCTTACGATACAAATTTGAAAGAAGCAAAAAGTATCATCATGAAAATTTTAACTGATAATCCGAAGGTTTTACAAACTCCAGCACCCAGTGTTTTTGTATTGAGCCTAAATGACACCGCGGTGGTTTTGGCCGTTCGTCCTTGGGCTACTAATGAAGATTATGGCGATGTATTTACAGATACGCTTGAAAGCTGTAAAGCTGCTTTCGAAAAAAAAGGAATTAGAATACAACCGTACGTTCAAGAATTGAGCAAAACCATTATCGAAACTAAAAAGGTATAAATTTATTTTTTTGAAGTAGTAATCATAAAGTCCTTTAAATAATAAGGCTCAAAATAAGCGACATCAACAGTGTCGTTTTTTTTATATTTTTCAAAGCTTAATTGCGCCATTTCATTTGCTGAAGGATATTTAAATTCTACTAAAAAAACAAAATTACTATTCGTTAAAAGAGTACTGCATTTTTCGGCACAATCTCCAACAAAATAAACTTTCTCTGCATAGTCGGAAAATGAGTGTTCAGTAATAATTTCTGCTTGCACTTCTCGCAATCGTTCTCCTTCTGCTGAAAAAACAGCACTGTATACTTCCATTCTTCTGGCATCAATCATAGGTATAATAACACCATCCGCAACGTGGGCTTGAGAGGCTAAGCTTTGCAGTGTATCTATTGCAATTAAGGGAATGGAAAGTGCAAAACACAAGCCTTTGGCAGCCGAAACTCCAATACGCAAACCCGTATATGAACCTGGTCCTTGACTGACTGCAACAGCCGATAAATCCTGCAAAGTAACTCCAGCTTCTTTTATACAATCTTCTATAAAAAGATGTAATTTTTCGGCATGTGAGAAGCCTTCTTCGGCAATTTCTTTACAAATTATTACTACTCCATCTTTTGCTAATGCAACCGAACAGTTTTTAGTTGCTGTTTCGATATTTAAAATATAAGCCAACTTATTATTTTTTAAATTGAAAAAAACCACATTCTAAAAATTTAAAATGTGGCTGAAATTTATTTATTTTTTAATCTGATCCGATTTCACTTTCACTTTATCACCCGAATTTAGGTCTTTGGAGACCGTGGTATAAGGCCCAGTAATAACAATATCTCCAGGTTTTAATCCCGACATCACTTCAATGTTCATATCATCTTGAATTCCTGTCTTAATCACTCTGATTTTTGCTTTGTCTCCCACTTTAACAAAAACACATTCAAATTTTTTATCTGGTTTAGGAACACCTTTTTCGTCTTGCGTCTCTTCCTCCATTTTAAGGTCTTTCACCGCTACTGCAGCCGTATCAGTTTTTACCACTACCGAACTAATTGGCACCGCTAAAACATTACTTTTAGTCGTAGTAACAATATCAACCGTCGCAGTCATTCCTGGTCTAAAAGGAGAATAAGCCGCCGGTTTACCCTCTGTCAAATCAGCATACGATTCTTTTACAATACGAATTTTTACTTTAAAATTTGTTACTTGATCTGCTTTTAGATCGCTACTTGCTGAGTTTGAAATACTTGTTACAACTCCTTGGAACTGCTTTTTTAGATACGCATCAACTTCTACGTGCGCTTCATCACCCACTTTAATTTTAACAATATCATTTTCATTTACGTCCACTTCAACTTCCATATTATTTAAGTTTGCGACACGCAAAATTTCTGTTCCTGCCATTTGTTGCGTTCCTAAAACACGTTCTCCCAATTCAACATTCAGAACTGAAATCGTTCCATCTGCTGGCGCATATATAGTAGTTCTACCTAAGTTGTCTTTCGCCTCATTTACAGATGCAGAGGCACTTTGTACGTTGAAATATGCATTTTGCTGACTTGCCTTTGCAACTTCAAAAGAAGCTACTACTTTATCCCAATCAGATTTGGAAATGATTCCTTTATCAAATAAGGTTTTATTGCGACCATAATTAGATTTTGCTTCTCTAAATGACGCTTCCGACTGACTTAAACTTGCTTTTGTTCCAGACAGATTAGAAACCGAACGATTATAACTTGAGGTGTATAAATCAGGATTTATTTTAACCAATAAGTCTCCTTTTTTTACCACTTGACCTTCTTTTACATTCAAGGAAATAATTTCTCCCGAAACTTCCGATGATATTTTAACTTCAATCTCTGGCTGAATTTTTCCTGTAGCAGAAACCGTTTCCACAATGGTAGAACTGATTACTTTGGCGACTTCAACTTCTGTTCCTTCATCTTTACTGCCAATAACGCCCGATTTAGACAAGATAATGAGGCCGACAATGACAACGATTGCAACTCCTAATACTATGTATATTGTTTTTTTTGACATTGTTTTTAATTTTGAATAATTGGAATTCCAAAATAAAATTCTAGAATCTTAATTTTAAAAATGTAATCGTATTTAGTTCGTAACACTTCTGACTGCGCATTCGTAAACAAGGTTTGAGATTGACTAAAATCAAATGAATTCATCAAACCCACTTCGTATTTTTCTTTGGCGTAATTAAACGCTTCTTGCCGGGCTTCAAGGGCGACAATTGCCGATTCATGTGCATTTAAAGCGCCTTTTGCATCTGTAAACGCAGTAAAAACATTACGCTGCAAATCTAGTTCTTTTTGTTCTAAATCTATTTTAGAGCGCTCTAAATCTACTTTCGAACGCTCAACATTATTTCGCACGCTAAGTCCGTTAAAGATAGGAATTGAAAGTTGCGCACCAAAAGCTTGCCCTCTATTATCGGCAAACTGATCCCAAAAAGGTGGAGCCCCAACACTCACAATAGTTCCATCCGGATTAAAAGCAGCCATATCTGCATAGGAGATTCTAGTATTTATGTTGTAAAAACCTTGCAAAGTGGGTTGATACGCACCTTTTGAAATCGCTACATTTTTCTCTGCAATTTGCAGATTAGTTTGAGCAATTTTTAACTCTGTTCTTGTTTCTTTAGCTTTCACATAAACCTCCGATGCCGTTTGTGCGAGAATATTATTTTTATCTTGAAAAGTATCTTCATCGGCTACATCAAAATCAGCGAATTCCTTTAATTGCAGTAATTGTGATAAACTTAATTTAGAAATCAATAATGTGTTTTCTGCATTAATTACATTTTGTTTATCAGATGCCACTGTTGCTTTTACATCTAACAAATCGCCACGCGGTATTGTTCCTGCATTAACCATAGCGTCCGAGCGATCGTACTGCTTTTGATTAATGGCTAACTGTTGCTCTTGCACCTTTAAATTTTGTTTATTAAAAAGTACCTGCAAAAATGCATTAGCCACATTTAAGGCAACATCTTCTTGCATCTTGGTCAGTTGATATTGAGAAGCTAATACGGCGAGTTTTTGTCTGCGTAAAGTATTTTGATTTTGCAGTCCTTTGTAAATATCAATGCCAACACCCGCACCCATTGACGAATACTGAGTCGTTTTTGTTGCTGCAATATTAGTTACTGGATTCACATTCAAACCAATATTCCAAGAGTGGGAAGCATTACCATTGACAGAAGGCAAAAAATTACCAAAGGCATCTTTCCTATTAATTTCGGCAGTTTGCGTGTCTAATTCAGATAATTTAATTGAAATATTATTATCGATCGCATATTTTACGCACTCTTCTAAAGTCCACTGTTTGGTTTGCGCTTGCGCGGAAAAGGCCAAGAAGAAACTAAAAACGATACTTATAGATTTTATATTTTTCATATACTTATAATGAAAGTGCAGTAAATGTACCACACAAATTTAACATTTATTTTAAAAACTAAAGTTCTTTACACTACGCTTTTATCCTTTTTTATCTTCTTTATCATCACTCAATAAACCCTGATTCCATACTTTAATTTTATCAGATGATTTAAGTCCACTTTTGACTTGTACATAAATTCCGTCACTCACCCCTAAAGTTAAATCTTTACGAATAAATTTCTGAGGTCCCGCTTGTACGTCTACATAGGGCTTTTGCGTTTTTTGGTCAAATTGAACTAACGACTCTTTAATTGCCATTACTTTTTCTGCCTTTTCTAAAATAATAGACGCATTAGCACTCAAACCCGCACGAATAAAAGTGGCATCCTTATTAGCCAAATCGGCTTTTATTTCAAATTGAATTGCACCATTTTCTGTAATTCCCTTTGGAGCAATATATCTTAAATTAGCATCGAATTTTTTGTTTTCTATCGCACCAATTGTAATTTCAATTGCCATTTTTTCTTTAATTTTTCCTACTTCAGACTCATCAATTTTACCAACAAAAATCATTCTCCCAACATCAGCAACACTTGCAATAGTTGTTCCTTCGTTAAAATTATTACTTTCTATAACTTGATTTCCTACTTTTACAGGAACATCCAAAACCATCCCAGTAACTGTAGAACGAATTACCGTATTTGCATATTGACCCAAACCAGAAGTAGTTCCCGTTTTAACAATATCTAAGCTTTGTTTTGAAGCTGCATAATTTTGTTTGGCTTGTTTGTAATTCAATAGAGCCGCATCATGATCATTGGCAGAAATGACCCCTTTATCAAATAACGTTTTTTGACGTTGGTACATTTTTTCTTGATTATCCAATTCAATTTTAGTCGTTTGAACTTGATTTTGAGTATTACTCAAGCTAGAAACATTAGCCACCACCTTGATTTTTGCAATCATATCGCCCGCTTTGATGTGCTCTCCTGCTTTAATGTAAACCGCTTCGATAATTCCTGAAATGTTGGGTTTAATTAATACTTCTTCATCCGGAACAATGTTTCCTGTGGCGATAGTGTTTTTTACAATGGTTTTGTTTTCTACCTTGTCTGTCTTAAAAACCACTGGTGATTCTTGATTTTTAGCATACAAATAATAGAGTGCTCCAAAAAAAACAATAGCAATTAAAATTAAAATAGTTATGGTAACTCCTCTTTTCATTTTGTTTTTGGTTTATGATTTAATCAATTATAATTAGATAATTTATTTATTCGGTTCTTAATGCGTCTACTGGCTTAATATTAATAGCGGTCTGCGCCGGAATAAACCCAGCTAACAATCCTGATCCTACTAGAATTACTAAGGCAAAAAACACTACCCCTAAATCGACACTTGGATTCGCAAACATGGTGTTTTCGCCAGGTGGCATTGAATCCAATACCATATTCAATAAGGCAATTATTCCCGTTGCAACTGCAATACCGAGCATTCCTGAAATGATGGTTAAAAACAAGGCTTCTAACAGGATTTGTTTTCGAATAGCACCTGGAGTCGCACCAATGGCTCTCCTAATTCCGATCTCTTTCGTTCGCTCTTTCACCACGATCAGCATGATATTTGAAATTCCAATTACTCCAGACAAAAGCACTAATGTTCCGACGAAAAAGGCAATAAATTGTAAAATGGTAAACAAACTCTGCACTTTGCTAAATTGCTCATACAAATCAAAATTACCAATTGCTCGATCGTCAGTAGGATTTATGAAATGCCTTTCTTTCATAATTTCTAAAATTTTTGGTTTTAATTGGGTGATTGAAGCTCCGTCATGTGCTGTAATTGCCATCCAACCGACTCTATCTCCATAATTAAATGCTTGCTGAAAAGAAGTAAAAGGCACAAATATATTTTTTTGCTCTTGTTCTGCATTCCCATTATTTCCTTTTGCTTTATAAGTTCCAACAACTAAAAAGTTAACACCGTTTGCCTTGAGGTACGTTCCGATCACTTCTTCGTCTTTATCGTATAACTCTTTAATAACGCCTTCGCCAATTACAGCTACTTTCCTTTTTAAATTAATGTCTTGATAATTTATAAATCGCCCTTTTGAGATGTCCATGGGTTGTTGCTTGATCAACTCTGGATAGTCTCCGTATACATCAAAAGCAGAAGTTTTAGTACCGCGAACTACGTTATTTGCACCTCCAAATCCTCCTAATTGATTGCGCGGTGAAACGTACAAAAGATCTGGTAAACTTTGCTTTAAAGCAGCAACATCGCTATTTTTAAAGTCATATCGACGCGTTTTTGGTAAACCTTTATAAGCTTTAGATGTAGTTTGGGTCCACATGAACATGGAGTTTGTCGCCATTCCTGAAAACCCTTGCTTTACTCCATTTTCTAAACCTTTACCAGCGGCCAGTAAAATCACCAAAATAAAAATACCCCAAAACACACCGAAAGCAGTCAATATGGTTCTAAACACATTTGCTGTTAAAGCTTCTAAAATTTCGTTTAAACTGTCTCTACTAAACATATTATTCGTCTCTAAGTGCTACAATGGGCTTAATTTGTGCTGCGCGATAAGCAGGAAAAAAACCTGCCAATGCTCCCGCAAAGACAAGTATGCCTAACGTGCTTAATGCTACGCCAAAGTCTACCTCTGGATTTCTAAAATAGTCACTTTGTATCATTGGTCCCACAAATTCTAATAACAACAAACTTGCTAACAAACCTACAAATCCAGCAATCGTGGTGATAAAAATCGATTCATGTAAAATCATCCCAATAATTGATACTGGCGAAGCACCTAGTGCTTTCCTAATTCCGATTTCTTTGGTTCGTTCTTTTACAATAATCAACATAATGTTACTGACTCCAACTACACCAGCGATAATGGTACAAATTCCAACCCACCAAAAAAACAATCTGATATATAAATTCAGATCATAAAATTGCTTCGCCCGTTCAACAGAGTTGTAAACACCCAAAGCGCTCTCATCATCTGGAGCAATGATGTTTTTACTTTTAAGCGCTGTGCTGACCTTCTCTGTAAATAGTTTAGATTGTGCTAATGCATCTATGTAATTGTCTTTTTTTTCTAATACAAAATGCAATCCATCAATTTTATCACCCGCACCAAAAGCGCGTTGGTTGGTTGTCATTGGAATATATAGACGCGATTCTTCCCGTTCTCCAGAAGGATCGGTAAACACACCTACCACTTTAAAATTTATATTATTTATTGCAATTTGTTCTCCGATGGGATCGGCATCTTTAAACAAATCTTGTTTGACTTTCAGACCAATTGCAACCACTTTTTCATTATGAATTAAATCAGTATTGTTGATAAATCGTCCTTGAATAATTGTTGCATTTTCAATATCCACATAGTCGGGGTTCACACCTTTAAATTGATAATTTCCTGATTCTTTACCGTAGCTAATTAATCCGCGCCAAGAACTTAGTGAAGCAGATTTTTTATCGATTTCCCCACCAAATTTTTGAACTGCTAAATTATAGTCACTATTTCGGAGCTGAATTTCACGTCCTGGATTAAGACCTTTGTATTCTTTTGTAGTGGTATTGGACCACACTTCGATGATGCCTTTTGCATCCCCTTCGAACTGTTTTTCGATACCGTTTTGAAGTCCTTTACCTGCTCCCAATAAAATCACAAGTATAAAAATACCTGACGCAACCGAAATCCCCGTTAAAAAAGTTCGGAGCTTGTTTTTGGCAATTGCTTCAAATATTTCCTGCCATCGCTCGATATTAAACATATTGCGACGCTCTTACTTGTTCGACCATTTTATCATCTATAATTAATCCATCCTTTAACACCACATTACGCTTGCACATTGCAGCAATATCTGGCTCATGCGTCACAATAAGAATGGTTTTACCTTCGTCATTAATGCCTTGAATTAATTCCATTACTTCATATGACGTTTTAGTGTCCAAAGCTCCCGTCGGCTCATCGGCCAATAAAACTTTTGGATTTGATGCCAAGGCACGAGCAATAGCTACCCGTTGTTTTTGACCTCCAGAAAGTTCGTTTGGTAAATGGTGCGCATGAGTAGCTAATCCTACTTTTTCAAGATAACTCATTGCGATTTCATTGCGTTCTGCTCTTTTTATTCCTTGATAATACAACGGCATTGCAACATTATCTAATGCGTTTTTGTAATTAATTAGATTAAAAGACTGAAAAACAAAACCTAAAAACTTATTTCGGTAGCGAGAAGCAATGGTCTCGTTTAAGTTTTTGATGGGTACATTATCTAAAGTATAACTTCCCAGATCAGCTTCATCTAAAATTCCTAAAATATTCAATAATGTCGATTTTCCAGAACCTGAAGACCCCATAATAGCAACCAATTCTCCTTCTTTAATATTGAAATTAATCCCTTTCAATACGTGTAATTTAGAATTTCCCATTTTATAGGACTTATGCAAGTCTTTAATCTCAATCATAGTTGGTTATTTTTAGTAGCAATACTACTAATTTTGTTAAATAGTTTATGATAATAAAACGTTAATAGTTTATAACTCACAATATGTAAGTAAACAAAAGTTGCAAATTGTTACACTTTTTAACAAACATATCTTTCTTTTTTTAATTTTACCATATAAAACAGATTACCAATGGCACAAAATAAAACTATTATATATTCGCTTTTCATTCTCCTTTTTATCAGCAGCTGCTCGAGCACTAACCAGTTGTCTACGTTAAAACCAGAACCCGATGACGCAACACCTTTAACTTACCAAAGCACTCCGTCATTCATTAACTTACCGATCACTGTACAAATAAAGGATATCGAAAATCAAACCAATACCCATTTAAAAGGTTTGATCTATGAAGACAATGACATTACTGACGATGATATAGAAATGAAAGTTTGGAAAACTGCTTCAATCCAAATGCGGAATGTGTCTAAAAACTCCAATGGAAAACTAGAAACGGTCCTACCATTGAAAGCACTTATAAAATATAGAATTGGAACCGAAAGACTAGGCCTCAAAATGTATGATGTTCGAGAATTTAATCTAACTGGTACTGTGATTTTGAATAGTGATGTCGCGCTAAATAACTGGAAATTAAGGACAAAGACGGAAATAAAATCATTGGTATGGACAGAGAGTCCAACGATGACTGTTTTTGGTAAAAACATGCCGATTACCTATCTCGCGAATCCTGCAATATCCCTATTCAAATCGGATATTACAAGTAGTATTGATTCGGCCATAGAAAAAGCAATGGACTTTAAACCCAATGTACTCGCTGCATTAGAACAAATTTGCACTCCTTTTTTGATGAATGAAGATTATGAAAGTTGGTTGCGAATTGCTCCAACTGAAATTTATTCGACTGAGGCAAGTATTAAAAAAGATGCTTTCATGCTCGAAATGGGCGTAAAATGCACCATGGAAACGATCATCGGAAAACAACCAGAATCAAAATTTAATGCCGCCAATATTGCAATCAAACCGGTTAGTAAAATTCCAAAACAAGTGAACGCAAGTATTGCTGCTATTTCGACCTATAGTGCAGCTTCGAAAATTATGAGTAAAAATTTTGTAGGTCAAGAATTTGGGTCGGGAGGCAAAAAAGTACTTGTGAAAAACGTACAACTTTGGCACAAAAACGGCAAGATGATTATTGCGCTAGACCTTTCAGGCTCGATTAATGGAGCTATTTATTTAAGTGGATTTCCACAATACAATAGCGCAACTAAAGAGCTTTATTTTGATCAGCTGGATTATGTTTTAGATACAAAGAATAAATTGACTCGCACTGCGAATTGGCTGATGCAAGGATATATTTTAAAGAAAATTCAAGAAAGTTGCCGCTATTCTATCGCTCCAAATCTTGAAGAAGGTAAACAAACCATGCTTACTTACTTAAATAACTACTCGCCAATGAAAGGTGTGTTTGTAAATGGAAAACTCAACGAAATTACATTCGATAAGTTAAAATTAACGAATCAGGCAATTATTGCTTTTTTGAAAATAAACGGAACCGTTAATATTTCGGTTGATGGGCTTGAATAAACTATTCTGATTTACTCTTTTTTGATTGGTACATTTTGTACACAAAGTAACCAATAACTACTACCAATAAATACGGAACAAGCATTAAATAGACAATACCATCATTTACCGCTTCTGCCTGCTTAACATTTGCATCGCCACCCAAAGCGGCACGACACATCGCACATTGAGCGTTAGCAGACATTCCGATAAAGAAAAAACAAAGTCCCAAAAACAGCGATTGAAATCTTACATTGAAAGATTGAAATCTATTTAATTTTTTAATTGACATAATATGGAGAAATCATTAAATATACTACAACACCCGTAATGGCCACATAAAGCCACAACGGAAAGGTGATTCGTGCAATTTTTCGATGCTGATCAAAACGTTGTGACAAAGCGCGAACATACGTAATTAATACTAAAGGAATTATTGCAATTGACAATAAAATATGTGAAATTAATATAATAAAATAAATCAAGCGCATGGTACCTTCTCCACCATATTTGGTTGAATCTGCGGTCATGTGGTAGGCAACATACATCATCAAGAACAACACTGAAAATGCAATTGCCAAAGTCATCAACCGCTCATGTAACTTTCGTTTACCATTTTTAATGGCAATGACTGCCACAATCAAAACCACTGCTGTCATTGCATTAATTGAGGCATATATTGGCGGTAAAAACGAAAGCGGTTCTACATCGTAACCAAAATCTTTTAATTTGATTCCGAATAATATTGCAACTACAACAGGAATAATTATCGAAACTGCAATAATATATTTATTGTATTTTTTTTCTAAAGAAGTGGTTTCCATTTCTATTCTGCTAATAATATTGTAATGTCTTGTTGTATCTCGCGAACGCCTTTTTTATCTAAACCATCGTAATACAAAATCGGATTTCCGAAATCATCTTTACGACAACGAATATTTCCTTCTTTATCTACCAAAGCAAAAAGTCCCGAATGTTCAAAACCTCCATTTACCTTATCGTTTTCGCCTGCATATAAATTAAACCCTTTGTTTGACAGGTCAAAAATAGCTGCTTTATCGCCAGTTAAAAAATTCCAACTGGACGAGCGCACTCCTAATTCGGCTGCATGCTCTTTTAAAACTTTGGGAGTATCATGCTCTGGATCGATCGTAATCGAAATAATTCCGAAATTAGGATTTCCAAAAAACTTATTTTCTATTTCCAACATACTCACATTCATCTTAGGACAAATAGAAGGACATTTGGTGAAGAAAAATTCTAAAACATATACTTTCCCTTTGTAGGCTTCATTGGTCACTTTTTGATTGTCCTGATTGGTCAAATCAAATTTAGGAACAGGTCCGATCAGTACTAATTTATCCCCTTTTGTCTCCTCGTTACTCACATTGTCTAGTCGAGCACCTTTAACGATAGAACCATCTTGAATTCGATCAATAATTTTAGGAACGGCATAAATCCCAAAAATTAAAATAACAAACGATATACCGATATACGATTTATTTTTAAACATGATAAACTATTTACAATTGCTTAGTAGCATTATGATTCTTTTTTAAAGCAGCACGATATTCATACAATACAATTTTAAAATCATCTAACATCTCATTATTCAACTCAGATGGATGAAAAGTATCATATCCTTCTCTATATTCCTTTTCTTCTGTTCTACCTCTTAAATTGCGTGCTTTATCTATTATAAATACATTTGATGTTCCGTGACCTACATCCAATTTCTCTCTTAACTTTAATTCAGCAAAATAAGCTTTAATTTCTTCTGGGTTTGCGAAAAGAAAATGCCACTGAGACACATCTGTAAAATCATCCAAAGCATCTAAAATACCAGCAACATCAGCTTCGGTTCCTTTTGGGCAAACCATTACAAACTGCAAGTCTTTAAACTCATGGTAGCGCTGGTAAATTTTTTCATTTAAATTGAAAAGATTTCCACGGTTTTTTACAATATCGAAACCACCAAAGCCCAATATAGTGATTTTATCATTCAAGGTTACAGGCTCTCCTCTCAAAGACTCCCATTTGCCAAAATCGGGCACTTTTGCCGTAACTATAGGAAGTTTCGTAAAACTATTTACTCCCGATGCAAAGAAAAGATAAGCAACAATAGGGAGAACAAATAAAACAAAAAGAACAATGTTTTTTTTCATGGAGCGTAAAAAAATAGGTTAACTGCAAAAATAAAAAAAGGTACGCAATGCGTACCCTTTTTTTGAATTAATATGATGTTAAAAATTCCATTTGATAGTAGAATTTTTAAAAACCTCATAAATATAATGTCCTTCTGTTAACAGAATAAACAATAAATAAGTAATTAAAAATACCAATGGCCAAACTACTGAAGATCGTAATGAACTTTTCTCGCCTTCCATGTGCATGAAAGCCCAAACAATATAGTATGCTTTGACAATAGTTAAGATATAAAAAATCCAGTTCAACAAGTTCAAACCAAAAAAATGATTAAACTCTAATGCACCTGGCTTAATAATTCCTAGTACAACTTCTACAGTAGTGATTACTGAAAGTAGACCAAAAACAACCCAAATTCTTTTTGTATTAGAAACATATTCGTGTGACATAATGCTATAAATCTTAAAATTAAACTAAGTAGAAAACTGTAAATACAAATACCCAAACTAAATCGACAAAGTGCCAGTAAAGTCCAACTTTCTCAACCATTTCATAACTTTTTCTTTTGTCGTATGTACCTAACAATACATTAAAGAAAATGATAATATTAATTATAATACCGGTAACTACGTGAAAACCATGAAAACCTGTAATAAAGAAAAAGAAATCAGCAAATAATTTATTTCCGTATTCATTTCTTATTAAATTAGCTCCTTCAACCACATATTTGGCATCGCCTAATCTTGCTACTGACTCTTCTCTTGAAAGAATTGTCTTTTTCTTCTTGTCTGTAAGTTGCTCAGTTCTGATTAATAAATCAGGATGTGCTGTAAATCCAGCTTGTACTTCAGCAACAGAATACGTTGGTAAAGTTTCAGCGTCGCTCATAAACCATTTGGCGTCATTTCCTCTTAAAGGAACTCTGCCGTCTTTTTGCTTTACTGCAAAATCAGCTATAGCAATTTGCTTTCCTTCTTTATTCACAAATTGAAGAATACTGCCTCCTTTAGTTTCAATAGCTCCAAATTCACCATTTATAAAGTTTTTCCATTCCCAAGCTTGTGAGCCTACGAATATCAAACCACCAATAATGGTCAATAACATATAAATAGCAACTTTTGTTTTTTTCATTTGATGTCCTGCATCAACAGCCAAAACCATTGTTACAGAAGAGAAAATTAAAATAAAAGTCATTAAAGCAACATACAACATTGGTTGTGGATTGCCGTGCATAAAAGGAAAGTGAGTAAAAACTTCATCGGCTATAGGCCAAGTTTCAATAAATTTAAATCTTGAAAAACCGTAAGCTCCTAAAAATCCAGAAAATGTTAAAGCATCTGATACGATAAAAAACCACATCATCATTTTACCATAACCCGCTCCTAAAGGTTCATTTCCACCTCCCCAGGTCTTCTCTTCGTTGTTTGCAGTAGTAACTGTCGTGT
Organism: Flavobacterium sp. TMP13; assembly: GCF_050847115.1. NCBI lineage: Bacteria > Pseudomonadati > Bacteroidota > Flavobacteriia > Flavobacteriales > Flavobacteriaceae > Flavobacterium > Flavobacterium sp. TMP13. Next base: position 650,244 of record NZ_CP193656.1, read on the forward strand.
CCATAAAAGTTATTCGTTAAAAAGTTCCCAAATTTACGTTTTTTTCTTATTTAAAGAAATATAAAAATAAAAATAAATAAACCCACAAGAAATCAAGAAAGTGCCAGTACATCGCACCTAGTTCTATTCCAAGAGTTTGAGTTGAATTGTATTTTTGTTTAAAATGATTATAAATTATTACCAGTAGTGAAATAATTCCGCCTGCAAGGTGCAAAAGGTGTGTAACGGTAACTACATATAAAAACGTAGTCGTTATCGAACTTCCTGCTCCCGTAAAATAAAACCCTTGTTCTACGATTTGTCCAAATCCAACAAATTGCAAAACTACAAACAAAATACCTAGTCCTAAAGTAGCTAGTAAGAAATTTGTTGTGCGCTTATAATTGTCTTTTTTTATGGCTGTTTTAGCCAAGTGAAAAGTAACACTACAACCTAAAATTACCAAAGTGCTCCAGTAAAAAGCTGGTGGCAACTGAAAATCTTTCAACCAGTCTGCGCGTGATTTACTAACCACAAAGGCACTCGTTAACCCTGCGAACATCATGGTCATACTCACCATGGCAAATAATAAAATCAACTTATATGATTTATCTGTCCGTATTCTACTTTCGTCTTTAACCATTGTCATATCCATATAACTATCTTAAAAATTTATCAATTATGTAAACCAGTTGTAATAATGAAATATAAGAAACACTAACTAACATCAATGTTCTCGCTGCCTTGGCAGTTCTAATTTTGTATAATTTAACCGCGTAGAATAACATCCAAACTCCTAGTAAAAATACTAAAATTGCTGCAATTGGAGAAAGAAACAATTGACCGGTATAACCGATCATTGGTATTAACGACGCGACGATCAACCAAACCGTGTATAAAATTATCTGTAAAGCCGTCCCATTATCCCGCTTACCTGTTGGCAACATGAATATACCTGCTTTTTCATAGTCGTCATATAAAAACCATCCAATTGCCCAAAAATGGGGAAATTGCCAAAAAAACTGAATTAAAAATAATGTTCCTGCTTCAATACCAAATTCACCGCTTGCGGCTACCCATCCTAACATAAATGGAATTGCACCTGGAAAAGCACCTACAAAAACGGATAAAGGCGTTACTGTTTTTAATGGTGTATAAACACTTGTGTATAAAAATATTGAAATCGCACCAAACATTGCTGTTTTGGGATTAATTGCATAAAGCAATCCCAAACCAATAATAGTCAACAAAGAAGCAACAAAAAGCGCTAATCTTGGAGACATTCTTCCAGAAGGCACTGGCCTGTTCTTGGTTCTATCCATCAAACTATCAATATCCTTCTCGATCACTTGGTTGAACGCATTAGAGGCGCCTACCATGCAATAGCCTCCCACGCACAAGAAACCCAAAACCCACCATTGAAAAGGGTGATCCTTATCAAAGCCTAATAAATATCCTGCAATAGATGAAAATAGTACACTTACAGCTAACCCTGCTTTGGTAATTTCTTTAAAATCATTAAAAATAGATTTAATTGAAAGTGTATTTGTAGTTGCGCTCAATGCTAATTTATTTTGTGGTTTTTTTTAAACTGCTGCAAATGTACAAATTTGATTATGAAAAGGAGAATCATACCTTTAGATTTAAAAGCAAAACCAACGATAATTAGTCACATTTTCAACTTTGCTTCGGTTTAAATTAGAAAAGTCTTATTAATAGTCAAAGTACCAATTAAAAATATCCGAGCGCAAACCAATAGAGAACCAATTGGTACTTTCTTTAAATGTCGTTACTGTATTCTGTGTCGGATCAAAATTTCTAAAAATGTAACTTCCATACAGTTTTAGATTAGTAGCAGGATTTACTAAATAACCTCCTTGAACATCGCTAATAAATACGGTCGTTTTATTTCCTTGACCTACTTTAACTCCTTTGTCAAAAGGTCTCTTCTCGTCATAATCGATATAAATATTACTGCCGTAATTAAACGAATCTTCGGCAGTATTAAAGTCTAACCCTCTAACTCCGTATGTGATTTTAGCATCCGCAAAGAGTCTGCCTTTATGGTAACGTGCAATAGCTATAAGTTCTTCAAAATTTCCGCCCCATTGGTGCCCAATGCTTTGATTGTTGTGTCCGTAATTGGTAATGACATTGCTGTGCTCGTATACGTATGGACGTACATGATTGTACTCTAATTGCAGCAGTAAGTTTTGAACATTAAAAGCGTCATAATATTTAACCCCCAATTGATAACCAAATTTATTTTTCCAGCTGTTGTCTCTTTCTTTAACATCTCCCAAAGAAAATTCATCTAATAAAAACTGCCCGTAGAAATTAATCTGATTATTCCATTTGTATTTTGAAGTAATGGCCAACATAGCATTTCCACTTCTTGAAGAAGAAGCAAATTCAACCGAACGATAAAAAATGATCGGATTGACAAAATTCATATCAAAACCTCTGTTATTGCTGTCGGTCCATATCACAGATTCAAAAAGTCCAATGTTTAATCGGTTGGAAACATTCCAACTCAAATAATGATTCGCCATAAATTTGGAAGCATAGGTTTTATCTACCGTAACCTCTGGCCGAACGTCTTTAAGCCACAGGTACGTATTCGTATATTTTATTTTCCAAAAATTAGTATTAATTTTAAAATAAGGATAGGGACTCACACCATCACTTTCTAACAAAGAGCGATAACCGTCTCCTATAAAATTACGTCCGTAACCTAATTGAAAATCAAAATGCTTGGTTGGAGCAAAAGTTAAATTTGCTTCCGCTAACGGAAAATCATATCCATCTTCTTTAAATTCCTTCGCGATTCCCATGCCTGGAATAATGGCAGGATTACCTCCCGAAGGTTTTATAGATTCGGCATAGCGATTGAAATAAGTAGCAAATCGACCTTGACTTTCATAAACAGTAGTTGTAAAGTTTAATTGTTTTCCTAAACCACCGCGAAAATTAAGCGCTCTAGTGTTAATGTACGTTCGTTCTTTAGTATGAGTTGCAGAACCCACTTGTAAATCTAAAATAGGATTCAATGTAAACCAGTACCCATCTCCTTGAATTTCTACCAAACTTTCATTCCACAATTTTTTGCCCCACCAACCTGAAACCTCTTTTTTAAGGCTTTCATTTTTGGCCATAAAATCATAATATTTAGCAACTTCGGCGTACGAGTATGGCTTTGATGCCGTGTGGTTATTGCTTCCAACTTTATTAATAGCACCATCAAATTTCGCATAATAACTATGAGAAAAAGGAATATTTAAATGGCTTTCAAATTCTGGATTATCGTATTTCTTATAAATAATACTATCCAATTCAGTTAAAGGCTTGTTAGCTGGCTTTAAAAAATTAGTGGTTGCCAAAGCTTCATTAAAGACAGCTTCTGGGCTTTTCAGCGGAATACCAATTGCGATTGTATATTTAGAATACGTTGGTTTTCCATCATAAGTTGCAGGAATAACTTTTGGAAATTGTCGAAATACGCGAAGAGTCTCTATCTTTAAATCGTCATTTATTGCATTAACGTACAAAACTTTAAATTCGCCTGTCGCATCTACTTCAAATAAAACTTTCACGTTTCCCTTGTACCCGTTTTCTATGGCGCTTTTAGGTACATTAAAATTCTGGAAGACTAATTGCTGCACTTCATAGTAAAAACAATTCTGCAACGCAGTGTTATCTAAAGTCGCACAGGAGATAAAAACAGGAAAACGTTCATTGACTGTGGTTGAGGCAATGATAGTATTTGTTTGCTGTGCTTTGAGACAAAGCGTACTCAAAATACAAAATAAAGTAACGAGACTTTTATTCATTGTAGGTATTTATGGTATTTTAATATTCGTTTATACTGCTTTGTTTGTCAGCAATTGCTTTTGCTCCAGAAGTTCCAATGCGTTTAACTCCCAAAGAAATCATTTCCATCGCTTCTTCAAAAGTTCGAACACCGCCTGCCGCTTTTATTGACAAAGGAGATGCATTTTCTATCATCATGGTAATCGTTGGTAATGTCGCGCCGTTTGGCTTTCCGTCTTTCGTCTTATAAAACCCAGTTGACGACTTTACAAATACTGATGCATACTGATTTTCTTCAAAATGCAACATTACAACATTTTTTATTAAAGCTGATAACTGTATAATTTCTTTTTCAGTCAATGCTGCAACTTCAATAATCCACTTCACCGTTTTAAAATTGGCCAGTCCTAATCGCGTTCCTTCCAGAATTTCTTCTTTCACGAGTTCTACTTCACCGTTTTTAAAAGCGGTATAATTGCAAACAAAATCTAAGTCGTCTGCACCATTTTCGATTGCAGCTTGCGCTTCTATGATTTTAGCTTTTAAGTTAGATCTTCCTTCAGGAAAATCAATTACGGTACCTACCAAAAGACGCGAATTTGCGGCAACAACCATCTCGCGAGCCAACACCACCATTTCGGGCCGAATCATGATCAATTTAAAATCTTCATGAATGGCCTCTGCCACCGCAAGACGAACAACTTCTGTATTTTCTTCTACGGTCAACCCAGCTTGTTCTGGAGTTTTCAAGTAAGTTGAATCTAAATATTTTTTGACATCCATTGGTTTACCACTTTAACTGTTGTTTCTAAGACGCAAAAATACGCTTAAAATTAAGAAAGTAAGCTTTTAAAAAAAGGCAATTCTCTGTATTTCATTACTATAAAATGAGTTCTGATTAAAAACAGAACGAAAGTTATAGTAAAAAAGCCCACCGAAGTGAGCTTTTATTTATTTTTTGCTTATATATGAAGTATAAAAAACGATCGTTATTATAGCGAACGTTCCGCCAAAAGTGTTGGCTAATACATCTGTTACATCTTGCGCCCGCGTCGCGGTGTAAAACCCTTGCAGCATTTCGATTATGATTCCGAAAAAAACCGAAAAGACGAAAGCCATCAAAAGTGATTTGTATGTATTTGGTGTTAAAAACTGTCGTCTAAAGTATAAAAACCAAATAATTGTAAATCCAAAATGAAACGTAAAATGAACAATTTTATCTATTAAAGGAATTGTAACTAAAGGTATATTTGAACTTGGCATTAAACAGGCATAAGCAATAATTGCGGTCCAGAATAAAGCTAAGAGTAAATAAATTAATTTACGCACCGATTAATTCTTTATATGCATCTCCTGAAAGCAACCCTTCAATTTCAGATTCATTTGAAATTTTAATTTTAATCATCCAACCGGCTCCGTAAGGATCTGAGTTTACTACTTCTGGAGCACTCTCCAAAGCGTCGTTAAACTCAATGATTTCTCCAGACAATGGCAGGAATAAGTCAGAAACTGTTTTAACGGCTTCAACTGTTCCAAAGATTTCATCTTTTTCTAAAGTTTGGTCTAAAGTCTCTACTTCAACGTAAACGATATCTCCTAATTCTTTTTGTGCAAAATGTGTGATTCCCACAGTTGCTACATCTCCTTCAATACTAATCCACTCGTGATCTTTTGTGTACTTTAAATTTGCTGGTATACTCATACTACTGTTATATAAATTGATGTTTTAACTTTAATGACACAAATGTAACAATCTTCTCATAATTTACTCTTTTATTCTTCAAAATTAATTCCCAAAATTGTAGCGCAAGGTAAACCCAGAACGAATATTTGTTATTGGAAAAGATGTCGAAATTACAGCCTTTGAAAAAGAATGATCGTAATAGAAAATTGCAGTTAAATTTTTACTGAAAGAATAGTCGGCTGTTAATTTTACAGACCAAATATTTTGTCCAGCGGCTAACTGATTGTTATTATAATCTAAATAACGCACCAAGGTCTGATTGTTTCTGTATGAAATATCACCTTTTATATTGATGTCACTTTTAATAATTCCGGTTGGACTGTCTGCTAATTGCGATGAAATGATTACATCTTTAAAACGATAACCCATTCCGACCACATACTCCACTCCTTGCACTTCGGTTAATAAGTTATTATCAAAACTCATGGACAAGGCGCGATCCTTTTTAATTTCTGTCAATATTTTTAACGAACTTTTGAGCTCGAAATCCATACGAATTAACGGACTGAATTGCTCGACTAAATTGACATTAGACATTATTATTTTATTCAGAAAATTACCATTATCATCAAATCCTCCTGGAGTTTCATCGTATTCAAAATTAGATCTAAACTGACTCACGGTATAAGAAGCACGATACCCATGTTGCAAAGAAAACCGCTTGAATTTTTCTTTAAAGAAATTGTATCTCATTAAACCATTATACTTCACGTTCCAATTGGGAATCGGAAAATTTTTAAAAATTCCCAGCGATTCGCCAGAAGCGTTTTGACCACTGTAAGCCGCCAAAAATGCAGGTAATAAAACCGCTTGATTGTTTTTTGCATATCCCAACGGGAATCCGTCTGCATCTAAATTAATCGGATTGCTAATGTCAATTCCTTTTTGAGATGCTAATCGGTTCGCAATTACCAATCGGTTCGACCTAAAATCATCAAAAGCTGCCGATTGATTTTCATCGCTTACTGCAAATGATGTTTTGATCAAAACAGTCGATATCGAAAATATCCCGAAGCTATAAGGAGATCTTGAATTGTAATCCCCATTGCTACTCACGTCATATTGTTCTGAATAATTTTCAGAGTAAGCACGATCCATAGCTAAATCAATTTTTAGATCGGGAAACAAATCAATATTAGCGTTGGCTTTTAGTAACTTATTATTTACTTGTGTGAAATTTTGATTAAAATCTTGATAATTGGTCAACCATCCGTTTTTGGCCGCTTCGTAACGCACGTCATCTTGACTACCAAAAACAAATCCTAGCGAAGGTCTTGACGATCCTAAAAAACCAATGCTGGGTAAATAACCTGGCAAAACAGTTCCGCTATTTTCAGTATAATTTATCTGTACATTTTTTATACTGGTTAAAACTCCTAGTAAACCATCTTTAAAAGGACTATTTAACTGCGTCGGTTGTTGGTTTGTATTGACCACTTTTTCACCCGGCTTTGGAGCTGAAGGTCTTGGAGCTATTTTTTTGTTTTGCTTGCCGTTTATTCCTAAATATTTATACAAACTATTCATATCTAATGCCGCACTAATTGTATTGGAATTAGCATTTTGAATCGTGTTTCCTAAATTATAATTTGCGCCATCAATTTCTATATTAGACAAAGCAGTTGATGCTCTTTGCCAACTGTAATCTCCCGTATACGAATAATTAGCTTTGATGAAACTTAAAACTGGAATCTTGTTAATCGGAATTTCGTAATTTAAAACCAATTGTTGCGAATGCTGATTGGCTTGTCCAATATCCCAGTAACTATCCCAAATATTAAATTCTGGTATCGGCTCGTTATCTTCGTTTAAATAATTTCTGACAATATTTCCAGTTGCAACAACGTAATTCAATTTCAACGACTTGGTTAAGTTATAATTGAAGCCATACTGGTAATTAAACTCATAATTTCTTCGGTACAACGGATCTAAACCAATTCCTTGCACATCTTCAACCTGTCTAAATTGTTGACGATTGTACTGTCTGTTTATATTAGAAGAGAAATTAATATTACTCGGCAAATAATTAAAATTAAAGTCACTTAATAATTTCCAATAATCGCTTTTCTTTAAAAATGTATTGTTTTTTAAAGGTTCTACCAATTTTGGTTTAAACGTATAGGCATAGGTTACCGTCGTACTTGTAAGTTGGTCTTCATAATCCTCGATTTCAAAATCGTGTCGTTCTACCTGATTGTACGATTGCGAAAATGTTATGTTTTCCACATCATAAACATGCGGTTTCTGCTCTGGCGCTCGGTCTTTCCGCACTCCAATAAAATTGATGCTTTTGCGCTTGGTATAATCAATAGCGCGATCTTTATACAAGTCTCTTTGTGCGTTATCTTTTGTGACATCTAGCAATTGCTTCAACTTAATATCTTCATTAAAAGGATCGTATTCTGGAGTAATGATTTCTTCTCCAACAGCGTAATTAAAAGGTAGGTTTATAGCCCACTTTGTTGGCAATAACTTTCCTAAATTTAAATTCGTAATAAAGTTATACTGCTGAAAATCTTCACGACTTCTTTCGTTTGAAGTTTCTTCCAGCGCTCCAAAACCTATGGTGCTTTTTCTTCCTGTTGCCGAAATAGTGGCAAAATCTGCCATATTAGTATCCACATTCAGTATTGCAGCCATTCCGCCTTTATTGTCCATTCCAGACATACGCAATTCATTGAACCACACCTCTCCTTTTATATCTTGGCGAATGTCATTATTTTTTACACCGACCATTAAATTTCGAATCAATCCAAAATTCGGATTTCCTTTAATACCCAGTCTTAAATTTGGATCACCGTCTCCACCAGGAACACTTGCGTCATCATCTGGATAATAAATTCCGTCAAGCGGAAGCGTATTTGGGTCCACACTCATTGCCAAAATTTTCATTTTCGTCAATAATTCCATGCTCAAATTAATGTTATTGTCTTCGGGCCAAACGACATCAGCACTTAATTTAGAACAATTATTTGAAGAACTACTGTTTGGAATTGTAACTTTTAATGGAATCTCAATTTGATAAAAGGACTGTGTAAAGTCATTACCCATTCGGATAAAAGCAGTCATTTGATTGTCTTGCAAAGGCATCTCAAAAGGCAGTGATTCTGCGTGCACAAACATCTGTAATTTTTTATACTGACGCATGTCTACACTCACATTTTTAAAAACCGCTCTCGAATCTCTTGGCTCCAAACCGTTACCCGCTACACGCAGCGAAAGTGATTGCTCATTCTGATTGATGATTGTATTGTTATTGTACAATTGCTCTCTTTCAACCCCCGGAGGAGTTACGTAATTCACTGGACAGCGATCGCTGTTTTCTTCTATATTTACTGCCGCGACATCAAAATCTGTCCCATCATTTGTAGGATCTGTATCGTTTGCATCTAAGGTGCTGGTGTATCTTCGCCATTCGCCTCGCACCAAATCTAAAGCACCAAAACGTATGGTAACATTATCATTAAATCCAGTCATGAACATACGCATGAAACGAATGGATCTGAAATCAGATATATTTCCAATAGTATTTTGTGGTTGCGTAACCGGAATTTTAAATTGAATCCATCTTGCTTCGGTTGTACTTCCATTAGCCATTGTAACTTGTGTATTGCGAACATCTGTAATAAAATTTTCGCCCACAGTCATTCCCGGTTTTACATCAACACTATACTCATAATACGCATTAATTGTATTCATAGTATTGTCTTTATTGATGTCTTCCACATCTGGTAAGGTAGTAGATGCACGGTTTGGATCATTAATATCAATATTCGAATTTCCTTCTACACCATTATATCCTTTGTAACGTGCTGTTATGCCACCTGTAGTATTCAAATAATAAGTGTAATCATCGCCAGCAGGATCATTTTCTCCCGCATAATTGGTGTAAATAGCTGCTTCTTTTGAATTTGGCAAACCATCTAAACCAACATCTTGGTTAGTACGATTCGTTGCATTTGTATCAAAAGCGTATACCAAAGATTGAGAGGCAGGAACATCTCCCCAAATTGGCTGTGGCGTCGCTAAAATTTGATCAGGACCAAGTCCGTTCTCATATTGTTTGCGTCCGTCTTTTAAAATGTCTTCAGAAATTTCACCTAAATTAAAATATAATTTCCCAGTATTTCCAGTCTGTGAGGCGCCCGCACCAACATAAGGGTCAAGAACCCAAAACTGAATGTACTCTACATTTCCCTGCTCGAAATTTGTAGCATTTAATGCACGCATAATTCCTCCAAAATTATCTTTGGGGTTTAATCCAACAGTAGAGTCATTATTGTACGGTCCTCTTTCGGAAGGATAAAAACTCAAATCAAGCGTGTTTACCACCTGAGATTGACCTTGTGCAATATCTGTTAACGGATACAATTCGTTGCTAAAAATTCTTCGTGTAGTATTTAAAGATAAATCGTTATTAGAAATTCCCGATGGTTTTTGCGCATAAAAAATAGGATCGATACTGTACCAATTTAATTGTGCTCTTTTAAAACCATAACTCAAATCGTTTGCTTCTGCATTAAAATCGTAAGTACTATTCGCGTTTTTTGCAGGAGTTGAAGATAGACTCCAAGCATAAGCAGAACGCATATCGATAGTGGTTTGCGAACCTTCAAAATCATCTACGTAAACTGTAGATTCACCATTAAAATCATCTGCTTTTGGCGAACCTGGTTTTAAAAATGCAACTTCTCCTCTAATAGAAAGATTAGAAGGCACATCGGTGTCTATGTTGGGTAGTTTGTTTACCAATCGAGTAAAGAAAGGAACTTCTGTCGAAAAATTAGCATTAAAACCAAAAATCGCATTGTTTACGGACTCTTGACCATAATTTGTTTTTTGCGTAAATGGCTTCTGTGTCATTTGCAAATACGTTCCTCCTACTACAAATTTGTCAGATATTTTATGTTCCACATTCAACCCCATAAAGCGAGTGGTTTGTTGACCGAAAATAGAATTATTTTCTAGCGAAATTTCAATGGGCGTGTTCGACACTTGCAGAGAAGGATCTAGAATTTGAACTCGACCTAACTGATAATTAACGCTGTAATCGACACCCTCTACAAGAACTCTTCCTCCAGCAGTAACCACAACCGAACCTTGAGGCACGTTAAATGCTCCAATAGGAATTCCATCTCCACCAGTGGACTTGTATTTTCCTCTCAATAAAAATTTATTTTTATCGCTGTCCTGTAATGCTGCAGACTGCGTCGAACGATACATTGTGCGAAAAACATATTTTTGTTGATTGGCATTATAACTAGTCGGATTGTTGTATTGTTGCCCACTATTATCCGCTAATTTTCTAAATAACAATTCCCCAAAAGGTTCTTTAGTAGTAAAGATAATTCGGCCGTTTTGTGCATCTACGGTAACACCTTGCATAAAGTCAAAGAATCCGTCACCGCCTACTTGTGGGTCGTTAGTGTAATTTAGTTTATCTAAATTAAAAACTTTCAATAAAGGTGTTTCTTCTAATCTATCGTCTGGAGCAGGATTTGCGGGAAAAGTGCTTCCTGCGACTGGTTTAATGTAATTGATTGGAGAAGGATCGGTATATAAAATATTTAGCCTAAAATCTTCTTGTTGTATTTGATACGCACCTTGTATTTGATAAATGTTTTTCATCATTAAATTCCAAACTGGATTTTTAACATTTGTCAAATTGCTTTTCAACATTTTTAAAATCAAACTTTGCGTAATTACTGCTTGATTCGAATTTTGAGTTCCCGTTACCACCGTCGCATCTACACCATCATTACCAAACTCACCCACTCTGTACACTTTGTCTCCAACAGTATATTCGTACGCAACAGCCAAAACTTCGTCGTTACCAAGTCTTTGTTGCAGCGAAATATAGCCCAGTTGTGCATTATACGTAAATTCATTGGCGGTTAATTTTCGTGCATTTTCTAATTTAGAATAATCTTGACCTTCACTAATATTAGTAGAATTAAAACCAGAACTTGCCGTTACAATTTCGCGAATATTAGAATTTAAAAGTCCAGTTCCTGATTTAATTTGCCCAGGATTATAGCCATTGTTAGAGTTGTCTGCAGGAGCATTTATAGGATTGTTAAACATCCCTGTAGTAGGATTTAAAACCACAATTTCATTATCTGGAATACCTGAAATTTGCCCCTCACCTAAATCTTGAAGTGCAATAATGTTTCTCAAGTTATTATTGGTAGTACTTATTCTATTTTGCTTGTTGGTCACCCAAACTTCTATTCGAGTAATTTGAACACGACTATCAATAAACGGATAATTCTTTAACGCAGAATCGTATTTGTTTCTAAAATATTGCGAAAGAAAAAAGTGTCGGTCGTTGTCGTAATCTAAAGCATAAAGATCAAATTTTTCAATCGTTCCTCCACCTTCTGCAACTAAACTTTTAATTTGAGATTTTTGTTCCGAAAAAACACCCGTTACAGTTGTTTTTCCAAATTGTAATTCTGTTTTTACTCCAAATAAACTTTGAGCACCACGAATTAAACTGCTGTTTAACGGCATACTCACATTTCCAACTTCTACTTTTTGAATGATGTCATCTTCGTCTGGCGTATACTCTAATTTTATTAAATTTTGAAAAGCAAACGTCGACTGTGTATCGTAATTGGCGTTAACATTCAGTCGTGTACCCACTTTACCTTGCAGGCTCATGCTTATACGCTGGTCAAAATCAAAAGATAAATTGGATCTATTTCTAGGAGAAAAAGAAGGATTGTCTTGCTTGGTGTAACGCATACCTAAATCCATTTCGACAGAACCCGTTGGTTTTACATCAATAGTATTGCTTCCAAAAACGGACTCGAATAATCCTGAATTGATATAATAACGAGGTAACAAATCTTTTTTAGCATCTTCACTACCATCTTTTCGACCTTCTATCGCATCGATTTTTTTCTTGAAATAATTACGACGGGATTCTTGAAGAACTAATTTTTCGTATTCTTCTGGTGTCAATATTATGGGGTAATCGATAGAAAAATCATCTACTGACTTTGTATATACGTAGCGATTTGTAAGAGGATCGTACGTGTATGCCGAAAGAATACTGGGTGGATTGTCAATGCTAACTTTACCGACGGCATACCCTTTTGCTACTGTATCTTGTTGCTGTTGATTTACTTGTCCTACAGCATTAAAGCCACAGAACAAAACCATTAAAAAGACACAAATTTTAGGCATACAATTCGTTTTTAAACTCTTTTTATAAATTTTTCAACGCTTTTTTAATGATGGTTTCAACTGAAGCCTCAGGTTCTTCTTTTACTATTTTTTCGACAACTTTTTCGGCTGTTTTACGAATAAATCCTAAAACTTCTAAAGCAGATAACGCCTCATCTCGGTTTGTATTGTTTAGAACTATAGAAACTTCGTCTAAATCAAATAATTTAACTACTTTTTCTTTTAAATCAAGGATCACTCGTTGCGCAGTTTTATTACCAATTCCTTTAATAGATTGAATAACAACTACATCTCCCGAAGCGATTGCATTGATAATTTGTTTGGGTTCTAATGAAGACAACATTGTTCGTGCAATATTGGCGCCTATACCTGAAACGGATAGTAACATTCTGAATATTTCACGTTCTGATTTTTCTACAAAACCAAACAAAATATGAGAATCTTCTTTAATTTGAAGATGCGTAAATAATTTAATGAAATCTGAATTTGGAATCAACGAGTACGTGTGTAAAGATATATTTACTTGATAACCAACTCCTCCACAATCAATAATCACCTCAGTAGGTGATTTTTCGACCAATTTCCCTTGTAAATGTGCAATCATAGTTTCACTAATTAATCAAATATATGAAAAATGAGCCTAAAAAAGGCTCATTTTACTTTATACTTAATATCGTACAATTATTTTGTTAATTTCAACTTTTTGTTTTCTTTTTCTTGTGCATCAAGAACAGCGATTGTAGCCATATTTACCATTTCTTCTACACTTGCTCCCAATTGAAAAATGTGTACTGGTTTACCCATACCCATCATAATTGGCCCAATAGAATCTACTTTATCAATTTCTTTTAATAATTTGTAGGTAATATTTGCTGATTCAAGGTTTGGGAAAATTAGCGTATTTACCTTCTTTCCCGCTATCTTAGAAAAAGGGAACTTATCTTTAAGCAACTCTGCATTTAAAGCAAAATCAGCTTGCAATTCTCCGTCCACAATCATATCAGGATGATTTTTATGCAGATAAGCAACTGCTTCTCTAATTTTTGCAACTGCAGGATGAGGTGACGATCCGAAGTTAGAGTAAGAAACCATTGCGATAACAGGTTCAATTCCGAACATACGAGCCGTTTTTGCTGTCATTATCGCAATTTTAGCCAGATCTTCCGCAGATGGATTGATGTTAATTGCCGTATCTGACAAAAACATTGGACCACGTTTGGTCATCATCATATTAGCAGTAGCTACTAGTGAAGCACCTGGTGCTTTATCAATCAATTGAAGCATTGGCTTTACAACTGTTGGGTAACTTCTTGAATACCCTGTTACCAAAGCATCTGCTTCTCCTTCATTTACCATCATTGCAGCAAAATAATTACGCTCTCGCATTAATTTTTGTGCATCCAATAAAGAAATTCCTCTTCGTTGTCTTGTGCTCCAATACGTATGAGCAAAACGATCACGTCTTGCTTGTTCTTTCTTAGTTTTTGGATCGATAATTTCAATATCTGCATCAAATCCTAGTTCTTTTTTAAACTCAGTAATGATTTCTTTATTACCTAATAAGATAGGAAATCCGATACCTTCTTCATATACAATTTGAGCTGCTTTTAAAACATCAAAATGATCTGCTTCTGCAAACACAATGCGTTTTGGTTCCATCTTGGCTCGGTTTGTAATCAAACGAACCATTTTGTTATCGTTTCCTAATCTTTCTAAGAGCTCTTCTTCGTATTTATCCCAATCTGTAATTGGATTTTGAGCTACACCCGATTCCATTGCTGCTCTCGCAACTGCAGGCGCAACGATGGTAATTAAACGTGGATCAAATGGTTTTGGAATGATATACTCAGTCCCAAAAACTAATTTTGTTGCTCCGTAGGCTACATTTACTTGCTCCGGCACCGATTGTTTTGCTAGTGATGCCAAAGCTTTAACCGCAGCCATTTTCATAGCTTCGTTAATTTTAGTCGCCCGAACGTCTAAAGCTCCTCTAAAAATATAAGGAAATCCTAAAACGTTATTTACCTGATTTGGATAATCAGAACGTCCTGTGGCTATAATAACATCTTTGCGAGTTTCTACAGCAACATTATAATCAATTTCTGGATTTGGATTTGCCATCGCAAAAACAATAGGATTGTCTGCCATGGTAAGTAGCATTTCTGGCGAAAGAATATCTCCAGTAGATAATCCTAAAAAGATATCAGCGCCTTTCATAGCTTCAGCCAACGTGATTGACTCTCTATCTACAGCATACTTTTGTTGTAATTTTGATAAGGACGGATTGTCTTTAGTCAAAAGTCCTTTACTGTTAAACATCAAAATATTTTCGAGTTTAACTCCTAATAAAATGTATAAATCAGCACAAGCCAAAGCAGCCGAACCTGCTCCAGAAACTACCATTTTTACATCTTCTGCTTTTTTATCAGCTAATTCTAAAGCGTTTATTAATGCTGCCGAAGAAATAATTGCAGTTCCATGCTGATCATCGTGCATCACCGGAATATTTAATTCTTCTACCAAACGTCTTTCAATTTCAAAAGATTCTGGGGCTTTAATATCTTCTAAATTTATACCTCCAAAAGTTGGAGAAATATTTTTTACAGTTTGAATGAATTCTTCAATGTCTTTGGTTCCTATTTCGATATCAAAAACATCGATATCTGAAAATATTTTAAAAAGCAGACCTTTTCCTTCCATTACCGGTTTTGAAGCTTCTGGTCCGATATCTCCTAAACCTAAAACTGCCGTTCCGTTTGTAATTACAGCAACTAAATTTCCTTTTGCAGTATATTTGTAAACGTTGGTAACATCTTTAGCAATTTCTAAACAAGGTTCAGCAACACCGGGTGAATACGCTAAAGATAAATCTCTTTGCGTAGCATATTTTTTTGTTGGAACTACTTGAATTTTTCCTGGAGTTGGTTTAGCATGATATAATAATGCTTCTCTTCTTTTACTGTCTTTATTCATTGTTTTTAGCTTTTAATCTAGGCTGCAAAGATAGTGGAGTTCCTGTAAACAGAACATTTTTCTGCGAATCTTTTAGTAGGACTTCTCTTTTTTAAGAAAAATTCAAAAAAACAAGTAGAAATAAGGTGATCAGTTTGAAAAAGTAACTTATTTATTAAATTAGTTCTTTTGCATAATAAGCAAAAAGAACGATTTAACTAGTTAGTCGTTTATGTAACTAAAAAAACGAGTAGAAAATAAATTTTTCCACTCGTTGTACTAATATCTTATTCCTTTTATTGTTTGTGAAACTAACCTTAAATAAGATCGTTTTACGTAAGTGGATCTTTTTTATTGAGAAATGTATGAGTCTAAATGCTGAATCGTTTCTTTTTGAACTTCAATTATTGCCTTTACAACATCACTTATCGAAATTATCCCGATGACTTTTTGCTCTTCTACTACGGGAAGATGACGAATTCTTTTATTACTCATCAGCGCCATACAATTATCTAGCGTATCCGAATCTTTGATTGTAAAAACAGTCGATTCCATAATTTCGCTTACGGGCGTATCTCTCGATGTTTTGTCTTTTAAAACAATCTTGCGGGCATAATCTCTTTCGGATAATATTCCTTTTAGCGAACCATGGTCGATAATTAAAATAGCTCCAATATTTTTTTCTCCCATTACTTTTAAGGCCTCGTATACGGTTGTTGATGAAGTCACCGAATAAACCTCGTTGCCTTTTGTGCTTAATATTTGATTTACAGTCATAAGGAAATTTTTTAAGGATTATAAAGTTAAAAAAAATATGACATAAACCAAGAATCTACTTCATTTTTTTATTTCTATGAATTTAATACACAGCACAATACCTAAAAAAAAAGACTTATTCCTGTACACTTATTAGAGAAAAAAGAAAGATTAAAAAACTATTAATTAAGGAATTATATCCTACGTTGCGGCAAAGTAAAATTTGAGAAATGTACTAGAAATAAAAAACATGAAGTTAAAGCTTGAAGAATAACATTACTTTAAAAAATCAATATTTCGCTTTAAGCCACTAAACTTAGAGCGTTTTAAAGGAGAGTCTTTAAAAACCTGTCTAAAAGTTTCTTCGGTAAGTTCTACCCAATCATTTTTAGTAAAAGAGAGTAGGTTAGGATTAGCATTAAAGAGAGGTTCGTTATGTGATTTCGAAAAGCGATTCCACGGACAGACGTCTTGGCAAACGTCACATCCAAAAATCCAATCGTCAAACTTTCCTTTCAATTCGTAAGGAATATTATCCTTTAATTCAATTGTAAAATATGAGATGCATTTACTCCCGTCAACAACATACGGCGCAACAATTGCCTGAGTCGGACAAGCATCCAAACAAGCGGTACATGAACCGCAATGATCAGTAACTGCGAAGTCGTATTGAAGATCTAAATCGATTATCAACTCGGCAATAAAATAAAAAGAACCAGTTTTCTGTGTAATTAAATTACTATTCTTTCCTATCCAACCTAAACCGCTCTTAGCGGCCCATGCTCTATCTAAAACTGGTGCTGAGTCGACAAAGGCACGACCGGATACTTCACCAATTTCAGCTTGAATTGAAGCTAAAAGTTCATTCAATTTATCCTTTATGACAAAGTGATAATCTTGACTGTAAGCATACTTACTAACTTTGAATGCGGCTTCATTTTGAAATTCCTGCGGGTAATAATTTAAAAGTAAAGAGACTACACTTTTTGAGCCTTCAACTAATAATGTAGGATCTAATCTTTTGTCAAAATTATTCTCCATGTAAGTCATCTGCCCATTTCGTTGGTGGTAGAGCCAGTTTTCTAATCGTGGTGCTTCCTCTTCTAAAAATCCTGCTTTCGAAATACCACAAGACAGGAATCCGAGCCGCTTTGCTTCAGATTTTATAAATGACGAATATTTTTCTTTGGTATCAATAATTGTAAAATAATTTCCGCAAAATTGAGAAGTGTAGTGCTTCTTTTAGCAATTAAGTATTCTTTTAAAATTCAATAAAAAACTAAAACAAACCGCCTTGAATGTTAGCTTTAACAATTCCTAAATGCCTGTACGCTTTGTCGGTTACCTCACGACCACGAGGAGTACGCATAATAAACCCTTCTTGTATTAAAAAAGGCTCGTAAACCTCTTCAATAGTTTCACTACTTTCTGAAACCGCAGTTGCTAGAGTTGAAAGTCCAACTGGACCGCCTTTAAACTTATTTATAATAGTTGCCAAAATTTTATTATCCATTTCGTCTAAACCGTGCGCATCAACATTTAATGCTTTTAGAGCATATTGTGCAATCTCTAAGTCGATTGTTCCGTTTCCTTTAATCTGAGCAAAATCACGAACGCGACGCAATAAGGCATTCGCTATACGTGGCGTTCCACGACTGCGTCCTGCAATTTCAATCGCAGCTTCAACATGAATCGGCATTTTTAAAATAGATGCACTCCGCTCCACTATCGTCGATAAGAGTTCTTTAGTATAATATTGCAATCGAGAAGATATACCGAAGCGTGCACGCATTGGCGCAGTTAACAAACCCGAACGAGTAGTGGCGCCAATAAGCGTGAAAGGATTTAAATTGATTTGAACAGTTCGTGCGTTTGGTCCAGATTCAATCATTATATCAATTTTAAAGTCTTCCATAGCAGAATACAAGTACTCTTCTACAATAGGACTCAAACGATGAATTTCGTCAATAAAAAGCACATCACGCTCATCTAAATTAGTCAGCAGTCCCGCTAAATCGCCTGGTTTATCTAACACTGGGCCAGAAGTGATCTTTATACCCACCTCTAGTTCATTCGCTAATATATTAGCAAGTGTAGTTTTTCCCAGACCGGGAGGCCCGTGAAACAAGGTATGATCAAGTGCTTCACCTCGCTGATTAGCAGCAGCAACAAACACTTTAAGGTTTTCTAAAACATGATCTTGACCCGCAAAATCATCAAAAGAAAGTGGTCTTAATTTCTTTTCAAGATCAAATTCTTCGGTATTATATTGGTTTGTTGTAGGATCTAAGTTCTCGTTCATATAGCAAAGATAACTAAAGAACAAACAAGACAAAAAAAAACCGCTATTTATAAAATAGCGGTTTTAGTTATATTAGTGATGAAGAACTTCTTCTCCTTCTTTCATCGGTATATTTTGCGGTACAAAATCTACATCATAATTCGGATTACTATAATCATAAGGCCAGCGGTGCACTTCAGGAATTTCACCTGGCCAGTTACCGTGAATGTGTTCGACAGGCGTAGTCCACTCTAATGTTGTAGATCTCCAAGGATTCTGAATTGCTTTCTCTCCGTAGAAAATACTACTAAAAAAGTTATATAAGAATACTAATTGAAAAACTCCACCTACCAAAGCAAATACTGTAATTAATACGTTTACGTTTTGTAAGTCATCAAAAAGTGGAAAACTTGTATTGGTATAATATCTTCTTGGAAGACCAGCTAAACCAATAAAGTGCATTGGAAAGAAAACACCATAAGCACAAACTGCAGTTACCCAAAAGTGTATGTATCCTAAATTCTTGTTCAACATTCTACCGTACATTTTAGGAAACCAATGGTAAACACCAGCAAACATTCCATAAAGAGCAGAAATACCCATTACTAAGTGGAAGTGAGCAATTACGAAATAGGTATCGTGCACATTAATATCTAATGTACTATCTCCTAAAATAATTCCAGTTAAACCACCAGTAATAAAGGTTGAAACCATACCGATAGAAAACAACATTGCTGGATTAAACTGAAGGTTACCTTTCCATAAAGTTGTAATCCAGTTGAATGCCTTTACAGCTGACGGAATTGCAATTAATAAAGTTGTAAAAGTAAATACAGAACCTAAAAATGGATTCATTCCGGAAATAAACATGTGGTGTCCCCAAACAATTGTCGAAAGAAACGCAATTGCTAAAACAGACATAATCATCGCTCTGTATCCAAAAATTGGTTTACGAGAACTTGTAGCTAATACTTCAGAAACAATACCCATTGCAGGTAAAATTACAATATAAACTTCTGGGTGTCCTAAAAACCAAAACAAGTGCTCAAATAAAACTGGAGAACCTCCTTGATAATGCAAAACTTCACCAGCGATATAAATATCAGATAAGAAGAAAGAAGTACCAAAACTTCTATCAAAAATTAATAATAACGCAGCCGATAATAAAACTGGAAACGAAATTACTCCAATAATAGCAGTTACAAAAAATGTCCAAATCGTTAATGGAAGTCTAGTCATAGACATTCCTTTAGTTCTTAAGTTAATAACAGTAACGATATAATTTAAAGATCCCATTAAAGAAGATGCAATAAATATCGCCATAGAGATTAACCATAAAGTCATACCTGTTCCAGAACCTGGAATCGCTTGTGGCAAGGCACTTAATGGCGGATAGATTGTCCAACCTGCAGATGCTGGTCCTGCCTCTACGAATAAAGACGACAACATAATTACTGCGGAAAGAAAGAATAACCAATATGAAATCATGTTCATGAATCCAGAAGCCATGTCTCTAGCACCAATTTGAAGTGGTATCAATAAGTTACTGAACGTTCCACTTAAACCGGCTGTAAGAACAAAAAACACCATTATAGTTCCGTGAATAGTTACCAATGCCAAATAGGTATCATTACCCATAACGCCATCAGGTGCCATTCTATCACCTAATAAAACATTAAATAATTTAAATGACTCTTCTGGCCAGGCCAACTGCATTCTAAAAAGCATAGACATCATAATACCTATGATTCCCATTATAATACCTGTAATCAGGTACTGCTTTGCAATCATCTTGTGATCCGTACTAAAAATATATTTAGTAACGAATGTCTCTTTATGATGATGTTCGTGTTCGTGATCGTGTCCGTGATCGTGACCTTCTGCTGACATATATGTATACTTTAAATTTTCTTAATAATATTATTTCATAGCTACCTTAACAACTTCAGTTGAATCTGCAGCAATAACAGAATCTGCTGGTGTTGCTGTTGGTTGCCCTGGAGCTGGTGCAGCATTTCTAATATCAATGGCTAAAGAAGTTTTTTCACTCAACCACTTTTTGTAATCTTCTGGCGTATCGACAACAATTTTCATTTGCATGTTGTAGTGCGAAGAACCACAAATTTTATTACACAGCAATAGGTAATCAAATGCATATGGATCTAGAGCAACTTCTCCATTTGCAACTAATTCTTCACTTTTCTTAGCACGTAAAGAGTTAATATTAGCAACTTTTTCGATCATATACGGCAATTCTCTATACTCGCTTGTCGTGTAAGTAGGGATAAAAGCAAACTCAGTAACCATTCCAGGAACACAGTTCATTTGAGCTCTAAAATGTGGCATGTAAGCGGAGTGCAATACATCTTGTGAACGCATTTTAAAATGCACTTTTTTACCTTTCGGTATGTGTAATTCTGAAACTACAATATCATCTTGAGCATAAGGATCAGACATATCTACTCCTAATGTATTGATACCTTCGATTAAACGAACGTTTGCTTTACCTAAAACATTATCTGGTCCAGCATATCGAGCCGTCCATTTGAACTGTTGGGCATATAGCTCAATTTCAATAACATCTTCATCTTTATCAACAAACATAATATTGTTCCAAGCATACAATCCGTAAAGAATTAAACACGCTAGAACTATTGAAGGAATAATACTCCAAACTGCTTCTAATTTGTTACTGTCGGCAAAAAATAAAGCTTTTTTGTCTTTATCACCTCTGTATTTAAAAGCAAAATAGTGTAATAATCCTTGTGTAATAAATTGAACAATAAATATTAATACCCACGTAATGTTCATTAAGTTATCTACAGTATCACCATGCTCTGAAGCAGATGTATGCAAAACTAATGGTCCCCATACGATTAGTCCATAAATTGTTAAGATATAAACGAATGCAAGAAAAGCAAACATAATATAACCTTGTACATTATTATCCCTATCAGAAGCAACCTGAGTATTGTCAATATTTGATCCTACTTGAGTAAGGTCGAATATTTTTGTCAATTGCCATAATGCAACTGCGAATAAAACTAAAACTATAATTATCAACAAACTTGTCATCTGTTTTTATCTTTTAAAATTAATAATGAAAATGCTTACTTTCTTCGATAAATGGATTTCTTTTTGCCAATAAAGGAGATTTAGCCAATGCTGAGAATACAACAAAAATAAATAAACCTAAAAAGAAAAATATAGACCCAATTTCTGAAGCTCCAATAAACCATCTGTCACCAACAGATCCTGGCATAATCATGTTAAAGAAGTCAATATAGTGACCCAATAAAATAACAACTCCAGCCATAACTAGTACCCAATTAATTCTTTTGAAATCACTACTCATTAAAATTAATAATGGGAAAATAAAATTCAAAGCAACAGCACCAAAAAATGGTAAGTTATAATCGCGAATTCTAGTTACAAAATATGTTACCTCTTCAGGGATATTTGCGTACCAAATCAACATAAACTGCGAGAACCATAAGTATGTCCAGAAAATACTAAAACCGAACATATATTTCGCTAAATCATGAATATGACTGTTGTTTACAAAATCTAAATATCCAAGAGATTTTAAGAATATTGCAACCAATGCTATTACAGTAATACCACTTACAATAAAACTTGCAAGTACATACCATCCAAACAAAGTACTAAACCAATGTGGATCAAAAGACATAATCCAATCCCAAGACATAATTGATTCAGATACAATAAAGAATACTAAAAACCCAGCCGAAGCTTTAAAGTTCTTTTTATAGTATAGATCATCATTAGCTTCATCTTGTGCCAAACAATTTTTTCTACTGTAGTAATTATATAAGTTCCAACCACCTAAAAATATAGCTGCTCTTACGATCCAAAAAGGAAAATTTAAATAACCCGATTTGTTAGCAACAAGTGCATCATAATTAGCATGATTAGGATCAGTAACTCCTTCTGCTAACCAAGTAAATAAATGGTTAAAGTGCAATCCGCATAAAATTAAAAGAACAAAAAATATCAATGAACCAACCGGCAAATAAGCTGTAATTCCTTGCATTACCCTAAACAAAACTGGAGACCAACCTGCCGAAGCAACTTGCTGTATAGCATAAAATGCTAGAACTCCCATAGTTAAAAGTAAAAAGAAAATACAAGCTACATAAAACGCAGCCCATGGTTTATTTTGCAACTGATGCAAAACGTGATTTAAGTGTTCAGTATGCTCATCAGCTTGAGCGACATTAGCTTTCTTGTCTGTACTTACAGCGTGTGCATCATGCGATTCAACCGCTGTAGCTGCATGAGCTTCACCATGTCCGTCATGAGATTCTGCCGCAAGAATAGCTTCTACTTCTTGAATGTCTTTGGGGGCAGTTAAAAAACCATAACCAATACCTAAGACTCCTAAGGCCATTAAGATGATTGAAAATGTTTTTAATTTACTTGAAAATGTATACATATCTAATACGATCAGTTTGTTCAACAATTATAATTGGCTCTTTAGTTCTAAAACATAGTCAGCAACTAACCAACGTTCGTGGGCACTCAATTGATTCGAATGTGAACCCATTGCGTTTAAACCATAAGTTTGTACATGAAAGATACTCCCAAGAGTAAGATCTCTATCTTTGTAACTAGGAACTCCTAAGAACTTTTCTCTTTCCACTAACTTACCTTTTCCGTCACCAGCACCACCGTGGCAAGAAATGCAATAAATATCATAAAGCACTTTCCCTTCCGCAGAAGCATGTTCTAAAGAATCTAAAGGAGACTTTAAATTTGCTTTTGCCATGTCATAACCTTCAGGAGTATTTGGATACTCATAAGGTTCAAAACCTCTATTTATAGTTCCATCTACTGGAAGCTGTCCTTCTTTTCCTCCCTTAAATGCGCTTGATTCTGCATACGTTTCGTAACCTACAGATTCGTACATATCAGGAAAATATTGATAGTTGGGCTCCAACTTATTGTGACAAGAAGAAACTAAAACAGTTATACCAACTAGTAGCGTTATTTTATATACTCTTTTCATAGTTGTAATTAATTCTTTTCTATTACTTTAACTTCTACTGCTCCTGTATTTTGAAAGAAAGAAATTAACTCCTCTTCGTTATCATTAACAGCAACTTCCATTAAAAAGTGATCATCAGTAGTTCTTACATCAGGATTTTCCGCTTCTTTAAATGGCCAAAGTTTGCTTCTCATATAAAAGGTAATAACCATCAAGTGAGCTGCAAAAAAAACAGTCATTTCAAACATAATTGGAACGAATGCCGGCATGTTTTGAATAAAGCTAAAGCTAGGCTTTCCTCCAATATCCTGAGGCCAGTCATGAATCATAATATAACTCATCATAAATGTTGCAAAGGCTAACCCTACGCAACCATAAAGAAACGAGCAAATTGCTAATCTTGATGGAGCCAATCCCATTGCTTTATCTAAACCGTGAACAGGAAATGGTGTAAAAACTTCCTCAATATGATGATGAGCAGCCCTTGTTGATTTAACAGCATCCATCAAAACATCATCGTCATTATAAATGGCGTATATTACTTTACTCATGATGTGAATTTTTATTTTCTTTTCTTTCTCTAATGTAATTATCTCCAGTTCCTTTCAAAATAGTTTTCACTTCTGCCTGAGCAATCACAGGGAATGTTCTAGCGTATAATAAAAATAATACGAAGAAGAAACCAATTGTTCCGATGAAGATACCAATATCTACAAAGGTAGGTGAAAACATAGTCCAAGAAGATGGTAAATAATCTCTATGTAATGAAGTAACAATAATTACGAACCTTTCAAACCACATTCCGATGTTTACAACAATCGAGATAATAAAAGAGAACATTATACTTGTTCTTAATTTCTTAAACCACATAAATTGAGGAGAGAATACGTTACAAGTCATCATCGACCAATAAGCCCACCAGTAAGGACCTGTAGCTCTATTTAAAAAAGCGTATTGCTCATACTCTACTCCAGAATACCACGCTACAAACAGCTCGGTTATGTACGCCACACCAACAATAGAACCCGTAATCATAATTACGATATTCATTAATTCAATATGTTGTAATGTGATGTAAGATTCTAAATTAGACACTTTTCTCATAATAATAAGTAAAGTGTTTACCATTGCAAATCCCGAAAAAACTGCTCCAGCAACGAAGTAAGGAGGGAAAATTGTAGTATGCCATCCTGGAATAACAGAAGTAGCAAAGTCCATCGATACAATCGTGTGTACTGAAAGTACTAAAGGAGTTGCTAAACCAGCAAGCACTAAAGATACTTCTTCAAAACGCTGCCAATCTTTAGCTCTACCGCTCCATCCAAAACTTAAAATAGAATACACTCTTTTATTAAAAGGAGTAATTGCGCGGTCACGTAACATTGCAAAGTCAGGAAGTAAACCAGTCCACCAGAAAACTAATGAAACAGATAAGTACGTTGAAATTGCAAATACATCCCACAGCAGTGGTGAGTTAAAGTTAACCCATAATGATCCAAATTGATTTGGTATAGGTAAAACCCAATATGCCAACCAAGGACGACCCATGTGTATAATTGGAAATAATCCGGCTTGAATAACTGAAAAAATAGTCATTGCTTCTGCAGATCGGTTAATTGCCATTCTCCATCGTTGACGGAAGAGCAGTAATACGGCCGAGATCAAGGTTCCAGCGTGACCAATACCAACCCACCAAACGAAGTTAGTAATATCCCATGCCCAACCAACAGTTTTGTTTAATCCCCATGTTCCAATTCCTGTAGAGACGGTGTATATTATACAGCCTATTCCCCAGAGAAAGGCTGTTAATGCGATTGAAAATACAATCCACCAATGTTTATTCGCTTTACCTTCGACTGGAGCTGCAACATCTACAGTTATATCGTGATAAGATTTATCACCTATAATCAAAGGTTTTCTAATGGGTGCTTCGTAGTGAGACGACATAATCCTTTATATGTTTCTTAATTAATATTTTTTTGTACTAGGTATTTCTAACTTTAACATGATAAATCACATTAGGTTTTGTTCCAACATGTTCTAACAAATGATACATTCTATCATCAGCAACCAATTCGGCTACTTTGCTTTCTTTATCATTTATATCCCCAAAAACCATAGCTCCAGAAGAACAAGCACTAGAACAAGCCGTTTGGAATTCACCATCTTTAATCTCTCTACCTTCGCGTTTTGCTGTTAAAATAGTCAATTGTGTCATTTGAATACACATTGAACATTTCTCCATAACTCCACGAGAACGTACATTTACATCCGGATTCAACACCATGCGTCCTAAATCATCATTCATATGATAATCAAATTCACTGTTTTTGCTGTATAAGAACCAGTTGAAACGACGTACCTTATAAGGACAGTTGTTTGCACAGTAACGAGTTCCTACGCATCTGTTGTACGCCATTTGATTTTGACCTTGACGACCATGAGAAGTTGCCGCTACTGGACAAACTGTTTCACAAGGCGCATGGTTACAATGCTGACACATTACAGGTTGAAAAGCTACTTGAGGATTATCTGAAGCGTGTTCCATTTCATTAAAAGTTGACAATGAACTAGATAACCCAGAGATATTCTCTTTTCTTTCAATATCCTCTGCAAAGGTTGTATCAGAAGAATAATATCTATCAATACGCAACCAGTGCATATCACGACTTCTTCTAATTTCTGACTTACCAACTACAGGAACGTTATTCTCAGCGTGACAAGCAATAACACAAGCTCCACAACCAGTACAAGCATTTAAATCAATAGAAAGATTAAAATGATGCCCAATAGAACGATCAAACGAATCCCATAAATCTACTGATGTAGCTGCAACTTCTTTGTGATCTAAAGATACCACTGGTTGTTCGTTCCAATGTGCTGCATCTTTAGTATTGAATATTTCTAATGTAGTCTCTTTAATAATATCACCTCTTCCCATCAAAGTCTTTTGACCTTGAACACAAGCAAATTCATGCTCGCCAGAAGCAGCTTCTATTACTACAGTTTGTACGTTTTTAAAATCTTTATATAGAGCGTAAGCATTAACACCTACCATCATCTCTTCTTTCATAGCCGCTTTACGACCGTAACCTAAAGCGATTCCAATAGTTCCAACAGCTTGACCTGGCTGTACAATTACAGGCACGTTTTCTAACTTAATACCATTTACAGTTAAATTAGCATAACTACCATTTAAGCCACCATTTGCAACAATTTGATTAGTTAACCCTAATCTTTTTGCATCAGCATTGGCAACAGTAACATAGTTATCCCATGAAACTCTTGTTAATGGATCTGGAAATTCTTGCAACCATGGATTGTTTGCTTGCTGCCCGTCTCCCATACCTGTCTTAGTATACAATACCAATTCAATTCCGTTTGATTTAGAAGCAGAAAGTGCACTAGCAGCCGCATTGTAATTTGCAGAACCAGCGCCTAAAGCATTTGTAGCAGAAACAAAAATACCATCGTGTAAAACTTTATTCCAAAAAGTACCACCTATTACAGATGAAGCATTTGCTTTAACATAATCGTAGTACGTACCTGAAATTCCATTTAGAGAAAGTAAAACATCTTGAAACTGTTTAGTATCAAATATCGGTCTAATTGTAGGCTGCGTTAATCCATAAGTTCCTTTTGTAATACTAACATCACCCCAAGACTCTAAATAATGAGGAACAGCAGCAGCAACAGTAGAAAGTAAAGCCGTCTCATCTTCCTTTAATGAAAAAGCAACAGATGTAGTTACTTTTTTCAGACCTGAAGCAAATCCTTCTGAATCTGCTAAAGTATAAACTGGATTCACACCACTCATTAATAAAGTGTGTACTTTCCCTGCATTCATATCGACCAACAATTGAGATACAGCAGCATTAGAACCTTTTCTAATTTGTCTTGTACCAACAGTTGTAAATGACTCACTAGCTAAAGCTTGATTAACAGCTAAAACTAATAATTGAGCATTTTTATCATCAATTCCAGAAACCAAAACTCCTTTTGAACCAGCAGCTTTTAATTGTTGAGCAGCCTTAGTAACTTCAGCTTTAAAAGCTGAATCTAAATTTACAGCAACAGCAGAACCTGTAATAATATTATAAATTTGAACTAGAGCTTGTTTTTGATTTGCCGAACTCATAGCAATACGTTTATCAGCTGCAGCACCAGACAAAGTCATATTAGACTCTAACTGAAAATGACGCGACATCTTCCCGTTTCTAGGAATCCTTCCCTGAGCATAACCAGAATCATACCCACCACCTTGCCAATCTCCAAGAAAATCAGCACCAACGCTTACTATTAATGAAGCTTTTGAAAAATCATAATCAACTAAAGCTCTTTCACCATACACTTCTTCAAAAGCATCTAAAGCTTCAGACGAAGATACAGCGTCATAAATAACATGTTTAGCTCCAGGATTATTAGAAACAAACTCTCCAATTAATTTTTCTGTTGACGGACTCGCTAAAGTATTAGTTAACAAAACAACTTGACCTCCTTTTGCTTTCGCATCAGCAAGACTCGCTTCGATTTTTAAATCTACTGCGGACCAAGTTGAGGCTTTACCTTCAATTTTTGGCTCTCTCAAACGGGTACTGTCATATAAAGACAATATAGAGGCGTGAATTCTAGCATTAGCAGCAAATTTCGCTCCTTCAACCGTATTATTCTCAATCTTAATAGGGCGCCCTTCTCGCGTTTTTACCAATATGTTTGCAAAGTCAAAACCATCAAAGACAGTAGTAGCATAATAATCTGCAACTCCAGGGATGATTTGTTCTGGCTGTAAAACGTAAGGTATTGATTTGTTTACAGGTCCTTCGCACGCAGCCAAAGTAACTGCTGCTGTACTAAAACCAACGTACTTTAAAAAGTCACGACGTGATGTCGAAGAAGAAGACAAAGCTCCTCCATTTCCTAAAAACTCATCAGTAGGAATCTCTTCAACAAATTCGTTATTTCTAAGCGCCTCAACAATAGAACTATTATCTTCTAGTTCTTCAACACTTTTCCAGTATTTTTTGTTTGATGACATTGTATATAAATATTAAAATCTTAATAATTCGATTAATAGTGGCATTTACCACATTCTAAACCTCCCATTTGTGCTGCAGTCAATTTGTCTACACCGTATTTTTTAGAAAGTTCAGCATGAATTTTCGCATAGTATTCATTCCCTTCCATTTTAACATCGGTTTTTCTATGACAATCGATACACCAACCCATAGTTAATGGAGCAAATTGTTTTTGGATTTCATATGTTTCCACAGGACCATGACATTTTTGACAATCAATACCAGCAACAGTTACGTGTTGTGAGTGGTTGAAATAAACAAAATCAGGTAAATTATGAATACGAACCCATTTTACAGGCTCCGTCTTTCCAGTATAAGATTGCGATGATTTATCCCAACCAACCGCAGTATATAATTTTTGTATTTCTTCGTCGTAAAAAGCTTTGCTGTACTCAGGAGTAGCAGTAGCCTCAGCAACTTCAGCAATATTCTTATGACAGTTCATACAAACGTTCAACGAAGGAATACCTGCATTTTTACTTACACGAGCAGCAGAGTGACAGTACTTACAGTTTACCTCATTATCACCTGCGTGAATTTTATGAGAGAAATGTATTGGCTGAATTGGCTCATAGTTTTGATCTACTCCAACTTGCATTAAGAAACCATATACAAAATAACCACTAGCCAATAACAAGAATACCGAAGTAACTAATACTAAAAACTGATTTTTTGCAAATGCTTTCCAAATTGGAACACGAACGTTTTTAGGCGTTACATCAAGCTCGTTAATATTGGCAACCTTACGAAGCACATTATTTACTAAAACCAACATAACAACCAACATTGCCATCACCAAAGCAAGAACTCCCAAAATAACGTTATTAGAAATACCGTTATCTTGAGCAGCGCCAGCTGCAGGTTGAGCACCTACTGCAGCAACTGGAGCAGCAGCTTTAGGCTCTGACGTATATGCAATCATATCATCAATATCCGCAGTTGAAAGCTGAGGGAAGTGCGTCATCGGAATTTTATTGTATTCCTCAAAAATCTTCACCGCCGCTGCATCACCTGAAGCAATCAAATCAGAGCTATTATGAATCCACTTGTACAACCAAGCTGCATCATGTTTTTCAATAATACCACGCAACGCAGGCCCTGTAGATTTTGCATCTAACTTGTGACACGCAGCGCAATTTGAATTAAAAAGCTCCTTACCCTTTGCTACATCTCCTCCACTTTGAGCAACAGGAGCATCAGCTGCTGGAGCAGCATCTTGAGCATTTGAAGTTAAAGAAAAAACAACTGTTAGCGATAAGCTAATAAGCAATTTCCTTAAGACCGAATTATGGTTACCCACCTTTTTCATACTACTATAATAATTATCTACTAAATTTGGCACGATTTTTTCATTGTTCAATACATAGAAAATCTATACCCTCTTTTAAAACTTGCACAAAAATACAATTTAAGAACTATTCTAAAAACCTTAAAATAGTCTTAAATGTTAATTTATATCAATTCTAAATAAATTCACATGTAGTCTTTGTTCATTTAAATATTACTTTTGTTCAAAAACCGTCACGTTATGAGAATCTTACCTCTAAAAATGAAACATATCTACACCATTAGCCTCAGTATTTTGACTTGTTCTATATATGCACAAAATCAGAATACTACCTTAAAACAAGACCCTAAATTTGAGCAATTACTCAATGAAAAGCGACGTATTAATGCGACAAATATTGTTAACGATAGTTATCGCGTACAAATATACAGCGGCAAAAGTGACGAGGCTAAAAAGACTTTAAACGATTTTAAAACGGAGTTTAAAGACATAGATGCAACCATAATTTTCAACACTCCAAATTACAAAGTATTAGTTGGTAATTTTGAAAGTAGAATCGAAGCAGAACGAAATTTGATTGATATTAAAAAGAGATACGGAAACGTTTTTTTGATTAAGCCCGAAAAATAGAACGACAATCAATGAAGTAAACATAAAGAGGCCGTCTTAACTAAAATTAAGACGGCCTCTTTATTTATAATTCATAAATGAACAATGGCAGGTTAAATAATTATTAACACCACAGAAGACATAAAACCACTACACTCATAAAATAAGATCTACTTTAAATTTTCTCCATAAAAAAATCCCGACGAATCGGGATTTTTTTACTTATAGCAAAAAATTCTATTTCAATTTTTTCTTAATCGCAACCTCATGGTATGCTTCAATAACATCTCTTTCTTCAATATCATTATAACCTTTAACTTGAATACCACAGTCGTAACCTTTAGCTACTTCTCGTACATCATCTTTAAATCGTTTCAAAGCAATTAATTCACCTTCATGAACAACTACCCCGTCTCTAATAATTCTGATTTTACCATTTCTAGTAATTTTACCATCCATCACCATACATCCGGCAATTGTACCAACTTTAGAAATTTTAAACAACTCTCTGATCTCAGCAGTACCAAGTACTTCTTCTTTCATTACAGGAGCTAACATTCCTTCCATCGCATCTTTCAAGTCATCAATTGCTGCATAGATAATAGAGTAGTAGCGGATATCAATTTCTTCTTTATCAGCTAACTGTCTGGCATTTCCTGCAGGACGAACATTAAATCCGATAATAATCGCATCGGAAGCAGAAGCCAACATAACGTCTGTTTCTGTAATCGCTCCAACACCTTTATGAATAATATTAATCTCAATTTCTTCTGTAGAAAGTTTAGAGAACGAATCGGATAATGCTTCAACAGAACCATCCACGTCACCTTTAAGAATAACATTCAACTCTTTAAATTGACCTAAAGCTATACGACGACCAATTTCATCTAAAGTAATATGACGTTGCGTACGTACCGATTGTTCACGCATTAATTGAGAACGTTTCGAAGCAATTTGTTTCGCTTCTTTTTCATCTTCAAATACATTGAACTTATCACCTGCAGTAGCTGCACCATCAAGACCTAATACTGATACAGGAGTAGATGGACCTGCTTCTAAAACAGAATTCCCTCTTTCATCATGCATCGCTTTAATCTTACCATGATGTTTACCTGCCAACATGTAATCACCAATTTTTAGCGTTCCGTGTTGTACTAATATCGTAGATACATATCCTTTTCCTTTATCAAGGAAAGCTTCTACTACCGTTCCTTGTGCCGCTTTGTTAGGATTAGATTTTAAATCTAACACTTCAGCCTCAAGTAATACTTTTTCTAATAATTCTTTAACTCCTGTTCCAACTTTTGCCGAAATATCATGAGATTGGAACTTTCCTCCCCAATCTTCCACAAGTAAATTCATACCTGCTAATTTTTCTTTTATCTTCTCTGGATTAGAGTTTGGCTTATCTACCTTATTGATTGCAAAAATAATTGGCACATTAGCTGCTTGCGCATGGCTAATTGCTTCTTTAGTTTGTGGCATGATGTCATCATCTGCAGCAATTACAATAATAGCAATATCCGTTACTTGAGCTCCACGTGCACGCATCGCAGTAAATGCTTCGTGACCAGGAGTATCAAGGAATGCGATTTTTTGTCCGTTATCTAAAGTCACTCCGTATGCACCAATATGCTGCGTAATTCCTCCAGACTCACCTGCAATAACATTTTCTTTACGAATATAATCCAGTAAAGATGTTTTACCGTGGTCAACGTGACCCATTACAGTTACAATCGGTGCTCTGAAAACAAGATCTTCTTCTTTATCTTCAACAACTTGTATTGCTTCTTCAATGTCAACAGTAATAAACTCAACTTCATAACCAAATTCATCAGCTACAATAGTTAATGTTTCTGCATCTAAACGTTGGTTCATGGTAACCATGATTCCAAGTGACATACACGTACCAATAACTTTAGTAATTGGCACATCCATCATGATGGCAATTTCACCGACCGTTACAAATTCAGTAACCTTAATGGTTTTACTTCCTTCGTCGATAGCTCTTTGCTCCTCATCAGATTTCTGACGGTGCGTATCTCTTTTATCTCTTCTATATTTAGCAGCTTTAGATTTTCCTCCTTTTTTACCTTGAAGTTTTTCTAAAGTTTCTCTAATTTGATTTTTAACTTCCTCTTCTGTTGGCTCAACTTTAGCTACAATTGCAGGACGATTTCCTCTCACAAATCCAGGACGAGTACTTCTAGCGCCAGGAGCATTTGGAGTAATTTTATTTGGATTTGGTGTTCCTGGAGGCCTTGTACTTGCTGCACTTGGCACACCTGGCTTAGTCGGAATTCTTTTACGTTTATTTTTGTTAGCGCTATTTGCTGCACCTGGAGCACCTGGTTTATTAGGTATGATCTTTGGATCTTCCTTTTTCTTTTTTGGTTTATTAAATTGAGATAAATCAATTGTTTGACCAGTAAGCTTTGTTCCAGATAATTTTTGGTACTGCGTAGCAATTGTTTCTTCTACAGGAGACTCCTCAGTTGTTGAAGGAGCATCATTTGGATTTGCTACAGGAGGAGCGGCAACGGCGACGGGAGCAACAGGTGCTTGGTCCGCCTTCACTACTTTTTCTTCCTTAACTTCCTTTTCTTCTTTTTTATGAATTGCAGCAGCTATAGGTTTCGCGATAGGCTCTTCCTTTTTTACTGGTTTTGCTTCAGCTTGTGGAACTTCAGCTTGAACAGCTTTTGGCTCTTCAGCTTTAACTTCTTTTACAGGAGTACTAGGAACACTTACAGGCTTTTTAGGATTAAGATCGATCTTTCCTACTTGCACAGGACTTTGAACGACCGCTTTAGCTTTAATAATCTCTTGTTGCCTTTGACGTTCTTCGTCTTGCTTGCGTTTATCTTCAATCTCTTTTTCACGCTCTAAACGAAGCGCTTCTTTCTCTTTTCTTTTCTCCTCACCCACTTCTTTAGAAGCCTCTTTATTCCCCTTATCGCCCGCAAATTGACTTTGAAGTATATTAAATTCCTGATTAGAAATTTTAGCGTTTGGATTTGCATCAATAGCAATTCCCTTATCTTTTAGATAATCGACAGCTCTTTCTAACGAAATGTTTAATTCCCTTAAAACCTTGTTAATTCTTATTACTCTCTCTTCAGACATAAAACCTTTTTATTAATACCTAATTTGTTGTGTTGTGAGATCGATAGATAATTAACTATCAAACTCTTCTTTTAGTATGCGCATTACATCTTGAATCGTTTCCTCTTCTAAGTCTGTTCTACGAACTAAATCATCTACTTCTTGCTTCAAGATACTTCTTGCAGTATCTAAACCAATCTTTGCAAATTCTTCGATTACCCATCCTTCGATCTCATCTGAGAACTCTGTCAACTCAACATCATCATCTTCGCCACCCGCAAGATCGCCTTCTCTGATAACATCCAATTCGTAACCGGTCAATAAACCTGCCAACTTTATATTATGCCCACCTCTACCGATGGCTTTTGATACTTCTTCTAATTTTAAGAACACCTCTGCTCTTTTTGTTTCTTCATTAATTTTAATAGAAGAAACTTTAGCCGGACTTAACGCTCTAGTTATATACAACTGGATATTGCTTGTATAATTAATTACGTCAATGTTTTCGTTTCCTAATTCACGAACAATTCCGTGAATACGAGAACCTTTCATTCCAACACATGCACCCACTGGATCAATTCGATCATCATACGAATCGACAGCAACTTTTGCTTTCTCTCCTGGAATACGAACTACATTTTTAACATTAATCAAACCGTCAAAAACTTCAGGAATTTCTTGTTCAAACAATTTTTCTAAAAACTTCTCTGAAGTTCTAGACATAATGATTTGAGGTTTGTTTCCTTTCAATTCAACACTTTCAATAATACCACGTACATTATCTCCTTTTCTAAAAAAGTCAGATGGAATTTGTTTTTCTTTTGGCAAAACAATTTCATTTCCTTCATCATCAACCAAGATTACCACTCGTGGACGAACGTGATGCACTTCGGCGGTGTAAATATCACCAATAATATCTTTAAATTGCTTATAAAGATTAGTATTGTCGTGTTCGTGAATTTTAGAGATTAAGTTTTGACGCAAAGCCAAAATTGCTCTTCTTCCTAAATCTATCAACTTTACTTCTTCAGAAACCTCTTCACCAATTTCGAAATCGGCTTCAATTTTACGTGCTTCTGTTAAAGTAATTTCTTCATTTTCAAAATCAAGATCTTCGTCTGCCACGATCACACGCCTTCTCCATATTTCCATATCACCCTTATCTGGATTAATGATAATGTCAAAGTTGTCATCTGAACCGTATTTTTTCTTCAATGCATTTCTAAATACATCTTCTAAAATTGCCATAAGCGTTACACGATCAATAAGTTTATCGTCTTTAAACTCTGAAAATGAATCGATTAATGCTAAATTTTCCATGCGAATTCTTTAATTAAAATGTTACTGTAACAATTGCCTCTTTGATTTCTGTATAAGGTATTTGTTGTTTTTTCTGTACTGTTTCTTTTCCCTTGCCTATTTTTTTAGGCTCTCTCGCTTCCCACGACAAAATTATAAAATCTTCATTAGCATCAACTAACTCCGCCTCAATTTTTTCGGTCATTGTGGAAACGATGAGGGTACGTCCAATATTTTTTTTGTACTGACGAACCATTTTTAATGGTGAACCTACCCCTACTGAAGCAACTTCAAGAGAAAAATCTTGTTCTTCTCTATCCAAATTATTCTCAACTGCTCGACTAACATCAATACAATCTTGCAACATCACACCATCATCACCATCCAAAGCAATAATTACTTTGAAAGCGTCGGTTATAGTCAAATCAATCAAAAAAATTGATGGCTTCTCAACGAGCGATTCTGCGATTAGCGTATTTATTTTTTCTTTAAACGTCATATTTTTATAAAAAGAGGGGACACTTAGTCCCCTCATTACTTAGTTTTTTTATTAAATAACGGTGCAAATATAGTGATTATTTTTATAAATAGTATTAAATAGATTCTCCTAATATTATTTCCTACCTTTATAGTACATTTTAATAGTCAAATTCTAACTTTTTTAAACCTAAAATAATGAAAAGAATACTAGTCCCCACCGATTTTTCAGAAAATGCAGAAAACGCACTTAAAGTGGCGGTTCAAATCGCTCAAAAAAATAATTCCGAAATCATTCTTGCCCATATTTTAGAACTTCCCAACCAAGCGAAAGATGCCATCATGGGCGGAACGAGCATTCCGGAAGTTATGCTTTTTATGAAAAAAGCAGAAGAAGTTATGGCAACTTTGAGCCAGAAACCGTATTTGAGTAACATAAAAGTAGGAACGATTACCAAATTAGATCGCGTTTCTGAAGGAATAAATACCATTACCAAAGACAATGCAATCGATTTAATTGTGATGGGCTCTCATGGAACTTCAGGATTCGAAGAATTACTAATTGGATCGAATACTGAAAAAGTGGTTCGTCATTCTGACATACCTGTTTTAGTTATCAAAAAAGAAATTACAAATTTTAAAATTGACAACTTAGTTTTCGCTTCCGATTTTTCTGAAGAAATCAAAAAACCTTTCCAAAATTTACTGGATTTCGCTTCTTTCTTTAATTCAAAATTGCATTTGGTCCTAATTAATACACCAAATAGCTTTCATACCACTAAGGAATCGGATAAAATAATGAACGACTTTGTGAGTAATTTTAGCTTAACTAATTACACAACGCAAACTTACAATGACTCTAACGTAGAAAGTGGAATAGTGAATTTTGCAAAGTCTATAGATGCAGATGTAATTGGAATGTGCACACACGGTCGAACAGGTCTCTCGTACTTTTTTAATGGAAGCATCAGCGAAGGCTTAGTAAACCACACTATTAGACCAATCATTACTTTTAAAATATAAATCAAAAGTTATTGCATAAAAAAAGCCTCTCGAATGAGAGGCTTTTTTGTTGGTCTACAAGGACTCGAACCTTGAAAGACTGCACCAAAAACAGTTGTGTTACCATTACACCATAGACCAGTATCAGCGGTTAAGCGAGTGCAAATTTAGAGCTATTTTCCGTTTGCGCAAGCTTTTTTCAAAGATTTTTTACTTTTTTTTCGTTTTTTTTTTATTCCGCATCAAAAGAACCCACAAACTCACTCAAGGACAGCAAATTAAGCAGTTCGCGGCTTTTTACTGAATTTTTTGTTAATCCACACTTCTTTACACAAAAAAGCATTTTCTTTGCAGCTAATAAAACGAATCCTATTTTAATACCTAAATATGACACAATTCAATTTCACTAAATGGAATACGATTATTGGTTGGTTTACATTTACAATCGCTTTAATAACCTACACTCTTACTGTTGAACCTACAATGAGCTTTTGGGATTGTGGCGAATACATTGCCACAGCTGCAAAGCTAGAAGTGGGACACCCACCTGGAGCCCCACTGTACCAAATGATGGGCGCTTTTTTTGCCATCTTTGCGATGGACGATCAACATATTGCATTGATGGTTAATATGATGTCTGTTTTCTCGAGTGCATTCACCATTTTGTTTTTATTTTGGTCTTCCTCTATTATTTTAAAGAAACTTGTGGCACGCTTTGCCGATATTAATACAAATAATGCCATTGTCATATTAGGAAGCTCGTTTGTTGGTGCTTTAACTTTTACGTTCTCAGATAGTTTCTGGTTTAATGCGGTTGAAGCAGAAGTGTACGCCATGGCAACTTTATTGATTGCTTTGCTATTGTGGCTTGGCTTGCGTTGGGAAGAAGATATGGATACTCCAAGAGGGAATAAATGGCTTTTAATTATCTCGTTAATCGTAGGACTTTCTTTTGGAGTTCACTTTATGGCTTTACTAACTATTCCTGCAATTGGTTTTATTTACTTTTTCAAAAACTATGAAACAGTAACGGCTAAAAATTTCATTATTGCCAATGTGGTTGTAATTGCCGTTTTATTATTCATTTTTAAATTATTATTACCTCTTACCATGGCTTCTTTTGGAAAAACAGAAGTTTTTATGGTCAATAAAATGGGACTTCCCTTTAATTCAGGAACCATATTTGTAGCCTTGCTTTTGATTGCATTCTTTTATTTTGGATTAAAATATACCAAACAAAAGGGATTTGTTTTCTACAACACCATTGTTCTTTGCATATTATTTATTTTAATTGGGTTTTCTACTTGGTTGATGTTACCAATACGCGCCAATGCAAATACGGTAATTAACGAGAACAAACCATCAGATGCTGCCGAAGTTCTAGCCTATTACAATAGAGAACAATACGGAGTTAATCCTTTGTTCTACGGACCACAATATACTTCGACTTTCGCTGGACTTGATCCAAACAATCCGTATACCGATTCGAAACCGAATTACGAGAGAGATTATGAAACGGGTAAATATATTGTTACCAATAATTTCAAAAATGCGGATCAAAATACCGACGATGCTCAAAAATCGTTTCTTCCTAGAATGTGGAGCACAGAACACATCGGTAATTATATCAATTTTACAAATCCTCCTCAATTTCGAATCAATCCAAATTACGATTACGAAAACGATTTGCAGCGCTACGGCATCGATCCTAGCCAATTGTCAGAACAAGAATATACACAAGCTATCGCTCGTTTACAGAGTGAAATAGAGAAAACAATCCAAGAATTTCGCACCGCTTATGCGCAGCGACAAATTGACAATGACGGTTACGTAAAATTCTTAAAAAGTTACGGAGATTATCTTATTATTGAGAAACCAACGACGGTAGACAACTTTAGTTTTATGTTCGAATACCAATTTGGCTACATGTATTGGAGGTATTTGATGTGGAATTTTGTTGGAAGACAAAGTGACGAACAAGGAAAATACGATAATTTAGATGGAAACTGGATTAGTGGAATCAAATTTATGGACTCAATTCATTTAGGTTCGCAAGACAATTTGCCAAGTGACGTTATAAATAATAAAGGAAGAAATATGTATTTCTTTCTACCCTTTATTTTAGGGTTAATTGGTTTGATGTATCATGCCACCAAAGACCGCAAGAGTTTTTATGTCCTACTGGTTTTATTCCTATTTACCGGGATTGCCTTAAAAATATACTTGAATGAAAGGCCATTTGAACCTCGCGAAAGAGATTACGCATTAGTCGGTTCCTTTTACGTGTTTGCCAT
Organism: Flavobacterium sp. TMP13; assembly: GCF_050847115.1. Classification (NCBI taxonomy): domain Bacteria; kingdom Pseudomonadati; phylum Bacteroidota; class Flavobacteriia; order Flavobacteriales; family Flavobacteriaceae; genus Flavobacterium; species Flavobacterium sp. TMP13. The sequence goes on from NZ_CP193656.1 coordinate 689,114, forward strand.
ATGGGTTGGTTTTGGGGTATATGCCTTGTATGAAACGCTACAAAAATATTTAGTTGCAAAAATTGCAGGACCTGTAATTATAGGATGTTGTTTATTAGGCGCGCCAATATTGATGGCTTCTCAAAACTGGGATGACCATGACAGATCGAATCGTTACACCGCTTTAGCTTTAGCTAAAAACTATTTGAATTCATGTGATGCCAATGCTATTTTATTTACCATTGGAGATAATGATACCTTCCCGCTATGGTATGCACAAGAAATTGAAGGTATTCGAACCGACGTGAAAATAGTAAACACCAGCTTGTTCATGACGGATTGGTATATCGACCAAATGAAAATGAAAACCTATGAATCGGAAGCACTACCTATTTCTTTTGACCACGATCAGTACGTAGGAGATAATTTAAATTACGTGGCACACATTAATAAAGTGGACAGCCGTTGGGATATTAAAGATTTTATTGATTTTATAAAAAATCCAAAATCAATTGTTGAAATGCAAAATGGTCAGACAATCCATTTTTATCCAACGAACAAAATTAGAATTCCGGTTGATAAGGAAGCAATCATTAAGAACAAAGTTGTTGCACCACAGTACAACGATTCAATTGTTCCGTATATTGACATTGACATTAAAGGAAGTGCGATATACAAAAACAGATTAATGATGTTAGATATCGTTAAGAACAATAACTGGAAACGACCAATTTATTTTAGTCCAGGTGCCTTTGATCCCGAAGATTATCTTTGGATGAAAGATTACTTGCAACTAGAAGGAATGGTTTACAAACTAGTTCCTATCAAAACAGCCTTCAATAAAGAAAATGGACCAATGGATATGGGACACATTGATTCTGAAAAGATGTACAATGTAGTTATGAAATGGGACTGGGGTAATGGCGACAGTGATAAAATTTACCACGATCCAGAAACAAGACGAAACAGCATTTCCTACCGAAGCAATCTTTCTAGATTAATGAAACAGCTTATTGTTGAAGGTAAAAATGAGAAAGCCAAGAAAGTAATTGATTTGGCCATAACCAAAATGCCTTTAGATAAATTTGGATTCTATTCGTTAGTAGAACCTTTTGCTGACGGCTACTATCAAGTTGGCGAAAAACAAAAAGCTCAGCAATTGTTGGATGCCTTGGTGATCAAATACCAAGAAAATCTTAATTACTACAGCTATTTAGATGCATCAGAACAATCAAGCTTGGCAATTCCTATCATCACGGATATTGAGCGCTACAGAAGCTTATTGCAAGTAATGAACGCTAATGAGGATGCAGCTTTTTACGAAAAGCACAAAAAAGTTTTCAATACGTACGTAAATGTTTTTGAGCGTTTTGGTAGAGAAAAGGAATAAAGCAAAAATATAGCACTAAAAAAATGCAGCACTATTGAAAAATACTGCTGCATTTTTTAATTTTGTACTGCACTAAAGTCTTCGATTATGAGTTTCTATTGGGTAAAAACAAATCAACTAATTAAAAAAATATTCGGAAATTATTATTGGGATTTGCCCAATCAGATTAAGAGCATCTATCTAACTTTTGACGATGGACCGACTCCAGAGATCACGGACTGGGTTTTAGATTTGCTAAAAGATCAAAACATAAAGGCTACTTTTTTTTGTATCGGCAAAAACATTCAAGCGAATCCATTACTATTCGAAAGAATTAAAAAAGAAGGGCATTCCATTGGCAACCATACCTTCAATCATGTAAATGGATGGAAAACAAAAAACAAACAATACATAAATAACGTCGAAATCTGCGAATGTTTATTAGACAATAAAAACAATGTTAGTAAATTATTTCGCCCACCATACGGCAAATTGACGAGATCACAGTCTAAAATATTACGCAATAAAGGGTATAAAATAATAATGTGGGATGTTTTGAGTGCCGATTTTGATACGACTATTGCACCAGAGCAATGTTTAAATAATGTCATTAGTACCGTACAATCAGGTAGTATAATTGTATTTCACGATAGTGTAAAAGCGGCAACAAACATGCAACATGCTTTACCTAAAGTTATCCGCTTTTTAAAAGACAATGGATATACTTTTGGAACAATTCCGAAGTAAACTTTAAAATTATTTACAGTTGTTCTTGAACAATACTAATAATGGTATTAGCATCCAACTCGCCAGATTGCCTCCAAATCATCTGCCCGTCTTTGTAGATCATCAAAGTAGGAAGACCTTTAATACGAAGCGCATCAGCTAGTTCTTGATTTTTATCAACATCAATTTTAATAACTTTAGCTTTGTCGCCTAGCGCCGCCGCCACGTCTTTAATTACAGGATGCATGGACACCGAAGAGTCGTTCCAATCCGTGTAAAAGTCTATTAACACTGGGACTTGTGCGTTTATAAGTTCTCCAAATTTTGACATATAAGCAACAATTTATGTTTGTTTTTATCTACGAATGAGCGAAGTTATACTGCAAATGTAGCATTTTTAGCGAATTACGTGACATTCTTTCCTTTTTTTAGTTCAATCACTGTTATTTCGGGCATTATACCTACTCGTCCTGGATATGCATGAAAACCAAAGCCACGGTTAACATATACGTATCTTCCTTTGTTTTCATACAAGCCTGCCCATTGTTTGTAAATGTATTCTGCTAAACTCCATTTAAAATATCCTGGAATTTCAATACCAAATTGCATTCCGTGCGTATGACCTGAAAAAGTCAAATGAAAGTTTTTTGGATGTTCTTTTATTTCATACTCCCAATGACTTGGGTCATGACTCATTAAAATCTTAAAATCATCTTGATTGACTTGTTGCGAAGCTTTATTTAAATCCCCTGCTTGCTTGAAGTTGTTACCCCAATTTTCAACACCTACTAATGCAATTTTCGATCCGTCTTTTTCGACATATCGATGCTCATTCAATAGTAAATCAAACCCAATTTGACCGTAGAGACTTTTAATCCCTTCAAAATTTTCGTTTTTTAGGGTTTGAGTGGGCCACGTAACATATTCCCCGTAATCATGATTTCCTAAAACGGCAAACTTTCCGTATTTGTAGTCTTTTATTCGATTGAATGTTTCCAACCAAGGATGCATTTCAGTAGCATGCGTATTTACAATATCACCAGTAAACAAAATCATGTCGGTATCTTGCTCATTAATCAAGTCAATGGCATAGTTTATTTTTTCAGCATTATCAAAGCTTCCGCTGTGCACATCTGAAATCTGTGTAATCTTAAATCCATCAAAAGCGTCAGGCAAATCAGGAAAAAAGACGGTTTGCTTAACTACTTTAAAATTATATTTTCCCTCAAAGATTCCGTAAATTAAAGATAAAAAAGGCACCGCCGCCAATCCTAAAGCCACCTGACTTATAAATTTACGTCTATTCGGCATCATTTCGTTTCGTGGAGCATTGTACATAAAATAGTTCACAACACTTGCTCCTAGTCTAAAAATGTCTTCTCCTAAAAGAATTATAGTCACTATAATTTTAGGCACATATACCAATAACATCATCGCCATAACAAACATGGTATGCCTGGTTTGTCCTTCAGAACGATCAAATTGTGTGAAAGAATAAACGAGATAGGCAAACAAAAATATACTAACAAAAATATAACTTAAAAGTAGCCATCTGGGCTTGATGAGTGTTTTGAAAGCTTGGTACGCATACGCTTCAATCAATAAAAAAATAACTGCAATAAATATAAAACGGAATCCCATTTAAAAAAATTTTCAACAAAGTAACAAATAATGCTAGTGGATTGGCTTTTTATTATATAAAATTTAACGCCGCAAAAAAAATAAAGGTATTCCAATATAACTCTTATAACTCTGCACCTCGTAAACCAATAAAATTGGTGTACTAGCCATTTACTAAAACTGCTAAACAACAGTACAATCTATAAATTTATATTACTTAAATGAAGATAGTATGAAGAAACGCTGCTCAATTAGATCTCCTATTCACGTGATCATTTTACTAAAGTAACAACAGCCTTGTTTATCCGTTCTTCAATTAATTCTGGTGTTCCAATTCTTTTTTAAAGGGCAATTGCTTATTTTTACCAGCTAATACAATTTTTTATGTCAACTCAAAAACGTCTTTTTCTTCTCGATGCGTATGCCTTAATTTTTAGAGGTTATTATGCTTTTATAAAAAACCCTCGAATCAACTCGAAAGGAATGGACACTTCGGCAATTATGGGCTTTATGAACTCTCTTTTGGATGTCATTCGAAGAGAAAAACCCGATCATTTGGCCGTAGCTTTTGACAAAGGTGGAAGTGAATTGCGTAGCGAACTTTATCCTGAATATAAAGCGCACCGAGACGAAACTCCTGAAGCAATAAAAATTGCAATTCCGTACATACAAGATTTATTGCGCGCCATGCACATTCCGATTATTGAATTGGCGGGTTGCGAAGCCGATGATCTAATTGGAACCATCGCCAAACAAGCCGAAAAACAGAATTACAAAGTTTTTATGGTGACTCCGGACAAGGACTTTGCACAATTAGTTTCCGAAAATATTTTCATGTATAAACCTGCACGAATGGGAAATGGAATTGAGATTTGGGGAGTACCTGAAGTTTTGGCAAAATTTGAAATTGAAAGACCTGAGCAAGTCATTGACTTTTTGGGAATGATGGGTGACTCTGCTGATAATATTCCGGGATTACCAGGTGTTGGCGAAAAAACGGCCAAAAAATTCTTAGCGCAATACGGTTCGATGGAGAATCTTCTAGATAACACACACGAATTGAAAGGTGCCATAAAAACCAAAATTGAAGCCAACAAAGAACTCGGACTACTATCTAAAAGATTAGCAACTATTTTGTTAGATTGCGACGTCACTTTTCATGAAGAAGATTACGAATTGTCTCGTCCTGATATCGAAAAAACGGCAGCGCTTTTCAGTGAATTAGAATTTAGACGAATGGCCGAACAGTTTGATAATTTATTTAATTCTGATGGAAATCCTGCAACCAATACGGTTACTGACGGTAAAATAAACAAAAAATCAGGAGCGAATATTGAAGAGCAATTTGACTTGTTTGGAAGTGGCGCAACAGGCGATACGGCCGAAGATGTAATGGCTTCTTTTTATTCGAATTTAGAAAACACACCCCACTCTTATCAAATCATTCAGGGTGATTTGGGTTTGAAATTATTATTGCAAAATTTACAAAATCAAACACAAGTTTGTTTTGATACCGAAACCACTGGTCTAGATGCTTTGCATGCCGAGTTGGTCGGAATTGCTTTTTCTTATGAAAAAGGAAAAGGGTTTTACGTTCCATTTCCAGAAAGCCAAGAAGAAACAACCGCATTATTACAGAAATTTATTCCGTTTTTCGAGAATGAAACTATTGAAAAAGTAGGCCAGAACTTAAAATACGATTTAAAAATTTTATCAAATTACGGCATTCAAGTCAAAGGCAGGTTGTTTGACACGATGCTTGCGCATTATCTCATCAATCCAGATATGCGTCATAATATGGACATTTTATCTGAAACTTATCTGAAATATGCTCCGAAACCAATTGCAGATTTAATTGGTAAAAAAGGAAAGAATCAGAAATCAATGCGCGATATTCCGCTAGAAGAAGCCAAAGAATATGCCGTTGAAGACGCAGACATTACTATGCAATTGGCACAATTATTTTCTGCTGAATTGGATGCCACTGAAACTCAGAAATTATTTACTGAAATCGAAATTCCGCTTTTGCGTGTTTTGGCAGCCATGGAAACCGAAGGCATCAACTTAGACGTTGACTTCTTAAAAAACATGTCGGTTGACATGCAAAAAGAAATTGACACCTTCGAACAGAAAATTTATGAAACAGCTGGAGAGCAGTTCAATTTGGCGTCACCTAAACAATTGGGTGATATTTTATTTGACAAGTTAAAAATTGGCGGAGCGAAGCAAAAGAAAACCAAAACTGGTCAATATGCTACTGGTGAAGAAGTGTTATCGTATCTGGTAAACGAGCACGAAATTGTAAAAGATATTTTAGAATGGCGCCAGTTAGTTAAACTACAAAGTACGTATGTTAATGCGCTGCCTTTGCAAGTTGATTCGGTTACCAAAAGAGTACATACGGAATACATGCAAGCTGTTGCTGCAACCGGACGTTTGAGTTCTAACAATCCCAATTTACAGAATATCCCAATTCGCACCGAACGAGGCCGACAAATAAGAAAGGCTTTTGTAGCTCGCGACGAAAACTACACTTTGATTTCTGCCGATTATTCGCAAATCGAATTGCGCATAATTGCAGCTTTGAGTGGCGAAGAAAACATGATCCAAGCATTTAAAGACGGAGAAGACATTCACAAATCTACAGCTGCCAAAGTTTTTGATGTTCCTTTGAATGAAGTTACGCGCGAACAGCGTAGTCATGCTAAAACAGTAAACTTCGGAATTATATATGGCGTTTCTGCTTTTGGATTGAGCAGCCAGACCAATTTATCTAGAAGTGAAAGTGCGGCTTTGATTGAGGCCTACTACAAAACTTATCCAAGATTGAAGTCTTACATACAAGAACAAATTGAATTGGCTCGAGAAAACGGCTACGTACAAACTATTCTGGGTAGACGCCGCTATTTAAAAGATATTAATTCGCCTAATGCAGTAGTACGAGGTGCAGCCGAAAGAAATGCGGTCAATGCGCCAATACAAGGAAGTGCTGCCGATGTGATTAAAATTGCAATGATTAACATCTACAAAAAATTAACCGAAGAAAACTGGAAATCAAAAATGCTATTGCAAGTGCATGATGAACTTGTTTTTGACGTGCATAATGATGAACTAGAAAAAATTCAGCCAATGATCAAGCACGAAATGGAAAACGCTTTTATGATGGTCGTTCCGCTGGATGTAGAATTGGGTGTTGGTAAAAACTGGTTGGAAGCACATTAAAATATACATTACAACTCTTAAAAAAAAATCCATTTGTTTTTGAACAAATGGATTTTTTTTTGCTTTAAATTTTTTTCTACTTTTTCTTTTTAGCAGTAGATTCTCTTTCTTTCAATACTGTTTTAATAACTATCGTTTCGTAAGGAGATTCGACTCCTTCTGGTTCTTCAAGCCTATCAATTAAAAGTTTAGCGGCTACTTCTCCAATTTCTGGTCCGTGCTGACTCACAGTTGTCAAACTTGGTGTCAAACGGCGAGACGCTAAAATACCGTCAGCAAAGCCAATAATAGCCAAATCTTCAGGAATGCGAAAACGTCTTTTTAATCCTGTCTTTAATGCAATAACCGAGTCGTTTTCATCCAATGCAAAAACGGCGTCTATTAAATTGTTATCAAAAACGGAATCCACTTTACTTTTTAGTTCCTCTTCTGATTCTGTTCTAAGAATTATTTTTTTATTGATCGGAAAGTTATTCTCCTCTAAGGCTTTCAAATACCCTTCGGCCCGTAATTTTCCAACACTTAAATTATCTACAGAAGAAAGCAACGCAATATTTTTACACCCTAAATTAATTAAATATTGTGTCGAGTTGTAAGCAGAGTCAAAATCATCGACTACTACTTTATCACACTCAACTCCTTCAGCAATTCGATCGAACATGACAATTGGCGTTCCATCATTAATTATTTCAGTAAAATGCTTGTATTCTTGTTTAGATTGTGCCTCTTCAGAAACCGATAAAATAAAACCATCAATCGTTCCATTACTTAGCATATCTAAGGTATGAATCTCTTTTTCTAATGATTCATTGGAAATGCACGTAATAACATTGTATCCTTTTTCTTCGGCCACTTTTTCGATACCACTAAAAACCTTGGCAAAAAAGGAATTCAAAATATTAGGTAAAATAACACCGATCGTTTTGGTCTTTCTGTTTTTAAGATTTAAACCAATAACGTTGGGCTTGTAATTTTTGAGTTTGGCATACTCTTTTATTTTAATTTTTGTTTGTTCGCTAATTTCAGGACTATCGTTGAGTGCTTTTGAAACAGTCGATACAGAAACGTTTAGTTCTTTTGCAATTTGCTTTAAAGTTGCTTTAGCTTTCATAAATGGTATTTATTGTTTTAATTCATGCCAAAAAAAATTGTCAAAATTTTCGAAATAATTCACTAAAAACTGAGTCTAAATTTTATTCTATTTGTCGCATGCCTTTAAGATGAAAAAAGTGTAATATACAATAATTTTCACTTACAAATGTAGTATAAATATTGAAACGTATATTTGTCTGAATTTGAAAAATAGAATATAGTGACTTAAAACACTAAAAACCTAATTGATAATCAACTGATAACCAACAAAAAAAATATATAACTTAAGGTATTTGTATTTAAAATAATTAATTGTACTTTTGCATCCCCTTTATTGGGGATGGAATGTTTAATTAAAATAATATTATGGACGCATTAAGCTACAAGACAGTTTCAGCAAACAAAGCCACAATCACAAAAGAGTGGATTGTTGTAGATGCTGATGGTCATAACTTAGGTCGTCTTGCTTCAAAGGTTGCAATGATCTTAAGAGGTAAGTACAAGCCAAGTTACACACCGCACGTGGACTGTGGAGATAACGTAATTGTTATCAACTCAGAAAAAATTAACCTTACAGGTAAAAAAATGGATGACAAAATTTACATGCGTCATACAGGTTACCCAGGAGGACAAAGAACTTTAACTGCTAAAGTATTGCAATCTAAAAACCCTGCATCTTTAGTAGAAAAAGCGGTAAAAGGAATGTTACCTAAAAACAAATTAGGTGCTGAACTTTTCAGAAATTTAAATGTTGTTGTAGGTTCAGAGCACAAACAAGGGGCTCAAAAACCGAGAACAGTTAACCTTAACGATCTTAAGTAATGGGAGTTATTCACAAAATCGGTAGAAGAAAAACCGCTGTTGCACGTGTTTATGTTTCGGAAGGAACAGGACAAATCACTGTAAACAAAAAAGAATTCGCAACTTACTTTCCAACTGCAACTTTACAGTACAAAGTTTTACAACCAATGTCTATGACAGAAAATGTAAACAACTTTGATGTAAAAGTTAATGTTTACGGAGGTGGTTCAACTGGTCAAGCAGAAGCAGTAAGAATGGCATTGGCACGCGTTATGTGTGAAGTAAATGCTGAGAACAGAGCTATCTTGAAACCAGAAGGTTTATTGACAAGAGATCCAAGAATGGTTGAACGTAAGAAATTCGGTCAGAAGAAAGCTCGTAAGAGATTTCAATTCTCTAAACGTTAATATTACCTGTCTTGTACAACATGTACGAGACAGCATCAATTTATTATTGAATTTAAAAAACACAGTTGTTGTTGCTCTCCTATCGAGGTAGGAAATAGTTTAGCATCTAAATGAAACTGGGATTGAAAGATTAGAAAATTGAATAGTTATAAGATTTCGTTCTGAAATTTTTAAATACTTGAATTTTTTAACTCAAGAACTCCATAACGGGACATTGCTAATCAACAGAACGTAAACTAGTACAAAAATGGCAAACAAAATAGAAGTTAAAGACTTACTAGAAGCAGGTGTTCACTTCGGACACATGACTAGAAAATGGGATCCAAACATGGCTCCTTACATTTATATGGAGCGTAATGGTATTCACATTATCAATCTATACAAAACAGTAGCAAAAATTGAAGAAGCTAATGAAGCTTTGAAAAAAATCGCTGCATCAGGTAGAAAAATATTATTTGTTGCTACCAAAAAACAAGCAAAAGACATCGTTGCTGAAAAAGCAAAAGCTGCAAACATGCCGTACATCACTGAAAGATGGCCTGGTGGAATGTTAACAAACTTTGTTACCATTCGTAAAGCAGTTAAGAAAATGGCTACTATTGATAAAATGAAGAAAGATGGTACTTTCATGACTTTATCAAAAAAAGAGCGTTTGCAAGTTGATCGTCTTCGTGCTAAATTAGAAAAAAACTTAGGTTCAATTGCTGATATGTCTAGACTACCTGCAGCATTGTTCGTAGTAGATATTAAAGCAGAACACATCGCTATAAAAGAAGCTCAAAAATTAAACATTCCAGTTTTTGCAATGGTTGATACTAACTCTGATCCACGTGAAGTAGAGTTTGTAATTCCATCAAATGATGATGCTTCTAAATCAATCGACAAAATTTTAACTTTAGTAACAGCTGCGATCGTTGACGGTCTTTCTGACAGAACTTCTGATAAAGAAACTGAAACTGTAGCTACTGAAAACGCTGCTCCAGCAACTCCAGCTGCTCCGGCAGTAGAAGCTGCTCCAGCTGTTGAGGCTGCTCCAGAAACTAAAGAATAAATCAAACAATTTAAAGATTGGAAGATTTAAAAATTAAAAGAATATTGATTGTCAAATTAGTAAACTTTAAATTTTTAAATTTTTCGATCTTTTAATCTTTAAACTAAAAACATTATGGCAACAATTACTGCTGCAGACGTAAATAAATTAAGAACAATCACTGGTGCAGGAATGATGGACTGCAAAAAAGCATTGGTTGAAGCAGAAGGAGATTTTGATTTAGCAATCGAAAACTTACGTAAAAAAGGACAAAAAGTAGCTGCAAACCGTTCAGATAGAGAATCTACTGAAGGAGCTGCTATCGCTGTTGTTAATGCTGAGAAAACTGCTGGTGTAGTGATCACATTAAACTGTGAGACTGACTTCGTTGGTATGAACGAAAGCTTCGTGAAAATGGCTACTGAAATGGCTAATTTAGCGTTGAACTTTAATACTAAAGAAGAATTTTTAGCTTCAGATTTCAACGGAATCACTGTTGCTGATAAATTAATCGAGCAAACAGGTGTTATTGGTGAAAAATTAGAAATTAGAACTTTTGAGAAATTAGAAGGTGCTTTTGTTGGATCTTACATTCACTCAGGAAACAAAATTGCTACAATAGTTGCTTTATCTGCAAAAGTTGATGGTGCTGAAGAAGCTGCTAGAAACGTTGCAATGCAAGCTGCTGCTATGAACCCAATCGCTTTAGATGCTGATGGTGTTGATGCTGCAATTGTAGAAAAAGAAATTGAAATCGCAAAAGAACAATTGCGTGCTGAAGGAAAACCAGAAGCGATGTTGGAAAACATTTCTAAAGGTAAAATTCAACGTTTTTACAAAGACAACACTTTAGTAAACCAAGATTATATTAAAGATGGTTCAGTAAGCGTTGCTGCTTACGTAAAATCTGTAGATGCTAACCTAACAGTTACAGGTTTCAAAAGAGCTGCTTTAGGATAGTCTATTGCGGTTGAATTTTCAAATTTTACTTATATAAAATCTCATTTGGCCTTAAAACCAAATGAGATTTTTTTTATACAATTAACTTTTGTTGAAGCAGTACTTTTTTAATGGAATCAAATAAATCATTATTTTTGAAATTCTAAAATGAAGTAATGTTTAAAACTAAAAAGGAGCTTGTTTTTGTAATACTTGCTGGTATTTTTATAACCAATGCTGTAGTTGCGGAATTGATTGGTGGCAAACTAATTCAGATCGGACCTTTTGTAATGAGCATCGGAATCTTACCCTGGCCAATTGTGTTTTTAACTACCGATTTAATCAATGAGTATTTTGGTGAAAAGGGAGTTAAAAAACTTTCATTCATCACCGCAGCGCTTATCATCTACGCATTTATACTACTATTTATGGCGATCATCATTCCAGCCGCCAAAGGAATTAGTCCTGTTAACGACGATCAATTTCAGGCTGTGTTTGGTCAAAGTATGTGGATAATCGTCGGCAGTATTATTGCATTTATGATCTCACAACTCATCGATGTATGGGTATTTTGGTTTTTTAAAAACAGGACAGGAAATAAAAAAATATGGCTCAGAACTACGGGATCTACCGTAATTTCGCAGCTTTTTGATTCTTTTATTGTACTTGGAATTGCATTTTGGTTGCCCGGAAAAATAGACTTTGATACCTTTATTTCTTCTGCAACTGTTGGTTACATTTTCAAATTATCGCTTGCTATTATACTGACTCCCTTAATTTATTTGGGACATCATTTAATTAAAAAGTATTTAGAAAACGACACCCATTAGCTTAATTTTAAAAGCACGAAAAGATAGAATAATCTAGATTTTTATATCTTTAAAATAAAAAATGGAAAAAGTGCGCTGCGGCTGGTGTTTGTCTAGTGATCTTTATAAAAAGTACCACGACGAAGAATGGGGAACTCCAGTTTACGATGAAGAAACACTATTCGAATTTCTAATTCTTGAAACTTTTCAAGCTGGTTTAAGCTGGATTACTATACTCAATAAAAGAGAAAACTTCAGAGTCGCTTTTGATCATTTCGACTATCAAAAAATTGCTTTATATGAGGATTCTAAAATTGAAGAACTACTACAAGATGCAGGAATTATTCGAAACAAATTAAAAATTTATTCGGCGGTGACTAATGCACAAGCCTTTATTAAAATTCAAGAAGAATTGGGTAGTTTCTCCAACTACATCTGGCAATTCACGAATGCAAAAACAGTTGACAACCGACCAAAAACCTTAAAAGAGGTTCCTGCGACTACGCTACTTTCAGATGCAATTAGCAAAGATTTAAAAAAACGTGGTTTTAAATTTGTCGGCTCAACAGTCGTTTACGCTTACCTCCAAGCAACTGGAATAATCAACGATCACATCCTAGATTGTTGGACCAGAAGGTAGTCTTCTATTACACTTTTTAATGTTCAAGAAACAACAGCAATTATAAAAACTTAAAATTTATAGCTTATACTTCATAATTTTTGATACATTTGCGTTTCACTTTAGGGGTGTCTGCAATTTGCAGGCTGAGATTTTACCCTCTGAACCTGATCTAGTTCATACTAGCGTAGGGAAAAGTAAGATGACTTCTTGTCGCACAATTGTGCGTTCTTGTAGCCATTCCTAAAGTATAATTGACTCTAAATTATAACGGAATGGAACTAAAAATAAACAATCAAATCAAACAATTTCAAGCAGATGTTCTAAGCATCCAAGCCTTGCTTGATATTGAAATTCCTCAAAAACAAAATGGCATCGCCGTTGCGATTAACAATACTGTAATTCCAAAATCCAAGTGGAATTCTCATTTCCTCCATAAAACAGATACTGTCATTATTATTTCAGCCACGCAAGGCGGATGATATAAATTGAAAAGATTTAAAGATGGAAGGATTTAAAAATCAGAAACTAAACCTCTTCCTTCGTGTAATCTTTCAATAATTTAATTTTTCAATCTTTGAATAAAAATTATGAACAACGAAGAAAAAATCTCCAGAACTCCTTTTCCGAACTCCACGAAAGTATACATTGATGGTGAAATTCATCCGATAAAAGTGGCGATGCGTGAAATTCATTTAGCTGATACTAAACTTTCTAGAGGAGGAATAGAAAAAAACCCACCATTAACTGTTTACGATACTTCAGGTTCTTACACCGATCCTAACATCACAATTGACATTCGAAAAGGATTGCCTCGCATTCGCGAACAATGGATTTTAGATCGAAACGATGTCGAGGAATTAAACGAAATCTCTTCCGAATACGGAAAAACTCGCTTAGAGGATGCCAAATTAAATCATCTTCGTTTTGAATATTTGCATAAACCCATGCGTGCCAAAAAAGGGGCTAATGTCTCTCAATTGTATTATGCCAAGCAAGGAATTATTACACCTGAAATGGAATACATTGCCATTCGTGAAAACCAACGTATCGAACAAATAGCAAATCAAACCCAAGCGATGCAATGCCAACATGCTGGTTATAGCTTTGGAGCAAATACGCCAAAATCAAAGATTACTCCCGAATTTGTTCGTAGTGAAGTGGCACGAGGAAGAGCAATTATACCAAATAACATCAACCATCCCGAAAGCGAACCGATGATTGTGGGTCGTAATTTTCTAGTCAAAATAAATGCAAATATCGGCAACAGCGCCGTCACTTCAAGCATCGAAGAAGAAGTTGAAAAAGCAGTTTGGGCGTGCCGCTGGGGAGCAGACACGATTATGGATTTATCCACAGGAAAGAATATTCACGAAACCAGAGAATGGATTATTCGTAATTCTCCCGTACCCATTGGAACAGTTCCCATTTATCAAGCGTTGGAAAAAGTAAACGGCATAGCCGAAGATCTAACTTGGGAAGTGTTTCGCGATACTTTGATCGAACAAGCAGAGCAAGGTGTTTCGTATTTCACTATTCATGCTGGAGTTTTATTGCGTTACATTCATTTAACCGCCAATCGCGTTACTGGAATTGTTTCTCGTGGTGGCTCAATTATGGCAAAATGGTGTTTATTTCATCATAAAGAAAACTTCTTATACACGCATTTTGAAGAGATTTGCGAAATCATGAAACAATACGATGTAGCGTTTTCTCTTGGAGATGGGTTGCGTCCAGGTTCCATCGCCGATGCCAATGATGCCGCACAATTTGCCGAATTAGAAACGTTGGGCCAACTTACAAAAATTGCTTGGAAACACGATGTTCAGGTATTTATTGAAGGTCCAGGCCACGTACCGATGCACATGATAAAAGAAAACATGGAGAAACAATTAGAACATTGTGATGAAGCGCCATTTTATACTCTCGGACCACTAACTACAGATATTGCTCCCGGTTACGACCACATTACATCGGCAATAGGAGCCGCAATGATTGGCTGGTATGGTTGCGCAATGTTGTGTTACGTAACTCCAAAAGAGCATTTGGGTTTACCCAATAAAAAAGACGTAAAAGACGGCGTGATTACTTACAAAATTGCTGCGCATGCTGCCGATTTGGCCAAAGGGCATCCAGGAGCGCAATACCGCGACAATGCTTTGAGTAAAGCGCGTTTTGAATTCCGTTGGGAAGATCAATTCAATTTGTCACTAGATCCAGATACTGCCAGAGAATTTCACGATGAAACTTTACCGGCCGAAGGCGCCAAAGTTGCCCATTTTTGCTCGATGTGTGGTCCAAAATTCTGTTCTATGAAAATTTCACAAGAGATCCGAGACGTGGCTGCCGCAGAAAAAGGAATGCAAGAAAAATCAGAAGAATTTATAGAAAAAGGGAAAGAGATTTATGTCTAATTAAAAATATTCACGAATCGACCAATTAAAGGATTTGCTTATTAATCAACTTTTGAATCTTTGAATCTAAATAAAAAATGATAGTACTTACCAATCCAACTTCAGTTGCCAAAGAAATTGACATTATTCATGAATTGTTTGATGAAGGTTTGGCGATTTTACACATTCGTAAAAACGAAATTTCTAAAAAATTAATGAAGGATTTTATAAATAGTATTGATCCAAAACATCATGATAAGTTGGTTTTGTGCAGTCATTACATTTTAGCAGATTCTTTTAATATCAAAGGCCTACATCTCAACTCGCAAAAAAGGTTTGATATACAAGGAACACTGGAGCAATCGGCAATCTCGTATTACAAATCGAAAGGGTTAAGCATCTCGACTTCGGTACATTCTATCGAAGAATTTAATACGCTAGAATCGCATTTCGATTATGCTTTTCTTGCTCCAGTTTTTCCAAGTATTTCCAAAGAGAATCATTATTCAAAAATAAATCTTTTAGAAGCTATTCAAAAAAGAACCAATTATAATACTAATCTAGTCGGTTTGGGTGGAATAAATTCTGACACCATCGAAGAGACTCTAGCGAATGGTTTTGATGATTTTGCGCTACTAGGAACTATCTGGACTGCTAAAAACCCAATAAAAAATTTCAAATTATGCCAACAAATCGTCCATTCGTACTCACTGTAGCAGGATTAGATCCTTCGGGAGGTGCCGGCATTTTAGCCGACTGTAAAACATTCGAACAACATCAGGTTTTGGGCTTGGCAGTGGTCACGGCAAACACCATTCAGACTGAAAATAAATTTATTCAAATGCAATGGATCGACCTAGATTTTGTATTGGAATCGATTACGGCCTTATTTAAAAATTATCCAATAGCAGTGGTTAAAATCGGAATTGTTCCATCGCTACTTTTTTTAGATGCAGTAGTATCGACTATTAAAAAAGTCGCGCCGACAACTAAAATTGTTTGGGATCCTGTTTTAAAATCATCTTCTAAATACAATTTTTTGACTTTAGAAGACAGGAGTGAATTGAACTCAATCTTGACAAAAATTGATTTAATAACACCCAATTACGATGAGATACTGCAATTATTCCCGAGTTTTATCAGCGATAAATTATGGTTAAAGAACGAACTTCCAACCACGATTTTATTAAAAGGTGGACATAATTGTGCAGCGTTGGGTACTGATTATTTATTTGTAAAAAACAACATTATCGAATTACCTCCAAACGATGCTGAACACCAACCCAAACATGGTTCTGGCTGCGTACTTTCATCTGCAATTGCGGCAAATCTCGCGTTAGGAAAAAACATGAAAGATGCTTGCATTGACGCCAAACTGTACATCGAAAATTACTTAAGTTCCACCTCCTCTTTAATTGGCTACCATTATGTTTAATAAATTACAATACATTTCGCAAGGAGAAAATTGCGAAAAACAACTGCAAAATATTCGACTAGCTTTAGATAGTGGTTGCGAATGGATTCAACTGCGCTTTAAAAATCAAACGGACACTGACAGCTTTAAAATAGCTAAAGCCGTGAAAATCTTATGTGAAGAACACGAAGCCAAGCTAATTATTAATGACAATGTTGCACTTGCAAAGCAAATTGATGCAGACGGCGTTCATCTGGGTTTAGCCGACATGAGAATTAAAGATGCACGTTTTATTTTAGGTGAATATAAAATTATTGGTGGCACTGCAAATACTATTGAAGATATCAAAAGCCATATTCAAAATGGTTGTGATTATATAGGTTTAGGTCCTTTTAAATTTACCAAAACTAAAGAAAAATTAGCTCCGGTTTTAGGATTAAATGGCTATCATAATATTATTCAGGATATGAAGAATCAAGTTCTTAAAATTCCGATTTACGCCATTGGCGGAATTACATTGGATGATGTGGACGTTTTAATCCAAACCGGAATTCACGGTATTGCCGTCTCAGGTCTGATTACACAAAGTCAAAAACCAAAGGAACTTATTACTCAACTTAACGAAAAATTATACGACAATGTCATTATTTAATATAGGAGATAAAAGTTTCGAATCGCGCTTGTTTTTGGGTACTGGAAAATTTGGCTCGAACCACGAAATGGAAGAGGCGATTTTGGCTTCGAAAAGTGAGTTGGTAACGGTTGCATTAAAGCGAATAGATTTAGAAACAGAAACCGATGCCATTTTAGTACACTTACAACATCCTAAAATCAATTTATTGCCCAATACTTCTGGTGCGCGAGATGCCAAGGAAGCCATTTTTGCCGCACAATTAGCGAGAGAAGCTTTAGAAACAAACTGGATTAAATTGGAAATTCATCCTGATCCAAAATATTTAATGCCTGATCCTATAGAAACGTTAAAAGCAACCGAGGCACTAGCAAAACTAGGCTTCATCGTTTTGCCCTACATTCACGCCGATCCCGTTTTGTGCAAGCATTTAGAAAATGTAGGAACCGCAGCGGTAATGCCATTAGGCTCACCAATTGGTAGCAACAAAGGATTAAAAACGATTGATTTTTTAGAAATTATTATTGAACAGAGTCGCGTTCCTGTAATTATTGATGCCGGAATTGGCGCTCCGTCTGACGCCGCAAAGGCAATGGAAATTGGCGCTGATGCCGTTTTGGTAAATACAGCAATTGCTATAGCGGGAAATCCGAAGTTGATGGCGGAAGCATTTAAAGAAGCGGTTATTGCGGGGAGAAAAGCTTTTGAGGCTAAAGTCGGAAATCAATACAATCATGCGGTTGCTTCGAGCCCATTGACTTCATTTTTATATGAATAATTTATTTCCTCCAGCTAAAGCAGAAGGCAATTGAACACCGAAACTCATTCAATAAAATAAAAAAATGAACACCTTCCAATCCACTTTTTCTCAGTACAACTGGAACGACATACAAAACAAAATACATCAAACTTCTGCACACGAAGTCGAACACGCCTTAGCCAAAACTAAGCGCAATCTGGATGATTTTATTGCTTTGATATCGCCTGCAGCGCAACCTTATTTGGAGCAAATGGCGCAAGAATGCCACGAGTTGACTAAAAAACGCTTTGGGAAAACCATTCAAATGTATGCACCTTTGTATTTGAGTAACGAATGCCAAAACATTTGCACCTATTGCGGTTTCAGCTTAGACAATAAAATTAAACGCAAAACTTTACTAGATTCGGAAATTAAGCAAGAAGTAGCTGTTTTAAAAAGACTAGGCTTTGATCATGTTTTATTAGTTACCGGAGAAGCGAATTATACTGTAAATATTAATTATTTTTTGAATGCGATAGCACTGATAAAAAAAGATTTCTCGATAATTTCGGTCGAAGTGCAACCACTTTCGCAACAAGAATACGAGCGTTTGCATCAAGCTGGCGTGTATTCGGTCTTGGTATATCAAGAAACCTATCATCAAGAAGTGTATAAAAAATACCATACGAAAGGTAAAAAGTCAAATTTCGATTTTCGATTGGAAACTCCTGATCGAATAGGAAAAGCAGGAATTCATAAAATTGGTTTAGGTGTTTTATTAGGGTTAGAAGATTGGCGCACCGACAGTTTTTTTAATGCTTTGCATTTGGATTATTTGCAAAAAACCTATTGGCAAACCAAATATTCAGTCTCTTTTCCGAGATTGCGTCCGGCAGAAGGTATGATTGAACCCAATTTTATTATGGACGATAAAGATTTAACGCAACTCATTTGCGCCTATCGATTGTGGAACGAAGATTTAGAAATTTCGATTTCCACACGCGAGGATGAAAAATTCAGAGATAATATAATTGCGATTGGCACTACAAGCATGAGCGCTGGATCTAAAACCAATCCCGGTGGTTATGCCGTGGATAAGCAATCGCTCGAACAATTTGAAATTAGTGATGAGCGTTCTGTTACTGAAATTGCTGAAATGATCGCAGCAAAAGGTTATGAACCGGTCTGGAAAGATTGGGGAAGTTTTAGTCCGAAGTTTTAAAGCATTTAAAAAAAATTTACAAATTAAAAACTACACCTATAATTTATTCTAAGTGATTTCTACTGTTTAAAATAGGCTCGCTTTTCACTAATTACTAATCACTTTTCACTAATTACTTCTCACTAATTACTTCTCACTAATTACTTTTCACTAATTACTTCTCACTAATTACTTCTCACTAATTACTTTTCACTAATTACTTCTCACTAATCACTTCCAAAAATGAGCATTATCCAAGATTTTTTAAGATACAGCCGGCAGATGAACTTACCGGAAATTGGTGATTTGGGTCAAGAAAAACTAAAAAACGCTAAAGCTCTCGTTATTGGTGCTGGGGGTTTGGGATGCCCAATTTTGCAATATATTGCTACGGCTGGCGTTGGAATAATTGGCATTATAGATTTTGACACCATCGAAATTCACAACTTGCATAGACAGATTTTATATACCGAAGATCAAGTGGGTTTATCTAAAGTTACAACTGCAAAAGCTGTTCTTGAAAAACTAAATCCGCTCATTACGATTACTGCAATTGAGAAAAAATTAATGATTGAAAATGCTACGCAAATTATTGCTGATTACGATATTGTAGTAGACGGTTCGGATAATTTTGCTACCCGATATTTAGTAAATGATACTTGCGTGCTTTTAGGGAAAACATTGATTTACGGAAGTATTTTGGGATTTGAAGGCCAATTGGCGGTTTTTAATCACAATGGAAGTAAAAATTTACGTCATGTTTTTCCCGAACCTCCGAATCCGAAAGAGGTGCCAAGTTGCAATTTGAATGGTGTTTTAGGTACTTTGCCAGGGATGATTGGTATGATGATGGCGCACGAAACCTTAAAAATCATTCTGGGATTGCCAACTTTAAGAAATGAATTGATTTTATTTTCGACTTTGAATTGGAGCTTTACCAAATTGAACTTTTAGTCAAATTTCAAAAAAACAGGCCAATTAAAATGTAGTACAAAAATTATTGAGATCAGCTCCTTTTTGCCCCAGATGAAAGTAGAAAGCCCGGACTGAGAAAGCCTATTTTTTCTTGACAGAAAAGAGCGACCGACAGGAAGCTCCTTTTATGGCTTTATAAAAAAAGGTTTTTGAGGGAGGACTTGTTACAAACAGCTGGATTAGGCCCTACTTATTTTGATTCAATAAGGTTATAAATGCTTCGCGGGAGATTTCTTGACAACCCAAACTTTCTAAATGCGGATTGTAGACTTGGCAATCTAACAACTGATAATTTTCTTTTTTGAGGTGGTTGACCAAGGCTATAAAGGCCACTTTTGATGCATTGGAAACTTTAGAAAACATGCTTTCGCCGCAGAAAATGGTTCCCAAATCGATACCATATAAACCGCCCACCAAAACCTCATCTTGCCAAACCTCAACCGATTTTGCTAATCCCATTTCGTGCAGTTTGCAATAGGAATCGACCATTTCATTGGAAATCCAAGTGCCGTTTTGCCCGTCTCTAGTGATGTTTTTACAATTCGAAATTACGTCTCTAAAGTTTTGATTGAACGTCACTTTGAACAAATTTCGATTCAAGATATTGCGCATGCTTTTGGACACGATTAAATCATCTAAAAACAGTACCATTCTTGGATCTGGCGACCACCATAAAATGGATTCTCCTGGATTAAACCACGGAAAAATGCCGCTTTTGTAAGCCAATTTCAAGCGTTCTGGACTTAAATCGCCGCCAACGGCGATAATTCCTTGCTCATCGGCTTCGTTTACATCAGGAAAAAAAAGGTTTGGAGATAAATAGTGCATTTGTTTCTTAAAAAATTGCAATCATAGGTTTACATTTGACAAATCTAATTCTTTTCTAAACAAAATAAAGAACGTTTATTCTACCTAATGAAAAAAACACTGCTCCTTTTTTTGAGTTTTTATACCATTCTTGGCTTCGGACAAGAATCAGATAGTTTGAAAGTGAGATCCGATTTTAATTATAAATCGCTAATCGCACCTACTGCACTAATTGGTGCAGGAACACTACTCTTACATTCTGATTTAAATAGTCGTCTGCAAACAGATGTCACTTCTTTTTTCGGGAACGATTTTCATGAACCTATGGATAATATTTTTCCGTTAGTACCCATTGCCCAAATTTATGCCGGAAAGTATCTTGGGTTTCAACCAAAAAATAATTTTAGACAGCAAACCATCAATTTAGCTGTTGCCAATACCGCCACTTTGATACTTATTACTGCCTTAAAACATTCGGTAAAAGAAGAACGCCCTGACGCATCTGACGAATTAAGTTTCCCTTCGGGTCACGCAGCTATTGCGTTTACCAATGCTACATTGCTTTTTTACGAATACAAAGAATCGAATATTTGGTATGCCAGTAGCGGCTTTTTATTTGCCGCTGCGACTGGAGTTTTTAGAGTTGCCAACGATCGTCATTTTACTTCGGACGTTTTGACTGGCTCAGGAATTGGATTGGTATCGGGAATTTTAGTTTCTCATTTTAATCCTTTTCAATCTTTACAATTTGGAAAGAATAAAAAATCAACTGCTTTGGTTTTTCCACAAATTGGCTCACAAATTGGATTCGGAATGCTTGTCAATTTAGAATAAAAAAAGCCTCGAATTTCATCAAGGCTTTTGTAAACTATTCGTTTTTAATGGCTTAGAACGGCAAATCGTCTGGCTCTTCTTCATTTAAGTTGGTTGCTGGAGCAAAAGCATCTGCTGCAGGCATTGGAGGCGCTTGACCTGGTGCTGGTGCAGCTGCTACTCTTTCGATTCTCCATCCTTGAATGCTGTTGAAGTATTTGGTTTCGCCTTGTGGACTCACCCATTCTCTACCTCTAATATTAATAGAAACTTTTACAGGCTCACCAATGTTGTAGCTGCTCAATAAATCACATTTATCTTGTGTAAATTCGACTAAAATATGTTGAGGGTATTGCTCATCTGTAGTTACAACAAGTTCTCTTTTTTTGAATGACGCACTAACTTGTTGTTCTGGATTAACAACTTTAATTTTTCCTGTAACTTCCATCTTCGTTATATTTAATTGTTATTTTTTTAATTTTTTGCTAAAAGCACCTTCCAAGCAGAGACCACGTCTCCGTTGTCTAAATATTTCTTCGCTTCTCGATGCTTTTTTTCGACATCATCAGCACTTAAAACACCCTTTACGGCGAAGTTTTCTTTCACAAATATACTAACTTCTTCTTTTGTAGGCAAGGCTTCTACGTTTCCTAATTTTCCTAAATCGTTCCCGTCAAAAACACCACTTTCTGTAACAAACTTTGGGATGGAGTCTACTCCTATTCCTAATGTAGTCAAAGGTTTAGGCACTTCAAAAAGTCCTTGATTGGATCGTGAATACCAGTTGGCTCCCATACGGGAAACCAAGTCTATTTTATGCTGATCAATAGCTCCACTTTCATCTAAAATACTTTCATGAATATGAATCTTAACCACTTCACACAGAATCAAATTACCCGCTCCCCCTTCAGATCCTAACGAAATAATTTGCGTCACTTTACACTCAAATTGCACTGGCGACTCGGCCACTCGCAAAGGTTTTATATTTTCTGAAGCAACGGGCGTAAAACCTGCTTTTAAAAACTCATTTACTCCCTCTGCGTATTCCGTACTTGACAGCGATGTTTGATGCACCATATCATAATTTACGACATTGATAACCACTTCTTTGGTCGCTTCGCAATTCAATAAAGTATGTTTGACCGAATTGTCTCGAACACGGCGCGCTGGCGAAAAAATTAATACGGGCGGATTTGCACTGAAAACATTAAAAAAGCTAAAAGGCGACAAATTCGGCTTTCCTTCGGCATCAACTGTACTTGCAAATGCAATAGGTCTAGGCCCAATTGCGCTCTGCAAATAGCCTTGCACTACGGCTGTTGTGGTCTCTTTTGGATCTATTGTTAGCATTGCTGGTTTTAATGTATTAGGGTAAAATCGCTTAATGACAAAAGTACATAAATCGTTCTAGCTGCAAAAGACATCATTGACTTTTAAAATTTAAATCTTTCGAAACCTTAAAATATTAGTCGTATTAATTTCGTTATATTTATACCTCAATTTGTTATCTATGCATTTTTCTGAAAGACGAAATACAACTCGGTGGATTCTCATTTCTGTTTCTTTTTTGATCATTACCCTAATTCTTTGGAACACCTACAATTTTTTTCAAATTTTTAAAAATGAAGAGCGTTTAAAAATGAATCTCTGGGCAAGTGCGCAAAAAGCATTGCTAAATGCCAATGAAAATACCGATGTTGACTTGCCGTTGCAGATTTTCAGCAACAATACTTCGGTACCCGTTTTGCTAGTTATGTACGATAAAGTTATTAGCTCGGTCAATGTACCACAGGAAATCTTGCAGGACGAAAAGAAGTCAAAATCATATCTGAAAAATTTAAGGAGTGAAAATGAACCCATTACAATTGAATATGCGCCAGGTAAATTTCAAAAATTATATTACGGTAATTCTGAACTACTAAACAAACTAAAATATTATCCAATTGCTTTACTATTGATTATCTTTTTGTGTGCTGCCTTAATTTATAACTTTTACAAAAGCACCAGAATGGCTACTCAAAACAAACTTTGGGCAGGTATGGCAAAAGAAACGGCCCATCAAATTGGCACGCCACTTTCGTCCTTAATTGGTTGGGTTGAAATATTAAAAACCGAAGAAATTGACCAAAATATTACAGTTGAAATTGAAAAAGATGTAGATCGTTTGCAAACCATTACTGATCGATTTTCGAAAATTGGCTCCACTCCCGTTTTGGAAATTAAAGATATTGTGGCTGAAACTGAAGCTACGTATACGTATTTAAAAACTAGATTTTCGTCTCAAGTAGTTTTTTCGATCGAAACGCCTGCTCATCCCATTTTTGTAAATATCAATCCGACGTTGTACAGTTGGACTATCGAAAATCTAGTTAAGAATGCGATTGATGCTATGAAAGGAAAGGGGAATTTAAAAGTCAAAATTAAAACGGACGGTTCTATAGTGAAAATAAATATTTCAGACACTGGCGCTGGAATTCCTAAAAGGCAATTTCGTACTATTTTTGAACCTGGTTTTACCACCAAAAAGAGAGGTTGGGGTTTGGGCCTTTCTTTGACTAAGAGAATTGTGGTTGAATACCATAATGGAACTATAAAGGTTTTACGTTCTGAAATAGGAAAGGGAACCACGATACAACTGACTTACAAAACCGTTTAAAACGAACATAAAAAAAACCACAAATTGCTTTGTGGTTTTTTTATTTATTATCTTTCTGTGTTACAAGTTCGCCTGAATATCTTTGGCTACTTGCTCCATTTCTTCTTTTGTCAGCGATATTTTTTTTTCAAAACGCATATCATCCATTACGTTTAACGGAATTAAATGTACGTGCGCATGTGGCACTTCTAGCCCTACAACGGCCATTCCTACTCGATTGCAAGGGATCGTTTTTTCGATTGCAGCTGCTACTTTTTTAGAAAATGCCATTAAGCCCAAATATAACTCATCTGGAAGATCAAAAAGCTTGTCTACTTCTTGTTTTGGAATGCAAAGCGTGTGTCCTTTTACGTTTGGATTCACATCTAAAAATGCTAAGAAATCAGCATCTTCTGCAATTTTATAACACGGAATTTCGCCGTTTACAATTTTAGTGAATATCGTACTCATCGTTTACTCGTTTACGTGGCCAATCTATTAATCAGTTGCACTACTTATTTTTTCAACTTAAAAAATTACTCTCTCGAGATTTCTAAGATCTCAAATTTCAAAACACCACTAGGTACTGTAATTTCAGCAACTTCGCCTACTTTTTTACCTAATAATCCTTTTCCAATAGGAGAAGTAACTGATATTCTACCCGTTTTTAAATCGGCTTCGCTTTCAGCAACTAATATGTATTTCATCTCCATTCCGTTGGTTTGATTTTTAATCTTAACATGAGATAAAATTAAAACTTTTGATAAATCTAAGTGTGTTTCATCAATCAACCTTGCGTTAGAATGAACTTCTTCTAATTTTGCAATTCTCATTTCAAGCATTCCTTGCGCTTCCTTTGCCGCATCATATTCGGCATTTTCAGACAAATCCCCTTTATCTCTCGCTTCGGCAATATCTGCAGACGCTTTCGGACGCATTACACTTTTCAAATGATCCAACTCTTCTTTCAATTTTTTTAATCCTTCTGCGGTATAATAAGATACTTGACTCATAATTTCATCATTTATATAAATACAAAAAATCCCATCGAGACGGGATCTATTATTACAAATATACTATTATTTTTTATAGTACATAATTAAATGTTAATCATATAGCGATACGTCTCAAATAAATTATTTTTGTTTTTCTAACCCGTACAAAAATGAAAAAAATAGTCCTTATTTCGCTTTTTTCCATGCTTCTATTTTCGTGTAGCGAAAATGAAATTAAAAACAATAATCCGTTTTTACCCAATTACAGTTTTGCGACAGAAATCAACATGAATCTTCCAGCATACTCTGCATTATTGTTTCCAAGTAACGGAGTATTTTATAACGGTGTAGGAATAAAAGGATTACTTATTTTTAATACTGGAAGTGGTTACAATGCATTTGATGCGGCTTGTCCCAATGAAATTCCGAGTGCTTGTGTCCCGATGACCATTAAAGGAATCAATGCTGTTTGTTCTTGCGATGAAGTTGCATATAGTTTGTTTACTGGTTTAGGAAGTAAACAATATCCGCTGAAACAATATCGAGTAGAACAAATGGGAAATGTTTTAAGAGTGTATAATTGATATAAAAAAGGCTGAAAATTTATCGTTTTCAGCCTTTTTTATATAGAACTTACTGCGTGATCTTACAACTTCAAAGTCAATCCTAATAGAAAATTAATTCCCGCTTGCGGATAATACGAAGGATAAATATCCCACATGGCACCGTTCGAAACGTATTTTTTATCTAAAATATTATTTACTAAACCAGTAACCACGATAGATTTAAAAACTGATTTCGTTTTAATCTCATAAGAAGCATTCAAATCATTAACAAAATAATCAGTTAGTTTAGCTGCTGGCAATTCGATATTGTTCATAAATTGCTCGCTCACAAATTTTTGAAGCAAAGCAATATGCAATCCTGGAATTGGTTTATAAACAAGAGCGTTTCCGACTATAACAGCGGGAGAATATGCGATATCTGTGGTTCCGTAATTTTGACCATCTACCGATAAATCTATATTTTTATTACTACTCAAAGTAACGTTAGGACGAATTAAAAACTGCTCTGAAATAGAAATTGTAGCATCAACTTCTAGACCTAAACGGTAACTGTTGTCGCTATTGGAACGAATTGGGTTTCCAACATCATCTAATCTTCCGGTCAAGATTAATTGGTCTTTGTACGCCATATAATAAAGGTTCGAACTTACCTGTACTTTCTCTGAATTAAATCTCCATCCCAATTCAAAATCATTTAATTTTTCTGGCTTCGGAGATCTTCCTTCGTAATCGGTTCGGTTGGGTTCACGATTGGCTCTAGCGTAAGAAAAGTAAAAGGTGTTTTTGTCGTTCAGTTCAAAATTCAAACCTGCTTTTGGATTGAAAAAATTAAACGTATCATCGACCAAACCGGTATCCCAACTGTCGGCTTGATACCCCACGCGGCGGTATTGCAAATCGCCATACAAACTCCATTGTTCGGTTAATTGATAATTGGCTTTTGCAAAAATATTACCATCGGTTTTGGTTGCAAAATCTTCGTAATAGCGATCGCCTAATTCTGACTGCGAGGCATAACGTGCCCAAATTACTTTTCCAAAATGAGCGCCTTCATATTTATTTAAACCTCCTCCTAAAATTACATCTAAATTTTCATCTCTGTATTTTAACGAAAAAGTTGTTCCGTAAAAGTCATTTTCTAACCATTTCTGACGTACTAAATCGGTGGTTGTAACCAAGTCAACAGCAGTCAAATTGTAATCGGCCATGTCGGCATCTTCTTTATAATTTTCGTAATAGCCTTTTCCTTTAGTATAATGCAACGCAAAGTTAGAACTCCATTTACTCGTCCAGCTTTCACTCCAATGCAATTGGTAATGATCTTGTTGGTAGTTGTCGGTTTCATTCTCGTAAAAACGAGTAGTCCCGTTTTCATCTGTGTACTTTCCAGCCGAATTGTATTTTCTATTTTCTTTCAACGTTTCACCGTCAATTCCGTTCCAAGCTTGGTCGGTTTTCTCGGTTCCTCCAAAAGCTAGTGCTTTTATCAAAGTAGTTTTGCCCAAATACGTTCCTTGCAAAAAGTATGATTTTAAATCGGTAGCAGAGCGGTCGATATAGCCATCGGATTGTAAAGCTGACAATCGCCCTGCCAGTTCAAAATGATCGTTTAATAAACCTGTACTGAACTTTACCGTATGTTTACGCGTATTGAAACTTCCGAAAGAATTTGAAATTTCCCCATTGGCTTTACTAGCATAACTATCTGTCAACATGTTTAAACTGGCACCAAAAGCACCAGAACCGTTTGTTGATGTTCCTACGCCACGTTGCAATTGTAAACTTTCGACAGACGAAGCAAAATCAGGCATATTAACCCAAAAAGTACCTTGACTCTCTCCGTCATTGTACGGGATTCCATTTATGGTTACATTGACACGAGTTGCATCGCTGCCACGAACACGAATTCCAGAATAACCTATTCCGTTTCCTGCATCAGAAGTTGTGACCACAGAAGGTAAATAATTCATAAGTAATGGAATGTCTTGCGCTAAGTTTCTATAGCTCAATTCTTTTTTACCTAAATTACTAAAAGAAACGGGAGTTTTGGTGGTTGCACGAACAGCAGAAACCAATACCTCATCGAGAGAATTGACTTGAGTAGAATCTTTAACTTGTGCAAAAGAATTAAAAGAGAAGAAAATAGAAACGAGAAGAACCGAGAAGGTCTGTTTTGAACCTTTGCAACTTTGCAACTTTGCAACTTTGCGACTTGAAAAATTTTCCATCCGTAAAATAATTACGAATAAAAGGGGGAATTATTCTTTTTGTTTAAATTAATAAATGATTGTTCCGCTGACAAATAGGTAGTTTTCACTACAAAATCTGTCATATTTCCCTTAGCAACATTACTTGCTCAGGTTCGTTGGGTATGATCTCAGCTCGTTATTTAGAGCACCCCTTTGAGACGGTGCAAAGGTAGGTTTAAAAACTACATGAATCAATTGCAAAAATAAAAATTCAATGCATTTTATTTGAATGCGAAAATTCATCCAGCCTACAGTATAAATTGAAGAAGAACGTGTAAACAGAAATTTACACTAACTAATTGGTGCTAATTTTGTATTACAATATTATTCCTATAACTCGTTTAAAAACATTAATCTAAATCTGGTTTTTTTCGATTCTTTTTTACTTCTGAAATAATCTTTTTATTTTTTATTCGTTTTCGGATAACCGACTTTGGAATCTTAGTTTCTTTACGAATTTTAGGAATTATTAGTCCGTTTGTAATTAAAGTAATAAAACGCTTAATTACAATTTCTTTATTTTTGAATTGACTTCGATCTTCATCACAAGTAAGAATTAGAATATTTTCAGAAGTCAATCGGTTTGCTACTTTTGTTTCTAAAAGTAATTTCTCTTCTGAAGTTAATGCGCTCGAAGCATTCAAGTCAAAAGTCAAAACTACTTTTGAAGATACTTTGTTCACATTTTGCCCACCAGCACCACTGCTGCGGACGGCTTTAAACTGCAATTCTGATATGATTTTATGCACTTCCATTATTGCGGCTGATGTGTTGCTTTTAATAAATCGTTTACGGTTTTTACCGGATTAAAAGTAATTAGTGGAACCGCTACAAAAACAGTCAACCAATCGGCCATCGCACCGTTCCAAAGGCCGGGCAATTCATAACTTTTAACACCCTTTCCATTCACACTTTTACGAACTACAAATCCCGTATTGACATCGACAAATTGTGCTAAATCAAACTTTTTACCTTTGTAATTCTTGATTCCGCAAACCAAATCAACAGGATTAAAATGAGTGGACTTTTTGACAATTCCGACCTGCTCTTCGTTTGATAAATCTACTTGAGACGTTTCTATAATTTGCAACGCTATTTTTCCATTGCTATTTTCCACCCAAAAAGGACCGCCTCCAGGTTCTCCTTCATTTTTAACCATTCCGCACACTCGAATCGGACGATTAAGTATTTTTTGTAATTCTTGAATCTGCTCTTTTATCGAAGTGTTTTCAAGACTGATGTTCTCATTTAGATTCTCTTTTAAAAACTTTGTAATTTCGTTGATTTCTGGCGTAGCAATCTCAGTACCATCTTCAAGTAAAGCAAGATATTCAAATACTTTTTCTTGTAATTTTATCAGTATTCCTGCCAGTGCCTTTTTGTATAAAGCAGTAGTTTCTAAATGATTTTGAATGATATTATCAATGTTTTTCACAAAAACAATATCGGCATCCAAGTTATTCATATTTTCAATTAGTGCTCCATGGCCACCTGGTCTAAACACTAATTCGTTTTTCTCGTTTTTAAATGGATTGTTTTGTAAATCAAGGGTTAGTGCGTCTGTTTTTCGATCTTGATACGAGTAGGAAACAGCAATAGTACAATTTGTTTTTTGTACTACCTTGGCTCGCAATTCACGTACTGCTTCTTCAAAAAGTGACTGGTGATTTGCAGACACCGTAAAGTGCAATTCTGATTGATCGTTAGCGTTTGCATAAGCACTGCACTCGAACAAATGCTCTTCGATAGGCATTGCAATATGATCTTTATATTCGTGAAATGGCACTACTGCTTTGGGCTTGTTAGCAAATTCAAATCCACATGAAGAAAGTAACATTTTTATAAAATAAAAGTTCTTGTAATCGCTAGATAGCGAATCAAAATCACGATATTTTTTTCTTAACTTTTTATCGACCGCCTTAAAAAAAGGAAACTTTTCCATTCCCATAATAAAAATAGGCAACTGCATGTCTTTTGTACGATTGATATAAGCATTTATGCTTTCCTTTTCGATTTTAAAATCATTTACAAATGCAGTTAAAAACGTAAACATACGAGTAGCCGCTCCTGAAGCAGGAACAAATTTCATCAATTTTAAATCTGCTTTTTTGCTGTCGAAATACGTTGCTTTTTTTACAAAGTTAGCTTCAGACAATGCGATTATTCCGTTTCCTAGAGTAGCCGCTTTCTTTAAATTGATGGCGGGTATTCCCTCTTTTAAAATCTTTAATTGCTTTTTAATTTTTGAAAACGGAATTCCGTGTTTGTAAATCTGTACAAAATCATTTGAAGAGAACCCCATCTCTTTAGCCTCTGTTAAATCAGAAATAATTCGTGTGGCCTTTTTGAGTCGCTCTTCTTTATTGCTCGAAATAGTAATAAACGGCTTGTTAAATTGGATCAGCGTATCTTTAAAAACAGAAAAAACAGTTTCTCTGCCTTCATCGGTATCCCGAATGTCGTCTTTCTCCCAAGGCACATCAATATTGGTTAAAAAAAACAAATCGTACTCATGCTCTACTGCAGCCTCATTTAAAGCAGGATCGCAAAAACCGTAATAAATTTCAGAAAACACTTTGGTCACCATTAAGTTGGTATCACAAAATAAGTATTGATGAGCTGATTGTAATCTCTCGTTTTCTAATTGCATCTGACCGTAAGCAATAGGCAATAAATCATCGGATACGCAAATGTGCCCATTCTCTTCCCATTTTTCTTGCAAATAATCGCGTGCAAACTCGGGTACCCATTCTGTTTTATAAAATGCAGCCAATTGTTTTGCCAACGTGGTTTTGCCAGTACTCTCTGGCCCGAACAAAGCAATTTTTAAGATTGTGGTACTGTCTTGTCTAAGGTTTTTTTCCATTCTAAATAAGCAGAAATAGCTAATATTGTAAAAATTAAATACTGTAACGATATCATTCCTAAACCTCTATAAGCATACAGAGGCACTACTATAATATCACCTATAATCCATAACGTCCAATTTTCGATTTTCTTTTTGGCCATCAACCACATTCCTGCAAAAAATATTCCTGACGAAAAAATATCGATGTAATTATCTGTATGAATTGGATAATCAAAAAATTTATAAATTCCGAAAACCACTAATATGGTCACCACAAATAATGCAAAAGCAATTATTTTTTCTTTATTATTAGTTCGTGTAATAGGTAAATTATCTTCGAAAATAGTTCCTTGAGACCATAAATACCAGCCGTAAATGCTCATTATAGAGAAGTAGGCATTGATCATCATATCGCCCAAATATCCCGCCGTATAAAACAGGTAGATTGAAATTACAGTTGCAATCAATCCCGTTGGATACACCCAAATGTTTTCTTTTTTAGCAAACCAAACACTTAATATCCCAAACACAAATGCAATAAATTCAAGCGCAATATGCCATAAGGGAACATTTTTATAAGCTTCAATAAAAAAATCAATCATTCTGGTTGGTTATTTGGTTGGTTTTATAGTTTCAAAAAATCCATTGTCATTTTCAAAAGCAGTTCCAATTACTACTAAATCGGCTCCCGCTTGATGTGCTTCTTGAATTTGGCGCAAAGTTACAATTCCTCCACCCACAATTACAGGAATACTAACATTTTTGGCGATTAAAGAAATCATTTGTAATGATATAGCCTGTTTAGCACCACTTCCCGCTTCGAGATAAATTAATTTTGTGCCTAACATTTCACCGGCTTGTGCAGTTGCTAAAACCAAATCTAAGTTTTCTCTTTGCAAAGGAGTTGTTTTACTCACGCGAGCGACAGCCGTTTCGCTTCCACTTTCTATTAAAATATACCCTGTAGAAATAATTTCGAGATTTGTTTTTTTAAGAATTGGCGCTGCCTGCACCTGGTATTCAATTAAATAATCAGAATTTCGGCCCGACAACAACGACAAAAACAAGATAGCATCTGCTTTGTCTGAAATTTGAGTAGGATCGCCAGGAAACAAAACGATGGGCAAATCGATACTATTTCGCAACTCGGTTAACAACTCTTCTAAAATAAAATTAGTTACGATGCTGCCTCCTACAAAAATATGAGTCGCTGGCGAAAGTTGTATTTTTTGGACAAGTGCTGGTATACTTTTTACCTCAATTTTATCAGGATCTAATAAAATGGCAAGTAGTTTTTTATGGGCTTCTTTGGCTTTTAAAATTTCGTGGTAAATGATCTTGGTTTGATTTTGCATAATGGCTGCAAAAGTAAATTTTTTTTGATGGCTGTTTACTATTTATAATGAATTATCTTTGAGCAACTGCGGTAAAGCAGAATTCATGTCTATCGAAATTGATTTGCTTCAAACTAAATTTTGTACCAAACAAACAACCTTAAAAAACCAATAATGATTGCTAGTTCACTGCTTCAAAAATATGGAGTTCAAATTAAATCCTATTCTAAAAATGAGTTGATATTTGAAGAAGGCAAAAGTCCCTCTCATTATTTTCAAATTCTTTCGGGAGAAGTAAAAATGAATAACTTTAATGATGATGGCCGCGAATTTATTCAAGGTTTTTTTAATGAAAATCAATGTTTTGGAGAACCGCCTTTGTTTTTAAATCGCGATTATCCTGCCAATGCGGTTGCAGTTGAAGATGTGCAATTGTACGTACTGCCTAAAAGCAGTTTTATGGAACTTTTGCATGACAATCCAGATGTGAGTTTAAAGGTCATTGAAAATTTAGCGCAACGGCTATACTACAAATCGGTTATGGCCGCCGAAATATCTAACCATGAACCCGAACATCGTGTATTGCGCTTGTTTGATTATTCGATCACTTTTTTCAATTTCAAAAAAGACGAAAATGGCTACCTCATCAATCTAACGAGACAGCAAATTGGAGACTTAACGGGATTGCGAGTAGAAACGGTAATTCGTGCCATAAAATCGTTAGAAAAAAAAGGCGAAGTAAAAATTATAAGCCGAAAAGTGTATCGATAAAACAGTGTTTATGATTTGAGTCATAAACTACTGCGTGGCTGTGGCTGTATCTTTGTAGTATAAAAACTATGTACTATGACACTATATAACAATATATTCGAAAAATTCAATCAAACTTATATTAGTTCTGCAACATTAGCCTTGTTAGCACAAAGTTGCTTAGGCGGCGCTGCAGCAATGACCATTTTAGCAAATGGTACGTCATTGTGGCAAATGGCTCAATTAGGAGTTATTGTACTGCTTTGTATGGGTGTGAATACCGGTATTTTGGCACAGTTGGGCCATAAAATGATCTTCAACTTTGTACTTGCTAGTGCTTTTTTTAGTACCTTATTTATTATTTTAAATTCTAACTAAATTCTAAATGAAAAAAGAAATAGAAAACCGTGAGGATGTTGCACTTTTAGTCCATACTTTTTACGACACGATTCGTGAGAATGACGAAATTGGTTTCTATTTTAATGAAACAATTAAAGATTGGCCTGCTCATCTAGAAAAGTTGACCGATTTTTGGGAGATGAATTTATTTGGCGGACGTAATTTTCACGGCAATCCGATTGTGGCACACAATCAGGTAGACGAGAAATACCAAGGAGCAATTACTCCTGAATTATTTGGCGTTTGGCTGAACAATTGGTTTGCCACAATTGACCTTCTTTTTGAAGGGGAAAATGCGGATATCTTAAAAAGAAGAGCTCGTAAAATGAGTACTTTTTTATATTTAAATATCTTTCAAAACCGAGAAAGAAAACCTGCATAAAAAAATAAAATCTGCTTTCCCATCTAACCTACTAGTATATTTCTGTTTTTTTAATACTGAGAAGCGTACACTAAAATACAATTTTCTATTTCGGTAAATTCTACCCCAAATTTAACTGAAAGACCCGAAAATTGTAAATACGCGCTTGTCGAATTTTTATTTCCCTTAAAGGAATCAACTTCTATATGATCTTTGAAGCTGATTCCTTTTTCATTTCTTATTTTGAAAATGGCTTCTTTGGCTCCCCAAATCACGGTGAGTTGTTTGATGTATTCTGCTGTGTTTTCAGGATTTAGATAAGTAAATTCTTTATCGGCAAATTTAGTAGCAATACGCTGAATCTTATCGCGCTGCAATTCGATATCTATTCCTGTAGGTTGATCACTGACGATAATGCCAGCGAATTGATTGGAATGGGTGATTGAAATGTGTTTGCCGTTGTCTAAATGTGGTTTTCCCGAAGCATCATAATACAAATTAAAATCGGTCAAGCCTAGTTTTTTTAATAACATACGAACGCTCAAAAAAGCTCTTTGGTGCAACTCAGATTTCATGCCATCCAAGCGCAATTGCATGTTTGGCTTTAGCGCTACTTGCGCTTTTAGTTCGTTTAAGGATTCGGTGATCTTCCAAACTAATAATTGAGTGTTTTCGTTTGGAGCAATTGTTTTGTATAGAGGCATTTGCTTGAATTCTGAATATTAAATGGTTGGTTGGTAAAACAATGTTAGCATCTAGCACTTTTTAGCCCCGGTAGTAGCGGCATCCTTTTGTGGCATTGTTTGCCACAAAAGATACAGCGGATGACGGGATTGGCTCCTTATTAATAAAATTAGCTATTATTCTAAAGATTAAGTTATTAAACAATTCATAAATCTAGAATAAAATAGCCGACTTCAAAAAAGTATTCCCTAAATTTGCAAAAATTTTACACTTACAAATATACTATAAATGAGTACTACAACTATGCCTTTTGTGGCTTTCAAAGTAAAAGACATTTCTCTAGCAGCGTGGGGAAGAAAAGAAATTGAATTGGCTGAAGCTGAAATGCCAGGTCTTATGGCGCTTCGTTCAGAGTACAAAGACGAGCAACCGCTAAAAGGTTCTCGTATCGCTGGATGCTTGCACATGACGATTCAAACGGCTGTTTTAATTGAAACTTTAATTGCTCTTGGTGCTGAGGTTACTTGGAGTTCTTGTAATATTTTCTCTACTCAAGATCAAGCTGCTGCTGCTATTGCTGCTGCTGGAATTCAGGTTTATGCTTGGAAAGGCCTAAACGAAGAAGATTTTGACTGGTGTATTGAGCAAACTTTGTTCTTTGGCGAAGACAGAAAACCATTGAATATGATTTTGGACGATGGTGGAGATTTAACCAACATGGTTATTGACCGTTACCCAGAATTAGTAGCTGGAATTAAAGGATTGTCTGAAGAGACGACTACTGGAGTGCACAGATTGTACGAAAGAGTAAAAGCAGGAACATTGCCAATGCCTGCAATTAATGTAAATGACTCGGTAACTAAATCTAAATTTGACAACAAATACGGTTGTAAAGAATCGGCTGTTGATGCGGTTCGTCGTGCAACAGATTTAATGTTGGCTGGAAAAAGAGTGGTTGTTTGCGGATACGGTGACGTAGGAAAAGGAACTGCTGCTTCTTTTAGAGGTGCTGGATCTATTGTTACAGTTACTGAAATTGATCCTATTTGTGCTTTACAAGCAGCAATGGACGGTTTTGAAGTTAAAAAACTAAATAGTGTTGTTGGAAATGCTGATATCATCATTACTACAACTGGAAATAAAGACATCGTTCTTGGAAGTCATTTTGAACAAATGAAAGACAAAACGGTTGTTTGTAACATTGGACATTTTGACAACGAAATTGATATGGCTTGGTTGAACACAAACCACGGTGCATCAAAAATCGAAATCAAACCACAAGTTGACAAATATACAATTGCTGGAAATGACATCATCATTTTGGCTGAAGGTCGTTTGGTAAACCTTGGTTGTGCTACAGGTCACCCAAGTTTTGTAATGAGTAACTCATTTACAAACCAAACTTTGGCTCAAATCGAATTGTGGAAAAACAGTGCTTCGTACAAAAACGACGTATACATGTTGCCTAAAATTTTAGATGAAAAAGTGGCTGCTTTACACCTTGCAAAATTAGGCGTTGAGTTAGAAACTTTGCGTGACGATCAAGCCGCATACATTGGCGTTGAAGTTGCTGGACCATACAAACCAGAATACTACAGATACTAGAACATTTTAGATTGCTACGCCTGTTCTCCTTTTAGGCTCGGGTGCTGTAGCGAGTTGTGATTTAAGAATTAAACCCTGATTTCGATAGAAATTGGGGTTTTTTTGTTTAATTATATTTTATGCAAAGTTATCCTTAGCTTTTCATAGACGATTATTATACAATTAATATGTAAAATATTGTAATTTCTTAGTTCGAATTTAATTGATATTTATATTATAACTTAAATAATTAAGAAAATGTCAAACAATAATAAAAAACAATTCGGAGTTTGGATGGATTCTCAACATGCCACAATAATAGGTAGAGATGAAAACAATGAAGGTGAATTTAAAGTACTTGGTCACGAAAAATACAGCGGAGTTCCTGGAAATTCAAATGAAAATGCAGAACATAATCACGAGGTAACGTTGAGAACAAAATTCTTTAAAGAAATTCTTTCTCATATGCAGAATGTTGATGAATTGCATGTAACGGGAACTGGTGTCGTTCAAGAACAATTTATTAATTATCTTGCTGAAACTTCACAATACAAGAATGTGAAAACTTCTGAATGTACTAGCAACAAAATGACCGATGAAGACACAATTGCTCATATTTCAAACAAATTTAATTAATTTTAAATTTATCAGATTTAAAAAGACCTCAATTTTTACAAATTGAGGTTTTTTGATTTCTACAACATATCATTCAATTTTTGATGAAATTTATTTTTCCAAACCGCGACGCTTTTTTGGGTTTCTCAAAATTATCTTTCTCTAAAATAGATGTGATCTTCACTTTTAAATCTGGCAAATTAATTTTACATCAGCATAGTTAGACATTTCGACTATTAGTTATTTTATCGAAATAACTCCTAAAAATAGTAGTAAAATTTAGTAGTATTTTGATTTGCTAATTTTAGCAAATCATTCACCAACAAAATTTTGACTCAAGTAGAATTATGGAAAAACAACACGGCATTAGACAATGACGATTATATTTTACCAACCATCGATGAAAAAGTAGTTTTCTTACCCTTAGCTATATTAGGCGTTTTATTAGAGGTTTTCGTGACAACCAAGCGGCTTACATTGGCATAGAGATTTCAGTCCCTTACAGTCCCGAACACTACAGACACTAGATTAATGAATAATCATTAGGAACTAAAAACACAAAACTCTCGCAAAAACGTGCGGTTTTTTGTTTATGGGCCAGTACTTGCTGTCCATTTCATTCTGCACGAGCTACAAAATCCCTTTATCTTATTAAACCGTATTTTCTTCTCAACAATCTCATTTTTTATATCTTTAATTTTTCATACAGCAAATAATTTAAAACAATAATGAAAGAAATTGTAGCACTTTCAAAGCAGACAATCACCATCGAAAGAAACGAATTTTTAAAAACTAAAGGCACTATTGATACGAATGTGTATTATATTGAAAGCGGAAGTTTACGGGTTTTCGTTTTAGATGATGACCAAGAACAAACCATTCGATTTGGATACCAATCTAATATCGTCACTTCACTAGATTCTTTTCTTACTGGCAAGCCATCTAACTTTTACATTCAAGCGATTAAAAAGACCGTTATAAAGGTAATCACTAAACCAGAAATTGACCAGCTTTTAAAAACTGAAACCCATCTAAAGCTCTGGACCACCATTTTAGAAGAACTCGTTATACAACAAATGGAACGTGAAATTGACATTCTTACCAGTTCTCCAAAAGAACGTTATCTGAGGGTTTTGAAAAGAAGTCCGCAACTTTTTCAGGAAATTCCAAATAAACACATTGCTAATTACTTGCGTATGAGTCCTGAAACTTTATCCCGTTTAAAAAAATCTTGATTTCAGTCAACAATCAAAGAAATTATTTTTAAGATCTTTGATTAAAGAAACCAAATTATGCAATCAGAAAAATTAATAACCCAACTAATCGAGCAAACAAAGCAAATAATAGCGCAAGCTAAAATCCTGAAAGGTTGCGAATTGGACGTTTTGACTTTTAGAGAAAACCAAAAGTCCTGGAACATTTTGGAATGCTTGCAACATTTAAATTTATACGGAGATTTTTACTTGCCAGAAATTGAGAGTAAAATTGCAAAAAGCATAACTACAACTGAGATAGAATTTAAAAGTGGGCTTTTAGGAAACTACTTTGCGAAAAGCATGTTGCCCAAAGAAAACTTGAACAAGATGAAAACTTTCAAAAATAAAAATCCTTTAAATAATCAAATTGATCGAACAGTTATTGATACATTTATCAATCAACAAATGAAACTCTTAGAACTACTAAATCAATCTCGAACAGTTAGTTTAAGCCAAACTAAAATAAATATTTCAATTTCAAGTTTTATTAGGCTCCAACTAGGAGATGCATTTCAGTTTTACCTCAACCACATTATGAGACACTTGCAACAAATAGAAAAGATAAAATCATCATTTTAACAGGTTTAAAAATTAAGTATGTCTATAATTTTAAAACTATAGATTTATATTTGGTTGCAATTTCTAATTATAAAACCTACTCATGAAAAAACGTCTTATCGTACTCTTTGTACTTGTTTTGCCTTTCGCTACCAATGCACAATTTTCTAGTGCACAACGACAAATGCAAACTTCCAATTATATGTTTGCCAATCAAAACCGAATGTTTATGCAGATGCAACAGCAACAGCGCACTATGGCTCGCATGCAAAGCAATGTTCAATCGGTAGAAAATAAATTAGCTAAGGAAGAGCGAAAACGCATGAAGTTGGAGGAAAAGTCCTTGCGCCAACAAGCTGCTTTAAGAGTAAAACAAGAGCAACTGAATACTTATGGAAAAGATTTTGATAAAAATACAGAAAAAGCAAAGAAGCAAATCATAAAGGCAGTAGAGCAGAAAAACAAAATACAATCGAAAATAGGCGCTAGTAACGCAAAAATTGAAAATTTTAAAAAAGAAATTGAAACTTCGAAATTAAAGAAAGAAGAATTCGCTAAAAAGCAAGAAGAAGAGAAACGAGCAAAAGAACTGGAAAAATCGGGAAACGCAGAGAAAAAAGAAAAGAAAAAAGAGCCTAATAAATAACTCTTTTTTAAACCCTGCAATTATTAAAGCCGCTCAGGATTTCTTTAAAAAAATCAGATAAAAATCAGAAACGTAGAGTACGAACCACTACTTCAAAGTATTTTTAAGGAAATTATAATGTCTTCTTCATAGCCTTATGTTCTTTGTTAGAATTAAAACGACTTTGTTAGAACTTTAAAATGATGCTATTATGTGTTGAAAAACACAATAAAGAGTAAATTTGTACAAATCAAAAACATGAAAAACTTTTTATTTTTAGGTATTGCAATTATCTGCGAAATTATTGCCACAACAGCATTAAAAAAATCGGCCGAATTTACCAAGTTACTTCCTACTGTCATTACAATTATTGGTTATTTCGGTGCTTTTTACTTTTTGAGTTTTGCGATTAGAACTATTCCCGTCGGAATTGCGTATGCCATCTGGTCTGGAGTCGGAATTGTTTTAATTACTATAGTAGGTGCCATTTTTTTTAAACAAATTCCCGATTTACCTGCAATTATAGGGCTAGCATTTATTATTGTTGGCGTCTTAATACTGAATCTTTTTTCTAAAACTACAGTGCATTAATGATAATTGCAGCAGTTTACTGCAGTGCATTAATTTTAATTGCAGCAGTTTACTGCAGTGTCGTTAAACCTTTTTCCTTTTTAAGTGTCCAATTAGCACTTAATTAACCAAACATGTCGAAAAGATACTTATTACTGTTATTTATATTTTGCAGTTTTCTTGCGCAAGCACAAAACGAATTCGTTGTAAAAGGAAGAGTTTTAAACTTTAGCAGCCAGCAACCTCTAGAGGGAGCGGAAATCTTTCTTGGATTTTCGAAAGACTCTTTAAAAATAAATTATTCAACCACTGATAAGAACGGCTATTTTAGAATTACTGCTAAAAAAACAGACAATCCAGTTTATTTAAAAGTCAGCTTTATAGGTTTTCAGTCTACTATTGAAGTTTTTAAAAATATTTCGTCAGATAGCGATTTTGATTCCATTTTATTAATGGAAAATGCAAATGCTTTGAAAGAAGTAATCATCAAAAACGAAGTGGCTGGCATTAAAATTAAGGATGATACCGTTGAGTTTAACGCTGCAAGTTTTAAGGTGAGACCAGATGCCAATGTCGAAACTTTACTGAAAGAATTGCCTGGTTTTGAAATCAATGCCGACGGCAAAATGCTAGTAAATGGAAAAGAAGTAAATCAATTTTTAGTGAACGGAAAACCATTTTTTGACCGAGATGGCGCCATATTATTGAAAAATCTACCTGCAGAAATTATAAACAAAGTTCAGGTTTCAGATTATAAGACTAAAAAAGAAGAATACTCCAAACAAGAAGCCGCTTCTGATTTGACTAGCGTAAATTTTACTATAGACGAAAAGAAGAACAAAGGTTTTTTTGGTCAATTTTTAGGTGGCTACGGAACGGATGACCGCTATGAAAGCAGTTTTGTACTGAATTACTTTGAGGGAGACCGAAAAATAAGCGCGATTGGAACTTCTAATAATATAAATTCTACAGGACTTTCCAATGATGAGGTTTTTGACAACATGGGTGGCGGACGAAATAATGCCAATAATAAAATTGCTTTGAGTGGCAAAGGAATTACCACAACCAATTTATTTGGTATAAATTATTCAGATAAACTTTTAGAAAATTTAGACGGTCTTGGAAATTATAATTTTTCGAACAGCGTCAACGAAAATGACAGTAAATCTAAACAAGCGAATCTACTTCCAACGGGGGCTTTTACAACTGAATCTGAATCGAAATCTAGAAATGAATCCACGGGAAATAAAGCTAATTTTGAATTAGAATATAATGCAACTCCAACTATTAAAATATTTGTTGCGCCCAAATACAGTACTACCAGAAGCAACAGTACTAATTCTTCAAGTAGTTTTTCTCGCAATGAAAACGACGAATTATTAAACGACGCCAATTCTGACTCGTACAAAGAAACCGACGCAACCAATTTTGCCAATTCGATAAACTTTAATAAAAGTTTCAAGAAGCCTACGCGAAACTTGAGTTTGGTTTTAAACAACAATAATTCGGTATCCGATTCGGAGCAATTGAATCAATCAGAAACCACATTCTACCAAACAGGAGAGCAAACCGATAGTAGAAATCAGAATAAAATTAACAAAAGAAGCAGCGACTCCTATTCGGCAGATTTTGAATATACGGAACCTATTACTGACAAAATCCGTTTTAGAATTGGTGCTGATTATGAATGGAAGAATTCTGTAGATAATGTAAAAACGTATGACTTTGATGCTTTGACACAATCCTATTCTGATGTAAATGCTTCCTTGACAAATTATACCGCATCGACTCAAAATACAATACGCCCGAAAGCAGGATTTACGTATCAGGATGAAAAATTAAGGTTAAATTTTAATTCAGAAACTGCCCTTACACAGTACGACAACCATTCAGATTACGTAGGAATTCGTACTGATTTAAATAAAAAATATCTTTTGCCCAATGCTTCGGCACAAATCAGATACAAATTTGAACGTTCTAAATTTATCACTGCACGATACAATTACTCAGTTGCTTTGCCATCTGCCGATGCCTTACTCCCTGTTATTGATTTGTCTAATCCCTTAAATACCGTTGTTGGAAACCCTGACTTGAATCCGACAGAATCGCAGAATGTTAATTTAAATTATAGAAATTTTGATTTTAAAACCCGTTCTGGTTATAGTTTGTACGTGAGAGGAGAATTTTTTGACAATGAAGTTATCTCGGCTTCTATTTACGATGCAGACAGTAAAAGACAGACAACCTATAAAAATGTATCTGGAACATACGCGACAGCTGTTGGCGCAAATTGGAGTCAATCTATCAAAAAGGAGGGCTACAGTTACCGATACGGAGCTGCATTTAATGCTAGTCTGGGAAAGTCAAAAGGATTTACAAACGCCGTATTATACGATGCCCAGTCGTTTGGTTTGAGTCCTAGAATTTATTTTAATTATGAATTAAAAGATTTGTTAGTAATCGCACCGAGCTACGGCTTAACCTATAATGAAACGCACTTTACAAATTATACCGTTAACTCTACTTCTAACTTTGTGCATAGAGCTAATTTGCAAATAACCAACTACTGGCCAAAAAACTGGATTTTCGGAAACGATTTTGGGTATACGTACAACTCAAATCTTTCGTCCGAATTTAAAAAAGATTTTTTCTTGTGGAATACGAGCTTATCGTATAACTTTTATAAAGAGCAATTGGTTGCCAAAGTAAAGGTGTACGACATATTGAACCAAAATTTAAGCAGTACCCGCACTATTTCTGCAACTGCTATTCGTGACGAAGAAAACACGATTTTAAAACGTTATGTTATGTTCTCACTTATATATAAAATAAAAAGCTTTGCAGGGAGTAATAGCAAGCAAAGTGGCCGTGGAGATCGAGGTGGACAAAGCAGAAGAATGGAAATGGAGTAAATAAAATATCGAAATTTATTGTAAATTTCTAAAAGCCTGGCTTTTTTTTAAATTGATTTGAGCTATTTTTATTTAGACCATTTACTTGAAAATCTAAAGGACTATCAGTTATCCTAAAAAATTTTAACAAAAAACACCTCTCTAAAGTAGAAAGGTGTTTTTTATTATATTTTAATTTTGATTTGTACTTGAGTTTATTTCAATAAAAAATCTTGTTTTAAATCCCCTACTTGTATCGTAAAGGTTCCTTTTTCCGAAATCCATTTTAAATCATTATTTACAAATTGCAAGTCTTTTTGATTTAAAGTAAAAGTGAGCGTTTGCGTTTCCTTTGGAGCTAAATCAATTTTTTGAAAACGCTTCAACGTTTTATATTCAGGAGTAATAGTTGCATAATTGTCTGATAAATATAATAAAACAGCTTCTTTTCCGGCTTTTTGCCCCGTGTTGCTCACTGTAACGGAAACGGTAATAACGTCGCTATTTGTAACTTCTTTTTTATCAATATTTAAATTAGAATATTTAAAAGTGGTATAAGACAATCCTGTTCCAAATTCAAATTGTGGCAAATAACTTTTCTCGTATTTCGCATCGTCATTCTGTTCCAGTTCAGAAATACTTTCAGTGTGTTTCCTGTTGTACTTTTCTAATGAATTTGGAAATCTTGGATAGTTGTATGGCAATCTCCCACTTGGATTTATATCTCCATATAAAATATCAACCAAGGCTCTTCCTCCTTCATTTCCGGGTAAATAACATTGTACCACTGCACTCATTTTATCGGCAAAATCACTAATTAATCTCGGTCTTCCTTCGTTTAAAACCAAAACAATAGGTTTATTTAATTTTGCCAAAGCCAACGCTAACTTAATTTGAGAAGTACTTATGTACAAACTACTAATATCTCCGGGAGTTTCTGTATAATTTTTCTCTCCTAAACACAACACAATTTTTGAGGCATTTTTGGCTAAATCAACAGCCTTTTGAATTTCAGCTTCATCCTCAATTTCTAAATCTGCACCAGCGGTATACAAGACATTTTCTTTTCCTAATTTATCTTGAAAAGCCTCTAAATAGTAAATTTATCAGCAGCATATAAATCTGAATTTTCACCTTGCCAAGTATACGACCAGCCTCGATTTAAATATTTCATGCTGTTGGCAGTAGGACCTGTTACTACTATTTTTTCATTTTTATTTAAGAGTAAAACTGAATTGTTATTTTTTAACAATGTAGTAGATTCGGCTGCAGTTTTGTAAGCTTCATCGATGTGTTCCGCGACATTTCACGGTGAGTTTTACAATTTCTCCACCATGGTACAGACATTGGCTCGCAGTTATGGGTTATTTCGTACTACTTGCAATCGCTGTTTATGGCGTTTCCAACAGAATAAAGTTAAAAATTAGGAAAAACAAATATTACGAAACTATTGAGCAGCGCCGACTTTATTTGGAACGCGAAAACAAAATACGACAAGAACAATACGATTTAGAAAAAGAAATTGAAAAATTGAAAAGCGATAAGTTACAAATTCAAATACTATCGAAAGACAAAGAGCTCGTCACAAATTCATTACAAGTAGTAAAGAAAAACAAAATACTTAATGGAATTTTACAAAAAGTAAAAGAAATCGAAGTAAAGGATTTAGATGAAACCACTAAATTTCAGGTCACAAAATTAAATAAAAGTATCGTAAAGGAAGTAAACAATGACAAGAGTTGGAAGGACTTAGAAAAACACATTAAAAATGTTCATTTTGACTTTTTAAAAAGACTAAAAGAAAAATATCCGACCGTCTCGCCTCGAGAAATGGACTTAGCTACCTATTTATTGATGAATATGTCTACCAAAGAAATTGCAGAAATTATGAACATTTCCAATGGTGGCGTCGAATTAGCACGTTATCGATTTAGAAAAAAATTAGAACTCACTAAAAAAGAAAACTTAACCGGCTTTTTAATGAGTGTCTAAATCCACTATATTGCAATGTTTAGTAACCAGCATATAAAACGTCGAAACTACTACCGTAATTTATGATTAAAATTTGCAAAGAGCGTTATTTTAGAGTAAGTCCAATGTACGTTCTAAAGCCATTCCGCGCGATCCTTTTATAAGTATAGTACGATTGGAAATTGTAATACTTTTTATGAATTCCGAAAAAGAATCGAAAGTCTCAAAGAATGAAATTTGATCAGAATCAAAACGATGCTCATAAAACGCTTTTCC
This sequence comes from Flavobacterium sp. TMP13, assembly GCF_050847115.1. NCBI lineage: Bacteria > Pseudomonadati > Bacteroidota > Flavobacteriia > Flavobacteriales > Flavobacteriaceae > Flavobacterium > Flavobacterium sp. TMP13. The sequence continues at coordinate 733,867 of NZ_CP193656.1, forward strand.
GACAAAGTAACAAGTTGCTTTTTTTCCCTTTTGTACTTCCTCTACTAATTTAAAATGTTCTGCCCTACTCTCGTTTCCTAATTCAAACATATCCCCTAATATCATTATTTTATTCTGAAAATCTAGCTGCTCAAAATTAGTAATAGCAACAGCCATACTACTCGGATTGGCATTGTAGGCATCTAAAATAATTTGATTTGTGTCAACGTGAAGCAGTTGCGAACGATTGTTATCAGGAATATAACTTTCTAAAGCTTCTTTAATATCGTTATTTTCTACACCAAAGTAGACTCCAATAGCAATTGCAGCGCTTATATTATTAGCGTTATATATTCCAATCAAATGCGACTGTATTTGAAGATTGTCATACGAAACTCGTACAAAAGGATTTGCAACAACTCCATCAATTTTCACATTAGCTTGATCTGCATTTAACCCAAAAGTAAACGATTCTATACCTTTAGATTTCTCATTCTGTATCGCATCATTCAAATTGATAAAAGCAATTTTATCGTTACTTTTCAGAAAAGTATACATTTCACTTTTCCCTTTTATAACGCCTTCAATTCCGCCAAAACCTTCAAGGTGTGCTTTGCCAAAATTGGTAATGTAGCCAAAGTCAGGCTGAGCATTGTCACATAAAAATTCAATTTCTTTTTGATGATTGGCGCCCATTTCTACAATACCGATTTCAGTAGAAGTATTAAACGACAATAACGTTAAAGGAACTCCGATATGATTGTTTAAATTTCCACTAGTTGCTTTTGTATTGTATTTCTTAGATAATACGACCTGAATTAATTCTTTAGTAGTCGTCTTGCCATTACTTCCCGTTAAAGCAACAATCGGGATATTCAAATACTTTCTATGAAATCTAGACAGCTCTTGAAGTGTCTTTAAACTGTCTTCTACCAAGATAGTGCGTTGATCTATAAAGTAATCCGAATTATCAATTACGACATACGATGCGCCTTTCGCTAAAGCCTCTGCAGCAAAAGTATTGGCGTCAAAATTGTCTCCTTTAATTGCAAAAAACATCGAATTCGATGTTATTTTGCGGGTATCGGTAGAAAGCGAATCTACGCTTAAAAATAATTGATGTAAAGAATCTAATTTCATAAAATGCTCTTATAAAACAAAAGCCCTAATAAAGGGCTTTTGGTATGGAATAAAATATTAATTTCTAGGTGACTTTCTTTTTTCCGTTTTAGGACCTACTCTGGACATTGCACATCTAAATCCGATGTAATCTGTTGCCATGTCTTGTGGAAAATATCTTCTTTGTGCTGGATCTAACCAATACGCTCTATCTCTCCAAGAACCTCCTTTAAAGACTCTAACTTGGTCGTTTATCAAAGTTGTTCTTTTACTAGACTTATCGTATTTTCTAACCATATTACCCAAACTGTCTGTAGTAACATTGTGCTCAGGTGAGTTGTACATGCCTTCTCCCTTTTTTAGCTCGTTACTTTCAGAACTGCCAAAATCATAATATCTTGATGATTGTTTGTCTCCATCTCTATAGTTGATGTTGTCACTTTTCGAGAAGTTTTGTCTCAAGTACGTTTCTTGCTCATCAACTGGAACTTCAACAATTTGACCTGGTAAGTTTCTAGCCATTACTTTTCCATTACTTAAAGTATCATACTTTATTGTACTTGAAGTAACAATTTCTACTTTACCATCTTTTCCAATTTTATTTTTTGTGTAAAGGTTACCTCTAAAATAGTTAAAGTCATTGGCTTCGTTATCAACAATAGGACGATATACATCGGCAACCCATTCTGCAACGTTTCCAGCCATATCATATAAACCGAAATCATTTGCTGGATATTTTTTAACCTCATTAGTAATATCTGCACCGTCATCAGACCATCCAGCTATACCACCGTAATCTCCATTTCCTTGTTTGAAATTCGCCAATTGATCCCCTCTATTTTTTCTTTTTGACGAACGAGTATAATTACCAGCCCAAGGATATTTCTTTTGTCCCTTGTATATATTGTATTCTCTTTGTCCTACATCAGCCGCAGCAGCGTATTCCCATTCTGCTTCTGTTGGCAAACGATATTCTGGCAAAATGATTCCAGATGAACGTTGTGCATATACATTTTTAGCCTCTGGCGCAACACCATCTTTTCCAGCTTTTGGTTGCTTTTTAGCGCCCTTTCCACCTTTAAGAACAATCTCTTCGTTTCCACCGTATGTTAATGTCGGTGCGTTAAGATAAGTATCAGTACTAAATGAACTTTCTGCAGTAACGTCTAAAGTCTTAGCATCTTTTTTCAAGAAACCATTTTTCTCTAAAACTGCCTCATTTACGCGGTCTGTTCTCCATTTACTAAATTCAACTGCTTGAATCCAGTTTACACCAACTACTGGGTAGTTTGCATAAGCGGGGTGTCTCAAATAGTTATTAGTCATGGTTTCGTTATATCCTAAACGGTTTCTCCAAACCAAAGTATCAGGAGATGCTCCTGCATATATATGTTTGTAATTTTCTTCTGTTGGAGGAAAAACTTTCTTTAACCACTCTAAGTATTCTAAATACATCATGTTGGTTACCTCAGTTTCATCCATGTAAAAGGATTGTACGTGTTGTTGTGTTGCAGTATTATTCCAGTCATGCATTACGTCATCCTGAACTTTACCCATCGTAAAAGTCCCTCCTTCTACAAATACTAGTCCTGGTCCTGCTTGTTGCTTTTTGTTTGCTACATTTTGTGCAGATCCATTAATGTCATTCACATTCCATCCTGTCGCTCTTGAAGAATTGTTCGAACTGGATTTCTTACTACAGCTAGTCATTCCTAAGATTAATGTCATAGACAACATTAACTTTAATGCCATAATTTTGTTTGCTTTCATACTCTTTAGTAGGTAATAATTTAGGTGTTGCAATATAATAATTAACAATTAATTAGCAACATCAATCATATTTTTTTTATTTACTTGGATTTTAATCGAAATAACAACACTCGTTATAAAACGCAAAAATATAGTTTTTATTATAACAATTGACCTAAAAACCATATTTTTACTCGATATATTTTAAATTTAAAATTTCCGTTTCCTATTATTATGAGAAAAAATATTTTAACACTTTTTATCATAATTCCTTTCGCTCTTTTTAGTCAAACTAATACTACTATTTCATTGGATTGGAAGACTAAAAAGGAGATGTTCTTCGGAAGTGAGGCGTTTATAATCCCTAATTTTACTGACCACTCCTTTGGTTTTGATGCCAATCAGCGAAAACTCAACTACACCTTAAAGTTAGAAGAAGGCAATTACAACCAAAATTCTAAAATAATTCTTAGTAACGTAATTTACACCGCAATTAGTGAGTCAGAATTAGGCGAATTATCTGTCGAAAACATTTCAGAATCGCTGGACGAACTTTTAATTGTAAGTAAAGCTCAAGAAATTACGTCTGCGTTCTTAACTTTAAACCCTATTATCAAGTCCGGAAGTAGCTTTCAAAAAATTACATCCTTCAACTATGCTATAATTGCCCAGACAAACAATAAGTCAACTTTAAAAACACCAAGTACGCTAAAAACGAACGGCGTTAAAAACTCTGTTCTAGCTTCGGGAAGTTGGTATCGTTTTTACATCGAAAAATCAGGCGTATACAAAATCAGTAAATCATTTTTGCAAGAAATTGGTTTTGATGTAAACAAAATAAATCCTAAGCAAATTCAATTGTTTGGAAATGGTGGAAGAATGTTGCCTTTATCTAATGCCATTTATTACCCTGATGACTTAACCGAAAATGCTATTACTATTATAGGAGAAGAAGACGGCAAATTTGATAATGAAGATTACATTTTATTTTACGGAGAAGGAGTCGACCAATACAATACCGAAAGCAATACTAATAGTAACTTATACGATACTAAATCCTATTATTATATAACCACGCAAGGTGGCATTGGCAAACGAATGGCTAAGCTTCAGCAGCCTTACGGCAATGCAACGATCAATCTAAATACTTTTGACGACCATCAGAACCACGAATTAGACCTTATTAATATCGCGCACGTTGGCAGGCAATGGTTTGGTGAGTCGTTCGAAATTAAAAACGAACAAGAATTTCAATTTAATTTTCCAAATCTTGAAACTACGGTTCCCATAAAAATTAATGTGGTAGCAGCTGCCGCTGCTTTTAGTCCAACTTCATTTAAAATTACTTCCAATAACCAACCTATCGGAACTTTAAATTTTCAGTCATTATCTGCAGATTCAGAGACAAAATTTTCTACGAATCAACTTCCATCCAATACTACTTTTACAGGGACAGAGAACACTGCCATAAAAATTAGTTATAACAATAATGGTGTTCCAGGATCAAAAGGATATCTCGATCAAATAAATGTTGTAGCCAAACGAAAACTAGTTGGCTATGGCAAACAATTTCTATTTCAATACGACTTAGCGCTAACCACTAGCGGAATAGTTAATTATTCCATTACTAACGCACAAAACATAAATCAAGTTTGGGACATTTCTGATATTTATTATATCTCAAAAATCGACAACTTAGGCCAAACTGATATAGATTTTAAAGCAAATCTAGGCGAATCACGAAAATACCTTGCAGTCGACAATCGCGATTACTACACTCCAATTAAAGAATCAAAATCTAGAATCGCCAACCAAAATATAAAAGGAACTGTTTTTAAGAGTGCAACTGCTGATTTTCAAGATATCGATTACGTTATAATAACGCCAAGATTCTTGGCTAATCAAGCCGAAAAATTAGCTAATTTTCATCGAATAAACGCTGACTTAAATGTAAAAGTACTGACAACTGAAGCTATTTACCAAGAATTTTCGTCAGGTAAACAAGATATTGCAGCCATCAGAAATTGTATTAAATACATTTATCAAAATGCATCTTCAGTAGACAAACGCATTAAGTATGTCAACTTATTTGGCGACGCTTCTTTTGATTACAAAGATCGAATTAATAACAATGGTAATATTGTCCCTATCTTTCATTCTAAATTCAGCAATAGTACAGGCGAATCGTCCTTTGCTTCCGATGACTTTTATGGCTTGATGGATGAGAACGAAGGCAACATTACGTCGTTTTTTGGAGGAATAGATATTGCTGTAGGAAGAATGCTGGTAAACACAACTCAGCAAGCAGACGAAATGGTGAATAAAGTTATTGAATACCACGATCAGAAATCGCAAGGAATTTGGCGGAACAATTTTGTTTTAATAAGTGATGATTCTGATAAAAGTTCTGATGCATCTCTGCAAAGCAGGCAAAACCAATTGGCAGATAAAATCACTACTGAAAAACCATTTTTTAATGTTGATAAAATTTTCACAGATTCTTACTCCCAAGAAGCTTCTGCAGGTGGATCGCGATATCCCAAAGCAAGAACCGATTTATTTAATGCTTTTGAAAAAGGCGCTTTGGTTTTTAATTATCTAGGGCATGGTGGCGAAGACGGATTGGCTAGTGAACGCATTTGGGAAAAATCAGATGGACAAAATTTAAAAAATCAATTCAAGTATCCACTCTTTATCACCATCACCTGCGAGTTTTCTCGTTTCGACGATCCAACACACCCAACAGCGGGAGAATATACCTATTGGAATCCGAAAGGAGGCGCAATTGCCATGTTAACGACTATCAGATCCATTGGTCAATACAGCGCAGAAAACTTTAATGACTTATTAATACAAAATTTACTGTCTTACAACTCCAATCAATATACTTCGATTGCCGAAGTTTTACGAATGTCCAAAAACAGCAATCCAAGTTCTTCTAGTAATGTTATCGTTTGCCTTGGTGATCCTGCTATACGATTGGCAATTCCTAAACCTAAAATTAGTTTAATGAAAATTAATGACGTTGCAATAACGGGCATTTTTGAAGATTTAAAATCCCTTTCAAAAATTAAAATAACCGGAATAATTACAGATGAGAATGACAATTTACTATCCAATTACAACGGAGAACTAGCAACCGCAATTTTTGATAAAAACATTACAGCAACCACACTTAATAATGATGGATACAGCCCTGCTATGAGTTTTACGCAAATGGGTGAAACTATTTTTAGAGGAAATGCATCAGTCAACGACGGACAATTTGAATTTAGTTTTGTAGTTCCACGGGACATACGAATACCTGTTGGAAATGGAAAAATTAGTTTTTACAGCCAAAAGAAAGAAAAACTTGAAAATAAAACTGGTTTTAACACCCAAATTAAAGTTGGAGGCATCAACGAAAATGCGCCTCAAGACAATATTAGTCCGAAAGTGCAGTTATATATGAATGACGAAACTTTTGTTTCGGGTGGAATTACAAATGAATCTCCGTTTCTGATCGCGAACCTAGAAGATGAAAATGGTATTAATACTGCAAGCGGAATCGGACATGATATTGTAGCTGTTTTAGATGGCGACAGCAGTAATCCTTATATTTTAAACGATTATTATCAAACTAAATTAGATGACTTTACCAACGGAACGCTTCGATTTCCATTAAGAAATTTAGCAGCTGGTTTACATACTATTGCGGTCACAGCGTGGGATGTCTATAATAATCCTGTTACCACCGAAATACAATTTATTGTAACAAGCGACGAAGGAATTACGTTGAAAAATGTTTTAAATTATCCGAATCCTTTCGTCAATTATACCGAGTTTTGGTTTACGCACAACAGACCTTACGAACCCTTAGAAGTACAAGTTCAAATTATGACGATAACAGGTAAAGTTATATGGACAAAAAATCAGATCGTTACTACCGATGGTTTTTTATCTAGAGATCTTACTTGGAATGGACGAGATGATTTTGGAGATAAAGTCGGAAAAGGAGTGTATATTTATAAGCTAACCGTAAAGTCTACCCTAACAAATCAGAAAGCACACAAGATCGAAAAACTTGTAATCCTTTAATAAAATAGTACATTTGTCCCTTAATTTTTTACAACCTAATGAAAAAAATTTCATTTTTAATCACTTGTTTATTTTTAATAAACTACTCCAAAGCACAGGACAGGCAAATTACAACTGCTGTCCCGTTTCTGCTTGTGGCTGCAGATGCTAGAGCTGCAGGTATGGCAGACCAAGGAGTTGCCACCTCTGCAGATGCTTTTTCACAACAGTGGAATCCTTCAAAATATGCCTTTGCAGTAGAACAGCAAGGACTATCTATTAGTTATACTCCGTATCTAACTGATCTCGCAAATGATATTTCGCTTGGTCAAATTACATATTACAATAAAATAAACGAGCGAAGTGCCTTTGCTGGTAGTTTTCGTTATTTTGGTTTGGGAGATATTGAACTGCGACAAACGGGAGACCCGAACGAACAATTTCCAGTGGTAAGTCCGAATGAATTTGCGCTTGACGGATCTTATGCTTTAAAACTGAGTGAGAAATTCTCGATGGCAGTTGCAGGACGGTATATTCGCTCCGATTTAAAAATTGCTTCTACAGATACTGATGCTTCTGCAGCAAGTTCATTTGGAGTAGACATTTCGGGTTTTTATCAATCTGAAGAAATTGCATACAGCGATTTTAACGGTCGTTGGAGAGCGGGGTTTAACATTCAAAACATTGGACCAAAAATCAATTACGACAACGACGATCTAAATGCCAATTTTTTACCCACTAACCTTAGACTTGGAGGTGGATTTGATCTAATATTTGATGAGTATAATAAATTAGCACTTACTTTAGAAGTTAGTAAATTAATGGTTCCAACTCCTCAAACTCCAGATTTAAATAATGATGGAACAATAACAAATGAAGAACGAATTCAGAATAACGACAATTACCGAGCAACAGGTTGGTTTTCGGGAATGTTTAAATCATTTGGAGATGCGCCTGATGGCTTTGGAGAAGAGTTCAAAGAAATAACCTACAGTGCGGGAGCCGAATATGTGTACCAAGATGCGTTTGCGATGCGTTTGGGATATTTTCATGAAAGTCCCGAAAAAGGAGCTCGGAAATTTTTCTCTCTAGGAGCTGGTTTCAAATATAATGTCGTAAAAGTAGACGTCTCTTATTTATTCTCTGCTTCAAACGTCAAAAATCCACTAGAGAATACCTTACGTTTTTCACTAACTTTTAATTTTGGTGACAAATATGAAGTATATTAGTGGTTAAAAATAATCCAATACAAAATCCAAATTTCAACCTATTGAAATTTGGATTTTTTTTCCTACAATAATTATGAAAGAAATTACAATAACAACAAAGTTCAATGTATTCGATGGTCTTGGAGAATTACCAAATGACATTCAAGATTTAATGAATCAAGCGGTTCAAGTTCGCAAAAATGCTTACGCACCTTATTCGAAATTTAGAGTTGGTGTAGCCATAGCTTTAGACAATGGAAAAATTGTTTTGGGATCGAACCAAGAAAATGCTGCTTATCCTTCTGGTCTCTGTGCTGAACGCGTTGCTATTTTTCATGCAGGTGCCATTTATCCTGATGCCAAAATAATAAAAATGGCAATCACGGCAGCTTCAGACACGAATCAAACCGTTGCTCCAATTCCACCTTGCGGATCTTGCAGACAATCTATTGCAGAATATGAAATCCGTCAAGAATCACCAATTGAAATTTATTTCATGGGAGAAATAGGAGCCATTCATAAATCGGACTCATTAAAAAACTTACTCCCTTTTATGTTTGATAAAAAATTCTTGTAAAAATTCCAAAATTTGCGTATTAAATTTTACTTCTAAGATGGAATGTCTTATTTTTGCACCTCGCAAATTTGTTTACATCCTAACTATTTTGCGAGATAGTTATAAATTGATAAAAACAATAAAACTTTAGCAAAAGAAAATTGAGATGAAAGAAGTTACAAAAGAAGTCTACTTAAAGTGGTACGAAGACATGCTCCTTTGGAGAAAGTTTGAAGATAAACTTGCGGCATTATATATTCAACAAAAAGTTAGAGGTTTTTTACACCTTTATAATGGTCAAGAAGCTGTTTTAGCTGGAGCATTGCATGCAATGGATTTGACTAAAGACAAAATGATTACTGCTTATAGAAATCATGTACAGCCAATCGGTATGGGAGTTGATCCAAGAAGAGTAATGGCTGAACTTTTAGGAAAAGTGACGGGAACTTCAAAGGGAATGGGAGGCTCGATGCATATCTTTTCTAAAGAACACGGTTTTTATGGTGGACACGGAATTGTAGGTGCACAAATACCTGTAGGAGCAGGAATTGCTTTTGCTGACAAATATTTTGAAACAGGCGGTGTAACTATGACTTATTTTGGTGATGGAGCTGCGCGTCAAGGATCACTACACGAATCTTTTAACATGGCAATGCTATGGAAACTGCCTGTAGTTTTTATTGTTGAAAATAATGGATATGCAATGGGAACTTCTGTTGAAAGAAGTGCCAATCATACTGACATATGGAAATTAGGTTTAGGATATGAAATGCCTTGTGGACCAGTTGACGGAATGAATCCTGTGAAGGTAGCTGAAGCAATGACGGAAGCTATTGACAGAGCAAGACGTGGCGACGGACCAACTTTCCTAGAAATGAAAACGTACCGCTACAGAGGACACTCTATGTCTGATGCACAATTGTATCGTTCTAAAGAAGAGGTAGAAGAGTATAAAAAAATAGATCCTATTACGCAAGTTCTTGATGTAATTAAAGATCAAAATTATGCAAGTGAAGAAGAAATCGAAGCAATTGAAAAACGCGTAAAAGATTTAGTTGAAGAATGCGTAAAATTTGCTGAAGAATCAGATTATCCGCCAATTCAACAATTATACGACGTTGTTTACGAACAAGAAGACTATCCATTTACACCTCATAAATTATAAAAAATTATGGCAATTAAAGTAACAATGCCTCGCTTGAGTGATACTATGACGGAAGGAACGGTAGCAACTTGGCTTAAAAAAGTAGGTGACAAAATAAGCGAAGGTGACATCTTAGCTGAAATTGAAACGGACAAAGCAACAATGGAGTTCGAATCTTTTAACGAAGGAACGCTTTTGCATATTGGAATTCAAGAAGGAGAAACTGCTCTTGTTGATTCTCTATTAGCTATTATTGGTGACGAAGGTGAAGACATTTCAGCTTTACTAACTGGAGGAACTTCAGTAGAACAACCAAAAGTAGAAAGTGAATCCGCCGACAATTCTAAAGAAAAGAAAGAGGAAGTAACAGAAACAAAATCAGAAGCTCCAAAAGAAGCTGCTGAATTGCCAGAAGGAGTGATTGTAGTAACAATGCCACGTTTGAGCGACACTATGACCGAAGGTACTGTTGCAACATGGTTAAAAAAAGTTGGAGACAAAGTAAGTGAAGGTGATATCTTAGCAGAAATTGAAACAGACAAAGCTACTATGGAATTTGAGTCTTTCAATGAAGGAACTCTATTATATATTGGAATTGAAGAAGGAAGTACGGCGCCTGTTGATAGTTTATTGGCTATTATAGGACCCGCTGGAACAGATGTTTCAGGTTTGACGAGTTATACTCCTGGTCAAGCTGCACCTGCTGCTGAGCAAAAAAGTGATGAAAAACCAGCTGCTGATTTTGACAAAGAAACAGTTACTGTTACAACGCAAGACGCTTCGACCGACGGAAAAAGAATTTTGGCTTCGCCATTAGCAAAGAAAATTGCTTCTGACAAAGGAATTCAATTGAGCCAAGTGAAAGGTTCGGGAGAAAACGGACGTATTGTAAAAAGCGATATCGAAAACTTTACACCTGCTACTACTGCATCTGAAACTGCTTTACCTGCGAAAACAGAAACTGCTGCACCTGCAAAATTATTTATTCCTGCTGGTGAAGTAGTAACCGAAGAAATTAAAAATTCGCAAATGCGTAAAATCATCGCGAAACGTTTAGCTGAATCTTTATTCACTGCTCCGCATTACAACCTAGTAATCGAAGTGACTATGGATGACGCAATGCAATCAAGAACAACTATCAATAGCATGCCAGATACCAAAGTATCTTTCAACGATATGATAATTAAAGCTTGTGCTTTAGCATTGAAAAAACATCCAAAAATAAACTCTCAATGGTCTGCAGATGCTATTACAATTAATCACCATGTGAACATTGGTGTGGCTGTTGCTGTTGAAGATGGATTAGTCGTTCCTGTACTTAAATTTACAGATGCAATGAGTTTATCGCAAATTGGCGCAAATGTGCGTGACTTAGCAGGAAGAGCTAAAAATAAAAAACTAGGACCTCAAGAAATGGAAGGAAGTACATTTACAGTTTCTAATCTTGGAATGTTTGGTATTACTGAATTCAATTCAATTATCAATCAACCAAACTCTGCGATTTTATCTGTAGGTGCAATTGTTGAAAAACCAGTAGTTAAAAGCGGCCAAATTGTCGTTGGAAATACAATGATGTTATCCTTAGCCTGTGACCACAGAACAATTGACGGAGCAACTGGAGCACAGTTCTTACAGACACTAAAACAATACATCGAAAACCCAGTTACGATGTTAGCTTAACGTAGTTCTATTTTTATAAAATTTAAAAGCCGTTTTGAAATTTTCAAAACGGCTTTTACAATTACTTGTTTTTTGCTTCAATCCACTTCGACATGTACTTGGTACTTCTTAAAGTATGAAATTGCAATAAATTACCCAAGAAGTTCTGTTGTCGATGTACATCTAAATTCTGAACTAAATTCTCAATAACCACTTTCAATCTTGATTCTAAAACGACTGAATCATATCGTTCCTTAATAATAGTAATTCCATTCTTCTGCGATTGAATCCAGAGTTCTTTGTTCTGATACAATTCAATTGCTTTTAAAGCTATGTCAAGAGCATTGTCTTCAATAAAGCCATTCCACAATAAATCACCATTCATTGACTCAGCGCCTATAGAAGTAGTAACACTAGGCGTTCCATTTTGCATTGCTTCTACTAATTTCCCCTTCAATCCTGCACCAAAGCGTATGGGAGCCAAAACTACTTTTGCGTCACGAACTACTTCATTGGCCTCAGCGGCTCTTCCTAAAATTAAAAAGCCCTCTTTTGCATTATGCAATTGTAAAACCTTTTGAGAAGCATATCCACCATAAATTTTCAAACTCGCATCTGGAAGCTCTTTACGAATCAAAGGCCAAATAGCTTCCTTTAAATACTGAACCGTATTCCAATTGGGTTCATGCAAAAAGTTTCCAATAAAAAGAAAATGGTTCCGGCTTTCAAAAGAAGGAAGTACTTCCAAATCTATTTCAGAAATTTCATTCAACATAAACGGTAGATAATGTAGAATTGTAGTATCGACTTTAAATACTTCTTTCAGCAATTTCACTTCATATTCTGAAATAATAAAAGACAAATCACAACGCAAAATACTAGCAATCTCACGTTTAGCAACTTCCTCCTGTAATAAATCAGAAAGCTGAAAGTCTCTATTTTCTTTAAATGCTTTTTGTCTGCTTGTTCGCAAGCAATGCAAATCTTCGGTATCTAATAAACGAATAGCTTTAGGACAATTCTCTGCCACCCTCCAACCAAATTGCTCTTCAATCATAAAACGATCAAATAACACCACATCTGGATTTAATGCTATTACAAAGTCATCAAAACTTGCATTATTCAATTCAATCGATTTTTTTTCGACACCAAAGCTTTCTAAATTAACCATAAAAGAACTGTCCTGCGCAGCCGACGCGAAAGTTATTGTATAGTTATTATTTTTAAAAAATGAAATTAGCTGCATCATTCTGCTCCCTGCCGCCGAAGAGTTGGGCTCTGGCCAAACAAATCCAATAATTAATAAACTCTTAATTGACATACCTATTTCATTTTTTATAGAACACTGCTAAATTAATGGTAATCTGTAGATAATCCTTCTTAATTCACCAATTAAAGAGTAATTTTGTACCTCACAAAAACACCACAATAATGTTAGGACTGCAATTAGCGACAGACCCAAGATGGGTAACAATAGTTGAATCGAATATTGAAGAAATATTGACCGACCACGCTTGGTGTGAACAAAAAGCAGCTTCCAATGCGATTAGTTTGATCACTCAAAATCCTGAAAAAGAAGAACTCGTTACCGAACTATTAGTTATTGCAAGAGAAGAATTAGAGCATTTGCAAATGGTTCATGACATTATTAAACAAAAAGGACTTCAGTTAGGTCGTGAAAATAAAGACCATTATGTGAATGAACTTTTTAAATTCATGAAAAAAGACGGCAGCAGAAATGATGCTTTAATCGATCGATTATTATTTTCCGCAATGATCGAAGCCAGAAGTTGCGAACGTTTTAAAGTATTATCTGAAAATATAGAGGATAAAGAACTAGCAAAATTTTATCGCGATTTAATGATTTCCGAAGCAGGACATTACAGCACATTTTTGAACTTTGCCAGAAAATATACCGAAAAGGTAGACGTGGACAAACGCTGGAAAGAATGGATAGTTTTTGAGACATCAATAATTACGAACTACGGTAAAAAAGAAACCGTTCATGGTTAACTCAAACCATAATTTAAAGTCAGCAAATATTTAAAGTAACGCTACGTCAACTTTGAATTATTATCCATTAATGCGAAGTGTTGTTTAAATATAATTTAATTGAAATAGATTTTTTCTAATTTATAACAAAGTCAATACTCTTATTAGACGCAGCATCCCACTTCTACGACAAGATTACACTACTAATGTCAGCAAGCAACTATAGAGATTATGACTGCCGTAGACAAACGAACAGCAGTAATTAAGCTATCCTAAATACACAGCGGTATTCTTATATTGAAAGAAGTTCTCACACCGAATAATAAGCATTCTAAATCAATTTACATAGTGCACAACTATCAAATAATAAAAAACTATTTTCACAACAGAGGCATTAAATGCTTCAGCGAAATCTTTTGATCCAAAACAAGTTATTTGATTTTTTAGACTAAATAATGTACCATGTTTTTAAATATTCCACACGTTTTCGTTATGATCATCTTGATTCGCCTATACAATCAAATTTTAATCTTAAAATAACGAAGTAACTATAGGCAGCTACATTTAAAGTTATATCATAAAAAAAAACTTCAACTGGCATAGCCAATTGAAGTTTTTAGTACTCAGAGCGGGACTTGAACCCGCACGAACATTGCTGTTCACTGGATTTTAAGTCCAGCGTGTCTACCAATTTCACCATCCGAGCGTTTTTTGTGGTACCTCCAGGGTTCGAACCAGGGACACATGGATTTTCAGTCCATTGCTCTACCAACTGAGCTAAGGTACCAATGTAATACAATCTATATATTGTAATAAAAAACCCTAATTCGTTAGAATTAGGGTTTTAAAAAGAAAGGCGACGACATACTCTCCCACATAACTGCAGTACCATCTGCGCAGGCGGGCTTAACTACTCTGTTCGGGAAGGGAAGAGGTGAGCCCCGCCGCAATAACCACCTTAAGGAGTTATAATTGCTTTGGGCAATAACTTAATTATTAATTATCAATTATAAATTGTTAATTATCAATTAAACAATATCTTAACATACTGAGATAAAGAAACTTAAATAGTATTAGAAAGGTTCCTCCCCCGACTTGCATCGGGGGAAAAGTGTACATAAGCTTACGGATTATTAGTACTACTCGACTATGACATTACTGCCTTTACATCTATAGCCTATCAACGTGGTCATCTCCCACGATCCTTAAAAGAAATCTCATCTTGTGGTGGGTTTCGCGCTTATATGCTTTCAGCGCTTATCCCTTCCAAACGTAGCTACTCTGCGATGCTCCTGGCGGAACAACAGATACACTAGAGGTTTGTCCAATTCGGTCCTCTCGTACTAGAATCAGATCCACTCAAATTTCTTGCGCCCACAGTAGATAGAGACCGAACTGTCTCACGACGTTCTGAACCCAGCTCGCGTGCCACTTTAATGGGCGAACAGCCCAACCCTTGGGACCTTCTCCAGCCCCAGGATGTGACGAGCCGACATCGAGGTGCCAAACCCCCCCGTCGATATGAGCTCTTGGGGGAGATCAGCCTGTTATCCCCGGCGTACCTTTTATCCTTTGAGCGATGGCCCTTCCATGCGGAACCACCGGATCACTATGCTCTACTTTCGTACCTGATCGACCTGTATGTCTCTCAGTCAAGCTCCCTTATGCCATTGCACTCTACGCACGGTTACCAAGCGTACTGAGGGAACCTTTAGAAGCCTCCGTTACTCTTTTGGAGGCGACCACCCCAGTCAAACTACCCACCAAGCAATGTCCCCCGTATTACGGGGTTAGGCCTCAGACAAACAAAGGGTTGTATTTCAACAATGACTCCACAACGCCTAGCGACGCCACTTCACAGTCTCCAACCTATCCTACACATCATTTGTCCAAGGTCAATACTAAGCTATAGTAAAGGTGCACAGGGTCTTTTCGTCCCACTGCGGGTAAACGGCATCTTCACCGTTACTACAATTTCACCGAGCTCATGGCTGAGACAGTGTCCAGATCGTTACACCATTCGTGCAGGTCGGAACTTACCCGACAAGGAATTTCGCTACCTTAGGACCGTTATAGTTACGGCCGCCGTTTACTGGGGCTTCATTTCAATGCTTCTTCTTGCGAATAACATCTCCACTTAACCTTCCAGCACCGGGCAGGTGTCAGGCCCTATACTTCATCTTACGATTTTGCAGAGCCCTGTGTTTTTGATAAACAGTCGCCTGGACCTCTTCACTGCGGCCAGCATTGCTGCTGGCGACCTTTCTCCCGAAGTTACAGGTCTATTTTGCCTAATTCCTTAGCCATGAATCTCTCGAGCACCTTAGGATTCTCTCCTCGACTACCTGTGTCGGTTTGCGGTACGGGTACTAATTACCTGAAGTTTAGAGGTTTTTCTTGGAAGCCCTTAGGCGCACTATCTATTTGTCCGAAGACTCCTAGTACTATCGTATTTCCCCAAGCCGCGTGGATTTGCCTGCGCAGCTTATAGGTAGGTACTTCAACGAACTATTCCGTCAGTTCGCGGCGCTTTCATCACTCCGTCACCCCATCACAGTAATCAGTAGTACGGGAATATTAACCCGTTGGCCATCGACTGTCCCTTTCGGGTTCGCCTTAGGTCCCGACTAACCCACAGCTGATTAGCATAGCTGTGGAAACCTTAGTCTTTCGGTGTGCGGGTTTCTCGCCCGCATTATCGTTACTTATGCCTACATTTTCTTTTCTAACCAGTCCAGCATGCCTAACGACACACCTTCAACCCTGTTAGAATGCTCCCCTACCACTTACAATAAATTGTAAATCCATAGCTTCGGTAATATACTTATGCCCGATTATTATCCATGCTCGTCCGCTCGACTAGTGAGCTGTTACGCACTCTTTAAATGAATGGCTGCTTCCAAGCCAACATCCTAGCTGTCTGGGCAGACGAACCTCGTTCTTTCAACTTAGTATATATTTGGGGACCTTAGCTGATGGTCTGGGTTCTTTCCCTCTCGGACTTGGACCTTAGCACCCAAGCCCTCACTGTTATGAAACATTATATAGCATTCGGAGTTTGTCAGGAATTGGTAGGCGGTGAAGCCCCCGCATCCAATCAGTAGCTCTACCTCTATATAACTTTACGCATAACGCTGCACCTAAATGCATTTCGGGGAGTACGAGCTATTTCCGAGTTTGATTGGCCTTTCACCCCTACCCACAGATCATCCCAAGACTTTTCAACGTCAACGGGTTCGGTCCTCCACTGTGTGTTACCACAGCTTCAACCTGTCCATGGGTAGATCACACGGTTTCGCGTCTAACACTACTGACTAAAGCGCCCTATTCAGACTCGCTTTCGCTACGGATCCGTGGCTTAACCACTTAACCTTGCCAGCAACGTTAACTCGTAGGCTCATTATGCAAAAGGCACGCCGTCACCCCACGAAAGGGCTCCGACCGCTTGTAAGCGTATGGTTTCAGGATCTATTTCACTCCGTTATTCACGGTTCTTTTCACCTTTCCCTCACGGTACTGGTTCACTATCGGTCTCTCAGGAGTATTTAGCCTTAGCGGATGGTCCCGCCAAATTCAGACAGGATTTCTCGTGTCCCGCCCTACTCAGGATACCACTATCCTTTACATTCATTACCTATACGGGACTATCACCCTCTATGGTTCTACTTTCCAGTAGATTCTAATTCTTCATGCAAGAAATATCGTGGTCCTACAACCCCAATATTGCCGTAACAACATTGGTTTGGGCTAATCCGCGTTCGCTCGCCACTACTTACGGAATCACTTTTGTTTTCTTCTCCTCCGCCTACTTAGATGTTTCAGTTCAGCGGGTTTGCCCACCTATCGGTGTACTATGTCTTCAACATAGTGGGTTGCCCCATTCAGGTATCTACGGATCAATTCGTGTGTGCCAATCCCCGTAGCTTTTCGCAGCTTATCACGCCTTTCATCGCCTCTGAGAGCCAAGGCATCCCCCATACGCCCTTATTTTGCTTATTGTACTACTCTTTAAGTCTAAAAAAATAAGTACTACGTATTAAGTTTACACCAAATACACAAAACTTACTCATTCATAACTAAAAAGTGTTCTTTCTACTTATTTTTTTACTATTTTCTTATCTCAATATGTCAATGAACTTTTTTCCTTTCGGAACTGTGGAGAATAACGGAGTCGAACCGTTGACCTCCTGCGTGCAAGGCAGGCGCTCTAGCCAGCTGAGCTAATCCCCCAATTTAATTATGAATTGTGAATTATGAATTATGAATACCATTCATAACTCCTCAACTCTAGAATTTCTTCTTCTTTTTAAGTAATTAGTTGTCTCGGACAGACTCGAACTGTCGACCCCTACATTATCAGTGTAGTACTCTAACCAGCTGAGCTACGAGACAATATGATCTTTTGATTTAAGTGATTTGATTCCCTTTGCTCTAGATCCTAAAATCCAGGGCTGAAAATCAGCATTAAACAATCATAAATCTGTACCTTTTACTTAATTGTATTATTTGAACTAACAGCAGAGTAATAAAATAAATCCTTTTTGAAACCAATAAAAATCTTCGTCTTTTTCCCAAGAGTGCAATAAATTGCTAACACTTAGGCTCTAGAAAGGAGGTGTTCCAGCCGCACCTTCCGGTACGGCTACCTTGTTACGACTTAGCCCTAGTTACCAGTTTTACCCTAGGCAGCTCCTTGCGGTCACCGACTTCAGGCACCCCCAGCTTCCATGGCTTGACGGGCGGTGTGTACAAGGCCCGGGAACGTATTCACCGGATCATGGCTGATATCCGATTACTAGCGATTCCAGCTTCACGGAGTCGAGTTGCAGACTCCGATCCGAACTGTGACCGGTTTTATAGATTCGCTCCTGGTCACCCAGTGGCTGCTCTCTGTACCGGCCATTGTAGCACGTGTGTAGCCCAAGGCGTAAGGGCCGTGATGATTTGACGTCATCCCCACCTTCCTCACAGTTTGCACTGGCAGTCTTGTTAGAGTTCCCGACATGACTCGCTGGCAACTAACAACAGGGGTTGCGCTCGTTATAGGACTTAACCTGACACCTCACGGCACGAGCTGACGACAACCATGCAGCACCTTGTAAATTGTCTTGCGAAAGATCTGTTTCCAAACCGGTCAATCTACATTTAAGCCTTGGTAAGGTTCCTCGCGTATCATCGAATTAAACCACATGCTCCACCGCTTGTGCGGGCCCCCGTCAATTCCTTTGAGTTTCAAACTTGCGTTCGTACTCCCCAGGTGGGATACTTATCACTTTCGCTTAGCCACTGAGATTGCTCCCAACAGCTAGTATCCATCGTTTACGGCGTGGACTACCAGGGTATCTAATCCTGTTCGCTACCCACGCTTTCGTCCATCAGCGTCAATATATTAGTAGTAACCTGCCTTCGCAATTGGTATTCCATGTAATCTCTAAGCATTTCACCGCTACACTACATATTCTAGTTACTTCCTAATAATTCAAGTCTAGCAGTATCAATGGCCGTTCCACCGTTGAGCGATGGGCTTTCACCACTGACTTACTAAACCGCCTACGGACCCTTTAAACCCAATGATTCCGGATAACGCTTGGATCCTCCGTATTACCGCGGCTGCTGGCACGGAGTTAGCCGATCCTTATTCTTACAGTACCGTCAAGACTCTACACGTAGAGTTGTTTCTTCCTGTATAAAAGCAGTTTACAATCCATAGGACCGTCATCCTGCACGCGGCATGGCTGGATCAGGCTTGCGCCCATTGTCCAATATTCCTCACTGCTGCCTCCCGTAGGAGTCTGGTCCGTGTCTCAGTACCAGTGTGGGGGATCTCCCTCTCAGGACCCCTACCCATCGTAGCCTTGGTATGCCGTTACCATACCAACTAGCTAATGGGACGCATGCTCATCTTTTACCGATAAATCTTTAATTACATCTTGATGCCAAGTCGTAATACTATAAGGTATTAATCCAAATTTCTCTGGGCTATCCCTTTGTAAAAGGTAGATTGCATACGCGTTACGCACCCGTGCGCCGGTCTCTAAGTAGCAAGCTACTTATACCCCTCGACTTGCATGTGTTAAGCCTGCCGCTAGCGTTCATCCTGAGCCAGGATCAAACTCTTCATCGTATATTGTGCGAGACAGATAAATCTATCTCTATTTATTTTTGACTCCGAATTATCTAGTGGTTATTCTCAAAATCTTTCGATTCTATTACTCTTATTCTTTGTTTTGAAATCTCTCTCAAAACGGCTGTCAATTCAATATGTCTAGGAACGTATTCTTCTGTATTTTAAAACCTCAATTCTCACTTGTTTAAGTGTCTCTCAAGGCGGCTGCAAAAGTACAAACTCTTTTCTAATCTCACAAGAAAAAAATGAAATTTATTTTGAGCCTTTTTACAAACTCTAAAACCATTCTTCCTTGTCAGTATCTCAAATAACTTGCGCCTTTAGCGGGGTGCAAATGTAAAACGTTTTTTCTTAGTACACAAACTTTATTTTGATATTATTTTTGAAGAAAATCTCCGCTGTAATATCTCAATTCGTAGTCAGTAAAAAGTAGAACGTGTCGCTGTTGCGGGTGCAAAAATAGTCACTTTATTTACATAAACAACCCTTTTTATTGCATTATTTCAATCTTTTTTTTAATAAATTCTTAACTCTTTGGAAACCTTAATCTTGTGAACACTTTACACTATTCTCTTTTTAGCCTTTTACATCGCTTTCGATCGGTTTCTTTGGATTTACGTGGGGTATTTGCTTTTATTCTACTCCTCTTTCCTGCTTCTGGTGGGATTTTATGAGAATATGTTGGGTATTAACTTTTAAGTTTTTTAAAACTTCACTGTTTTTATTGGGTTTTGAGAGGTTTCTTTGTCACTTTATAATAATGCTAGAACTTCGAACTCGATTCAGTTAATTTTACTGCTTTATTTACTCCTTATATATAGGTCGCAAAAACTTGCTTGATCTGAAACACAAAATTTAAACAGAATAGCTAAATCCTAGCCCTGGTAGCAGCGGCATCCTTCTATTGCTTTCTTTAAGCAATAGAAGATACAGCGAATGACAGGAAATAGCTCCTAAATATAAAAAACCTTCCTAAACCTATATATAAAGGAAGATTTTAAATAGTACAAAATTAGCTTTAGTCAAAACGGATCGCCTTGACCGGAGATATTTTTGTAATGATGTAGGATGGAATAAGTAGAACCACAAAACAAACAACAATCGTTAATCCGTTTAAAAGTAAAATGTACATCCAATTTAAATAAACTGGAGCTTGATCTACGTAATAATTTTCTGGATTGAGCTTTACGATTCCGAATTGTTGTTGAACTAGCAAAATTCCGACACCTATTAGATTTCCCCAAAATAGACCTCGCACTATTAGATAGAATGCATTATATAAAAATACTTTTCTGACCGTCCAATTGTTTGCACCAAGTGCTTTTAAAATTCCGATCATTTGAGTGCGCTCTAAAATAAGAACCAATAATGCTACTACCATATTAATTGTAGCCACTAAAATCATAATAACTAAAATAACAATGATATTAAAATCAAATAAATTAAGCCAGTCGAAAATGTAATTGTACTTCTCGATTATTGTCTTTGTATCTAACGAAGACGAAGTCTGTTCGTACACTTTTTCTCCAGTACTTTTTATTTCACTGAAATCATTGGTAAACAACTCAAAAGCTCCAATTTCATTTGGTTTCCATTTATTGATGCGTTGAATATGACGAATGTCTCCTATTATATAAGTAGCATCAAAATCTTGAAAACCTGAATTGAATAAACCAACAATTTGAAAACGGCGAATGTTGGGCATTTTATTTTGTTCTTCCTTAACAAAGAAGGTATTGAATTTATCGCCGACTTTGAGATGAAGCCTATTAGCGAGATAACTCGAAATTAACACTTCTTCATTGAGTTGATTGATAAAAATAGGCAACTGACCCGCGATTAGATATTCCTTTATATTATTCCAATCATAGTCAGTTCCCACTCCTTTAAAAATAATTCCTTCAAAAGCAGTTTCAGTTCTTATAATTCCAGCCTTTGTTGCAACAGCTTGCACATGAGTTACCTCAGGGACCGTTTTAAAATAAGGATAAAACTCTTGTTTTTTTGAAATTGGACTTAAGGTTACCTCCGATTGATTGTTATCGTAATTTGAAATTATTATTTGTCCGTTGAAAGCAGAAACTTTATCCCGAATCTTCTGTTGTAAACCGATTCCCGTTGCTACAGAGACAATCATCATAATCATACCAATGGCAATTGCCGAGATAGCAATCTTGATAATAGGCGCTGATATGCTACTTTTATTATCTTTTGAAGTAATGAGTCGTTTGGCTATGAAATATTCTAAATTCAATTTTAATGTCTGCGTTTAAAATTAATACCTGATTTTGTCATCATCAAAAATACATCTAAAATAGAGAACTCCTGACTGTTGGAAAATAATTATGAAAAGTTTAAAATTCTATAAGGGTAATCTCTTTTTCATTTCTTCTACAATATTAAAAGCAGCTGGGCACATTGCTACATTTTTTAAGGTAAGATCAGATATTTGCTGAAATTTCTTTCGGTCTGTATGCGGAAATTCTCGACACGCTTTGGGCCTAACATCATAAATCATACAATAATTCTCGTTATCCAAGAATGTACAAGGCACGGCTTGCAAGACATAATCACGATCTTCATCGATGCGTAAATACTGTTCGATAAACTGTTGTGGCTTTTGCCTAAGATGTTTTGAAATACGCTCGATATCAGCCAAAGTAAATAAAGGTCCGGTTGTTTTGCAACAATTAGCGCACGACAAACAGTTGGTTTTTTTAAATTCTGCTTCGTGAATTTCTTGCATCACGTAATCCAGATTTTTAGGCGTTTTCTTTTTTAACTTATCAAAATACTTTTTGCTTTCGATATGCTTATCTTTGGCTAACTTGCCAAGTTCGTTCAATTGTGGTTTCAAGTTTAAATTTTTAAAGTTGACTCGCAAAGTTACTCAACTTGAAAGATTGAACCTTAAACTTTAGATAAAATGTTAGATTTGTTCGGAAAAGCAATGTTGGATTATCAGACCAACAATAATCCAGAAGATATAATTACAGAAACTTCGATCTCAGATCCTGACGAAATGAGCATTTCCTACTTGTTTCGATCGTACAATGAAATGCCTGAAATTGAAAAAAAAGCATTACAACTCGCTAGAGGCAAAACGCTAGACGTTGGTTGTGGAGCCGGAAGCCACAGTTTATCATTACAAAATGATCGAAAGCTTGATGTATATTCCATCGATATTTCTCCAAAAGCAATAGAAACCTGTCGTCTTCGTGGTTTGCAAAATACAGAAGTTGAAAATATTTTAGATTATTCTGGAGAAAAATTTGATACTGTTTTGCTGTTAATGAATGGAACTGGAATTTTCGGCAAACTAGAGAATTGCAATTTGTATCTACAAAAGTTAAAATCGCTTTTAAATATTGGAGGACAAATTTTAATTGACAGCTCTGATATTATCTATATGTTTGACGAAGATGAAGATGGCGGAAAATGGATTCCTTCAGAAAAAGAATATTATGGTGAGTTGACTTTTACACTAACTTATAAAAACGAAAGAGAGATTCCATTTGACTGGTTGTATTTAGATTATAATACTTTGCAAAATGCCTCGATAGCAAATGGCTTGAAGTGTGAGCTAATTCAAGAAGGAGAACACTTTGACTATTTAGCTCGATTGACACTCTAATTTTTCACATTCACTTTCAATGAAAATTAAAATTAATTAAACTGCCGAACTTAAAAATAAAAAAGTCATTTCTTAAAAATTGAAATGACTTTTATTTGTGCTATACTTCTACAAAAACCTACGGAATGTTTAAGTATTTGTGCGTTTGCAATGAAACCCTCCATTTAGGGTTATTCATAACATAGTCAACAATAAGCGGCGTCATTTCGTCATTTTTACTCCACTCTGGTTGCAGAAATAAAATAGCATTTTCGTTCACTAAGCTCGCTTGCTCTTCGGCAAAAATAAAATCATGCTTATTGTAAATGATCACTTTAAGTTCGTGCGCATTATCATAAACGGTTTGAGTAGGTAACTTATTTTTCTTTGGAGAAAGACAAATCCAATCCCAAGTTCCAGACAGTGGATAAGCTCCAGAGGTCTCTATATGCACTTTTCTATTTTTTTCCTTTAATTGCTTTGTCAATAAACTCATATCCCACATTAAAGGCTCTCCTCCCGTTACTACGACTGTATCTGCAAACTTACTCGCGTTCTCCACTATAGTTTCGGTGCTTGTTGGCGGATGCAATGCTGCATTCCAACTTTCTTTAACATCACACCAATGGCAACCTACATCGCAGCCTCCAATTCTAATAAAATACGCGGCTGTTCCTGTATGATATCCTTCTCCTTGTATAGTGTAAAACTCTTCCATCAAGGGCAACATTGCTCCTTTATTTACAGCTAATTGTATTTCTTTTGATAACATTATAAAAATTTAAAGTGCAAAGATAGTGTTTTGAAAATGGAAAAATAAAAAACCCGATAGCTTAAAGCTATCGGGTTTACATATTGATTCTTTATCAATTCTTATTTTAATGCAGCTAGCGATTGAGTTGCATACGCATTAGTAGGATCTAACGCTAACGTTTTGTTTAAATACTCTATTGCTTTCGCTTTGTCAGTATTTGCATAACTTGATGCTATATTATTATATGCTTCAATAAACTTCGTTATTGTAGATGGATTTGCAAGTTCTTCAGCTCCTTTTTCTGTGGTTACAGCAATGTACTTGTCGTAGTTAGTAACCATTAGGTCATCTTTTTCTAACAATCTATTGATTCTAGCTTTAAAAAGATACGCTTCTTGATAGGTCGGTGAAGCAACAATTACTTTTTCAAAAGCAGCGTCCGCTTTTTGAAGAGAAGCTGTATCGATTTTATCAACACCGTTTACATTTGCGTAATAAAGTGACAAACCATAGTACACGTTATCATCTAAGTAACCATTTCCTTCTGGATTGTTTGCTCCAAATTCAAAAAATGCAGCAGCTTCTTTATATAATTTTTTACCAAAGAAAATTTTACCTTGATCACTTAACTCTTCAGAAGCTAGAGGTTCCATTTCTAAAGCTTTTTTAATATCCAACATTCCTGCCTCAAAAGCTGCTGGCTCAATTTTAGTACCTTCTACATTAGTGCCTTTTTTAATTTTTGCTAAACCTAGATAAATATAATCTTTCGCAATTACATTATTGGTAGGTGAATTAACAAAGTCATTTAAAGATTTGATAGCTAAATCTACATTACCGTTCTCATAAGCCGAATATCCTAAATATCTGTAAATTCTTGGATTTACTTTATCCAATTCGATCATTTTATTAGCCTCAACTTCAAGTGCTTTGTAATCTTTTACTAAAATTAAAAAATCAGCATGACGCATTCTTGAATCTAAAGAATAATCGGTAAGTGTCAAATATTTTTCATAATTCTGAATCGCTTTTTGCATATTTTCTTCAGACTTAGAAGGTTTATTTCTTCCCCATTTGTAATAAGTCTCTGCTAATTCTCTATAAACTGGACCGTAATTTGCATTCATTGCAATTACTTCATTAAAAGACTTAATCGCTTCGTCGTATGATTTAGCACCTTTTAGTAAAACCCCCAATTGCATTTTTGCTCTTAATAAAGTGTTATCTGCACTAAATGCATTACGATACGCTTTGTAAGCTTCATTTTGATTACTCTCTCCATAATAGGCGTCACCTAAAGAAAGTAATGCTTGCGAATTATTGGAATCAATAGCTAGCGCACGATTTAAAACTGTAATCGCATTCTTGTAATCTGGATTAGTAGAATTAATATATGCTCTACCAACGTAAATAAATTCCTCTACATCTTTACGACGCATCGGTTTTGTCGCTAAGTTGATATTTGCTTGCGCAGAAGCTACATTTTTATTATTTAAATCAAGTTGTGCTAAACCAATGTAATTGAAATTAGCATTGTCCGCCGCTTGTAATCCGTTTAAATAATAGATTTTAGCTGAATCAACGACTGCTTGATTTAAATATACATTACCTAAAATAAAATTTGCTTTTCCGCTTTTAGGATTTTCTTTAATAATAGTTTTCAATAACGATTTTGCTTTTTCAAACTGTTCTGCATCAATCGCTTTTTTTGCTTCTGTTAAATCTTGTGCATGACCTGCTCCAGCAGTAACCAATAATCCAAGAGTAAAAATTTTAAACTTATTCATCTTTTTTAATTTATTTTTTATCATTAATGATTTCATTTCTTATTATAATCTTTCTTCCAGGAGTCTTGTATGGTAACAATTCTGATTTCAAAATTATTCTTTGACCGATATCCCCAGCTACGAATGAAGAAATCCCCATTCCTAAACCAGCACTACCTTGACAGTTGACAATATACAATTCGCGTGCCAAAGGATAAAAACCTTTAGCTAAGCTGTTTTGTGTAGGCGCATAATACTTTTCGTCGTTAAGACCTCTAACACTTAATATATTAACTTTATTGATGAATTCATTCATCTCTGGCAAAGGCTGAGTCAACCAATTGACTCCAACTACTCCTATCATTCCTTCATTTTCTGCTACAAATTTAATAACCTCTTCGTTAGTTTTAAATGAATAAACTCCTTCAGTAGGAATTGCAGCAACTTTCGCTAAATCTTTCAAATAGCGTACGGTACTAGAATTTGGATTGTCAAACACTAATCCTTTGATACCTTTAGCAGATTTCCCTTCCATAAAACTAATCACGTCTTGTAACGCAATTAAAGTATCATTATTACTTTTATTACCAATCAATGCAATAGCATCGGTAGCAAAAGGAGTTACTCTAGGAACTATTTTCTTCTGTTCAAAAACCATTTTCTCTTTGTCACTTAAATTACGAGCCATAAAAGCTACTGCAAATTTCTGATTTAATAAATCATTTACAATTTCAGCTTCTGACTTTGAAACCACCGTAACTTTCGCTCCATAAATATCTTGAAAAATTAACATCTGGTCGTCAACAACTGGAGTTAATGTTTCATCTGTTAAAACGGTTACACTACCCTTAAGTATTGTTTCTTTGTCTTGTTTATCTTTATCGTTCTGATTGCATGTAATCAGCAATAGACTAAAACTTACCAACGCTAAAACTTTACTTTTATTTAACATACTTACTGCGTATTAGAATTAAAAAAACGAACAAATCGAATAAACGAATATACAATCAACAATGCTCCGAATGCAATACGATACTTTGGCTCCATTGCGATTGGAAGTGATTTTGAAAAGATTATTATCAAGCCCAATACCAAATATAGTAAAAAAAAGGACATTCCTAAAACAAGAAGAAACCGCTCGTGAAGCGATTTCTTCTTAATATTTTCAAGTATTTTCTTCAACATTAGTCAGCGCTTTGAATAGTAATTGGTAGTGAGTATAAAACTCTAACCTTTTTACCATTTTGCTCTCCTGGCTGCCATCTCGGACATTTCTTAAGTACTCTAATTGCCTCTGCTCCAGTTCCGTAACCGATATCTCTTAAAACCTTAATATCTGTTAATGAACCATCTTTTTCAACAACAAAAGTAACATAAACTTTACCTTTTAAACCTTCTTCTTCTGGCGCTCTATAGTTGTTTCCAACAAACTTGTAGAATTTCTCAATTCCTCCAGGAAATTCTGGCTTTACTTCGATACCCGCAGTGTTGTACACTTTGTTATCCTCTTCAACTACTGCTGCAGTTCCTGTACCAACAGGTTCTACAGTTAATACTGCATCTGGATTACCTTTTATTGTTTCTTTACCAACGTTTTTGTCCTTCATCTCCACAATCTTAGGCGGCTCTTCAGTTACTTCTTCTGTTTTAGCCACAACTGGCTTAACAAATTTCACTTGATCCACTTTAGGAGCGGGTGGTGGTGGTGGTGGTAAATTAGGCTTAATTGGTTCCACTTTCTTTGGCGGTAATTTTACTGTCGTAATCTTAACATCCATATTCACTACCTTATCTTTTGAACTTGGCAACAAATTGATGATAAGTGGAATAGCAACAGCCAAACTGAAAAGAAACGCTCCAATAATAAGTGCTTTTATTGTAGTCGATTTATTTTCTTTTCTTAACTGATATGCTCCGTAGATCTTATTACGACCTTCGAAAACAATGTCAAGCCATTGATTTTTTAAAATATCTAATTTCATCTTTCTTAATTATTAGGTTATTAAGAAAATAGGACAAAGCCTATTTTCCGTCTAACAATTTTGTTTCTTCTGGCGAAAAGTCATTTACAATTGCATATGTCTCTACTCCAGTAATTGCCATCTCATCTAATACATCAACTAAGTTTTTATATTTAGATTTCTTACTCGGTTTGATAATAACGATGATACCTTTATCTTTAGTACCTGTATACTCAATAACCGATTGTTTTCTTGCTACAAGCTCTGGACGGATTCCGTTTTTGCCATAAGCGATCTCTTTTGGTCCTGCAATTGGATTATCTAGTAACCCCATATAATAAACCAACTTCCCATTTTCACCTAATAACAAAGTTAAAGTTCTCTTTTCATCAACTTTAATTTCTGCGTTTAAATCAGGATTCTCGTCTTTATCTGGCAATGCCAAACTCATCGATTGAGGCTTTGACAACGTGGTAGTCAACATAAAGAAAGTAATCAATAAGAAGGCCAAATCTACCATAGCAGTTAAATCTACTTTTGAGTTTTGTTTTTTACTTCTTACTTTACCACCTTTACCGCCACCGTCGCCGGTATTTAATTCAGCCATTTTAGTGTGTTTTTTTTAATTAAAAGTCATGTCCTCTTTTACCGGTCACTAAACTAAAAGTATTTACTTTTTGATCTTGCAACATATCCATAATCTTTCTGATTGCTGGATATTCTTCTTTAGCATCTCCCTTTATAGCAAACTGTAATTCCTTATCGTTTACTTCTATGTTTGCTTTACGCGCACTGAAAACCCAGTCTTTCAACTGATTATCCAAAGAATCTTGAGGTATACCCGGTTGATCTGCTTTACTTCTATCTGCACCTTTCATTTCAATGATCGATTTCAAACTTGTCATAGGGACACCAAAATCATTCATTAAAGAAAAAGCAGTTTTATCGCCTTCAGAAAAAGTAACACCGTACTTCTCCTCCATTAACTCTAAAGTTTTAATTCTAACGTCTTTTCCTTTTAAATCAAAAAAGACTTTTCCTTTACCAACCGTTAGAGTAGCTAAATCAGAATCTGGTAATTTAGTCTCTACTGTTGAAGCAGGAGTATCCACTGGCAGTGCCTCTGGAACTTTAGAAGTAGCGGTCAAAATGAAGAACGTCAACAAAAGAAATGCAACATCACACATGGCAGTCATATCCGTAGACATAGACTTTTTTTTCATTTTTATTTTCGCCATTATCTTTTATTTTAAATTTGGCATTACTAGCATGCCAAAAAAATTATTATTGTTTTAAACTTCCTCTGAATTTTCTGTATGTGTTAACAATAGTAACACCAGCCTCATCAATAGAGTAAGTTAAATCATCAATTTTAGATGTAAAGAAATTGTAAGCAATAATTGCAAAGATAGAAGTAGCAATACCTGTAGCTGTATTTACAAGTGCTTCAGAAATACCTGTTGCAAGAGCTGCTTGGTCAGGAGAACCTGCAGATGCTAATGCACCAAACGCTTTGATCATCCCTGATACTGTTCCTAATAATCCTCCAAGAGTTCCTAAAGATACTAATGCAGAAATAATAGTCATATTTTTCTCTAACATTGGCATTTCTAATGAAGTTGCCTCTTCGATTTCTTTGTGAATTGTTTCAGAAGCTTCTTCAGAATTGAATCCTTCTTTTTTCACATCTTGGTATTTAACTAACGCAGATCTAATTGCATTTGCAACAGAACCTTGTTGTTTATCGCATAAAGCAATAGCTCCTTCGATGTTTCCTTCTTTAATGTTTCTTTGAACATTAGTCATAAACGTATCTAAATTAGATTTTCCAGCTGCTTTAGAAATAACAAAAAATCTTTCAAATGAAAATACAACAACCATTAACAACATACCTAACAAAATCGGTACGATAAAACCTCCGTGGTAAACCATTCCTAGCGTATTCAAAGGAGTTCCTTCTGGATTACCGCCTTCAAAGTTAGCTGGAGCACCCATGATAAATTCCCAAATTAACCAACCAACAAAAACACAAGCTACAATAATGATTCCTGAAACCATTCCTCCTCCATTTGAAGTGCTTTTCTTTTCAACTTTAACGTTTGCCATTTTTTTAATTTTAATAGTTTTAAATAATTTTATTTTTTAGTTATAATAAACTTGTAGTGGAGCAAATTTATATGTTTCATTGAAATAAAAAAACTTTTTTTAATTTTATTGCAATTAATTTAACGCAACAATCAAAAAAGCGACATCGTTTTCGATAGTGCATTGATGAAATAAAACATAAAAAATAATTTTTTATGAATAAAATTGCATCCTTTCATTAAAAAACACGCTAAACACGTAGATTATTCACTAAATGTTAATTAAAAAAAAATAATCACTATTTAAATAAAAACGTGATAATTAGGTGTCGATGCCAATTTTCAGCTATTTCCGCAAAAAAACATATATTGCAAACTCTAAAAAACGCTAAAGAACATGGGTAAAAAAGACGATTTCATTCAAAATATAACAAATGGGTACCAAACCAAGGGAGAAAGCATCATTTTGGGTGGAGCTATGTTGGACGGTGAGGCAATTGCAGATACGTTTGTAAAAATCCCTCTCAAAACACTTAACCGACACGGGCTAATTGCAGGAGCAACAGGAACGGGAAAAACTAAAACAATTCAGGTTTTTTCAGAGCAACTTTCGCAAGCTGGAATTCCTGTTTTAATGATGGATATTAAAGGAGACTTTAGTGGAATTGCCAAAGAAGGAGAAGAGAAGTCCTTTATTACGGAACGTCATGCAAAAATAAATTTACCGTATAAGACTGCACACTTTCCTATTGAATTAATGACGCTCTCTGAACAAGGTGGTGTTCGATTGCGAGCGACTGTCTCTGAATTTGGACCCGTCTTATTTTCTAGGATTTTAGATTTGAATGCTACGCAATCTGGAGTGGTTTCGGTCATCTTTAAGTTTTGTGATGATAAAAAAATGCCTTTACTGGATTTAAAAGATTTTAAAAAAGTAATTAACTATATTACCGAAGAAGGGAAAGAAGAAATTAGCGCGAACTACGGAAAAATCTCGACTTCGACCACTGGAACTATTCTGCGCAAAATTATAGAATTGGAACAGCAAGGTGCCGATTTGTTCTTTGGTGAACTTTCGTTTGAAATAGATGATTTGATGCGAATTGATGAAAATGGACGCGGCTACGTGAATATTATTCGTCTAACCGACATTCAGGATAAGCCAAAATTATTCTCGACTTTTATGCTAAGTTTATTAGCTGAAATATACCAGCAAATGCCAGAAAAAGGAGATGCTGAACAACCCGAATTGGTTATTTTTATTGATGAAGCACATTTAATTTTTAATGAAGCGAGTAAGGTTTTATTAGATCAAATTGAGTCTATTGTAAAATTAATTCGTTCGAAAGGCGTGGGTATTTACTTTGTAACGCAAAATCCAATGGACGTTCCTAGCGGAGTTTTGGCACAATTAGGACTAAAAATCCAACATGCTCTGCGCGCTTTTACCGCTAATGACAGGCAAGCAATTAAGAAAACTGCGGACAATTACCCAACCTCTGAATTTTACAAAACAGACGAGCTTTTAACGAGCTTAGGAATAGGTGAAGCTTTGGTTACGGCTTTGAACGAAAAGGGAATTCCAACCCCGTTAGTTGCTACCATGATGCGTGCTCCAGAAAGCAGAATGGACATACTAACCGAAAGTGAAATTCAGGAAATAAATTCGAAATCGAAATTAGTTAAGAAATACAGTGAGCTTATTGACCGAGAAAGTGCTTATGAAATGTTGACAAAAAAAATCAACGAAGCGGAAGTTATTGCTACGAAGCAACAAGCTGAAAAAGTAGTTAAAAAAGCAACCAAGTTAGAACCAACTACGACAGAAGTAGTAG
Organism: Flavobacterium sp. TMP13; assembly: GCF_050847115.1. Lineage (NCBI taxonomy): Bacteria > Pseudomonadati > Bacteroidota > Flavobacteriia > Flavobacteriales > Flavobacteriaceae > Flavobacterium > Flavobacterium sp. TMP13. Next base: position 765,469 of record NZ_CP193656.1, read on the forward strand.
GAAAGTCAGTTTTAAAAATTTTAACAAGCGCGACTTTTATACGTGGGGCTTTTGGCGTTCTGTCTAAAATGCTTAAAAAATAAATCAAAAAATAAACCCGTTTAAAATATTTTAAACGGGTTTACTTTTTACGCTTTAGCTAATAGCTCTAGTATTTTATTCTCTACTATTTCAGAATCCCAAATTGTTTCAATATCGGGTAATTTTAATACATTTTGCATGATCTCATTTTGAAAATCACCTAGCGCTAACGCCTCGGTATACGGTCGATCGCTAAAGGTTACTCTACTATATAAGGGAATCCATTTTTCGGGAAATTTTTCCGCAAATCTTTTTTCTATTTTCTTCTGCAATAGAAATTTTTCGTCGGCAGTTTTAGAACTCATCTCCATAAAATTACGGTACGATAATTCAGCGATGGCGTCTGCGTTGGGTTTTCTATCAATTTGATATTCAGAAAAAATGGTTTTCCAATCGTCTCCAAATTCCTGCATCTTTTCAAATAAAACAGTAATATCCTCGAAACCGGCGTTCATTCCTTGTCCATAAAACGGGACAATTGCGTGACAAGCATCTCCAATAAGAGCAATTTTATCAGTGTACGTCCATGGAAAACACTTCATGGTGACCAAAGTACTTGTTGGATTTTTAAAGAAATCTTCCGCTAACATGGGAATTACTTGAATGGAATCTGGGAAGTTTTTCTTGAAAAAAGTTTCTAATTCTTCTTCATTATTTAACTCTGCTAATGAATTTTCTCCTTCAAAAGGCATAAATAAAGTACATGTAAAGCTACCGTCTTGATTGGGCAAAGCAATTAGCATGTATTCACCTCGTGGCCAAATATGAAAAGAGTTTTTATCTAATTTATGAGAACCATCTGCATTAGCAGGAATGTGTAATTCTTTGTAACCAATATTTAAAAATTCTTGCGAATAATTAAACATACTCTGACGTTGCATGCGATGTCTGATTCTAGAAAAAGCACCATCAGCTCCAAAAACCATATCGTATTTTTTTTCGGTCCACTCACCTCTTTCGCTTTCCCCAATGTGCAAAGTAGCATCGCTTAAAGTAACGTCCCAAATTTTTTGATCGAAGAAAAAAGCAGCTCCTGCGTGCTCAGCCAGATCAATCATTTTTCGATTTAAAGTCCCTCGAGAAATAGAATAAATAGATTCGCCCTCTTGCCCATACGGCTGATAATTGAACTTATCAACCAAATGAATAGCACGTTTGTCCATTGGGATAGCAATTTCGCGAACTGCATCGCCAACTCCTACACCATCTAATGCTTTCCAACCTCGATCAGACATTGCTAAATTAATTGAACGGCCAGAAAAAGTAATGTTACGAATATCAGGACTACGATCGTATACATGAACTTCGTGACCTGCTTTTTTAAGATAAATTGCCAATAGTGAACCTACTAATCCTGAACCTACAACAGCAATTTTAAGTGGTGTTTGCATGAATAACGAATATTTATAAGTTCGTAAAAATACTAATAATCTAAGGAAAGAATTTGCAAAGCTCTAAATATTTGATTTTTACTTCGAAACAGCTTCGAAATTTATGGACTAAACAGATTCACAGATATCAATTCCGCTATAAAAGTTAAACTCAAAACCACGATTCAATCGCAAATAATTTATTCTGAAAGAAGCTTATTTAGTTTTAAAAACAAGCTTAGTGGACGACTTTACAATTTCATTTTTGTTCAATTTCATTTTTCTATATTTTCCACTGTTATACAACAAGGCTTGATCTTTATAATGTTTGCTAAAAGGATTTCCTGATTGTCCTGTTGGCAAGATACTCCAGCTATTTTCGATATCTGCAAAATCAACAACACGTCTTGTAGATGGCCCACCAGTCACTTTATAATTTCCGTCTTCAGAGAAAGAAAAAAATTGATTATCAATAACCTCGTTCGATCCAGCAGTACCAAAAGGTCCCACATTAAAAATACTACGTAATGCTTTGACAGTTCCTAACGGATGCCCGTATTCGACAGTGTGGACATTTTTCCATTGCCAATCGTTTGTCTTTGTTCCTAATTGCTTTTCTAAGTCTACCACAGCTTGGTGAAAGGATTTTAAAATAATATCATTTTGGGTTTCTTTCAAATCGACAGTTCTCACATCATCCCACCAAATCGATTGCTCATTATCCAATTGTTTGGCGATGACTTGCTTCATTAAATGCGTCCCTAAAAAAGATTCAAAATGGTCTTTTCCTAATTCATCTTCAAAAGTGTTTTTTAAGTACAAATAAATCCATTTGTTATAAATGGTCGGTGCTACATCTTCTAAATTATTTGTCCCTTTCCAGCTTTTCATTATCGAAAGTACTTCGCTTTCTTTAGGAGTTAATTTCTCGCCTGCTACAAACTTCACTAATTTTTTTACCACTTTTGACGCAACGCTCGACGTATTATCAAACATCATTGTACTAACACTTTTTTTATCCCAGTTCGACTTTTCATCCAGCAACCGGACAATTCGTTTCGCGCGATCTTCTGGTAAATAATAGCCCGGATATAAATAACCATCAATGGCTGCTGGCTGATTGTTTGCAGAGTAAACGTAACCTAATTTTGGGTTTTCAGCCGACGGATTTTTATCAAAATCAAAGTATTCCATAATGTCATCGGTACCAGAAGCACCAACCAAGATAAAATTTGTATTGACTCCTTTGTTGTGTTTATATAATTTTCCAGTTGCCCACCATGCTACATTGCCCTTTGCATCACCGTACATTACATTTAATCCTGGCGCAGCGACCAATTCAACTGCTTTTTTAAAGTCGTCTTTGCTTTTCGCATGAGACAATCCGTACACTGCATCTAAAAGCAAGATTGGTTCTTGGGTATAAATCCAAGACATGGCGAGCGGTTTTTTACTCTTTACATCCAATAATAAATCATTCATCAGTGGTCCGTGACGACTTACTTTCACCTTTAAAATAACATCTGACGTGTCTTTTACCTTGATTGTTTTAATTCTCGTAGTGTAGTTTTCAAATCCATTTGGTGTCTGATATTCGTTTTCATCATTTACGTTATTTGTCTCTTCATAAAAATCAACATCATCATTTTCGAACATCGTCAAACCATACGAATACTCACGATTATGAGCTAATAACGGAAATGGAGTTCCCGCCAAATAACAGCCATACATTTCATAATCTGGCGTTATCAAATGCGCTTCGTACCACGTACCCGGCTGTGAAAACCCGATGTGCGGATCGTTAGCAAAAATTACTTTACCACTTTTGGTTTTCGTACCAGCTACGACCCAACTATTACTTCCTACAAAAGCAGCGACAGGCATTTTCTCTAAAAGAGCCGCAATTGATTTGGAAACAGCGGCATATTCTTCACTTTGATTTTTGGTGCTTTTAATCTGTGTTGTATTAAACTCTCCTTGCAAACCAAAATCTTTAAGATATGCTGCCCCCAACTTATTTTTGATATCTGAGAGTAATGGATCTGTTTTTTGCGCTATGGCAAAACTAAAAGCCATATAACCGTAAATATTATACACATCTTTTAATGTGAACTGCTGCTTTTTGATTCCTAATATTTGAAATTCAATTGGAGTAACTCCCTCTTCTAAATATTGATTAATTCCCTTTAGATAAGCCATTGTCTGCACATAACTCGGGCTATTTTTATCCAGCTTAGCAATCGCTTTAGCGGAAGCTTCTTCGATACCAAGTCCGACAAAAAAGCGGTCATTATCCAAAGCTACTGTTCCAAAAATTTCAGACAGACGTCCTGAAGCAATTCGGCGCATCAATTCCATTTGCCACAATCGATCTTGTGCATGAACGTAACCCAATGTAAGCATCGCATCTTTTTGTGAACTGGCATAAATGTGCGGAATTCCAAATTCATCAAAATAAACTGTAGTTTCTTTTTCTAGATTTTTTAGGCGCAACTCTCCTTCGTACTTTGGTTTCATATAAAAAATAAAACCTAAAACTCCAAAAATAAGGAGCAGCAACACGCCGCCAAATACAAATAAAATTCTCTTCAAGTTTTTCATAAAATCCACAAATAATAATTTCAACAACTTATAATCATATAAGACTAACTGTTTTTAAATGTATACATTTAAGCTAAATAACCAACAAATGACTTTAAATAAAAAAATAATTATCGGGATCAGTAGTATAGTGGTGGTTTTGGTAACCGCTAATTTCGGTTTGAATCTTTGGCTCGAAAAAAAACTGCCGCAAATCATTCAAGAGAACAACACTACTCCGTACGAAATCGGCTATAAAAAATTAACTATAAATATTTGGTCAACCAGTATTCAAGCCGATACTGTGGTAATTAGTCCCAAAGTAAAACCAAAAAACAGCAAAGAAAAACTTGGTATTTACGGTACCATCAACACTATTTCTGTAGCAAATTTTAGCATTTGGGAACTCTTGATCGGCAATACGATCAGGGCGCAAAGCATTACGATCAATCAACCTGATGTTATTTTATACTACCAAAAAGAGAAAGACAAAGACCACTTTGACCGTGTAAAAAATGATGTGGTCGGTCCGTTTGAGAAAATAATTAAAGTACACGATATTTATCTTAAAGAAGGTGCTGTAACTATGGTAGCAACTACTACCAATAAAGTATTTTTTGATGCCAAAAACGTTGCGATGAATGTCGAAGGAATCAAAATCGATGAAAATACGTTACAACAGAAAATCCCATTCACGTATTCAAAATATGAGTTGAAGATTGATTCGATTTTATATCAGCCTAACGTTTTTTATAAAATGAGAATGGAACATCTTATTATTGAAAACCACGAATTAAAGGCCAGTAATTTTCAGTTATTGCCTCTTTTAGATCGCCATCAATTTGTGCAAACCGTAAAGACAGAAAAGGATTTGTTTATTGTAAAAGCCAAAGAATTTACGGTAAGCGATATCGATTGGGGATTTAAAAACGAGCACTTATTTTTTAATGTGAAGAACATTTTACTAGACAAAGTGGATGCTAACATCTATCGAAATAAAATTCCGGCCGATGATTTGAGTAAAAAGAAATTGTATAGCGAATTATTACGGAATTTAAAGTTTGCGATGACCATTGAAAATCTTGAAATGCGTAATTCAAAATTGGTGTATGAAGAAGAGGTTACTTTCGATAAAGGGCCAGCTGTACTGACTTTTGACCGCTTTAATTTAAAAGCTACTAACATTCAAAGTGGCTTAGGTTTGATAAAAACGGAAGATTTAAAAATAAAAATCAATTGTATTTTTATGAAAAATTCAGCTTTAAACGTTGACTGGAAATTTAATGTCCTCGACAAAAACGATAGTTTTAACATTAAAGGTACGATTGCCGACTTTGATCTAAACGCGATGAAGCATTTTACTATGCCGTATGTTAATGCTTCTTTTGACGGAAAATTTAAAAAATACAAGTTTGACATTTGGGGAAATGATCTAAATTCTAAAGGAAATGCATCTTTAGATTATGACGATTTGGACGTAACTTTTTATAAAAAGAAAGAGCCTCGCAAAGAAGCGAAATTAAAAAGCGCCGTGGCCAATTTATTCGTAAAAAAGGATTCTGATGAACACGCAAAAACGTGCACAATGGAATTAGAGCGCATTCAGGAAAAATCATTTTACAATTTCTTATGGAGAAATGTAGCAGAATCCTTGAAGAAAATCTTGATTTAACACCGCGCTTAAAAAATGTTAATATGATAAATATCAGCTTTTAACATTCAGATTTTAGCAATATTTGTCGTTTATTTTATACTTATGAAAACAAACGACATACATACTTTTCACATTCCAGTAATGGGATTGGCGTACACGATCGACACTCCGATTCGTGTAGCGCAGTACGGAATATCATCAGTAATTTCGATTGCAGATGATGATTTAATTGAAAAAATGAATGCTTTTTACAGCAAGAAATTCCAATTACCGTATCAAGAAATCACTCAAAAAGTAGCTGACTACAGAGCAAAGAGAATTACATCGTATCTTAACTTAGTAGATCACATTGTGACGCAGAAAGTGGAAAATTTTAAATTAGAACTAGCTAAAAGCAAAGAAACGTTAGACAGCTATTTAGAAATGCTTCCTAATACTTCTGATCTAAAAAAGAGCGTTCATCACTTTATTCAAGAAGGTCTTGATTTTAAAGAATCGGTTCAAAACTACATTGAAACACAGCTTTGTGCTGGCGCAATTGATGTGAACATAATGACAAAATTAGATAAAGATAATTTTGTAGACAATGTTGCTCTGCCTGTGGAATTTAACGACGCTCACGCTGCATTGCGAGGTTTTGCTAACAGTAATTTGAGCTCATCTGTTGTATTATCTGCAGGAATGAACCCAAGATTATTTGCTTACTTCGAAAATTTTGATGTGTTCTTTCCTTCGAAAGACCAACCTCTAAAAAAGAAAATAACTTTAAAAGTAAGCGATTACCGGTCGGCCTTAATCCAAGGAAATTTTTTAGCTAAAAAAGGATTGTGGGTTTCTGAATACCGAATTGAATCTGGTTTAAATTGCGGCGGTCATGCATTTGCCACAGATGGTTTTTTATTAGGTCCAATCTTAGAAGAATTTAAGGAAAAGAAAGCCGAACTGCAAAATACCGTTCACGAATTACTGAGTAAGACGTTAGAAAGCAAAGGAAAATACGTTCCCGAAAAGCCGTTGGCGATAAAAATTACCGTTCAAGGCGGGGTTGGAACTGCAGAAGAGCACGATTTTTTATTACAACATTACGAGGTGGATTCGGTGGGTTGGGGTTCTCCTTTTTTATTAGTTCCCGAAGCTACATCTGTGGATGCTGAAACCCGAGAATTATTAGCCAAATCAAAAGAAGAAGATTTGTATTTGAGTAACATTTCGCCTTTAGGCGTTCCCTTTAATACTGTAAGAGGAAGTTCTAACGAAAATTTTAAGCAAAAAAGAATTGATCAAAATAAGGCAGGAAGTTCGTGTCCAAAAAAATTCTTGGCTTTAAGTAAAGAAATGGGGCCAGAAGGAATTTGTACGGCTTCTAAAAAATACCAAGACCATAAATTGGGAGAGTTAGAATTAGAAAAAGCAAACTTAGACCCCCAAACCTATGAGTATAAAAAAGAGGCAATTACTGAAAAATCTTGTCTGTGTGTTGGTTTAGCGAATGCTTCTTATCTTGAAAATGATATGCCAATAAAAGGCCAAGCGCAAGGTGTAGTAATTTGTCCTGGTCCAAATATGGCTTATTTTGACCAAGAAGTTTCTCTGAGTAATATGGTACAACATATTTATGGAAACAAGTCAGTTTTACGAGTAGATAATCGTCCGCACATGTTTGTGAAAGAGTTGAAAATGTATGTTGACTATTTTAAGAAAGACTACCGTTTAAAATTTTCTACGGCAAACGCCAAAGAGCTTAAAAAACTGGAAGCTTTTAGAGATAATCTGATTACTGGAATACAGTACTACGAAAACTTATTTAAAAACGTATTTTCTTTTACGAATGAAAAAAGCATCATAAGCAATCAGCTCAATACTTATAGAGCGGAATTATTAACTATTACTTTTTAACAAAAAAGGCTGAAATCAAAATGATTTCAGCCTTTTTTTATGTTTGTATTTAAGTCTTTCTAATTTTTATTCTTTTTAGAATCGTCAATTATAGCTCCAGTACCAGCACCAACACCAGCTCCTACTACACCACCAATAATTGCGCCTTGTCCTTTTTTCTTACTCGTGATTGCTCCAGTCGCAGCACCAACTCCAGCACCAATTACCGCTCCCTTAGCCGCATTGCTCCAACCTTTCTTTTTCGCTACAGGTTGTGCTTGTGTCGAAGCATTTTCGGAAGTATTAGTGTAGGTATGCGTTTCAATCCTTTCGATTTGTTTTGCTTCTTTCGCTTTTGCAATTTCAATTTGCATAGAATCGATTACTTTCTGCTTTTGCATCTCCACTTTCATTGAATCAATTGTAGCTTGTTTCGCCAATTGCATATCTGCTTTTTCTTGATTTTGACAAGAGAACAAAGTAATAGCTATCGCTAATGTGTATAAGATTTTCATGGTATTATTTTTTAAATTAGTATTAGCAAATATCGTTCCTTTTTTAAAAAAAATTGTTACATAATTACATTTATATTTTACATCGATCACGATTCTAATTTCGTTAAAATCCCTTTTTTAAGAGTCTGTCCAAAATGATACATGTCTTCGTAAGAGCAATACAATGGAACTGGTGCTAGTCTAATCACATTAGGCTCACGCCAATCTACAATTACACCACTCTTCATCAAGTAACCAAATAAGTCGCGGCCTTCTCCGTGCAATAAAACAGATAATTGACATCCTCGTTCATCAGGATTCGATGGTGTAATTATTTCGAAAGTGCTATCTACTTCTTTGTCTATTTCGTTTAAAATAAATTCTAGGTAAGCGGTGATTCTAGTTCTCTTTTCAATTAAAAGATCCATTCCTATTTCGTCAAACATTTCGACAGAAGCTAAATACGGCGCTAAAGAGAGCACAGGTAAATTACTAATTTGCCATCCTTCGGCTCCTTGAACGGGATCAAAAGTGGGCTCCATTTTAAAACGGCGTTCTTTATTGTGTCCCCACCAACCGGCAAAACGTGGCAAGTTACTATTGTGATGCTTTTCATGTACAAAACAACCCGAAGCATTTCCAGGTCCCGAATTCATGTACTTATAACTGCACCACGCGGCAAAATCAACGTTCCAATCGTGGAGTTCTAATTTAATGTTTCCAGCGGCATGCGCCAAGTCCCAACCTACTTTTGCACCGGCTTCATGCCCCGCAGCAGTAATGGTTTTCATGTCAAAAACTTGTCCGGTATAATAGTTCACTCCGCCAATTAAAACTAAAGCCAACTCGTCGCCAACTTCTTTTATTTTAGCGACAACATCTTCGGTACGAATGTTATGTTCTCCTTCTCGACGTTTTATTTCTACAATCGTATCCTCGGATTTGTAGCCGTGAAAATGGACTTGACTTTGAAACATGTATTGATCGGAAGGAAATGCTTTTTCTTCACAAATAATTTTATACCGTTTGCCTTTGGGTTGGTAAAAAGAAACCATTAGTAAATGCAAATTGACCGTTAGCGTATTCATTACCGTAACTTCTGACGGCAATGCACCGACAATTTTACTAAGCGGTTTTGCAAAACGCTCTTGGTAATCCCACCACGGTTTTTCAGCATAAAAATGACCTTCTACCGCTAAGTTTGCCCAATCGTTCATGACTTCATCTACATACGCTTTGGTTCTTTTGGGCTGTAAGCCCAACGAATTTCCAGTAAAATAAATAACCCGTTTGTCGTTTATTTTTGGGAAGATAAATTCGGATTTGTATTTGTTTAAAACATCTTTTTTATCGAGTTTTTGAGCAAATTTAAGGTTGTTTTGAAAAGTCATTGTTTCTTATTTTGTTTTGTAAAAATAACATCTTTTGAATAAAAGACCTTGAATTTAACAAAATGTTGTTGGGAATTGTAAATGCGTTAGGGATAGAAGCAGAACGCTTTTGATAACAAAACGTGGAGCGGACAGCCCGCAATACGTCATAAAAAAAGCCCATCAAGATTGACGAGCTTTTTTAAACTATTGAATGGTATGTCTTAGATGATTAACATCGCATCTCCGTAAGAATAGAATTTGTATTCTTCTTTAATTGCTTCTTCATACGCTTTTTTCATTAAATCGTGTCCACAGAACGCAGAAACCATCATTAATAAAGTCGATTTTGGAGTATGAAAGTTCGTAATCATGCAATTTGCAATACTGAAATCGTGTGGTGGAAAAACAAATTTGTTCGTCCATCCTTCGAATGTATTAAGTGTTCCTTGCGACGAAACAGCACTTTCGATGGCACGCATAGAAGTAGTACCTACAGCACAAATACGTTTTTTCTTAATTTTGGCATTGTTCACGATATCACACGCTTTTTGCTCAATAATTAATTCTTCTGAATCCATTTTATGTTTTGATAAATCTTCTACCTCAACTGGATTAAAAGTTCCTAATCCTACGTGAAGTGTAACTTCAGCAAAATCAATTCCTTTAATTTCTAAACGTTTCAAAAGGTGTTTAGAGAAGTGTAATCCCGCAGTTGGCGCAGCTACAGCTCCTTCTTCTTTAGCATAAATCGTTTGGTAACGTTCCGCATCCTCTGGAGTTACCTCACGGCTAATGTATTTTGGAATTGGTGTTTCTCCCAGTTCTGTTAATTTATTTCTGAATTCTTCGTACGAACCATCGTACAGAAAACGAAGGGTTCTTCCGCGAGAAGTGGTATTGTCAATTACTTCAGCCACTAATGCATCGTCATCACCGAAATACAATTTGTTTCCGATTCTGATTTTACGTGCTGGATCTACCAAAACATCCCAAAGACGTTGTTCTGCATTTAATTCTCTTAGCAAAAATACTTCGATTCTTGCTCCTGTTTTTTCTTTATTTCCGTACAAACGAGCAGGAAAAACTTTGGTATTATTCAAGATCAAAACGTCTCCGTCATCAAAATAATCGATAACATCTTTAAACATTTTGTGCTCGATTGTCTGTTTTTTACGGTCGATAACCATTAGACGAGATTCGTCTCTGTTTTCCGCAGGAAATTCAGCAAGAAGTTCTTTTGGTAAATCAAATTGAAAATGAGATAATTTCATGCAGTCTTATTATTTAGACTGCAAATATACGACTGTGAGATAGGCGTTGTCAAGTGTTTTGACCTTTATTTTCAAAAACATCTGATTTAATGATAGTTACAAACGATTTATAAAAATTATTAGCTGTTAATTTGGTAGAAAGTTGCTAAAATAGATAAAAAAACCTCTAACTGAAGCTAGAGGTTATTGCATTTGGAAACACTTAAAAGTCAAATAATTGAAAAAAAATATTAAAAAAAGCGTTAAAAAAAATGATTTTACCCCTTTAGTAACTATTTATTTACTACGCGTTATACTTCTGAAACTTGAAATTGCAAGGCTTTGAAATCTTCCCAAAAATCAGGATACGATTTGGAAACTACCTCGGCATTATCTATAATAATAGGCACTTTTAAAGCTAAAGGTGCAAATGCCATTGCCATACGGTGATCGTTGTAGGTGGCAATATGTACGTTCTTATGAATCGTTGTTGATGGTTCTAACTTCAAGCTGTCATTGGTCACTGAAATTGTAGCACCTAATTTAGTTAACTCTACCTGCAGCGCTTCTAGACGATCGGTTTCTTTAATTTTTAAAGTATGTAATCCTGTCAAATGGCAAGAAATTCCTAAGCCAAAGCAAGTAACTACAATCGTTTGGGCAATGTCTGGTGTATTATTTAAATCGAAAGAAACCGCTTTAGGCAGATAATTGGTTTGTTTTTCGAGCATTAAATTGTTGTTTTCGAAGGTAGCATTTACTCCGATTTCTTTGTAAATATTTACTAAATCAGAATCACCTTGCAAGCTATTTTTTTTGTAACTGCTGATCGTGATTTTGGCAGTATCAGCAAGCGCTACTAAACTGAAAAAATAAGAAGCTGAACTCCAATCGGATTCGACTACCATTTCTTTAGCAACTACGGCTGCTTTTGGATATACTTTAATTATGTTGCCTTCAAAACTGGTCTGTATTTCTAAATCGTTTAACAAAGCCAATGTCATTTTGATGTAAGGAACCGAAGTAATTTCGCCTTCTAAAGTCAACTCTAAACCATTTTCTAATTTAGAAGCTACCAAGAGTAGAGCAGAAATGTACTGGCTGCTTACATTTGCCGCCAAATTAACCTTAGATTCTGTCACTTTTTTTCCTTTAATTTTTATGGGCGGATAACCTTCTTCTTTTTCGTACGTGATTTCTACTCCCAACTGTCTGAGCGTGTCGACCAAAATTTTTATCGGACGTTCTTGCATGCGTGGCGATCCTGTCATGATTACTTCACGTCCTTCGCTTACTGCAAAATAAGCCGTAAGAAACCGCATTGCAGTTCCTGCATGGTGAATGTCTACAATCGCATCATGGCCAACTAATGCTTTTTGCATTACTTCGCTATCATCAGAATTGGAAGTATTTGAAAGAGTTATGTTTGGAAATAAAGCTTGCAATAACAACAAACGATTGGTTTCGCTTTTAGAACCAGTAACGGCAATTTTTCCTTCTAAATTGGTTTGGCTGGTTTGTACTAATAAATTCATTTCGGCTAGTTTTTTTGCTTTGAGCAAATTTATCTTAAAAAAAGAAAACTCCAAAGGTTCCTTTGGAGTTATAACATTATTGTAACTTTTCGTTATTCTTATGACGGTCTTTGTCACGAATTGACTTGAAATCTAGTTTTTTGTCAAAAGCAGCTTGCAAATCGATACCGGTTTGATTGGCTAAACACAAAACTACAAAAACAACATCGGCCAATTCTTCACCTAAATCTTTGTTTTTATCGCTTTCTTTCTCCGATTGTTCGCCATAACGACGCGCAATTATACGTGCTACTTCGCCCACTTCTTCTGTCAGTTGTGCCATATTGGTTAGTTCATTAAAATAACGAACACCGTGCTCTTTAATCCAAGTATCAACGTCTAATTGTGCGTTTTGTAAGTTCATAAATACTGATTTTGAACAAAAATAACGCTATTCTTTGAATTCGGCTAAATTCTTTTTAAAACAATTTTCTCGCTTTCCTTGGCTACCAGTGTCGTATAATATTCCTTCAGCATTTCATAACCTTCTGCAGGGACGATTGGCTCATTAATTTGCTTTAAAATCGACAGCTGTAGTAGATTTCCTTTGACTGCAATATCAAATTTAAAAATCCCTACATTGTTTTCCATAGAAATCAGTGCGGGAGTAGGCAAGCTCTCGACCGTAAAACCCTCTGGAATGGTAATCGCAATACTATACTTATCTGTAAATGGAAAACCAAAATCAACCGGATATTGTCTTACTTCTTGATTAAACGGATTCTTGTCATTGGCAAAAAACAACATCGGACTCAGATATATTTTACCACCAATTACTTCGCTTAAATTATTTCCAACAAAAGAATAGCTCTCGACTACTGGCGACATTAATTCATTAACGTTGGTTCGAGCATACTCACTTATTTCGATTTTACCATTTTGGTTTTCTAATTTTTCTAAATAATCGTCTTCTTTTAAACCGTTAAAATTGGCTCTAGTGATCATTGCATTGTAGTCCGTATATTGCCTTCTACTTTTCCCTAGTACTTTACCTTCCGCATCGACTGTGTAACTCAAAAAAACATTATCCATCGAAGGCTTTACTGGCATTAAATTTACCTCATCAGAACTACCATCTTTTCTAATTAATCTGCCTTGCCAATTTAACGCTCGAAAAGGCAAAATATTTGGAGTTGAGAACTGATCCGAAGCATCTAGTAAAACGTTGCCATTGGCTGTCTCAACAGCAGCAATTACGTAATTGTACGCATTACGATTGGGAAACAACGCAATTCCGTTAGCTCGTGTGCTCACTAAAACTGGATTAGCAGTGAGTCCAGCTGAGCGCAACATCGCAGTCATCATTAGGTTGATATCTGCAATATTTCCTGATTTTTCTTTGTAAGCCTTTTTCACTCCGTTATCACAAGCATAGCCAAAATATTCGTTCCATTTGACATTTGATTTTACATGATTTAAAATCGCTAGTATCTTTTCATTCTCGGTATTTTTACCGTTCAATATTTCTTTTAAATCAGCCTCAAAGTAGCCTGTTTTATTTAGCTCGGGTCCAAAATCATCATATTCGTAAATTGTTTTTACAACTGCGTTCCAATTCGTTGAATATGATTTGGGCAACTGATTTGGAAAATTAGTAACAGCCAATTCATGCGCTACACTAGAGGTGTAATTATCTATATTATTTACAAAAGATTCTTCCTTCATTGCTGGAAAATGTTGTGCAACGTAGGTAGTTTGGGTTTCACTGTAATCTATTTTGTCAGAAGAAAAACTAGTTTGTGTGTTTTTTGATTCAGATCGTTCTTTACTGACGATCGTAATTGTTTTTCGATTAAGTTGCGTGCTTACTTTTGGAGAAATATAGCCTTTCTGTCTTGAGTTAAAAACATAATACTCTGGAATATAAGTTACAAACTCCGAATAATTTACAGGAATACTTTCTTGAAAACTCCAATCCCTAATTAAGCGATCTGTTGGCGTTCTAATGCTGTACTTGTATTCGATAACTGAACCTTCTTTCACGTTTGGCATCGTGATTTTTTTAATTGCTCTAACTTTATTAAAATTTTCATCAAAAATCCCTTCGCTATTTAGTTTGGTTTTTTCAACGCTCCCGTTAACTAAATTATAAGTTACGGCGTCCTCAAATCGTACCTTTTCAGAAAGATTGCTGTTGTTGTAGTAATAAACTTTTTGAGTAGCCCATTCGTACCCTTCCTTTTTGTAAATTTTTATTCGAGTTTCCACTTCCGTCACCATTACAAAGCCATCGTTTTGTATGTATTCAATTCTAGATTTTCCTTTTTTAAATAAAATAGCAGCCACAGCACTAGTGTCTTTTGGATGTGCTCTTTCTTGCAGTTCTGCAACCGATACTTTACCTAGTTTAAATTCTTGTGCGGTAGTTTTTGAAACCGATAGCACTAAAAATAGCAGACAAATAATTTTAATACATTTCATGGGATTAGATCTTGGTTAATATAATTTTGGCATTATCATTTTTGGAAACTTGTTCCATAAAAATTCGATATTCATCATATTCTACGTTCGAATAATATCCTTTTTGGATAAAAATGGAGCGTTTAAAGATTAATTTAGTAGTATCGGTTTTGATGATTTCCGTTTTATACTCTCCAAATTTATTTTTTAATTCAAAATTGGGAGGTGAAAATTCAACTGTAAATCCAGTTGGAAGATTTATTTCGATTTCGTCTGTATGCATAAAACCACGCTGAATTTGAAATGGATTTTTTCTATTTCTAATGCGTTTTACGTTATCGACGCTCTGGTTAAACGCGTTAATTACAAACATCATTTTAGTACCCGAAATCGTCCCGTAATTTGCTGCACTCAATTGTACATTTTCAGTAAAACGAACATTTTCTTTATCGTTTGTAACTGTTATGGGTGCTAATTTTAAATTATTAATAGTGCCCCAATAGTGCTTGTAGTATCTCTCTTTTTCTACTGGTTGTAAATTAGACACCTTTACTTTAGTATCATATTGTGAGCCTTCAGAAACCATCGTAAGCGAACCTGTAAAATTTCCATTTTCAGCGATTGTATAATTTCCTATAGTACTTTTCACATTACCCTCGTCTTCATATATTTTAGTTCTAACAATTTCACCACCTTCTGGTTTAATTATAACTACATTTCGATCGTCAGTAAAGTTCGCCTGATATCCAAAAGGATCATCTTGACTTGTACATTCTAAGAAAATATATTTTTCTTTATTTGGAATGCAGAGTATCACATGATTTCCTTGAATTGAAAAGAAATCTGGATCCATATCAATTTTATCTTTATCTCCATATAGTTCTGTGTAATACGAAGGAACATCTACCACATTTAATAGCGCTCGTGTGTAATTAGACAATGCTTTGCAATCGCCATACCCCAAGCGATCAACATCGGCGGCTAGCATGGGTTTAAAACCACCAATACCTACTTGAACACTTATGTATCTGCATTTTTTTTGAACAAAATTGTAAATAATTTTTGCTTTCTGTATGGGGTTTTTTTCAGTACCAACCAGCAATTTAATTTTAGATTTTGTTTCTTCTGGCAACGCTGTAGTCCCAGATAATATTTTATCCGAAAACCATTTGCCGTACTCTTGCCAATTCTTAGCATTTCCGTCTACTCCTTCCAAATTAAAATATTCTACACGCATCATAACGCGCGGAAAAATATGGTCATAAGAAGGACTGTAATCTTCTGGTTTTTGCGCTAAAATCGCTGAGGCAACATACGAAAGTTGGGTATCTGTATCTGTGGTTTTTTCAATGGCATGATTCGAAAAATTAAATTCTTTTTTCTCAAATCCTAGCGCATTTGGATAGGTAACGCTCATCGAAGATTTTTCGACACTAGTATTAAAATTAGACACAGGCATCCATCTTGGAATAAATGCTGTAGTCGAAGTTTCCAGTTCACTGTTGTAAACGATGGTGTATGGATAAGAAATTGGTGTGTATTCTAGATAAAGATATCTACTGTCGGATACTAGTGTTCCTTGAGCAACAGCACTTTCATCTTTAAAATCTTTTCTTTTTATCTTTTTAATTTCTGATCCCGAAGCATCATAAACAATAGCTTCTATATTCTTAATAGAGGAGTTTTTGTTATACCGCTCTACAGCATCAATAGCGCTTTTCCCTTTTTCATTAAAAACAGTTATTGCTCTTTGGGTTTTAATCGTCATGCTGCGCTGCGAAGCAATAATGATATCAATTTGGTTCAAGCGCACGACCGCATTCGCATTTTCTTTGAGGTTATCAGCAATAGTTGCGCTACTATAATCGATCTTTTGGGCAGTAACGAAGTTAATTAGTAAAAAAAACAGCAGTGAAAAAGAGGTAACTTTCATTTGTAGGTTTTATTTTTCAAATGTAATTTTTTTTATAAAGCGTTTAACATTTATTTATGAAAATTAATTCAAGCCATTAAGGTTGAACCTTATTTATAAAACTTTCATTTAACACACTTAGATCTACGTTCCGATCTGGCGTGCAAGCTAGTACATGCTAAATCCTAATAAATCAGCCCCTACTTTACCTCAAATTTTAAATTGATTATTAATGAGTACTTTTGCGCTATGAAAAATGTGCTACGGTTTTTCGGAATTTTATATATCACAGCTCTTTTTGGATCTGTTGTATTCGTGGCTACAAAATCATTGGAGAAGGAAGTTCAAAATGACTATTCAAGAAAAGCGGAAGAAAATGTTGCGCCAACTTTCTCTAAGAGTATCATTTGCTTTATCCATGCTTCTCAAAATTCAAACTACGGTATAAGTAATTTGGCTTTTTTCAAGATAAAAATTCCACTGCACTTAGGAGTTTCTTTCGATAAAATTCCAGAATCAGTTTTGCAACGTAAGCTATCTCAGTATCTTAATTTTTCGAAGCATTTCTTAATTCGACATCGAAAAACGAATATTATTTTTCCGTTTCATTCCCATTGGTAATTTCTTTTAATTTTTAAGTAAACAGCAATTGCGCTGTAATTTATTTTGGCTTTGCTTTTGGCGAAGTCCTCTTTTGTATATCTAAATTTTAAAAAAAATATCATGGATTTAAATAGTGCTATAATCGGAATTGTTTTAATAATAATTAGTGTTTTACCTTTTATCATATTAAGCAATAACAGAAAAAAAAGAACCAAAGAAACCATTCAGCAATTGACACGATTGGCAAATGATCAGCAATCAACCATTCATGACTATGAGATTGGTACCAATTTTATAATAGGAATCGACAATGAAAAAAAGTCAGTCTTCTTTATACAAAAAATAGGTAAAGAAGAAAATTCTAAAGTCATCAACCTAAACGACTTTCACACGTTTACCCTAGTTAAGAACGAACGAACTATTGGTGACAAAAAGAATAATTATACTGTTATTGAACGCCTTGCTTTGACGTTTGCGCCAGCTTCGGCAAGCACTCTAGATCATGAACTAGAATTTTACGACTCAAACAAAACAGTGCAACCTTCGGGCGAATTACAATCTATCGAAAAATGGGCTCAACTTATAAAAGAGCACTATAAGCAAGCTAAAGTTAAAGTAGCAAATTAAGTAGGTAAATAAATAAGAAGTAGTAAGTCGGAACTAAAAACTCCGACTTTTTGCTTTTATTAAATGTCTTTAAAAGAAATCATCCTTACAGAAATTTCTATTTTCTAATTTAATTTCAAAGCTACATGCTTTATCTCAGCTAATCTTCTACTATTTTCCTACTACTAAAAGTCTAAAACGAGTCTTCCGTAATCGATCGACCGCGCTAGCAACTAACTACTATTCTTTATCTTATAGATTTTTAGGCGCTTTTCTATAAAATTGTCCTGCTTTTTTTGTTCAAAAATTGCAAACCGTGAGTTGGTTAACTCTTATATATTTTTATATTTGCATTATTCTTATTTATTCTAAATAGAAATAATTCAAAATAAATAGAAACCACCATAACTCGGAATCATGAAAAATAAAGTTATTCTTTCTTTTGCCTTCGCAGCTACTCTTTTTGTCAATGCTCAGCAAAAAAACAGTCTCTTAGATCAAAATTTTTGGAAAACAACTCCAAACGCAATCGCTGTTGAAGCGGAAATAACCAAAGGAAATAATCCTTCAGAATTAAACGATCGCTCTTTTGACCCTGTAGTTCTAGCAATTAATAATGAGGCACCTACTGAAACAATCAAACTTTTGTTAGAGCAAGCGGGAAATCCAGTAACCAAATCGACACATGACAATCGCAACTATTTGCATTGGGCGGCATACAAAGGCAACAGCGAAATTGTTAATTATTTAATTGCGAAAGGTGCTGACATTAACTTGGAAGACAGCCACGGTACGACTCCAATTACATTCGCAGCAAATGCTAGTCAAAACAACACAGCGGTTTACGATGCATTTTTTAAAGCAGGAATTAATCCGAAGACAAAGTATAAAAATGGCGCTAACCTGCTGCTTATCGCAATAGCAGGAGATAAAGATTTAGCACTAACCAACTATTTTATTTCTAAAGGAATGGCATTGAAAGATGTCGATAATCGAGGAAATACCGCATTTGATTACGCAGCAAGGTCAGGTAATATCGCACTTTTAAAAACATTGATTCAAAAAGGCGTTAAATATACCGACAATGCACTACTCATTGCTGCTGAAGGTTCTCGTCGTGAGGCCAATACAATTGGAGTATATCGCTACTTAGTTGAAGATTTAAAACTAAAACCAACTACAGTTTCAGCTGAAGGACAAACAGTTTTACATGCTATCGTTAGAAAACCAAAACAAAGTGACATCATCAATTACTTTTTAAGTAAAGGCGTTGATAGTAATAAAGCAGATAAAGAAGGCAATACGTCTTTACTAAATGCTGCAAGAGCAACAGATACTGAAGCTTTGGAGTTACTACTCCCTACAGTAAAAAATATTAATTTAAAAAACACAAAAGGAGAATCGGCTTTGACAGTGGCTGTTCAATCGGGAACTCCTGAAGCAGTTGCCGTTTTACTCAGTAAGAAAGCAGATGTAAAAGTACTTGATAAGGACGGAAACAATCTTGGTTTTTATTTAATTCAGTCGTACAAGCCTCAAAATGGTAAAGAAAAAACGCCTGCGGAAGATCCTTTTACAGCAAAAAAGCAATTGCTACAAAACAACGGATTAAATCTTGCCTCTATTCAAAAAGACGGCAGCACTTTGTATCATGTTGCGGTTTTAAAAAACGATCTGAATTTACTTGAAAAATTAGCAGATTTGAAAATCGATATTAATGCAAAAAATCAAGACGGAATGACCGCGTTGCACAAAGCAGCCATGGTTTCTAGTGATGATACTCTTTTAAAATATTTAGTTGCTCATGGTGCAAAAAAAGAAATTACCTCCGAGTTTAACGAAACGGCTTATGCGTTAGCCAAAGAAAACGAAACGCTCAGCAAACAAAACGTATCTGTAGAATTTTTAAAATTATAAAATGAAATCAATCCTTAAAATAGCTTTTTTAAGCATCTTCTTTTTTCTAGCTTCATTTCAGTCTTCGGCACAAAGTAGCAAATACAAGTGCATGTTACAAATGTCTAATTATATGGGAGAAGGCGCTTATGTAGTCGTTTCTTTGGTCAGCGACAAAGGTGCTTACGTAAAAACACTTTATGTAATGGGAGACGATAAAAAGTGGTACAATAGTTTAAAAGAATGGAACAAATTTTATTCTAAAAAGCCAACCAATATTAGCGCTACGACTGGCGCTTCTGTTACAGGAGGTGATCGAAGTATTGCTACTATTGAAATTGAAAATTCTAAAATTAATAGTGGCTATAAATTGCGATTTGAAACTGCGGTTGAAGATCAAAAGTACCATGTTACTGATGTAGAAATTCCGTTAACCACAGAAGGTATTGCCGCAAAATCAGAAGGCAAAGGATACATTCGATACGTACGATTAAGCAAAATATAACTATATATTAGAATTCAATCTGCAAAAATCTAGTTCATCTGTCCACTACATTTTATGTACAGATGAACTAGATCGAGCAGATTTTTTTAGTAGAATTCCTAAAATACAATTGCACTAATGACACTTTCTTTTTGGCGCTATACGCACTTGGCTTTAGCCGTTTTTTCTTCTTTATTTTTAATTTTAGCATCCGTAACAGGTACTATATTGGCTGTTGACGCCATACAAGAGAAAATTCCGTCCTACCAAGTGGCTAATTTCGATGCTATTACTTTACAAGAATCGATACTAAATCTTAGGAAAATATATCCCGAAATTACCGAAATAAGTATCGATCACAATAAGTTTGTTACTTTACAAGGCATCGACAAAGAAGGAGCTGACGTTAATGCCTACATTGACCCACTAACAGGCAGAATAATTGGTCATCCACACAAGAAAAGTGATTTTATACAGTGGATTACTGCACTGCATCGTTCATTATTTCTTCACGAAACAGGACGTTTTTTTGTGGGTCTGATTTCTTTCTTACTAGTATTAATTTCTATTTCAGGATTTGCACTCGTGGTTCACAGACAACGCGGTTTGCGTAACTTTTTCTCTACAATCATTAAAGAATACCTTGCACAATATTACCACGTTCTTTTAGGAAGGTTAGCGCTGATTCCGATTTTAATAATGGCACTTTCAGGAACATATTTGTCGCTAGAACGTTTTAATTTCTTTGAAACCACAACAAATGAAAAAACAACTGTTGAAACGAAATCAAATGCAATTCCTAAAAATATTTTTGATTTTAAAAACGCGCTTTTAGCAGATGTTACTAAAATTGAATTCCCATTTTCTGAAGATGCAGAAGATTATTTCACCTTTCAATTAAAGAGCAAAAAAATTGAAATTGACCAATATTCGAATGAAATAATTGCTGAAGAAATTTTTCCGGTCTCCGTAATTTTCTCCGAATTGAGTTTAGATTTACATACAGGTCGCGCCAGCATGATTTGGGCAATTATATTAGGACTGGCTTCATTAAATATTTTATTTTTTACCTATTCTGGATTTGCAATGACCTTAAAAAGACGTGCAAGTCGCATCAAAAACAAATACAACTCTAAAGAAAGTAAGTACATCTTGTTGATCGGATCTGAAAACGGAAGTTCGTTGCGTTTTGCGAACTCGGTTTTAAATCAATTAAATGATTCTGGACAAAAAGCACATCTCGCCCAACTGAATGAGTATACTATTTATCCAAACGCAGATCATTTACTAATTTTCACTTCTACTTATGGTCTAGGCGAAGCGCCTGTAAATGCTAGTAAGTTCATGAAATTAGTAACCGAACAGCAACAAGAGCAACCGCTTAATTATACGGTAGTTGGATTTGGATCAAAAGCATATCCTGACTTTTGCGGATACGCCAGAGCAATTGATAGCGTTCTCGCCAATCAAAAATGGGCCATTCGGCTGATCGATCTGCAAACAGTAAACGATAAATCGGCGGATGAGTTTGTGAATTGGATCAAACTATGGAATATGAAAACTTCATTTAATTTATCTACGACTCCATCTGTGTACAACCAAGTACCCAAAGGACTTGAGAAGTTAATGGTACTTGAAAAAACAATGGTATCAGAAAAGGAACAAACGTTTATTATCACTTTACGAGCCGGAATTCGAAGTAAATTTAGCTCTGGAGATTTACTCGCTATTTATCCAGCCAATGACAATCGAGAACGTTTGTATTCGATCGCAAACATCAAAGGAAACATTCAACTAGCGGTCAGATTACATCCGAACGGTTTGGGTTCTGAATTTTTATACAATGCCCAAGCAGGAGATTTTTTTAAAGCAAGAATCATCCGTAATAATGCTTTTCATTTTCCTGAAAAAATTAAAAAAGTAGCTTTAATTTCAAACGGAACCGGAATTGCTCCCTTTTTGGGAATGATTGCTCAGAACACTAAAAAAGCCGAAATTCATTTGTATAGTGGCTTCAGGCAAAAAACGAATAGTACTGCGCATTACGATAATTTTACCTCAAAAATGATTCAGAAAGAAAGACTGAAGCATTTTCATTTGGCTTATTCTCGAGAAGAAAATCAGCATTATGTAATGGATTTAATTAAAAGAGACGACGACTTTTTTGCCAATTTATTAAGAGATGGCGGAACGCTAATGATTTGTGGCGCTTTGAAAATGCAGTTTGATGTCGAAAATGTTTTGGATGCAATTTGTTTAGAAAAAAACAATACCGCCTTATCTGAATATAAAGGAAATGGTCAAATTCTAACGGACTGTTACTAAGTTTTACTTTTAAAAAGAGATCTGAATTTCAATAATTCACACAAATGAATTGGGAGGAAATCAATAAAAAAAAAGCTGCAAAGTATAATCTTTTAAATCTGTGGCAAAAAAACATATAAAAATGAATTCGAAATTAAAGTCCATCATAATTATCTTTCTACTTATAGGTCTAAACGGTACTGCACAAGTTTTACGAAAAAGAGCTGCATTATTAATGGGAGGTCGATTTGACGTTACTATTGTTGCGAAAGATTCGCTTTCCGCAGAGCAAAATATCGATGAAGTAATTGCTGAAATCAATCGAATAGAAAATTTAATCTCCGATTGGATACCGACTACTCCAATTTCTCAAGTGAATCAAAACGCCGGAATTCGACCCATAAAAGTAGATCGTGAAGTTTTTGAATTGACACAGAGAGCACTTCAACTTTCCAAAATAACTAATGGTGCTTTCGATATTAGTTTTGCCGCGATGGATCGAATTTGGAAACTTGACGGTTCGATGACCAAAATGCCTTCGGCGGAAGCCATAAAAAAATCAGTCGAAAAAGTCGGCTATCAAAACATAATTCTAGACAGCGTCAATTCAACTATATTTTTAAAAATCAACGGAATGAAAATTGGTTTTGGTGCATTGGGTGAAGGGTATGCGACGAACAAATGCCAAGAAATGATGCTTGCGAAAGGAATTAAATCTGGAATTGTAAATGCTACTGGTGATATGAGTACTTGGGGACAACAACCCAACGGAAAACACTGGAATATTGGCATTACTAATCCATTTCGAACTGACGAATTGCTGGAAGTCGTCGAACTACAGCAGGGCGCCGTTACCACTTCTGGTTCTTATGAAAAATTTGTTGTTTTTGATGGCAAACGCTATTCGCACATTATTAATCCAAAAACAGGCTATCCAGCTACTGGATTGTGCAGCGTGACTGTTTTTGGTCCCAACGCAGAAACTGCTAATGGTTTTAGTACTTCAGCGATGGTTTTAGGTCAAAAAGCGGGTATAAAATTACTTGACCAATATCCTGATTATAGTTATTTGATGATTACCGATAGTGGAAAAATCAGTAAATCGAAGAATTTTAAGAAAGATAAAGTTCTTAAAAAGAAGAAAGCTGATTAACAAAATACTCATTCTGTCGTTTAGTGATTTATGATCAAACAACAGAATGAGTATTGATAGTAGTCTGAAATAATATTAGATTGCTAACGCACCCGATTCTGCCACAGTATGATCATTCTCTACTGAACTTCCGCTTACACCAATCGCTCCAATAATATCTCCAGCTGCATTTTTGATAGGAACGCCTCCAGGAAAAGTAATTAATCCTCCGTTAGAATGTTCAATATTATACAAAGAACCTCCAGGCTGAGATAAACTACCCACAACTCCTGTGTTCATATCAAAGAAACGAGCTGTTTTTGCTTTTTTAATAGAGATGTCTAAAGATCCCAACCAAGCGCCATCCATGCGGACAAAAGCTACTAAATTAGCTCCCGCATCTACTACAGCTATATTCATTTTTGTATCTATTGCAATTGCTTTTTCTTTTGCAACTGCAATTAATTTTTCGGCTTGAGCTAATGAAATGTTCATAATTTTCCTTTTTTTGTTATTTGATAAGTAACAAATATAAAGAATGAATTGCAATTTTTCTTTACAATTCAAATCATAAGACAAAAATTTGAAGTCTTAAAGTGCTACCGTAAAAATTATATTTTTGAGAGAATTAGAGTATTTTACATGCAATACTGTAGCATATTTATTCTCTGTTTTTACTGTCGACCAAAATAGTGACTGGACCATCATTAAGCAAACTGACTTTCATATCCGCTCCGAAAATACCGGTCTGCACCTTTTTCCCCAATTCGTTTTCTAAAGAAAAAATAAATTTTTCATATAGCGGAATGGCAATTTCAGGCTTCGAAGCTTTAATATACGAAGGACGATTTCCTTTTTTGGTCAAGGCATGCAATGTAAACTGACTCACCACAAGTATATCGCCGTGAATGTCTTGAACCGAGCAGTTCATGACGTCATTTTCATCTCCAAAAATGCGCATTTTAATGATTTTACCTACTAGCCAATCAATGTCTTCTTGCTGGTCTGCATCTTCAATTCCAACTAAAACAAGAAGTCCTTTTTGAATATCAGCAATGATTTTCGAGTCGACAGTGACCGAATCTTGAGAAACGCGTTGAATAACTACTTTCAAAATAATGGAAAATTAGAAATGTATGAAGAATTGAAGGATTGAATGACTAATAATTAATAATTTACAATTAACAATTAGATTACTACTTTCTTGTTTCATCGCTAGCTTTTCGATCTTCATCGTACGTATCTACACGGTAATGTTCGTCGTCTCCTTCTAATATTTTCAGGTAACTATTGTAGCGTGACCAAGCAATTTCATCTCTTTCTAATGCTGCTTTTATAGCGCAATGTGGTTCTTCTTTATGCAAGCAATTGTTAAATTTACATTGCTCTTTTAATCGAAAAAATTCTGGAAAATATCCGCTAATTTCTTCTTTCTCCATATCGACAATTCCAAAACCTTTAATTCCTGGCGTGTCAATGATACGGGCATCAAAACTTAGGTCGTACATCTCTGCAAAAGTAGTGGTATGTTGCCCTTGTTTACTGGCTTCAGATATGGTTTTTGTCTTTAAATGCAACGTAGGTTCCATCGCATTGACCAAAGTAGATTTCCCGACACCCGAATGTCCAGAAAACATACTGACCTTACCAATCATTAATTCTTTCAGTTTATCAATTCCTTTTCCTTCTGCTGCAGAAACGCGCAAACATTGGTATCCAATTTCTTGATACACATGTTGCATGTACAGTTGTTCGTCTAAAGTTGCCTCATCAAAAGTGTCAATTTTATTAAAGACTAAAATAGTCTCTATTCCGTACGCTTCAGCAGTCACCAAAAAACGGTCTATAAAATTAAATGTGGTTGGCGGATTATTAATCGTAACCAAAAGAAAAACGCGATCGATATTCGATGCGATAATGTGCATTTGATGCGATAAATTGACCGACTTTCGAACGATATAATTTTTTCTTTCGTGAATATTATGAATGGTTCCCGTTATTGTATCTGAAGTTTCTTCGAGTTCATAATCCACAATATCGCCTACGGCAAGAGGATTGGTACTTTTAATACCTTTCATTCTAAATTTCCCTTTCATTCTACACTCTATAAATTCGCCCGATTCGGCTTTTACGGTGTACCAACTTCCTGTCGATTTGTAAACGGTTCCTGTCATAGTACAAAGGTAAAATTTTGTTTGAAGTTTGAAGTTGAAAGTGTAAAAGTTTTTACAAGAAGAATACAAGCGTTTTTTGTCCTTCTGAAGAAGGAAGTAGCTCTATCAAATTGTGCGGAGATCTCTCCTGCGTCGAGATGACAAAATAAAATAACTCCTTTTTCAAAATACTATAAACAAACTCGTTTGGACAAGACAAAAAAATCTCCATTACTTTAAAAGCAATGGAGATTTTTAATAAAATATGAATCTTAAATTATGAATTAATCACTTTTTCTTGGTGACCAATACTTTCTTGGTGTATTGCTTTAAACATTTTTAGAACAAACTCTTCCGTTAATCCGCGTTTTTCGCCTTCTAAGATCATTTTTCCTAAAATTTCGTTCCAACGTGTGTTTTGAAGAATTGCTACGTTTCCGTCTTTTTTCACTTGACCAATTTGTTTAGCCACTTCCATACGTTTTCCTAGTAAATCCAATAAATTAGCATCCAAGACATCAATATTGGCTCTTAGCTTACTCATCTTATTCTCATAATCAGGAGTATCACCGCTTACTTTTCTTATCTTCAAATCTTTAAATATTTGTTTCAAAGCAGCTGGCGTTACTTGTTGTGCTGCATCAGACCAAGCATTGTCTGGATCAATATGCGTCTCGATAATCATACCGTCGTAATTCAAATCTAACGCCTCTTGAGTTACTTCTAAAATCATTTCACGGTTTCCTGTAATATGTGATGGATCAATGATCAAAGGTAAATCAGGGAATTTATTTTGCAATTCAATAGCAATTTGCCATTCCGGAATATTTCTGTATTTCGTTTTTTGGTACGTAGAGAAACCTCTGTGTATTACTCCTAGATTCTTGATTCCAGCAGCATACAAACGTTCTACACCACCCAACCATAAAGCCATGTCTGGATTTACAGGGTTTTTAACCAATACTATTTTATCTGTTCCTTTTAAGGTATCAGCAATTTCTTGAACTGCAAACGGATTTGCAGTCGTACGAGCTCCAACCCATAATACATCAATATCATGTTCTAACGCTAACTTACAGTGTGCAGCAGTTGCAACTTCAGTTCCCATCAATAAACCAGTTTCTGCTTTTGCTTTTTGCAACCATTTCAATCCAATTTCTCCAACACCTTCAAATCCACCCGGACGCGTTCTTGGTTTCCATATACCTGCTCTAAAAACGCTCACGTCAGAATCCTTCAATTCGTGTGCAATTTTCAATACTTGTTCTTCTGTTTCTGCGCTACAAGGTCCAGCAATCACAAATGGATGATCTAATTTGAATTCGTTCAACCAATTTCTCATTTCTTTCTTGTTTTCCATCTCTTTAGTTATTTTTTGATAGTTGTTATTCCGTTTAATATCTCTTTTATTCTATTGGTATTCGCCATTTCCTCATAAATTGCGTCATAGTCATCCGACACTAGTAAGTCTTTAAAATGTGTCAAATTGGCTATATATTCTTCAAGGGTTTTAACCACTTGTTTTTTATTTTGTTTGAATATTGGTGTCCACATCGCTGGTGAACTTTTGGCCAAACGAACCGTACTTTCAAATCCAGAACCCGCCATATCAAAAATATCTTGTTCGTCTTTTTCTTTATTCATCACCGTTTTACCCAACATAAACGAACTAATATGCGACAAATGCGATACGTAAGCAATGTGTTTGTCGTGCGATTTCGGATCCATATATCGTATTCTCATACCCATATTTCGAAACAAGTCTAATGCTTTTTCTTGCAACTTAAAAGCCGTTTTTTCGACCTCACAAATAATATTTGTTTTGCCTTGAAACAATCCTTTAATAGCTGCCGAAGGTCCCGAAAACTCGGTTCCTGCAATCGGATGAGTAGCAATAAAGTTTCTTCTTTTTGGATGATTCGCTACGATTTCGCAAATCGGCATTTTAGTCGATCCTACTTCAAAAACGATGGTTTGATCTCCAATCGCGTCCAACACTTTTGGCAAAACCAGTAACGCTACATCTACAGGCACCGAAACTATTACAAAATCGGCCGTTGCCAAATCTTCAAAATTCCCTTCTTTTTCAATCACGCCAAGCGCCATCGCTTTTTGTACGTGTTTTTCATTCGTATCAATTCCGTAAATAGTCGCTTCAGGATGTATTTCTTTGATGTCCAACACCATCGAACCACCGATTAATCCTATTCCTATTACGTGTACATTCATTTTTTCTATTTATTTGAAGCTGTTTCCTGCTATTCGCTGTATCTTTTTTGGCAGAAAAAACCAAAAAAGGATGCCGCTGCTATCAGGGCTAGACTTCTCGTTTTTTCAACGCAATGCCAATTTAAAATCGACTAATTGCTTCTTCTATTTTTTCTTCTTTCACACACAACGCGAAGCGAATATATCCTTCACCGTTACTTCCGAAAATGGTTCCTGGTGCAATAAAAATATATTTCTCGTGTAAAATTGTATTGATAAAATCTTCTGCCGAATCAACACCTGCAGGCAATTTTGCCCAAACAAACAAACCTACTCCTTCTTTATATACTTCGCAACCTAATTTCTCTGCCAATTTTTCGGTTAGCACTCTTCGTCTGCGATAGACTTTGTTCATGTCTTCAAACCACGATTTGTCACTATTTAAAGCAGCAGTAGCGCCTTTTTGAATCCCGTAAAACATTCCGCTGTCCATATTGCTTTTCACTTTCAAAACCGCATCAATGCAGGCGGCATTTCCTAAAACCATTCCCACGCGCCATCCGGCCATGTTAAACGTTTTACTTAGCGAATTCAATTCCATCGCTACTTCTTTTGCACCTTCTACTTGCAACAAACTCATGGGGTTGTCATTTAAAACAAAACTATACGGATTGTCGTTGACCAATAATAAGTTATGCTTTTTAGCAAATGCAATTAATTTTTTAAACAATGCCAAACTTCCGCGAGCTCCTGTTGGCATGTGCGGATAACCCAACCACATTAATTTTACTTTGGATAAATCTAATTTTTCTAACGCTTCAAAATCAGGCTCCCAATTTGTTTCTGCTTTCAAATCGTAATACACAGGAACAGCCTCAACTAATTTTGTTACCGACGAATACGTTGGATAACCAGGATTCGGAATCAATACTTGATCTCCTTTATTTAAAAATGCCAAAGAAATATGCATGATTCCTTCTTTCGACCCCATCAAAGGCAAAATTTCTGTATTCGGATCTACTGCTACTCCGTAATTGGCCTGATAAAAATCAGCCATTCCTTTTCGCAATTCTGGCAAGCCCTGATAACTTTGATACTGGTGTGCATTTTCGTCTTGCATTGCGGCAAGAACGGCCTCCATTACCGCTGGTGCAGGTTTTAAATCGGGACTTCCTATTCCCATGTTGATGATCGGTTTCCCGTCGGCAGCTAATTGACGTACTTCTCTTAATTTTGAAGAGAAGTAGTACTCTTCCACTACTTGTAAACGATTTGCTGTTGTAATCATTTTATTAAAATTTTGCTTATTCTCTGTTCTAGACCCTGCTCGAACTGACAAGCGACTTACTATTTATACCACTATTGAATTGAAAGTGGCTTTGTGTTTTTATATTCTCCTAAAACTTTAAAATATTCTGCCATAATTTGCAATACAGATTTGGCTTTAGAAAAATCTTCGTATTTGTCAAAAGTAACATCTACAAAAAATGAATATTTCCAAGGTGTTTCAATTTTTGGTAGCGATTGAATTTTCGTTAAATTCAGTTTGCAATCACTCATCACATTTAAAACCGCTGCTAAACTGCCGCGCTTGTGATCCAACTCAAATTTTATAGAAGCTCTATTAATATCGCTTTCTGGTACAAATGAATTTTCTCTATTAATAATAACAAAACGAGTCATGTTATTTTTTATCGCCTGAATTTGTGGCGCTATAATTTCTAATTCATACAACTCTGCAGCATTGGTGCTCCCAATCGCAGCAATTCCTTTCAATTGATTTTGCTGAATCCGACGCGCTGTTTCTGCGGTATCTTTATCTTCTACTAATTTTATGTTTGGATACATTTTTAAGAAATCCATACACTGCAACAAAGCCATCGGATGTGAATGCACTTCTTTAATATCGGCAATCGTTTGTCCGTGCAGACACATCAAGTTTTGATTGATATTTAAATAATGTTCTCCAATAATATGAAGGTTATTTTTATCGATCAGAGCATAATTGGGAATGATCGGACCCGCGATAGAGTTCTCAATTGCCATCACCGCTTGGTCTGTTTTTCCCGACAGTAAACTATCAATCAACTCATCAAAAGACAGGCATTCATCAATGCTTACATTCGTATCATAATACTCCTTAACTACCTGATGATGAAAGGATCCCTTGATCCCTTGTATTGCAATTTTTGTTGTCATAACTTCAAAAAAAAATCCTGATTGATATCAGGATTGTATATTAGTCTTACTTGTTTTATATATTTCAAATAACCATAGCACAATCCTTACTTCTACTAAAGAAGAAATAATAAGAGTTGCTAAAATAAAAACGGTTACTTGACATTTGCTTGTATTTTCGAATAAATTCTATGCGAATGTATAAATTAAATCCAGCGCACCAAAAAAAAAAGCGATATTTATCAAACAATAACAAATTTGTTATAAAAATGATTTGATTTTTTTCTATTGTGCATTTTAAGAGGCATAAACTGCGATATCTCAAATTGTATTTTGCTCTTTTTTGGCAGAACGCAGCGTAATTGTCAGCAACAAATTAAGTTAGTTAGAATTATTATCGATTAATCTTTAGCCTTATTTCCCCACTTAATTTTAATTTTACCTGCTTCGTCAACCGCGCTCAAATTCAAAACTATACCGCGTTCTCGAATTAATTTTTGCTCTTCGACGGTCAGTTCTTCCAAATCATTTTTAGGATTTCGCAAAGGTATTGTCAAATTTAAATTGGTGTTCTTGCCGAATGAATAAATGCCACTCATATCAAAATTGATGACATTGGAAGTTGCTGCAAATTTATTTATTAAAACGTCTTCCCCTAAAAGATCTAAATCGGCAGATAAATTACTAAAAGCGACATTCTTGACATCTCTAAAAGGAAAAGCTATTTGACCAATATTTACAAAAGGTCTAAAATTGACTAACGCACCATCTTTCACCTTAAAAGAAACAGCGCCTTTACTTTCTTTTTTCATTAAAGTTCCATTTGCATTTAAACGTCCAGCTATTTTTGCACGACTGTATAGGTTTCCTTTAATATTAGTAGGATCAAACGAAGTAATTCCGAAATTATCAAACGCCCTTAAAAACGTAGCAATTTCAACCTTTTCAATTACTACATCGCCAGCAAAAGTATATTTTTTAGCAGGATTAGAGAGCTGCCCATTAAATTGTACTGTTCCGCCGGCCATCCTAAAGAAGCCCTTGTTAATTGACAACTTAGCATTGTCTACTTTAATTTTCATTTGTGCTTGAGTAGCGCTCAGTTTACCATAAACCATTTTATCTGCCTTTATATCGAGGACAGCAGTAGATTTGTATATTGCTTTCTGAAAATCACTTGACACATTCTTTTTCTTAGAAACTACCGCTTTATTGGGCTTGGACAAAAGACTCAAAAACTGCTTGATATCCAAACGTGGACTATAAATGGACCAGTTTACAATCATTTTTTCGGGAGCATCGTAATACAAGTTCAAAAAGTTATCGACGCGTCCTTTCATCTGAACAATTGTAGTGTGTTCCTTAAAAGTAAATTCGTCTATAACTAGCGCATCTGGCAAAAATCTAAATTGCAAATTTGTTTTCTCGACCTTAATGTCCTTAGGAAAATATTGAAAAGAAGCATTTGCAACACTAATATTTCCTGTAAAAAGTGGTTTGGTAATGTAGAAATCAAGAATATCGAACTTGAAATCAAGAGCTACTTTTGCGTTTCCACCAGAAAAACGCAGCCATTTTTCATTTTCAGGATCATTTAATTTCTCTAATTTGAAATCAGAATTTAACTTTCCCGTTGCTATTGGCTGATCTAAATTTATGATTTTCCCGTTGGTAACTCGAAACGGCATATTGTGATAACTCGCATTGAAATCACTAAATAGTATCGCAGAATTTGCGTTTACGAATCCTTTATTTTCATTTATGTGATTGGTAAAAGTGGCCATAAAAGTGCAATTGGTCAAAATTGCATCAGGAATCTTTACTTCATCATCTTTTACATCTGCAGTTACAACAATCAATGGGTCTTCTTTTACAGTCAAATCACCATCAATTGTACATCGAACGTCTAACGGTTTTTTGAGATCGAAGCGATCGAGTTTTTTAGTAATATTTTGAGACAACAGTTTGGATGCGTCAGACCACATGATCTTAGTTCGGATATCGATTTGATAAGTATTGTCCTTATCCGTAAAATTAAAAAAAGAAGTAATGTCAAAAACCTCTTTACCTATATGCAAATCATTAGTTTGTATGGTGATATGTTTTATAGCATCAGTATAGTTGATTTTAAAAATTCCTGCCACAATTTGATCTTTTGCAAAACTTCCACGAGATTTATTAAACGTTAATTGGTGCACTTTTGTGTTTAATATAACTTCTGAAGTCCAATTCTTATCTTCAAAATCAGGTTTAGCTTTTAATGTAGCAACATCAAAATCGAAAATTTTATTCCCCAATTGGTTGTCGACAACAAAACGGACTTGCTCCATTGCAAGTTCCTTTATCTGAAAACCAGTTGTTGATGGATCTGCGTTTTTTGATTGATTCGAATTTCTAAATACAGAGGTATTAGAATATCCGCTGCTGTCTTTGTAAATGTAAACAGCCGCCTCTTTTATGGCTATTTTCTGAAAATCAACTTCATTTCTAAGCAACTTAAAAATATGCAAACGCACTTCGATTTCAGCTGCGTTTAACAATTGATGCTTGTGTTGCTTGAACAAACTGTCCTCTATTGTAACGTTTTTTAATATTAAAGTCACATTAGGAAAACCCTTTAAGAACTGATATTCGAAGTCACCAATTTGGGTTTTTCCTGCAATATTTTCATTAATTGTACTATTTATTGCAGTGGTAATTTGCGTTTTATTGGTATTAAAATAATAAGCGAGACCAACGCCAGCTACAACGATTATTAGCACTACAGAAATTATAAAATAAAAGACACGCCGAGCCCATTTCTTTACGATTTCCGACTGAAACAAACTTTTCCATTTTTCTGCAAACACTCCCATAGTTATCATTCAGTTTAACTAAAGGTAATCGAAAAAAAATAACAAATAGCAATAAAAAAAGCAGCTATCGAGTTGATAGCTGCTTTTGTAAGTTGTATTTGATGCGAAGATTAGCTTCCACACATATCGCAGTCTTCTGGACCTGCTGCTTGTGCTTTTAGTAACATCGCTTTATAGTCTTCTACATTTATTGGTTCAGGCTCCACTTTAGCTTCTGGAGTTTCTGCTTTCTTATCGTTGTTTAACGTGAA
Source organism: Flavobacterium sp. TMP13 (assembly GCF_050847115.1). Lineage (NCBI taxonomy): Bacteria > Pseudomonadati > Bacteroidota > Flavobacteriia > Flavobacteriales > Flavobacteriaceae > Flavobacterium > Flavobacterium sp. TMP13. The sequence continues at coordinate 798,702 of NZ_CP193656.1, forward strand.
CTTAATGGCATCTACCGCCGATTTTGTTCTTAGGTAATACATTCCTGTTTTTAAACCAGACTGCCATGCATAAAAGTGCATTGAAGTTAATTTAGGATAATTCGCATCTTGCATGAACAAGTTCAGCGATTGTGATTGGTCAATAAAATACCCTCTTTGACGTGACATGTCTAAAATATCTTTCATCGACATTTCCCAAACTGTTTTATACAATTCTTTTATGTCTGCTGGAATTCCATCAATGTTTTGAACCGACCCATTGTGACGCATAATTTCTTGCTTCAATGTTTCGTTCCAAATCCCTAATTTCACTAAATCTTCAAGTAAATGCTTGTTTACTACGATGAACTCACCCGAAAGTGTTCTTCTAGTGTAAATGTTAGAAGTATATGGCTCAAAAGCTTCGTTGTTTCCTAATATCTGAGAAGTAGAAGCTGTTGGCATTGGCGCAACCAATAATGAGTTACGAACACCATGCTCCATTACTTCTTTACGAAGTGAAGCCCAGTCCCAACGACCTGATAATTCTTCGTCTTTCATTCCCCACATATTGTACTGAAATTCTCCTTGTGACATTGGAGAACCTTTAAATGTAGAGTACGGTCCTTCTATTTTTGCCAACTCCATAGAAGAGGTAACGGCAGCAAAATACAAAGTTTCGAAAATTTCGTGATTTAGTTTTTTGGCTGCATCACTGGTAAATGGCATTCTTAATAAGATAAAAGCATCGGCCAAACCTTGCACTCCCAAACCAATTGGTCTGTGACGTACGTTTGAATTTTCTGCTTCTTTTACAGGATAGTAGTTTCTATCAATTACTCTATTCAAGTTGAATGTTACACGTTTGGTGACATCATATAATTTTTGGTGATCAAACTTTCCATTCTCTACAAACATTGGCAATGAGATCGAAGCCAAGTTACACACGGCAACTTCATCGGGAGAAGTGAACTCAATAATCTCGGTACATAAGTTAGAAGAACGAATTGTTCCTAAATTCTTTTGGTTCGATTTACGGTTCGCTGCATCTTTATACAACATGTATGGCAATCCAGTTTCAATTTGAGATTCTAGAATTTTTTCCCAAATTTCTCTCGCTTTGATTGTCTTTCTTCCTTTTCCAGCTGCTTCGTAACCTAAATACAGAGCATCAAATTCTTCACTGTGCACATCGGATAATCCTGGACATTCATTCGGACACATTAAGGTCCAAGTCGTATCTTCTTGCACTCTTCTCATAAATAAATCAGGAATCCACATTCCAAGAAATAAATCACGAGTTCTCATTTCTTCTTTACCGTGATTTTTTCGTAAATCAAGGAAATCAAAAATATCAGCATGCCAAGGCTCAATGTACATGGCAAAACTTCCTTTACGTTTTCCTCCACCTTGATCTACATAACGAGCTGTCATGTCGTACACACGAAGCATCGGTACAATTCCGTTTGAAGTTCCGTTGGTTCCACTAATGTAAGAACCTGTTGCTCTAACGTTATGAATTGCCAAACCAATTCCTCCCGCAGATTGCGAAATTTTAGCTGTTTGCTTCAACGTATCGTAAATACCATCAATACTATCATCTTTCATTGTTAATAAGAAACATGATGACATTTGAGGTTTTGGAGTTCCTGAATTAAACAAGGTCGGTGTCGCATGCGTAAAGAATTTCTTCGACATCAATTCGTATGTTTCAAAAACAGATGCAAGATCGTCTTTGTGAATTCCGATAGAAACGCGCATCAACATATGTTGTGGTCGCTCTACAATTTTTCCATTTAATTTTAATAAATAAGAACGCTCTAACGTTTTAAATCCGAAATAATCGTAATTAAAATCACGATTATATATTATAGTTGAATCTAATGCTTGCGCATTATTTTTAATTACTTCATACACGTCATCTGCCAATAATGGTGCCGGATTACCTGTTCTTGGATTTACATAATGATACATATCAGACATCGTTTCTGAGAACGATTTTGTAGTATTAGAATGTAAATTAGAAATAGCAATACGAGCCGCTAATTGCGCGTAATCTGGGTGCGCAATGGTCATAGAAGCAGCAGTTTCTGCCGCCAAATTATCTAATTCTGAAGTTGAAACCCCATCATATAATCCTTCAATAACACGCATGGCAACCTTAACAGGATCTACCAATTCATTAAAACCGTAACATAACTTTTTTATTCTATCCGTAATCTTATCAAACATTACTGGCTCTTTGCGGCCATCTCTTTTCACTACATACATAAGCTTACTATTATAAAGGTTAAACAATTTCGATCCAGAAAAAAAAGTCTAGACGTGCAATTGGGATTTTGTGTTTTTTTATACGAATTAAAGTATTCGCACTACTGTACTTGGTTAAGAATCGCAAAAAGGCAATTATTAACTATTTTCTGTTAGCGATTGAAGCTTCGATTTGGGGAAACAAAGTATTCAATCGCCTTAGAGCAACGAACACAGAAAAGCATTCGTTTGTATTTTTTAGGTTTCTTTATTGTGCGCGTCACACACTAAAAAGTAAAATTATTTTATTAAAATTCTGCGTCAAAAGAAATTTTTTGCGAATCAGAATCGGTACTCATTACTCCTGCTTTTTGGTATTCTGCTACACGCTTTTCAAAGAAGTTTGTTTTTCCTTGTAATGAAATCATGTCCATGAAATCAAAAGGATTACTCGCTCCGTACACACGGTCGCATTCTAACTCTACCAGTAAACGGTCGGCAACAAATTCTAAGTATTGCGTCATTAAAGTCGCATTCATTCCAATTAAACTTACTGGCAACGATTCTGTAATGAATTCTCTTTCGATATTTAAAGCATCTACAATAATCTCTGTGATTCTTGCTTTCGAAACTTTATTTACTAAGTGATGGTTGTGCAAGTGAACTGCAAAGTCGCAGTGCACTCCTTCATCACGCGAAATTAGTTCGTTTGAAAAAGTCAAACCTGGCATTAATCCTCTTTTTTTCAACCAAAAAATAGAACAAAAAGCACCCGAGAAGAAAATCCCTTCAACCGCAGCAAAAGCAATTAAACGCTCTGCAAACGAATCAGAATCAATCCATTTTAAAGCCCAGTCTGCTTTTTTCTTAATCGCTGGAAAAACCTCCAATGCATTAAACAAATCATCTTTTTCTGCATCATCTTTCACATAAGTATCAATCAATAACGAGTAGGTTTCGCTATGAATATTCTCCATCATGATCTGAAATCCGTAGAAAAATTTAGCTTCTGCATATTGCACTTCATTTACGAAGTTTTCGGCCAAATTCTCATTTACAATTCCATCAGAAGCAGCAAAAAATGCTAAAATGTGTTTGATAAAATATCTTTCGTCTTCAGACAGCTTATTATTCCAATCTGCCAAGTCTTGATGTAAGTCAATTTCTTCAGCAGTCCAAAAGCTGGCTTCCATCTTTTTGTACCATTCCCATATATCATGGTGCTTGATTGGAAAAATAACGAAACGGTTTTTGTTTTCTTGTAAAATTGGTTCTATCTGAGACATGTTGTATGAGTTTTCTATAAATATTTGTGCTCTTTTTTTAGCTTTTGAGTACATTACAAAGATTGCAATTTGTTGTCAAAAATAAAAGCCAAACTTATCCACAATAAGGCTTAGTTTTTAACAACCGAGGAAAAATGGGAGTCTTGGAGCTAAAAAACCAACTAATTAAAAAACAACAGATTAAAGAGGATTGCAGTTACACAATCTGACCTAGAATATAGAAATTTTATAACAATAAGCAAGTTAAAATTATAAAATTTAAAATTCTGAAATCAGTCTGCACGGCTTTAAAAATGCTCTTTTTTTCCGCTTCTAAAAGTCTTTCTAAAACTTATGTTTTTGTTTCTCCCATTCTGTAGCAATTACCTCTAATTCTGCATACCAATCTTCGCCAAATTTACGCACTAACGCTTCTTTTACGAATTTATAAACAGGCACTTCTAGCTCTTTTCCAAGAGAACAAGCAGCATCGCAAATATCCCATTTATCGTAATTAACAGCTGCAAATTCGGTAAAGTCTTTTACTCGAATAGGATATAAATGACATGAAACTGGTTTTTTCCAGTCTACAATTCCTTCATTGTATGCTTGTTCAATTCCGCAAAGTGCGGTTTTGCCGTCAAAAATAACGTAAGCGCAATCTTTATTATCTATTAAAGGCGTTTCTAATTCGCCATCTGTTCCTGTTACCCACGTTCCTTGCGCTTCGATTGCCGCAATGCCTTCTTTTCTTAAATAAGGCTTAACTTTTGGATAAATTTCTTCTAAAATTTTGGTTTCAGCTTCGCTCAACGGCGCACCCGCATCCCCATCTACGCAGCATGCACCATGACACGCTGATAAATTACACACAAATTCTTTTCCAAGAATATCCTCCGACACTATCGTTTTTCCTAACTGAAACATAACTCTAATTGCTAAAAAATTGTAAGCTGCAAAGATAGACAAAGCTTCGAGATTAATTCGACTCGATTAGAATTTAGAACAATTTAAAAAGGGCTGATTTTTGGTAAGAAATAAATGATTTTTTAAAACATGTGAACTACTATTTATCATACCTTTGCAAAAAAATATAACTTAATTTGTTAAAAATGTTACATATCGACTTAAATGAAATCATAACTGTTAGTATGGTTCTTTTTGCTGTCATAGATATTGTGGGCTCTATTCCGATTATTGTAAATCTAAAAGCAAAAGTTGGCGTCATTGAGTCTGAAAAAGCATCTATTGTAGCAGGGCTAATAATGATCATTTTTCTTTTTGTCGGAGAAGGATTTTTAAAGATAATTGGTATTGATGTACATTCGTTCGCGGTAGCAGGTTCGTTCGTTTTGTTTTTTCTTGCCCTCGAAATGATCCTCGGTATTCATATTTATAAAGACGAAGAAGCTAGCTCTGCCTCTATTGTTCCGTTGGCATTTCCTTTAATTGCTGGAGCAGGAACAATGACGACTTTACTTTCGCTGCGTTCACAATTTCACACCATTAATATTGTAGTAGCCATTATATTGAATATTATTTTAGTCTATATTGTTTTAAAATCTTCGGCTAAAATCGAAAAAATGCTAGGCCAAAATGGATTAGGTGTAGTTAGAAAAACTTTTGGGGTCGTACTTCTAGCTATTGCTGTTAAATTATTTGCAGCTAATGTTAAAGGTTTGTTTGTCTAAACTATATTTTTATAAATTTACACCCTAAAACTCAGCTAAATAAGTTGTTTTGCTTGAATTGTAAGAAAAAGCTAATTTATTTAGAATAAAACTAATAATCATGAAAATTTTTACCGGCGTCTTAGTATTTTTAGCATTAGCCTTAATTGTTTTTAATATTACTTTAATTGATTTTAAAAGTCCGTTTCAAGGAGATAGCGCAGTTGCATTTATTGGTATTGCTGCTTCATTCTGTGCCGTTTTAATTCTATTAATTTTTAGAATGTCAAAAAAGATCGAAGAAAAAATGAGTAACCGAATGTAATTATGTTTGATGTTTTAATTATTGGAGGTGGAGTTTCGGGCGTTTCTTGCGCTTTGATTTTAGGATCAGCACAGCAAAAACCATTTATGTCTGATAAAAAAATCGGCATTATTACCCATCAAAAAAATTCGTCTTTGCAAGAAGCTTTATTTAATAATGCTTACGGAGTTCCTGAAGGCAAATTAGGTGCTGAAATTCTTGTCGAAAGTACAACGCATCTTTCAGAAACCTATCCTCACATTACACAAATAGCAAACGAAAAAGCAATTCGTGTTGCAGTTATTTACCCTAACTTTACTGTTTTTACGAATAAAAACACCTATCAAACAAAAAATATAGTAGTCGGCATTGGTTCTGCTAATACATTTGCTATCGAAGGCTTACTGCAATACGTGGAACCTCATAAAAAATCAATTCCCGAAAAACAACGCATTCAACTTAGCAATACCGATCACAAAGTTACCGATGGCATATATGTCGCGGGAACTCTTGCCGGTTGGCGCAGTCAGTTGGCCATCGCCGCAGGAAGTGGAGCTGCAGTGGCTACCGATTTATTGACTTTATGGAATAACGGAATTCAAACTCACGCGCACGACAGCACACGATAAGAGATTTGTTTATAAAATAAAAAACCATTCAAGAGGCAAATAGCAGTTAATATACCTACTACAATTGCCAATTTTGAATGGTTTTTTTAATTCTTATTATTTAGCTTTGTTCACGGTATACAGTCCGCCACCAAAAAGCAAAATTGCTAATCCTAAATACAAATATCCTTGTGTTTGACCTTCTTCGTTTGAGGCGTCAATTTTTAATCCTAAGAAATTAATTTCCTTCGTACTATTGGCTACTTTATTAAAGCCAACATATCCTACCGAAAGACTAATTACAATTAAAACGATTCCTATAAGTTTTGATGCATTCATATTTTTAAAATTTAATGTTTATCGAATATAAAGAATAGATCAATACCATATTAACTCTATCGCATTAAAAACTTAAAATATAGATTAGTTATTTCTGATTCAAAACTGCCTTTACCATTGCATCTTCACCCAGAGTAACCAAATAAAAGTAATTTTCGCCGTACAATTGGCGCGCAAATTCTGCAGTAATAAAACGATTGACTAAACTTTTATTCCCATTTAAAGGCAAGTCAAAGCCTGAAGCATATAGGTATTTTTGAAATTGCTTGTAATACAGATCCGATGTTTTCATTTTGGCTCTAAATTCTAAAAAAGACAATCCTTCGAAAGTATTTCGATTGGAATCTAAGGTTTCAAACACAAATCGACCAATCATGCCTGATTGCAGTAAAAAAGCAATGTGCTCATTTCCGTGTTCTACTTCTGTAGGTACAAAAACATCAGGAACAATTCCGCCTCCACCAAAGACTATTTTACCTTTTGGCGTTTTAAACTTTAATGAATCCGCTACTTTAATGCTGTCTTTCTCGTACATCTCACCCGACTTAAAGCGCAAATCAGACTCTTTAAAATAATCTTCATTTCCTTGCGCATATGGTTTTTGAATAGATCGACCAGTGGGAGTGTAATATCTTGCAACGGTCAAACGCACCGCAGAACCATCTTTAAAATCCATTTCGCGTTGCACCAATCCTTTCCCAAAAGAACGGCGGCCCACAATAATCCCTCGGTCATTGTCTTGTATGGCTCCGGCCAAAATTTCACTAGCCGAAGCGCTATTTTCATTTATTAAAACATATACTTTTCCGGTTTCAAACGAACCTTCACTAGTCGCAAATGTCTTTTCTTCCGTAGCATTTTTATTCTTGGTAAAAACAATCAATTGTTTGTCTTTTAAAAACTCATCGGCTATTGCAATAGCTTCTTCCATGTAACCACCGCCGTTATCACGAAGATCAACAACCAACGACTTAATTTTACTTTTCTGTAATTGATTCAAGCCTTTCTTAAACTCGGAGTATGTAGATTCTGCAAAGCGATTAATTTTTATATATCCAATTTCTTTAGTCAGCAATAACGCCGCATCTACACTTTTAATTGGAATAACATCTCTTTTTAGTTTTACTTTTAATTGTTTGTTTTCCGATTTTCGATATAAAACTAACTCTACTTCAGACCCTTTTGTACCTTTTAATTTGGTAAATAAGCTGTCTGTTGGTAAGTTTCGACCGTATAATTTGGTTTTTCCTGCGTACAAAATACGATCGCCCGCTAAAATTCCTGCTTTGGCAGATGGACCATTTTCTACTGGTTTAATAATAGCAACCGAATCTTTATACATGTAAAAATTAACACCAATGCCTACAAAATCACCTTTCATGTTTTCGGCAACTTGGCTTTGTTCTGCAGGCGGAATATAAACGGAATGCGGATCTAACTGCGACAAAATCTTATCGACAGTCATATTTACAATAGAATCGGTATTGACGCTATCTACGTATTCATTATTAATAAAATCAATGAGTTTGTTGAGTTTGTTTTTGGAGATGCTTTGCGTTCCATAGGTATTTAAATTTGTTTTGTGCACATAACTCCCCAACAGAATCCCGATTGCTAAGGAACCTCCGATTATAATTGGTAAATAGTTCGTATTGAATTTCATCTTAAAACAAATTAAGTTTAAACAAACCTTTTTATTCTTCTAAAACAGGAATATGCGTTACTTCTATTCCCGCTTTCTGCAAGAAAGCAAGACCGGCATCGTCACGATACCCATTTTGATAGACAACTCTTTTAATGCCCGATTGATGAATGAGCTTACTGCATTCTTTACACGGCGAAAGTGTTATATATAAGGTAGCACCTTCACACGATTGTGTCGAGCGCGCCACTTTTAGTATCGCATTGGCTTCGGCATGCAGCACATCCCAACGCGTTAATCCTTCTTGATCTTCACAGCAATTTTCAAAACCCGAAGGTGTGCCATTGTAACCATCTGAAATAATCATACGGTCTTTTACGATAATTGCACCTACCTGTTTTCTTTTACAATACGACAACAAACTCCATTCTTTAGCAATTCGCAAATAGGCTTTGTCGTATTTATTTAATTTTTTAAATTCCATTTTTTTAGCGGTTCCAAATTTCGCTTTCGATAAGCATTGGTATAATAACACCAATAATAAACGACGACATTACCAAAGTCCAATCGCGTTTAGAAAAACGAAATATTGTTTGTACAATATAAGAAAGTATTAACACCACAAAAACTACAAGAATTTGAGCAGCTTCGATACCCAAAGCAAATTCGGCTAGAGGCAGTAGTTTTGAGTTGGCCGATCCTCCTAGTATTCCTTTAAAATAATTAGAAAAACCAAGCCCATGAATGATTCCAAAAAACAAAGTAATAAAGAAAATCACATTTATACTTTCAGTTTTAGATGATTTTCCGGCGGTAAATAAATTAAACAGTGCGGTAATAAAAATCGTAATCGGAATTAAAAACTCCACCAAATTTACTCTTATTGCAACCACGCCGTACACGGAAAGAAATAAAGCCACTGTATGACCTATTGTAAAGATAGTAACTAATAACAAAATACGTTTCCAATCTTTAAACGCATAAGGCACCGCAAGCGCTATTAAGAACAAAACGTGATCGTAAGCATGAATGTCTAAAACATGTTTTAATCCTATTTGAAAATAAATCCAAAACTCTGACATAGGTTTTTTTATTAAAAATTGATAAGGGCTTGTAAACTTACAATTTATTTTGAAAACCGTCTATTCTCACTTTAAATTCAACAATAAAAATAAGTTAATATTCAAAAAAAGTAGTGCAAAAAAATTATATAATAATTAAAATTAATAATTTAAAAATAGGGTTATCTTTGCGGGATAAAAACTTATTAATTATGTCATTTTCAGATTTATTTGATAGCGAATTCAAACAACGTAATAAAGGTCATTTTGCTGCTATTGTTCGTGTAGCATTAGCCGATGGAATTTTACATCCTGAGGAAAAAGACTTTTTAGACAAACTAGCGTCACAGTTAGAAATCTCAGATGCAGAATATGTAGAGATTTTAAGCGATCCTTTGAGATATCCTATCAATCCACCTTATTTGCACACACAACGTTTGGAGCGTTTGTACGATTTGGCTCGTATGGTTCATGCGGATCATAATTTAGAAAAAAAACAAGAAGTAATGTTACAAAAAATTGGAATTGGTTTAGGATTCAATCCAAGTAACGTAAATTATATAGTTGCAAAATCACTTTCATTAGTGGGCAAGAAAGTAGATTTAGATACCTTTATTTACGAAATGCAAAACATGAATAAATAATTCAACGTTTATACCTTATTAGAGGGCTGCTTCATTAATTTGATGCAGCCCTTTTTTTTTGCACATTACTTTACGAACAAATGCAGCTACACGCACATAATAACAAAAAATACTATTTTGTGAAATACCACTAAAACGCTTCTACATAATTTTGGACTACTGTATATTTGTTGCTTTAATAGCTGTTGTTTTTATAAAAAAGTGTTATTATAGCATAAAATCTATAAGTATTACACATTATGAATATCAGAAAAGGACAGATCGAAGACATGGCAGCGGTTTTAGAATTAATCCAAGAATTGGCAACTTTTGAAAAAGAACCGGAGGCAGTTGTAGTCACTGTAGCTGACTTAGAACGCGACGGATTTGGACCCAATCCTTTGTTTCATGTTTTTGTCGCCGAAGTTGATACCGAAGCCAAGAACAACAATAACTCGAAAGAGATTGTTGGAATTGCATTGTATTACTACCGTTTTTCTACATGGAAAGGTAGAACGATTCACTTGGAAGATCTTATTGTAAAAGAAAGCATGCGAGGATCTGGATTAGGTTTGGCTTTGTATACTGAAATCTTTAAGCAAGCGCAAAAAGATAAAGTAAGACGAGTAGAATGGAATGTCTTGGACTGGAATACACCAGCAATTAAATTTTATGAAAAATCTGGTGCAAAAGTGCTTGATGAATGGCGTGTCGTACAAATGGACGAAGCTGGAATCGAAGCATTTTTGAATCATAAAAAATTGATTTAAAAATATAGAGTAGAACTAATGAGAGTATACAAATTTGGTGGTGCATCGGTAAAAGATGCAGAGGGAATTAGAAACGTGTATGATGTTTTGCAAAAAACAGGATATGAAGATGTATTGCTGATTGTTTCTGCAATGGGAAAAACCACAAACGCATTAGAGGTAGTTATTAAAAACTATTTTGAACAATCGTCTGAACTACAATCTTCTGTTCAAGATGTGAAGAACTACCACGATCAAATTTTGTTGGATTTATTTTCGGACCCAAATCATCCTGTGTTTGAAATTATAGCAAATCATTTTACGGATTTAGAGTGTTTTATGGAACACAACAAATCACCTAATTACAACTTCGTCTATGATCAAATTGTAAGTATGGGAGAAATTGTTTCGACTACTATTTTGAGCCAGTTTATGAGTTTTATGGGAATTGATACCCAGTGGATCGACGTTAGAAATTTTATTAAAACAGATGCCAATTACCGTGATGCAGAAGTGGACTGGGAACTAACGCAAGAAAACATCTCTAAAAACATAAAAACCAATAGCCTAAATATTACTCAAGGCTTTCTAGGTTCTGATGAAAACAACTTTACTACTACTTTAGGTCGCGAAGGTTCTGATTATACGGCTGCGATTTTTGCTTATTGCTTAAATGCGGAAAGCGTTACGATATGGAAAGATGTTCCCGGAGTAATGAATGCAGATCCGCGCTATTTCGAAAATGCGAGTTTGCTTAATCAAATATCCTATCGCGAAGCGATTGAATTGGCTTTTTATGGTGCTTCGGTAATACACCCAAAAACGCTACAGCCTTTGCAGAAAAAAGAGATTCCGTTGTACGTGAAATCATTTATCAATCCTTTATTACCAGGAACATCTGTCGCTAAAGGAGTTGATTTGGAGCCATTCTATCCTTGTTTTATTGTTAAAAGAGAACAACTATTAATTTCGCTTTCTTCTATTGATTTCTCTTTTATAATGGAAGAAAACATTAGTGAGATTTTTAAATTGTTCCATGAATATCAAATCAAAGTAAACTTGATTCAGAACTCAGCGATTAGTTTTTCTGTTTGTGTCGAAGATAAATTCTCGAATTTTAGCGAACTGAACAGTATATTATCGAAGAAATTTAAAGTTGATTTTAACGAAAATGTAACTTTATACACGATTCGTCACTTTACTGAAGAAGCCGCTACAACAGTAGAAGCAAACAAAACTGTTTTACTAAAACAAGTAAGCCGCGAAACCATGCAAATTATTATACAAGGAACTTAATTAATTGATTAAGGTTATATTTTAATTCTAATAAGGTTTTGCTACTACAGCAAAACCTTATTTTTTTTATTTAAAAACAAATTACGTATTTAAACACTACTTTTGAACCGTTGGATTTACAGTATTTATGTTTAAAAAAGTACTTTTCATTGCGTTCTTACTTATCTATTCTGGACTTTATGCTCAGGACGAAAGTTCTTTATATAAAAATAGTACCGTTGCGGTTACGACCGATACGATTCACCTAGATACCAACAGTATCAACCCTACTTTTTTTGAAATTAGAGATCAGAATGATACACTTTTAGACGCTACTACTTATACTGTAGATTTTTTAAAGGGCACTTTACTTCTAGACGAAAATCTGATTACCAAAACAAACATTGTTACGATTTACTACCTAACTTATCCTGATTTTATAACCAAAGAATACGGTGATTATGATTCGAGTAAAATAATTAGCAACGACGCTGTACTCGGAACTCTTTACGAAATCCAGCCTAAAAAAATAGTTCCTACTCCTTTTGATGGACTCACTACTTCTGGAAGTATTAGCCGCGGAATTACGATTGGCAACAATCAGAATTCTGTTTTAAATTCCAATTTAGACCTTCAAATTACTGGAAAACTTTCCGAGAAAGTGAGTATTCGAGCCTCTTTGCAAGACAATAATATTCCGCTACAAGATGGTGGCTATTCGCAGAAGCTGGATCAATTTGATAATATTTTTATGGAATTATTCAGTGAAAATTGGTCGATTCGGGCAGGTGATATTTTATTAGAAAACAATTCTAGTTCTTTTCTTCGCTTTAACAAAAAAGTACAAGGTCTTTCGCTGAATTTTGACTTTGGCAAACCCGAAAATAGAACCAGCGTTTTTGCGTCGGCCTCATTAGTACGCGGACAATATGCCAAAAGTGAGTTTTCAGGTCAAGAAGGCAATCAAGGTCCGTATAAATTAATTGGTCAAAATGGCGAATTTTACGTTTTAGTCATTTCGGGATCGGAACGCGTGTACGTCAACGGGAATTTACTACAGCGTGGCGAAAACAACGATTATGTAATTGATTACAATGCAGGAGAAATTATTTTCACTTCTTTATTTACCATTACTTCCGAAATGCGAATTACGGTCGAATACCAATACAGTGAGCAAAATTTTACTCGTTTTGTAACTTATGATGGAGTGAAACACACCACGAAAGATTGGAACTTTGGCACGTATTTGTATGCCGAAAGTGATTTGAAAAGTCAACCTTTGCAACAAAATTTAAATGGAAATCAAGTCGCCATTTTAGCCAATGCAGGTGACAATACTGCACTAATGACGGCACCCTCGGCTTATGAGGAAGCCTACTCTGAAAATGCTGTTTTATATCAAAAAATAATCAGCAACGGTCAAGAATTTTTTGAATTGTCAAATGATGCGGCGCTCGTTTTGTACAATGTAAAATTTAGCATGGTGGGCGCAGGCAAAGGAAATTATACTTTACAAAATAACAATACAGTCAATAGAACATATGAATATGTTGCCCCCGTAAACGGCATTTCGCAAGGCAATTATGCGCCTGTTGTCAAACTAATTGCGCCCATAAAAAAACAAATCGCTACGTTTTTTGGCCAATACAATCCTTCTGAAAAAACAAACATCGATTTTGAACTTGGATTAAGCAATAATGACTTAAATCTATTTTCAACCCTTGATGACGCGAACAATTCCGGAGCAGCAGGAAAACTGAAGATCAAGCAGCGATTATTTACTGGAAAATATACTTTGGATGCGTATACTGATTATCAATTTGTTCAAGAAACTTTTCAATCGGTAGAACGTTTGTACAATATCGAGTTCAGTAGAGATTGGAATATTCCGAATCTTCTTTCTGGAAATAAAAGTTTGCTACACTCAGGTTTGACTTTTAATCGAAAAAAATCAGCAACCGAATTGTCCTACCTGAATTATGGCTTTGAAAAACTAGATGCAAATGATAATTACCACGGAATCAGACAGTCATTATTTGGCTATTTACAAAACAACCATTGGCGAATTGAAACACAAGGCAGTTACTTAAAAAGTAATTCTATCGAAAAGGACTCTCGTTTTTTAAGGAATAACTCGAAAATACAGTTCAACTGGAGCAAAAATTGGTTGACTGCGAAAGTTCGTCTCGAAGACAATGAGGAAAAAAATATTTTGACACAAAGTTTGACTAATTTGAGTCAACGTTTTACCGAATATAGTTTTTATGCAGGTCGTGGCGATAGCACCAAAGTGTTTGTAGAATTGGGTTATTTAAACCGCACTAACGACAGTTTACAAGATGGCTTGTTAGCGCGCGTCAACCACTCGCAAACCTGGCAAATCAAATCGAGATTACTACAAACTACTACCCGCGATTTATCGGTATTTGCCAATTATCGAAATTTACAATTTGAAGATCCAACCCAAGTTTCAGTAGCTTCGTTTAACTCGAGAGTCTTGTACAACGATCGTTTTTTCAATCAGTTGTTGCAGAGCACGACTTTGTATGAAACGACTTCTGGAACTATTCCGCAGCAAGATTACACTTACGTAGAAGTGCCCGCTGGACAAGGCGTGTACACTTGGATTGATTACAACGGCAACGGAATTCAGGAATTACAAGAGTTTGAAACAGCCGTTTTTCAGGATCAAGCCAAATATATTCGGATCTTTTTACCGAATCGCGTCTACATCAAAACCAATCAAAATAAGTTCTCGCAATCGCTCACTTTTAATCCAAACCAATGGCAAAATAAGAAGGGATTTCAAAAATTACTCTCTAATTTTTACAATCAAACGGCTGTTTTATTAGAACGAAAAGTAAAAAATGAAGGAAGTGGGTTTGAACTGAACCCATTTGACTTTAATGCCGAAAATGCTCTGGGATTGAATGCCAGTATTCGCAACAGTTTGTTTTATAATCGCGGCAAACAAAAGCATTCGGTAACCTATACTTATTTGCAAAATCAATCGAAAAACTTACTGACGATTGGTTCGCAGGATAACAAAAATAGTTCGCATCAAGTGCAATACAATCATTTGTATCAAAAAAGTTGGTTGCTTGGTTTTTTTACGAAAAGCATTTATACCACATTAAATTCCAAAGATTATGTAGATAAGAATTACATCCTAAACGGCTATCAACTAGCTCCGAAAGTGAGTTATTTGTTTTCTAAAAACACGAGTTTAGATTTCTTTTACGAACAAACGCAAAAAGACAATCAAATTGGTAATTTAGAAACCTTGCAGCAACACCGCTTGGGAACTTCTTTCTCGTATGCAGGCGACAAGAAAGTAACTTTAAATGGTGAGTTTTCTTTGTACGAAAATAAATTTAATGGTAACGAACTTTCATCGGTTGGTTTCCAAATGCTCGAAGGATTGCAAACGGGACAGAACTTAGTTTGGCGTGCGCTTATTCAGAAAAACATAACGCAATTTTTAGATGTTAATTTGAATTACCAAGGCCGAAAAGGAGAAACAGGCGGAACCATTCATGCGGGAAGTGTGCGACTCCGCGCTTTTTTCTAATAAATTAAATCATAAATTATTGGCTTTATCAGACACACAAGGCAAGCAAAATAGTTGCACAACATGAAACGCGACTTTAGTGTTAAAATACAAGACGACGAACCTATGAACCATTTGAAACAATCAAATAAAACCATTTTAGTTGCACCTTTAAATTGGGGACTGGGACACGCAACGCGCTGTATTCCTATTATTCAAGCATTACTAGACCATAACTACGTTCCGATTATAGCTTCGGATGGAAATGCATTGGAATTATTGCGTAAAGAATTTCCTTATATTGATATGTTCGAATTGCCTTCGTATCACATTGAATATTCAAAAACGGACAAGTATTTCAAATGGAAAATGCTTATATCCATTCCTAAAATAATAAAAGCAGTTCTAGCTGAAAAAAAACTGATACAGCAGTGGATTACAAAATACGAAATTGACGGTATTATTTCAGACAATCGTCTGGGCATATACAGTGCTAAAATTCCGTCCGTTTATCTTACACATCAAATCAATGTACTTTCGGGAAATACCACTTGGTTTTCTACGCAATGCCATCGTTATTTTATAAAAAAGCATAACGAATGCTGGGTGCCTGATGTGGCCCAAGATCCAAATTTAACTGGAAATTTGGGACATGTAAAAAACACTTCTCTCAATATAAAGTACATTGGCCCGCTGAGCCGAATGAAACAAAAAGAGCTTAATAAAAAATACGATTTGATGGTTGTTCTATCGGGTCCCGAACCACAACGCAGTTTATTAGAAGAGAAGTTAAAAAATGAAGTTTTAAAATATAAAGGAAAAGTCATTTTTATAAAAGGAATTGTAGAGAAAACACAACAAAATGAAACATTTAAAAACGTCACCTTTTATAATTTTATGAATACCAAGCAACTCGAGCAGACTTTTAATGAAAGTGATCTTGTTCTATGTCGTTCGGGTTATACTACTGTAATGGATTTAGTCGCATTGCAGAAAAAAGCCTTTTTTATTCCGACTCCAGGACAATACGAGCAGCTCTATTTAGCCAAAAAATTAGAAAATGAAGGTTTGCTTCCTTTTTCTTTGCAAGAGGACTTTTGCATTGAAGACCTTTCTAAAATAAATAATTTTTCAGGTTTACCAAAAATAGATTTCAAAACAAATTGGAATGACTTATTTAAAGTTTTTGAGAAGATGTAAAAGAAAAAAAGCATTACATCAATTGAGACATAACGCTACCTGTTATTTTGTAAATTTTAAAAAACCTTCTTTTTCTTGTACTATATCTCCATTTATTAGAACTGAACTGAGTATAATATTTCCGTTTTTTCTACTAAATGTACAATCTATAGTATCAGCATCCAGGGCATTCCACTGTATTATCGTTCTCGGCTCCTTAATCGCTGCATCATTATTTAAATAAATCTTCATCGCCTTACCGTTAGATCCTGCATCAAAAATTTCATACCCCTTTCCGTTAAAATTATCAATACGATCGTATGTTGTGATCACTCCATTTTTATCTACAAATAAAATTTGGATTTTATCTGTGTTCAAGGAGTTCGTAGTTGTAGAATTAAGCAAATCATTCCCTTGATTATTTTGCACTAGTAAATTTAAGTTCACATCAATGTTTGTGCAGCAAGAATCGCGCTCCGAATCGCAGGACAACAAGCCCAATAATATCGTAAAAAATATAATCTTTTTCATAAAAAAAGTAAATTTATTCCAATCAAATGTAGCATTAATAATACAAAAAATAGAATATAGTAAAATATTTTTGATAGTATGCATGTTTTTAAAACCTGAAAAAATTATTCATCTTCTCCTTTTTCAGTATCTGCGAACTTATCGTGTTTGATAATTTTGGCATTAATCCTAAAAAAAAAATATTCAGCCACATTGGTACAATGTTCAGAAATACGTTGTAAATGCTTTAAAACAACAACTAAATTTGTTCCTGAAACTACCGTTTTGGAACTTGTTTTCATTAACACATTTATTTCGTGAATTGATTCGTCTGTTCGGTTTTTGATGGTTTTCTTTAAAATTAATATTTCGCCAATCGCAGTTCAATTAATTTTCCCATGTAAAAAGAAGCCGCATTATCACTGGTTCTAGCCGCTTGCTGCATGTTTTGCGTAACGATAACAATGGTATATTTCTTTTTAAACTCATGAATTAACTCTTGGACTTTTGACGTAGAAATAGGAGCTAGAGCTGAAGTTGGTTCGTCCATGAATAAAACAGAAGGCTGAATCGCTAACGCTCTGACAACACACAAACGCTGTTGTTGTCCACCTGACAATTCGAAAGCTGACTTTTTTAATTTGTCTTTTACTTCATCCCAAAGTGCTACTTGCTGAATCGACGTGACTACTCGTTCTTCGATTGCAATTTTATCTGTAATTTCGTTGACTCACAATCCGTAAGCTACATTTTCATAAATGGTTTTCGGAAAAGGATTTGGTTTTTGAAACACCATTCTGACATTTTTAGGCAAGTCAACGACGTTGGTATTTTTAGTATAAATATTGGTTCCATCGATTAAGAAACTAAAATCAACGAATTCGACTAACTTATTACTTACAAACGTGATGACAAACAAGATGCATCCCAAAGCCTTAACAATGCAATCAATGGCAACACGAATAACAATTTTGCTCTTTTATTTTTTGGTTTTCTCTTTATAATTTATATAAAAAAAACACGTGCTACCCCACAGTTAACGATAGATTAAGTAATCTTTACTATTAACATGCTGTCGATTAGATGTTTAAAAAATTATATTCCAATTTCGACTTGCAAACGGGCGTGCCAAGTTTTTTGTTCCAGGTCATCAGCAAACTTCAATGTACCATAGGAATATTCCATTTGGAATTTAAGCTTGTGACTCAATACATATTTAGAAACAGATAAGCTCATATCATTGGCATCTGCCGCTAAATTTTCGATGGACTTAGCTGCTTTTTGAGTAGAGTATCGCGCAGCGACTTGATAATTAGACGAAAAAACATAACTCAGTTGCGCATCGACACCTTCGCCAACATATACAAACCTAGTCTGCGTAATATCTTTTGGATTTACCGTTAGCGGTTTGTCACTGTTTCTGTTCATGTAACTCAGTTCGGCAGCCCAGCCGTTGTACTTTAGCATTGAATCTAAAAACAGCGATTGCATCGTGCGCGCTTCATACAAAAGACTGCCCAATTGGCCTTGTGTGCGCACTGCATTATTATTTTGATTGAAGGCTCCGGCAACCATTAATTTTGGCGTTTTCTCTCGCATCAAATCCGCTTCAAAATGAGAACCATCTTTCACAAATACACCAAACGGATATAATTCTACTTTCCCAGTAAGCGAAACGCCATCATTGGATTTCTTAGTCCAATTTCGGCCCTCTCCAGTAGTTAAAGCTCCCACCAAATTATAGGAAAACTGGTTCTCCTTTTCATTAGAATATTCTACAAACAAACCAAAATCACGATCGAGATTGAAGCGAGAATTATTAATTGTACGATCTGTAAACTCGAGCGCGCTAGAAGAAACAATGCGCTGATTGTTTCCTGGCAATGTTGCTTGTCCAAAAGCCAGTGTTACTTTATTGGTTGCCTTGTAGTAAAAAACCCCATCCATTAAAATATTTCCATTATCGTCAACACCTAGAATTGCCATATCCTTTGCGGAGAAACCCAATTGAACTCGATAACCAAATTTTGGATTGTACACAAAACCATCCATTTTTAAACGAAGACGTCGTACTTCTCCTTCTACAATTGGATCTTCATTTTCTACATTGACATATGTAAATCTACTTTGAATTCTGACACCAATATTTACTTGAAATAGACTGTCTTTGGCTGTAATCCCTAGTTTTTTACCAGAAGCATAATAAGACGAAATATCATTTTTATTTTTGGAAGATTTTAGAGCGATCGGCGCTTCTTGTGCAGCCAAAACGAACGAAAAAAGAAGTAATACTAGTGCTAAATTGTTTCTCATTTAAAGAATGGGTTACTTGTATGTTTATTTTACGCAAACTTAATGTTAATTTTTATGTCTAATATTACCAAAAGGTTACGCTTACGGTAATTTAAAGTAATCGAAAGCGTTGCATAAAAATACTACTATACGGCGTAGCAAACCGATAATGAAATTTATTTTCTCATGCAAAAAAGCTAATTGATAAATAGCAAACTAGATTGGTGCACAAACAAAAAAAGAGCCGTTAAAATGAATTAACAGCTCGTGTGATTTACTTTAAATTAAACTTTACAGTTTCAAAATTTTTTAAGTTCGTTCTTTAAAGGGCTTTATTTTTTTTAAGGCTTTTTCTAAAGTAAAAGAAAAATCAGATCCAATACCGATTTCGCTTTCTACATAAACTTTTTCTTTGTGTGCTTCGATAATGTGTTTTACAATGGCCAATCCTAAACCAGAACCGCCTTCTGTGCGAGAACCACTTTTGTCTACACGATAAAAACGTTCAAATAGACGCGAAATGTTGTGCTTTTCGACACCTTCGCCATCATCACTAATTCGAATCAATATTTTCTTCTTAGTCAAATTTACAATACTCACTTCGGTTTGTCCGTTTAGCTTTCCGTATTTAATCGAGTTGACAATTAAATTTTCTAGCACTTGTTGAATGCGGTCTTTGTCTCCTTTGACCACTATGATTTGGGGATATTTTTTTTCGAATAACAAGCGTATTTTTTTCTTCTCAGCTTTCATTTCGAGCAATTCAAAAACATTCTGAATGAGTTCGACGATATTGAATCGAGATATATCTAAATTTAAATCACCTACTTCGAGTTTAGTAATCATGTCTAAATCTTCGACAATATAGATCAAACGATCTACTCCTTTTTCGGCACGTTTCAAATATTTCTCTCGAATTACTTCGTCATCCATGGCACCATCTAGCAAAGTCGAAATATATCCTTGCACGGTAAACAAAGGTGTTTTTAATTCGTGTGACACGTTTCCTAAAAATTCTCGGCGGTATGCTTCTCGAATTTCCAGCATTTCAATTTCTAACTTTTTGCCGGTAGCAAATTTTTTGACTTCGCGAGAAAGTGTTTCCATATCGGTTGTAATCGGTTGATTTAAAAGTGGCGTGGACTCTAATAAAGAAACCTCATCGTAAATTTTCTTTACTCTTCGGTAAATAAATCGTTCAACTCGATATTGCAAAACAATAAAAGAAAAAATATAAACGCAAAACGCGAATACTGTACTGAAAAAAAATAGCCGTTCTACCGAGCTTTTAAAAAACAAATAGGCTAATAAAGCACCAAAACCAGTTGCAAATAAACTGATAAATAGTGCCGATTTTATAGCAAATTTGTATGTTTTCTTGAAACTTATCTTCATTAAATAAATCTAAATGTATTAAAGTAAAATTTAAAACCGCTGCACTACTACTTCGGGTAGTTCAAAAGAAAACCACTAAGAGAAGAAGTAAAATTAAGCTTTTAAAACGCTCAATAAAACTAAAAAATCTTAGTGGTTCTATAGTTGTTTTTTATGAATTATAAATTGAAAAAAACTACACTTCAAATTTATAACCTACTCCTTTTATAGTTTTAAAAAAATCTTCGCCTATTTTTTCTCGTAATTTACGAATGTGCACATCGATCGTTCTTCCGCCAACTACCACCTCGTTACCCCAAACTTTGTCGAGTATCTCATCTCGTTTAAAAACTTTACCGGGCTTGGATGCTAACAAATAGAACAATTCAAATTCTTTTCTTGGTAAAGAAATTTCTTGATCGTCTTTGATGATTTTGTACTCTTCCCGGTTAATTTCTATTCCGCCTACATTAAGAGTGTCGCTCGTTTTTTCTTCTTCGCGCGTACGGCGCAACAATGCTTTTACTTTACTAACCAGTAATTTGGGTTTAATTGGCTTGGTAATATAATCATCAGCTCCGGCATCAAAACCAGCTACCTGCGAATAATCTTCGCTGCGAGCGGTTAAAAAAGTAATAATAACATTATTTAATTCTGGAATTTTACGAATATTTTCACACGCTTCCATACCGTCCATTTCGGCCATCATTACATCCATTATAATAAGGTCTGGCAATTCTTTCTGTGCTTTTTGTATCGCCTCTTTTCCATTAGAAGCCGTTACAATTTGATAGCCTTCTTGCGATAAATTGTACCCTACTATTTCTAGAATATCGGGCTCGTCATCTACTAGTAAAATTTTGGTTTGTGTCTTTTTCATATTCAATTAATAAAGCATCAAAGGTTGATAAATCGCCGAATTATAACAGTTTACTCGCGACGATTATAGTTTACAAGTGTAAATATATAACTATTTAGCCCTTTAAAAAGTGGAGTTAACCGTAATTTAAATTAATAACAATTTGATAATACAATGGAGACAAAAGCATAACAAGCGGCTAACATGAACTTTACAAAGCCACCTTTAATTTGCATCAAAATAAACAAACAAAGAAAATGAAACTGAAAGTAAACTTACAATTTCTTATTATTACCTTATTATTTTGCTCACTCGCTTTTGCTCAATCTAAAGGAACCATTTCTGGAACGTTAACCGATAAGGAAATGAATAACGAATCGTTACCTTTTGCAAACGTTGTGATTAAAGGTACAACTGTTAGCACCAATACTGACTTGGACGGTAAATATTCGTTATCTGTCGTTCCTGGAGAATACATTTTGCAATTTAGCTTTGTAGGCTACGACAATGTAGAAGTTCCAGTGGTTGTTCGAGCCAGTGAAACGGTTATCGCAAACCAAACTTTGTCTTCTGGTGGATACACGCTTAACGATGTGGTAATAAAAGCTACTGTGAGTCGCCAAAAAGAGTCTGCTCTATTACTCGATCAAAAAAATGCAGTCGCTTTTAAGGCAGCAATTGGAGCTGAAGAAATTACTCGAAAAGGCGTAAGCGATGTAGCCAATGCAGTAGCAAAAGTGAGCGGCATCTCTAAACAAGAAGACTCGGGAACTATTTTTGTACGCGGTTTAGGTGATCGCTACAATGGCACTACTTTAAATGGACTTCCGTTACCGTCCAACAATCCTTCTAATAAAAATATAACATTAGACATTTTTTCGACTAGTATCGTCGATAATATTGGGGTAAGCAAAACATTTGAAGCGCAAAATTATGCCGATTTTGCTGGAGCAAATATTGATATTAGTTCCAAGAAATTCAGTGGCAAACCTTTTATTAGTTTTTCACTTGGTGCCGGAGCTAATACGAACGTAATGAAGTTAGATCATTTTTACTTGCAAGATGGTCCGTCTTACACGGGATTTAAAATAATAAAAACGCCAAGCGCTCCTTTAAAACCATACAACTATGCAACAAGTTGGGACAGACAAGAAAACAAGAACATCTTAAACGCTTATTACACCTTAAGTGCCGGGCGAAAATTCAACATTAATGAAGAAAGTTCTTTAAGTACTTTCATCACCGGTTCTTTTAGTGCAAAAAATAAGTATACAGAAGGATACAGCAGAGGAAACTTAACTGCCGATGGAGACATACTATCTGATTTTTATCGAAAAGCTTACAAACACAGTACGACCACAACAGCGATGGGAACAGCTGATTATAAAATCAATGCTAAAAATTCTATTTTAATTACGTCATTGTTCTTAAATTCAAGCGAGCAAGATTATAGTGAATATGAAGGAACCAACGTGAATTTTGATGGCGGAGGAATAGGAATTGATCAAATATCTGGATTCATTAAGCGTGGAACATTTGAAAGGACGCAGTTGTATGTGAACCAATTGGTGGCTAAAACTAAGTTTAACGAGCAATGGAATTTAAACTGGGGCTTGGGTTATAGTATTGCCAACAATAGCATTCCAGATCGCATGCAAAACTCTTTCGTTAAAGCTGCTGACGGAATAAACTATACGTTCTTTACCAATTCGAACATTCACAACCACCGCTTTTTCCAAGATTTAAAAGAAAAAGAATTCGCTGCCAATGTCGCACTTTCGTATGATTTTAATAGAAATAATATCCACGACGAATACAAAGGAAAAGTAACTTTTGGTTATTCTGGTAAATTAAAAAAAGTAGATTACAGTACGCAACAATATTCATTCTTCCCCGATAGAAATACACTTTCTTTTTCTAAAGAAGAACTAAACACTACCGATATTTATTTAGACGCTACAAATTTCGGATCTGCGTCTTCAAACAAAATACAACAATCCTATAATGGTAATCTCGACATTAATGCGGCTTTTACTACTGTACAATATGCTGTAACCGATAAATTAGGCGTGATTCTTGGCGCGAGATTAGAGCAAACCAGTCAAAATGTTGTTTTTTACTCCACTGTAAAACCAAATGGTCAAAGTGCTGACCATACCAAATTTAATGTTTTACCAAGTTTAATTTCTAAATATGCGCTAAATGAAAATCAGAATTTAAAATTCTCTTTTAGTAAAACGTATACGCTTCCTCAATTTAAAGAAAAAGTAGAAATTTTGTATGAAGATGTAGCGCAAGCTTACGTAGGAAATGCAAATTTATACGCTTCTACCAATTACAACGCCGATTTAGGTTGGGAATTTTTTCCGAAACCAGGCGAACTGATTTCGGTGACTGCATTTGGTAAAATTATTCAGAATCCGATTAACGAAATGTTTCTAAATTCGTCTTCTAACGACATCACTTATGCAAATACCGGAGACAAAGCAACTGTTGCAGGAATAGAATTGGAGTATCGAAAAAATATTTTTGAAATTGAAAATACTAACGATTTAAAAACCAAATTGTCTTTCGACTTAAATGGATCGTACTTGTACAGCAACCAAGATCTTAGTAATGATAAAGTAAATGCTGAAAATACTTTTGGAGCCAATTTTACTTTTGCAGAAAGCAAATTATCAGGAGCCTCTAGCTTTTTAGCTAACGCCAACCTTTCGTTCATGAACGAGTTTGCTCAAGATAAAGATGTAACTGCGACCCTTTCGTACTCTTATTTTTCGGACAAATTAGCCGTTATAGGAACCTCAAATGTCGGGAACATGGTAGATAAGGCGGTTAATAAATTAGACTTCATTATCAGTTCTAACGTAAGCAAGAATATCAAATTAGGCTTCATTTACAACAACATCTTAAATCCGAGCTTCGAACGTGTTTTAGAACAAGGAAAAGTGACTGGAAAAGAAGCTGTTGGTGATGTGTTAGTCACTTCGTACAAAGCGGGTTCTGACCTTAGACTGACGTTGAATTACAGCTTCTAAAATTATTTTTTGCGTCAATAAAAAAGAGGATTAGCAATTACTAATCTTCTTTTTTATGAGTACTAATTCAATGTAAACTTTAGATTAACTATGCTCATACATACTACCTTAGACTTAATATAGAATTAATGCCGCCTTAACTCCATAAAAACATCTGATGCTTTACTTTGCCCTAATTAAACGAAACAATAAAAAATCAATTCACATGAAAAAAACACTTTTTGCAATGGCTGCAATAGTAGGACTTACGGTAACCGCTTGTAGTTCTGATGATAGTAACAGTATTAAAAACGACAGTACTTTTGAACTAAAAGTTGATGATTTACAAGGAGACATTAAAGACGGAATTGTTACTCTAGACCCTAGTAAAACTTACACTTTGACCGGAGGATTGGTGGTTAAATCTGGAGCAACTTTAGTAATTCCTGCTGGAACAATAATTAAAACGTCACCAACTGCGCTAGAAACTTCTTTATATATTGCTGTAGAAAGAAATGCGAAAATTAACATTAATGGAACTGCTGCAAAACCGGTAGTGATGACTTCTGGCAAAGCATCTCCAGCCGAAAGCAACTGGGGTGGATTAATAATCTGTGGAAATGCTAAAGTAAATACAGGAGACAACGGTACATCTGAAGTTGGTGGTTTAAGTTATGGTGGCACAGACAACCTTGACTCGTCAGGAAATATTACCTTTTTAAAAATCATGTACACGGGCTCTAAATTTACAGCAGAAAAAGAATACAATGGTATTTCTTTCTTCGGAGTAGGCTCAGGAACAGAAGTTTCAAACATTTACGCTTTTGAAAGTGGTGACGACGGAATTGAGTTTTTTGGAGGTGCTGTAAATCCATCTAATTTAGTAATCATTAACTCGTATGATGACTCGCTCGATTTTGCTGACGGATGGCAAGGAACTGCTACTAACGTATACATTAAGGGTATTACTAAAGCGGGCGTTGAAGGATCTAACAATCAAAAAAATCCTGCTGATGCGCTGCCGATGACTGCTGGTAAAATAGTTAACATTTCTATTGTTAAAGGCGATGATAAATTTAAAGCCGACGAAAAAGCGATTAACTATAAAGAAGGTGGTGGAAAACAAACGTATACTAATTTATTTGTCGCAGCTGACATGCCTATAGCATTATGCAAATTATCTACAGATGCTGGCGTAGTTGCTAACCTTGCAGCTGGTAACTTTATCATAACCAATTATACTTTTGGTGCTCAAATTACTACTTTAGATGGCCCTAAATTATCAGGAACAACTACTGCTGCAACTGGTGCTGGCGCAGGAGCTAGTTTACCTTCTTGGGCAGATTGGACTAAATAAAACCTACTAAATAATACAATCGAGCGGTCTGAAAATTGATTTTCAGACCGCTTTTTTTGTGTCCATCTACACATTACACCAATAGGTAAACGTCTCCAAATGCTGTACTCTAAAATAGTAGTAAAGTATTTGAATTAATAAATTACAGTTAAAAAATAAAGGCCTATAACATTATTTAACTAACTGAAATACAATATAATGCAGCATTTATAACTAATTATAAAAATATACTCCTAAAAATTTGTTACACCGTATTTTTTTTGTAATTGCTATATCTTTTTTATGTACTTTTACGAATACCAAATAGATGCGATGGCAAAAAATTACTTTTATATTACTTTTTTATTGGCTTTTTTCTTTTCTCTGAGCGTCTCAGCTCAAGACGGTAAAGCGCAATCCAAACCGCAAGATACTACGGTTATTGAAGGTCTAAGTGTGTACCCAAATCCCGTAAGTAACGGTAAAGTTTACATTACTTCAAAAAATGATTTCAATAAACAAATTATCATATTTGATGTTTTAGGCAAAAAAGTTTTGCAAACGGAAATAGCTTCAAGGGAACTAAACGTATCTTCTTTGGCCCCTGGTGTTTATATTATTAAAATAACCGAAGAAAATGCTACCGCTACACGAAAATTAATCGTTCGATAAAAGCTCTACAGTATACATAAAGCTCCAACTTGTTTGGAGCTTTATCTTTTTAAAATAGTTAGTACCTTTGCAAAAAAAATTGTGATTGCAACTTCTGATATCTTTACTATTTCAAACCAAAAACAATTTGAAAAAACAGCCCTTAAAGTTTTTCGGCACCAGCGCGAGCACAATTTAGTGTATCGGGAATTTTGTGATTTGCTAAAAATAAATCCACAAGAGGTAAAATCACTGACAAGCATTCCATTTTTACCCATTCAATTTTTTAAAAGTCATGCGGTTGTTTCTAATACAAATCCTATTCAGGAAACGTTTAGCAGCAGCGGCACTACAGGCATGATTACCAGTAAACATTTAATTACTGATGTAAGCATTTATGAAGAAAGTTACCGCAGCGGATTTACGCAATTTTACGGCAACATTGAAGATTATGTGGTCTTGGCTTTACTTCCATCCTATTTAGAAAGGGACGGTTCTTCGTTAATTTATATGGTCGAAGATTTAATTCGTTTATCGAAACAAAAAGAAAGTGGTTTCTATTTGCACAATCACGAAGAACTGATCGAAAAATTAGAGAAACTGGACCAATCGGGACAAAATGTGATTCTGATTGGTGTTACTTATGCTTTATTAGATTTAATCGAAAAACATCCATTTAAGCTCCAAAATACCATTATTATGGAAACCGGTGGCATGAAAGGCAAACGCAAGGAGATGATTCGCGAAGAATTACACGAACAACTTTGCGCAGGTTTTGGAGTTACTGCCATTCACTCAGAATACGGAATGACGGAGCTTTTGGCTCAAGCCTACTCGTTAGGAAACGGAATTTTTGAATGCCCTTCGTGGATGCAAATTTTAATACGCGATACGGAAGACGCTTTAACCTACGTAAAAGAAGGAAAAACGGGTGGCATCAACGTAATCGATTTGACCAATATTAATTCGTGTTCTTTTATTGCTACGCAAGATTTGGGCAAAAAATATCCCAACAACTCTTTCGAGGTATTGGGACGTTTTGATAATTCTGATATTCGTGGTTGTAATTTAATGGTGCTTTAAAAACCAAATTATTAGAGTATTTAAGCTATTAAACTACTCTTACCACAAAATAGTTTTTCTTACCACTTTGCAATAATACAAACTGCTGATTAATTAAGTCGTTGCTTGTCAACACGTAATCTTCTTTAACTTTCTCTCTATTTACAGAAATAGAGTTAGCAGTTAACGCACGACGCGCTTCTCCATTCGATTTAAAAAAGCTTGTTTTTTCGTTTAAAACTGAAACAATATCTAAACCAGCTTCTACCTCTGATTTACTAATTTCTGCTTGCGGGACACCATCAAAAACATCTAAGAAAGTAGCTTCATCCAATTGTTTCAAATCATCAGAAGTAGCGTTTCCAAAAAGAATATTTGATGCTTTTACGGCATTGTCCAAATCAGCTGAAGAGTGAACCATTATCGTAACCTCATCAGCCAAACGTTTTTGCAACAAACGCAAATGTGGTGCTTCTTTGTGCTTAATAGTTAAGTCTTCAATTTCTTCTTTAGACAAAAAAGTAAATATTTTAATGTATTTCTCAGCATCGACATCTGAAGTATTCAACCAATATTGGTAAAATTTATACGGAGAAGTTCTCGCTGAATCCAACCAAATGTTTCCACCTTCCGACTTTCCAAATTTAGTTCCGTCTGCTTTTGTTATTAGCGGACAAGTCAACGCATATGCTTTTCCTGCCTCAATTCTTCGAACCATTTCGGTACCGGTAGTAATATTTCCCCACTGATCGCTTCCGCCCATTTGTAGGGTACAACTTTTGTTTTTATATAAATGTAAAAAGTCGTAGCCTTGTACCAATTGGTACGTGAATTCTGTAAACGACATTCCTTCAGCAGACTCAGATGACAACCTTTTCTTTACAGAATCTTTAGCCATCATATAATTTACTGTAATGTGCTTACCTACGTCGCGAATGAATTCTAAGAAGGAGAAATCCTTCATCCAATCGTAATTATTAACCAATTCTGCAGCGTTTGGCACATCCGAGGTAAAGTCTAAAAAACGAGACAATTGCGCTTTAATCGAATCTTGATTGTGGCGTAATGTTGGTTCGTCTAATAAATTTCTTTCATTCGATTTTCCTGATGGATCACCAATCATTCCGGTTGCACCACCAATTAAAGCTACTGGTTTGTGGCCAGAAAGCTGAAAATGTTTCAATAACATCACACCAACTAAATGTCCGATATGTAATGAATCGGCAGTTGGGTCAATACCCACATACGCCACACGCATTTGTTCCATCAAATGTTCTTCGGTACCTGGCATAACATCGTGAAGCATTCCTCTCCAAGTTACTTCTTCAATAAAATTTTTCATCTTTTTAAACAATTTTTGCAAATATAAGGATTGTGAGTTGCAATCTCAAAAATTATCGTGTTTAGTAGGCTCTAAAGATTCAAAGTCCCAAAGTAGCAAAGGTTTAAAAAAGTGCTAACGTAAACAGAATATTGAACGAACCTAAAGTGCTCAATTGCTTGTCTGAGCCTTTACAAACCTCAACCTTACAATCGCTGAACCATTCTAAAATATTAAGAACAAAAAATGATAGCGAAATACAACATTCTATTTTATCTTTACTGAATGATTTTAATAACAGGAGCCACAGGTTTAGTAGGCGCACATTTGGCTTTACATTTAATTGAAAAGGGAAATACGGTTCGTGCAATTTACCGTGACGCTCAGTCGATTGACAAGACAAAAGCGTATTTTGACTTTTACCAAAAAGGTGATTTAATCGATAAGCTAGAATGGATTCAAGGTGATATTTTAGATGTTCCTTCCTTAGAAACTGTTTTTGTCGGAATTGATTTTGTCTATCATTGCGCCGCTTTTATTTCTTTTGATCCAAATGATGAAGAAAAAATCAGGAAAACTAACATTGAAGGTACGGCTAACATTGTAAATTTTTGTATTGCCAAAAACATTCAAAAATTATGTTTTTTAAGTTCGATTGCGGCCCTAGGTGATATCGCTCCGCATGAAGAAAGTATTTCTGAAACAACAGATTGGAATCCTGAAAAACCGCACAGCGATTACGCAATATCAAAATATGGCGCAGAAATGGAAGTTTGGCGCGGACATCAAGAAGGTTTAGATGTACTGGTTTTGAATCCTGGCGTTATCATGGGACCTTATATTAAAACAACAAAAATGCAGCAAGGAAGTGCCACTTTATACCATCGTGTTGCCAATGGTTTGTCTTTTTATACTTTAGGTCGAACTGGTTTTATAACCATAAATGATGTTGTTACTATTGCCATTGAGTTGATGGAAAGCGATGTTAAAAACGAAGGATTCTCTTTAGTGGCCGAAAATATAGTTTTTAGAGAAATACTAGATGCCATCGCTAAAAGCTTGGGAGTCAAGAAACCGCGCATTCACGCCGATGCTTCTCTCATGAATATTTTGTGGAGAATTGATTGGCTGCTTTCTAAAATCACCAATAAAAAGCCTCAAATAAGTAAGGCTGGCGCAAAAGCATCGTACTCAAAAAATTTGTATTCGAATGCAAAGATTAAAAGAACCTTAGATTATAAATTCGAAAATGTCATTGCGTACATTTCAGAAAAAGCTATTCGATAGCACGCAGTTTATGACGTGTTTTTTTAATGCTTTTATTGATTGAATCTTCATTGACTCTTACTGCAGGAAGGGCTTCTGCTTTTTCCTGCTTCTTAGCTTTTTTCGTATTTTCCCTAATCGAATCTTTTTTTCGATTAGGGAAAATACGTTTGTTTACAATACTGTCTTGTGTTTTAATTCGGTTTTGAACCTCTGTAAATATGTCCTTGTATTGGCTAAAATGCGAAGCATAATACATGTTGTTTTGCGCAAATTGCAAGCTGTCAATTTTATATTTTTTGTAGATGTATTTTGGTGTATTCACTTGATTAGAGTCCACAACATAAGGATATTGATACTTTATGGCTTCTAGCAAAGCCATATCATACAAAATATTTGTCATGATTTTTTTATCAATCAATTTTTCTGGTTTTGCGACAACTTCCTCTTTGCAACTAACCATCAAAAGCACCATTGAAACAACTACTAAAATTTTCTTCATTATAACAATTTAACGATCAAACAATAAACGTGCTCCAGCGCGAATATCTTTTACTTTAAAAGAATTGTAAACCAATTTACCATTTACAAAAGTGTGTGTCACTCTAGATTTAAAGGTGTATCCCTCGAAAGGAGACCACCCACATTTGGCTAATATATTCTCCGACTTAACACTCCAAGGCATTCCTGCATTTACGATTACCAAATCGGCGAAATATCCTTTTCGTATAAATCCTCTTTTTTCTATCTTAAAAATTTTAGCTGGATTGTGTGCCGTTTTTTCGACAATTTTCTCCACACTAATTTTCCCTTTATGGTGCGCCTCAAATAGTGCAACTACTGCATGTTGCACTAGCGGACCACCAGAAGGTGCTTTTAGATAATTTTGTTTTTTCTCTTCCTTCGTGTGTGGTGCATGGTCTGTCGCAATAACATCAATGCGATCGTCTAACAAAGCTTCCCACAATGCATCGCGATCTGCAGCTGTTTTTACTGCCGGATTCCATTTAATATAATTTCCCTTGGTTGCGTAATCGTCATTGGTAAACCACAAATGGTGTACACAAACTTCGGCTGTAATTTTCTTTTCTTCTAACGGAATTTTATTGGTAAACAATTCCATTTCACGAGCGGTAGAAAGATGAAAGATATGTAAGCGTGCTCCAGTCTTTTTTGCAAGCGCAACCGCCTTTGAAGAAGACAAATAACATGCTTCTGCACTTCGGATCAAATGATGCGCCGTTACCGGAATATCATCTCCATATTCTTCTTTGTACTTCGCTAAGTTTTCTTGTATGGTAGTTTCATCTTCGCAATGAACAGCAATTAACATTTTGGTACTCGAAAATATTTTTTCTAAAGTAGCTTCATCATCCACCAACATATTTCCTGTCGATGAACCCAGAAATATTTTAATACCAGCTACATTTTTGGGATTTGTTTTTAAAACTTCCTCTAAATTATCGTTGGTCGCACCCATCATAAATGAATAATTCGCGTACGAATTATTGGCTGCAATTTTATATTTTTCTTCTAAAATTTCTTGAGTAACTGCATTAGGCACCGTATTAGGCTGCTCTATAAACGAAGTAATTCCGCCAGCAACAGCTGCTCTAGATTCTGATTCAATGTCTCCTTTATGCGTCAAACCTGGCTCTCTAAAATGCACCTGGTCGTCTATCATACCTGGAATCAGGTAATTTCCTTCGGCATCAATTATCGTACAATCAGATGATTTAGCACTTATGCTTTCGGAAATATCTACAATTAAGTCATTCTCAATTAGCAAATCACCTTCAAAAATTGTCCCTTCGTTTACTATTTTAGCATTCTTAATTAAGATTCTACTCATTTTATTATTTATAAAGTATTAAAAACTTTTCTTATTCGCAGTGCAATTACACCAAAAATGGCTTCTTTAATAATGGCATTACTCATTTTTGAAACCCCTCTTGTTCGATCGGTAAAAATAATCGGAACTTCGGTGATCTTAAACTTTCCGCAAAAAGTTCTGTATTTCATTTCGATTTGAAACGCGTAACCTACAAACTTTATTTTATCTAAGTCGATCGTTTCTAGAACTTCTCTTTTAAAACAAACAAAACCAGCGGTCGCATCGTGAATTTGCATCCCAGTAATAAATTTTACGTAGACAGAGGCGAAATAAGACAACAAAACACGGCTTAAAGGCCAGTTGACTACGTTTACACCCGTTACATAACGAGAACCAATTGCTAAATCGGCGCCGCCAAAGTGACACGCATCGTACAACTTTTCTAAATCGTTTGGATTGTGAGAAAAGTCGGCGTCCATCTCAAAAATAAACTGATAGTCTCTTTGTAAGGCCCACTTAAATCCATGAACGTAAGCGGTTCCTAAACCTGCTTTTTTTGTACGGTTTTCTATAAACAATCGTTCTCCAAATTCGCTTTGCAATTGCTCCACTTTTTTGGCCGTTTTATCGGGAGAATTGTCGTCGACAACAAGTATATGAAAAGATTTGTGCTGAGAAAGCACTGCCCTTATTATACTTTCTATATTTTCAATTTCGTTATAGGTTGGAATTATAACAACAGAATCATTCATGTTTTTTGAGTAATTGCAAAGCAAAAGTAAACTTTTTATAGCATTTGATTGATATCAAGGTACTATTTGTTTTAAAAGGAACACCGACGCAGTCTTGTAACGCCATATTATGTTATTTTAAGAATATATGTTTGATAATACAGTTATAATAAAAGTATTGAACCAAAAAATTACTAATTTTGCCGCATTATGATGGAAGAACTTCAATTACGAATCACCGAAAACAAAGACTGGGCAACTGTTCTGTTTGTGGTTGCTTTTGCTATTATCGCCATAACAAAGTCTGTTTACGAGAATCGTTTTAATGATTTCTCTAGGTTAATATTTTCAGATAAATATGCCAAAATTTATCGCGACAGCAGTCATCTAAAAAGTAGCTTTACCGCTTCATTGTTTTTTGTACAAATAATTTCGTTCGCTTTTTTTATTCTGCTTACCCTAAATATATTTGGATATGCATCAAAAACTGACTGGCTGCTTTACATCCAAATTATTACTTTCTTATTCTTTTTTATTGTTTCTAAATATTTAGTCGAAAAAATAATAGCCACTTCCTTTAATATGGAAGAGTTTATTGAGCAATTCAATCTTCAAAAAGTCACGTATCGAACCTATATCGGAATTTTGTTACTGCCGATTAATGCGATTTTGTTCTATTATGATGGATTTTCTACTAATGTTCCGTTAATAATTATGATAGTTGCTTTGACAATTAGCATGGTTGCTTATATTATTTCAATAAAAACCTATCAAAATGCAATTATCGGTAAGTTGTTTTATTTTATTTTGTATCTTTGCGCACTTGAAATAGCTCCTTATTATTTCATGTATTATTTGTTTACAAAGGGCAATATTTAGAAAATATTATTATATGAAAGTGAAAACAATTTTGGTATCTCAGCCGGAACCTAAAGTAGAAAACTCTCCTTACTTTGAGCTACAATTAAAGCATAAGATAAAAATTGATTTTAGACCTTTTATCCATGTCGAAGGAGTAAACGCAAAGGAAATCCGTCTTCAAAAGATAGATCTTAATAATTACACTGCGATCATTTTGACAAGCAGAAACGCAGTGGACCACTTTTTTAGAGTGGCTGAAGAAATGCGTTATAAAATTCCAGAAACGTTAAAATATTTTTGTCAGTCGGAAGCTGTCGCATTTTATTTGCAAAAATATGTGGTGTACAGAAAACGTAAAATTTATGTTGGAGCAAAAGATTTTGCCGATTTGTCTCCACTTATCAAAAAATACAAAGACGAAAAATTCTTATTACCCGCTTCAGATCAACTGAATGCAGATGCACCTATTACCTTAGATAATTTAAAAGTAGATTGGACTCAAGCTATTTTTTATAAAACTGTAATGAGTGATTTATCTGATTTGGCAGATGTTTATTATGATGTGTTGGCTTTTTTCAGTCCAACTGGAATTAAATCATTGTATAAAAACTTCCCTGATTTTAAACAAAACGATACTAGAATTGCAGTTTTTGGAACTTCAACTCAAAAAGAAGCATTAGAGCACGGTTTGCGAATTGACATTATGGCGCCAACGCCAGGAAATCCATCTATGACAATGGCATTAGAAAAATATATAGTGGAAGCAAATAAAGGAAAATAATTTTTTTGCTCAACCAAAATAATAAAGCTGCAAGATTTGCAGCTTTTTTTATGCAGAAATATTAATAATTCCCCCACATTTGATAATCACTTAGATGTTTGTAGCAAGCGACGTTGGCAAACAAAATAATGCGATATTTATGAAAGCTGCTAGAAATCCCATCCGGCTAATTACCAATAAAATCGACATACCAGAAGCGATAATTCATCAATAACTATCTAAAAAGATTAAATTGAAGTATTTTGGGTTCTAAACTTAACGTAAACTATATACTTTTACTCTTTAATAGCATTGTTTTTAAAAGCAACTATTTGGATAAAGTTGCACGAAACCCTCCAGCATTAAAAGAGCTCACAAAAGTAAAACCACAAATAAAAAAGCCAGCATGATTTTAAATATCATTCTGGCTTTTGTGTGTTTTAAAAATATCTAATTAATTTCTTCTTCCCCCCATATAAATAGAGACGTAATACAACAAAGTACCAATAGAACCAATTGCCGCTACGACATACGTTCGTGCAGCCCACTTTAGCGAATCTTTGGCGCCAGCGTGTTCTTGTGGCGTTAACATTCTTTTATTTTCTAGCCATGCCAATGCACGATTACTCGCATCATATTCTACCGGCAACGTTACTATTGTAAACAATGTCGTTGCCGAAAATAGTACAATGCCGAATAACAACAGTTCTGGAAAAGCGTTCATCAATAAGATTCCGGCCAATAAAATCCATTGCATAAAGCTTGACGCCACATTTACCACTGGCACTAATTTCGAACGCATCGTTAACCATTCGTAACCCACCGCATGTTGCACAGCATGACCACACTCGTGAGCCGCAACCGCTGCCGCAGCTGCGTTTCTTTGACTGTAGACCGCCTCACTTAAATTTACCGTTTTATCTGTTGGATTGTAATGATCGGTCAACCGTCCTGGCGTGGATATTACTCGAACATCTCTAATTCCGTTATCAGCCAACATTTTTTCAGCGATTTCTGCTCCCGTCATATTATTTTGCAAATGCATTTTCGAATAAAATTCGAATTTACTTTTTAGCCTTGAACTCACTAACCAACTAAAAAGCATGATTATACCCGCAAGTATTAAATAGCTACTTCCCATATTTTATATTTTTAAAATTCTATTTCTGTTACTCATTTAAAAGAGCAAATTGTGAACCAAAGTATAAAAATGTCATATTGACATTCTTTAAAAAGCAATTACAACAGCAATCAAAGAATAACCAAAAGTGTTTAAATACATACAGTAAACATCTCCGCAAAAGATAGTTAAACAGAAACAAAAAAATCCAAATCCCAACAACAATTGGAATCTGGATTTTTATCTATATATAGAATGACATCAACTAAAATTAATAACTCACAATTAAAAATTAAAAATTCATAATTAATAATTAGTGATTTATCCAACCAAGTTGATGATTTTTCCTGGAACAATTATCACTTTGTTTGGCGTTTTGCCATCCAATTGTTTTAGCGTTCTTTCGTCTTTCATAACGATTTGCTCAATTTGATCTTTGGTTAAATCCAAAGGTAATTTTAGCGTGAAACGCATTTTTCCGTTGAATGAAACCGGATATTCTTTTTCTGATTCTACTAAATACTTGGCTTCAAAAACAGGAAAAGGAACTGTAGCAATCGAACCTTCATACCCTAATAACGACCATAATTCCTCAGCGATGTGTGGCGCATAAGGCGAAATTACAATTGCCAACGGCTCTAAAATGGCACGCGAATGACAGTTTTGAGCAGACAATTCGTTTACACAAATCATAAATTGTGAAACTGATGTATTGAAGGAAAAATTCTCAATGTCATCGACAACTTTTTTGATGGTTTTGTGTAAGGATTTTAAATTCTCTTTGTTTGGTTCTTCATCAGTTATAATTAAATTATGTTCATCAAAATACAAACGACAAAGTTTTTTTAAGAAACCAAAAACACCTGAAATTCCAGCGGTATTCCAAGGTTTTGCTTGTTCCAAAGGCCCAAGAAACATTTCGTACAAACGCAACGTATCCGCTCCGTATTCGGCGCAAATATCATCTGGAGTTACTACATTGTATTTGGATTTGGACATTTTCTCTACCTCGCGACCAACGATGTATTTTCCGTTTTCGTCCAAAATAAATTCGGCATTTTTATACTCTTCTCTCCAATTTCTAAATCTCTCGACATCCAGTTCATCTGAAGCATTGACCATCGAAACGTCTGCGTGGATTGGCTGAACATTTTGACCTTCTATTTTATTTTTAGATATAAAAGAATTAGTTCCTTCTAGTCTATAAACAAAAGCACTAGTTCCCAAAATCATTCCTTGATTGATCAGTTTTTTGAAGGGTTCTTCGGTTGGTGCAAAACCTTTGTCTTTTAAAAATTTATTCCAAAAACGCGCATACAATAAGTGACCAGTTGCATGTTCATTTCCTCCAATATATAAATCGACACTTTCCCAATATTTTAGGGCTTCCGCCGAAGCAAATTCGGTTTCGTTATTGGCGTCCATATAACGCATCCAGTACCAAGAACTACCAGCCCAACCCGGCATAGTATTTAGTTCTAAAGGAAAAATTGACTTGTTATCTACTAAATCTGTTGCAACTACTTTATTATTCACCGTATCCCAAGCCCAAACTATTGCATTTCCTAAAGGCGGCAAACCTTCTTCGGTAGGCAAATAATTGGCTACTTCTGGCAAAATGATAGGCAAATGTTGCGCATCAATCATTTTAGGCAAACCATTTACATAATACACCGGGAAAGGTTCTCCCCAATATCTTTGGCGAGAAAAAACAGCATCACGCAATCGGTAATTGGTTTTTCCTGTTCCTTGTTCAATAGCCTCCAATTCAGCAATAGCCTTCTGAGTCGCTTCTTTATAACCCAAACCATCTAAGAAATCAGATTCTACTAATTTAAAGCCATCTTTCGATCCAAACGCGGATTCTGAAATGTCTTGATCAAAAATATTCTTGATCGCTGGCATTCCCTTTTGTCCTTTAAAGA
This sequence comes from Flavobacterium sp. TMP13, assembly GCF_050847115.1. Classification (NCBI taxonomy): domain Bacteria; kingdom Pseudomonadati; phylum Bacteroidota; class Flavobacteriia; order Flavobacteriales; family Flavobacteriaceae; genus Flavobacterium; species Flavobacterium sp. TMP13. Next base: position 836,115 of record NZ_CP193656.1, read on the forward strand.
AATTGGCAAAAGCATAGTCGCGCTCGTCACCACAAGGAACCGCCATAACCGCCCCTGTTCCGTAACCCGCTAAAACATAGTCACCAATCCAAACCGGAATTGGCTCTTTTGTAAAAGGATGTTCCGCATATCCTCCTGTAAACACTCCCGAGATCGTTTTAACATCTGCCATGCGCTCTCTTTCAGAACGTTTCGCCGTTTTTTCGATGTAGGCATCAACTGCTGCTATTTGCTCTGCAGTTGTAATTTGAGAAACTAATTCGTGTTCTGGCGCTAAAGTCATAAATGTAACTCCAAAGATAGTGTCGGGACGCGTAGTAAAAACTGAAATAGTCCCATCTAAATTTTGCAAACTAAAATCTACCGAAGCTCCAACTGATTTTCCAATCCAGTTCCTCTGGCTTTCTTTGATGCTTTCGCTCCAGTCGATATCGTTCAGGCCTTGTAACAAACGTTCCGCATAAGCCGAAATACGCATGCTCCATTGTGTCATTTTTTTACGAATAACTGGATAACCACCACGTTCTGAAACGCCATTGACAATTTCGTCATTGGCTAAAACCGTTCCTAATCCTGGACACCAGTTGACTTCGGTTTCGGCCAAATAGGTTAATCTGTATTTTAATAAAATCTTTTCTTGCTCTTCTTCCGAATAAGTATTCCAATCTTCGGCTGTGAAAATTGCTACCTGATCATCGCAAACTGCCTCTACCAGCACATTTCCTTCTTCAGCAAAAACTTTCACAAGTTCTGTTACATCAAAAGCTTTATTCTGTTTTTTGCAATACCAAGAGTTGAACAATTGAATAAAAATCCATTGGGTGTGTTTGTAATAATCTGGATTAGAAGTGCGCACTTCTCTGCTCCAATCAAAAGAAAATCCAATTTTGTCCAATTGCTTTCTGTAACCTGCAATCTGATTGCCTTCTTTATCTACGCCACCGTCAATATTCACACGCGTCGTGTCTTCTGGTCTTTGTCCAGTTTGAATGGCATATTGCTCCGCTGGCAAACCGAAACTATCGTAACCCATAGGGTGCAACACATTAAAACCTTGGTGTCTTTTGAATCTCGAATACACATCTGAAGCAATATAACCTAGCGGATGTCCTACGTGCAGCCCTGCTCCCGAAGGATAAGGAAACATATCTAATACATAATGCTTGGGTTTATCTGAATTGTTTTGTGCTGCAAAAGTTTTGTTTTCTGCCCAATATTTTTGCCACTTGGCTTCTATTTCGTTCGGATTGTATTTCATCTTTAAGGTACTGAGTTGCAAAGTGACAAAGCGCTGAAGATTTGCTCACTATAAATTATAAAAATGCAAATTTACATTTATTGTACGTGCTACAAAAACAATTCGCCAATTATGGTTTATTTATAGCATCCAAATTTCTATTTCAGGCTAAAAATGAATTACTATTTAAAAAACCGCCACAATTTCGTCTTAATTTCAACTTTAAGCACTAAAGTCAAAACTTTGACCGTTATTAGCTTCATATAAAGAAATTCTTTATTATTTTTACGTCAAAATTCAGATAAACTATGAGTTCTTCTTTTGATAAATTTCAAAAACGCAGGTTAATTTCCTCTTATTTTTCAGTTGTACTTAGTGTATTTCTGGTTTTATTTCTATTGGGTGTTTTAGGATTATTCGTTATTAATTCTAAAAAATTAGCCGATGATTTTAAAGAAAAAATTGCCATGACGGTTTTCTTTGACAACGACGCCAACGATAGTATTGTAAAAGCTTTTGACGCCGACTTAAAAAAAGTGCCGTATGCAAAAAGCTATGTTTATGTTTCTAAAGACCAAGCTGCCAAACAGCACACTGATATTATTGGAGAAGATTTTTTGACTTTCCTAGGAGAAAATCCATTGCAAAACTCTTATGACATTCATTTAAAAGCCGATTATGTTGAAAAAGACAGCATCGCTAAAATCGAAAAAAGTCTTCGCAAAAACGCTATGATTTCGGATATTGTTTACGATAAACAATTGGTTAATTTGGTTAATGACAACATTAAAAGAGTAAGTTTCTGGATTTTAATTATCAGTGGTTTTTTAACCGTAATTGCTGTTTTATTAATTAATAGTTCCCTTAGACTATCCATACATTCTAACCGATTTATCATTAAAACCATGCAAATGGTAGGTGCGACAAAATCTTTTATCCGAAGACCTTTTGTAATGCGAAGTGTAAAATTAGGAATGATTGGTGCTGGCTTAGCCATATTGGCATTGATTGGTGTATTGATTTACTTAGATACCAATTTCCCAAGTTTAGGCATTCTTGATGACAAGGTTTTAATTGCATTTGTATTATTAACCGTTTTAGGAGTCGGAATTTTGATTACTTGGTTGAGTACGCACTTTGCAACACAACGTTTCTTGAACTTGAGAACAGACGATTTATATTAACACTAAGCATAAACAGCTAGCAATCTTATTTTTCTGATTGATAGTTCACAAATATTCAACACAATGAAAGACAAACAAACCAATCAAGAATTTCTTTTTGATAAAGTAAATTATAAAATTCTTTTAATCGGAATTGGAGTAATTGCTTTAGGTTTTATTTTAATGAGTGGCGGCGGAAGCGATGATCCAAATGTTTTTAATGAAGCCATTTTTAACTTTAGAAGAATTAGATTGGCACCAACCACCGTTTTAATTGGTTTTGGAATTACCATTTATGCCATTCTTAAAAACCCAAACAAAAAAGTAAATAGTACAAACATCTAGCAGCTTCTTTTTTAAAAGCGCCACTATATTTACTACCTATTAAAAAATACTGATCACTGATCATTTGATAAATGAATACAATACAAGCCATCATTCTTGCTATTATTGAAGGATTGACCGAATTTTTGCCGATTTCATCGACCGCTCACATGGGCTTTACTGCGGCTCTTTTAGGAATGGAAGAATCAGAATTTTTAAAAATGTTTCAAGTTTCAATACAGTTTGGCGCTATTCTAGCCATTGTCGTTTTGTATTGGAAAAAATTCTTTGATTTTAAAAACTTTGATTTTTATATAAAATTAGCTTGTGCTGTTGTACCTGCGCTGGTTTTGGGCTATCTTTTTGACGATAAAATTGAAGCCGTTTTAGGCAACCAAATCGCCATATCGACAGTTTTAATTTTAGGCGGAATTGTGCTTTTATTTGTAGACAATTGGTTTAAAAACCCACGAATTCACGACGAAAAAGAAATCAGTATTAAAAAAGCAGTGATCATTGGTTTCTGGCAATGTTTGGCCATGATGCCCGGAACATCTCGTTCTGCAGCCTCAATTATTGGCGGAATGACACAAGGCTTAAGCCGAAGAGCAGCAGCCGAATTCTCTTTCTTTCTAGCAGTTCCAACCATGTTGGCAGTAACCGTATATTCTGTTTTTGTAAAAACTTGGGGCAAAGGAACCGGAACCGAAATGAAAGGGTACGAAATGATCTTACAAGATGAAAGCCATATCTATTTATTTATTATTGGAAATATTATTGCTTTTATCATTGCCCTACTGGCAGTAAAAACTTTTATAAATGTATTGGCAAAATACGGATTTAAATTTTGGGGTTGGTATCGAATAATCATTGGAATCGCATTGTTAATTTATTTTTATTCAACTAAATAATGGAGCCATTAACAATAGAAGAATACCAAGAAGGACAAATTTTTCTGGTAGATAAACCCCTAAAATGGAGTTCTTTTCAAGCGGTAAATAAATTAAAGTACGCTTTAATTAACAAAATCGGGCTTCCCAAAAAGTTTAAAATCGGTCATGCAGGCACTTTAGATCCTTTGGCGACTGGCTTATTGCTTATTTGTACGGGAAAATTCACCAAAAGAATTACCGAATTGCAAGGACAAGCCAAAGAATATACCGGAACCATTTGTGTTGGAGGAACCACGCCATCTTATGATCTGGAAACTGAAATTGATCAAACTTTTGCAATTGATCACATTACTGAAGCGTTAATTAACGAAACCATTCCACAGTTTTTAGGCGAAATTGATCAAAAACCACCTATATATTCGGCAATTAAAAAAGATGGAGTTCGTTTGTATGAACACGCTCGTGCGGGTCAAGAAATAGAAATTGCAACCCGAAAAACGACTATCAACGAATTTGAAATTACCAGAATTGAGTTGCCCGAAATTGACTTTAGAGTCGTTTGTAGCAAAGGTACTTACATTCGCTCGTTGGCCTTTGATTTTGGAAGAGCATTGCAATCTGGCGCACATTTAACAGCTTTGCGCCGAACGAAAATTGGTGACTACAATGTAAAAGATGCCATTGATGTTGAAGCATTTGAAAAAAGTTTAGCTTAAAAATCACAATATAAAAACCCATTACAAAACGTATGTTTCGCAATGGGTTTTATTTTTTCTAAGAAATACTATTCTTACTTCTGATCTACGTAATTCATGATCTCCATAATTTCTGCTTGGGTACTTAGACCTTTGTCATGTAAATACCACAATTGCAAGTCCGATTTTGCCGTTTCATCAACGACTCCAAATTCCTTTTTATAATCACTGATTAATTTTACGGCACCTGCAGGACGCGGACCCCAATGATTTTCGACCAATGATGTTTCCTTATTTATTACAATTAACTTCGGAATTGCTTTTCCGTTATTAGTCAAAAAATAATTCATTAACTCTGGATTTTCATCTCTTAAAACGATTCGTAAATCTATTTTTTTAGAATCAATTTCAGCCATTTTATGCATAATTGGCAACAATTGCGCTGCATCACCACACCATCCTTCAGAGATTACCAACCAAATATAATCGTGTTTTAAATCTTCGATTCCGCTTTTGACTTCGTCAGCGATCACAATTGTTTTCTCCAAACGACTCATTCTTTTTTCATTTAAAGTCGCATAGTTTCCTAAATCTTCCGATTGTTCATCACCTGTTACTTTACCTTCAGTCAATAAGTCGCTTACCAATTTTCTATATTCTTCGTACGAATGACTCGCAAACAAGGATTTAGCTACAGTACTATTCATAATAATTTTATTTTTTAATGTCTTACAAACTTAAATATACTAAAAAGAATTCAAAATGACTTTTATCACACAAAGCAATTCTAACAAGAATAATTAATTTTAGTAAAGATTATTTTAAAAAATTAGAATATGTCTATATTTGCACAAACAAACGCGACAAACAAATGAAATACAAAAGAATTCTTCTAAAATTAAGCGGTGAGGCCTTGATGGGTGATTTACAATATGGTATTGATCCTAAGAGATTGGGCGAATATGCAGATGAAATCAAAAAGATTCACGATAAAGGAGTGGAAATTGCGATTGTAATTGGTGGAGGAAATATTTTTAGAGGTGTTTCTGGCGTAAGTTCTGGAATGGACAGAGTGCAAGGTGATTATATGGGAATGTTAGCCACTGTTATTAATGGTATGGCATTGCAAGGTGCTCTTGAAAACAAAGGAATGTTAACTCGTTTGCAAACTGCACTTAAGATTGAAGCAATTGCTGAACCTTATATTAAAAGAAGAGCCGTTCGCCATTTGGAGAAAAACAGAATTGTAATTTTTGGTGCAGGAACGGGAAACCCGTACTTTACTACTGATACAGCTGCTGTTTTAAGAGGTATCGAAATTAATGCTGATGTGATTTTAAAAGGAACCAGAGTCGATGGTATTTACGATTGTGATCCAGAAAAAAATGCAAATGCCATTAAATACGAGACTATTTCTTTTCAAGATGTATTGCAAAAAGGACTAAACGTAATGGATAGTACTGCATTTACATTGAGTCAAGAAAACAAATTACCAATTGTCGTTTTTGATATGAATAAAACAGACAACTTAATAAAAATTTGCGAAGGCGAAAATATTGGAACTGTAGTTAATATATAAGTCTCCCAAAAGTTGGTGTTTGCAAAACTGAATACGGAGATTGAAACCAAAAACTAAAAAAATGAACGAAGAAATAAATTTTATATTAGAGAGTACCCAAGAATCTATGAGTGATTCGGTTGCGCATTTAGAGAAAGCTTTTTTAAATATTCGTGCAGGAAAAGCTTCTCCAGCCATGCTTGGAAGCGTTTTTGTTGATTATTATGGGTCTGCAACACCGTTGAGCCAAGTAGCAAAGATTAGCGTTCCTGACGCAAGAACGATAACGTTGCAGCCTTTTGAAAAAAATATGTTGCATACAATCGAAAAAGCGATCATGATTGCCAATTTGGGCTTTAACCCAATGAACAATGGTGATGTAGTTATTATAAGTGTACCGCCATTGACAGAGGAACGTCGTAGAGATTTAGCTAAACAAGCTAAAGTTGAAGCGGAAGATGCAAAAATTAGCATTCGCAATGCTCGTAAAGATGCCAACTCTGATATTAAAAAATTAGAAAAAGACGGAACTTCAGAAGATGCATGCAAAGGCGCAGAAGAAGAAGTACAAACGCTAACCAACTCTTTTATTAAAAAAATTGACGAAGTTTTAGTTCTTAAAGAAGCAGAAATAATGAAAGTGTAATTCACTTTTAATTCATATCCATCCGTCTTGTTGTTTTTTTATGCAAGACGGATTTTTTTATTGCTACTTTTGTACTACCCAATCTGGCTTGCCGCAAATTATTACACCGCTTCTCGTCATGAAATTATATTTGTTTTTACTGCTTCTTTTATCGCTTGGCACTCAAGCGCAAATGCAAGTAAACGGAATTGTAACCAACAAAAAACAGCAACCACTACCTTTTGCGACCATTAGCACTGATAATAATCTAACGACAATTACTGACGTCGATGGTAAATTTAGTATTGCTTCTAATGCTTTGGTCAATTCCTTGTCGGTGACTTATATTGGTTACGAATTAAAAACGATTCCCGTTCGAGGCGATAAGATTTTTTACACCATTATTTTAAAGCAAGAAACGGCATCACTAAAAACAGTTGTGGTATCGAATGAAAATCCTGCTTTAAACATTATTCGCAAGACTATTGCGGCGAAGCGCAACACCAATCCGCAAAACAGATGGACGACTTTTAAATATAAAAACTACAACAAACTTATTGTTACTGCTAATCCAGATTCTATCAGAGGCTATATTGACACAACTATCACGCACCGAAATACGAGCAGACAACGAATTGAGATTGACTCTGCTAATTATAAATTCAAAGAATTAATTAGCAAGCAACATTTATTTCAAACTGAAAAAGTTTCGCAGTTTGACTTTTCCAACAACAAACTAAAACAAACCGTATTAGGAATTAAAATGGCTGGTTTTAAGCAACCTATATACGAGATAATGGGCTTTAATTTACAGTCGTTATCGATTTATGATACTAAGTACGAACTGTTCGAAACCAAATACAACAGTCCGATTTCAGTAGATGCTTTGCACGATTACAACTATAAAATACTGGACACCATAAAAATTAAAGGCAGACCAACTTTTATGGTTTATTTTAAAAATAAAAAGAAAAGTCGTGCTAATGGTTTAGAAGGTGCACTTTATATTGATACCGAAAACTACGGAATAGCACAAGCTTTAATGCGAATTAGAGGGGTTTTAGACATCAGCGGTAGACATGAATTTGAATACCTCGAAAATGAGAAAATTTGGTTTCCGCAAAGCACTACCTTTAAAATTGTAAAAGGCAAGAATGACGACGATATTAAAATACTAGGCGGAACGATTCAATTTGAAGGAGATACCGAAAAAGATTTTAAAACTCGCAAAAAACAAGCCACCGATTTTACGTATGTTCTTTCGCAAAGCAACACATTCGATCTAGAATACAATGTGCCTATTAGGATCCAGAGGCCGGCTATTGCAATGGAACTAACCGAAGCAGCCATTACGAGAGAAGAATCCTTTTGGAAAAAATACCGCAAAGACAGTTTGGATATTCGAAGTCAAAAAAGCTATGTTTTGCTGGATAGTATTTCAATTGCCAAACGAATTGAAAGTCGTTTAAAATTTGGGCGAAAAGTAATTGATGGTTATTTACCTCTCGGAATATTTGATTTTGATTTGCGAAAATTAATCAGTTACAATAATTATGAAGGTTTTCGTTTTGGAATAGGAGGAGTTACCAACGATCATCTGTCTAAAAATTTCCGGATCGAGGGCTACAGCGCTTATGGAACCAAAGATGGTGTTTTTAAATACAATATAGGAAGCGGTTTTAGGGTTGGGAAATTAACCAATTCGTGGCTCAATGCATCCTACACCGATGATGTTCGAGAAATTGCAAGTACGGTTTATGCTGTTGACAAACGTGTTTTTAAACTATATGATCCACGACCGATCAACATTAGTACTTTTTACCATTATGTGAGCTACAAAGCAAATTTTCAGACCAGAATAATTCCGAAAACCGAAGCTTTGTTAGAGTTTTCTCGATCGTATATTGAACCAAAGTTTGATTACTTATATAATTTAAACGGCCAATTATACTCTGATTATGTCATGACGACCGCCATGCTTTCTATTGCCTGGAATCCCTTTAGTGAATACATGCAAACACCAACGGGAAGAATGGAATCTGAAAAAAGATATCCTAAATTTACCTTGCAATACACGCAAGCCTTACCTAATGTTTTACAAAATGATTTTCTTTTTGGTAAAATCGATTTTAAAACTGAAGTCGAAAAAAAATACTTAAACGGACAAAAATCGAGTGCTTTACTGCAATTGGGTTATGCATACGGAAACGTTCCTCTTACCCATTTATACAATACGGGTCCGAATAATTTAACTAAAGAAACTATTTTTGAACGCATCACTTTTGCAGGTCGAAATAGTTTTGAAACCATGTATTTCAATGAATTTTTCTCTACAGAATACGCAATGCTGCAGCTAAAACATGGTTTTAATCGAATTACTTTATTAAGTGTATTAAAGCCTTCTTTAGTTTTAGTTACCCGAATGGCTTGGGGAGATCTTCAAAAACCAGAGCAACATGTTGGTCCAACTTATAAAACATTAAACAACGGTTTTTTTGAATCTGGCATTGAGTTAAACCAAATTTACAAAGGTTTTGGTTTGAGTGGTTTTTATCGATATGGCCCAAACGGCTTAGCTAAAATACAAGATAATATTGCAGTAAAACTCTCTTTCCGGCTAGATCTTGGTTTGTGATTTTAAGTAGTTGACACAAATTTTAGTCCGATTATCGAAGCTATTAACGTAGTTAAAAAGAAAATCCTCCAAAAGGTTGCTGGCTCCTTAAAAATAAATATTCCTACTAAAACAGTTCCAACCGCTCCAATTCCTGTCCAAACTGCGTAAGCTGTTCCAATTGGTAAGGTTTGCGTGGCTTTATACAACAAAACCATGCTTATCGTTAAGCAAACAAAAAATCCAATCATCCAGTAGGTTGCGATCATTCCGGTTGTTTCTTTCGCTTTTCCTAAACAAGAAGCAAAACCAACTTCAAACAATCCAGCAATTATAAGTAAAATCCAATTCATTTTTAAAGTTTAATAGTTACACCAAAAAGACGTTTCGCCACCAAATACTTTCGAAAGTAAAATGCTTCGGATAAAGAGACAAATCGCAGTTTCTGCTGTAAAAATAGAAATAAAAGTCTGATTTACGAATGGCAAATGATTCAGAAGTAAAATTATAAATAATATCTAACGCACTTATTATAAAAGAATCTGACTTTTCAATTTTGTAGAAATGCGAATTTATTCTCCCGATTCCACCGATCCAATCATAGATCTAGGATTTTTAAATTGCTATTAAACGATAAATCTGCTTTACAATTCATTTCGATTAATTAAAAAGTAGTGGAGCAAAATACAGTTTTGCGTACTATTTTCATACGCGTATTTTGGGAGTATTTTAAGACTTCCCAATTAAAAAAAAGAGCTTAATACTAAGCTTTTACCGCTGTTTTCTTTACCTTTGCACCCATTTTATGCATTATGAAAAAGAAATTAAAAGTTGGCTTTTGGGAATTTATAGCACGTATTGTTCTTAAAAATCGAATTGCGATCTTAAGTTTAATTATTTTACTGACTGTTTTTTTCGGATTGCAATGGAAAAACATACAGTTTTCATTTACCGAGGCTAACTTACTTCCAGACGACCACCCTATTAATAACGAATACAATACGTTTTTAAAAGAATTTGGTGAAGAAGGAAACTTAATTGTTGTTGGCGTAAAAGACGATGCTTTTTATACACCAAAAGCTTTCGAAGCGTGGGGCAAATTAATGGCGAGCATTAAAGCACAAAAAGAAGTTGACTTAATCGTTTCGATAAGCGACCTTCAAAAATTACAAAAAAACGATTCGCTACAAACTTTTGAACTGGTTCCTTTTGTCAATCAAAGCAAGACCAAAGACAAAACGTATTTAACTAGTTTAAAGAAAGATCTGTTCGAAAAAATGCCGTTTTACGAAGGATTGCTTTTTAATAAAAAAAGCGGAAGCATACGTTCAGCCATTTATTTAGATAAAAAGATTGTCAATACAGAGCGCCGAAAAGATTATATTTTAAATGATTTTATTCCGAAAATTGAAGCTTTTGAGGAAGAAACCGGAATTGATTTGCGCGTTTCGGGTATGCCTTACATTCGAACATTAAATGCCAAGAGCATCACCGACGAAATTAGTTTATTTGTGGGCGCGTCTCTTTTGATTACTTCGCTAATTTTTTTCTTCTTTTTCCGTTCGTTTCGTGCTACTTTAATTTCAATGGTAATTGTAATTATCGGTGTAATGTGGACCTTCGGATTTTTAGGATTATTCCATTACGAAATCACCGTACTAACGGCTTTAGTTCCTTCTCTGGTCATTGTTATCGGAATACCCAATTGCATTTTTCTTACCAATAAGTATCAGCAAGAATACCAAGCGCACGGCAATAAAGCAAAAGCTTTACAACGCGTAATTACCAAAGTAGGAACCGCTACTTTAATGACCAACTTAACAACAGCAGCCGGCTTTGCTACTTTCATCATCACCAACAGCGTGTTGCTGAAAGAATTTGGTATTGTCGCATCGGTAAGTATTGTATCGTTGTTTTTCTTGTGTTTAATTACGATTCCAATTTATTACAGTTATCAGCCTATTCCTAAAGAACGTCATTTAGAACATTTGAGCCGAAACTATACTCGTGCTTTTATGGAATGGATTGAACATACCGTGCGTTACAAGCGCCGTTATGTGTATGGTGTTGCCATTCTTATTTTTGCAGTTGGTATTTTTGGTGCTTTACAAATTAAAACATCTGGAAGTTTGATTGAAGACATGCCGCAGAAAACGGGATTCTTTAATGACATTTTATTTTTCGAACAAGAATTTGACGGTATAATGCCACTTGAAATCACCATTGATACCGAAAGAAAAAAAGGAGCAATGAAACTTTCTAACTTAAAAAAAATGGATGAGCTTCAAAGTGCGATAGAAGAAATTCCAGAACTTTCTAAACCTATTTCTATTTTAAACTTGGTTAAATATTCTAAGCAAGCTTATTACAATGGCAATCCTGACTATTATGCTTTGCCAACAGCGCAAGAGCAATCGTTTATTTTAAGCTATGCCAAAAACACCAGTAAAAATGCCGACGAAAATGTAATGAAAAGTTACGTAGACAGTACGGGACAAATTGCACGCATGACAACTTTTATGAAAGATATTGGCACGGGAAATATGGCTAAAATCGAAGATAAATTACAAAGTAAAATTGACTCTATTTTTCCCGCTGATCACTATAAAGTAGTACTTACCGGTAAAGCTTTTGTGTTTGAAAAGGGAACAAAGTATTTGCTAAGTAATTTGGTAACATCATTACTATTTGCCGTTTTGCTAATTTCTTTACTGATGGTTTTTATGTTCCGTTCTTTAAAAATGGTGGTTGTTTCGTTAATTCCCAATTTGTTACCATTGATGATTACCGCTGGTTTGATGGGTTATTTCGGCATTCCATTAAAGCCTTCTACAATATTAGTTTTTAGTATTGCTTTTGGGCTTTCGGTCGATGATACAATTCACTTTTTGGCGCAATACCGTCAGGAATTAACTAAAAATAATTGGAAAATTAAACGTTCCGTATACGCTACTTTAAAAGAAGCCGGTGTGAGTATGTTTTACACATCCGTAGTTTTATTTGCTGGATTCTCGGTATTTATGTTATCCGATTTTGGAGGAACTGTTGCCTTAGGAGGATTGATCGCGATTACTTTAGGATTCGGAATGTTATCGAATTTGATCTTACTGCCGAGTTTAGTGTTAACATTGAATAAAAAATTGGCTAATCAACAAGAATTTACCAAGCCCACGATTGACGTTTTAGCCGATCTTTCGGAAACGGAAGACGAAAGAAACGAACGATAAGAGCACTAATTTGTCGCAGGCTACGTCTTAATAGTAGCAGCGTAATACTAGAAAAAAAATAAAAAATTAATATGGAAAACCAAGTAGTTGTACTACATAATTATTTAGAGAAATTAACTGATTTTGCCGTTTTTTACGCCCCCAAACTGGTAGGCGGAATTATTGTTCTTTTTGTTGGTTTATGGATTATCAAATTAATAACCAAAGGTGTTTCAAAATCATTGGAGAAATCAAATATTGATCATTCTCTTATTCCGTTTTTAAGAAGTTTAACCAACATTATTTTAAAAATTTTATTGGCCATTACGGTAATGGGAATGATTGGCATAGAGATGACTTCGTTTGTAGCAATTATCGGTGCTGGTGGTCTGGCCATTGGTTTGGCTTTGTCGGGAACGCTTCAAAATTTTGCTGGAGGAATAATTATTCTGATATTAAAACCATTTAAAATTGGTGATTATATCGAAGCTCAAAATTTTGCCGGAACCGTGAAGGAGATCAGCATTTTTTCGACACTGTTAAATACGCCAGATAAAAAGTTAGTTATTATTCCGAATGGACCTTTATCTACGGGAGCAATAATCAATTATTCCGCGGAAGATCTGCGAAGAGTCGATTGGAAATTCGGAATCGCATACGGTGATAATGTCGAAGATTTTAAGAGAGCTTTAAACACTTTTATCACAGAAGACGAACGTATTTTAAAAGACCCTGCAGTATTTATGGGCTTGTCTGAGCTGTCTGGAAGTTCGGTAAATTTTGTGGTTCGTGCCTGGGTTAATGGTCCCGATTATTGGGGCGTATTTTTTGATATGAATGAAAAAGTATACACTCGATTTGCAGATCATAACTTAACTCCTCCTTTTCCACAAATGGGCGTGCACGTTCATGCGGTACAGGGATCAAATTAAGAATTTTAGTTTTACAAATTATAAAAAAATCCTGCTCTTTAAAGTGCGGGATTTTTTGCTTTTACATTGTTTTTGAGTAATGGAATTAAGTTCTTTAGCTAGTAACTTCGTACAAATAATGAGAAGAATTTTGTATTTGACAATGACTCTTTAATCTTATAAAAGCACTAAAGCCGTAGCCCCGGTAGTAGCGGCATCCTTTTGGGGCATGGTTTGCCCCAAAAGATATAGCGGATGACGGGAAATAGCTCCTAATAAAACAGTGTCGACCTACAAAAAACGGGCAATTACAAAGAAAAGATTTATATTTGCAGAGATTGGACGACTATTTTTAAATCAATTTTACAATTAAAATGAAACACACAAAAGTTAAGGATTTGCTGACTAGCAAGACGACACTTCAAGAAGTGAATGCAAAGGGATGGGTAAGAACTTTTAGAAACAATCAATTTATCGCGCTAAATGATGGGTCGACCATTAATAATATACAATGTGTTGTAGATTTTGAAAATACGGCCGAAGAAACATTAAAAAGAATTACTACTGGCGCTGCGATTTCGGTAACAGGAACTTTGATTGAAAGCAAGGGTGCTGGTCAGAAATACGAAATTCAAGTTTCTAAATTAGAAATCTTGGGAGATTCGGATGCAGAGAAATTTCCGATGCAGCCTAAAAAACACTCGTTAGAATTTCTACGTGAAAACGCGCATTTACGTGTGCGTACCAACGCTTTTGGCGCTATTATGCGTGTGCGTTCCGTATTGTCTTTTGCAGTTCACAGCTATTTTCAAGAAAAAGGTTTTGTATATGTAAACACGCCAATTATTACAGGTTCTGACGCAGAAGGCGCGGGAGAAATGTTTAAAGTGACTGCCTTACCCTTTGAAAATACCCCTAGAACAGAGGACGGTAAAATAAACTACAAAGAAGACTTTTTTGGAAAAGAAACCAATTTGACGGTTTCTGGACAACTAGAAGGAGAGACTTTTGCAATGGCTTTGGGTCAGATTTATACTTTTGGACCAACTTTTAGAGCTGAGAACTCGAATACCTCTCGCCATTTGGCTGAGTTTTGGATGATCGAGCCAGAAGTTGCATTTAATGATTTGGACGACAATATGGATTTGGCGGAAGATTTTATTCAATATGTAATAAAATACACGTTGGATAAATGTTCTGAAGATTTAAAATTCTTGGAAGGTCGCTTGTTGGAAGAAGAAAAATCGAAACCACAGGCAGAAAGAAGCGAAATGGCTTTGTTGGAAAAACTGAACTTTGTTTTAGAAAATAACTTTAAACGTGTATCTTATACCGAAGCAATTGATATTTTAAGAAATTCGACGCCAAATAAAAAGAAAAAATTTAGTTACATCATTGAAGAATGGGGAGCTGATTTACAATCGGAACACGAGCGTTACTTGGTTGAAAAGCACTTTAAGTGTCCGGTAATTTTGTATGACTATCCTGCCAACATCAAAGCATTTTATATGCGATTGAACGATAATACGGAGCCTGGAAAAGAAACTGTTCGCGCCATGGACATCCTTTTTCCTGGAATTGGAGAAATCGTTGGTGGTTCTCAAAGAGAAGAACGTTACGACGTTTTGGTAGAGAAAATGAGAGCTATAGGAATTGACGAAGAAGAATTATGGTGGTACTTGGATACGCGCCGTTTTGGTTCAGCAGTTCACTCTGGTTTCGGACTAGGTTTTGAACGTTTGGTATTGTTTGTAACCGGTATGACTAACATTCGCGATGTAATTCCGTTTCCAAGAACACCTGGAAGTGCTGAATTTTAAACAAAAATGAGTCGGTTAATCGATTAACGATTTAACAATAAAAAATTTAACGATTACAGAAAATAATGCTAAAGCAATTTTTAAATTTAAAATTATCACAGAAATTATCTCCACAGCAAATTCAGCTGATGAAGCTAATTCAATTGCCTACGCAAGCTTTTGAGCAACGTCTGCTGGAAGAAATGAATGAAAATCCAGCTTTAGAAGCAGGAAAAGAAGACGAATACGATGCTGAAGATGAATTTGCTAATGAAGAGTTTGATGATTACGATGAGTCGGAATCTGAACGAATCGAGGCGGAAGACATTAACATCGATGATTATTTGAGCGATGACGACACGCCCGATTATAAAACGCAAGTCAATAATTACAGCGAAGACGAAGATCGTGAGATGCCGTATGCAGCGCCAATTAGTTTTCATCAAGATTTAATCAATCAGTTGAATACTTTTATTCTGAACGACGAAGAACGAGAAATTGCTGAATTTTTAGTGGGCAGCATCGACGACATGGGTTACATAAGACGCAGTGTTCCTGACATTGTGGATGATATGGCATTTACCCAAGGTATTTATACCGATGAGAAAATGGTCGAACGCATGATGCAAGTTATACATGAACTAGAGCCTTCGGGTGTTGGTGCACGCGATTTGCAAGAATGTTTGTTGTTGCAATTGAAGCATAAAACACCTACGGAATCTGTTGATTTAGCGTACGACATTATCGAAAATCAGTTTGATGCTTTTACCAAAAAGCATTATGATAAATTGATGCAGAAATATAATATTTCGAATGATCAGCTTAAAAAAGCAGTGCACGAAATAGAGCGATTGAATCCAAAGCCAGGCGGATCATTTACAGGAAACAATAAAGTGACTGAAAATGTGGTTCCCGATTTTGCTATTCGTATTGTAGAAGGTGAATTGGAATTGTCTTTAAACGGTCGAAATGCACCGACTTTGCACGTTTCTAAAGATTATCAAGAAATGATGCAAACGTATAAAGTATCTAAAGATAAATCGGCCGATCAAAAAGATGCGGTGCAATTTATCAAACAAAAATTAGATTCGGCCAAATGGTTTATCGATGCCATTCGACAGCGCCAAGAAACACTTTTTGTAACGATGAATGCCATTATGCATTATCAAGAAGAATTTTTCTTAGAAGGCGACGAAACCAAACTGCGACCAATGATTCTGAAAGACATTGCCGATTTGGTTGGCTTGGACATCTCGACGATTTCTCGAGTGGCCAACAGCAAATACGTAGAAACTCCGTATGGAACTAAATTAATTAAAGAGTTTTTCTCTGAATCGATGAAAAATGATCAAGGAGAAGACGTTTCGACTTTAGAAATTAAAAAGATTTTGCAAAATACGATTGAGGAAGAGGACAAACAAAAACCGTTACCTGACGATCAATTGGCTGAAATTTTAAAAGAAAAAGGCTATCCAATTGCGCGAAGAACTATAGCCAAATACCGAGAACAACTTGATATTCCGGTAGCCAGAATGCGAAAGAAAATTTAAAACACATAAAAAAAGAGATAAACCAATTACCAGTTTATCTCTTTTTTGTTTAAAGTAAGTACTTCTATTTCTCTTTATTCTTTTTCATAGCATTAAAATAGGCGGCACGGCTCAACGGCTCGTATTCTTCGGTTTCGCCTAACATTACCAATTTATCACTGTCGGTTTTTCTAAAACTATAATTGGCTAAATTTCCGGTTCTCGTGCAAACAGCATGTACTTTGGTCACATATTCTGCCGTTGCCATTAAAGCAGGCATGGGTCCGAACGGATTTCCTTTAAAATCCATATCCAAACCCGCAACAATTACCCGAATGCCTTGATTGGCTAAATCGTTGCAAACAGTCACAATTTCATCATCAAAAAACTGTGCTTCGTCAATTCCGACCACGTCACAGCCTTGCGCTAGAATAGCAATATTGGCAGCGGCAGGTACGGGAGTAGAACGAAATTCATTAGAATCGTGAGACACTACCATCTCGTCATGATATCGGGTATCTATGGCTGGTTTAAAAATTTCGACACGTTGTTTGGCAAATTGAGCGCGCTTTAATCGTCGAATTAACTCTTCGGTTTTACCCGAAAACATTGAGCCACAAATGACTTCAATCCAACCAAACTGTTCTTTGTGATTTACTGTATTTTCGAGAAACATTTTGTATTTTTCTAGCTTTAAAAATGAATAGTTTTTATTACTTTGTACTGGTAATAATTGGAGCTAAAAATAGTCTGTTTTTAGGCTTTTTCAAAAGTAGAAAATTTTTATCAAATCGAAGATTCGCAAACACTTATTTCGAGAAATAAAAGTAAATCCGCAATCTTAATAGTACAATACATTCACAAAAAAACATTTTTTTAGCAAACTACGCTACTCACTATAATTTTATCTGATATGAAAAAGAAATTGGAAGCCGAATTAATCAGCATTGCACATCGTATTTTAAAGCTTACAAATAAATCCGACATCAACCAATTGTATTTGGAAACACAAAAATTATATGAAAAATTAGCTGTTTTAAAATTCGTCGATGACAATTTTGATGATGCAAAACCAACTATTGGCCGCGCAGCAATTGTCTCTCAAATCGAAGAGGCTTTTAAAAATGAAACCATAGCACTACAAGCTTCTACAATGGAAGCGCCACTGGCAGCTGAAACGATCATTTTAGAAGAAACAACAGCGTCAAATGATGCAGCTGTACTACAAACTTCTATTCACAATGAGCCAATTGTAGAGGATCAAATTGCAGAAGAACCATTAGCAGAAGAAATTAGCACTGAAGAAGCAATTGTTGCTGAAGTAATGGCTGAAGAAGTACATTATGAATCAACAATCGATGAAGAACTTATCGCTGAAGAACCTGAGGTTTTGGTTTCTGAAATATATCAAGAAGAAGAGGCTAAAACGGCTGCATCCGAATACAATGATGATGCGATTTCTTTATTGAATGATGAGGAAAAGAAGGCAATAGAAAGAGTTACTGAAACCAGTTTTAGCGATTTTACGCCTGCTTTTGAGTTAGATAATGAAGACGAAGAGGACGAAGAGATTGCGATCATTGAAGAACCGAAGAGAAACAAACCATCGGAAGCCGTTCAAATTTCTTTTGAAGATTTAATGGGTATTAATTATGTTGAAACTCAATTTGTAAAAGTAGATGATGTTTCTTTTGTATCTGCTCCAAAAATTACCGAATTTAAAGAAAAGAAAGAAGAGCAAGAAGTTGCTGTTTTAGAAAAAGCGGAACCGAAAGCAATGTCTTTAAACGATAGACTTTCCAAAGGAATTCATATTGATTTAAACGATCGTTTGGCTTTTACTAAGCATCTTTTTGGCAACAGTCCAGAAGATTACAATCGTGTTTTAAATCAATTAATCACTTTTGACACATTTGGCGAAACGAGACAATTTATAGAAGATATGGTTAAGCCAGACTACAACAATTGGGATGGCAAAGACGATTACGCCCATCGTTTTATGGAAATTCTAGAAAAGAAATTTCTGTAAATTTTAAATAAAAAACTTATTATCGACTGCGTTTTAAAACGCATTACTTTAAAATAAACTTTAGCTGCTAATTTTATGTCCAAATTATATATCGTTCCGACACCCATTGGCAACCTCGAAGACATGACTTTTCGTGCCATTCGGATTTTGAAAGAAGCCGATTTAATTTTGGCAGAAGACACCCGAACGAGCGGAAAATTATTAAAACATTTTGAGATTGGTACACACATGTACAGTCATCACATGCACAACGAACACAAAACCACCGAGAATTTAATCTCCCGTTTGCAAGGTGGCGAAACCATTGCTTTGATTTCAGATGCGGGAACTCCTGCAATTTCAGATCCTGGTTTTTTATTGACGCGCGCCTGCATCGAAAATAAAATTGAAGTGGAATGTTTGCCTGGCGCAACAGCTTTTGTACCTGCTTTGGTCAATAGTGGTTTACCCAACGATAAATTTATTTTTGAAGGTTTCTTACCTGACAAAAAAGGCCGACAAACTCGTTTTTTGGCTTTAGCCGAAGAAACACGTACGATGATATTGTATGTTTCTCCGCATAAATTACTAAAAACATTGGTTGAATTTGTGACTTATTTTGGAGCAGAAAGACCCATTTGCGTGTGTCGCGAATTGTCAAAAATGCACGAAGAAAATGTTCGTGGAACGGTTGGTGAAGTATTAGCACATTTTGAAAAAATTGCACCAAGAGGAGAAATTGTGGTTGTGGTTGGTGGAAAACCAATTGTAAAAGAACCAAAAAGATCGAAATTCTCAAAAGACGAGAAAGAAGAAGAAGAAGCATGAGCGAAACAAAAATAACAATCATCGGTGCCGGTTTATCGGGTTTAATGAGTGCTTATTTGTTGCAAAAAAAAGGCTATGAAGTCACTATTTTAGAAGCTGACACTCGAAGTGGCGGTCGAATTGAAACCTTGACGGGAGCAACTGGAGCAACTATGGAAATGGGCGCTACGTGGTTCAGTAAACCACACCAGAATCTTATCGCGCTATTGGAGGAATTCAACATTCCTTATTTTAAGCAGCACACACAAGGCATCTCTCTATTCGAAACAATGTCTTTTGTCCCACCTCAAAAATTTGAAATTTCAGATGCCGAAGAGCCCTCTTACCGCATAGTTGGTGGCACGGCAAAATTGATTGAGAAATTGGTACAGGAAGTTGGCATTCAAAATATCATAACCAACTCGAAAGTAACTTCCATAAAAGAAATGGACGGCTATTTGGAAATTACCACTGCTGACGGAATTACCTCTAAAGCATCAAAAGTCATCAGTACTTTGCCTCCACATTTGTTAGTGCAAACTATTGGTTTCGAACCTCAACTGCCTGAATCAATTGAAAAACTAGCTAAGAAAACACATACTTGGATGGGAGAATCCATCAAATTTTCGGTTGAATATGCCACGCCTTTTTGGAGAACAAATAATTATTCGGGTACACTTTTTAGCCAAGCAAGTATTATTCAAGAAATGTACGATCACAGCACTTTTGACCACAATGGATATGCTTTAAAAGGATTTTTAAATGGTGGCACACATGCTTTGTCTCGCGAAGAGCGAAAAGAAAAAGTGATGTTGCAATTGACTAAATTATTTGGTACTGAAGCAAACAACTATGTCGATTATCATGAAAAAGTATGGCGTGACGAACCTTTAACATTTTTCCCTTACGAACAATTACTCATGGGTCATGAAAACAATGGCCATCCAAATTATAAAAATATATTTTTAAACGGTAAATTATTCATTTCTGGATCAGAAACTGCTTCTCAAAACCCAGGTTATATGGAAGGAGCAATCGTTGCAGCAAAAGAAATTGCCGCTCAATTTTTAAAAAAAATAAAATGAACTTAACTGCTTTTTTAGAAAAATTACATCAAACGCCCGAAGCAATTATCTTTTCAGAAACCATTGCAGTAATTGAGGACAATTATACCTTCGCTCCTACTGCTTTCGAAAATGGAACGCTGCACAATGCTGCTGGCGAAAACAATGGTTCTTGTAAATTGTTCGCCTTTGCCGAAATTCAAAATTTATCTGCAGCTGCAACTTTATCTTGCTTTGGCGCTTACTATTACGAAGAAGTATTGAAAGATCCAGAAGGAAGCAACCACCAAAACATTCGTAATTTTATGAAAACAGGCTGGGACGGAATTGCATTTTACGGAAGTGCGTTGGAAGCAAAATAGCAATATAACGCGTCTAATCTATTGATTTTCAATACATAAAATTAGATTGCTTAAAAATATTGGATTTCTTATATTGAAATAAAACATACATCCTTAATTAAATATCAGATGCGTTGGAGCTTAAAACCAAAACCTGCTGCAGATAAAATCAAACATTTAGCGGAAGCGTTAAATGTAGAAAGTTTTGTAGCGCAACTTTTGATTCAGCGTGGCATTGAAACTTTTGATGAAGCGCGCGATTTTTTTCGGCCTTCCTTGGCCCATTTGCACGATCCATATTTAATGAAAGATATGGATAAAGCAGTGGAACGTATCGAAATTGCCATTGCCAATAATGAGAATATATTGGTTTTTGGGGACTACGATGTCGATGGTACCACGGCCGTATCTTTGGTTTCTTCCTATTTAAAAATGCATTATCCCAATGTTGCGACCTACATTCCAGATCGCTATGCCGAAGGATATGGTATTTCGTTTATGGGAATTGATTTTGCCGACGATAATGGATTTTCTTTAATAATCGCTTTAGATTGTGGTATTAAATCAATTGAACATGTCGCCTACGCGAAAGCAAAAAATATCGACTTTATTATTTGTGACCACCACAGGCCTGGAGCAACATTGCCTGATGCTGTCGCGGTTTTAGACCCCAAGCGAAATGATTGTAGTTATCCTTATGACGAATTGTGTGGTTGTGGCGTGGGCTTCAAACTCATACAAGCTTTAGGTCAAAACAGAAATGAAAATATTGAAGATTTAGCGCCGTTTTTAGATTTAGTAGCGACTGCAATTGCCGCAGATATCGTTCCGATGACGGGCGAAAATCGAGTATTGGCCTACTTCGGCTTGCAGGTAATCAATTCAAATCCTCGTCCAGGTATAAAAGCTTTAATTCATCAAGTAAAAAAGAAAACACTCGAAATTACCGATGTTGTTTTTATCATTGCTCCTCGTATAAATGCCGCAGGACGCATAAAGCATGGCAATCATGCGGTTGAATTGTTAACCGAATTTGATTTTGAACAAGCACAACAATTTGCTTCTGAAATTGAAAAATACAATGCCGACAGAAAAGATTTAGACAAACTGATAACCAAAGAAGCGTTAAGTCAAATAATTGATAATCAAGAGGAAGAACGATTTTCTACTGTCGTTTTTCAACACGATTGGCACAAAGGCGTTATCGGAATTGTGGCCTCTAGATTAATAGAAAATTATTACCGTCCGACCTTGGTCTTTACGCAAAGCGGAGACAAATATGCTGCTTCTGCCCGCTCGGTAAAAGGCTTTGACGTTTATAATGCACTTGAAGCTTGCTCGGAACATTTAGAACAATTTGGAGGGCACATGTATGCAGCCGGAATGACTTTAAACCCAGAAAAGTATTTAGATTTTAAAAATGCATTCGAAATAGAAGTAGAAAAAACGATACTCCCTGAAATGCTACAGCCCGAAATAGAAATCGATGCAGCAATTGATTTTAACGAAATCACGCCCAAATTAATTCGGATTTTAAAACAATTCGAACCTTTTGGCCCGCTTAATATGACGCCAATATTTATGACATCAGAAGTTGTCGATACGGGTTACGCAAAAACTTTAGGCGCAGCAGATGAACATTTGCGTTTGTTCGCCAAACAAGAAAACTCTAGTGGTGTGGCGGCAATTGGTTTTGGATTGGGTAAAAAATTTAATTTAGTAAGCCAACAAAAACAGTTTCAAATCGCTTACACCATAGGCGAAAATGAATGGAATGATAAAATTTCTATACAATTGATGTTAAAAGATATTAAAGCGCAATGAATCAGCCAACTATAAAAAAAGACCCGTACGCAGCACTTCGTTTCAAAGAATTTAATACCTTTTTATTGGTGCGTTTTGCTATGGTCTTTGCGTGGTCCATGCAATTTATTGTAATCGAATGGGAAGTATACAGTTTGACTAAAAACCCGCTTTCTTTAGGACTTATTGGTTTAATGGAAGTAATTCCCGCCGTCGGTATGGCATTGTTTGCTGGTCATATTGTAGATCAAAGGGAGAAAAAAGGATTGTTGCTGAAATGTATTTTGGGATTCTCTGTCATTAGTTTTGGCTTGTTCTTGTTGACGTGGCCTGTTGTGATTGAAGGTTATTCACAAAATACTGTTTTATATTCGATTTACTTTTTGGTTTTCCTTGGCGGGTTGGTTCGTGCGTTTTTAGGACCTACTATTTTTTCGCTATTGTCATTATTAGTTCCAAAAAAAGTATATCCAAACGCTGCAACTTGGAGCAGTTCTGTTTGGCAAATTGGTGCCGTTTTAGGACCTGCAATCGCTGGTTTTTCAATCAATTGGATTGGTGTACATTGGTCCATGTGCGCTGTTTTTGGATTTTCTATTCTAGCACTCCTAGCGTTAACCCAAATTACTACCAAACCAATTTTGAATCCTAAAATTGGGGAGCCCGTAATGGATAGTTTAAAAGAAGGACTCAAGTTTGTGTATCACAACAAAACAATTCTGGGCGTGATTAGCTTGGATATGTTCGCCGTTTTATTTGGTGGAGCTGTTGCTTTGCTGCCAATTTACGCCCAGGACATTTTGAAAGTTGGCCCTGAAGGTTTTGGAGTATTACGCGCCGCGCCTGCTGTTGGCTCTTTCTTAATGATTTTAACATCTGCTTATGTTCCTTTGTATAAAAAAGCCGGAATGAAACTCTTGGTCGCTATTTTTGTTTTCGGTCTGTGTATTATTGTCTTTGGCGTTTCGACTATTTTCTGGATCTCTGTCATAGCACTGTTTTTAAGTGGTGTCGCTGATGGCATTTCAGTGGTTATTCGTCAAACTATTTTACAACTAAAAACACCAGACCACATGCGCGGACGCGTTTCTTCTGTCAACTCGATGTTCGTTGGTTCATCTAATGAATTAGGTGCTTTTGAAAGCGGTTTAGCAGCAAAATTAATGGGAACCGTAACTTCTGTAGTTTTTGGAGGAACCATGACGCTACTCACCGTAGTTTTGACTGGATGGAAAACACCAATTCCGCAGTTGGATCTTCAAAAAGATATGGATGCTAATAATGATGACGCTTAAAAATATAAAAAAATGAATCCATTAAAATCAGTACAATGGCTAAATGAAAACAAGAACAATCCAAAATTGATTGTTTTGGAAGCCAGTTTAAAGTCGACCGCAAACGAAACAAATGCTATCATGAATCAGCACATTCCTAATGCAATGTTATTTGACATTTCGACTGTTTTTAGTGATACAAGCAATCCTTTACCTAATATGGTTCCTTCGGAAGCGCAATTTACTGCAGCAGCACGAAAATTAGGAATTGACTCGGACAGTATTATTGTGGTTTACGATACGATAGGTGTTTATTCGAGTCCAAGAGCTTGGTGGCTGTTTCTAACCATGAATCATGCAACTATTTTTGTGCTGGATGGCGGTTTACCCGAATGGATTGCCAACGGCTATGCAACTTCAGCAACATTAAAAATAACAAATCTACAAGGAGATTTTATTGCGAAATACCAGCCTGCTCTCATTTCCAATCGTTTTGATATTTTAGAAAACTTAGATACCCAAACTAAAACGGTCATTGACGCGAGAAGTCCGGATCGTTTTGCAGGGATTACACTAGATTCAAGAAAAGAAGCCCGTTCCGGACATATTCCGCACAGCAAAAATATATTTTTTGAAGCCGTTTTGAACGGCACAACACTAAAAAGCAAAGCTGAATTAGCATCTATTTTTGAAACTGTTGTCGCCGAAGACAAACCACTTATTTTCACCTGTGGCTCAGGAATTACCGCGTGTATCGATGCGTTGGCCGCAACAGTTGCTGGAATAGAAAATTTAAGTATTTACGACGGATCGTGGAGCGAATGGGGAATTTTGCCTGAAGTACCAGTTGAAACTAAACAGTAAAAAACAGAATCACTATTGAGAAACCATTATTAAATAGTTAAAAAACGACAGTTATTCTAAATTTAAATTGTTTTTGCTTAATTTATAGTAATTTCACATTCCCAAATTACAAGGTATGTCTTTTAAAATACAGATTAACGCTTTAAGAAGGCGTATTACTCGCAGTTTAACTAAAAATGTCGGTACAGCTAAGCTTAAAAATAACCGTAATGCCAATTCTAAGGTCGATTTTAAAAATGTATTAATTTCTCGACCGAATCACCGTTTGGGAAACCTATTGTTAATTTCGCCTTTGGTGCAAGAAATCAACGCAACTTTTCCCGATTGTAAAATAGACCTATTTGTGAAAGGTGGCTTAGCTCCTATTATTTTTAAAAATTACACATCGGTCGATAATTATATTAATTTACCTAAAAAGCCATTCAACGAAGTTTTAAAATACATCCAAGTTTGGATTAAAATTAAACAGAAAAAATACGACTTAGTAATTAATATCGATAAAAACTCTTCGTCGGGTCGTTTATCAACACAATATGCTAATGCAGATTATAAATTTTTTGGTGAGGACAACGAAGCAATAACTACAAGATATAAAGACCATGTTCACATGGCGAAATATCCAGTATATGAATTCAGATACTATCTAGAACAATTGGGGTTTCCGAATAAAGAAAAAGAAATACCTACAATTAATATGAAGTTGAGTGATCTGGAACTGAAACAATCAAAAATAATTTTGGATGAATTAGTACCAAATGACAAAAAAACGATTGCGATTTTTACTTTTGCTACTGGAGAGAAATGTTATTCGCCAGAATGGTGGAATCCTTTCTATGAAAAATTAAAAATTGCTTTTCCTGATTATCATATTGTCGAAGTACTTCCGGTTGAAAATGTTTCTCAAATTAACTTTAAAGGACCTTCGTTTTACAGTAAAGATGTTCGAGAAATCGCAGCTTTTATAGCTAATACCGAACTTTTTATAGGTGCAGATAGTGGAATAATGCACTTAGCATGTGCTTCGCAGATCCCTGTTTTAGGATTGTTCTCGGTAACAATTCCTGAAAAATACGAACCGTACGGCAATGGCAGTATTGCAATTGATACCAATACTACAACAGCAGAAGGAATAATAGAATTGGCTAAAGTGAGACTTCTTTCTTCCCTTTAAAACTTAACTTTTCTTTTAAAGTTTTAATTTAGAATTAATATAAATAATTATTACATTTGTTGAACAACTGTCGTAATTATGAAAGAAATAGAACAAGTTTATCACAATGAGTTTGGTATTTCCTTTTATTGGAAAAAAGAACAAGAGACTCTTTTGGAGAAAATACAATTGGTATTTAAAGAAACCGGCTTTTATTTGACTGTAAAGCAGCTCAAAGAGTTTTGTGAGTTTGTCCAGCTCAGTCAAGCTCAAAATGATTGTTGTGACGATTGTGTTTTAAAACAGGATTGCCATAAGTTCTTATTAAAAACGCCTTGTAACGAAATAGAATTAGCCGTATCAGTGGCAGAACTTCACTTAATTGAAGATTTAATAAGAGGAACCCTTTTCTCTATTCAAATTGATGAATTTATAAACGGTGTCGGAAGAAATTAATTTTCAAATTTTTTAATCTCTAATTTTTCTCCGTCAAAAATACCATAAGTGAAATATCCAATCCAATCGCCTAAGTTTACGTATTCGGCATTTTCTCCAACAGGAACGACCATTGGCAAGTGGCGATGACCAAAAATAAAGTAATTGTAGTGTTTTGTTTCTAATTTTCTTTTAGCATACAAAATTAACCACTCGTTTTCTTCTCCTAAAAACGTTACATCTTCATCTCCCGAAATTAACTTGTTTTTGACTGATAAATACTGGGCTAATCCTACGCCAATATCTGGATGCAACCAACTAAAAAGCCATTTTGAAAACGGATTGGTAAACACTTTTTTCATGCGTTTATAGCCTTTATCTCCAGGGCCTTTTCCGTCTCCGTGACCAATTAAAAATGTTTTACCATTAAAAGTAAATTCTTTGTTATCGTGATACACCGGAATATTTAATTCCGTTTCAAAATAATCATGCATCCATAAATCGTGATTTCCTACGAAAAAGTAAATCGGAATTCCGCTATCTCGAATTTCTGCTAATTTTCCTAAAACACGTACAAATCCTTTCGGAACTACTTTTTTATATTCGAACCAAAAATCGAATAAATCGCCCAGTAAAAAAATGGCTTCCGCATCTTGCTTTACTTCATCTAACCAAGCGACAAATTTCTTTTCACGTGGCAAACTAAGTTCAGCAGTCGGTGCACCAAAATGTTGATCGGAAGCAAAATATACTTTTTTATTGAAAGGTAACTGCATGAAAATGGATCAATTATAAGTTATCACTAGCGTACCATTCGGCAAAAGACGATTCGGTTTCTTGTAATCTTAAAGAGAATAATTTAATTTTTTCGGGTAATCTTTTTTTGATTCGCTCAGCAAAATCGACAACCATGTTTTCGCTTGTTGGTTGGTAATCAACTAAAATCACGTGATGATCTCTGGCAATTAACTCTTTAGCTAGCTCAATATGTGGTGTTGTTTCGTTAAAAACGGTAGCGTGATCAAATTGATCCACAATTTCTTCAGTAACAATTTTTTTAAGATCAGAAAAGTCAATTACCATTCCGAATTTAACATCAGACCGGTTTGTAATTGGCGATCCGATAACGGTAACCGATAACTTATAACTATGGCCGTGTACATTTTTACATTTTCCGTCGTAGCCATAAAGTGCATGTCCGGTTTCGAAACTAAATTGTTTGGTGATCCTAATATTACTCATCGAATTGTATTTTGAGTTTGCAAATTTACAAAATTAAAAACGGCTTTTAATCTCTTTTTTTATTGTAATAATACAAGAAGTACGCTACTCCGATTAAGAGTACAACAGGAATAAATGAGCCAATAACTACCCCTATTTGATAACTCTCGTCGGGTGCATTTTTAATTTTTTCGGAAACATCAAGATTTTGTATTAAAAGAAATAGAGACATTTTATTGTTTTTTAAATTGTAGTAAAGCATTTTTGGTAAAATCAGACAAGACTAATTTACCTGAAATTTCAGCGCGCGCAATAAGTAGCTTATCCCAATTCTCTGTGCCTTCCCAAATGATCTTTTTCATTTGTGCCAAAGCTTCTGGATTGTAACTAGCAATACTACGAGCAAAAGCAGTAACTGCTGTAATAAGTTCTTCGGGAGTGGTAACCACTGTAGCAAAGAGACCTTTTTGCTGCGCCCACGTTGCAGTTTGCCATTGTTGTGCGTTCAATGTCATTTGCGCCATTGCCGTTTTACCTATTTTATGAGATAATACTGGTTCAATAACAAATGGACCAATACCAATAGCTAACTCAGACAGTTTAATGCTACTGTCTTCTGTTGCAAAAGCATAATCACACGCAGCAACAATTCCGACTCCACCGCCAACTGCTTTACCTTGAACACTCGCTACTATTATTTTAGAACAGCTTTTCATAGCATTAATAAGATGCGCAAAGCCTGAGAAAAACGACTTTCCTTCTGATTCATTTGTTACAGCAAGTAGTTCCTCAAAGGAAGCACCTGCGCAAAAAGCTTTGTTCCCTTCACTTTTTAAAATAATGACATTTACTAAAGAATTACCATTTAAGTGATTGATCTCTGCAGTCAATCTCTGCAATAAATCGCTTGGAAAAGAATTACTCGCAGGATGACCAAAAGTAACCGTTGCAATTGTATTATCGATCTTGCTGTGCAAAGAACCCTTTGAAATTACTGTACTCATAAAAATTATTTATGAGGTAAAGTTACGGTTTTGAAAAATAATTTCGCCAATGGCTTTTGAAATTTGTTTTTTGAAAAATAAATGTCTTTATTTGTCGACGTTTTGGGGGATTAGCTCATTTGGCTAGAGTGCTTGCCTGGCAGGCAAGAGGTGATCGGTTCGAATCCGATATTCTCCACCAACAAAATCAAGCACTTACAATCTTTTTGTAAGTGCTTTTATTTTTTACTGCAATTATACTGCGGCATTGTAATTGTTTTTGGAAAACAAAAATTCGATTTTATTATTTCTACTTATTGTACATCATCAAAATTACCGCAAGGCTATCTTTTGTTTTCTTAAATCGTTACTCGTAGATTTAGGTCTTCATTAAAGCTTTAAAAAACTACTCGCTCAACAACAGCTTAAAATGTAAATAAATGATAAAACTGCAATCATATTGTGCTGTTTTATCACATTGCATTATATTCGCCACCTTAAAATAATCTATACTAGGCCTTAGCAGTCTTGAAGTAATCAGCATGTATTATGAAACGTTTATTATCTAACTTACTATTTAAAGTTTTTTTAGCCATCGTATTAGGTATTGTTTTCGGACTGTATTTACCTGAATCTATAAACCGAATATTCACAACCTTTAATGCTTTTTTCGGACAGTTTTTAAATTTTGCTATTCCGTTAATCATAATGGGTTTAATAATGCCCGCTATTTCTGATTTAGGAAAAGGTGCTGGTAAACTACTATTGCTCACTGCTGCTATTGCTTATGGTTCGACTTTATTTTCGGGGTTCATGACTTATTTTGTTGTTTCAGATATCTTTCCACAACTTTTAGAATCGCATGTTACTACTGTTGCTGAAGTTGGAAATTCAGCTGCCGAACTAACTCCTTATTTTACAATCAGTATTCCTCCTGCTTTGGATGTAATGACGGCTTTAGTTTTTGCTTTTGTTATTGGATTGGGATTGTCTTTTCAAGAAAAATCAAGCTTGAAATTAGTCGTAAAAGATTTCGAGAAGATTATCATGCAAGTGATTGAAAATGTAATCGTGCCTTTATTGCCTTTGTTTATATTGGGTATTTTTGCAAGTATGTCTTTTAACGGAAAAGTATTCTCCATTTTATCCGTTTTTATTAATATCATCGGAGTGATTTTCGCCTTACACATCATCTTATTATTACTACAATATACTATTGCAGGTATCATTACAAAGAAGAATCCTTTTAAATTATTACTAACAATGATGCCTTCTTACTTTACTGCATTGGGCACTCAATCTTCGGCAGCTACTATTCCAGTTACACTTGAGCAAACCTTAAAAAACGGCGTTTCTGAAAAAATTGCTGGTTTTGTAATTCCGTTATGTGCTACAATTCACTTATCTGGCAGTACTATGAAAATTACTGCTTGCGCAATTGCATTAATGATTTTGCAAGGAGTGCCGTTTGACTTTACGCTTTTTGCTGGTTTTATATTTATGCTGGGTATCGCAATGGTTGCAGCGCCCGGCGTTCCAGGTGGAGCGATCATGGCTGCGGTGGGAATTTTACAATCGATGTTGGGCTTTAACGACGAAATGATAGGACTAATGATTGCCTTATATATTGCAATGGACAGTTTTGGTACTGCGTGTAACGTTACGGGCGATGGAGCTATTGCTTTGGTTGTGGATAAAATAACCAAGGATAAATTAGTTTCTTGACCCGAACAAGTACGAAATTCCAATTGATCCATAAAAGAAACCAGTTGCCGCACTTTCTGCTACTTCTTTGGTTGTATACACAAACGAATAAGAAAGGTTCAAGTTGTTTTTTTGATAAGCGAAACCTGCTTTGGCATTGAATCGAAACGGGTTAATTGGAAATGATAACGGACTATCGCCATTAAATAGACTACCCTGAATTGTGGCATCATAAATTTGATATCTGATACTCGGTGCTAGATAAAAATAGAATTCATCGTTGCTCGATTTAGTTGCCCCCAGAGAAGCTCCAAAAAGATTTGAATCTGAAATTGCTACTAGCTTTTTAAATCCGATACGCGTTACAAATCCACTACTGATTCCCGTAAAAATGGTTCCCATATCAGCCTCCGATTGCCAGTTAAAATCAATAAAATCTTGATTTTTGTGAGGAAATAGCTTTTTTGAAAATAAAACATGCGCCTGAAAACCCAAAGCATTCTGAATTTGATTTTCCCAACCATACACTTCTCTATATTGAAATGCTTTATGAAAGTTTTCTTGAAATTCTTTAGCATGCGAATTGGGACCAATTGTACCAACTTGAAGCGCAACTTTCAGCACATTTTGATTGGCATAAAAAAAACCTTTTTCAAATCCTCCAAAAAGATAACCTGCAAAAGGTCGATCGTTTATGTCGACTGCTTCAATATTTAAAAACCGGGGTGTATACACATATTGTCCAATTTTAATTTCATTGATTTTCTTTAGTACGTTGTCGCTTTTAGATTTTCCTAAAAAGCGATAATAAAAAGCCAATCCGTTGGTGTAATATTTGTCGTTTCTACTAGAAGTATATAAATCGTTGTCGGACAATATCCCAATTTCGTTAGTCCTGATTTGTGCAAAAGTCAAGCTAGAATAAAACAGCAGAAAAGAAATACTTGTTATTAATCTCATTTGTACTCCACTTTTCCGATGCTATGCATAATTTTAACAATTTTATTTTTTCGTTTGTTTATGTAACTCGAAGAACCTGTTGCTTTAAACTTTCTCGGGTTGGGCAAAATAGCAGCAATTCCTGCCGCCTCTTTTTCGGTTAAACTAGCACAGCCTTTTCTATACCAATGTTGACAAGCTGCCTCGGCACCATAGACACCATCACCCATTTCTATGCTATTCAAGTACACTTCCATAATTCGTTCTTTACTCCAAATAAGCTCAATTAAAACAGTAAAATAGGCTTCTAATCCTTTACGAACATAACTTTTTCCTTGCCAGAGAAACACGTTTTTTGCCGTTTGCTGAGAAATTGTACTTCCACCACGAACCTTTCTGCCGCGTTCATTGCTTTTATACGCTTTGTGCATGGCCTCAAAATCAAAACCACTGTGCTTTAAAAAACGGCCATCTTCACTCGAAATTACCGCTTTTTGTAAATTCATTGAGATTTTTTCAATCGGTTCCCAATCGTGATCAAAATACACTTCTTTTCCATCCATTTTGTTTTCGATGGCACGGATAACCATTAAAGGGGTAAAAGGAACTGGTACAAATTTAAAGAAAACGACCGACCCAATTGAAAGTGCAAAAAACCACAAAATAACTTTCAAGACAAATCGCCCAATTTTACTTGAGGATGACTTAGTTGATTTTTTTGAAGTTTGCCTCGTTGATTTAACGACGGTTTTTTTAGGTATCGGTTTTTTGACTGCCATTGTAATTAGTAAGGTAATTTGGTGGTATTAAGCATCAATTAAAAATACAAGCATTTAAAATAATGAATTGGTAAAATTACCTTTTTTACTAAATCTTCCAATTTTTTTTAAAGGTTTTCTACTTCTTTTCGATCGCTACTTATATACCGCAGAAAAAAGTATAACTAGAAAATTTTATGTTTCTTTTAAGGAAATCTAAAGGCGCTAAAATCGGCGTTCCCTTATATTATTTGTACATTTAAATTCTCAAAAAATACAATACTATTATGAAAAGAATATTAATTACAACATTGATACTGATGAGTTTAAGCGCCACATCACAAAACGTGATGACTCCAAAATTGCTATGGGAATTAGGAAGAGTTTCAGCTTTGGGAATTACAAAAGATGGAAAAAACATCGTTTACAAAGTAACTACTCCTTCAGTTACCGAGAATAAGTCAAATTCTAAATTTTATACTGTCCCCGTAAACGGAGGAAATGCAATTGAAGTGAAAGAGTATAAAACACTTTTGACGGATAAAAATATTTCGGCAAACGGCAAATACATCGTTTATGATAAAGCAGTAAAAATTGACAAAGTTTTAGGAAAAGACTTTTACACTGATTTAAAAAAATCTGATGTTCAAATTTATGATGGATTAGATTACCGCCATTGGGATACTTGGAATGATGGAAACTTTAACCACGTTTTTTATAGAGAAAACAAAAAAGACGCCAAAGGAATTGACATAATGCCAGGTGAAAATTTTGATTCTCCGCAAAAACCTTTCGGTGGAGATGAAGATTACATTTGGTCTCCAGACAGCAAATCGATTTTATATGTGTCTAAGAAAAAAGCGGGTACAGCCTATGCTATTTCTACTAATACCGATATTTACGAGTACAACTTAGAGACTAAAAAGACAACCAATAGAACCGAAGCTAATTTGGGTTATGATATGGCACCACAATTTTCTCCTGAAGGAAATTTGTCTTATCTACAAATGAAACGTGACGGTTACGAAGCCGATAAAAACGATATTATTGTCGATTATAAAGGAGCAAAAACCAACTTGACCGCCAATTGGGACGGAACGGTAGATGGTTTTATGTGGAGCAAAGACAGTAAAAACGTCTACTTTGTTGCTCCAATTGACGGAACCAAACAATTGTTTGTGGTTAATTATCCTGGTTTAACCAAAATAATGCCTCGTGTAGAACAAATTACAAGAGGAGAATTTGATGTGAGCTCTATTGTTGGTTTTGTAGACAATTCGGTTATTGTAACCCGTCAAGATATGAATCATGCGGATGAGATTTTTTCTTATAATTTAAATAAAAATACGTGGAAGCAACTTAGCAATGTCAATACTAAAACCTACGATTCACTTGCTTTAAGCAAAACCGAGAAACGCTACGTAACGACAACTGACGGTAAAAAAATGTTAGTTTGGGTTATTTTACCTCCAAACTTTGATGCGACTAAAAAATATCCAACCTTGTTGTATTGTCAAGGTGGACCTCAAAGTGCCTTAACCCAATTCTACTCTTTCCGTTGGAACTTTCAATTGATGGCAGCAAACGGTTATATAGTTGTTGCACCAAATCGCCGAGGAATGCCGGGTCATGGTGTAGAATGGAATGAGCAAATTAGTAAGGATTGGGGCGGTCAAGTAATGGATGATTATTTATCAGCTATTGATGCCGTTTCAAAAGAATCGTATGTTGACAAAGATCGTTTGGGCTGTATTGGCGCCAGCTACGGTGGTTATTCTGCTTTTTATTTAGCTGGAATTCACAACAACCGATTTAAAACATTTATAGCACACGATGGTGTTTTTAATACGCAAAGCATGTTTGGCACTACCGAAGAAGTCTTTTTTAACAATTGGGATTTTGGTGGCGCTTATTGGGAAAAAGACAATGCAATCGCTCAAAAAACGTACACTACTTTTAATCCAGCGACGCATGTAGATAAATGGAATGCTCCAATATTAATTTTTCAAGGAGGACTTGATTTCCGTGTACCAATTGGTCAAGGACAAGAGGCTTTCCAGGCAGCACAACTTCGCGGAATCAAAAGTAGATTTGTGTATTTTCCTGAAGAAAATCACTGGGTATTGAAACCTCAAAACGCACAAGTTTGGCAAGGTGAGTTTTTTAAATGGTTAAAAGAAACCTTGTAAAATAAAGTATTAGTATTACATTTATTTAGCCACAGTTTCGTTAATAGCAACAATACTGTGGCTAATTTTTATATTATGAGTTCAAAAAATAGTTACATTCCGGTTAAAGTTTTTATCAGCTACATTGCACTTGCGGCTTTGGTAGTAAGTGTTGGTTGGATTTTATATACTGAGAATGTAGTATATTCTAAGATTGAAAATAAAATTGCCTTTGAAAAAAGTAAAGTGCTCCGGGTGAGTAAACTTTTTTCGAATGTATATAAAACCGAAAGTTTAGCTAGAAAGACCATCCAATCCAATTCTGAAACTGATTTTCAAGATTATCTTAGACAGACTGATTCTTTACAAATCGGAATTGATTCTTTAAAAAGAGACGTTTCTAGTCAATATCAAATAAAGTTGCTAGACAGTGTAACCATTTTATTAACAGAGAAAACACAAAACATTCGGCAGCTCAAAGAAATAAAAAATAAAACCACCGACGAAGCTTCGGTAACGGATGCCATTCAAGAATTAACGCAACTCGAGTTTTCGCTTCGCAAACTACAACTGAGCGATTTTACCAAAGAACCAGATCAGCTCGGCAGTTACCAACGCAATGTTTTGCAGCGTTATGTCGATTATCTTAACCAAAATATTCCCGACGACAGTACCAATACCTTAACAAAAAAGGCAACCGATTCTATTTTATCAGCTTCTAAACGTTTGCTTAGCAAAGTTAAAGTTGAGACCGAGAAGAAAAAAGAATCATTAAGTGTACAAGAGAATAAGTTGCTTACCAATGAAATCTTAATTTCAGATCAACTGCGAAAAGTACTTCGAATAATTGAAAGTGAGATCATTGTATACTCTATTAAAAACAATACCGAAAAAGAAAAGTCCCTTAAACGAATCAATGAAATTGTTACGTATGCTGCTATTGCCGGATTGTTGCTTACCATTTTCTTTTCTGTTTTAATTACCAGCGATCTCTCCAAAACGCAATCCTATAAAAAACAATTAGAGCTTGCTAATTTTAAAACCCGCAATTTACTGCGAAGTCGCGAGCAACTTATTTCCACAGTAAGTCACGATTTAAAAACGCCATTAAGCACGATTGTTGGTTATACCGAATTATTAGGCCATTCTGATTTAACAACAAAACAAACTTACTATACCACCAACATTAAGAATTCGTCTGAATATATTTCGCGACTAGTTCAAGATTTATTAGATTTTTCGCAAATAGAAGCGGGTAAAATTGCTATCGAAAAAATTTCGTTTCAGCTAGATGAAACCATCACTGAGGTGGCGAAAAACGTCCAATCGGTTCATAAACAAAAAGAGATCGAACTAATTATTTCTATCGCTGAACAGTTAAAAAACCCTATTATTGGAGATCCTTTTCGATTGAAGCAAGTGTTGATTAATATTATTGGAAATGCCTACAAGTTTACAACCACTGGTTTTATAAAAATAAGTGCAACTATTTCTGCAAATGAACGAATTGCCTTTATAATTATTCAGGACTCAGGAATTGGAATTGCCAAGGAAAGCCAAGAATTGGTATTCGAAGAATTTGCGCAAGCCAATGAAACTATTGAGAAAAAATATGGAGGAACTGGTCTCGGATTGGCAATTTCAAAAAAAATAACCACACTTTTAGGTGGCGAACTGTATTTAAAAAATAGCTCTGACAAAGGAAGTTGCTTTGAAATTCGCTTACCACTGGTTTTTGATACACCAACCAACGAGATTAAAATAAGTCCAGTTGTTTTTAAAACAACGCATCAAAACAAAACAATTGTGGTTGTAGATGATGATACTGACTTATTAGGACTTTCAACCGAAGTTTTAAAACAACGTTTTAACATTATTCCTTTTTCGAACTCAGAAACTGCGTTACAATTTATGCGCTCTAATGCTTTTGATCTTTTAATTACCGACATCCAAATGCCTATTATGGATGGTTTTGAATTGGCAGCGGCTCTGCAAAATGACAAAAAAAGTAAGTATGCTAATCAGCCGCTTATTGCCGTTACAGGCCGTGCTGATTTAAGCGATGACGTGTACCAAAAAGCTGGTTTTACTACGGTAATCAAAAAGCCGTTTTCTCCGAATATTCTGCTACAAACGATTGACGCCTTGTTGTACAAAACTTCATTGCCCATTCAAATAAAAGAAGAGTTTAAGTCTAAAGCAACCGATTTATATTCTCTGCATTCACTTGAATTGTTTTTAAATAATGACAGAGAAGCGATCAAAAATGTATTAGAAACTTTTATCACTTCGACCAACTCTAATTTATTTATACTTCAAAACACTATCGAGTCAATTGAATATGAGAAAATAAAACAAGTTGCCCATAAGATGGCACCGATGTTTAAACAAATTGAAGCGATGGAAATTGCAACTATTTTAAATCAATTGGAATTAAATGAGTATTCGAAAGTCGAAATGAAGAAATTATTTTCGCTACTAAAATCAAAAATTAGAGCTTTATTTTCTGAACTAGAAAAAGTAATTTAAGTGATGTCGTACAATTTGAGTTTATTGTATAAAGTCTTACGTGTTATTTTTAACAATTTTGCTGCTTCTGATTTATTGTTTTGTGTCTTAATCAAAGCATATTCAATGGCTTCTTTTTCATTTTCTGATAAAGAAAGTGAATCTGTTTTACTTTCTTGCTTCTGAAAAAATTCAGCTGGTAAAACCGTTGCTTCAATAAAATCGCCTTGCGTTAGTAACGTCGAGCGTTTTACACAGTTTTGCAATTCACGTAAATTTCCGGGCCATGAATAATTTTGAAAAATAGTGACAACTTCTTTCGAAAAACCAATAACCTCTTTGTTTAGTTGTTCATTTGCTTTCTCTAAAAAGAATTCTGCAAAAATCATTAAATCTTCGTCTCGCTCTGAAAGCGCCGGCGAATGAATCGAGAATTCGTTTATTCTGTGATATAAATCTTCTCTGAATTCACCATTTTTAACTGCTTCACGCAAATCTTCGTTGGTAGCCGTTATAATACGAATATCAACATCTAATTCTTTATTACTCCCAACAGGCTTTATTTTTCGCTCTTGCAAAGCACGCAACAACTGAATTTGATTTTCATAAGATAAGTTACCTATTTCATCCAAAAAGATAGTTCCTCCATTCGCTGCTTCAAAATAACCCATTTTATCAGTAATAGCCCCAGTAAAAGATCCTTTTAAGTGACCGAAAAATTCACTTGCAGCCAATTCTTTTGGAATTGCGCCACAATCAACTGCGATAAAATTTTCGCTTTTTCTATTGCTTTGTTGGTGAATACTTTTTGCAATAATCTCTTTTCCCGTTCCACTTTCGCCAATTATTAAAACGGACATGTCAGTAGGGCTAACCAATTGAATGTGCTGCGCTAATTTTTTAGATTCAGTTGAAATTCCCTGAACATATTCGCTGGATCCTTTCGTTTTCTTAGCAGGCTTTGGAAGTTCCTTTTTTGGTACTACAGCTTTTGTTTCAATTTGCAGAGCGTTGGTAATAACCAGCAGAACCTCGTCGGGGTTGAAAGGTTTCGAAATATAATCGGAAGCTCCATTTTTTATAGCTTTAACCGCAGTGTTAACATCAGAATAACCTGTCATTAAAACGACCGGTATCTCTGAATTTAATTTTTTAAACTCATTCAACAAATTAATTCCGTCCGCATCTGGTAATCGCAAGTCGGTTAAAATTAAGTCGAATGTTTCGTTTTGAATCGCTACTCTAGCATCAGCTGCAGAAAAAGAAGTAGTTACTTCGTAACTATTTTTGATCAGAAATTTTTCTAATAGTTTACAGAAGGAAATATCATCTTCAATAATTAAAATCTTGGGCATTGGTCTAGGTGCTTTTTACGCTAAATTAAGGCTAAAATTATTGTAATGTCATAATATTATGCAAAAAAAAGAGACTGCATATAGCAGCCTCTTTTCCAAAACATAAACTTAATCCACCTAATTATATTTTTAACCAATTGCCAGCGACATCTGCGTAAACAGTAGCCTTCTGGTCTTCGACTTCAATTTCTAATTTGTATTCCTTTTTATCATTCACATACGCTTTTACCAACTTTGCAGAAGGATACGCTTTGCTCAAGACTGTTTGCACAAGAACTGGAACCGATTCAGGAGACACTTCTATATAATCGTCTTGAGCAATTTTAGACAGTTCGATTACACTATATGTCGCTACCGAAGCATAGGTTGTTAAACCTACCAAAACGAAGGTAATCGCTAAGGTTAATCTTTTCATCACCGTTACTTTTTGATGATTTTACCTTCGGCATCTGTAAACACGGTATAACTTTTTTCGCCCATAGCAATTTCTAGTTTATACTCTTTATTTTCGTTACTATACGCCTTTAGCAATTTAGCCCCAGGAAAAGAATTTCCAATCGTTGCTGTAACCGCTGCAGGAACTGCATCTATCGCTATTTCAGTGAATCCATCTTGCATAATCTCAATTCCGTTCGTACCAATTATTGGTACCAGTGGAGTTGCAAATGTGCTCATTGTTCCTAATAAAATAGCTGCTGAGAAGATTAATTTTTTCATGATATTATATATTTAGTTATTGACAACTCAAGAGTTATGGCTTATTTTTGAATCCAGTTTCCTGTTTCATCTGCAAATAAATTTCCTTCTTTATCTCCTACTTTAACGTCAAGTTTGTATTCTTTATTTTCGTTAACATAGGCTTTAGTAAGAACTGCATCTGGATACGCTTTTTTTAGTGCATCAATGATGGCTGCTGGAACTTCTTCTACTTTAATTTCAGTGTAATCATCAGCAATAATTACTGATTTTACAATTGGATTTACATTTGAAGCTGTTGCTGTAATTGTTGACAAACTCCCTAATACTATTGCTGCTGATAAGATTAATTTTTTCATAGTGTGTATATTTAATTTGTTATATAATTGAATGTTCTAGTGTTATTTTTGAATCCATTTACCGCTTTCGTCTGCGTATAAAAACCCTTCTTTGTCTCCAATTTTAACCTCAATTTTATATTCCTTAGTTTCGTTGACGAACGCTTTATTTATTATTCCTTCTGGGTAAGCTGCTTTAAAAGCCTCGCTAATTGCAGCAGGTACTTCAGTTACTTTAATTTCTGTGTATTCATCAGCAATTATCACTGAATTTACAATCGGATTCACATTTGTTGCTGTTGCTGTAAATGTTGACAAACCTCCTAATATAATTGCTGCTGATAAGATTAACTTTTTCATAGTGTGTGTATTTAATATGTTATTTGTTTGATTGCTTTTTAATTATTCCTGAATCCAATTTCCACTTTCGTCTGCAAATAAAGAACCTTCTTTATCACCGACTTTCAGATCTAATTTGTATTGTTTGCTTTCATTGATGTATGCTTTTGTAAGAACTGCGTCTGGATATGCTTTTTTTAATGCTTCAGTAATTGCAGCTGGCAATTCTTCGATCTTAATCTCTGTATATTCATCAGCAATCGTTACTGACTTTACTGTAGGATTTACTGTTGATGCTGATGCTGTAATCGTTGATAAACTTCCTAAAACGATTGCTGCTGATAAGATTAACTTTTTCATAATGATATGTTTTTAATATTTGATAGTCTTGTTTTACACTTCAGACAATGAAATAACTGTGCCTATAAATTAATTTTTCTAGCTCCATGTCTAAATTACTGATTGTCAATTGATTGCTTTATTTATTGAAAATTGAACTGACACACAAAACTGTGTAATAACCACATACGCTGTGTAGTTTTTATACACTTCTTAAAAAAAAGCACAAAAAAAAGCCGCACTACTGTGCGGCTTTGTCATAAAAAATAATAAAAATATTATTCTTGTAATGGTTTCATTTTAAATGTATCCATAAAAGCAGTTGTATAATCTCCCTCTATATATTTTGGATCATCCATTAATTGTCTGTGAAAAGGTATTGTTGTTTTTACTCCTTCGATAACGAATTCGTCTAAAGCTCTTCTCATTTTACTAATTGCTTCTTCTCTTGACTGCGCCGTTGTAATCAACTTAGCAATCATCGAATCGTAATTAGAAGGAATAGTATATCCTGAATAAACGTGCGTATCTAAACGAACTCCATGTCCACCTGGCATATGCAAAGTAGTTATTTTTCCTGGAGAAGGGCGAAAATCATTATATGGATCTTCGGCGTTGATACGACATTCAATTGCGTGTAATTCTGGCAAATAGTTTTTACCTGAAATCGGAATTCCAGCTGCAACCATAATTTGTTCGCGAATTAAATCGTAATCAATAACTTGTTCTGTAATTGGGTGCTCTACCTGAATACGAGTATTCATTTCCATAAAATAGAAATTACGGTGTTTATCAACCAAAAACTCTACTGTACCTGCGCCTTCATATTTAATAAATTCTGCAGCTTTAACTGCTGCATCACCCATTTTCTGACGCAATTCGTCAGTCATAAAAGGGGATGGTGTTTCTTCTGTCAATTTTTGGTGACGGCGTTGCACTGAACAATCTCTTTCAGAAAGATGACATGCTTTACCATACGCATCTCCAACAACTTGAATTTCGATATGTCTTGGTTCTTCAATTAATTTCTCCAAGTACATTCCGTCATTTCCAAAAGCAGCGGCAGATTCTTGACGTGCTGACTCCCAAGCTTTCAATAAATCTTCTTGTTTCCAAACTGCACGCATTCCTTTTCCACCACCACCAGCAGTTGCTTTAAGCATTACTGGATAGCCAAATTCGCCTGCAATTTGTTCTGCTTGTTCGTAGGATTCTAAA
Organism: Flavobacterium sp. TMP13; assembly: GCF_050847115.1. NCBI lineage: Bacteria > Pseudomonadati > Bacteroidota > Flavobacteriia > Flavobacteriales > Flavobacteriaceae > Flavobacterium > Flavobacterium sp. TMP13. The sequence continues at coordinate 876,981 of NZ_CP193656.1, forward strand.
ATTCCATCAGAACCTGGCACGCAAGGAACTCCTGCAGCTTTCATGGTTGCTTTAGCCGAAGCTTTATCGCCCATTCTATCAATCATTTCTGGAGCTGCACCAATAAATTTGATCCCGTGCTCTTGACAAATTTTTGAAAATTTAGAGTTTTCAGATAAAAATCCGTACCCTGGATGTATTGCATCTGCATTGGTAATTTCGGCAGCAGCAATAATATTTGACATTTTCAAATACGACAAATTACTTGGCGGAGGTCCAATACAAACGGCCTCATCTGCAAATTTCACGTGTAAACTTTCTGCATCTGCGGTAGAGTAAACGGCAACAGTTTTGATTCCCATTTCTTTACACGTACGAATAACACGAAGCGCAATTTCACCTCTATTTGCTATTAATATTTTTTTAAACATCTTTTTTGAGTTATGAGTTATGAGTTATGAAGTTTTTAAAATTATGATTGATCAATTCAATTCATAATTTATAATTCATAATTGATAAATAATTAAGATGGATCTACTAAAAATAATGGTTGATCGAATTCTACAGGAGACATATCATCTACTAAAATCTTAACAATTTTACCTGAAACTTCAGATTCGATTTCGTTAAATAATTTCATTGCTTCAATTACGCAGAGTACGTCACCAGTTCCAATTGAAGTTCCTACTTCAATAAAAGAAGGTTTATCTGGAGATGGTTTTCTATAAAAAGTACCAATAATTGGAGATTTGATCGTGATGTATTTAGAATCTTCTGTTGGTGCTGCTGCTACTGGAGCCGCAACAACTGGCGCTGCCATTTGAGATGGTGCAGCTTGCATTGGCAACTGCTGTACATACGTACTTTCTGTTGTTCCACCGCCACCTTCAATAGTTGATCTAATGGTAATTTTCACATCATCCATTTCTAACTTTACCTCAGCAACTCCCGAATTTGCTACAAATTTAATTAGGCTTTGAATTTCTTTTAAATCCATAATGATTTCTTTTTAGTTTAATTTCTATTTTGTGTCGTATGCCCATTTTAAGTAAATAGATCCCCAAGTGAATCCACCACCAAATGCAGCAAAAATAACATTATCTCCTTTTTTAAATAAATGTTCGAAATCAGCCAAAACTAAAGGCAAAGTTGCCGATGTAGTATTACCGTATTTTTCGATATTCATTAAAACTTTTGAATCTTCTAAGTTCATTCGACTAGCAGTTGCATCAATGATGCGTTTATTAGCTTGATGTGGTACTAACCAATTTACGTCTTCATTGGTCAAATTATTTCTTTTCAAAATTAATTCGCTCGCGTCAGCCATATTTGTAACAGCAAATTTAAATACGGTTTTACCATCTTGCATAATGTTATGCTGATTGTTTTTAATCGTCTCTAAAGATGTTGGAACTAACGAGCCTCCTGCTGGAATTTTTAAGAAGTCTCTACCAACAGCATCGCTTCTTAAGTACTCATCTTGCAAACCTAAGCCTTCATAATTGGGTTCAAACAATGCCGCTCCTGCACCATCTCCAAAAATAATACAAGTAGAACGGTCGGTATAATCAACAATGGAAGACATTTTATCTGCTCCAATTACTAATATTTTTTTGTATCTCCCTGATTGAATGTAGGCTGCCGCTGTAGACATTCCGTATAAAAAACTAGAACAAGCAGCTTGTAAATCGTAAGCGAAAGCATTAGTTGCTCCAATTGCAGACGCCACGTAAACGCCTGTTGCAGCTACCGGCATATCTGCTGTCGCAGTAGCCATAATAACCATATCGATTTCTAGTGGATCGATGTTGCCTTTTCTCATTAAGTCTTCCGCAGCTTTTATAGCAAGGTATGAGGTCCCTTTATCGGCGTCCTTAAGAATTCTTCTTTCTTTAATTCCCGTACGAGAGGTAATCCACTCGTCATTGGTATCTACCATGGCTTCGAGAGCTTTGTTGGTAAGAACAAAGTCTGGAACATATGATCCAACAGCGGTTATTGCGGCTGTGATTGTGTTCATTATATTCTATTATTTCTCTTCAAATAAAGCGCTATTTGAAAAATTTTTCAAAGACTTGAAAATTACAAAAAAAAATCCAAACGTATTGTCAGCTATTTCCTTAAAAAAGGAAAGTTATACGAAACAAAAAAAACTCTCACATAGTGAGAGTTCTAATATCATTCGCTAAAATGTATTAAGCAACCGCTTGTGATTTATCAATCACAACTTGCCCTCTGTAGTACATTTTACCTTCATGCCAGTAAGCTCTATGGTATAAATGCGCTTCTCCAGTAATAGGACATGTAGCGATTTGAGCTACAGTAGCTTTATAATGTGTTCTTCTCTTATCTCTTCTTGTTTTCGAGATTTTTCTCTTTGGATGTGCCATTTTACTATATTATTTATCCGTTAATAGTTTCTTTAATTTGTCCCAACGTGGGTCAATATCTTCTTCGTTTGTACTCTCTTCTTTTTGTTCTTTTACTGTTAATTCAGCTAGCTTATCGAGTACGTCGCTTTGCAATGTACCATCTTTAATACCAGTATGAATTCGTTTCTGAGGAACCGACAATACAATCATTTCATAAATGTATTGCATAACATCCAGTTCAAATTCGCCATGAGGTAAAATCAACAACTCTTCGTTGTCATTATTTAACTCATCTCCAAAACGAACAATTAAGTTCATTTTTCCTTTAATGGGCAAATCAAAATCTTCTCCTGTTAGATCACAAGGCACATTTACAGTTCCCTTATGCTTAAAACTCAACTCTAACATAGAGCTCTTTTTATCAAAAACCAAACTAACCTTGACGTCTGCGTCTTGAAATTCGTTGAAATCAAAGCTCTCAAAGAACTTGTTATTTATCTGATACTCAAAATTGTGTTTTCCTAACTTTAATCCCGCGAACGGAATTAAAAATTCTTTTATCTTACTCATGCTAACATCAATTTGAACAATTTTGAACTTCTAAACGAAGGTCAGAATTGGGGTGCAAAGATATAAAATTATTGTAAAACAAATAATCTTATTCACCTTTTTTTGTTTATAACTGTTTTTCTTTTATTTTAAGAGGTTTTGCACTTATTTCGGCATACAGATTTCGCGAACGATAAATGTCAATTGCCAAATAAACTGCTTCCTTAAACGAACCAAAATCAGCCTCATCTTTTCCAGCAATATCGTAAGCTGTTCCGTGATCTGGCGATGTTCTAATCTTATCCAAACCGGCTGTATAATTCACTCCTTTACCGAAAGACAAAGTTTTAAAAGGAATCAATCCTTGGTCGTGATAGGTTGCGATAACTGCATCGTACTTATCGTACTGGTTACTTCCGAAAAAGCCATCTGCGGCAAATGGGCCAAAAACCAAAGTTCCTTTTTCGAACAACTTTTTAATAACTGGTTTTAAGATCTCATCGTCTTCTTTTCCAATCACTCCACCATCTCCACAATGCGGATTCAATCCTAAAACGGCAATTCTCGGTTTGTTTATACTAAAGTCTTGAATTAAAGACTTTCTAACAGTTTCTATTTTTTTCTTAATTAAATCCTCTGTTAAATGAGAAGCAACTTCACTTAATGGAATATGATCGGTCAATAGACCAACCCGCAAATTATCTTGTACCATCATCATTAACGCATTTCCTTCCAACTCCTGATCTAAATAATCAGTATGCCCAGGGAATTTAAAATCTTCTGATTGAATGTTGTACTTGTTTATCGGCGCGGTAACCAAAACATCAATCACGCCTTCTTTTAAGGCGGCTGTGGCAGCAACAAATGACTTGATTGCATATTCTCCAATCTTAGCATCATTTACGCCTGCATTTACATCAAGCCCTTCCTTCCATAAATTAAAAACGTTTACTTTTCCGGGAGTAATTTGATCCAATCGATCTATGCCGTGCATCAATACAGTCGACGTAAAATTTTTCTTTAAAAAAGAAAGAATTTTTACATTAGCAAAAATAACTGGCGTACACAATTCAAGCATTCTAGAATCTTCGAATGTTTTTAGAACAACTTCGCTTCCAATACCGTTTAAATCTCCAATTGAAATTCCGACGATTATATTTTCTGCACTTTTTATCATGACCTGAGGTTATTTATTACTAATTTTGATGTTGCAAATTTAGTAAAATAAAACAAGAAATGTTTACAGGAATCATAGAAACCCTTGGCACAATCAGCGAAATACAAAAAGAAAAAGGCAATCTTCACATTACAATAGGCTCTAGCATCACGACCGAACTTAAAATTGACCAAAGTGTTGCTCATAATGGCATATGTCTTACGGTAGTCGCGATTAAAGATTCACTATATACAGTTACTGCAATTGAAGAGACTATTAAAAAGACCAATATTGGTTCGTGGCAACAAGGAGACATTGTAAATTTGGAAAGAGCGATGAAGCTTGGAGATCGTTTAGATGGCCACATTGTACAAGGACACGTAGACCAAACAGGAACCTGCATAGCAATAGAAGAAGCCAACGGAAGCTGGAATTATACTTTTGAATACGACTCAACTTTAAGTAACCTCACTATCGAAAAAGGATCTATAACAGTAAATGGAGTAAGTTTAACGGTAGTAAATTCGAAAGAAAGTCAGTTTAGCGTATCGATAATTCCATATACTTACGAACATACTAATTTTAAGGATTTCAAATTAGGATCAGTTATTAATTTAGAATTTGATGTAATCGGAAAATACGTTTCGCGACTGTATAAGAAGTAAAAAAAAACTTTAAGACAAAAAAAAATCCAGTTTTAAACTGGATTTTTTTGTTTTTGATTGTATCTGTAAATCATGTAGGATCCGAAAATTAAAGCAAATACGAAAACTGCAATAATATAGTCGTCTATAGGAAGCCCCGGGAGAACTGGCGGCCCACCACCACCTGGCGGACCACCTGGCGGAGACGGCGGCACTTGCGCAAGAGTCATCGTAGTACTCAGTAAACACAAAAGGTTTGCTACATATCGATAAATATTTTTTTTCATAAGAAGCATTCCCTCTCTATTATTTGAATCATTCAAACGTGGCTTTTGAATGGTGTAAATATATAACAATTCATTTATATAAAAAAGCCTCTACATTGCTGTAAAGGCTTGATTTTACTAGTGGTCCCACCTGGGCTCGAACCAGGGACCACCTGATTATGAGTCAGGTGCTCTAACCAGCTGAGCTATAGGACCGGTTTTGAGAATGCAATATTACTACTATTTTTTATGTACTGCAACTATTTTTATCATTGATTTGTATCTCTATAAGAGATTTATACTCCATTAAATAAAATGTACTGACTGTCAAAGTACTAAATAGTAATTAAATTACTTTTTTTTAATTTATTTCTTCGCAAAGCTCGATTAAAACACCATTGGTGCTTTTGGGATGTAAAAAAACAATACGTTTATTATCAGCACCAAGTTTAGGTTGGTCATTTAAAACAACAAAACCTTCCTTCTGCAGCCGAACAGTTTCGGCTTCGATATCACTTACATCAAATGCAATGTGATGAATTCCTTCTCCCTTTTTTTCTAAAAATCTTGCAATCGGACTGTCAGGATTTGTAGCTGCTAAAAGTTCAATTTTATTCGGTCCACTCTTAAAAAAAGAAGTAAGTACACCTTCACTCTGCACTTCTTCGGATTTGTAAGGAGCAATACCCAGTAATTTTTCAAATAAAAGATTCGAAGTTTCTAGATCCTTTACCGCAATTCCAATATGTTCAATTTTATTAATCATTCTTTTACCTTTAAATTTACAAAAATCGTACTATAACTGATTAACATAAGTTCCAAAATAACCACATTCACGAATTACATCCTTGTAATATTGGGTGTCCGAGTAGTCGTTTTGCAGTGATTTAAATCCGCTCCAAGCTTTAAAATTTATTTCATCACCGTAAACATCCCAATAATCTTTATTGAGAGCGTAATACCTTTTATTATAAAAATCATTGCGCTCGCATTTGGCTAATAAGTACATGCATTTGGCTTTTTGTTCTTTTGTCGTAGCTGCTGCTAGCGCCATTTGATAGTACCTTTTTGAAACGGAACAATCGACAATCATCTTTTTCATCGGTTCTCTAAAATAAGTCGGATTAGAGCCATAACCGACTATACTTTTCTCGTAAAAAGTTCTCGCATTGCCAAAGTGAGATATATTATAAAACGCATTTCCTAATAATATGCTGTTGTTATACACATCTTCGTTTTGAATTACCTTAGTTTGCATCTCACTCAGCAAAGTAAGAAAATCAATTTCTGTAAACTTCCTTTTTTGATTCGCCGAATGGTCACAATCATGACAGTCTTTAATTGTACCGTTGAATGGGTTTCCTAAAAGTGTACTACTTCCTAAACTATCTCCTTCATTCATAAATGCAATCGCTTCTGGTATTTTATTTTGGAATGTTGCTTTTATTGCTTGAAAATTAGAAATATCGCTCACATCCAATGTATAAATAGCAGCGCCAATTTCTTCTATTTCTGTTTTGTTCTTTTTAGACAGAAAAGCTTTCATCGCTAACAAATCTTTCTCATTATCATAAAAAGCATTACCGGTATTTCCCCAATAATCATCTTGAGATTGACCAAAAATTTCTGCCATTACTTTATTTCCTTGATCTTTATAAAGCGCTGCTAAATACATTTTACTCCAACTTGAAGCATTTTGATATCTAAAAACACTTTCTTCATTTTCAGTTTTGGGCAATTCTTGGTACAACCAATTTAAATCTTTCAGAATTATTTTTTCGTTTTTAGCGTTCAACTTTTCAATTGCACTTAAATTATTCACAAATCGAAGCAATCGCAATTGGTTTGTAGCCAGCGCTGTTTCAGGAAGTTCTTTTGCCGCTTTAATAAAACTTTCGTTTGCCTTTTTATAATCGCCACTTAAAGTTTGCAAATAACCCGCCGCCATATTCCACATAAAAGGCTGGTTTGTTTTTCCAGACGATGCAATTTTTGTAACCAATGCCAAAGTTGTTTTGCTAATTTTAAGTTGTTCCTTTTTCTTATTGGCAGCAAGCGAATTGTCCTTAAAAGAATTGTCTGCTTTATTTTCCTGATTGTTTACCAATCGGGTCAATAAATAATTAAGATGCTCGCTTGAAGGTTGTAAATCAAAAATTTTAGAAATTGCCTCTTCCTCGTCGTTATAATATGCTCGAATCGCCCAAAGTGCTACTTGCTCGTCGGTGTTTTTGGCCATTTGCAACGATTGATTCCAGTCTGCATCTTCTTCTGGATGAAAACTATAAGCCGCTACAACTCTCATTTCGGGACATTTATCAAATACTCGACTGTACAAATAATTAGAAGTTGCATAATTGCCTTGCTTGTAATTGATACCCGCTAAATAACCAATTGCACGATAATACAAACTGTTTTTAGGAACCAAAGCCTCGGTTTTATTAAAAAATGTAATCGCATTTTCTTTAGAACTGCTATAAAAATAAGCCTTGATCGTTTGAAACCAATACCTGTTTTTAAGAAATTCATCTTTAGTGGTATTGTATTTATTCTCAATTTCTTTAATCAACTTTAAGTCATCAAAGCTTTTAGTAACGACAGGCTCATAACTCCATCTTTCGTCAGAAATTGAAGCCGTTTCAATTTGTTGTGCTAGGTATAAAAACGCTATAAATTCTTTAGTCTTTGTATCTTTTAAATCAATTTTAGAAGCATAGCCAACCGAAGATTCATTTTTGTTCTTCGTTTTATAAAAGGAGTACAATTCTTGAACCGCCATTTTTCGATCGCCATTTAATAAAAAAGCATTCACTTCCTCTGGCTTCATTTTTCCTTTTAAGAACGATTGCCAGTCAGATGTAATTTGATCGTTAAAACGTGAATTGTGTTCGGTATCAAATCCAATTCGGTAAAAAACATCTCCCGATAAGAATAAAGGCGCATATGATGGATCTACAAATGTCTCGGGCGTAAAATTAGAGTTAGTGCCAAAATAGTTCCAATCGCCATCTGCGCAAGCGTAAATTACACCACCTACAAAAAGTACGAGTACACTAAAAGCGAGTACTAACTTGTTTAAAAATACTTTTTTCATAATTCTTTAAATTCAATTCGTCTAAGTCGTAAAAAATAATTTCTTTAGGTTGTTGATTTAAATTTTCTTCCAAATCACTAGCCATTTCTTTTAAATCAGCCGCACTTATGGCTTCGATTTTTACAATATCTTCTTTTTGATAAAAAACTCCTTTTCGATAATTAGACTTGTTCACTCTAAAAGTTATTTCATCAATTTCAGTAAAATTTTTATCTGATTGCAAATCTTCGACCGTTAATTTACTTCTTAAACCCACAATAGCATTATCTCTAATATGAATTCCCCAAGCATAAATTGGTAACGCTATATTTAAAGGTAACGGATATTTTTTTAAACTAGATACATACCGCTTCGCAATTCCTCTATCATAGATTGAGTTCAACGATTCTACTGCAATAGTTCCCATATTATAATACATTAAAACACCCGAATCCACATTTGGAATTTTAGTTTTTTCGAAATACTTTACCTGATGCAATCGAATCGTTGCCGATAATTTTTTGTTCGAAATACGCTTGAAACTTTCTATAAACGCCAAATAATTAGACTTGCTTTTTAACGTCCAGTCACAATCAATTTGAATTTCATTACAAGAAAGTTTATTCTTTAGATTGATTAGTTCCACATAATCAAACGTTTTTTGTGCTAATTCCTCCACATTCAAATTATCCTGCAGCATGACATTGTTTTTAATGTAAATGACAGGAACAATGTTTTTAATTTGTGGTTTATGAAGGAAATGGATTGGACTTCTTGGAAATGCTTCTTTCGTTTTGATATCTAAATCAACATCAAAATAGCGAACGTACAACTTCTGAACGTTATTTTCATCTAGCGTTTCCTGTTCAAGCGGAGTCAATTGGTAATTGGTTTTCCAATAATAAAACGAGATTACGGGGCTCTCTTTTTTATCACAAGAAATAAGTATAAAAAATAAAAATATATATAGAAATTGCTTTTTCAAAAAAAATAGATTTAATACTAACAAAAGTAAGAAATCACTTGATGAGAAACCAATTATTCACGATTTTTAAAATGAACAAAAGACTTCTTATTTAATTCTATATTCCTTAATAAATCATTAAAAAATTTCAATTACAGTAAATATAATCGTTATTTTGTGCTACTAATTTTCAATAGAAATCATGTTGCAAAAATCTGCAAAATACATACTTTTTTTATCGGTCTTGTTTTTGGCAAGTTGTGCTAAACGCGGCAGCATTACTGGCGGATTAAAAGATACTTTAGCTCCTGTTTTAAAAAATAGCCTCCCAAAAAACTTTAGTACTCAATTTAAAGGAAACGAAATTAAGTTGACCTTTGATGAATACATTAAACTAAAAAACATAAACAAACAGCTGATTGTTTCGCCTCCTATGAAAAATGAGCCGATCATCACTCCAACTACTGCAAGCAAATATATTAGCATAAAAATTAAGGATACGTTACTGCCTAACACAACGTACAGCTTTAATTTTGGTCAAAGTATTGCTGATAATAATGAAGGAAATCCATACAATCAGTTCAAGTATGTTTTCTCTACGGGAGAATATATCGATTCGTTAGCGATCGGCGGAAGAATTAAAGATGCGTACGACAAAGAGGTTACTAATTTTGTTTCGATAATGTTGTATGAAGTGAACGAAAATTATACTGATTCTATCATTTATAAAGAAGCTCCGCGTTACATTACCAACACCTTAGACAGTTTAAAAACGTTTCGATTGGAAAATCTAAAAGCAGGTAAATATCTTTTGGTTGCTTTAAAGGATCGCAATAACAACAATAAATTCAATCCAAAAGAAGAAAAAATTGGCTTTATCAAACAGCCTATCACTATTCCGAATGATACTGTTTTTGAACTCGAACTATTTCAAGAAAAATTACCTTTAAAAGCATACAAACCAGTACAGGTTTCAGGAAACAGAATTTTAGTTGGTTATGATGGCACCCAAGATTTTAAAAAGAATCGACCAAAAATTGTATTAAAAAACAACGACGAAATACTAGAGACAATTGTAACGCAGTTTCCTAAAAAAGATTCTTTGCAAGTTTGGTACAAGTCTGTAAAAGCAGATTCGCTGCAAATGGAAATTAGCACTGCAGAATATCAGAAAAATTATTCGTTTAAAATTAAAAATCAGAAAAAAGATTCATTAAACGTTCGAGCACTACAAAGTGGTGGACTGAATTTTAGAGACCGTTTTACATTAGAAAGCGAAACGCCTTTGGTGAAATTTGATTCTACTAAAATTAAAATCATCAATAAAGATTCTGTTTCTGTTAAATACACTACAGAATACGATGCTTTTAATCAGCGTTTGTATTTTGATTTTAAGAAAGAACCTTTAGAAAAGTATTCGGTTACACTTTTACCGAATGCACTAACTGATTTTTATGAAAAACAAAACGATACTTTATTGTATCAGTTGACTACAAAAGAATTGGCTGACTACAGTAATTTGACAGTTACGCTGCAAAATGTAAAACGTTTTCCCCTTATTATTGAACTAACGAATGCAAAAGGAGATGTTATTGCCTCCGAATATTCTGAAGGAAAAACCTCTATTGAATTCGGCTTATTGCAGCCTGACCTTTTATGGCTTCGAGCGATCTACGACGACAACAAGAATGGCGTTTGGGATTCAGGAAATTTCATGGAAAAGCGTCAAGCCGAAGAAGTCATTTATTCTTCTAAAGGTTTAGAAAGCATACGAGCAAACTGGGATCCGATAGAAAATTTTGACCTAAGCATGCCTTATGTTCCAGAGACAAAAAAGAAAGTAGAAAAGAAAAAAGAAGATCCAGCAAAGAAAAAGAAACGTAGTAGCCGCAGCAGTATTTTTTAAATCTAATACCGAATCGTAAATTCATCTTGGTCTTCTAAAAATGCCACCTTTTTGCGTGTTTTTACCAGTTCCGTTTTATCAATATTCACAATAAAAATACCTTCGTTTTCTTGTGGAGATAAAATGGAATTGCCTAAATAATCATTGACTTGTGAGTGACCAACATGTTCAAAATTATGCGCATCTATCCCCACCCGATTTACACCTATTGAGTAACAAACGTTTTCGATAGCGCGCGCTTTTAACAAAGCATTCCACGCTTGAGTTCTTATTTTTGGCCAATTGGCAACGTAAATCAAAACATCGTAGTTTTCAGTATTTCTAGAAAAAACAGGAAAACGCAAATCATAACAAATTAACGGACAAATTTTAAAGCCCAAATAATCTACTATTAATTTAGACGTTCCTTTGGTATAACACTGATCTTCATTTGCCAACGTAAATAAGTGTCGCTTGTCGTAAAACTGAACTTCACCAGAGGGAAACACAAAGACCAAACGGTTGTAAAAGTTCCCGTTGTCTGTGATAATTAGACTTCCTGTTAGTGCAAGATTTCGATGTTTTGCCAAATTCTTCATCCAACTTATTGTTTCTCCTCGCATGGTTTCTGCTTGAGATGTTGCATGCATCGAAAAACCAGTAGTAAACATCTCGGGCAAAATGATCAACTGAACTTCCTCAACAATTGAATTGATTTTTGCCTCGAAACTAGTTCGATTTTTTTCTACATTTTCCCAAACCAAGTCCGATTGAATTAAGGCGATTTTCATACGCGTATTTTTTAACCTAAAGATAAAAACTAAAAGACAGCTCCAATTAAAATGATTATACTTTATTTTGCGAAAAATATGCAATATCTGCGAAAAATACGCAATTTGTAAATAAAATTTCTATATTTGAAATTCTGTTGAACCACTTTTCTAAGCACTTGTATTTGCTTTTTGAAATGCAGAAGCTATTAACCTAAATCCAAAAATCACCTCAAAATCATGAGTATTTTAATTCTTACCGCATGTATTGTTTTTTTAATTCTGCAAATAACGTGGTTTAAAATTAATCCTTTCCTTGCCTTTGTTTTTACCTCCTTACTAGCTGGTTTCTGTTTAGGGCTACCTATTGATAGTTTGGCACCATCCATCGAAAAAGGTCTGGGCGAAATGTTAGGTGCTGTCGCACTGATTATTATATTTGGAACTTGCATTGGTAAACTAACTGTAACTTCGGGTGCAGCAACTAGTATTGCACAAACTGTAATGCAATTTACCGGTGAAAAATACATTCGCTTAGGTTTAATGATTACAGGCTTTATTGTTGGCATTCCACTTTTTTACAGCGTGGGTTTTGTTTTATTAGTTCCGCTTATTTTTTCCGTCGCACATCAATTTAAATTACCAAAAGTATATTTAGGAATTCCGATGCTAGCCTCTCTTTCTGTAGCTCACGGCTTCTTGCCTCCTCACCCGTCCCCAATGGCGTTGAGTCAAGTACTTAATGCAGATCTTGGGCTAGTTTTGGTTTACGGTATCATCATTGCAATTCCAACTATTTTAATCGCGGGCTTGTATTTTTCTAATTTTCTTAAAAACATAAAAAGTGAACCAACCGACGGGATTTTAAAAATCGACGAACTAAAATTACCTGCCAAACTTCCTGGATTTGGTATCAGTTTATTTTCGTCTCTTTTTCCTGTTTTTGGTTTAACACTTACCACACTCTTACCTTTAGTTTTCAAGAATGAACAACTTGAACTAATCTGTAAAACAATTGGTCAGCCAACCATAATAATGTTAATATCTGTTATCCTTTGTACCTATACATTGGGTTTACGAGTGGGACGTTCTATAAAATCAATAATGGACGATTATAGCGAGGCGATAAAAGATGTTGCACTAATTATCTTTATTTTAGGTGGCGCAGGTTGTTTAAAAGAAATTATGGTTGCAAGCGGAGTGGATCAATCTATTGTAGCATTGCTAAACCAAGTAAATATTCATCCCTATTTATTAGCATGGATGATGGCAGCGATTCTTCGCATTTGCGTAGGTTCTGCTACTGCTGCGGGTTTAATGACGGCCAGCGTTTTACTGCCTTTATTACAACTGAGCGGCTTAGACTCTAATTTGTTAGTATTGTCCATCGGTGCAGGAAGCTTAATGTGTTCGCATGTTAACGATCCTGGTTTTTGGATGTTCAAAGAATATTTTAATATCAGCCTAAAAGACACTTTTAAATCATGGACCGTAATGGAATCTTTGGTGTCTGTTTTAGGAATTGTTTTCGTTTTTATATTAAACTCACTTATACATTAAATCATGAATTCTGCACAAGAAAAATTTGAATCATTAGGATTGTCATTGCCACCAGCACCACAACCATTAGGAATTTATAAACCATTTTTAGTTGATGGGAAGTACTTATATCTATCTGGACATGGTCCGGTACAAGATGATAAGTCTTTAATTATCGGAAGAATTGGCGATGATATGGATATCGAACAAGGGAAATTAGCGGCAAGACAAGTGGGCTTGACCATGTTATCGACCATTGTGAGCAACTTTGGAAGTTTAGACAAAATAAAAAGAGTCGTTAAAGTACTCGGAATGGTGAATTGCAACAGTTCTTTTGAGCGCCATCCGTATGTGATTAATGGTTGCAGCGAGTTATTTGCTGAAATATGGGGACAAGAAAATGGAATCGGGGTTAGAAGTGCTGTCGGAATGGGTTCATTGCCCGATAATATTCCAGTTGAAGTAGAAGCTTTATTCGAATTATATTAAAAATCTCTTTTTAATCATTTTATCTAATTTAGAAATAAGAAAAAGATGCAAAATAATTGGTGGGAAATAAATCGCGACACACAAATAGACACGCCTTTCTTGGCTGTCTACGAAGATCGCATGCAATCGAATATAAACAGTCTGATTGCAGCGGTTCAAGGTGATCTTTCGAAACTAAGACCGCATATAAAAACGCATAAAATTGGTGAAGTTTTAGAATTGTTCAAGAAAAACAACATAGACAAGATAAAGTGCGCTACGATTGCTGAAGCAGAATTGGCGGCAATGTATCAAGTTTCTGATATTTTATTAGCGTATCAACCTATCGGATTAAAAAAGCAGCGATGGATAACGCTTATCGAGAAATATCGTGATGCCAGATTTTCGACCATTGTTGACAATTTAGAATCTGCCAAAGAACTGAATAGTATTGCTAAAAAAAATAACCTTCAACTGACCGTTTATTTAGATTTGAATACTGGAATGAATCGAACGGGAGTTGCACTTTCTGAAGATTGGATTTCCCTTGCTAGATCAATTATGAAATTGAAGCATTTACACTTCGTCGGATTTCATATTTATGACGGTCACGTAAAGGGAGCAATTGAAAATCGTACTGTCGAAGTTGCCGAATCTTTTCAAAACATAATCGCGAATATTAATAAATTGCAAGAAGAGACCAATCAAAAATTTTTGGTTGTTGCCGGTGGCTCTAATACTTTTCCGTTTTATGCGACGCAAGAAAATGTAGAATGCAGTCCCGGAACTTTTATTTTCTGGGATGTAAATTATTCGACTAATTTACCCGAACAAGATTTTAAAACCGCAGCTGTACTTGTAGGTACTATAATTTCTCAACCTACTCCAACTACGCTTTGCATTGATATTGGCTACAAATCTGTTGCATCAGAAAACACTTTAGACAAACGATTGGTTATTTTAAATGATGAAAATTTAATTCCAATTTCACATTCCGAAGAGCATTTGGTTTTAGAGAATCACGGTAATTATAACTACAAAGTAGGCAATACCATTTATGCGCTGCCGTATCACGTGTGCCCTACTTGCAATTTATATGAGACGGTTCAAGTTGTAAATAACCAGAAAGACATCTACACGAATTGGAAAGTTCTTGCCCGAAATAAAAAAATAAGTATCTAATAAGTAATACCAAAAATGTATGTTTATAATTGATGCCCATCTGGACCTTAGCATGAATGCGATGGAATGGAATAGAGATTTAAGAAATGAAGTTCCTGTTCTACGAAATTTAGAGAAAGGAATGACCGATAAACCAGATCGCGAACGCGCGACTGTTTCTTTACCTGATCTACGAAGAGGAAATATTGGAATTGTTGTAGCTACGCAAATTGCGCGCTTTGTAAAACCCGAGAGTAAAATACCTGGTTGGAATTCTCCTGAGCAAGCTTGGGCGCAAACGCAAGGACAATTGCAATGGTACAAAGCGATGGAAGAAGCGGGAGAAATGACTGCTATCACTGATAAAAAATCGCTCCAAAAGCAATTGGATTTGTGGAATGACGGAACTGCTAATGAGAAAAAGCCAATCGGTTATATTTTGAGTTTAGAAGGAGCCGATTCTATAGTTGATCTTTCTTATCTCGAAAAAGCATACAATTATGGACTTCGTGCTATCGGTCCCGCACATTACGGACCAGGTAGATATGCCAATGGAACCGATGCGACTGGAAAAATGAATCAAAACGGTTTAGATTTACTAACAGAGATGCAACGCTTGAATATTATTCTCGATGCGACTCATCTATGCGATGATGCATTTTGGCAAGCGCTAGATCATTTTAATGGACCAATTTGGGCGAGTCATAATATGTGTAGAAGTTTAGTTAATCATAACCGACAGTACAGTGATGAGCAACTTAAAGCATTGGTAGAAAGAGGCGCCGTAATTGGTGGCGCATTAGATGCTTGGATGTTAGTACCGAATTGGGTACGTGGCGTTTCGACTCCAACTACCACAAATTGCAACTTAGAAACGGTTTTTAAGCACATGGATCATATTTGCCAATTGGCTGGAAATGCTAATCACGTTGGAATTGGGTCAGATTTGGATGGTGCTTTTGGAACCGAGCAATGCCCATCTGACTTAGACACAATTGCTGACCTTCAAAAATTAGTAACCATTTTTAGAACTCAAGGATACGCTGAAGATGATTTAAATAAAATTTTCCATCAAAACTGGATTAACTTTTTAATGAAAAACTGGGATTAAAGAAATTTTAACGTGGGAACTTTTAGTTTGTATCGCTTTAATTTCTCGTGGTTGGCTTCTACATCAGTGATAATGTAATCGACCTCTGATAATTTAGCAATTCTCATTTTCTGAACGGTGTCTAACTTTTCAGAAATAGTTAATATAGCTGATTTTTGAGAGGCTTTTATCATAGCTTTTTTAACCTGAACAGTATCCCAGTCAGAATCTGAGAATCCGCCTTTAACGTCTAGAGCATTCGTGCCAAGTATTAGTAGATCAGCACTAATTGTACTTAATTGGTTGTACACATCACCGCTTACGCACATCTGACTGTAAGGAGAAATACTACCGCCAATCATGATTACCTTGACATTGGGTTTGTCTAAAAGTTCTACAGCAGAGAGAGCCGTCACTGTAAAAACAGTCAAGTTCATATCATTTGGAATCATTCGTATAAATTCACGAATTGTGGTACCGCCACCTAATAATAAAACCATTCCATCATGAAGTAAGGTAACCGTTTTTTGAGCTATAATTTGTTTTGCTTCGCTAGCATACGTTTGAGAAGAAGATGAATGATGATAGGCCTTAGTCATAGCACCGCCTTTCACTTTGATCAACATCGACTCGACTTCTAATTCATTAATGTCACGTCTAACAGTGTCTTCTGACACAGACAATTGATCTGACAGTGTAGCAAAGTTTACACGCGTATGCAAATTGATTTCTTTAAGAATATGATTTTTTCGTTCTTCTTTAGAGAAATTTACGATTTCGTTAGCATCCATTTAAAATAATTAGGTAAAACAAAAGTAATTAATAATTGCAATAATATTGCTAAATTTCTTGCAAGCAGCAAATAGAGTTACAAAGCAAGTACTGCTATATTAAAATAAAGGCTTAAAATGCAAAAAAATTGCACTCCACAACATTAAATATATAAATTCAATTCATTCTCAACATCCAATCATGAAAAAAATTGCTGTATTTCTCCTATTCTTAAGTAGTATAATTGCTTCCTCTCAAGAACATTTTGTAAATCGCACGATTATTCCCATGCCTAATTTCTACAAAACAACTGGTGATAGCTTGACTATTTCTGGTAATATAAAAATTATTTTTGAGGGAAATAAATTTAGCGCCAAAGAAGTCCAATCAGCTATGTTATTTCAAGAAGCTGTAAACTCAAATTTCAACAAACAAAAGGCTGCTATAAAAGTTATTTTCAAATCTGAAAGAATAAGTTCCGCAAAACAAACTTCTGAAGCCTACAAAATAGAAATTTCCCCTAAAGAAATTAGAGTGACCGGACAAGAAATTGGTCTTTTTTATGCCGTCCAAAGCTTATTACAACTATTACCGAATGAACCACCCAAGAACAACGCTGTAAAAATACCCTGTGTAACCATAAATGATGAACCTCGTTATTCGTATCGTGGTTTGCATTTGGATGTAAGTCGTCATTTCTTTTCGACAGCAGTTATCAAGGATTTCATCGATCAAATGGCTTATTACAAATTAAATAACTTTCACTGGCACTTAACAGACGATCAAGGTTGGCGTATCGAAATTAAAAAATATCCAAAACTAACTGAGATAGGTTCGAAAAGAGACCAAACCTTAGTAGGAAATAAATTTGAACGTTTTCCGAGATTTTTTGATAATACTCCTTACGGCGGTTTCTACACGCAAGAAGAAGTTAAGGAAATAGTAAAATATGCCGAATCAAGATACGTTAACATAATTCCTGAAATCGAAATGCCTGGACATGCTTCGGCTGCGGTAGCTGCTTATCCCACCTTAGCTTGCTTTCCTTCTAACGATTTTAAAGTTATCGAATCTTGGGGTATTTTCGAAGATGTATTCTGCGCTGGAAAAGAAGAAACTTTTACTTTTTTAGAAGATGTTTTAAAGGAAGTTATGATGCTTTTTCCGAGTACCTATATTCATATTGGCGGAGACGAATGCCCAAAAACAAGATGGGAAAAATGTCCAAATTGCCAAAATAGAATTAAAAAAGAAGGATTAAAAAACGAGCATGAATTGCAAAGTTATTTTATTAAACGAATTGAAAAATATCTAAATGCCAATGGAAGACAAATTTTTGGCTGGGATGAAATTCTTGAAGGCGGCTTGGCGCCAAATGCAGCAGTGATGTCTTGGCGCGGAGAATCTGGTGGAATTGCAGCAGCAAGAGACAAACATGATGTTATTATGACTCCAGAAGAGTATGTTTATTTTGATCACAATCAAGGCTATTCTTTAGAAGAACCGCTAACTGTTGGCCGCTTGACAACCGTCGAAGAAGTGTATCAGTACAACCCAACTCCAGCAGACAGCTTAACTAGTGATCAACAAAAATACATTAAAGGAGTTCAAGGTAATCTTTGGTCGGAATATTTAACGAGCCCTGCGAAACTAAACTATATGTTGTATCCTAGAATATTTGCTTTAGCAGAAATTGCTTGGACTGAAACTTCTCAAAAAAATTATACTAATTTTGTTTTAGATCGAATTCCATTTCATTTAGGAAAGTTAGATATGGTAAAACGATTGTATAAAGTACCAACTCCTTTCGGAATAAAAGATACTGCAATTGTTGCTTCAAAATATGAATTAAATCTAAAACCAACCGTTAAAAATGGGCAAATATTCTATACAATTGACGGATATAATCCTGATGAAACTGCCAACTTATACAAAAATAAAGTTACAATTACAGTTCCCGAAGGAGAACACCGAATAATAAAAGTAGTTCAAATTAGCCAAAGCGGTAGAAGAAGTTCCATTACTAAAATTGCCGTTACCAATTCAAAAACACTCCCTGCATTAGTTGTTAAACCAAAGAAGAAAGGTCTGAAATACAAAATGTACCATAATTTATTTCAACAAACAATTGAAATGAATTTGTTAAAACCTGCCAAAAGTGGTATCCACGAAGGTGCAATCGAAATGGAAAAATACAAATCAAAAGAAAATCGCTATTTAGGTCTACAGTTTGAAGGCTACATTTACATTTCAGAAACCGGTACCTACACTTTTTCAACTATTGCAGACGACGGTGCAACAGTACTAATAGACAATCAATTGATTGTTGATAATGATGGTAGACATTGGATCAATGAAGCTTTTGGTGCATCCAAACTAGAAAAAGGCTTTCACAAAATAAACATCAATTATTTCAATGCCGATGGAAGTTCAGCGCTACAGTGTTTCATTCAACAACAAGGAAAAGAAAAACAAGAAATTAGCGCTTCGCAATTATTTTATGAATAGAAAACAAAAAAACGCATTCAAATTAATGAATGCGTTTTTTATTTATAAACAGTAGTCTAATTTATGAGGTCAAACTTGCAGATAAATATTCACGGTTCATACGTGCTATATTTTCTAAAGAAATTCCTTTCGGACATTCTACTTCACAAGCTCCAGTATTAGTACAGTTACCAAAACCTTCTTGATCCATTTGGTGAACCATGTTCATAACACGGTCGTGTGCTTCAATTTTTCCTTGTGGCAACAATGCATATTGCGATACTTTGGCCGAAACAAAAAGCATTGCAGATGAGTTTTTACAACTCGCTACACAAGCACCGCAACCAATACAAGTAGCAGCATCAAATGATTTATCTGCATCGTCTTTATTGATTGGAATCGTGTTGGCGTCAATTGTGTTTCCAGAAGTATTTACCGAGATAAATCCTCCCGCATGCTGAATTCTGTCAAAAGCACTTCTATCCACAACTAAATCTTTAATTACCGGAAATGCTTTTGCTCTAAATGGCTCAATAAAAATTGTATCACCATCGTTAAACATACGCATGTGCAATTGACAAGTGGTTACTCCTCTGTCTGGTCCGTGCGCTTCTCCGTTAATATATAAAGAACACATTCCGCAAATTCCTTCGCGACAATCGTGATCAAAAGATACTGGATCTCCTCCTGTGTTAATTTGTTGGTCGTTAAATACGTCAAGCATCTCTAAGAATGACATATCAGGTTCGATCCCGTCGATTTTATATTCGACTAACGCTCCTTTATCTTGGGCGTTTTTCTGACGCCATATTTTTAATGTAAGTTTCATACTCTTTTAGTTTGAAAATCATAAAGTCTAAAGTAGAAAGTCAAAGGACTACAAACTTTTGGCTTTTGACTAATTGCTATTTGTAATTTCTTTGAACTAGTTTAATCGCCTCAAATTCTAAAGGTTCTTTATGCAAAACGGCATCACTAGGTTTTCCTTTGTATTCCCAAGCAGCAACGTACGCAAAGTTTTCGTCATCACGAAGTGCTTCTCCATCTTCAGTTTGGTATTCTTCACGGAAGTGTCCACCACACGATTCGTTTCGATGCAAAGCATCTTTTGCAAACAATTCACCCAATTCTAAGAAATCGGCAACACGAGTCGCTTTTTCTAATTCTTGATTAAATCCTTTATCTGTTCCTGGAACTTTCACTTCTTTATAAAACTGTTCTCTTAACGCAGCAATTTCTTCGATAGCCTCATTTAAACCTTGAGCATTTCTAGCCATTCCTACTTTGTCCCACATGATTTTTCCTAATTTTTTGTGGAAATAATCAACAGAATGTGTTCCGTTATTATTCATAAACTTCGCAATTTGATCGGCAACTCCTTTTTCGGCAGCATCAAATTCTGGAGTGTTTGTTGGAATTGCACCTAACTTGATATCTGGAGCCAAGTAAGCACCGATAGTGTAAGGAAGAACAAAGTATCCATCAGCTAAACCTTGCATTAAAGCAGAAGCTCCTAAACGGTTTGCACCGTGATCAGAGAAATTAGATTCACCAATAGAGAAACACCCTGGAATAGTTGTCATCAAATTGTAGTCAACCCAAGTTCCACCCATTGTATAGTGAACCGCTGGATAAATCATCATTGGATGCGTGTACGGATCTTCATCGATAATTTTAAAATACATTTGGAATAAATTCCCGTATTTACTGCGAATGATGTCTGTTCCTAACTTGGTAGTTAATTCAGTATCATTTTCATTTAATCCTTTAATGTGCGCTTGTTCTTTTCCGTAACGTTGAATCGCTGAAGCAAAATCCAAGAAAACCGCTTCACCTGTTTTGTTTACACCAAAGCCAGCATCACATCTTTCTTTAGCCGCACGAGACGCAACATCACGTGGCACTAAATTACCAAAAGCAGGATACCTTCTTTCTAAGAAATAATCTCTATCTGCTTCTGTTAAATCAATTGCTTTCTTTTTACCTTCTCTAATAGCAAGTGCATCTTCTAACTTTGCTGGAACCCAAATACGACCGTCATTACGCAACGATTCTGACATCAAAGTCAATTTTGACTGATGATCTCCCGAAACAGGAATACAAGTTGGGTGAATTTGTGTGTAACAAGGATTAGCAAAAAATGCGCCTTTTTTATGAATCTTCCATGCTGCAGTAGCATTAGAACCCATTGCATTGGTAGATAAGAAGAATACGTTTCCGTAACCTCCTGAACCCACAACAACTGCATGAGCTGAATGTCTTTCTATTTCTCCTGTAACTAAATTACGAGCGATAATACCTCTTGCTTTACCATCTACAATAACGATATCAAGCATCTCGTGACGATTGTACATTTTGATCTTTCCACGACCGATCTGACGATTCATTGCAGAATACGCTCCTAACAACAATTGTTGTCCAGTTTGTCCTTGTGCATAAAACGTACGCGAAACCAATGCTCCACCAAAAGATCGGTTGTCTAACAACCCTCCATATTCGCGAGCCAACGGAACTCCTTGAGCCACACATTGGTCAATAATATTAGATGAAACTTCAGCCAAACGGTAAACGTTTGCTTCACGAGCGCGGTAATCTCCTCCTTTTACAGTGTCGTAAAACAATCTGTACACAGAGTCACCATCCCCTTTATAATTTTTTGCTGCATTGATACCTCCTTGTGCTGCAATTGAGTGCGCGCGACGTGGAGAATCTTGAAAACAAAATGCTTTTACATTATATCCTAACTCAGCTAAAGTAGCAGCAGCAGAACCTCCTGCCAATCCTGTACCAACAACTATAATGTCTAGATTACGCTTGTTTGCAGGGTTTACTAAGTTGATGTGGTCTTTATAGTCGGTCCACTTGTCCGCCATTGCGCCTTGTGGAATTTTTGAATCTAAGCTCATATATTTATGCTTTTAAAAAGAAATGAATATAAATTGGAATAATTGCAAAAAGTAAAGGAACAATTATCGCAAATCCTTTTCCAAATCCTTTAATAATTGGATTGTATTTTGGGTAGTTCACACCCATAGATTGAAATGCGCTAGCAAGACCGTGCATTAAGTGAAAAGATAAAACGATCATCGCTATAACATATAAAATGGTAGCAATAAGACCTGTTTGAGCATCTTGAAAAAAGGCAACTGTAATTTTATGCAAATCTTTGTAACCTTCTTTTACTTTAATATTAGCCGTAGCATCAAAAAATTCAGTTCTGTTTTTAATCACTAAGCCGCTTTCATTAACTTGATCAACAGGAATATAACCCCCATCTGTAGTAACATAAAAGTCTTGCTTCTGTCCCTGCATGTCAATACTAATGGTTTGCAAAGGCATTTTATCATCAAAATGCATTACTGCCCAAAAGCTTACCATGTGCGTTACAATAAATACTAAAATCAATGTACCTAGCAATGCCATGTTTCTCGAAGCCCATGAGCTATTAGCCGCCGGATTGTTTTTTGCGTAACCTACCGGGCGAGCTGCTCTGTTTTGAATCGTTAACAGAATTCCATCAACCGCATGAAAAAGGATTGAAATGTACGTTACGTACGAAAGTAATTTTACTGCCGGATTGGTGGTCATGAACACTGCATACTGATTAAATTGTAATGCATCACTGAAAATTAATTGTAAATTTCCTGCTAAGTGACCCGCCAAAAACAAGCATAAAAATAACCCCGTTAGAGCCATCCAGTATTTTTTAGCTAATGATGACTTTAAAAGTGCCGATTTTGCCATAAGAATTAGAATAATTTGTTTTATTTAATTCCACAAAAATAAACCAAATCAGATACAACTACAACCATTTCGCCGTTATTTATAATCATTTTAAAAAGAATGGAGTTCTAAATATTCAATATGTAAAATAGCTAAAATCGAGACATTTTTAGTAACAAAATAAGTAACAACATTATAATATTCTTTAAAATTCATTCCAGCTTTACATTTTCATCAAAACTTTATGATATTACTATTTTATCTTAACTTTTAATTTGTTTTCCCTAAAAGTGACAACTCCATAAAGCTTTGCTAGTTTAAAAACCGATATATCACGGTCATAGCTTTATCTTTGCGAGCTTAAAATTTGTGATAATGAAAACCGGAATTGAAGCTATTGCTTTTGATGTAGCAAAAATACATTTACCCATACAAACCTTAGCTAATGCTAGAAACATTGAAGCCGAAAAGCTTGAAAAAGGTCTTGGATTATTACGAATGACTTTGCCTGATTTGCATCAAGATGTAGTTGTATTTGGTGCCAACGCACTAACTAAATTAATAGACGAACACAATATAGACTTAAATGAAATTAGTCGCATTTACGTTGGAACCGAAAGCTCCGTAGACAGCTCCAAGCCTATAGGTTCGTATTTAATCACTTTGATGGAACAAAAATATGGTGCAGGAGTTTTGGAAACCTGTGATGTGGTCGATTTTACTTTTGCGTGTATTGCCGGGGTCGATGCATTGCAAAATTGCTTGGATTTTATACAACTGCATCCAACAAAAAAAGCAATCGTGGTTACTACTGATTTTGCTAAATACGATTTAAATTCTACTGGAGAATATACGCAAGGCGCGGGAGCTTTAGCGTTATTAGTTAGTGCCAATCCTAAAATAATTGCTATTGATAACGTTTGGGTAACAAGTACGAAAGGCGTTTTTGACTTCTTTAAACCGCACCGAACCATTACTAAAGAGCAAATTTTATTAAATAACGTAAACGAGCCTTGGTTTGACATCTTAGAAGCTGAGATCACAATTCACAAAGACCAGCCAGTTTTTGACGGACAATATTCGAACCAATGTTACATGGACCGAACTCGAAATGCGTATTTCAACTTTAAAAAACAAAAAAATACGACCGAAACAATTTACAATAACTGGAGAAGTATCGTGATGCACTTGCCGTATTCTTTTCAAGGACGCCGCATGCTATCTGAAATATACACATTAGACCATCAGCAAAAAACAATTTCTGGAGAAGAAACTCCGGCTGAATATCAAACAAAGTTAAAAGAAATTGCAAAATCTAGCGAATACCGAGAATTCGTATCTGAGAAATTACAGGCGGCAGAATTAGCCTCTTCCTTAATTGGGAACCTATATACCGGTTCCATTTTTATGGGATTACTTTCGACCCTATCACATTTCTACAATTCTAAGGTAGAGATTAGCAATTCAAAATTCGGATTTCTTGCTTATGGAAGTGGATCCAAGTCAAAAGTTTTCGAAGGAACTATTCAACCCGAATGGAAATCGGCTATTTCAAAAGTACAGCTTTTTGAAACTTTAGAAAAAAGCACCGAAATAGATTTTGAAACCTACGAAAGACTGCATCGTAAAGAACAAAAAGAAAGCATCAGAATGGCAAAAAAAGAATGGATTTTAGATCGAATTGAAAATAAAATTCCAACTTTAATCGGCGCCCGTTATTACAAATGGATCGATTAATTTAAGCGCTAATCATAATTGCACAAAGGATAACTTCATAAATATATTTTACATTATTTCCTAAAAGCCAAACCACCTAAAATTGTTTTGGCTTTTTGACTTATGGCAAAACTTTAATACTCTAAAACTCTTCATTGTTTTAAAAATTATTAATTTTGAGTATTCTTAAACAAATCCAAATAATTATGAAATATCATCAAATAAACAATTCTCTTTTCATTAAAAATCGCGAAAAATTTGCTACACAGATGAAACCTAATGCTATTGCAGTATTTAATTCAAATGATATTTACCCCATTAGTGCCGATAGCACGATGCCATTTGCGCAACACCGCGATATTTTTTATTTAAGTGGTGTCGATCAAGAAGAAAGCATCTTATTGTTATTTCCTGACGCTCCTTACGAAAATCAAAGAGAAATTCTTTTCTTAAAAGAAACCAACGATCATATCGCTGTTTGGGAAGGAGAAAAGCTAACCAAAGAACGTGCTTTGCAGGTTTCAGGAATACGAACTGTTTATTGGTTGCAGGATTTTCATAAGATTTTAAAAGAATTAATGAGTTACGCTGATACAATTTACATCAACACCAACGAACATTACCGCGCTTCTGTTGAAACACAAACGCGTGAAGATCGTTTCATTAAATGGTGGAAAGAAACATATCCAGCACACCAAGTTGCCAAAAGTAATCCGATTTTACAGCGTTTGCGCTCTGTAAAAGAATCAGAAGAAATTGATTTGATTCAGCACGCGTGTAACATTACCGAAAAAGGATTTCGACGTTTGTTAAGCTTCGTAGAACCAAATGTTACTGAATATGAAATTGAAGCAGAATTAATTCACGAATTTGTTCGCAATCGCTCTAAAGGTTTTGCTTACACACCGATTATCGCTTCTGGAAACAATGCCAATGTTTTACATTATATTGAAAACAACCAACAATGTAAAGCTGGCGATTTAATTTTATTAGATGTTGCTGCAGAATATGCTAACTATTCCAGCGATATGTCCCGCACTATCCCTGCTTCAGGAAAATATACTGAAAGACAAAAACAAGTTTACAATGCAGTATTGCGCGTAAAAAACGAAGCTACAAAGATGCTCATGCCTGGAACACTTTGGAAACAATATCATATTGAAGTTGGAAAAATTATGACATCAGAATTACTTGGTCTAGGTTTACTAGACAAAGCTGATGTTCAAAATGAAGATCCAGAATGGCCGGCTTACAAAAAATACTACATGCACGGAACATCACACCACATGGGCTTAGACACGCATGATTATGGTTTACTACACGAACCAATGCAAGCAAATATGGTATTTACTGTAGAGCCTGGAATATACATCCCTGCAGAAGGTTTCGGAATTCGCTTGGAAGATAATGTAGTAGTTCAAAAAAGCGGAGAACCGTTTAATTTAATGAAAAACATTCCGATCGAAGTGGAAGAAATCGAATCGATAATGAATACGTAACAGAGAATTTCGATTGGATGAAAACGAAAACGCAATTAGTAATTATTAACTGCTTTTTTTACATAATAGTGTAATGCATCATTCGTAATAATGAAAAAATCCCTTACTACTTTTAAGCAGTACGGGATTTCTATTTATCGTTAATCGATTATTCTATTTTTGCGATTTGTACGTCTAATTCAAATTTTCCAGCAGCTTCGTTTTCATTGATTAATTCAAAAAGCTCCAATGCTCTTCTTGCATTTTTTTCCTCTTCTCTTTGCTCTGTCACGTACCACATCATAAAATCTTCTGTAGCGTAATCATTTTCGGCTCTACATTTTGCAATAACTCTGTTTACGGCTTTAGTAACCGCAATTTCGCTTTGCAATGCAATTTCAAAAACTTCTCTAAAAGATCCAAATTCTTGCTGAACCTCAGGAATGCTTGGTGTAATTGCAATTCCACCAACATCACTTATGTATTTAAATATTTTAAGAAAATGCTCTCTTTCTTCTTCAGCTTGCTTATACATGTAACCGGCTGTATTTTCAAAACCGTTTCTATCCAACCATGAAGCCATAGCCAAATATTTGTTAGAAGCATCACTCTCTATTTTTGATTGCAAGTTTAGTATTTGCTCAACAGCTTGAGTTAACGATGTGTTTGTTCTTAATAAATCTTTCATGACCATTTTGTTTTTAGACAAGTAAAGTTACAAAAATTTACGCCAACCACTGCAAACACTAAAACATTTGTATTTAATCTAAGTAAGCATCAAACCAAGTCAGCCAACAATACATTACATAACATGGAGTGCAAACTTAAAGTGAATTTGGTCCCATTTAATAGTTCTCGAAGTTGAACAATTTCACAAATACTAAGCGTACGAGAAAAATTACGTTTGGTAGTTTCAATAAGCTGAGCGTCGGATTGATCTGATAAATCATATAACATATTCAGAATATCAACGCTATTTACTTTTCTCTGAAAAATTAAAAAATCTTGAATTTTATACGTTGAAACGGTATTCACAAAACTGATAATTATACTGTTCGTTAGATCACACTGATAACTGTATCCTTTTTCAGTTTCAAACAATATGTTGCTGGTCAAAGTACTAATTTGTGGCATTCTTATTAATTTTTTGCTGTTGCAAATTTATAAAATTTAAACCAAATAAACGCGTAATTAAGACTAATTTAAAATAACGAATTGTTTTCTTTGTGTTAAAAATTAAAAAATAGAATCATTTTCATGACGATACAGCATTTCTTACTATAAGAATCAATCGGAGTTAAATTCTTATGAAGTCCGTTGACATTATTGTAATTTTACAATCCATTAATTGACTTCAAAATTGAAAAAAACAACATTTAAAAATACTATCGTTTCGTATACTGATGATGGTCAAGGAACTGCCATTGTTGCGCTTCATGGTTTTCTAGAAAACAAAGCTATGTTTGATCCTTTCATACCATTACTAAACAAAGGTCATAGAATCATTACAATTGATTTATTGGGTCACGGCAAAACAGAAAGTATGGGTTATGTGCATACTATGGAGGAAAATGCAGCAATTGTAACTCATATTTTAAATGAATTAAAAATTACAAAATGCTGTCTAGTCGGTCACTCAATGGGTGGTTATGTTGCTTTGGCTTTCGCCGATTTATATCCAGAAAAAACAATTGGTTTGGTACTTTTAAACTCAACTGCCTATGAAGATAATGCTGAACGCAAGCTCAACCGAACTCGCGCTATAAAGGCAGTAAAGCAAAACTTCTCTGTGTTTGTCAACATGGCAATTGCCAATTTATTCAGTGAAGAAAACAGAACGCGCTTAAGTAGAGAAATAGAATGGGTGAAAAAAGAAGCTTTAAAAACACCCCTACAAGGCGTAGTTGCTTCGCTGGAAGGAATGAAAATTAGGAAAGAACGCACATACATTTTGGAAAAAGCCATTTATCCTATTTTGTTTGTTTTAGGAAAAAAAGATCCTGTTCTGCTGTATGACGAAACAATTGTACAAATTAAAAACACGACCGTCCAGCTGCATACTTTTGCTGACGGACACATGAGTACGATTGAAAACAGAGACGAGCTGAGCCAACTTTTATTACAGTTCTTAAAGCAAATTTAATCCCGCTTCGCTAACGTAACCTAGTTCTAATAATTGCTTCTTATCTGTAATTAAATGTGTCTTTCCATTTTTAAGTAAAACAACCTTAGAGCTAATTTTTACCACACTTCTGTAATTATGATCCGAAACAATAATTCCTTTCGTTTCTGAAGCTTTTGAAATTAGAACATTTACTCTCTCAATCATTATAGGTGATAGTCCCGTATAAGGCTCGTCCAATAAAACAAATTTAGAGTTGTTTGAAAGTACTAAAAGAATTTCTAAATACCGTAATTCCCCCCCTGACAACTCCTTTACATATTTATTCTTAATTAAGTCGATAAATTCATCTGCATAAAAAGAATCGGATTTCACTTTTTCAATGGACAAACGAATAGCTTTTTGTACCGAAAATGATCGCGGTATAAAGGAGTCTTGACTCAAGTAACTAATTTCTTTAAACAAATCCGTCGGCTCTTTCTTTACGACATTATCAATTCTAACAAACTTATATTCTGCCGAAATTAGTCCGAAAACAATTTTAAGTAAGGTGGATTTACCCGAACCATTACTCCCTAACAAACCAATTACCTCTCCCGTGTGGCAGGCAACATAAACATCGGAAAGAATCGGTTTATGGTCGAAACTTTTCTGAATACTATCAATTTCTAAAATAGCCATAATTAAACTAATTGTTGAAGTACATTGAAAATCAAACGACTAATAACTAAAAGGACAAAGGTAAAAAGCCAAGAAAAAAGCCAAAGTTGTATTTTTGAAATCTGATTGTTATAATAAAACAAATATTCGTTTTTTGCATTAATTTCCTTTAGCAAAAGACTAATCAAAAAACCAAAACTAATGAATGAGTAACTAAAAGCAATAACTCCGCCAAAGAAGAAAGGTAAAATACTGACCGCAAAATTAACAGCAACCGTACTCTTAAAGAAATTAAAAACAGACTCTAGTTTGATTAAATTCATGATCGGTACTTAAATTTTCTCCTCAAAAGAAATTGTAACATCTAAGACTTCACGCAATAACACTACAATTTGTTCTAAATAATCGCTTAACATTCCTTCAGAAACAATTGATTCAGACTCTTTACCGGATTTAAATTCAAATGACAAAAACCCTGACTTTAAGTTCTTAAATGAAATAATTCCAGCTTCTATTGGAAGTCCTTTACTGTTGTTCTCATACATAAAAGCATAAGCCAAAACCTGAATTATCTTGTCATTCTTAATGTCAAGAGACAACCCTTCCCAAGATTTTAAAACCATATTTCGTTTTTCAACTTTCCCGGTTTTATAATCTATAATTCTTATTTTTCCATTACGCTCTTCAATTCGATCCACATTCCCTCTTATCAAAACTGGAAAAGGCAGATCATCATGAGTTAATGTTCTCTCGAATGTTTCCTCTAAATGTAAAATTTTAATGGCGTCACCTTGCTTAATATTTTCTAGTTCAACTTTTAGAAAGTTAGAAACATTCCGTTTTGCAACTTCAAAAGCCAGTAAGTTTTTCCCTTTGTTTATTTCACCTTCTTTATAAACCAGCTTAAACTGATTTAATACTTCTTTTTCTAATAGAGAAAAGCAGATTTTAATGGATTCTTCAGAAAGAAATTTTCCAATAAAAGGCTCGTATAACACTTTTAATGTTTCATGGATAATGGTACCTAAAGTATTCAGCGCAATATTCTCCTCTACTTCTTCCACTTCACGAATGCGCAATATTTTCTGAAAATAAAACTGAATCGGATTTCGAATGTAGCTGGTAAGCGCAGAAGGGGAAAAGCCAATTCTGGCAATTTCAGCCAAACGTTCCATGACTGCTTCCGATTTAGGAATTGACATTGGAACCGCAGCTACATCTGGCAAAATTGGATTATAAATATCCAATGTCAACGTATGATTGGGTTGTTTCTCGACTTCCAACTGTGTTATAAAACGGCTGCGTTCGCCAGCATCTAGCCCGTCACTTTCAGTATTATATAATAAGTATATATTTTTTGCTCTCTGTAATAAATGATAAAAATGATAGGTATAAATAGCGTCTTTTTCCTTAAAAGTTGGCAGTCCTAATTCCCGCTTTACATCATACGGAATAAAGGAATTTTGTGATTTCCCTGCAGGGAATTTACCTTCATTCATAGAAGTAACAATAACTGTATCAAAATCTAATACTCGACTTTCTAACACACCCATCACTTGCAAACCGTTTAAAGGTTCTCCTTCAAACGACACTTCAGCCAAATCTATAACTTGCTTATAAATTGCGTACAATGTTTCTATTTTATCAATGTGTTGGTGCTTAGCGTAATAATTAGTAAGCTTATTAATAACTTTAAAAATTGCGTACACAAATGTTTTCGCAATTTTATCCTCTTGAGTGTCTGTACTTACATTAGCTTTTATAACCAATAACAAACTAGAAATAGAATTTAGAACCGAGATCGTGCCGTTTTCCCATTTCTGAAATAGGAGCGTAAATAATTCCGAAGCATTTGGATGTAACTCACTGATTTTTTTATGAGTTATAAATGTATAATTGTTTTTATTTATAAGCTTAACTAAATCATTTCCTTTTGCATAGGGTTCAACCAATGGATGTGTCAAAATATCCAACACATCTTTATAATAAAACACATAAGAACTGCTACTTCTTGCAATTGCATTCGTATGCATTTTAAACAACTTATTTATTAAAATTTGTGTCGGATTGTTTTTACTAGAGTATCCCATTGTAATATTTAGCGCACCGACACTTTCGGGAAGCGAATACAATAAAGGAATCAATAAGTTTTCTTCACCAAGGACAACTGCTACTTTATTGAGAGAAGTATTTGGAGCATGCATAATTTTATTCTCAATTATACTTCCAACCATTTTAGCTTGCCCAATCGTTTTTGGTGTACCAATAACTTGGATGTTTTTGACTCCCGAAAAATCTTCTACAATCCATTCAAATGGATTTGATTTATAATGTTTCCAATTCTCTTTAAAACGGCGTACAAAAAGTCCCGCATCGTGAAATGGATCATTTATAAAAACCTGATCAATATCCCAGTAAATTTTAGCTTGATCATTTGCTATTAAATGCTGAATAATTTTTTCCTCGGCAGCATTCAGCGCATTGAAACCTGCAAAAATAAAATATTCATTAGCAGCACTCTTAGAAAATTGTTGTAAGTTACCTACCGCTTCTCGATAAATTAACCCTTGATAACCTACTCTTTTATTTGACAAGTGGCTGTACAACGCTTGATAATATTTGGGAAGCAATTTCCAAAAATCAATGTAGTTTTCAAGCAATTGTGTTTTACTTTCCACTTCTATTCCCCATTTCTTAATATCTTCTATATCTTTTAAATAGGTCAGAACATGATTTGGCTCTAAAAGATAGCGATCAATTTCATTAAAATCTTGCAATAATGTTTTTGCCCAGTTGGCAAACAATTCAAAAGACTGTTGATTCTTTTTATCGGTAATTGAAAGATAGACTTCATAAAACTCAAACAATAACTCAATCGAGTCTATCGATCTAACTTTAGCTACATCTTGAATAAAGTCTTCCACACTGATAATAGTGGGGCTTAATATTGTTGTATTAATTTGCTGCGCCAGCGACTCTATCAAAAAGACCTTTGCTCGCTTATTTGGTAATATTATTGTAATATCAGCTAGTCTATTAGAATAGTCTTCTATAATTTTCGCTGCAATTTTATTTAAGAATGAATTTTCTATCATGGTATAAAAATAAAAAAAGCCATTCAATTAAGAATGGCTTTTTAAAATTATTTGAAATTGTAGCTTACAATTTACCGTCGTATTTTGAACCAATATGTTTGATTTCAGTTCTTCTGTTTTGAGCTTTACCTGCTGCAGTTTTGTTAGTTGCAACTGGTTGAGTTTCTCCATAACCTTTAGAAACTAAATTATCAACATTAACTCCTCTTTCGATTAAAGCATTCATAACTGCTGCTGCTCTATCTTCAGAAAGTTTTTGGTTTAATTCATTTGAACCATCACTATCAGTGTGTCCTTCAACGCTAAATTTAGCAGTTGGGTAGTTTTTAAGAATATTGTTTATTGCATCTATTCTTGCTAAAGTTTCTTTGTCTCCAGATTTGAAAGTAGCTTTACCTGAGTTAAAGTATACTGCTCTAGCTTGAACTTTAAGATCTTCTAAAACTTCAGTTGTAACTTCAGGACATCCTCTATTACTAGCTGGACCAGCTACAGTAGGACAATCATCATCTTTATCAGCAACACCATCTTTGTCAGCGTCTAAGAAAGGACAACCGCCATTTTCTTTTGGACCTGCAACAGTAGGACATTTGTCATCTTTATCAGCAACACCATCTCCGTCAGAATCTGGACATCCGTTTAATGCAGCTAAACCAAAAACATCTGGACAAGCATCTGAAGCATCAGCAATTCCGTCTCCGTCAGTATCAGGACAACCGTTTAATGCAGCTAAACCAAAAACATCTGGACAAGCATCTGAAGCATCAACAATTCCGTCTCCATCAGTATCAGGACATCCGTTGAATTGTTTTAAACCAGCAACATCTGGACAAGCATCATCTTTGTCATAAATTCCGTCTCCGTCAGTATCTTTACCTCCAAATTGGAATACGATACCTAAAGTGTGTTGGAAATGAGAAGGAGTATCAATTTCTCCAAAACCATCTTCTCTTCCAACATTACCATTTTTACCAGCACCTACAGCCCATTTGTATTTTGTAGCAAGTTCTAAACCTACTGCATCAGAGAACCAAAATGTAACTCCAGCACCTGGATTAACAGTTCCGAAAGAATCTTTTCCTAAGAAAACATAACCACCACCCAAAGTTAACGAAGGATCGATCACTTTAGATTTGATTAATTCTTTAAAGCTGTATTTAGCATTTAAGTCAATACCGTAGTACATCAAATCACCAGGATTAGTTACAATCATTCCACGTCCATCATGACCTGGAGCAGATGGTCTAAAGTATACTGCTTTATCAATTTTATTTACAGAACCAATAAGTCCTACAGAAAAACCACTACCAACGTATTTAGATACACTTAGGTAAGATAGAGAAGGAAGGATGTTCCAGTTGTCATCAACTGCGAATGGCTGTGAGAAGTGTTGGTTGAACCAACCGTCTCCACCACCAGCACTAGTTCTAGTGTCAACGGCATTAACTCCAAAAGAGATAGCCCATGGATTGTTACTGTCTTGCGCGTGAGAAGTTAAACCCATCACCATCATCACAGCAACTAAAATTTTGTTAAGATGTTTCATACTTAATTTTTTTAATTACAATTTAGTTAATTATACACAAAAGTAACACCTAATTTTTTAAATACAAAACTAAATGTTAAAAAAAACCTACAAAAATTTTATTGGTCAATTTATTCGATCACTTTTAAGTGCTTTCCAGCTGTAATAAAGGCGTTTATAGCCGTATCTAGGTGTTCTTTGGTATGCGCAGCGGATAACTGAACTCTTATTCTCGCCTTATCTTTTGGAACCACTGGAAAAAAGAATCCAATTACATAAATACCCAACTTTAAAAGTTCATCTGCCATTACTTGCGATAATTTAGCATCGTATAGCATAACTGGAACAATTGCAGAATCACCCTCAACAATATCGAATCCGGCCTTTTTCAAACCTTCTTTAAAATAATTGGTATTCCATTCTAACTTATCTCTTAATGTGGTATCGTTCTCCAATAGCTCAAATACTTTTATAGAAGCTCCAACTATTGCAGGCGCCAAAGAGTTTGAAAATAAATAGGGTCTAGAACGCTGACGCAACAATTCGATAATTTCTTTTTTAGCAGTAGTATAGCCTCCCATTGCACCACCTAATGCTTTTCCTAAAGTTCCAGTAATAATATCGACTCTGCCCATTACTCCTTTTGCCTCGAGCGTTCCTTTTCCTGTTGCTCCAATAAAACCAGCGGCGTGACATTCATCTACCATAACCATTGCATCGTACTTATCTGCTAAATCGCAAATCTTATCTAGTGGAGCTACAATTCCATCCATTGAAAACACTCCATCTGTAACAATAATTTTAAAACGAGCTCCAGTAGCATTTGCTTTAATTAACTGCTGCTCCAGATCTTCCATATTGCTATTCTCGTATCGGTATCGAGCAGCTTTGCACAAGCGTACTCCATCTATAATTGAAGCGTGATTTAGACTATCTGAAATAATAGCATCTTCGGCTCCTAATAAAGGCTCGAAAACTCCGCCATTAGCATCAAAAGCTGCAGCATACAAAATAGTGTCTTCTGTACCGTAAAATTCTGCTATCTTTTTTTCTAATGTCTTGTGAATATCTTGTGTACCACATATAAATCGTACCGAAGACATTCCGAATCCATGTGAATCCATTGCGTCTTTCGCTGCTTGTATCACTTCAGGATGCGAAGAAAGTCCCAAATAATTATTAGCACAAAAATTTAAAACTTTTTCACCTGTAGAAATTGTAATTTCAGCATCTTGTGGAGACGTAATTATTCTTTCTTTTTTAAAAATCCCATTGTCTTCGATTGCTTGCAATTCATTTTGCAAATGCTCTTTAATTTTTCCGTACATTATTATAAATTTAAAATGTTAATTTTTAACACCTTGCGGTTGAAAAATCATTAACATCTGATTAATTATTTCACAAATTTACCACATCGATTTTGGCTCCTATATAAACCAACGCTTTTTTTAACACTTTAAAACCCATCGACTCAATTGCATGTTGATATTCTTCAATCTGAGTTTTGTATTTAGGATTATGCAACCCCGTTTTATAATCGAGCAAATACGCTTCGTTTTTTGAATTAATAACAATTCGATCGGGCTTCAAAATTTTACTTTTTCGTTGCAAAATGGTTTGTTCATTTAAAACTCGATTACCTGTCTCGAAACAAATCGAAATTTCAGGATGAGTAACAATTGCCTCAATAGCAGCCCTAACCGTTTCCACTTGATCCATTATTAGTAAACCATCGTCAATTCCTTTACTAATAGCCTCTTCGACATCATTCTTATCTTTAACAAAGGAGAGGATTTCGTGAACAACATTACCGTAAGCAATTGCTTCTTGCTGGTGCGTTCCCCACATTAATGCATCACGTTGTGCAATTTTAATATTTTGCGTCTGCAAAACTTTAGCAACAAAAGGAATGTTTTTTATAGAAGATTCTATATTGCTGTATATTGATAGTCGTTTTGGATCTCCAAAGGTGTACTGTAATACACTCTCTTCAAAATTAGAGTTCTTTTCTAAAAATTGAATAAAAAAAGACGCCATATTATTGGGCCAATCCCCAGATGATTTACTGGGCTGTTGCATTTGAGATAACACATACAACTGCTCTTCAGCTCTCGTTAGCGCAACATACAACACATTAACGTTATCTAATAATTCTTCTTGCTTTTTTACACTAAAAACTACTGCTGCTGATTCTCCAAAGCCAGCTACAGCTGAAGTATTATCAATTAATACTTTGGCAAGACCAAAATCGCCATCGTCGGCATCTAACCACAATTTATCTTTTGGCTTTCTATTGTAATCTTCGTCAGCAAAAGGCATAATTACTACTGGAAACTCCAAACCTTTAGATTTATGAATCGTCATTATTCGAACAGCGTTATTTCCTTCAGGAGATGGAATGCTAAACTTATGTCCGTTTTTATCCCAATACACCAAAAAATCAGCAATACCTGCCTGATTTCGAATATCACGCTCTAACACAATATCCAAGAAATATTGTACGTACGCATTATTAAAGGACGGTTTTATAAAGGCATGAATAATGGTTTCTACTGCTTCATAAAGTGATTTCTTTCGAACAGCGTCAAAAGAAAGCGAAATATCGTATTGCAACAGCCATTGCTCAAAATCAACTTCATTAATAAAACTCATACCTGTAGCAATAAAATCTGCGACAGCACTACTCTCTTTTTCCTTTTGAGAAATAAAATACAAGATGTGCGCCTTCGCTTCTAAATTTCCATTATTATTTAAATAATGCAAAAGATTGACGATCACATTTACTTCGGTTGCGTTCTGAATCAATAATGTTTCGGACGACAAAAGCGGAATTTTTTGTTCTGTTAGATAATTGGCAACTGCAACACCTTGATCTCTCTTACGGGTAAGGACGACGATGTCTTTGTATTCGAAGCCGTCGCTAAGTACTTTTTTAATTGTATCTAAAGTAGCCAGTACATACAATTCATTTTTACTTAAAACATCATCCTCTTCGGTATTGTCGTTCTTATCAGCAACAGGTAAAAAAGAAATATTTACATAACCTCCTTTTTTCGAGTTGCTCTTTTGATGGCTGTGATTTTCATATAAATCTTTGTAATCTTCGTGCTCAAATTGACTCGAAATAGTTTTGAAAAATGAATTATTAAAATCAATTACCTCACTATAACTTCGATAATTAGTGTCAAGATGCTCAATGTTTTTATCCTTGTTACTAAACGGATTTTTATCTTTACTTAACTCAATAAACTGCTCTGCCTTTCCGCCTCTCCAACGATAGATGGATTGTTTGGGATCTCCAACAATCATTAAAGTTCCTTTTACTCCCGCTTCATCTTGACCCGCCAAAGCATTATCAATAAGAGGAATTAAATTTTCCCATTGCATCTCTGAAGTATCCTGAAATTCATCAATAAAAAAATGACGGTAGCGCTCACCCAAACGCTCGTAAATAAATGGCGCTGGTTGATTTTGAATTTCACGATGAATGATGGCATTAAATTCTGAAATCGAAAGGACATTTTGTTCCGTCTGAATTTTATTCAATTCATTGCTAACGGTATTTAATAAAGAGAGTGGCGTAATATTTTTAAGAAAGGCTTTGTAGAAATAAATTTTTTCGAAAATCTCATAAACTGACCGTAACTTCTGCAACAATTCTGGAAGTAAAGCTTCAATTAAAGTTCTGTCTCTTGCCGTTTTATTAATCTTTATATCTTCAAACTCGTGGTATTTTTTATTACTTGGATTGAATTTACCTTCGCTAATACTAACTAAATGTTTAGGAAAATGACCTGCTGAAAAAGATTTTAAATCGATACCTCTGTTTTCAATCAACTGAAGTGCTTCTTG
Source organism: Flavobacterium sp. TMP13 (assembly GCF_050847115.1). Lineage (NCBI taxonomy): Bacteria > Pseudomonadati > Bacteroidota > Flavobacteriia > Flavobacteriales > Flavobacteriaceae > Flavobacterium > Flavobacterium sp. TMP13. The sequence continues at coordinate 914,326 of NZ_CP193656.1, forward strand.
AGCCATAGCAGCAGTTTGCTTTTCCAAATCTGTAGCTAATTGAAATAACTTATCTTTAATACCAACAAATTCTTCAATAGATTTTTCTTTAAAATGCGAAATCTCGTTGCGGTTGTTTTCATTTAAAATCAACCTTCCTGTATCTAAAATCTCTCGAGAAACATCCCACGATTTATCATCGTCGGTTTTCTCCATCGTAAAATCGATTAACAATTTGGTCAATATGTCATCTTGGCCTGCTTGTGCGATAATTGCATCAACAGCTTCTGTCAATAAGCTTTCTGTATCTAACGTAACTTCAAAAGTCATTGGCAAATTTAAATCGTGTGCGAAAGCACGAATAACTTTATGCGTGAATTTATCAATTGTAGAAATATCAAAGGCAGCATAATTATGAATAATATGCTTTATAATTTGTTTTGATTTGGTTTTGATTTGAATAACTGAAAGATTCGTCTCTGAAGCGAGGTGCTCCATCAAGTCGAACGCTTTTTTTGAAGGTTCCTCTTTCGCAAATTCAGTCAAACTACCCACAATACGCGTTTTCATTTCGTGAACCGCTTTGTTGGTAAATGTGATGGCCAAGATATTGCGATATGCATCATTTTTCTTAGCAGAAAGAATAATTTTAAGGTACTCTTTTACTAACGTATACGTTTTGCCCGATCCAGCCGAAGCATCGTAAATAGAAAATGATGGTCTTTGCATTATTAGTACGTTTAATATCGTAAAAATAAGATTTCATAAAGACTAAAGACAACAAAAAGCTATTTATTTCAGTATCCTCAAGAGAATTTATTTATTGAAAGCTTTTTTATTAAAAACAATCAAAATGCCTACTCCAGTAGAAATGGCTACATCGGCAACATTAAAAATTGCATTAAAAAATTTAAATTCGTTTCCTCCCCAAAAAGGAAACCAAGACGGAAAATGACCGTCAATTATTGGAAAGTATAACATATCCACCACTTTTCCATGAAACAAAGTTCCGTAATGTTCTGGCGCAAACAACGTCGCTAAATTGTGGCTACTGTCGTCAAAAACAACTCCGTAAAAAATAGAGTCAATAATATTACCTGTTGCTCCAGCAAAAATTAAAGCAATTGCAGTAATTAAATACGTAGATTCTCTTTTGTTGGACGCATCGTACAACCAATAGGCTATACCGAATACGGCAAAAATTCTAAAAACCGTCAAAATCAATTTACCATATTCACCAGGAATTGTAGTTCCCCAAGCCATTCCTTCATTTTCTATGAATAGAATTTTAAACCAACTTAGAACGTTTACTTCTTCTCCTAAAACAAAGTTAGTTTTGATGTAAATTTTAGAAACTTGATCAACCAATAATATGATAAAAATAAGCAAGTATGCTTTTCGTAATGACATTTGAGATAATTTTGATGGCAAAAGTAACAATTTAATCAAAAAAAACGCCCCATGAGGAGCGTTAATTATTTTGTAATGAAAATATTATCGTTGCAAGTTTTTTGCCTCGATACTCATTGTTGCATGCGGAACGATTTTTAATCTCTCTTTTGAGATTAATTTACCCGTTACTTTACATACACCGTACGTTTTATTCTCCACACGGAAAAGTGCGTTTTTTAAGTCACGGATAAACTTTTCCTGACGAATCGCTAATTGCGAATTCGCTTCTTTCGACATCGTTTCACTTCCTTCTTCGAATGCTTTAAAAGTTGGCGATGTATCATCAGTTCCATTATTTAAATCATTCATATAAGCACTTTTTATCAAATCTAAATCTGACTGTGACTTTTGAATCTTATTTTGAATTATCTCTTTGAACTCGGCTAAATCAGCGTCTGAGTATCGTGTAATTTCATCTACCATGGTTTATTATTTTGAAATTAATAACTTTGTTTTGATCTCGTCAAACTCAACTTCTGTACCGTTTTCTACTTGATCTAAGAAAACCAAATCTTCTGTTAGGGTTTCCGATTTTATATAGGCGACATTTTTAAGAATTGCTTCTTCTAAATTGCCATCTCTTTGTATTTGTACCTTAATTTTATCAGTTACATCAAAACCAGAATCTTTACGGATATTCTGAATTCTATTTACCAATTCTCTTGCAATACCTTCATTTTTCAACTCTTCGCTGATGGTGATATCCAATGCGACCGTTATTCCATTTGAATTAGCCACCAACCAACCTTCAATATCTTGCGATGTAATTTCAACATCTTCTATCGATAAAGTTACGATATTTCCTGCAATAACAATATCGAGCGCTCCTTGCTTGTCCAATTGACTAATTTGTTCTGCAGAAAAAGACTGTATCTCCTTAGCTATCAGGCTCATATCCTTTCCAAATCGTGGACCTAAAGCTTTAAAATTAGGTTTAATTTGCTTTACTAAAACACCAGACGCATCATCTAAAAGCACAATTTCTTTCACATTTACTTCCGCTTTTACAAGCTCAGAAATAGCTTCAATTTGACTGCGTTGCTCGTCGTCAAGTACTGGTATCATTACCTTTTGCAAGGGCTGACGTACCTTTATCATTTCCTTTTTACGAAGCGACAAAACCAACGACGAAATCGTTTGCGCCTTCTGCATTTTACTCTCTAACGTTTTATTAACAAAGTTGTCAACGTATTTTGGAAACTCAGCCAAATGTACACTACTGTATTTTTCTGACTGTGTGGTTGCTGTTAAATCTATGTAAAGTTTGTCCATAAAAAATGGAGCAATTGGCGCACTTAATTTACTTACTGTTAACAAACACGTATAAAGTGTTTGGTACGCAGCAATTTTATCTTGTCCATACTCTCCTTTCCAAAAACGACGGCGACACAAGCGAACGTACCAGTTACTTAAATTCTCTTGCACAAATTCTGAAATTGCTCTCGCTGCTTTTGTTGGTTCGTACTCTTCATAGAAACCATCAACTTCTTTTATCAATGTATTCAGCTCTGAAATAATCCACTGATCAATTTCAGGTCTTTCGTTCATCGCAATTTCTGCTTCTTCAAACTTAAATTTATCGATGTTCGCATACAATGAAAAGAATGAATACGTATTGTATAATGTTCCGAAGAATTTACGACGTACCTCAGCAATTCCTTCGATATCAAACTTCAAGTTATCCCAGGGATTGGCGTTCGAAATCATGTACCAACGCGTTGCATCTGGTCCATATTCTTTAATGGTTTCAAAAGGATCTGTCGCGTTTCCTAAACGTTTGGACATTTTTTGTCCGTTTTTATCTAGAACTAAACCGTTTGAAACGACATTTTTATAGGCTACTTTATCAAAAACTAAAGTTGCAATAGCGTGTAAAGTGTAAAACCAACCGCGTGTTTGATCGACTCCTTCTGCAATAAAATCAGCTGGAAAATCTTTATTTCCATCAATTTTATCTTTGTTTTCGAAAGGATAATGCCATTGTGCGTATGGCATGGCACCTGAATCAAACCAAACATCTATCAAATCAGCTTCGCGCTGCATGGGTTTTCCTGATGGGGAAACCAGTACAATTTCATCAACTACATTTTTGTGCAAATCGACTAAATCGTAATTCGACTCCGCCATATTTCCAATCTCAAAATCTTTAAACGGATTCTCTTTTTGAATTCCCGCTGCAATAGATTTTTCAATTTCATTATATAATTCCTCAATAGAACCTATCAGTATTTCTTCTGTACCGTCTTCGTTTCTCCAAATTGGTAACGGAATTCCCCAATAACGAGAGCGAGACAAGTTCCAGTCATTGGCATTTTTTAACCAATTTCCAAAACGTCCTTCGCCAGTTGCTTTTGGCTTCCAATTGATAGTTTCGTTCAAATCGAACATTCTATCCTTTACTTCTGTTACTTTAATAAACCAAGAATCTAATGGATAATATAAAATAGGCTTATCCGTTCTCCAACAATGCGGATAACTGTGCACGTATTTCTCAACTTTAAACGCTTTATTTTCTTCTTTTAAACGAATGGCAATTTCAACATCAACAGAGCGTTCTGGCGCTTCGCCGTCATTATAATATTCGTTTTTAACGTACTTACCAGCAAATTCTCCCATGTTAGAAGTGAATTTTCCTTGTAAATCTACTAAAGGAACCGGAGTTCCATTGGCGTCTAAAACCAACATTGGCGGGATTTCAGGCGATGCTTCTTTAGCAACTTTAGCATCATCTGCACCAAAAGTTGGCGCTGTATGCACAATTCCCGTTCCATCTTCTGTAGTTACAAAATCTCCAGAAATTACTCTGAATGCATTTTCTGGATTTTGGTACGGCAAGGCATACGGCAATAATTGTTCGTAAAGAATTCCGACTAAATCTGCTCCTTTGGCTTCCGCCAAAATTTGATATGGTATTCTTTTGTCTCCTTCTTTGAAGTTTTCAAAATCGGAAGTTTCCGTGCTTACAAAAAATCCTTTTCCGAATTGCTTCCCAACTAAATTTTTAGCCAAAAGAACATTGATCGGTAAGAAAGTATATTGATTAAAAGTTTTTACTAAAACATAATCGATTTTTGGTCCAACTGTCAAAGCCGTGTTTGAAGGCAATGTCCAAGGTGTAGTTGTCCAAGCCAAAATATGAATATCTCCTAAACCTTGTAAAAAGCTTGGCAACGATTCATTTTTAGCTTTAAATTGAGCTACAATTGTAGTGTCTGTAACATCACGGTACGAACCTGGCTGATTTACTTCGTGCGAAGACAATCCTGTTCCTGCTTTTGGAGAATAGGGCTGAATGGTATATCCTTTGTACATCAAATCCTTGTTGTAGATTTGTTTCAAAAGCCACCAAACCGATTCCATATATTTGGATTTGTAGGTAATATATGGATCTTCCATATCTACCCAATAGCCCATTTTTTCGGTCAAGTCGTTCCACACATCTGTATAACGCATTACTGTTTTCTTACACGCTTCGTTGTATTCTTCGACAGTAATTGACTTTCCAATATCTTCTTTGGTAATTCCTAATTCTTTCTCAGTACCTAATTCTACCGGCAAACCGTGCGTGTCCCAGCCCGCTTTACGCTTCACTTGAAAGCCTTTTTGTGTTTTATATCGGCAAAAAATATCTTTTATCGCACGAGCCATCACATGGTGAATTCCAGGCAATCCATTGGCCGAAGGTGGTCCTTCAAAAAAGACAAATGGTTCGTTACCTTCTCTCGTAGTAACACTCTTTTCAAATATATTTTCTTCTTTCCAAAAATCAAGTACTTCTGACGCTACTTTAGGCAAGTCAAGTCCTTTGTATTCAGTAAATTTTGTGCTCATTTTATCCTTTTCTTAAATCGTCGTGCGAAAGTAAGGATTTTTAAATAAATGTTGAAAGTTGAACGTCGAAAGTTTTGATACTACGAAAATATTTCCTTCAAAACATCCAAAGATTTGGGTTTTTTAAAACCATCCAAATGATAGCTGTAATAATCAATTAAAATTTTAAGTACAATTTGTCTTTCAATAACATGAAATACTTTTTGCTGGTTGTCAAATTTCAAATTAATTAATTTCTTAAATAGGCTCGTTTCATGTTCAGACAAAGCTCTTAAGCCATGAAAAGGAGTAAAAACCCCTTCAACCATTTCGAAAAAGGACAAATCGGCATCAGATACATCAGGATAGAAACCCAAGTATTTGGTGGTTTCTAGCATTAGAATTAAATGAAAGTTCGCAATTTCATCATGAGTATCAAGCCAAAGTAATGCGGTTTCTAAAAATACAAACAGCGACTCATTATGTTCTTCTTCTTGAATAGAATGGTGCAGAATTTCAGAAATAAACATAACAATAGTACTTTTTACAATGTCGGTATGAATAGTTTGAAACGGTATTGCTGTTTTTATTTCTTTAAAATTTTCTAAAGTTCCTTTATTCTTATGAACAGCTTCTATTTCTAGAATAGATAAGGGTTGGAAATAAGCAATTTTTTGACTTGATTTTCTTCCTGAAAAAGCATCTCTTACAAAGTATGTTTTTAGTCCGTGCGAAAGCGTAAAACATTTGACAATCAAACTTTTTTCTTGAAATTTTAAAGCCGAAATTACGATTGCCTTAGTTTTTACGTTCATTTTTTTGGAAGATTGAAAAATTAAAGACTAATAAAGTCTTCACTTATTTACCTAATTATCATCAGTTTTTTAACTTTAGTTTCTCCTCCCTCTTTAGCGGCAATAAAAACCATGTACACGCCCGAAGCTACTTTGTGTTTCCCTATAGCTGTGGTATCCCATTCTATTGTTCCTCCTTGAGCTGTTGTTTCATAGACCAAATTCCCTTCAATGTCAGTTATTTTGACATTAGCTTTATCAATTAGACCCGCAATTTTTACGGTTCCTGAGTAATTAGGTCGCACTGGATTTGGATAAATATAAACTGCACTTAAATCGTCATTGGAACTCGTTGAAACTCCTTTGAAAGATACCAATCCTTTTTGTGTAGCGATAAAAACTTCGCCAGTAGCGGTATTAATTTTAATGTCATTGATTGTATTACTAGGCAGAGGTGAATTATCAATTGTAAAATGATATTTGGTCACTTGCCCATTTGATGACACCATAAAAACTCCAGAATCTGCCGTACCAATCCATTTATTGTTCGCGCCATCAACAACGATTGAGCTGATAACTTGTTCGTATAGTAATTCTTGTGCTAAACCATCGTCTTCAATAATAATGGCATTTGCAGTCATTTGGTTTTCCGACTGAAAATTATTTATTGAATTTAAAACTCGCAATCCTTTACTTGTTCCTATCCACAACTGACTATTTGTATCAATTGCTAACGCTCGAACATCTTTTGATGGCAGGTTTCCAGCTTCTTGTCCGATGGTCATTTTTTTAAACAGATTTCCATTTTCATTAAAAGCAACTACACCATCTCGATTTGTTACCATCCACTTCGTGCTATTTTTATCGATAATCATGCTACCAAAGCTGGCGTCTTCGGCTTTATCCAAAATCGATGTCATCAAATAACTTTGCCATTGCCCATTGGTTTTTAAAACTTTTAAGCCGCTATTTATTAAACTATTAGTAACCCACAAATTTCCAAGTTTATCAAAGACAGTTCCGTTAATTCGGACATCAATGTAATTAGGTCCGAGAAAAGTTAAGGTCTCCAAGCCACTATTTTTTTGATTGAATAATATAGAAGGCTCGTCGTTTTCTATCTTTAATAATCCCGAAAAAAAAGAACTAGCATACACTTCTTTTTCATTTTTCGGATTGACCACAATTCGAGTTATAGATTTAGCGCCAAAAACGTCTTGATAGGGAATATGAAACCAATTAGAATTGCTAAATTTACTCAAACCGTAACTGTCCAACCCGTACGGATTGTAATATTGATCATAATCTCCATACACTGCCCATACCGAAGTTGGAGTGACATCCATAGAAAAAATAGTATTGCGTAAAGGTCCCGTAGGCGTTTCGTTTGTAAATCCAGAAACAGTTGTAAGATGAGACGAATAGAGTCCGTTGTTTTGCGTTCCTACATAAATAATATTGTTTATTATTGTTGCACATGTAAAATTTACAGGCGTTTTGTCTACTTCAGTTGCGCTTACTGTTCTCACTAAAGCCAGTTGCTTATCATAAACCAACACAGTAGTTCCATTTGTAACAAGAAAAAAATTATCGATAGCTCTCAAATCAGTAGCAGCTTGCGTCGACGGTTGAAAAAGTTTAAAATTATCTGAATCAAAACGGTACAGATTTCCTGTACTTTCAATAGCAATTAATTGCGAGTCGTTCGATGTAATGGCATTCCAGTTTCCAGTATTTACTACAATCCATTGCTTGAAATCGATTAGGTTTGAATTGGTGATTTGAGCAACGCGGATACCATTTTGTGTAGCCGCATAAATAAAACCTTGATACAATGTCGTTTGTTTCACACTTACTTCTGCACCATTATTACCAATGAAGTAAGTATCTCCAAACTGAAGTGTTTTTAAATTAAATTGTACAATTCCGAAATCACATGAAATGTAAAGAAATCCTTCATATTCCATGAAATGATTGATTCTTTTAATTTTAGCCGACAATTGCTTACTTATAATGTCGACCAACTTGCGTATTGAGCCATCTTTCTCATCGACAACAATTAAGAGCCCATTTTCATAACCAACGACTGTTTTAGAATATGATTCGCTGCAATAAAGCGCAGAAATAGTTTGTCCTGAAAGTCCGTCAATCGTTGTTGTAGTTTTTACGATATTGGTCGCGCTGTTTTTCGAAAAAATAGCATTCTCTGAAGCGGCGAAAACACCTTTAGAAGATTGCGATACGTCTTTTATTTCATTGAACGAAAAATAACCTTGCCATTGCAATTTATTTTGCGCAAAATTTACTTGGGTAAGTAACAGCAAAAACCAGAAACAAAGATTTTTATTCATGAACTACAGCGTATTTATTGTGCAAATATACTATAAAGCGAGTAATACAAAATTTGATGGTTATTTAAAATAAAAAAGCCTTCCGACTAAAATAGAAGGAAGGCAATTGTATTAAGTGCGATTAAAACTACACTACACCTTGCGCTAACATTGCATCTGCCACTTTAACAAATCCAGCTATGTTGGCTCCCTTTACGTAATCTACGTGTCCGTTTTCATCTGAACCATATTTTACGCACGCAGTGTGCACGTTTAACATTATAGTTTTAAGCTTTTCGTCAACTTCTTCGCTGCTCCAGCTCAAACGCAATGCATTTTGAGACATTTCTAAACCAGAAGTCGCAACTCCTCCCGCATTTGATGCTTTCCCAGGTCCGAATAAGATTTTCGCATTTTGAAACACTTCTACTGCACTTGGTGTACATGGCATATTCGCTCCTTCAGCAACCACGTTACAACCATTAGCAACTAACATTTTAGCTTCTTCGGCTTCTAGTTCATTTTGTGTTGCACACGGCAAAGCCACATCACATTTTACTTCCCAAGGACGTTTTCCTTCCACAAATTTTGCGTTTGGATATTGCGTTACATACTCACTAATCCTTCCTCTCTTTTCATTTTTCAACTCCATTACAAAAGCTAATTTCTCAGCACAAATTCCATCAGCATCATAAATGTAACCGGTAGAATCTGATAATGTAACTGCTTTTCCTCCTAATTCTGTAACTTTCTCAACCGCATATTGCGCTACATTTCCTGAACCAGATACCGTTACAATTTTACCTTGAAGAGTTTGGCCAATTGTTCCTAGCATACTTTGGGTAAAATAAACCGTACCATAACCTGTAGCTTCTGGACGAATTAATGATCCTCCGTATGTGATCCCTTTTCCGGTAAGCACTCCAGTAAACTCATTTCTTAATTTCTTGTATTGTCCAAATAAATATCCTACTTCGCGCGCTCCAACACCGATATCTCCAGCAGGTACATCTGTATCTGCCCCGATGTGTCTTTGCAATTCGGTCATAAAACTTTGACAAAATTTCATTGCTTCGTTATCCGACTTCCCTTTCGGATCAAAATCAGAACCTCCTTTACCTCCACCCATTGGTAAAGTTGTTAAACTATTTTTGAATGTTTGTTCGAAAGCCAAAAACTTTAAAATACTTAAATTTACAGAAGGATGAAATCGCAAACCTCCTTTATAAGGACCAATCGCCGAGTTCATCTGAATACGATACCCACGATTTACTTGTATTTCTCCTTTATCATCCAACCATGGCACTCTAAACATCACTACACGTTCTGGCTCTACCATCCGCTCTAAAAGCATCTTGTTCTGGTATTTTTTATTCTTCTCAATAAAAGGAATAACTGTCTCAGCAACTTCTAATACAGCTTGTAAAAATTCTACTTCATTTGGGTTTTTAGCTCTGACCGATTCGATAAAAGTAGTAACACTATGTGACATGATATTGGTTTATTTAAATTTGAAATTAGAATTCTGGTTTGTTGCCAAAGATACGGGAAATTGTTAATTTCTTTCGTTTTTCTGAACCTTAAACCGCCGAATTATGCATTTAAAACAAAAGCATAGGTCAGTTTTTTGATTTATCATTTTAGGAATACTCTTGCTGACGATTATTGATTTTTTGCCCCTTTTAATCGTTATTTTTTAATCTGCTACTCTTTTAGTTTGAATAGAAATGCTTTTTTATATATTTGTCAGAGTTTTGAGACCACAATAAATATGATCAAGCACCTAACCATTGTTACACTACTCTTCTTCAGCTTTTCGGTTATTGTAAAAGCGCAGTCTACTTTGGCGCATGAAGTAGGAGTGATTTTTGGTCCCGTGGCCTTTCAATCTGACTTCGGTCAACGACACGATTTTTCGACCAATATCAACAATACTGGATTTGGAATCGGAATCGTACACTTTCTTAATTTCTCATACAATTCAAATCACAAAACTTATTTCAACGAGCATTTTAAAGTCCGTTCGGAGTTGTCTTATAACAGAACGCAATTGAATCATTTTGGAGAATGGGCAGAAAAAAAACCTGCAACAGTAGGTTCTGAACAACTTCGTTTAATGGAAGGAAAATCTTCATTGGTAAATCTAGGCCTACAATTAGAATATTCTCCGTTCATGAAAATTCATGATTTTGAAAATACCGATCACAGTTTTAGTCCTTATATTAGTTTAGGAACTCAAATAAGTTTTTATGCTACAAACATCAGCTCTTCCTTAGGTCAAATAGGAACGACAGAAGCTACTTTTCCTAAATATTTAGTCCCTTCAGACGGTCATCAATATGGTTTTTCAAATGAAAATGGCGCTGTCTGGTCTGTAACCTCTGGAATTGGAACTCATTTTAAATTGTCTGAAATGCAAGATCTACTTGTAGAAGCCCGTTTTCAATTTTATAACTCAGATTGGATTGACGGTTTGAATCCGAACAAAGATGTTTTTCCTGAAAACAAAGCCAATGATTGGCAAGTTTGGCTGCACTTTGGATATGTCTTCTATTTAAACTAAGAACTCTTTTTAATTATAATACAAAAAACCCAAATCAGACTGATTTGGGTTTCTGTTTTTATGCTAATGCCTGTTCTAAATCGGCAATTAAATCTTCTATATCTTCTATTCCTACACTTAACCGAACTAGGTCATCGGTTATACCCACTTCTTTTCGTTTTTCTGCCGGTATCGATGCGTGCGTCATTAACGCAGGATGATTCGCCAATGACTCTACTCCTCCTAATGATTCTGCCAAAGTAAACACTTTTAGCTTTTCTAGAAAAGTGATTGAATCTTCTTTTTTTCCAGATTCAAAGGAAAAAGAAACCATTCCTCCAAATCCTTTCATTTGCTTTTTAGCAATTTCATAATGTGGATGGCTTTTTAATCCTGGATAGAAAACTGTTTTAACTTTTGAATGATTGTTCAAATATTCAGCAATTTTTTCTCCGTTCTCACAATGTCTTTGCACCCGTAAATGCAACGTTTTTATGCCTCTTAAAACCAAAAAGCTATCCATTGGTCCTAAAGTTGCTCCAGTTGCAAATTGTTGAAAATGCAATTGTTCTCCCAGTTCTTTATCTTTTACAATTAAAGCGCCCGCAATAACATCAGAATGTCCGCCAAGATATTTTGTTGCTGAATGCATCACAATATCAGCACCTAAATCCAAAGGTTTTTGCAAATAAGGTGTTGCAAACGTATTGTCTACAGCAAATAATATTTTATGTTTTTTGGTGATTTTTGCAATTTCTTGAATATCGGCCAACTTCATCAACGGATTAGTTGGAGTTTCTACCCAAATTAATTTAGTGTTTTCATTGATTAGAGACTGAAATTTTTCCAAATCGTTCATGTCTACAAAATGAAACTTGATCCCTGAATCTTTATAAATTTTAGTAAACATTCGGTACGTTCCTCCATACAGATCGTCCATAGCGATAATTTCGTCGCCTGCTTTCAACGATCGCAAAATACAATCTGTAGCTGCCAATCCAGAAGAGAACGCTAATCCACGTTCTCCATTTTCAATACTTGCTAATGCATTTTCTAACGCAGATCGCGTAGGATTTGCCGCTCTACTATATTCATAATCACCCAAAGGTTGGCCTGGGCTCTTTTGTACAAATGTCGACGTTTGATAAACTGGTGGCATTACTGCTCCAGTGCTCGGGTCGTGATGCTGCCCTCCGTGTATTACTTTTGTATTGAATTTCATATAGTTGCTATTTTTTTAAGAAATATTTAAAGTACAAATTTACCTTTTAATTTATTCTTATGCAGCCTCAACTCCTTACCTTTGTATATAATTAACACTTTTTTAGAAAACTTAGCAGCTGTCGTATGTTTGTCATAAATAGCGCAAATCAATAAAAAGTAGTACCTTATCTTTTCTAATTAATAAATTAAACTCTATGAAAAAATATTTCTATTTCGCCTCCGTCCTTTTACTGTTTACAAGCTGCACTAAAGAGCTGACTTTCGAAACTCAAAGTTTTAATGAAAAGTCATCGGTGCCCTGCAAAAAGGATTGTCCCGAAATAAAAATTATGGTTCCTATTGCCCAAAATATTGAAGTAGTTGCCGATAGCATTAACAATAAAGTACTTAATACCATCAGAGAAATCGTTTATTTTGGAGAAAAACCATACGATGTATCTGATTACGATGGATTAGCCAAAGCATTTATGGGTTCTTATGAAGACATGAAAAAAACGTATCCCGAAGAAACTCTAGGCTGGATGGCAGACATTAAAGGCGATATCGAACACCAATCAGAACAAATATTAAATATAAAAATAGAACACACGACGTATACGGGTGGGGCACACGGTTATCATGGTTTTAGATCTTTATTGTTTGATCCAGAAACTGGAAAAACAATAGAAAATGACGCTTTATTTACCGACAAAGCGGCATTTACAGCTTTCGCTGAAAAGGAATTTCGCAAGAAATATCAAATTCCAGAAAATAGTGAGATCAATGCTTCTGGGTTAATGTTTGAAGGAGACAAATTTCAGTTGGCGCTCAATATATTTTTTACCAAACAAGGATTGCTTTTGTATTACAACTCCTACGAAGTTGCTTCTTATGCAGATGGCCCAAAAGAAATTGTTTTCCCGTATGAAACTGTCAAAAAATATTTAAAATACCAATAATTTCTATTGTACATCATATTTCATTTTTCGTAAAATTCGCAACGCTTCTTTAAACGATAAATAAACTTGGGTAAATGGTTTCAATACTGCTTTTGCATCGATTAATTTTTGCCTCGCATCTTCGAAGCCATTTAAATAACAAATCATAAAGGTAGATGGTAAGTTGTCTAAATCGACTAATTCTCGTTTAGACAACAACATTCCCTTCTCTAGTTTCTGCAACAACGCTAAATTTGAATTGTAGATATGATGCAACATTTTGCGGTTGAATTCTGGCGGTTGAAACAACATTTTTCGATCAATTTTATAATAGCCATTCTCAAAGAAACGAATAGTTTGTTCTTCCAACGGATAATAACTCGTTTTATCATTTAATCCCAGCGGGACATACTCGATAATAGTAAAACTATCGTCATCAAAAGTAATGGTGACAACATCTTGAGCGGAGTAAAAAAGTTTAATTTGCTCGTTGATCAGTTCGATATCAACCCGTGATAAAAATGTTTTGTCTCTAGATTTACGCGCTACGCCTGCCCAGCAAATCACAAATAACTCTTTAAAAACTTTGTATTTTGGTGACATGTCTTTATGTCTAAAATTCATAAAATCAATCACGCCATCTAATGTATGCTGAATACTATTTCGTGAATTATTTTCAATTCCGATAACCGTTTCTGTGTTTTGGTAGCTTTTTCTAACTTTCCCTTCAACTGGCGTTGAGTTACTCCCACGGCGTACAAAAATACTGTTGGCAGGAATAGTATGAATTCCTTTTTTAAAATGAGACGTTTGACTTTTTGGTTTAATAGTCACCAAACCAATTACCTTATCTTTTGGCAAGTTAGGAAAAGGTACATTTTCATACTGAATTTTTGGAGGGTTTTCTAAATAGGCGTTCACCAAATTTTGAATGCGACTGTCGTCGAAAAAGTCATCACCCACGATTTCGTTGTCCTGGTCTTCAACGCCAACAACGATATACGAGTTGTTGGCGGGATTAGAATTGGATAGTGCACAAATGTGTTTTAAGAACTTTGCTTTTCCCTCTCGAGAATGCAAATTCAACTGGCGCTTTTTATCATAAAAACTACTCTCGTCGTTGTGAGCCAGTAAGTTTTTAATTAAAAGACGCTTGTTTATCATGAACTAAAGTGTTTTATGAACAATTGTTGGCGAAGCTTGAGCAGTTGGCGTAATTACCAGATCGGCGATATTTACGTGATAGGGTCTCGTGATTACAAAATGAATAACATCGGCAATGTCTTGAGCCACTAAAGGATCAAATCCTTTGTAAACATTGGCGGCTTTTTCAGTATCTCCTTTAAAACGAACTTCACTAAATTCGGTTGCCACCATTCCAGGATGGATGGCGCCGACTCGAATTCCGTGTGCATTCAAATCAATTTGCATTCCTTTCGTAATTGCATCAACCGCATGCTTGGTTCCGCAATATACATTTCCATTTAAATATACTTCTTTGGCAGCCGTCGATCCTATATTAATAATGTGTCCCGCTTTTTGAGCAATCATTTTCGGAATAATTGCTTTAGAAACATACAATAGTCCTTTTACATTAATGTCAATCATTGCATCCCAATCGTCTAAATCTCCATTTTGTATTGGATCTAAACCATGGGCATTTCCTGCATTATTAATTAATATTTCAATTGTAGAAAAAGCTGCCGGCAACGATTCAATTGCATCAAAAACAGCTTTTTTATCGCGTACATCAAACTGCAAAGTGTGCACATTTGTGTGGGTCGAAAGTTCTTTTTGCAACAAATATAATCGCTCTTCTCGCCTTCCACAAAGAACAATATTAAAATTATTTTGTGCCAATAACTGCGCTGTTGCTTTACCAATTCCGCTTGTTGCTCCTGTAATTAAAACTGTTTTTTTCATTAGTAGTATTATAATTTAACATCTTAAGCTACTTCAGAACCTCTGCTTTCTGTCCAAATGGCGAACCAATCCTCACGATCTAATTTCAAATCGACGGCCTTCATCAAATTTTGAATTCGAGCCACATTTACTGTTCCAGCAATAGGAATTATTTTTGCAGGATGTTGTAAAATCCAACTCAACAAAATAGTATCTGCACCCACTCTATATTTTTCGACCATGGACGCCAATAAAACCTTCAATCTTCTGGTTTTCTTTTTATCTTCTCTAAACACTATTCCCAGTGGATTTCCTGACAAAGGACGAATATTATTCAATTGCATATAATCCAGACGGCCGTCGATCATAGGCTCAAAATTGGTAGCCGAAAATTGTATTTGATTGTAACTAACGTCTAATCTCTGGCGAATTAAATCCGTCTGTAAATTGCTGAAATTTGACAATCCAAATTCGACTATTTTTCCTTCCGATTTCAGTTTCTGAATGGCTTCGGCAATTTCATCTACCTGCATTAACGGACTTGGTCTGTGCAATAAAAGCACGTCTAAATAATCTGTTTGCAAATTCTGTAATGACTGCTCTACCGAATTAATAATATGTTGTTTGGAGTAGTCGTAATACCTAATTTTTGCTGGTCGATTGTGCGCCGGAATTTGAACGCCACATTTTGAAATTAATTGAATTTTTTCACGCTCAATATTGGTTGCCGCTAACCCCTTTCCGAACTCTGCTTCGGTGGTATATGAGCCGTAAACATCGGCATGGTCAAAAGTGGTTATTTTATTTTCAAAACAAACCTGAATTACGTTTGACATTTCCTTCGAAGTCAGATTTTTATCCCAGCTTCCCCAATTCATAGTGCCCGCAATTATAGGCGATAGTGTTGTTTTATTCATGATTTTTAACAATTTTCTGTAAAGGTATTTTAATGCTTTTGAAGTCTATTTAATAAAGTTCTTAAAAATAAGAAAATAGAATCACAATTCGCCCTTAAAATTAGGTCATTCGTCGAAGTTTTAACCATTCTTTAACATCTTACTTCTTAAAAAATATTCAATTTGCACTCTCAAAAAGACGGCTTAAAATTTAAGGGTTTTAAAATAATTTATATGGAAGAGAATACCGCGACTTTAGACATTAGAGCAATTAATGAAAAGATTGAAAGAGAGAGTGCTTTTATAGACCTTCTTACCATGGAAATGAACAAAGTTATTGTAGGCCAAAAACACATGGTCGAGCGTTTGTTAATTGGTCTTTTAGGTCAAGGACACATCTTGTTAGAAGGAGTTCCTGGCTTAGCAAAAACGTTAGCCATTAATACTTTAGCGCAAGCGGTTCATGGTTCATTTAGCCGTATTCAATTTACACCCGATTTATTACCAGCCGACGTTGTTGGTACGATGATTTACAACATCAAGGATAATGAATTCTCTATAAAAAAAGGACCAATTTTTGCTAATTTTGTTCTTGCCGATGAGATTAACCGTGCGCCAGCCAAAGTGCAATCGGCATTGTTAGAAGCGATGCAGGAAAAGCAAGTTACTATTGGCGACACGACTTTTAAATTAGATCGCCCGTTCTTAGTTTTAGCTACTCAAAACCCAGTAGAGCAAGAAGGAACGTATCAATTGCCAGAAGCGCAAGTCGATCGTTTTATGCTAAAAACCGTAATTGATTATCCAAAATTAGAAGACGAGCGCTTTATTATTCGTCAAAACCTAAAAGGAAGCTACGAGAAAGTAAATCAAGTGGTTTCTGTGGAGCAAATTTTACGCGCGCAAGAAGCGGTTCGTGAAGTTTACATGGATGAAAAAATAGAGAAATACATCTTGGATATTGTCTTTGCAACGCGTTATCCAGAGAAATATAAATTAGCAGACTTAAAACCGTTAATTAGTTTTGGAGCTTCACCCCGTGGAAGTATTAACTTGGCCAATGCAGCCAAATGTTATGCATTCATCAAGCGTCGTGGTTATGTAATTCCAGAAGATGTTCGTGCCGTTGTACATGATGTATTGCGCCACAGAATTGGAATCACTTACGAAGCAGAAGCAGAAAATGTAACTTCAGTTGACATTATTAATAAAATTGTAAACGAAATTGAAGTTCCATAAATAGTAATTAGTACCAGTGATTAGTGATGAGCCTTACGCTTTTTGCTATTCACTAACCGCTATTCACTAATCACTAAAAAAATGGAAACAAAAGACTTACTCAAAAAAGTTCGTAAAATAGAAATTAAAACCCGAAGGTTGAGCGATCATATCTTTTCGGGAGAATACCATACTTCGTTTAAAGGTCGCGGAATGACTTTTAGCGAAGTGCGTCAGTATCAATTTGGCGATGATATTCGTTCTATCGACTGGAACGTAACTGCACGTTACAACGAGCCGTATGTAAAGGTTTTTGAAGAAGAACGCGAGTTAACCATGATGTTAATGGTTGATATCTCGGGCTCTGAAAGCTTTGGTTCTAAAAATCAATTTAAGAAAGACATTGTAACCGAAATTGCTGCCACTATGGCTTTTTCGGCGACAACTAATAATGATAAGATTGGTTTGATTTTATTTTCGGATGAAATTGAATTGTATATTCCGCCCAAAAAGGGACGTTCACATGTACTTCGTATCATTCGCGAACTAATCGAATTCAGTCCTAAAAGTCAAAAAACAGACATCGCGCAAGCGTTGCGTTTCTTATCTGGAACACAGAAAAAGAAAGCTATTGTTTTTGTCATTTCCGATTTTATGTCAAGTGATTACGAGCAGACGTTAAAAATAGCGGCTAAAAAGCACGATATTACTGGAATCAGAGTGTATGACATTCGCGAAGAAAAAATTCCGAATATCGGAATGGTAGATATGGTCGATGCCGAAACAGGACAAACAAAGACTATTAATACGGGTTCTAAATCAGTTCGTATCAACTACGAAAAAAACTATGTGAATAGTGTCAGTTATTTCAAAGAAACTTTTAGTAAATCGGGTGCTGGTGTAGTACATACAAGAGTAGACGAAAGTTATGTGACCAAATTGCTAGGCTATTTTAAATCGAGATAAAATTTGAGTGTTTTGATTGACCAATCAACAAGCGTTAATCAACAAGCGTTAATCCTATGAAATTAAAACTTTACATATTTTTATTCTTAATGAATCTTGCTGCATTTGCCCAACAAAAGCAAATTACAACAAGCATTGATACTACCAAAAACAAAATTGGAGCTGAGTTCAAACTAAGTGTTACAGCCGTTGTTAGTTCATCTTCAAAAGTGGTGTTTCCAAAATTAAAAAATATCGGCGCTTTGGAAGTTATCGAATCGTACCCGATCGATACCATTAAGAAAAACGATGAATACCAATTAATTAAAAAATATGGTCTAACTCAATTTGATTCAGGAAAATACAGCATTCCAAGTATCAAAATTTTAATTGATAAAAAGCCATTTCTTACCGATTCCATTACTGTTGAAGTAGCTGCTGTAAAGGTCGATACCTTACAACAAAAAATGTACGACATTAAAGATATTACTCCTGTAAAAGAAGGATTAGGCGATTGGTGGAAATATATTTTAGGATTAGTTTTTATTGCTCTGATTGCTGCAGCTATATATTGGTTGATTAGAAGAAAACAAAAGAAAGCGATCGAAGAGGAAGTTTATAAAACTCCGATCGAAAAAGCGACTAGTTTATTAAACAATTTAGAGAAAAAAGAGCTTTGGCAAAAAGGTGAGATTAAAGAATACTATAGTGAACTTACCGATATTGCTCGTAATTATATTGAAGAAGCCATTGACGTTCCTGCCATGGAAAGCACTACTTCAGAACTGATTGTTGCACTACAAGCAGCTTCTATAAAAAAGAAAATGACCATTACGCCCGAAACAGTAAGTAATTTAGAGCGTGTGTTGCGTCAAGCCGATTTGGTAAAATTTGCCAAATCAAAACCATTGGATTTTGAAATTACCGAAGACCGCAATAAAATTCAGAAAGCAATTTTAACCTTAGATAATGCGATTCCGCAAGATGTCGTTGATGAAGAAGAAAATGTACTGAATGAAGCACAGCGTCAAAAGCAAATTAAAGCACAATTACAGAAAAAGAGAAAGCAACACATTCTTATTACTATTGTAAGTGTAGTGTCTTTAATTGTACTTGTCACTGGATTTTTTATCATCACCAAAGGTTTCACTTATGTAAAAGACAATATCCTTGGCCATCCTTCTAAAGAATTATTGGAAGGCGAATGGGTAAAAAGCGGTTATGGAAATCCTATTGTTTACATACAAACACCTAAAGTTTTAAAACGAGTAGACATTAGTAAAACAGTACCAAAAGAAGGATTAGCTTTAATCAAAGAAATGCAAAACTTTGGTTATGGAAGTATGTTTGATAACTTTTATTTGATGGTTTCGACAGCCAAGTACAAGCAAGAAACACAAATTGACCTCGCCAAAGCGCTGGAAGTGACTCTTAAGTATACCGAAGCACAAGGAGCAAAAAATATGATCATTAAACAAGAAGACTTTGATACTAAAGAAGGTATCCGCGGAATTAAAGGCTACGGTACTTTTACGTTCTTAAACGCAGCAACAAAATCAAGTACCAAAATGTATTATGAAATTTTAATGTTCAGCCAGGAAGGCGGCTTGCAACAAATTGCTATCTACCACGAAGAAGGTGATACCTACGCAAACGAAATTTCGCAACGTATTTTAGAGTCGGTTGAACTTCAAAAAGCTAAAAATTAATGGAAAAGATAACTTTTTTAAATCCAGAGTTTTTTTGGTTGTTTCTACTAGTTCCTGTTGCAATTGCATGGTTGTTTTGGAAAAAAAATCAACAATCACCGACCTTAAAAATGAGTTCGTTAAAAGGTTTTTCGGGCGCAGAATCATTAGCTGCAAAACTAAAACCCTTCTTAAGTGTTTTTAGAATTTTAGCACTCTGTTCTTTAATCATTGCATTGGCACGACCAAGAACAGTGGATGTAAGTAACCAAACTAAAACGACTAAAGGAATTGATATTGTTATGGCAGTTGACATCTCCGGAAGTATGCTAGCAAAAGATTTAAAACCGAACCGTATTGAAGCGTTAAAAAGAGTTGCTGCAGACTTCGTGACTGAACGACCGAATGACAGAATTGGTTTGGTTTTATACGCCGCCGAAGCTTACACTAAAACTCCCGTAACTAGCGATAAAGCAGTTGTATTAGAAGCTATTAAATCCATCAAATACGATACGCTTTTACAAGATGGAACAGCAATTGGAATGGGATTGGCTACCGCAGTTAACCGATTGAAAGACAGCAAAGCAAAAAGCAAGATTATTATTTTGCTAACAGATGGAGTAAATAACGCGGGTTTTATTGAGCCTGAAACAGCCTCTGATATTGCCAAACAATATGATATAAAAGTATACACAATCGGAATTGGAACTAACGGTATGGCAGAATCTCCATATGCGCTTTCTCCTACAGGTCAATTGCTATTTAGAAATGCTAAAGTTGAAATTGACGAACCCTTGATGAAAAGCATTGCTCGAAAAACCGATGGTAGATATTTTAGAGCAACGAGTAACAGCAAATTGGCTGAGATCTATGACGAAATTAATAAATTAGAAACGACAGAAATCGAGGAATTAAAGTTTTACGATTACGACGAAAAGTATAGACCATTTGTTTTGTTAGCAGGAATTTTGCTGCTCTTAGAAATTGGTTTACGAAATACCGTTTATAGAAGTTTTATTTAAATCTAAATTCATCAACGCAATGTAGTTGATAAGAGATTGGAATTTACAATTTTATTTTTGGACTTGAGTGTCGACGTAAAGACGACGCAATTTAAAAACACTATGGAATTAGACGAAAAAAAATATTTATATCTATTGCTAATCATCCCGATTGTGGTGTTGATTTACTTTTACAATTTATATTGGAAAAGAAAAAAACAACGTGAATTTGGTGATTTAGAATTGGTAAAGCAACTGGCTCCAAATCGCTCTAGTTTTAAACCAGTTTTTAAATTGATACTAATGCTATTGGCTTTCACGGCTTTGATTGTCGGACTTATTAATCCGAAGATTGGAACTAAAATGGAAACTGTAAAACGCGAAGGAATAGATATTGTTTTTGCAATGGACGTTTCTAAAAGTATGCTTGCCGAAGATGTTGCACCAAACCGATTAGAAAAAAGCAAACAAATCGTTTCGCAAATCATCAATCAATTGGGCAGTGATCGAATCGGAATTGTGGCTTACGCCGGAAGTGCTTTTCCACTGTTACCAATTACAAGTGATTATAGTGTTGCCAAAATGTTTTTACAAACGATGAGTCCAGACATTGTTTCATCTCAAGGAACTTCTTTGGATGAGGCGATTAAATTGTCTACCAATTATTTTGACGAAAAAAGTAAAACGAGTAAGTTACTGATATTGATTTCTGATGGAGAAGATCACTCAGATGGTGCAGAAGTTGCAGCGGAAGAAGCCAAAAAAATCGGAATGAAAATTATAACCATTGGTATTGGAACTGAAAAAGGAGCAACAATTCCACTGAAAGTAAACGGTGTCGTACAAAGTTTTCAACGAGACAATAATAATGAAATCGTTATTACTAAAATGAGTGAAGATGGCTTAAAAGCGATTGCAAAAGCTACGAATGGCGGTTATGTAAATGGAAACAACACCAAAGTGGTCATTGATTACATAAAAAATGCTTTAGATAATATTCAGAAAACAGAATTTGAATCGACACAAATGGCCGAGTTTCAATCGCAGTTTCAATGGTTCCTAGGATTTGCTTTCTTTTTACTATTCTTAGATGTTTTTTTATTAGAAAGAAAAACTAAGTGGGTTTCTTCTCTAAATTTATTCAACGAAAAAAAATAAACTTATAAATCTAATTTATAAGCAAAAAATATATAATGAGACATTTAATACTGACATTTCTACTTTGTGTTTCTGCCGTTCTTTCGGCTCAGGAAAAAGATAAAGCTTTGCCTACTGCCAACGAAGAATATGCGCAAAAAAACTACGTTGATGCCGAAGCCAACTATCGTATCTCACAGTCAAGATTTCCAAATCGCAGCGTTGCAGCTTACAATATGGGTAATACGATTTACAAACAAAAGCAGGCTGGCGAAGCGAAGTTTGCGTATGCAAATGCTATAAAAAATGCGAAAACAAAGCCGCAAAAACATAAAGCTTTCCACAATTTAGGGAATGCCTTTATGCTAGAGAAAGATTATACACAAGCAGTGGAAGCCTATAAAAATGCGCTGCGCAACAATCCTACTGATGATGAAACGCGGTATAATTATGCTTTGGCTAAAAAACTGCTAAAAGAAAATCCACCGAAAAAAGATCAAAACAAGGATAAAGATAAAGATAAAGACAAAGACAAAGACAAAGACAAAAAAGACGATCAAAAAGACAAGGATAAAAAAGACGGAAAAGACGACAAGGATAAGGATAAAAAGGATAAAGATGATCCAAATAAAGAACCTAAAAAAGACGATCCTTCCGATAAAGACAAAGAGCCAAAACCACAACCTGGCGGGATTTCTAAGCAAAGAGTCGAAAATTTATTAGACGCTGTGAACAATGAAGAAAAGAAAATTCAGGATAAAATAAATGCACAAAAAGCAAAAGCAACTCCTAGAAAAGCAGAGAAGGATTGGTAACAATTTATTCTGAAAAATTAAAAAAATAAAGCAAAGTTTCGATTGAGAAAAATCTAAATGAAAAAATATATTTTTATACTATTACTAAGTTTTCAAAGTCTATTGGCTCAAGTTCAATTTGAAGCCAGAGTCAGCAAAACTACGCTTGGATTAAACGAAAGATTGCGCATCGACTTTGCGATGAACGTGGATGGCGATAACTTTATGCAGCCTTCATTTGATGGCTTTAGAGTAATTGCTGGCCCAAGTCAACAAGTCAGCCAATCGTGGATCAATGGTAAAAGTTCATTCGAAAAAATATACTCTTATTTCCTAGTTCCCAATCAAAAAGGGAGCTTAGTGATTAAACAAGCAGCAATTGAATACAACGGGCAGATTTACAAAACTTCGCCCATAAAGATCAATGTAACCGATACCGTTGCCCAAGAAAGAGACCCGAATGATCCTCAACAACCTTCAGCCGACAATAATTTATACTTAGTTGCCGAAATTTCCAAAACGAATCCGTACGTAAACGAGCCAATTACAGTAGTTTATAAGCTGTATTTTAGCTACAACATCGGGATTACCAATTGGAGAGAATTGGATAAGCCAAAATACAATGATTTTTGGAGCCAGAACATCGACATCAAACAACTCCTTGCAGAAGAAGGCATGTATAAAGGCGAAAAGTACCGTTATGTAGTTCTCAGAAAAACAGTGCTATATCCGCAAAAATCAGGAAAACTAGAAATTGAACCTCTGGCTTTGGACATTGATGTGCAATTACCAACCAACAGACGCAGTATGTTTGGACAAGTTGTTGTAACAGATGGACACAAACGCGTATCTGCAGGATCAAAAACAATTCGTGTTAAAGCATTGCCAGAAGCCAATAAACCAGAAGATTTTAGTGGTGCTGTTGGTAAATTTGATTTTAAAGTCGTGCCTTCTAAAACCTCTTTAAAAAATGGCGAAAGTTTAGATTTACTAGTTTCTGTGTCTGGAACTGGAAACATGAAATTGTTTACCTTACCCAAACCCGTAGTTCCAAATGCGCTCGAAATGTACGACCCAGTACACGACGAAAAAGTAAACACCACTTTGGCTGGAATGAATGGAAAAATTTCAGACAGTTATACTATCGTACCGCAATACAAAGGGAATTATGCCATAAAACCATTGTCATTTTCGTATTTTGACATCGGTTCGAATAGTTATAAAACCATTACTGCGCCAGAAATAATGGTCAATGTGTTGGATGGACCAATGCCGGCAGATGCGAACGCTGCTTCAACTGCGAACTTAGACAAAAATCAAATTGCTGCGGCAGAACAATTCAAATACATTGCTTTAAAAACAGATTTAAAACCAATCAATCAGAAAGATTTTTATGGCTCCAAATTTTTCTATGCCTTATTACTCTTGCCCTTTCTACTGTTACCAATTATCATTGTAGCTAAGAAAAAGAAAGAAGCTATTGATGGTGATGTTACTGGAAACCGAATTAAAAGAAACAATAAATTGGCCAAAAAATATCTATCTGAAGCCAAGAAACAACTAAATAACAAAGAAGCTTTTTACATTGCTTTAGAGAAAGCCATGCATAATTTCTTAAAGGCAAAATTGCACATCGAGACTTCTGAAATGAGTAAAGACAACATTCAAGAACTGTTATTGTCGCAGAATGCAAAGCCAGAATCGGTAGAGAATTTCATTAATTTGACTGAAAATTGCGAGTTTGCGAGATACGCTCCGGCTTCTAGCGCAACCATTCAAGATGATTTTGATAAAGCAGTTGTGATTATTTCCGAATTAGAAAAGCAATTAAAAGCGTAAACAAAACGTTGCTCGTTACCAAATAAATAGCATCAAATGAAAAATATACTGTTTCTCTTTTTATTCATTACGCAAGTTCTTTTTGCACAATCGAGTTTCGAAAAAGCGAACGATTTATACACCAATTTAAAATATCAAGAAGCGGCCTCTGCTTATGAAGATATTTTAAAGACGGAAAAATTACAATCGGCAGACTTGTATTTCAATTTAGGAAACTGTTATTACAAGCTGAATCAAGTTGCGCCGTCGATCTACAATTATGAGAAAGCACTCGTTTTAAGACCAAATGATGCCGCTGCACTAAACAACTTAAAATTTGCAAAAAAACTAACTATTGACGAGATTAAAGACGTTCCTAAAGTTGGTTTTGCCAAATTGGTTCAGAATTTCACTGGAATTTTTACTTACAATACCTGGGCATGGATCTGCGTTGCGCTTTCATTCTGCTTTTTATTCTGCTTTATTGGCTACTATCTTTCTCAATTAACACTTGCAAAACGACTCTATTTTGCGGGAATGTTTTTGCTGATCTTCGTATTACTTTTAAGTTTTTCGGCTGCAATTTCAGAAAAACACTTTTTTAATAACAATCGACCAGCTATTGTTTTTGCCGAAATTACCGAAATACACAGTGAACCTCAAAAAGGAGCTTCAGTTATTGTCGTTTTACACGAAGGTGCAAAAGTGTATGTGAAAGAAACTTTAAATTCTTGGAAAAAAATTGAATTGACCGACGGTACAGAAGGTTGGATTGAAGCCAGTGCAATTATAGAAGTCAAGTGAAAATAATCGTTAATTGTTAATGATTAATTATTAATGATTTCTTTAAAACGGATATACTTTTTCTGGTGTCACACAATAATCCAAACGGACATCAGTTTCAAAAACATCTTCAATTTGCTCTTCTGCTTCAAAGAAAGAAAGTCCAATTTTGATCGTTTCAGGCTTGCATTCAGATAAAAATTTATCATAAAACCCTTTGCCGTAACCAATTCTGTGTCCTGTTTGATCAAATGCTAAAAGTGGCACAAAAACAACGTCAATTTTCGAACTTGGTACTTCAATGCCGTCCACCGGTTCTGGAATACCATATTGATTTGTTTTTATTGTAGTGTTATCTGTGAGTAGAAAATGCTTCATTGTTCTCGAGTCGAACTCACTTTTAGAAATAACAACTTCCTTGTCTTTTCCTGCTAAAACATGCAAAATAAATTCGGTATCGACTTCATGGTGTTTTACAATGGGCAGAAAAATATGGTAATAGGTACGGCTCCATATATCCATTTGGATTAATTGGTTAGAAATTGCCATACTTTTCTCTTCCAAGTCGTTTTCGGACATTAAAGATCGTAGTGCTTTATACTTAATTCGAAGTTCTTTTTTAGTCCAGCTCATCTTCTAATCCAGCTTTTGAAATGTGATAAATAGCATCACCTTGATAAACAATTGGTGAATGATTGGCATTAATAACGTAACCTTCATGCGGCGCTTTTACCTTCCGTTCAAATTTCCCGAAGGGATCAGTAATTGTTGCTAAAATAGTTCCTTTGGTTACAAAATGTCCAACCATATTAAAATCATGCAGCAAACCTGAACATTTAGCGCGCATCCAAACCGAATTTTTAATATAAATTGTGGGATGTAGTGCAGTTTCATCCAGTTGCTTTTCATCCAACATATTAAGGTATTTCAACAATCGTTTCACACCTCTAACCCCTTCATTGGCAATATCTTGATTGATATCTAACGATTTTCCGCCTTCAAAAAGCAGCATTTTGACATTAGATTTAGAACAAGCATTGCGAAATGAGCCTGCTATGTTTTTAGAAAACAAAGTAAAAGGCGCATTAAAGATATCCGCTAAAACTTTCAATTCAGCATCATCATCGGTCAATCGAATTTGAGCCGCATTAAAACGACTCGCTCCACCAGCATGAAAATCTACTGCGTAGTCAAGCAAGGGCAAAACATCCTCTACTAAATGAAAGGCAAACCGACTGGCCAACGAACCTCTTCGACTTCCAGGAAAAACACGGTTCAAATCACGTCCATCGGGAAATTCCCGATTTCTATTTATAAAGCCATATACATTAATGACCGGAATACAAATAATTGTACCTCGTGCCGGTTTATTAATTTTTTTATAGATCAATTGTCGAACTATTTCTACGCCATTAATTTCGTCACCATGTATTCCAGCCGAAAAAAGCACGGTCGGACCCGCAATTTTTGAACGTCGAATAATAACCGGAATATTGAGTTTGGTAGTCGTGTGCAAACGAGCTATTTCAACATTTATCGTTCTACTTTCTCCTGGCAAAACGGTTTCGCCAAAAATAATCATAGGTTTCAATTCTCTCATAACTAAAATAAAGCCTAAATATAGAAATTATTATTTGTAATTTGTAAATTTGATTCGAATTCCAGATTAAGAAAATAATTGAAGCAAAACCTTCTTAGTCGCACAAAATACTCGCTTTTCAGTACAAAATACCATGCAAAATCCATCTCTTGAACTTCAAATACAAACCTTACCCGACAATCCTGGCGTATACCAATATTACGACAAAGACGGAAAAATACTGTATGTTGGAAAAGCCAAGAACCTAAAAAAAAGAGTCTCTTCTTATTTCAATAAAGTACACGATACAGCCAAAACAAATGTATTGGTTCGTAAAATAGTAACGATAAAACACATTGTCGTTCCTACAGAAACGGACGCTTTACTACTCGAAAACAACTTAATTAAAACCTTGCAACCACGGTACAACGTGTTGCTTCGTGATGATAAAAGCTACCCTTGGATTTGCATTAAAAACGAACCGTTCTCGCGCATATTTTCTACCCGAAGAATGGTCAAAGATGGCTCTGAATATTTTGGGCCATATACCAGTTTCAAAACCGTACATACCATTTTAGATTTAATAAAAGAATTGTACCCGCTGCGAACGTGCAACTATGATTTGAGCAAATCAAATATAGAAAGCGGAAAATTTAAAGTCTGTTTAGAATACCATATTGGCAATTGCAAAGGACCGTGTGAAGGATTTGAAACGTTACAAAACTATCAAAATCACGTCGATAAAATTCGAGAAATTCTAAAAGGAAATTTCAAAGAAAGTTTGAAAGATTTCAAAAAATTAATGGTGACTTTAGCGCAAGATTTGCGTTTTGAAGAAGCACAAAAGATTAAAGAAAAAATAGAAGTGCTCGAAAATTATCAATCGCGTTCTACTATCGTCAATCCAAAAATTACCAATATCGATGTCTTTTCAATTGTTTCAGACGAAAGCGCAGCCTACGTTAACTTTTTACAAATAGCGCACGGTTCGATTATTCGTTCGCATACTTTAGAAATGAAAAAAAAGCTGGACGAAACCGACGAAGAATTGCTCGAGCTTGCCGTAGTAGAACTTCGGGAGCGCTTTAATTTACTCTCGAGAGAAATCATTGTGCCTTTTGAAATGAATCTAGGCGACAAAATAAAAGTTACCGTTCCGCAATTGGGCGACAAGAAACAGATATTAGATTTGTCCATTCGTAACGCTAAGTTTTACCGAATCGAACAACTCAAGCAACTGCAAATAGTCGATCCAGATCGCCACACCAAACGCATCATGGCACAAATGCAAAAAGATTTACGCTTACCTGTCGAGCCGCGCCATATTGAATGTTTTGACAACTCTAACATACAAGGAACTAATCCTGTGGCGGCTTGCGTGGTCTTTAAAGATGGTAAACCAAGCAAAAAAGACTACCGCCATTTCAACATTAAAACCGTTGTAGGTCCAGACGATTTTGCGTCAATGGAAGAAGTGGTGTATCGCCGCTACAAACGATTGCTGGACGAAAATGAGCCGTTGCCACAGCTAATTATTATTGACGGAGGTAAAGGCCAATTGTCTTCTGCCTTAAAAAGTTTAGACGCACTCGAATTACGTGGTAAAATTGCCATTATTGGTATCGCCAAAAGGCTCGAAGAACTCTTTTATCCCGGAGATTCAATCCCGCTGTATTTGGATAAAAAATCAGAAACCTTGAAAATTATTCAGCAATTGCGAAACGAAGCCCACCGCTTCGGAATCACTTTTCATCGCGATAAACGAAGCAAAGCTGCGCTCAATTCTTCGATGGAAAGTATACCTGGAATTGGAGAGAAAACTATGGAAACACTCATCCGAAATTTTAAAAGTGTTAAAAGGTTGAAACTTGCCACCGAAAAAGAAATATCTGAGGTCATTGGTGTATCTAAAGCCAAAAAAATTGTCGACTTTTACAAAACCAATGCCTAATTTATGCGCCTAATCCAGCTGTCCATTCCAACTGCTTTCTTTCAATCCTTTTTTTATATTGCCCCAAAAGGAGCTTCCAAGGTCGCTCTTTTAGCGCCACAAAAAATAGGCTTCAAACGGCAGCAGGTTTCCTCTTCCATCTGGGGCGTGGCTATCATTCTAGTGTTCTTCTGTTCAATTCAATCTTCATTTGCTCAAAAAACACCGCAATCAAATACCCAAAGGCAAAAAGTAGGTCTTGTTTTAAGTGGTGGTGGCGCCAAAGGCTTTGCTCATGTTGGTGTCTTAAAAGTCATTGAAGAAGCAGGAATAAAAATAGATTACATTGGCGGAACTAGTATGGGTGCCATAATTGGCGGACTTTATGCTTCGGGTTACAACGCCGCACAAATTGATTCTATTTTTCAAAAAACGAATTTCGATAATTTAATAAACGACTTCATACCCAGAGCTTCCAAAAATTTCTACGAAAAAAGAAATGATGCTTTATATGCAATCACTTTGCCTTTTAGCAATTTAAAAATTGGTATTCCACAAGCACTTTCCAAAGGGGTTTATAATTATAATTTACTAAGTAGCTTGACTCGAAATGTGAGACACGTTCATAATTTTAACAATCTACCTATTCCTTTTTTGTGTATTGGTACCGATATTGAAACGGGCGAAGAAATTGTTTTAAACAAAGGAAACTTAGCCTTAGCCATGACAGCAAGTGCTTCCTTCCCTTCTTTGTTTGCCCCTGTTGAGATCGACGGCAGATTGTTGGTCGATGGCGGTGTGGTAAACAATTATCCGCTAGAAGAAATTAAAAAATTAGGTGCAGACATTATTATAGGTGTCGATGTACAAGATGATTTACTGACTCGCAAAAACCTAAAAGATGCGACCAAAATTTTGGTTCAAATCACCAATTTGCAGTCCATTGATAAAATGAAACGCAAAATTTCTGAAACCGATATTTACATCAAACCCGACATTCGCGATTACGGTGTAATTTCGTTTGACAAAGGTGCGGAAATTATTCGTAAAGGAGAAGAAGCTTCGTTTGCGGTCTATGAGCAATTAAAATCATTAGGAAAAACAGAACATTTTTACAAAAAACCACCTTTAAAAGTAGAGTCAGATACTTTGCAAATTAAAAATATCAACTACAATTCGATCGAAAATTACACCAGACAATATGTTACTAGTAAACTTCGTTTCAAACCAAATTCTACCATAACGTATCAAGATCTAGAAACTGGAATTAATAATTTAAATGCTACCGAAAACTTCAGTACCATCTCCTATGCTTTAGAACAGCAAAAAGAGAAAGATAACTTAAATTTGACGTTGATAGAAAACCCGACCAAAACGTTTTTAAAGTTCGGACTGCATTACGACGGCTTGTATAAAAGTGGTGTGCTTATTAATTTAACGCGTAAAAAAACATTCATCAAAAATGATAATGCATCACTAGACGTTGTGTTAGGGGATAATTTTAGATATAATTTTAATTATTTTATCGAAAATGGCTTTAACATCAGTTGGGGATTCAGTTCCAAATTGCAACAATTCAACCGAAACATCTCTACAAGCATAAGCAGTTCTTTCGATAATGGAAAAAATGCTAATTTGATAAATACCGATTATTTCGACATTACCAATAAAGCCTATTTTCAATCACTATTTTTAAATAAAATATTAATTGGTGGTGGTGCCGAATACAAATTTTTACGAATAAGTTCGCAAACCATAAATGCTGACGACTCTAATATTGATAAAAGTAATTACATTAGCTTGTTTGGTTACGCCATTTTTGATTCGTACAACAAAAAGAATTTCCCCTCCAAGGGTTACTATTTCTCAGGAGATTTTCAGACCTATCTGGCCTCTTCCGATTACACCAATAACTTTAATCCCTTTTCTATAGCTAAAGGAAAAATTGGTACTGCTTTTACCATAGTTCGTAAATTATCAGTGAATGTTGAATCTGAAGCTGGTTTTTCTTTGGGTCAAGATAGTGTACCATTTTTTAATTTTGCCTTGGGAGGTTATGGTTACGACAAAATTAACAACTCTAATTATTTTTATGGTTATGATTTTTTGAGTTTCGCTGCAAACAGTTTTATAAAAGCTGCAGTGACGGTAGATTATGAGTTCATCAAAAAAAATCACGTAAATTTCTCTGCGAATTACGCCAATGTCCAAGACAACCTTTTTGAATCTGTCGATTGGATATCTGTACCAAAATATTCAGGATATGCACTTGGTTACGGAATAGAATCTAGAATTGGGCCGATCGAATTAAAATACTCTTGGTCACCTGAAAATGCAAAAGGTTTCACTTGGTTCAAAATTGGATTTGAATTTTAAATTAGTAATTTTTTTAAATAAAATTTACGATATTTGTTATAATGAAAACAAAATGGCTCGGTTTATTATCGTATTTACAATTTCTCATCAAGAGAAATCCAGAGTAATTATGTAATCAGTGAAGTAGAAACAGCGCTGATTATAATAAATCAGTCACCTCTTCCATTTATCTGATTGTTTAATTTTCTAATTAATAAGATCATGCCATTATACCATAAACTCGGGAATATTCCTCAAAAGAGACACGTTCAGTTCGAAAAACCAGACGGTGGTTTATATTACGAACAACTATTTGGGACTGAAGGTTTTCACGGAAACTCAGCCTTATTATACCACACACATCGACCAACTCAGATTAAAGAAATACTAAAATCGTACTCGGTTGAGCCCAAAATTGCCACTGGCAAAAACATCAAATCTTTATTATTAAAGGGATTTGAACTACAACCACAAAAAGACTTTTTAGACAGCCGAAAAGCAATGTTAGTCAATAAAGATTGCATCATTGGTTTAGCGGCTCCGCAAGAATCGTTGAGTACCTATTTTTATAAAAATGCCGACGCCGATGAAATGATTTTCATTCACAAAGGAACAGGAAAGTTGCGCACCATGATGGGCAATATTTCGTTTCAATACGGTGATTATCTCATTATTCCGCGAGGAATGATTTACCAAATCGAATTTGATTCATCAGAAAACAGACTATTTTACGTCGAGTCCTACGCTCCATTTTACACACCAAAGCGTTATAAAAACGAATCTGGACAACATTTAGAACATTCTCCTTTTTGTGAGCGAGACTTTAAATTACCTACAGAACTAGAAACCCACGACGAAAAAGGTGACTTTTTAATAAAAGTCAAAAAAGAGGGAATGATGCATGAAATTGTTTATGCCACACATCCTTTTGATGTTATTGGCTGGGATGGTTATAATTTTCCGTACGGTTTTTCGATTCATAATTTCGAACCTATAACTGGACGCGTGCACCAACCGCCGCCAGTGCATCAAACTTTTGAAACCGCAACTTTTGTCGTTTGCTCCTTCTGCCCGCGATTGTACGATTACCATCCAAAAGCAATTCCTGCACCCTACAATCATAGTAATATCGACAGTGATGAAGTGCTCTATTATGTAGACGGAGATTTTATGAGTCGCAACAATATCGAGCAAGGACATATTACTTTACATCCAAAAGGAATTCCGCACGGCCCAGCACCTGGAGCAATGGAGCGAAGCATTGGTCACACCGAAACGCATGAGTTGGCCGTAATGGTTGATACTTTCAGACCACTTATGGTGACCGAAGAAGCAATGGGATTGGATGACGGAAAGTACTATAAATCATGGATGGAATAATCTAATCTAGCATTATTTCACTCCAATATTAATTAGAAGCTATTTCCTGCTATCCACTAGATCTTTTGCATCTGCCGCGGCAGACACAAAAGGATGCCGCTGCTATCAGGGCTAAAAATCAAATTTCAAAAACAACATTTTTCGGTTTCTCAAATAAACGCCTAACCGATTAAAAAAAATAAAACATCATGTCAAAAGAAATTAAATCAGTAGAATACGGCTTAGAAAAAATATTCGAAGGCGCACAAGACTTTCTTCCATTAATGGGAACAGATTACATTGAATTTTATGTAGGAAATGCAAAACAGGCGGCTCATTTTTACAAAACAGCTTTTGGTTTTCAGTCGCACGCTTACGCCGGACTAGAAACTGGAATGCGAGATCGTGCCTCCTATGTTTTAAAACAAGATAAAATTCGTTTGGTTTTAACAACCGCATTAAATAGCGATTCTCCAATTGGAGAACACGTAAAAAAACATGGTGATGGTGTCAAAATAATTGCTTTATGGGTAGAAGATGCTCGTTCGGCTTTTGAGGAAACAACCAAACGTGGTGCCAAAGTTTTTATGGAACCAACGGTCGAAAAAGACGAGCATGGCGAAGTAGTTCGTGCCGGAATTTATACCTACGGAGAAACCGTTCATCTATTTGTAGAGCGCAAAAATTACAACGGTGCATTTTTACCGGGTTACAAAGAATGGAAAACAGATTACAATCCAACTTCAGTTGGTCTGAAATACGTTGACCACATGGTTGGAAACGTGGGCTGGAATGAAATGAACACTTGGGTAAAATGGTACGAAGATGTGATGGGATTTGTAAATTTTCTTTCTTTTGATGACAAACAAATTACTACCGATTATTCGGCATTAATGTCTAAAGTGATGAGTAATGGAAACGGGAGAATTAAATTTCCTATCAACGAACCAGCAGAAGGTAAAAAACGCTCACAAATTGAAGAATATCTAGATTTTTATGAAGGTTCTGGCGTGCAACACATTGCGGTTGCTACTGATGACATCATTAGTACAGTAGCCGAGATGCGCGCTCGCGGAATTGATTTTTTAAGTACTCCACCACAGACCTATTACGATGGAATTCCAGAAAGATTAAAAGATCATATGCATAAATTTAAGGAAGACATTACCGAACTTCAAAAATTAGGAATTATGATTGATGCTGATGAAGAAGGATACCTTTTGCAAATTTTTACCAAACCAGTAGAAGACCGTCCTACCTTATTTTTCGAAATTATACAGAGAATGGGAGCCAAAGGCTTTGGTGCAGGTAACTTTAAAGCCCTTTTTGAGTCGATTGAAAGAGAACAAGAATTGCGAGGAACTTTATAAATTTGCATAATTTTTTCATTTCCTCAAAAAATAACCCATATAGCAGCCAATTAATTGCAAATCTTTTGTTAAACTAGATTTTTATTGAATTATTTCTTTTCTTTCTAACTATCTTTGCACTCGCAAAACAGGAAGGGGTGGTTTCCTTCCAGATTTGATATAAATTTCATAATTTATAGTTTTTTGGTTAGTTAATAGCATAAAAACTCAGTCATTACTTGACTGAGTTTTTTTGTTTTGGTACATTTGGAACAGAATTTGCATTTCTTGTTACTAAATGTCAAATCTAAAAACTATGAAAAAAATATTTTTACTTATATTATTTCTCCCGCTATTTAGTTTTCAACCAAAAACAGACACTGCTTTTGATACCGGCGAATGGTTCAAATTCAGAATTCATTACGGCATTGTAAATGCTGGCTATGCTACGATACAAATTACAGACGCTACAATAAACAATAAAAAAGTGTACCATGCCGTGGGTAAAGGTTACACAACTGGAATGTCTCGTTTTTTCTTTAAAGTCGAAGATTTGTATGAAAGTTACTTTGATAAGATTACAGGTAAACCCTATCGTTATGTTCGTAAAATTGATGAAGGTGGCTACACTAAAGATCAAGAAGGTTTTTTTAACCAAGAGCAGAACCGAATTGTAGTTAAGGATTACAAACGCAAATCTGAAAAAACAATTCTCGTAACCGAAAATGTACAAGACATTGTGTCTTCTTTTTATTACTTGCGCAACCATCCCGATATCGATAATTTAAAAGTCGGAGAATCGATTGCAATTGATATGTTCTTTGACGACGAAATCACAAAATTTAAGTTAAAATTTGCGGGTCGTGAAGATATTACAACTAAATTTGGAACCGTGTCTACCATGATCTTCAAACCTTTAGTGCAAAAAGGTCGTGTTTTTAAAGAAAAGGAAAGCTTAACGCTTTGGATAACAGACGACAAGAATAAATTACCTGTACGCATAAAAGCAGATTTAGCGGTTGGATCTTTGAAAGCCGATATCGATGGTTTTAGAGGATTACAAAGCCCCTTAAAAATAAAAAAATAATGAACATCAGCGAGCAATCGGAATCAATTTTAAAAGAAATTGATTTAAAGTATCAAGCCATCAATCAAAAGACCGAAGTACAGCTTGAAGGACTTTTATGGTCGAAACCAATTACGTATTGGGACTATATACAAACTGATGCTCTCTTAAATCTTCAAGTGCAACGCACCACACTTCCTGACGAAAATGTATTTATCATGTACCATCAGGTCAATGAATTAATTTTTAAAATGATTTTGTGGGAAGTGGAGCAAATTGCAGACAAAGAAACAATTGACACCGCTTTCTTTAGTGATCGATTGTCGCGAATTAGCCGTTACTTTGAAATGCTTACTACTTCTTTTGACGTCATGAAAGACGGAATGGACGTCGATCAATATATGAAATTCAGAAATACCTTGACGCCAGCCAGTGGTTTTCAAAGTGCACAATACCGTTTAATCGAGTTTTCTTCGACTGACCTTATTAACCTTACTGACCATCGCTACAAATCTGTTATAAATTCGGACAGCTCTTTAGAAGATAATTTTGAACATTTATATTGGCAAGCAGCCGGAAAAGACTACAAAACAGGTAACAAATCCTATTTGTTACAGCAATTCGAAAAGAAATACAAAGCACAATTTCTAGTTCGAATGCAAGCGTATAAGTCCAAAAACATATGGCAAAAATTCAAACAACTTCCAACCGAAGATCAAAACAATCCGCAATTAGTTTCTGCAATGCGTCATTATGACTATACTGTAAACATTACGTGGGTGATGCAGCATTTAAAAACTGCCATAAAATATATTGTCGAAAGTGGTCAAGGATCTGGTGAAGCAACCGGAGGAAGTGATTGGCAAAAATACATGCATCCAAAATACCAACGTCGCATCTTCTTTCCTGAACTTTGGAGCGCAGAAGAGTTGGCTACTTGGGGACACGAAAAATAAAGGAATAAATACTTTAAAAAGAATTGATTTGAAAAGAATAGGTGTAATTATATTAGTATTACTTTCAATACTCTCGTGCGATAAAAAAGCAGATAAAGTTGAAACTAAGATTGTGAAACCAAAAAAAGCTGATAAAGTTGAATTTGGCTTTAATTACGCTGATTATAATGTCATCAAAGACACCATCAAAAAAGGAGATACTTTTGGAACCATTATACAGAGTCAAAATATTGGTGATCAAAAAATATTTGATATTGTTAATAATGTTCGCGACACATTTAATGTCAGAACAATGCGCTATCACAAAGTGTATACCTTATTTCGGACCAAAGACAAAACTAATAAACTGCAATATTTCGTTTACCAACCCGATGCACTTAACTATTATGTGATCGATTTACGAGACAGTATTCCCGTAGCATACAAAAAAACAAAACCAGTAACCTATAAAAGAAAGGTCTTGGGCGGAGTATTAAAAGGATCATTATCTGAAACCTTAGGCAACCAAAAAGTAGATGTAGGTTTAGCATCTCAAATCACACAAATATTTGCTTGGTCAGTCGATTTCTTCAAATTAAAAAAAGGAGATCGCTACGGTTTAATATTCAACGAACGCTTTATTAACGATACCGTTTATGACGGTGCCGAAGATATAGAGGCTGCCTTTTTTGAATACAAAGGGAAGATTGTGTACGCTTTTCCATTCATACAAGACACGGCATCGGGAAAAGTTGCTTATTATGATGAGGACGGTAAAACATTAAGGAATTTTTTCTTAAAGACACCCATTAAATTCAGCCGCATAAGTTCTCGCTTTACCTCTAATCGCTTTCATCCGGTACAAAAAACATGGAAAGCACACAAAGGAACGGATTACGCTGCGCCGAGCGGAACACCAATATCGAGTACCGCAAGTGGTGTGATCGAGCGAACAGGTTATACTGCCGGAAACGGTAATTACGTAAAAGTAAAACACAACGGTACCTACTCTACTCAATATTTACACATGTCGAGAATCTTGGTTCGTAAAGGCCAACAAGTTTCTCAAGGTCAAACCATCGGCTTAGTAGGAAGTACTGGTTTAGCTACTGGCCCTCATGTATGTTACCGGTTTTGGAAAAATGGCGTGCAGGTTGATGCCTTAAAACTTAATTTACCTTCGGGCGAACCTATGGTTGGTAAAAACAAAGAACGTTTTTTAAGAGAAATCGAACCCCTTAAAAGAGAGTTAGACAGCATTGGAAATTTATAAATCAATCTTTTAAAAAAACATTTAAAAGTTAAAGCATTTGTTATAAAAAAGTAAAGAATCTAAATTTCATACAAGAATTCAGTATTTTTGAATAAAATAACCACTCAAGATACTTTACAGATGGCACTACGCACTACAAATCCAACAGAAAGCGCTGCTTGGAAAAATCTCCAAGAACACTATAACAAAACATATAGTACGAACATGCAGGAACTATTTGCTGCAGACCATTTACGTACAGATAAATTTCACATTACTTGGAATGATTTTTTAATTGATTATTCTAAAAATAATATTACCGAAGAAACAATTTCGCTATTACTAAATCTTGCTAACGAAGTCGGATTGAAAAGTGCGATTTCTGATTATTTTGGTGGAGCAATTATCAATCAAACAGAAAACAGAGCTGTCTTACACACCGCATTACGCGCCCCTGAATCGGCTGATATAAAAGTAGACGGCGTAAATGTGATTCCCGAAGTGTATCAAGTTAAAAACAAAATTAAGAACTTCACCAACGAAATTACTTCTGGACATAGAAAAGGATACACGGGAAAACCTTTTACCGACATTGTTAATATCGGAATTGGTGGGTCAGACTTAGGCCCCGATATGGCGGTAGAAGCGTTACAGTATTATAAAAACCATCTGACTACTCATTTTGTTTCGAACGTCGATGGCGATCATGTTACCGAAATTATTAAAAAATTAAATCCAGAAACCACTTTATTTGTTATTGTTTCTAAAACATTCACAACTCAAGAAACCCTAACTAATTCAGTTACGCTTAAAAAATGGTTTTTAAAATCTGCAAAACAAGAAGATATTGCCAATCATTTTGTAGCAGTTTCTACCAATATTGAAAAAGTGACCGAATTCGGAATTAATCCCGACAACATATTCCCAATGTGGGATTGGGTTGGAGGTCGTTTTTCTTTATGGAGCGCAGTGGGTCTAAGCATTAGTTTATCTGTAGGTTTTGATAATTACAACGATTTACTACTCGGGGCATACGAAATGGACGAGCACTTTAAGTCTGCAGAATTTGATGGCAATATTCCTGTTATTCTTGCTTTGTTAAGTATTTGGTACAATAATTTTTATGGTGCAGAGAGCGAAGCAATAATTCCATATACCCAATATCTAAAAAAATTAGCTCCTTATTTGCAACAAGCAACCATGGAGAGTAACGGAAAAAGCGTAGGTCGCGACGGAAAACCTGTAAACTACCAAACCGGAACAATTATTTGGGGAGAACCAGGAACCAATTCACAACATGCTTTTTTTCAACTAATTCATCAAGGAACTAAATTGATTCCGACCGATTTTATCGGCTTCGTTCATTCGTTGTACGGAAATAAAGACCACCACGACAAATTAATGTCGAATTTCTTTGCACAAACAGAAGCGTTGCTTAACGGTAAGACGGCAGAACAAGTTCAAGCTGAATTTGACAAACAAGGACTAGCTGCTGATAAAGCTTCGTATTTAGCACCTTTTAAAGTCTTTACTGGCAACAAACCTACAAACACTATTTTAGTAAACAAATTGACTCCAAAAACATTGGGTTCATTAATTGCGATGTACGAGCACAAAATCTTTGTACAAGGAATCATTTGGAACATCTTTAGTTACGATCAATGGGGCGTAGAACTAGGTAAGCAATTAGCGAATTCTATTTTAAACGAAATCGAATCAGCCACCGTACAAAAGCACGACTGCTCTACTTCTTTTTTATTAAACTACTTTATTTCAAATAAGTAAATAGCCTATTATACTACAATCAAAAGCCACCGCATTTTAGCTAATGCGTTGGCTTTTTTGCGTTTAGCCATAAAATAATAAACTTGCAAATAAGGATTACATCGTTAATAAAATTGAAAATATTAATAATTTAACAAAAAATAGCTAATAAAATGCACTTAAAGCGCGTAATATTTATTACTAATTAAAAAAACACCTTTAATATGCAAAGAATTACACAAAACAACCATTTATTAACGTTTCGATAACATTATCTCATAATTTTGTTATAATTTTGCCCAAAACAATTAACGATCAAAAAATGAAAACAATGAAAACCTGGTTACTCACCGGATTACTATTCATGGCTATTTCGGCAACCTATGCACAAGGTAAAATTACAGGAATTATTTCTGACGGCTCAGGACCTCTTCCGGGCGCAAATATCGTTGTAAAAGGAACTTCTGAAGCTACTTCTGTCGATTTTGACGGAAAATTTACTCTTACTACTACTAAGAATTCAGGAGAAGTAGTTGTTTCATTCATTGGAAATGAGAACAAAACCATAAAATTTAATTTCGTTAATGGATCAACAGTAGATTTAGGAACAATCGTTCTTTCTTCAAGCTCAAATCAATTAAATGAAATTGTAGTGATGGGTAAAGGTATTATTGACCTTGCGACAGAAAGAAAAACTCCTATTGCCGTTTCAACAATTAAAGCCGCAGAAATCCAAGCAAAAGTAGGAACCTCTGATATTACACAAACGATGGTAAATACTCCTTCTGTATACGTTGCTGGACAATCGGGCGGATTTGGTGATTCTAGAATTAGTGTTCGTGGATTTGCGCAAGATAATACTGCCTTCTTATTAAACGGACAACCAATTAATGGGATGGAAGATGGTAAAATTTACTGGTCTAACTGGTCTGGAATGTCTGATATTGCTAATGCAGTGCAAATTCAAAGAGGTTTAGGCTCATCTAAATTAGCAATATCTTCTGTTGGAGGTACTGTAAACTTTATTACCAAAGCTACTGACAAAAGAGAAGGTGGTTTTGCTTCAGTAGGTGTAGCAAACGATAATTACTTCAAAACTACGGCTGCTTACAGCACTGGAATGAGTGAAAGTGGATGGGGAACTAGTGTAATGTTGTCTCACTGGCAAGGTGATGGATACAATGATGGTACTGCTGGACAAGGTGAAACTTATTTTATATCTGTTGGATACAAAGCAAACGAAAGACATAATTTTAATTTCCTTCTGACAGGTGCTCCTCAAGAACACGAGCAAAACTACGGCAAGAAATTAAGTGTTTATGAAAAGTACGGTAGAAAATACAATAATAACGGTGGTGTTTTAAATGGTGAATATTTATCTGCTGTTGGGAACTATTATCATAAACCAGTAGCGAATTTAAACTGGGATTTTGATATTACAGAAAAATCTAGTTTATCTACTGTATTATATGCCTCTTGGGGTAGAGGTGGTAGTATTGGAACAGTTGGTTCTACAAAAAGAACTGCCGATGGATATGTAGATTATGATGCTATTATCGCAGCTAATGAAGCTAGCGCTGATGGTGCTGCTACTTTCGCTTTACGCAACTCTGTCAATAACCACGAATGGTATGGATTGGTTAGTAATTTCAAAACAGCCTTAACAGAAAACCTTTCGTTAAATACAGGTCTTGACTTAAGAACGTACCAAGGACTTCACTTTAGACAAATCACCAATCTTTTAGGCGCAGACTTTTACTTAGATAAGTTCAACAAAAATATTCCAAATAATAAAATCTTTGAAACATATTCAACTGATAGATATTCGGTTTTAACGAACTATGCAGACAAAAAAAATAGATATTCTTGGGATTATGATGAAACAATTAACTACGGGGGTATTTTTGGACAATTAGAATACTCTAAAAATAATTTCTCGACTTTTTTCCAAGGATCTTTATCTAGTCAATCACACACACGTACAGATAGATATGCATACTTTCCTGAGAATCAAGAAGCAGAAAAGGTTAACAACATAGGATATAATGCAAAAGGTGGAGCAAGTTATAAAATTGATCAAATTGGATCATTTTATGCAAATGCCGGATATTATTCAAGACAACCTTACCACGACAATATTTACTTGAATTTTGGTAACGAAGTAAATCCGTTAACGAAAAACGAAAAAATATTAGGGCTAGAATTAGGATACACTTACAGTTCTGAATTCTTAACTGCTAGCGTTAATGCATACCGTACGTCTTGGAAAGATAGAGTTACTACTACATCAACAGAAGTAAACAACTTACAAGAGTACAAAACTAATGAGGGTGTAGAACAATTGCACACAGGTGTTGAATTAGATTTTGTTGCTAAACCATTGCCTAATCTTGATGTTACAGGTTTTGCTTCGGTTGGTAACTGGGAGTATGCTGGAAACTCAGTAATTACCATTAGAGATGAAGATAGAAATGTAATAAGTAGTGAGATTGTTGATGTGGATGGAGGAAAAGTAGGTGATGCGGCTCAAACCACATTCGGATTAGGAGCTAAGTATGAAATTTTTACAAGATTCTCAGTAGATGCTGATTGGAGAAATTACGCTAAATTATACTCTAATGCAGGAGCTGTTAAAAATAATTTAGAATTACCTAATTATGACATAATGGATGCTGGTATTTCATATAAAATATTAGCTGGTACAACGAAACAAAATTCTATTTTGTTGCGTTTGAATGTTAACAACGTTTTTGACGAAGTGTACATCTCAGAATTGACAACCAACATTGCTTCAAATGGCACAGACCTAAATGTAAGAGGTATTAATACCAATAACAATGGTTATTATGGATTAGGTAGAACTTGGAACTTTAGTGTTCGTTTCAACTTCTAATTCAAAACCATTTTAAATATTAAAACGGCAAAGTGCAATTCGCATTTTGCCGTTTTTTTTATGCCTTTTTTGTTTATATTTGTTAAAAACAAACATTTAATTTATGTACGAATTCATTCAAAAAATGCACTCAGGTTGGGCTTACCTGGTGTTACTTTTATTAGTTGTAGCAGTAGTAAATGCTTTAATCG
Source organism: Flavobacterium sp. TMP13 (assembly GCF_050847115.1). NCBI lineage: Bacteria > Pseudomonadati > Bacteroidota > Flavobacteriia > Flavobacteriales > Flavobacteriaceae > Flavobacterium > Flavobacterium sp. TMP13. The sequence continues at coordinate 956,229 of NZ_CP193656.1, forward strand.
GATTTTTTTCTAAAAAAGAATTTACTGCAAAAGATCGCAAAATTGGTCTTTTCGGCCTTATCGTAACGCACATCCAATTACTTATCGGAATCGTTTTGTACTTTGTTTCTCCTTTTGGAAAAGCAGCTTTTGGACAAATGAGCGATGCAGCACTACGATTGACCTCATTAGAGCACCCATTAATTAATATTATTGGTATCGCTTTAATTACAATTGGTTGGTCGAAACATAAAAAATTATTAACTAGCGAAGCTAAATTTAAAACTTTCGCCATTTTCTACGGAATTGGTTTACTTTTAATTTTGAGCCGTTTGCCATGGAATCTATGGTTATAGAAAACAAATAAGCCCGTTCCTACCGGGCTTTTTTTTCTCGGCATATTATTTGAACATACTCCCCAAGTTTGAACGAAAAAAAATATTATGAAGAACAAAACAAACCTATTTCTTTTGCTCACCAGCTTGACTTTTGCCATACTAAGTGTGTCTTATGTATACAGCCAAGCAAAACCAAAAACGATTCCGATTGCACAAGACTCGCTAAAACTGGCTAAAATAAAAGCAGCCATTTTTGACAAAGACACGACAGTCGTACTCGAAAAACCATTGAAATTAAAACTACACAAAAAATCAGCACATGCCTCTTACTACGCTGATCGTTTTAATGGTCGAAAAACCGCCAGCGGCGCCAAATTTGACAACAACAAGTACACCGCGGCACATAAAAAACTACCTTTTGGCACCAAAGTAAAAGTAACAAACGAGTTGAATGGCGAATTTGTAATTGTAGAAATTACAGATCGTGGTCCTTTTGTTAAAACACGCGATATCGACTTATCAAAACGCGCTTTTATGGACATTGTAAAGCGCAGTGGTGCTGGTATTATGACAGTAACACTTGAGGTGGTTGAAAACTAAAACTTCAAAAGAAACGTGTTACTGTTAATTAAAACGCAAACTATTTCTCTCAAAAAAAAATTGCCGCATTAATTTCAACTTAAGAATAATATTCTTTCTTTTATTATTTATCAGAACTTATAGACAACACTTTTCATCTGACTTTCGTTTAAAAAATTAAAGCCATCATTGAGAAACGAACTTTTAAAATTGTTTTGCGACTAATTGGTACTATTGTCTAAAGTGACTAATAAAATAAAAAACACCAACAAATGAATAAAATATACTACCTCGCTTCTTGTGATACCTGTCGTAAAATCATTAAAAACTTACCACAAGGAATTGAATTAGAATACCATGATATTAAACAAGATCCTATCTCTGAAAAAGAATTAGAAGAATTACATCAACTTGCTGGCAGCTACGAAGCATTATTCAGTAAAAAAGCACAGTTGTACAAGTCAATGGATTTAAAAAATAAAACGCTAACTGAATCAGATTACAAAAAATACATCTTAGAACATTATACCTTTATTAGTCGTCCCGTTTTTATAATCGACGGTAAAATTTACATTGGCAACAGCCAAAAAAATATTATAGAAGTAATGAAAGCTTTTAGCTAATACTAAAATATTTTGTCTTCAAACAACAAATAAACAACCTAAACTGCCGCAGTTGAGACTGAATTGTTTTTAGTACCTTTACCTCTTTATATCCAATTATATGATACAATCGATGACGGGCTTTGGTAAAGCAACTTTGCAATTACCAACAAAAAAAATTACAGTTGAAGTAAAATCGCTAAATAGCAAAGGGCTCGATTTGAACGTAAGAATGCCTTCGGTATATCGCGAAATGGAATTGGGGTTACGCAACCAAATTGCATTGCAATTGGAGCGCGGAAAAGTTGATTTTGCAATTTATATTGAAAGTACTGCAGAGCAAACGTCTACTAAAGTAAATGTTCCTGTAGTTAAAAATTACATAGCGCAACTAAAGGAAGTGTATCCCGACGCAGATGAAACAGAATTAATGAAGATGGCAGTTCGTATGCCCGATACTTTAAAAACAGAGCGCGAAGAGATTGACGAAAATGATTGGCAACAAATTCAGACGATAATTACTGAAGCTTTACAAAACATCAAAAATTTTAGAAACGACGAAGGTCAATCACTAGAAAAAGAATTCAATTTACGAATTTCAAATATTCGTCAATACATGAATGATGCTTTGGCTTTAGATCCGGAGCGTGTGCAAGCCATAAAAGATCGTTTGCAAACTGCAATTTCCGAGTTGAAAGTGAATGTTGATGAAAATCGTTTCGAACAAGAGTTGATTTATTATTTAGAAAAATTAGATATTACGGAGGAGAAAGTTCGCTTAACCAATCACTTGGATTACTTTTTAGAAACTATTGCAGGAACAGAAGCAAATGGTAGAAAATTGGGTTTCATTACACAAGAAATGGGCCGTGAAATTAATACCATGGGTTCGAAATCTAACCACGCACAAATGCAGAAATTAGTGGTTATGATGAAAGATGAATTGGAAAAAATAAAGGAACAAGTTTTGAACGTACTATAGCATAATTAGCAACTAGCGAAAAGCCTTAGCGTTTAAAACACAAGCACTATTGCTTTTTGCTACTGACTTATAAAGATGAAAAAAGGAAAATTGATTGTATTCTCAGCTCCTTCAGGATCGGGAAAAACTACAATAGTGAAGCACTTGTTAGCGCAGAAAGAGTTAAATTTAGATTTTTCAATCTCTGCAGCTTCTCGAGATGCTAGAGGAGAAGAAATAAACGGAAAAGATTATTACTTTATTTCGCTAGAAGAATTTAAGCAACACATTAAAGCAGAAGATTTTTTAGAATGGGAAGAAGTATATCGTGACAATTTTTACGGTACTCTAAAATCAGAAATTGATCGCATTTGGGCTTTAGGTAAGAATGTTATTTTTGATATTGACGTGGCCGGTGGCTTGCGCATTAAAAGTAAATATCCAGATGAAACTTTGGCTGTTTTTGTAAAACCACCAAGTATCGATGAGCTTAAAATTCGTTTAAAAAAGCGTTCGACAGAAAGTGATGATAAAATTAACATGCGCATTGCAAAAGCTTCGGTAGAATTAGCGACCGCACCGCAATTTGATGTCGTTATAAAAAATTACGATTTAGCAGTAGCCTTGGAAGAAGCAACTGCTTTGGTAAAAAATTTTGTTTCACAATAATTGAAAATTAGGAAAAGTAAGAATAAGGAAGGTGCAGCATCAACTGAAAAGTTCTGCAAAATCCTTTTTTAGCCTTTTTGAAAGAAAATCAAATAAGCAAAAGAGAAGCAAACATTCAAAAAAATTTGTGAATCTCTCTGAAAATTTTGTGAACCTCTGCGAAACGAAATGAAAATAGGACTCTACTTCGGCACCTTTAACCCCATACACGTAGGACATTTAATTATTGCCAATCATGTCGCGGAGTATTCTGACTTAGATGAAGTTTGGATGGTTGTAACGCCACACAATCCACTAAAGAAGAAAAACACCTTGCTTGACGACTACCATCGTTTAGAAATGGTTCATCTAGCAACGGAGAACTATCCTAAAATTAAACCGTCCGATTTTGAGTTTAAATTACCTCAACCCAATTACACCGTAAATACCTTGGTTCACTTCGGAGAGAAATTTCCACAACATGAATTCTCATTGATTATGGGTGAAGATAATTTACGTACACTACCAAAGTGGAAAAACTACGAGGTTATTTTAGAAAACAATTCAATTTACGTATATCCTCGTATTTCGACAGAAACGGAGAATATTGCTCTTAAAGAACATCATAATGTTCATATGATCGATGCGCCCGTAGTTGAAATTTCATCTACTTTTATTCGAAATAATATAAAAATCGGTAAAAACATTCAGCCCTTGCTGTCTGAAAAAGTATGGAATTACATCGATCATAATTTATTCTACAAGAAATAATCTCACAATATCGTTTGCAGCTTATTTGCAATATTTTCAAAAATAGGCTGCAGTGCTTCATTTTTTCTCGAAATTAAAAACACTTCTTCTGCTGGCATTGTTGCCGCATCCCAAAGCAATTGCACTTTATTACTTTCGATCATTTCTTTTGCATTGCAGTTATAGGTTACAGCCACGCCATTGTTTTCTGCAACTGCCGATAACATTTCATATTCATTTGGAATAATATAATTAAGGCTCATCGAAGGTCTTTTTTTATTAAAGACATGTAGCCAAAATAATTTAATATGCGGAATTCGCGCATCATGACTGAACCATTTGTACTGATTTAAATGTCCTTCGATTGTAAACAAATCCATTCGCTCAATGTGATTTATAATACCACTAATTTCTAAATTAGGAGAAGCTACCATGATCAACTTTATAGAACCCACCTTCTTTATGTTGGTGTCAAATGTATCGAATCGCTTGGTTACAATAGCAAAGTCTAATTTTTTTGCGTTGACCAATTCAAACAGTGCATCATTTTCCTGAAAAGTAAAATCGATAAAATCAAATTCAGCAATGAGAGCACTACCTAAACTAGAAAATAAATGTTCGGAAATACCAACTGAAATCAAGCGATTGGCATCCGAAGCCTTCGCGCGAAAACCTTGCTCTACATTTTCTAGTCGGTCAAGCGCATCTATAATCAAGTTATTCAGTAACTTAGCATATTCCGTTGCCTCTACTCCTTTCGATTTACGATTAAATAATTTATAACCTACATGCGCCTCTAGCATTACAATTTGTTGGCTCACTGCTGGCTGACTGATAAAAAGCTCTTTGGCAGCCAATGAGAAATTACCGTTTTTATAAACAGATTTAAATGTTCTGTACCACTCTAGATTTACCATGATATAAATATATTTATCACAAACATAATTTAATTTATTTTTACTAATATCATAATAAGCGTATTTTTGTATCAACATATATAAAATGAAACACACAAAACTTGTATTATTAATTGCTTTTACAGCGCTAAGCTTTGCTGCAAATGCTCAAAAAAAACATACTAAACAGATGAAAAAAGTATTATTTGTGCTTACGAGCCACGAAAAATTAGGAGACACGGGAGAAAAAACAGGATTTTGGATTGAAGAATTTGCTGCACCCTATTACGCTTTAACAGATAAGGGATATGAAGTAACCGTTGCAAGTCCCTTAGGCGGACAACCACCAATTGATCCCAAAAGTGATGATAAAAGTGCCGCTACCGACGACACTAAAAGATATGATGCCGACACTGCGGTACAAAATAAAATAAAAAACACGCACAAATTAAGCGACATCGATCAAAAGGATTATGATGCAGTATTTTATCCAGGCGGACACGGACCAATGTGGGATTTGGCTACAGATAAAAATTCGATTGCATTGATTGAATCTTTTTATATGCATAATAAACCAGTAAGTTTTGTGTGCCACGCACCAGCAGCATTGAAAAATGTAAAAGTGAACGGCGACTATTTAGTTAAAGGAAAGAAAGTAACTGGATTTTCAAATACTGAAGAAGAAGCAGTTGGTTTAACCAATGTGGTTCCGTTTTTGTTGGAAGATGTCTTGAAACAAAACGGCGGAGAATACTCAAAAGGAGAAGACTGGAGCGTGTATGCTGTAGAAGACGGCCTATTGATAACCGGTCAAAATCCAGCGTCTTCCAAACTAGTTGCTGAAAAATTAATGGCGCAATTGAGCGCTAAAAAATAGATTCTAAGACATAAAGGTTCTAAGTTGTTCCGATTTTAAGTAAATTATTTTACTAGAAATTATAGCTCTTAGAACCTTCATAACTTTTAAACAAAATAGTATGTTAAACTTCGAATTATACAATCCGACTAACTTAGTTTTCGGAAAAGGACAAATAGAAAAATTAGGATCTTTAGTTCCTAAAAACGCAAAAATTTTATTGGCTTATGGAGGTGGAAGCATCTTTAAAAACGGTATTCACGAGCAAGTAATTAAAAACCTAGAAGGCTTTGAAATTATAGAATTTGGCGGTATTGAACCAAATCCACATTTTGAAACTTTAATGAAGGCCGTTGCAGTAATTAAAGCTGAAAAAATAGATTTTATATTAGCTGTTGGTGGTGGTTCTGTAATTGACGGTGTAAAGTTCATTTCGGCAGCTGCTGATTTTGAAGGCAATCCGATGGATATTTTACAAAAACGACTGTTAATTAAAGAAAATGCTGTTCCGTTTGGTTCGATTTTAACTTTACCTGCTACAGGAAGTGAGATGAACTCTGGGGCAGTTGTTACCATTGAGTCTACACAAGAAAAATTAGCTTTCGGAGGTTCTGCATTATTTCCAAAATTTTCTATTTGCGATCCAACCGTAATTACATCTTTACCTAAAAGACAATTGCAAAATGGTGTGGTCGATGCTTATACCCATGTTTTAGAGCAGTACTTAACTTATCCGCACGACGGAATGTTGCAAGACCGAATTGCCGAAGGAATATTGCAAACATTAATTGAAGTTGGACCAGGAGTAGTTGAAAATCCTGCCGATTATAAGTTGGCTTCTAACTTTATGTGGAGTTGCACGATGGCCTTAAATGGTTTGATTCAGAAAGGTGTCCCTTCAGACTGGGCAACGCACATGATCGGACATGAACTGACTGCGCTGTACGGCATTGATCATGCACGAACGTTGGCAGTAATTGCACCAAACTTATACCGCGTTATGTTTGAAACAAAAAAAGGGAAATTAGCGCAATACGGAAAACGTATTTTTGGATTATCAGGATCTGAAGACGAAATTGCAAATGCAGCTATTGAAGCAACTGTTTCATTTTTACACCAAATGGGAATGGAAACAAAACTTTCTGATTACACTGACAAATACGACTCTAGTGCCGATTTTATTGTAAAGCGATTTGAAGAAAGAGGTTGGATTGGTTTAGGCGAAAAACAGTTGGTTACTTTGGATAAAGTGAAAAAAATTGTTGAAATGAGTTATTAAAAATCTTATCTCTTATAAAAACAGAAAGGGCGTTCACATTAAGTTGGGAACGCCTTTTCAAGTTACTAAAACAAAACTAACTAACTCAATTCGGATTTTATTCATTTAAGAAATTCATTTGTAATAAGTTACAACGTGCTCATTGTTTTTTTATTGTGTGAAAAGTTAAAAAAATCTCGTTTTTATCAAAAATTTTCCTAAAACCTTGCAAATAGTCCTCTTTTACAAATTTCTTTACACTCTTTTTTTGCATGATTAGTACTTTATTAAGTACTTTTGCTTCAAATTAATAAAATAAATGAGCGAAAATTTAAAATTTGCGGTAATTGGTGGTGGAAGTTGGGCAACAGCTATTGCGAAAATGCTATGCGTTAATCTTTCTGAAATCGCGTGGTACATGCGTAATGATGCCGCAATCGAGCATTTAAAAACCCACAAACACAATCCAAATTATTTGAGTTCAGTAGAGTTTGATCCTGCTAAGCTTAAATTGACAAACAATATTAATGAAGCAGTCGCTTATGCAGATTACATAATTTTTGCAATTCCCTCGGCTTTCTTAAACGGAGAACTAGAAAAGTTAGAAGTGTCTTTGGAGAATAAAATTATTTTTTCGGCCATTAAAGGAATTGTTCCTGAAACTAGCTTAATTGTCGGCGAGCATTTTCATGTAAAATACAATATCCCATATTATAACATTGGTGTCATTACAGGACCTTGTCACGCAGAAGAAGTAGCCTTGGAACGTTTATCGTATTTAACAATTGCATGTGGCGACGAAGAAAAGGCGAAAAATGTAGCGGAAAGGCTTTCTGGAAATTACATTAAAACAAAAATTACAGACGATATTATTGGTACTGAATATGCTGCCATGCTTAAAAACATTTACGCAGTTGCCGCAGGAATTGCGCACGGTTTAGGTTATGGCGATAATTTTCAATCGGTTTTGATGAGTAATGCCATTCGTGAGATGAAGCAGTTTATCAAAAAAGTGCATAAGATGAAACGAAACATTAACGACTCTGCTTATTTGGGCGATTTATTAGTTACGGGTTACTCTATATTCTCTAGAAACAGAACTTTCGGAAATATGATTGGAAAGGGCTACACAGTAAAAAGTGCAATGATGGAAATGAGCATGGTTTCTGAAGGATACTACGCTACTAAAAGCGCCTATAACCTCAACAAAGGTTATGGAGCGGAAACGCCAATTATAGACGCTGTTTATGCCGTTTTGTATGAAGGAAAAGATCCTAAAAAAGTATTCAAAAAATTAACTGATTTCTTGGATTAACAAAATAGCATGACAAGTATTATAAAGCCGCTTCTTGACCAAGAATGCGGCTTTTTTATTTTCTGTCAACCTATTGATTCATCTGTTCTTTATAAAAATTATAATTTTTAAGCGATATTTGGTTTTATCTAACTCAAATCTTAATCTAATCTTTAGATGACTAAGGCACAAAACTAAGTACCTTTCTTATTTAAAAATTATGGAAAATTTAAATAAAGTTACCAAAATCACAATGTTGTTCTGGATAATGAAAATCGTGGCAACAACCCTGGGAGAAACATTGGGAGATTATCTCTCGATGACTTTAAATCTTGGTTATTTTGTTGGCATCTTAATTACTTTTCTGTTTTTTACTTTGGTGCTTGCCAATCAACTTCGAGCAAAAAAATTCATCCCTACTTCTTACTGGTTGGTTATTATTGCGACAACCACTCTCGGCACCGAAATATCTGATTTTCTAGATCGAAGTCTGCAATTGGGTTATGCTGTAGGTAGTTGTTTTTTATTAATGAGTTTAGTATTGGTTCTGTTTCTTTGGTTTAAAAAGTACAGCTTATTAGCAGTTTATCCCATTTTTGACACCACCAAAGAATTATATTATTGGATTGCTATTTTATTTTCGAATAGTTTAGGAACTGCTTTTGGCGATTTTTTAAGCGATGTGCTTGGATTCTCCTATTTAACCGGTGCTCTTGTAACCGCAAGTATTATTGTGTTCGTTCTTCTTCTGCATTATTGCACAAAGATAAACGAGATACTACTTTTCTGGATTGCCTTTATTTTTACAAGACCATTCGGAGCTACTTTTGGAGACTTTTTAACCAAACCAATTGCAAAAGGAGGACTAAACTTAGGAACACTAAACGCTTCGCTCACCGCTCTATTTCTGATGGCGTGCTTGATATTGTTTTCGCACTGGCAATTAAAAAAGATACGAAAATAAAAAAAGGCAGTTTCTCAATTTAGAAAATGCCTCATATAATTTACGCAACAGTATTATATTACCTTACAATCACTCCGTCTACAAAAAGAATAGGAACTTCTTCCATATTACCTTCAGAAATGGAGTTCGCCTTAAAAATAAATTTTTTATCGTAAAGTGTGTTTCCGATAAAAAAAGTGACCATAAACTCATTGTTTAATTGCAAGACACTTTTCTCAATCATCTCAATTTTCACTACAGAAACTGCCGGAATTTCTGCAAATGCATGGCGCAAAAGAGAAGTTTTTTTCATTTCTCCATCCAAAGTTCCAAATGCTTTTGAAACTACCATGACACCATCGATCTGAAAATCACTATCGTTTACTAAATAAGCAAACCAAACTTTTTCCATAAAATCGTCGCTCCATTCTTGAACAGTCGCAATGAATACGTTTTCTACTTCGGGTATAACAATGTCTTTTTTCATATGGTAATGGATGCTAAAAAAAATAGTGTTTAGCAGAAAAAGTATCCACTAATCACTATTTAGCTATAATTATATTTTTAAATACTTGCTTTAAACTGCTCTAAGAAACGAACGTCATTTTCGTAAAACATACGAATATCGCCAATTTGATACAGCAACATGGCGATACGCTCTACTCCAACTCCAAAGGCGAAACCATTATATTCGTCTGGATTAATATCGCAATTTTTAAGAACGTTTGGATCTACCATACCGCAACCACCAATTTCTAACCAACCGGTTCCTTTGGTAATTCGGTAATCCGTTTCTGTTTTCAATCCCCAATAGATATCAATTTCGGCACTTGGTTCTGTAAATGGAAAATACGAAGGGCGCAAACGAATCTTTGATTTCCCAAACATCTCTTTCGTAAAATAAAGTAACGTTTGTTTTAAATCTGCAAACGATACGTCTTTGTCAATGTACAAGCCTTCCACTTGATGGAAAATACAGTGTGAACGAGACGAAATTGCTTCATTACGAAACACGCGACCTGGCGAAATAGTACGTATGGGTGGTTTATTATTTTCCATATATCGCACTTGAACCGATGAAGTATGCGTGCGCAAGAGTACATCGGGATTGGTTTGAATGAAAAAAGTATCCTGCATGTCACGTGCCGGATGGTATTCTGGCAAGTTCAATGCGGTAAAATTATGCCAATCGTCTTCAATTTCTGGTCCTTCAGAAACATTGAAACCAATATTGGCAAAAATATCTATAATTTGATTTTTAACAATCGAAATCGGATGACGAGAGCCAATGATTACTGGTTCTGCTGAACGCGTTAGGTCGCCAAAAACACCTTTGGACTCTTCTCTGCTTTCCAACAGTTCAACAATTCCTTTTACTTTATCTTCGGCAGCCGTTTTTAAAGCATTAATTACTTGACCAAATTCTTTTTTCTGATCGTTAGGAACGCTTTTAAACTCAGCAAAAAATTCATTTAAAATTCCTTTTTTACTTAAGAATTTGATGCGAAAAGCTTCTAATTCTTCTTTATTCTCTGTCGTAAAAGCGTCTGCTTCGCCGATATAATCTTTAATCTTGTCTATCATTGTCATTCCGTAATTGAGATTACAAATTTAATTTTTTTTGCTGACTACTGAAAAGTTATTGGTAAATACTCCATAAACTTTAACAATCATACTAAGTGCTGTATTGAAATTCAAAAAACAGCAAACTATTCAATAACTTTTCTTTCTAAAAAATAATTTACGATTGCTTCTTTCATCAAAACCGATTGCTCTCCAGCTTTTAATGGCGGTAATTCTTCCTTCACTGTATAATGCGGCCAACCTTCATCATCAAAGAAGTCAAATTCATAAAAACCATACGGCTCTAATAAACGGCAAATGGCAATGTGCATTAAGTTTAGTTTTTCATCTTTCTTGAATTCTCTATGCAATTTACCTAATTCTTGAACTCCGACTAAATAAATAATTGCATCCAAATCTAAATCTTCACCTTGCGAAAATTGATTGGAAAGTATATCGACGAGCTTTTCCCAGCGCTCTTTTAATTGTGTATCTCTTGACATTTTTATTGTAATTGTAAATTATGAGGTATAAAGCAAACGTTCAAAATCGTGGTTCTTTATCTTTGCAAAGATACGACCTTGAAAATTAGAATGAATCCTTGATAATTCTTTTATCTTTGTTTTTGAATTAAAAAAAGATTTCTATTGACGACTTTCGATATGATTTTGGGTGTACTGTTGGTTTACGGATTGTATAAAGGAATCCGAAACGGTCTTTTTGTAGAATTGGCTTCTCTAATTTCTCTTTTGGCTGGAATTTATTTCGCCATAAAATTTTCATCTTTTTTGAAAGACCTTATTAGCAAACAGGTTTCGTGGAATCCCAATACCATTCAGATTATTGCTTTTGTACTTACCTTTCTCGCAGTGGTTATTGGCATTATGCTTTTGGCTAAAATATTTACCAAGCTGGCCGATTTTGCTTATTTAGGTTGGATTAATAAACTGGGCGGTGGCGTATTTAGACTACTGAAAATGATTTTAATTTTGAGTGTCGTTTTTACACTTTTCGAAAAAGTAAATTTTGACAATGCCATTGCCAAGGAAGAAACCTTGGATGCTTCGCTCTTTTATCGTCCGATTCAAAAAGTTTCTGGCTTTGTATATCCTTCTATTGATAAATTTTATGAAAAGCTGAAAGAAGAAAAAAATACAGACGTACGAAATGAAAAATCGATTTGATTACTTTATAAAACAAGAAAGCAAAACCTTCTTTCATAAAAGACCCATTTTTAAAATCGGTACTATTTGCAATATCTACTACTTTATTTTACCTAAAATTTTATCCATCGCCCAGCTCGCGTGCGCTCCTGAATTACCTTTGCAAGGATGTTTCCTTTTTTCTAATAAATCATCTCTCATGGCTTGAACGTGAAAAAACTGCACGTTTTCGGGATTTCTCATATTCAAACTCATTTCTTTTTCTGTCGTTAGCAACGTAATGGGTTGTTCTTCAAAAACCGAAAAAGAAATTTTTCCTTTGCTGCCGTAGATGGTAACAAAGTCTTCTCGAAAAGCAGTTCCAAAATTCCAACTTCCAGAACCTGTAACGCCCGATTTGTGCAACCAACTCGCGGTAATAGCATCTTTGGCAGTATATAATTCTTGCTGATTGGTGCTTATTCCTTGCACTTCTTTAAAATCTCCTAATAGAAAAGCAAATAAGTCCAATCCATGACTGGCCAAATCATCAAAATAACCACCAGCTGCAACAGGCGCATCGGTTCTCCAATTGTAGTTTTTGGACACATCGATATTGTTTGCTGGCTTACTCAAATGCCAACTGATGTGGCGCAGTTCTCCTATTTTTTGATCATCCAACCATTGTTTCACTTGTAAAAATCGAGGCAAGGATCGACGGTAATAGGCGGTATAAAGTGCAATATTTTTAATTTCAAAAGCTGATGTAATTGCTAAGCAATCAGCATGATTGGGTGCTAAAGGTTTTTCGATGCAGCATGGTTTTCCTGCTTCAGCTACTTTTAAAGCGTAATATCTATGAGAATCGGGCGGTGTTGCAATATAAACGGCATCCACTTCTGGATCGTTGATCAGATCATCGGCGTCCGAATAGTATTTTTTAATTCCGTGTCTTTTGGCATAATCTGCAGCTTTTTCGGCATCTCTCCGCATTACTGCAACAATTTCAAAACCTTCCGTTTTTTGATACGCGGGACCGCTCTTTTTTTCAGTTACCGCTCCACAGCCAATAATTCCCCAACGAATTGTCTTTGCTTTATAATCTGGCATTATCTTCTATTTTTAATCTTTTTTATACTTGCTTCGGAATTTCAAAGATACCTTCTTTATAAAAATTTGTTTGTGAAAATATCGCAATACTCGTGCATCAAGTTCTTTATTTTAACTTTAGTTAATGATGCCTAAGTCTTTTTGCAGCATAACTTTTTGTCGCGAAGTGGACGAATATAACAAATTAACTTCCGATAAAAAATTATTTATTTCAGTGCAGTCCACTGATTTCTATTGAAAATTTCAAAAAGTCTTCTTCTCCGTCAGGTATTTCCAATAGCGCTTTGGAACGTGTTGCAAGTGTAACTTCATGTTTTTTCGCTCTTTAATATTAGTATGGTCAAAGTACTCCCACCATAATTTTTGATATTCAATCTCTGCATCAGAAAAAATACTACTGTCTTTGTTTTCAATTAACTTCAAGTCTAAATCCAATGAGATAATCTCGACATTTTCTAAATCATAATAAATGCCATACTTTCGACGAAGGTCATAAATCAACCATTTCTGGTCTTGGTATCTCTTTTTAAAATGTGTCATAATCAAAGTTAACACATCAAAGTCAGGATCAATTTTTGCAAAATAAATGCCGTCTTTCAGCAATTCAAAACGCACAAAAGCTTCCATACGATGCTTTTCTCTTCCAACACTTTTGGTCAATTGTGAAATTTGCAATACCGCTTCGTTCGAATAATCTTTCATCACATTGCGGCTTTTATTAGCAACAGCATAATTTATAACGGTAAACAAGACATCCTCTACTCCTGCTTTCTCAGATAAAAAAGCATAAATTAAACTTCGCACGCCATCTCTTTCCAATTGCAGATTCAGTTTCTGAATCACCCGATCCGACTTTGTAATATCTGTGACAATCTCAATGGGATTTGCGAACAAGTTTTGTTGCAGGTCTTCCTTTTTTATAATCTTTGGATTGATATACTTGAATTCAAAAATTTCAAAAACGGCCGTCAGAAAACCTTCAAAAGTACTATCGTAAGAAAGTAGCGTCATTGAGTAATGATAATTGGTTACAGAATGGATTTTCGAATTTTGACTTCATGTCGTTCAAAATTATTTCTTTCAAATTCAAAGCATTCAAATATTTAAGGTGCGTATTTTCATTGCTCACCGATATAAAATAGCGCGCCCTGTTGGTAGAAACTCCAATTTTTTTAAGGTGTTCTAAAGTGAGATTTTGAAATTTTCGGGCCTGAACAATTTTATAAGCCGATTTTACTCCGATTCCAGGAACCCGAAGAATCATTTCCAAAGCTGCGTTCTGAATAATTACCGGAAAAAGCGTGATATTACGCAACGCCCAACCCATTTTGGGATCTACTTCTAAATCTAAAAAAGGATTGCTTTTGTCTAATATCTCATTGGCTTTAAAACCGTAAAAACGCATCAACCAGTCTGCTTGATACAATCTATTTTCTCGAACTAGCGGAACTTGCGTACCAATTGCTGGTAATCTTGCATCGTTTGAGACTGGCACGTAACCCGAATAATAAACCCGTTTTAAGTTGAAGTTTTTATAGAAATGGTCCGCAACATGAATAATTTGAAAATCATTTTCTTGCGTTGCCCCAACAATTACTTGAGTACTCTGACCTGCTGGCGCAAATTTAGGCGTGTTTCTGAACTTCTTTTTATCTTCTTTATATTGAATTAATTCATTTTTGACAAATTCCATCGGTTTTATCATTTGCTGATGGTCTTTGTCTGGCGCCAAAAGTTTTAAGCCAGATTCAGTCGGAATCTCGAGGTTCATGCTCAATCGATCGGCATACAAACCAGCTTCTCGCATCAAATCATCTGAGGCACCCGGAATACTTTTGAGGTGAATATAGCCATTAAAATTATGCTCAAGTCGTAACTTTTTTGCCACACGAACCAAGCGTTCCATCGTATAATCGGCATTTTTAAATATTCCTGAACTTAAAAATAAACCTTCAATATAATTTCTTCTGTAAAAATTAATCGTTAGATCAACCACTTCTTCTACTGTAAATGCTGCGCGCTCAATATCATTACTTTTGCGAGTCACACAATAGGCACAATCATAAATACAAAAATTAGTAAGCAAAATTTTCAGCAAGGAGACACACCGTCCATCTTCGGTATAAGTGTGACAAATTCCAGATGCGGATGAATCGCCC
Organism: Flavobacterium sp. TMP13; assembly: GCF_050847115.1. Taxonomy (NCBI): domain Bacteria; kingdom Pseudomonadati; phylum Bacteroidota; class Flavobacteriia; order Flavobacteriales; family Flavobacteriaceae; genus Flavobacterium; species Flavobacterium sp. TMP13. The sequence continues at coordinate 971,307 of NZ_CP193656.1, forward strand.
AATCCTTTATTGGTGTTTTTGCGATTGCCGCCACTAGAAGAGCAAGACACATCATATTTTGCGGCATCAGCGAGAATTTCTAACTTACCTTTTAATTTTTCGTAGTTCAATAGGGCTCTTTTTTAAAAGTTTGAGGTTAACAAAGTTAAGTGTATTTTGCTTTTAAAATTTCATGATTTTTGTTAATTAACAGTGCCAAAAAGGAGAAAATATAATGAAAATCAAATACACAATTTGTTTAAACTTTACATTATCTTTGCCGATTAAATGCAGTTGCGTTTAATCCTTAAAATTACAGATACAGAACATGAAAAAGATACGTAACTTTTGCATTATTGCACATATTGACCACGGAAAAAGCACACTAGCAGACCGATTATTGGGCGCTACACAGACTGTAACCGCGCGTCAAGAAAAAGCGCAATTGCTTGATAGCATGGACTTGGAGCGCGAACGTGGCATTACCATAAAAAGTCACGCCATACAAATGGAGTATACGTACAAGGGCGAAGAATACATCTTGAACCTTATTGACACCCCGGGTCACGTAGATTTTTCATACGAAGTTTCTCGATCAATTGCTGCTTGCGAAGGCGCTTTATTGATTGTAGATGCCGCACAAAGTATTCAGGCACAAACTATTTCTAACTTATACTTGGCTTTAGAAAATGATTTAGAAATTATTCCAATTTTGAATAAAGTCGATCTTCCTAGTGCCAATCCTGAAGAAGTTAGTGATGACATTATCGATTTGCTAGGCTGTAAATTAGAAGATATTATTCATGCATCAGGTAAAACTGGTTTGGGTGTCGAAAATATTTTGGCAGCCATTATAGAAAAAATTCCACCGCCAACAGGAAATGTAGATGAACCGTTGCAAGCTTTGATTTTTGACTCTCACTACAATCCATTTCGTGGAATCGAAGTTATTTTCCGTGTAAAAAATGGAGAAATAAAAAAAGGTCAAAAAATTAAATTCATGGCTACTGGCAATGAATATTATGCCGACGAAATTGGTACTTTGAAACTGAATCAAGTTCCAAAAAATGTAATATCTGCTGGTGATGTTGGTTATTTGATTTCTGGAATTAAAGAAGCAAAAGAAGTAAAAGTTGGAGATACGTTGACTGATGCGAAAACGCCAACGCAAAATATAATTACTGGTTTCGAAGATGTGAAACCAATGGTATTTGCTGGAATTTATCCTGTTGATACTGAAGATTACGAAGAATTGAGAAATTCAATGGAAAAATTACAACTGAACGATGCTTCGTTGGTATTTTTACCTGAAAGTTCTGCTGCTCTAGGTTTTGGTTTCCGTTGTGGATTTTTAGGAATGTTACACATGGAGATTATTCAGGAGCGTTTAGAGCGTGAATTTAACATGACCGTTATTACAACAGTGCCTAACGTTTCCTACTTGGCTTATACCAAAAGAGAACCGACCACAGCGCTAATTGTAAACAATCCATCTGATTTACCTGAACCATCAAAATTAGAACGTGTTGAGGAGCCTTTTATAAAAGCAACCATTATTACTAAAGCAGATTATGTAGGTAACGTAATGAGTTTGTGTATTGAAAAACGTGGCGTGATCACGAATCAAACTTATTTGACTACCGAACGTGTGGAGTTGAACTTTGATATGCCATTGGCAGAAATTGTATTCGACTTTTACGATCGATTGAAAACAGTTTCTAAAGGTTATGCTTCATTTGATTATACACCAATTGGAATGCAAACGTCTAATTTGGTAAAAGTTGATATTTTATTAAATGCAACAATTGTAGATGCTTTGTCATCTTTGATGCACGTTGACAATGCTTACACTATTGGTAAAAAAATGTGTGAAAAGTTGAAGGAATTAATTCCACGTCAACAGTTTGACATTCCAATTCAAGCCGCAATTGGTGTAAAAGTAATTTCGCGTGAAACCATTAAAGCATTGCGTAAAGACGTCACCGCCAAATGTTACGGTGGAGATATTTCTCGTAAACGTAAATTATTGGAAAAACAGAAAAAAGGTAAAAAGAGAATGCGTTTAGTTGGAAACGTTGAGATTCCGCAAGAAGCATTTATGGCTGTTTTGAAATTGAATGATTAAATTTAGTATTAAGAGATAAGTACAAAGTATTAAGATAGAAACCTGATGATGTAAAATTGTCAGGTTTTTTTATTTAAACACTTAACACAAGAACAATTGATCGCTTTGTAATTATAAAAATGAAATAGAATGTCCGACGAAACTTTAAATAAATTTGACCGCATTGTTGCTATTTTAATTCAATTACAGTCCAAAAAAATTGTAAAAGCGCAAGAATTAGCGAATCGTTTTGAAGTAAGCTTACGAACTATTTATCGCGACATTCGAACTTTGGAAGCTTCTGGAGTTCCAATCTACAGTGAAGCTGGAGTTGGCTATGCTTTAATGGATGGTTACCGCTTACCGCCAGTGATGTTTAGTCGAGAAGAAGCCAGCAGTTTTATTGCTGCGGAGAAATTGATGCAAAAATTCACTGATACAACACTAGGAAATCATTACGCATCGGCTATGTACAAGCTTAAAGCAGTACTCCGAACGGATGATAAAGTCTGGGTTGAGCGTATAGAATCAAATGTTTTAATGCAATCTTCGGAAAAGCTTTTTAATGATAAATCTCCAAATACTTTAGCTCTTCTGTTTGAAAGCATTGCCCAAAAAACACAAGTTTTACTTTCTTATGACGCGTTTAATTCAGCGGAAATAACAGAACGGAAAATTGAACCTGTAGGTGTTTTTCATGATAATAACAATTGGTATGTTGTAGGCTATTGTCATTTGCGCAAGGATTACAGACAATTTCGAGCAGATCGCATTCATAAAATTATAAAAACAGAAGCGGCATTTACAATAAAACATAATTCTTTAGAAACGTATTTAGATAAAGAAAAAACCATTTCGACAATCAAAATTCGCATTCTTGTAGAAAAAGAAATTGCGCATTACCTAGCATACGAACGAAAATATTACGGTTTTGTATCTGAAAAAGAAATAGGTGATAAAATAGAAATGACTTTTATAACTCGTGAAATAGAAGAAGGTTTTCCGCGTTGGTATTTAATGTTTGGCGATTATGCAAAAATACTAGAACCTGAAAAATTAAAAACTAGAGTGCTAGAATTATTAGAACGGAACAAACAAAAACTTTTATAAAACAAAACACCTAAAATGAAAATCATCTTAGGCATTTTATTTTTTTATCTTTCCCAGAAAAATGGAGGGTCAATATTCAAGGCTCTTAAGTAAACATATCCTTGACCTCGATGATGGACTTCATTGTCTATAAAATATAGAATATTTTGAATGACAGGAAATTCATATTGTCCAAACAAATTAAAAGTTTTACTAAAATCGTCAGCTGATAATTTATGCCAGTAGGTATTAATTTTTAAGGTCGATTCGTCCCATTTTTCAAGATACTGCGCTTTAGAGATTAAATTTTCTTCGCCTTCGCCAAAAGGCTTTACTTCTTGTTCGACAATAGCTTTAAGTGCAGGAAAAGCAATGGATAAAAGTTCATCAATTATTTTGGAAAAAGGACGCATTCCTGCAATTGAAAATTCAAAGAAATCTTTTTCAGGAAATAGTTCAATAACTTTGCGTGTTAATGCACGATGTCCTTGCCAGTGTTTCAATAAATCTTCAGATGTAATAATTTGCGCTTCAATTGTTTTCATAATTTTATTTTTTTTTGTACTTCAAAGGTAGATTCATCGAGTGACAACAGTTTGTCAGTAGCGAAAATTAAAAATTATTCTAGAATTTACAGAACTATAAAAATTGGGCAAAAATGGATACTTTTTTAAATTAGAGAAAACCTTCACAACTTTGTATCTTTGCATCTTAAAAATCACTGGAATTCATAAAAAATGATAGAAGATAAAAATCCACAAAGAACGAGCATTGCACAATTGGGTGAATTTGGTTTGATTGAACATTTGACTAAAGATTTTGACATCAAACAAGAATCTACACTGAAAAGTATCGGCGATGATGCTGCGATCTTGGACTTTAAAGATAAGAAAGTAGTCGTTTCGACGGATTTACTGATTGAAGGTGTTCACTTTGATTTGGCTTACATGCCGTTGAAGCATTTGGGCTATAAAGCAGTGGTGGTAAATCTCTCTGATATTTGCGCAATGAATGCAAAACCGACACAAATCACGGTTTCAGTTGCCGTTTCTAATCGTTTCCCTTTAGAAGCTTTGGAGGAATTATACGTTGGAATCTCGTTGGCAGCCAAAGAATACAATATTGATGTTATTGGCGGCGATACGACCTCATCACAAACTGGTTTAATTATAAGTATTACTGCTCTTGGCGAAGCTGATGAAGCTGAAATTGCCTATAGAGATGGAGCAAAAAAAACAGATTTGTTAGTAGTTACCGGAGATTTGGGCGCCGCTTACATGGGCTTGCAAATTTTGGAGAGAGAAAAACAAGTTTTTCAAGTAAATCCAAACTCACAACCAGATTTAGATTTATATACTTATTTAATTGAACGTCAATTGAAACCAGAAGCTCGTAAAGATGTTCGCACCTTGCTTCATGCTCTAGAAATAAAACCGACTTCGATGATCGATATTTCTGACGGATTATCTTCAGAAATCATGCATCTCTGCAAACAATCCAAAGTTGGTTGTAATTTATACGAAGATAAATTGCCTTTAGATCCTCAATTTATTTCGGCTTGCGAAGAATTCAATATTGACAGTACTACCGTGGCTATCAATGGCGGTGAAGATTACGAACTTTTATTTACTATTGACATTAATGATTTTGATAAAATAAAAGGAAATCCGAACTTCTCTGTGATCGGTCACATGTGCGACGAATCCGAAGGTATCCATTTAGTCACACGAGCAGATACCAAAATTGCTATAAAGGCAAGAGGCTGGAACGCTTTAAGCGAAGAAACAGAATAGAACAAAAAAGCGGCATTATTTAAATGTCGCTTTTTTTATATAAATCCTTTTAATTTAGCCTCTTTAATTAGCTCAGAATCTAATCCTGATTTGATCTTAAATAATTTCTTTAACTCTACTTTTCTGCGTTCAATTGCACTTAAGGTAATCGGAATGTATTTTGGGAATTCTTTGTCTTCTGTGCCTTTAGATAAATGAAATAAAATCTCTCTATCAAACTGATCCAATTCAATTGCATTATTCTTTGATTGTTGCAGCATTTTGAGAACAGATTTACTGTAATATTTCTCGTTGTTTATTACTTTATCAAAACCGAACAGCAACTCATCAAAGGTTAAATCATTTTTAATAATTAGTCCACTAGGATTAATCTTCTTTATAATGGTTTTTATCTTTAACATTTCGGTAAACATGGTTAACAAAATGACTTTGCAAGTCCCCATTTTAGCGTTTATCAATTTTGCTAAATCTTCTCCGGTAAAAATGTTTTTTTCTTCGTAAGCTGGCATACTTATATCCAAAAAAGCGATGTCAAAAGGATTTACTGTTGAACCAGTGATAATGTTATACGCAGATTCGCAATCTTTAGCTTGAGTGATCGAAAACTCGTATTCATCTGACTTATATCTCGCGATTCCGTTTTTGTATCCTTCAATTATAAAAGGATGATCGTCAACTATTAAAATGCTTTGCTGAATTTTTTTCGACTTGTTGGTATTAGACATCGTAGTTTTTTAAATTATGTTTATTGGGTTTGATCGGGAAAATAATTGTGATCACAGTACCATTTGTGTCCGAGTTAATTTCAAATTTTCCATTACATTCTTTAATCCTATACTGTATATTTTGCAAACCAATTCCCTTTTTGGATTGTCTAATATTAAAACCAATTCCGTCGTCAATTATTGTTAAGACCAGTGTATTTTTTTGCTTTTTTAGAACGATATCTATTTTTTGAGCTTTGGCATATTTATTTGAATTTTGCAAAGCTTCTTGAATGATCCTGTAAATATTGATTTTTTTCGCATTTTCAATATTTTCCCATTTAATGGCCCTGTCAATAGCAACTGTTAAGCACGTTTCAAAATTTCGTTTTTGATCTTCTAATAATTTATCAAGAATAGTAACGAAATTATTAATTAATTCTGACTTTTCTTTGCTCAAATCATGTGATATTTCTCGAATGTCTTGTTCGATATTTTTCAATTCATCCAAGTAAACAGTTCTTTTTTTCGAGGCATCGTCGTCATTTATTTGATTGATGCTATCTAGGCTCATGCGCAATCCGAACATTCGACTTAAAACACCATCATGTAATTCTTGAGCAACTCGTTTTTTTTCATTAATCCTAATGCCTTCAATTTGATTTTGCTGCTGAATCATTAAGTTATAAATATCCTCGTTTGCCACTTGTTGCTGCTGTCTAAAGATCAACTCGCGGTGTTTAATTTGTTGTGATTTGTAGCTATAAAAAAACAATCCAATCAGACATAAAATACTAAACACATAAAACAAAGTTCGGTTTTGCATACTCAGTGCCTGATTTTCATTAATAACCTGATCTGTTTCATATTCTATACGGGTAAACTTATCTCCCATCTTGCGCTCTGCTTTTTGCAAACTATCATTGATACGAATATAGCTTTTTGAGTAAACGGAGGCTTTTTGAGGCTCTAAAACCGAAAGTTGCTTTAGAGCAACGAGAACATTACGAGCGTTTCCCGATTTTTTCGCAGTCGCCAAGACTTCTTTTAAGTACTGAAGTCCTTTTACCTTGTCATTATTAGCAATATAATATTCAGATAAGTGCAGTTTACTAGCAATAATTCCTGCAGTTAGTTGTAAACTATCTCGTATTTTTAATGATTTGTAGAATAGTTTTGGTAAACCGCTCGTATCTTTCATTTTGAATTTAGCATATCCCAAATTATCCAGTAACATGGCATACACTATTGGTTTTTGCTTGTTGACCAGTCGCTGACGTAATCCTTCCTTAAAAGATTTTTCAGCATTTAAATAGTCTTGCTTATTTAAATATACAACACCAATATTATTTAAAGAAGTAGCTTTTGATTGAAACTCTACAGGTATGTAATTATCATCAATACTAGTAACCGCTTTTTCATGAAATTCTAATGCTTTATCATAATCGCCTTGCTCATTGTATAAAACACCTAATAGGTTGTAAGAATCATAAGTTATATCATTATTTTTGATATGCTTAGTTGAGTTTAAAGCATTAAAAACATTTTTCTCACTACCATAATAATCGCCAGCACTGAATTGAAGAGAAGCTTTGTTTAATCTGACTTGAGCAAGTTTCACAAAGTCGTTCTTCAAAGAATAAATTTTTTCCGATTTATTATAAAAAAGGAAAGCACTATCAGGAAAGGATTCCTTTTGATAATAATCTCCTAAGTAATCATAAGCTTTGGAAAGCGATATGGAATCTCTACTTTCAACAGATTTTTTTAAAACCGCATTTACGGTTTCTTTATAATCGTTAAGCAGGTTCATATTGTAATAGCGATTGGCCACTTTAAAAAGATTTACTCGGCTTGCAGAATCATTTGACTGGTTTTGAATGACTTCAAACGCCTTCCTATTAGATAAAGCTCTCTCTGCTGGCTTCAAACTGAAATTATTTGCTTGCTCTAGATATATAGAAGCACTATCGCTAGTAACCTGCAGATTACGATCCGATGTCTTTTTTTTAGTACAGCTGCTTATTAGCAGTACTAAAAATAAAAAAAAGAAGTGCGTTTTTTTCAATTGTAATAGTATAACAAAATCTACAAGCAAAACTAAGACATAAAAAAAGGCTATCAAAAAATTGATAGCCAAAGATTTTATTTGTAAGGGACTAAAATTAATCTACTTTACGATCTTTTCCTACTGATTGCGTTCCATTAATGTCAACTTTACGATCCTTACCTACTGATTGTGTTCCACCAATATCTACTTTACGATCTTTACCTACTGACTGTGTTCCTCCAATATCAATAGAGTTAGAAGTTATATTCATTGCAATATTTTCATTCGAAACTTCTGGAGAAAATGAAGAAGTTAATACCATTACTGAAGCTAAAAGACCGAATGTTAAGATAGATTTTTTCATGTTTTGTTGGTTTTATGTTTTTATATTTTTTACTACTTTTGGACCTGCTTACTGCAAATCTTGGTGTAAAACTAAAACCTAAACCCCCATTTTTTAATACATAAAAGCCTCTTTATGGTACAAGTAACTCGTACACTAGCGTGCGTATAGTCATACAAGGTAAATTACTAATTCTTAGACTTCTAAGTAATTGTCTTCTGAAAAATTATCAATAATTAACTCAATATTAGACCTATAAGACTTAGAAAACGGAATTTTTTTAACCGTATTTCGAAGTGTACATAACTTACTACCAGTATGTATGCGCGCAATATAACTGCTGTTAATTAAATAGCTGTTGTGAATTCTATAAAACGGATTCCGTAATAAACCTTCAAAATGCTTTAACGTTTTAAAAGCAGTGATCATCTCGCCAGTCTGCAAATAGATGTCCGTTGAATTATTATCGGCTTTAAAATAAACGACTTCATTGGCCCGAATGTATCGGTAATCACCATATGATTTCACACACAATAACAATGATTTTTCGGAACTAATAACATTCGAAACAAAATTAGATTCAACATTACCGTCTAATAATGAAAGCGCTTGCTGCTGCATTTGTTCTAATTTACTCGTTTTTGTAATAGCTAAAACCGCTTGAAAAAATTCATTTCTGTGAATCGGCTGCAATAAATATCCCGAAACCTGAAAATTAATCGCTTCAAAAGCCAATTCCTTAGACTTTGCTGTCACTATGACTTTCGGAACAACAGTCAAATATTTATGTAGTGCATTAATAAAATGCAGCGACAATTGACTCTCCTTAGCTTTAGGATCTATCGCAAGAAATATTATCTTAGGTGTATGTGCTAAGACTAAGTCTAAACCTTTTTGATACTCAGTGGCCGAAGCTACAAAGAGTAACTCTTGACAATCATCAGCATAATCCTTAAGCTGCGCAGTAGTTTCAAGACAATCATTAATAATAATATAGGTTAATGCACTCATTCTATTTTTCTACTATTTAAATTGGCACCGCCAAATTTTACAAATATTAAATAAACATAAAAAAAACTATCTATTTGAATCAAATTAATAAAAACAAAATTTATTGGCTAAAAGAAAACATTGCAATAAAAAAATTAAAAATAATATTTCCAAACAAAAAACAAATCGTAATATTGCGATATGGGAATCACAAAAACAATTGGCTTTGACATGGAAACCAACGAAATGGCCGAAGTCCTAAAAGCATTAGGTCATCCCGCGCGCTTGGCCATTGTCAAGTACTTAACACAAACACCATCTTGCATTTGTGGCGACATTGTAGCCGTGCTGCCATTGGCGCAATCTACCGTTTCAAAGCATTTATCTGAACTAAAAAAAGTAGGGTTAATACAAGGCAACATTAGCGGAAACAACAGCTGCTATTGCTTAAACCCTGAGACTTTTAACCGAATCAAATTATTTTTAAATACACTTACAGCTTTTTCTATTACTGAAAACAAATGCTGTTAACATTAAAAACTCACACTATGAAATGGTCCGAATTTAAATCGCAATTAAGTCAATTTCCAATACATCATTTGCAATTCGAAATAGCGAAAGACACTTTTGTACATCCTTCTTTTCACATCACTGAGATCAAGCAAGCCAACATTACGTCGGTAGATTGTGGCGGAAAAAAGAACGAATGGACGGAGATTATCGTGCAACTTTGGGAGCCGGAAGTGCTAGAGAATAATCGCTCCATGCAAGTTACCAAAGCACTTTCTATAATCGAATTGGTCGAAAAATCAGTTGCTCTAGATTATAATGCCGCAGTAAAAATTGAATTTGGAAATGCTGTTTTTGAGACCAAACAAATGCTTCCGCAGGAATTCGAAATCAAAAATGACGAACTTATCCTAAAATTGCAAACAGATGCCACGCAATGCAAAGCCATCGATCGCGGAGAAGCTTGCGGCACTCCAAAACCAAAACTTAAAATCACCAATGCATCAGAGAATGTTTGCACACCAGATTCAGGTTGCTGCTAAAGTGTAATCCATGAAAAAACTATCTTTTTTAGACAATTACCTCACGCTTTGGATATTCATTGCCATGTTTATTGGCGTGGCTTTGGGCTATTTTTATCCTGCAATATCCACGCACATCAACAGCCTCAGTTCAGGAACCACCAACATTCCTATCGCCATTGGCTTAATCTTAATGATGTATCCGCCACTGGCAAAAGTCAATTATAAATTACTCCCAAAGGTTTTTAAAAACACAAAAATCGTATCCATTTCGCTCGTACTAAATTGGATCATCGGACCTTTTTTGATGTTTTTTCTAGCCATCATTTTCCTGAAAGAATATCCAGAGTACATGATCGGACTCATCCTCATCGGCTTAGCGCGCTGCATCGCCATGGTTTTAGTCTGGAACGACCTCGCACATGGCAATTCCGAATATGCCGCAGGTTTAGTAGCCCTTAATAGCATTTTTCAGGTTTTTTTCTATAGTTTTTATGCGTGGATTTTCATCACCATTCTACCGCATTATTTTGGTTTCGACGGCGCGATCGTCGCTATTTCAATCGCAACTATTGCCCAAAGCGTGGCCATCTACCTTGGCATTCCTTTTATTTTAGGGTTTTTGAGCCGCGCTATATTAGTACGCAGTAAAGGCGAAAACTGGTACAATACCGTTTTTATCCCAACCATTTCGCCACTTACTTTAATCGCATTATTGGCCACAATTGTTGTGATGTTCAGTCTAAAAGGAGAACTGATCGTGCAAATCCCAAAAGACATCATCATCATCGCCATTCCCATGCTGATTTATTTTCTACTCATGTTCCTCATTAGTTTCTTCACCACCAAAGCCGTTGGAGCAACCTATGACAAAAATACCGCGGTTTCCTTCACCGCCGCTGGAAACAATTTCGAGCTCGCCATCGCTGTTGCAGTTGCGGTGTTTGGCATCAACTCTGGCCAAGCATTTACGGGCGTTATTGGCCCTCTAGTCGAAGTTCCCGCGCTTATCCTCTTGGTAAAAGTTTCCTTTTGGCTCAAGAAAAAGTATTACTAATTGGGCGTGCCGCCTCCCACGGGGTCGGCGTCGGGCTTTCGGGTCTACACGGTAGCCACCTCTATCCCTCACGCGGCCGCGATTTTCAAAATCACATTTAGATTTTAATTACAACATTATTTTTAGGATCGCCCACCATTTTTTACTCTTGTAGTTCGTCCTGAATTTCATTTATTCACACAAATTATTTAGCGGTAATCTCCGCTGGAAAAACAACATATAAACTTTATAACTCTGATTTCACTTATTTAAAAACAAGCAAAATCTCCGTGATTAATTTTTGAAAAATAGTATAACGTATAAACATACCTACAAGGTTAAAAAAACCTTGCAGGAGATCTTACCCAACTTTAAAATCAAATAATTAGCGGAAATTTGTGGAATTTTTGATAAAACAGCAGGCAATAATTTAAAAAAAATCCCAAACTCCAGTGTTAGGAATTTGGGATTTTAAATATTTAAAATCTAACTAAAAATTACATTTTCATCAACCAGTTTTTCATCGAAACTTCATTTTCAATAATTCCAGCCAATTCAGTAATTTTTACGCGATCTTGTTTCATCGTATCTCTGTGTCGAATCGTAACCGTTTGGTCTTCGATCGTTTGATGGTCTACCGTAATACAAAAAGGAGTTCCCAATGCATCTTGTCTTCTGTAACGACGACCAACCGCATCTTTCTCATCATATGCTACATTGAAATCCCATTTTAAATCAGCAATGATTTTATGTGCAATTTCAGGTAATCCATCTTTTTTAACCAATGGTAAAACAGCCGCTTTTGTTGGAGCCAAAACCGATGGTAATTTCAATACAGTTCTAGTTGAACCATCTTCTAAAACCTCTTCTTGCAATGAAGTTGCAAAAACAGCCAAGAACATTCTATCCAAACCAACCGAAGTTTCTACCACATAAGGCACATAATTCTGATTCAGTTCTGCATCAAAATACTGTAATTTTCTGCCTGAATGTTGTTCGTGTGCTTTCAAGTCAAAGTCAGTACGAGAGTGAATTCCTTCCAATTCTTTAAATCCAAATGGGAAATTAAATTCGATATCAGTCGCTGCATTAGCGTAATGCGCTAACTTTTCGTGATCGTGAAAACGGTAATTTTTTTCTCCTAAACCAAGAGACAAATGCCATTTTAAACGCGTTGCTTTCCAATGTTCGTACCATTTCATTTCGTCGCCTGGACGTACAAAAAATTGCATTTCCATTTGTTCAAATTCACGCATTCTAAAAATAAATTGTCTTGCAACAATTTCATTTCTAAATGCTTTACCTGTTTGGGCAATTCCAAAAGGAATTTTCATACGACCTGATTTTTGTACGTTTGCAAAATTCACAAAAATACCTTGAGCAGTTTCAGGACGCAAAAACAAATCCATTGCTGAATCTGCCGAAGCGCCCAATTTGGTACCAAACATCAAGTTGAATTGACGTACTTCAGTCCAATTTTTTGAACCAGAGTCTGGACAAGCAATTTCTAATTCTTCAATTAAAGATTTAACATCAGCCAAATCTTCATTGCCAAGAGAACGACCCATTCTTTCTAGAATTTCGCGTTCTTTCGCTTTGTATTCCATCACACGAGCATTCGTCGTAACAAATTCTTGTTCGTTAAACGCATCGCCAAAACGAGTTCTCGCTTTTTCGATTTCTTTGATCGCTTTTTGATTCAGCTTTTCAGCATAATCTTCAATCAATACGTCAGCTCTATATCTTTTTTTAGAATCTTTATTGTCAATCAATGGGTCGTTGAAAGCGTCAATGTGACCCGAAGCTTTCCAAGTGGTCGGATGCATCAATATTGCAGCATCTAAGCCGACAATATTTTCGTTCATCTGTACCATCGATTTCCACCAATATTCACGGATGTTCTTTTTTAATTCTACTCCATTTTGTGCATAATCATAAACCGCACTTAAACCATCGTAGACTTCGCTCGACGGAAAAATAAATCCGTACTCTTTTGCGTGCGAAACTACATTCTTAAATATATCTTCTTGTTTTGCCATAGTACTGCAAAAATATAAAAAGAACCCTTAAAAAAAAGGAAATAGGCAAAGATTGCTGCGTTGAATTTTATATTTTTATAAATAAATTCTTCCTAAGTATGTGGAAACATCTTTTAAATCTATTTTTTCCGAAAGTTTGCTCCGGTTGTCATGCTTTTTTGATTGCCAACGAAACTGTAATTTGCACCAAATGCAGACACGAAGTTTCACTTACGCAGCATCATCTTCATTCAAAAAATGAAGCTTTTCAAAAGTTTTATGGCAAAATTGATGTTATTCATGCTTCTGCTTTTCTATCTTTTCACAAAAACGGAATCGCACAAGAATTAATTCATCATTTAAAATATAAAAAACAAGAAGAAATTGGCTCTATTTTAGGCAACTGGTATGCCGAAGATTTAAAAGAAATTAAACCTGAAATTCCTTTTGACATTGTAATTCCGGTACCTCTGCATCCAAAAAAACAAAGGGAAAGAGGCTACAATCAAACCACTACTTTTGGAAAAGCGGTAGCCGCAAACTTATCCTTACAGTTTAACGAACAAATTCTTCTTCGCAAAACCTATTCTAAAACACAATCCAAAAAGAATCGTTTGGGTCGAGCCGAAGGAATCGAGAAAGCTTTTGACGTCGTATTTACCGATCAAGATCACAACAAGCACTTTGTCTTAGTAGACGATGTGTTAACTACTGGCGCCACACTAGAAGCTTGTTCGCGCGCTTTGCTTAAAATTCCAGGGGCCAAAATTAGCATCATTTGTATGGCAATGGCCAATTGAATTACCGAATTATTATTTTTCGTACGGTTTTGGAATCTCCATCGATAACGGTTACCAGATAAACTCCAGCCATCTCACGGTTCATCTGTATACTTTCAATAAAATTTGCTCTCCCTTCAAAACGTTGCTCGTACACTTTTCGTCCCAACAAATCATGAATTAAAATTTGAATCTTATTTTCTAAACTGCTTTTAAGTTCTACAGTAAAATTTCCATTGTTCGGATTTGGATATATCGCAAAATCGACAGTCTCAAACTCTGGATTATCTAAGGTAAAATGTTTAGTTGTAATCGTTAAAGAAGCCGAATTTAAAGTTCCTGCATCAGTCGCAAATTGATCCCGAATTCCGAAAGTCCAGATTCCTTGCGCTTCTTTTTCATTAAAGATATTTAAATAATCTGATGGCAATACTTTTTGAAAAACCGCAGATCCACAAGAAATTGCAGCTCCCGAATCGTCATAAATTAAATCTAAAGTAGTAGATGCGCTCGAACAATTTCGATTAAACAATCGCACCACAGTTCCTTGTGGATGCTGAATATACGAATCAACATCAGCAGCATACGAGTGTGTAAAATTCATCTTGACATCTACATCCGCAATTTTATCATTAGCTGCCAAATCGTTTTGAGTATTCGAAGGTGGCGGAACTACAAAGGTCAATTTCGTGTAATTTTTATCTCCATCTGGAATTTGTACTGGTGCTTGAAACACATAAGTGTTAGTACTAAAAGTTACCGAATAGCCAACAGCAATTGGTTTACTATTTATCGCATAATAAATATTTGCGGTAGGTTCAATCAAAATACGACAATCTGTTCCCTTTATAGTTTGAGGAACGGTAATTACTTGCGAGCCATCGTTTGGCGTATTGGACGCTAAGATAGTATCATATGTTACGCCGCCATCTGTAGATAACTTAATATTTACGTTAGTTGATCCTGCTAAATTTGTTGTGTTATTAACTGACCAAGTTATGGTTTGCTGGCTCCCATTTTGCCAAGCAATATTTTCTGTGTCTTGAGACGTTATTACAAAAGGTCCCGTATTCGCATTTACGGTAACAACCATGGCATCGGTATTGGTTTGAGCCAAACCTTGTGCAGCATTATCTCTAGCGGTTAAAGTGAAATTTAATGTTCGACCGACCGATGCAACCGATTCCCAAGTAGAGGACAAAGCTCCAGCGAGCACTTTACTTTGTTCGGGCATATAGCGAATCGCGGTATTTTTAGGTAAAAAAGAACGAAACAAAGGTCCGTCAACTTTTGAAGGAATCGCTTTACTTTGAGCGCCAACCGAAGCGCCAACCGAATCATTTTGTTCCCAACAGTATGTTAGCGAATTCCCATCCGTAGCGGAACCTATTCCTTTTAAAACAAAAGCAGTACTGATCGGAATCACATAATTGAGACCCGCATCTACAACCGGAGGATCACTAGCAATTGGAGTACTTATAGCACATGATTTTGAGGCTAATTTATTCTGAATTTGTAAAATGCTCACATAAGCAAAATATCCATCAGAAATTTGTTGCACATCATAATCAGAAACACCCGCATAGCCCATTATCGTCGAGCCGCTTCCTGGTTCTACATTTACACCCGTTCCTTCACTTTCAAAAGAAAAAGTATGATTTGCTCCTAATTGATGTCCCATTTCGTGTGCTACATAATCAATATCAAAACTATCTCCTTCGGGTTTACTATCAGACGGCGAGGTATACGCACTTCCTTTTGCATTCGCATCGGTCGCAAATTTCGGATTTTCGCAAACACAACCAATGCAACCAGCATCACCACCACCGCCCGATCCGCCAAACAAATGACCTATGTCGTAATTCGCATTGCCAATTGTTACCGTTAAGTTTTGTTGCAATTCCAAATTCCAAGCGCCGTCTACTCCAGCACTTGCGTTTGAATATGGATCCGTAGTTGGGTCGGTGTATATTATTTGGTCATTAGTAGCAATTAAAACCAACTTTACAGACAAATCGGTATTAAAAATAGCATTAACTCGTGTCATAGTTGCGTTCATACCCGCGAGAGCACCTTGTTTGGTTCCTCCAAAATAAGCGGTATATTCTGCAGTACTTGAAAGTGCCAAACGCAATGTCTTGAAATTTTTTGTATTAGAAACCGGTTTTGCCGAAGTCTGTAATTTAGAATTTAATGCAACATCCTGCGTTGTACACAGCCATGTAGATTTTTTATTTTTGTTTGAAAAAACTTCGTATTTCTTGGTATTGCGATCTATAGCTTCTATAAAATCGCGTTTGCCGTTGCTTTTAAGGGTCATACTTTGAACACCTATTGGTGAAATGCTAAAATAAATTCGATTCGATTGCTCTTGTAAACTAACGCCTTCATACGACTGTATTTCCGGATATTTCGCTTGTAATTCAGGTTCAAAATTAGATGTTTTCCAAACAGAAAAAGATTCTAAAACTCCTTCCGAATTTGGGAACGAAAGTGTAGTCATTTGTTTTTTAGAACTGGTGTTTTTCAATGCGTTCAATCGTTGTTGCAGCAAAACCTCATCCAATTGATAATATATTGACTCACTTGCAGTCAGTCCACGACTGGTTAAAGCCGGAGTAGCTTCTTTTTTCCAAATTAAATCATTCTGGGCATACAATTGTAAACCAGTACAAACAAAAAAAAGGAATAGTAATACTCTTTTCATACAAAATCAATTTCCGTCAAAATTACTTTTATTTTCTTAAAAACACGCGATTTACTAGTTTGCCAAAAAGATTAACAGCTTAATATGCTTAGTATTTACTTCTTTTAACGCTTTTCTTTGCAAAAAATCAATTCGGCTTCTTGCTAAATTTGAATTAGATACCCTAAATTTGCCGCATCTTAAAATAATTGCTTTGAAGATTTTTCATTCTATTAACGATTTTCAGTGTACTAAAAAAACAATACTTACGCTCGGCACTTTTGACGGCGTACATGTTGGGCATAAAACGATTTTAGAAAAACTGACTCAAAGCACAGAAAATGGTTTGTACGAAAGTTTAGTTCTTACTTTTTTTCCTCATCCACGAATGGTGCTTCAAGAAAAATCTGAAATTAAACTGCTCAACACTATTTCTGAAAAAACAGAACTTTTAGCTCAAATTGGTATTCAAAATTTAGTCATTCATCCCTTTGATGAAACTTTTTCGAGATTGACTGCCGAAGAATTTGTAAAAACAATTTTAGTCGATCGTTTTCAAATTCACAAAATTATTATTGGTTACGACCATCGTTTCGGTCGAAATCGAACGGCTAATATTGATGACTTAATAATTTTTGGAGAAGAGTATGGTTTTGAAGTCGAACAAATTTCAGCGCAAGAAATTCATGCTGTTTCAGTAAGTTCAACCAAAATTAGAACGGCTTTGTTGGACGGGAAAATGGAATTGGCTAATGAGTATTTGGGCTATACCTACTTTATTACAGGAAAGGTTGTACAGGGCAAGCAATTGGGCAGAACCATTGGTTTTCCTACTGCAAACATTTTTGTTCCCGAAGATTACAAACTGATTCCAAAAAATGGCGTCTATGTAGTTCACGCAATTATCGATGAAACAGTCGTTTATGGAATGATGAATATTGGGTTTAATCCCACGATTGAAGATCAAAATCAGCAAAAAATAGAGGTTCATTTTCTTGATTTTGAAGGTGATTTATATAATGCTACACTGCAAATATCGATAGTACATTACATACGAGATGAGCAAAAATTCGATTCGATCGAACTGTTAACAAAGCAACTAAAAAATGACAAAAAAACTGCAGTAGATTTTCTGCAGCAAATTAATTTGTAATTTTAAAATCGCAGTCCGAGATCTTCCTACTTGTTTTTTTTGTAAATTTATAGCTATCATTCTGTTTACTAATAGAATACAACTATTTAAAAAAGATAATTATGAAACTACCAAAAGAACTTTCCAACGGATTTTTAATATTTCTGGGTATCGCTGTTTATTTTTTAGTACTATCTATTTTAGGTCTTAGTAACTTATTTTACTTGCGATTACTGAATGTTATTTTCATTTTTTATGGCGTGAATCGAACCATACAAATGAACACAAAGAATGGACAAAATGATTTTGTATCCAATGGCGTTTCTGCTATGGCAACGGCGATCGTTGGAGTATCTTTAAGCGTTTTGGGATTATTAATTTATATCTATGCCAGGGGCGGCGATGCTTTTGTGCCTTTGTTAGCCGAAAGTTTTCTTTTTGGCGGAGATCCTTCTGTTCCTGCCTATTGTATTTCTTTATTGTTTGAAGGACTAGCTTCGGCGGTAATTGTAACTTTAGTGCTGATGTTATATACCAATAATAAATATGCAGTCGATTAATTTCTTTATCTAAAAAACATTCCGTTTGTTTTTTAAGAAAGAGTCCATTGGTACATAAGAACTATTTAACTACTTTTGGAACATCAAAAATAAACGTCGATGAATATCACCAAACATAACTGGACTAAGGAAGAAATTATTGCTATTTACAACAAACCTTTAATGGATTTGCTTTATGAAGCTGCTACAATTCACAGAGCCAACCATGATCCAAATATTGTACAAGTTTCGACTTTACTGTCTATAAAAACTGGAGGTTGTCCCGAAGATTGCGGTTATTGCCCCCAAGCTGCTCGTTATCATACCAAAGTAGAAGGAAACGATTTAATGTCGGTGAGTCAAGTAAAAGCGCAAGCTTTACGGGCTAAAGAAAGTGGCTCCTCTCGTGTTTGTATGGGAGCGGCTTGGAGAAACGTAAAAGATGGAGCAGAATTTGACGATGTTCTAGAAATGGTTCGTACCATTAATAAACTAGACATGGAAGTGTGCTGCACCCTGGGAATGTTAACCGAAAATCAAGCACATCGTTTAGCAGAAGCTGGACTATATGCCTACAATCATAATTTAGATACTTCTGAAGAATATTATAAAGAAGTAATTTCGACTCGTGGATTTGAAGATCGTTTAGAAACCATTAATAACGTTCGTAAAACCAATGTTACTGTTTGTAGCGGAGGAATTATTGGAATGGGAGAAAGTATCGAAGACAGAGCAGGAATGTTAGTGGCTTTGGCTACTTTGAATCCGCAGCCAGAATCGGTGCCAATTAATGCTTTGGTTCCGGTGGAAGGAACGCCAATGGAAGATGAAAAGCCGGTTGAAATCTGGGAAATGATTCGCATGGTTGCTACCACTCGAATTATTATGCCCGATACACAAGTGCGTTTGTCTGCTGGAAGAACAAACATGAGTCGCGAAGGACAAGCCATGTGCTTTTTTGCTGGAGCGAATTCTATTTTTGCTGGTGATAAATTACTAACCACACCAAACCCTGACGTAAACGAAGACATGAAAATGTTTGAAATGTTAGGTTTGATTCCGCAAAAACCATTTACAAAAGTAACACAACCTAAAACAGTCGAAGCAGAGAATTCTCAGTTTGCTCCTCTTGGTGAGAAACCAAAATGGTCTCGTCCTGGACATACGATCGAAAGAAATCTAGAAGCTTCTGGAAAGAAATAAAAAACAAAATTAAAAATTCCCGAGAGTCAAATCTTCGGGAATTTTTTTTTACTTGATTCCGCCAAAAGTGGTGCACGAGTCCAATACTATTTCATCGATTATACAGTTGGTAGAAAATGGATTAGGAATTTCGATTGTACTGACCAATGTGGTTAAAAATTACGAAAACTCTGAACTAGGATTTGTCGAACTGAAACAATCCAATTTATTCACTGACATTTTAATAGCAACACCAAAAAATCGAAACTCAGAAAGTGCCGATGCTGCTACCGCTTTCTTGCTAAAGTAAATAATATTGACAGTAAAAAGCCTGATTAATAACTATAAAGAAATGCAAATGATAGTATCGGCCAACATACAAACGCCATTAGGAATTGCTCAAATCACGGGAGATGCATTTGGCATTAGCGAAATAAAAATCTCGCAAGATGGCGAAATTTCAACATTAATTCCGCGAGAAATTCAACAAGCTGTGAAGCAAATTCAAGAATATTTTAAAGGTATTCGCACTGAATTTGATTTTAAGATGAATCCGAAAGGCACTGAATTTCAACAAAAAGTTTGGAAGGGCTTACTTGAAATTCCATTTGGCAAAACGATGAGTTACCTCCAACTATCAAAAAAATTAGGCGATCCCAAAGCGATTCGTGCTGTTGCGACGGCGAACGGAAAAAATCCGCTTTGGATTGTTGTTCCTTGCCACCGCGTTATTGGCTCCGATGGTTCTTTGACCGGCTATGCTGGCGGTTTGTGGCGTAAACAGTGGCTTTTACAACATGAAAGCTCAAGTAAACAACAAAGTTTATTCTAGCAAAACAAATTCTAATTATCATAAATTTATTTATATTCGTAACGAATTACTTATAATTTCAGCACCAAATACATTCGTTTTAATCCTTATAATCAGCTTGTCCCACATATGATTGAAAAAATAAACCTCAACCACATTCTTTTCTTGGATATTGAAACTGTTCCCGAAACAGCCGATTTCAATACTTTGGATGCCGAAATGAAATTACTTTGGGAACAAAAAACACAATACCAGCGCAAAGACGAATTTACGCCCGACGAATTTTACAATCGTGCAGGAATCTGGGCCGAATTTGGAAAAATAATTTGTATTTCTGTGGGTTATTTTATCAACAAAGGAGACATTCGAAACTTTAGAGTCACGTCTTTTTTTGGTGAAGAAAAAAAAATATTACATGATTTCTCCAACTTACTGCACAATCATTTCAACCAACCGCAACATGTACTTTGTGGACACAATGCCAAAGAATTCGATATTCCGTTTATTGCCAGACGAATGATTATCAATCAACTTCCTATTCCAAACAAACTAAATTTATTTGGTAAAAAACCTTGGGAAATTCCGCATCTCGATACTTTAGAATTATGGAAATTTGGCGATTACAAACATTATACTTCGCTTAAATTATTGACCAAAATTTTGAATATTCCTTCGCCAAAAGACGATATCGATGGCAGCGAAGTGGCGCACGTTTATTATGTCGAGAAGGATATTGATAGAATTGTTACCTATTGCGAAAAAGACACGATTGCCGTAGCCCAGATTTTCCTTCGATTGAGAAGAGAAGATCTATTGATTGATGCTGAGATAATTCACGTTTAAGAAACGCAATTTTATATTCGAATGTATTCTGTCTTTAAAAAATGAACCAATCGCCGTTCTATTTTTTACAAATATGATTGCTATATCCATTGATTTTTTGATATTGCAATTGTTCTTGATTGCTTACATTTACAAAAATTATAAATTATGGTATTAAGTAGATTTTGGCTTGTAATTTTTATATCGTCAATTTTATTTGTGGTGGTTAGTTTGTTTTCGGGCAGCACGTATACCATTGATTATGTTTTAAATGGCGAAAAAGGCGATCCTATTTTAATATCTGAACAATACATAGACCAAGTTCCCGCTTTTGTTCGCGACAGCATTCAACTGAAGGAGAACAAAACTATGATCGTCAATCGTGATCTATCCAATGTTGACACTACTTACGTTTATAAGAACAAAACGGTACAAATTTACAGCGGCGTTCAAAAATCAGATGGTTTGTTGGCCACTTGTAAAAGCAGTTTGGTCGATATCATTATTCCGCTTATCGCCTACTTGGCCTTCTTTTGTGGCTTGATGGAGTTACTAATTATTTCTGGCGTGTCTGGCAAATTAGCCAAAGTATTGAGTCCCGTTTTTATAAAAGTTTTTCCTAGCATTCCTAAAAATCACCCTTCGATTTCCTATATGACGCTAAATTTTGCCGCTAACTTTTTAGGTTTAGATTCTGCCGCAACTCCTTTTGGTTTGAAAGCCATGGAAAGTTTGCAAGAACTTAATCCAGACAAAGATCGGGCAAGTGATGCCCAAATTATGTTTATGTGTTTGCATGCCTCGGGTTTAACTTTGATTGCAACTTCTATTATTGGTTACCGCGCTGCAGCGGGTTCTAGCAACCCTGCTGATGTAATGTTGCCTTGTATCATCACTTCGTTTATTGGTACCATTGCGGCTTTTATCATTGTGGGAATCAAACAAAAAATCAACTTTAAAAGTGCATCTTTGGTTATTGGTTTAATGACTCTAATTGGTGCCATCATCGGTTTGTTGATGTATGTAAACCATTTGGATTTAATCGGAAAAAACTATTTTACTTCTAATTTATCTGGCTTAATTTTGCTTGCTATTATTGGATTTACTTTGATTTTCGCGTTTCGCCATGAGAAAAAATTTGCCGATGCAAATACGACCGTTTTTGATTCATTTGTAGGAGGCGCAAATAATGGGGTAAAAACAGGAGTGACTATTTTTCCTTATGTTTTGGGAATGTTGGTGGCGATTTCTCTCTTTAGAAATAGCGGTTTATTCGATATCATCAGTAACGGATTGGCTTTTGTTTTCTCCAATTTAGGGGTGAACAAACAAATTATCGATGCGTTGCCAGTGGCGTTGTTGCGACCATTTAGTTCAGCAGGATCAAGAGGATTTTTGATTGATTCAATGAATACTTTCGGTGCAGATTCAATGACAGGAAGGTTAAGCAGTATTTTTCAATGTAGTGCCGAAAGCACCTTTTATGTGATTGCTGTTTATTTTGGTTCCGTAAATATTAAAAATACGCGTTATGCTCTAACTACAATGCTATTAGTGGATTTAATCTGTGTAATCACTGCTATTTTTGTAGCGAGTTGGTTTTTTTAAAATCATCTTAAAACGCTATATTTGCCAACCAATAACAAATTAAAAATTATGAAATATTCATTCTTAGCTTTAGTTGCTGTACTGTTTTTTTCTTGCAAAAATAAAGATGCTGATACTACTTTTGATGGCGTTGATTACGCCGCTAAAAACGAAGTTGAAATCGTCAAATACATTGCTGACAATAATTTAGAAGCAACACGCAGCGATTCTGGTTTATATTATGTAATTAATGAAGAAGGAACAGGCAAGAAACCAAGTGCTTCTAGTAACGTAACTGTGGCTTATAAAGGTTATTTTACAGATAAAAAAGTATTTGATGAAAGTCAACCCGAAGGGATTTCTTTTGGATTGAACCAAGTTATTAAAGGATGGACCGAAGGTATTCCGTATTTTAAAGAAGGTGGAAATGGTATTTTATTAGTACCTTCTCAATTAGGTTATGGAAGTGCAGATCGTGGGCCAATTCCTGGAGGATCAGTTCTTGTTTTTGAAGTAAAACTATTGTCGGTTAAGTAACCGATTTGAAATAAAAATAAAAAAAGCTACAGCAACCTTTGGTCTCTGTAGCTTTTTTTAGTGCTTACTACGAAAGTTAAATCGCTTTAAAACTTAAACTCTACTGTAGTATAAAACCCAATTGGATCTGACGGTATAATTCCGGGACCAGGATAACCAGTCGCTCTTCTTGTAAAATAACTGTTGTCGGTAAAATTGGTTACTCCTGCTTCAAGCTTAAAACGATTCCATTTGTAAGAAGCCGAAATGTCTCCTACGTAATACGCTGGTATTTGACCCGAAGTTCCATTGCTAATTGCATTTGCTCCCACTTTTGAATTGGTCGCATCAGTAAATTGAGATGAAACGTAAGAACACTGAATACTTGCCATAAAATTTTTATAGCCAATTCCAGTTCCCACTTTCAAATTCACTAACGGCACAAATTCCACTTCTTTCCCTTTTATAGTAGCCTCTTTCGATTTTAAATAATCCGAGCCCGTAAAAGCAACGTTAGTAAAAACATTCCACAAGAAATCATCTGAATTAGGAACCAAAGTTTCGGCAATGTTCCAATTTAATAACGTTTCAAAACCGTACGTCAAAGCAGTACCAATGTTGTCGCGGTAACGAAAAAATATTCCGCCAATTTCTGTATTGTACTCGCCGATTTTATCGTTGTAGTATAACGCATAAACACTCGAGTCGAAACTCAATTGATTGCCTATTTTTCCACGAATACCAACATCCGAGGTGTACCCTTTCTCATCAGAGATATCGGGTGCAATTGCTTGATTAGAGTTTACAGTTCGAATATCGTTAAAAGTGACCGAACGGTAATTTTGAGAAATATTTCCATACACCTCTAAACCATTTTTAGGTTTGTAACTCAATCCAACTCCTAACAAAATAAATTTACGATCTTTGATATTATCTTCATAAATGGTTTCGTCTAAAATAATATTTCCTGCAAAATCACGATTTATTTTTCGGTACGAACCATCGGCCTCTGTTTTTATTTTTTCGATTCTAAAGCCCGGAGTTACCGAAAATTTTGAACTGAGTTTAAATATATTTTCTCCAAATACTGAAAAGTTTAAATTCGGATAACGATAATCGGATTGATTTTCATAAAATGGAAATTCATTCGTAGCTAAATTAAAATTAGCATCACTGCCCGAACTTCCCGGTCCTTGAATTCCGCTATTATTGGATTGGTAATATTTTGCTCCAATTAAAAAAGCGCTTGAATTCCCATGGATCGTATATTTTTTAAGATAACGTGCTTCGGCTCCCCAATTAACAAAATCTCCTGTGATTAAATCTCGAACTGTTCCATCAGTATCGGCAGTGGTCACCCGATTAGGACGAAAACCAACCGTTTTTCGGCTCGCATCTAAACCAAATAATTGCAATGAAAAATCGGCGTCGTGTTCAAAATGATGTTTGAAACGCAAAGCAAATAAATTCCAATCGACTGCAAACCAGTTGCGAGCGCGATTGCTTTGTTTGGGATTTTCAGCAAACATTTCATCCGTTAAACCACCGGCTTGCTGCGCCAAATAATTAAAATAAGTATAATCAAAATGTAACGACGTGTTTTTGGTAAACTGGTAATTTAAGTTCGCAAAATAATTCTTGCTTTCAAATTCAGAATTCGGTCTAAAACCATCTCCTTTTTTATAATTGAAAAAAGTGTAATAACTGAATTTTCCCGTCGTTCCACTCAAACTCGTGAAATTGGTAAACAATCCATTGGAACCAACTGTATTTCTAGTTAAAAGCTGAATCGGTTGCTCTACTGGTTTTTTAATTTTAAAATTAACCAAACCCCCAAATTGTGTTCCGTATTGTAATGAAGCGGCACCGCGAATTACCTGAATTTCTTCTAATGCTTCGGTTGGAGTCGCATAATAGCTTTCGGGATAACCCAAAACATCGGCACTAATATCATAATCATTTTGACGCGTATTGAAGTTAGAAGTACGATTGGGATTTAGTCCACGACCACCAATACTCAATTGTAAACCGCCGTCTGAGCTTTCGTTAATCGTTAAACCAACGACTTGCGCATAAATTTGTCTGGCATTATTGGTCGCTTTATTTGCTGTAAGATTAGCAACTGCAATGACCTCGGTCTTTTTTCCCGCGTAAATTGCAGTTTCTTCGATGTCTTTGAGTTTGTGCAAGGTAAAGACTTTCGAGCGCTCTTTACTAATAACCACTTCTGAAAGTGAATTCATGGCGCGCAACGTGACCGTGACATTGGTCGCCGGTGCTTCTATAATTTCATCAGAAATCGCATAATTATCTTTGTAAAAAGCAAAAGAATAGCTGCCGCTTTGCGGAACTAGCATTTCAAAAAAACCATTCGCATCAGTTAGTACTTTTTGCTGAGCGCTTGTGTTAATTACCTCAACGAAAGCAATTGTTTTTCCTAAATCATCTTTTACAACACCGGAAATTGTGGCTTGTGAAAAAACGTTTGCAGAAAGTAACAGCAGAGCAAAGAAACTAAAACCCTTTGATAGTGTCGTTAAATGGAAGAATCCATGTTTTGTGTTGGAACGATTCATGTTCTTTGGCTAAATTTATATTTGAATCAATGTAGGGTTTACTCAATCTTCCGTTTAAAGCGACATAACTGTCTACGTAAACTTCGGGATCTGTAACTCCTGTTTTTTTATAATAATCGTGTAAGAAATGTGCGTATTCTAAAATAAAATCGGGCTGAAAACCCATTTGTTTTTCCTGAAAAGTATTGAGAAATTGGCTGTTACTTACAAAAAACTCTTCTTTCGTTTTGGCATCAACGACTCTAAACTGAGAGTAACCCGCTTTCTCCATCAGCATTACGCGCCATGAAAATCGAAAACCCTCTTCTGTCCAAAATAATTCGTCTGGATAGGTCATGTATCGAAAGGGAAAAACTATTTGAAAAAGTAAAAAAAGACTTAAAAAAGACCATTTGACTTGATTGACAAAAGTTGATTGTTGCACTAAAGTTCTCCCGTTTTCAAAAATAGACCAATTCAGCTGAAACCATCTTGACAGTCGTTCTAGTATTTTTTGATGAAAATTAGAATCAAAAAAAACTAAAGTGCTCACTATCATGATGTATGGAAAAACGCCAATTGGAAATAATACTTTGGTTAAAACATGAAAAATAACAACTAGAATAAAAGCAAACCAGCGCGTGCGCTTATATAGTAATAAAAACGGAATGCATAAATCATAAATCATCCCGCTCCAGCTAAAAGCAAAATGCACCCAATTCTCATTGAGTAAACTTCCTAAAAATGGCAAGTTCGGATTTGTTGGAAGCCAAATTTTTAAAGGCATTGCACGAAACAACCAATCGGAATTGATCTTTGCCAAACCAGCATAAAAATAAACGATTCCTAATAAAAGCTTTAAGATATCTGTGGTCCACCGCGGAATAAATTGGTATGCTTTTGTCGGGTTTCGATACGCATCAATCGAAAAAAAAGCATTCGCAGGTAAAAATATAAGCATGAAACTTACAATCGAAATAAAATAATAATGATTTAGGTAGGTCGTTTTATCCATCAATTCGATGTAGGTAAAACTCAGAAAAAAAAGAACCGCTGACAATCGGTATCTGTAACCAACCGCAACGCCTAAAGCCGAAATAAATGCGAGTGCAAAAATACCGTACGTATACATTCCGATTGGTTTGACCCATTCGAAACCATAGTACGTAAAATGAAATAATGGTTGAATATAAAATCTATCGATCCAGCCATAACTCATAAAACGCAACAAACTCAAACACATCATTAAACCAAACGCTAGCCTAAAAAAAGCTAGCGTTGTGGCAGATGTACTTTGGGTACAATATATTTGAATTTTTTTAAACATAACTAATCTCCGTCGCCATCTACATAATCAATCGTAATATTGAGCGCTTGCGTCATATCTAATTTAGTGTAGATCACTTGTTTTTGCATAACATCGTAAGCCATTAACATTTTAGAATTATCGGCAGTAACTTGATTTGAAAAGCTATCTGATAATGCTGAATTGCTGCTAAAAATAGCATCGTATTGCTTATCTATTGTCGTTCCTAAAAGCTGTCCATCGCGTTCTGCTTTTACATATTCTAAAAACGATTTTAAGCTCATACCAACGGTTTCAGATTTGTACTGTTTGCCGTTAAAGAAATCACGAGAAGCTTGAAGTGCTGTATTTAATAATATTTTTGAAACATCATTTTTATAAAAAGCTTCTACCTTCTCTGGAAACTTAGTTCCGTTTGAAAATTTTCCAGCAGGAAATCCAACTTTACCCGTACGAATATCTTTTTCAAAATTCTTTACAAAAGCATTTGTAGTACTGCTAACTGCACTGGTTACTGAAGTTCCGCTGTTTTTAACATAAGCATCACGATAACTCGTTTTCCAATCATTTAATACAATTGCGTTGTTTTCTTTTAGCTTGGCAATTACATCGTTTAAATATTTTTTATACTTAGTCGCACTTGCACTAGTCGTGTAAAAACTAAGTAGCATTGTATCGTCGGTTCCCAAACCATTTAATAAATAATCGACAGCAGGAAATCCTTGTTTTACATACTGCGACAATAAGCTTAAATTGTATGTGCCTGTACTAATGTTTGACTCGATACCTGCAGCGTCTGTAGGATAGGTATTGCTGCTACTCACCAAATGAATTTCGTCTGCCTTTCCAAAATTGTAAATAGCAACATATTGGTAGGCTTTGTAAGCATCTAACCAAGCAATTCGTACCGCTGCCAAAGTAGCATCGGTCGGCATGTTTGTAAACGCTGTCGCTGCATTTTCTAATGCTACGATTTGTTGTTGATACCCTTCGTAACTCGGAATAATAATATTATCTGCCCAGTTGGTTAGAAGTGCTGTTCTATTAAAACTATCTGGTTTCGTAGTGGCCTCATCGTCTGACCCTCCCGAAGAGCAGGCGGCAATAAAACCAATTCCTAACAGTAAAAAAACTAATTTCTTCATTGTAATAAATTTTGGCAAAAATACAAAAGGCATTTAAGTTATGTGTATTTATTCTAAATTAATTTACAGTTGCTGCTTGTGCTACTGTAAAATCAAACTTAGTGGCTATTTTCGCAGAAACAGCATCTAATTTTGGCGTTAATGTATCAATATCCCAAAGACCATTTTCACCGCTTGTTAGAGTTTCTAACATAGCATCTACCTCATCTTTAGTAAAATACGGTGCATTTGTAGCCGGGTTATTGGTATAGCGCAGACACATAATAAAACCATAGGCTTCAGACAAGGCATGAAATGCTTTGGCACCTTTATCGGTAACTAACTTAGACTTTCCTTCTTGCAAATAATAAACTGCACGAACAGCAGGAACTAAGGCTAGGTTTTCTTTGATAATCGTTATTTGCGCATTTCTAGTTTCATAGTCATTACCAACAATAGCTGCTCTACCTTTTATAAATGCTTTTTCAATTTTCTCTTTCACTGTAGAAAAATCTTGATCAGCATTTACCTGATTGATGTAGCTGCTCCAAAATTTATATGTTTTGTTTTCGCCGCTATTGCTATCACCACCGTAAACGTAGCCATAAGCTTCGTCCCAATAATGTTCCATTGTGGTGTAGTTTTTTGCCTCTTCAAATATTTTTTTTGTGTTATTTTCTCTATTCGAAGCTTCATCTAATTTCTTTGCACTTAAATAATTATTCGAAATTTGGTCTAAAAATGAAGCACCCATCATTCCTTTTAATAACACTTGCTGCGGCTCTAGTCCGTTTGCTGCAAATAAGCGCTTGCTGCTTCCGTCCAAATATACTCCAGCTGCTCCGGCAGCTGCTGCATTACCTTGACTCGCTAAATTTCCATCTGAAAAAGTACTTTCAAAAAATTCACGGGTCTGTGTTTGTTCGATAGAAGTACCTCCTCCAGCATTTAACGTAAAATATTCATAAGAAGCAGCTGTTTTGTTTTTTAACTGTTTTCCAGAAGCATTTAATCCATTACCAGTAAAGGGGCTGTTGGTATTACTGTACATATTTGTCAATAAATCGGTTGACAAAGTTGTTCCGTTAGCAGCAGCTGTTTTAAATACACCACCCATTTCTTCTAACATAAAAATACGCTCACTTTGACCTGAATACGAAACTGTTGAAGCGCTATTGCGTTCAAAAGTGTAGGTTGTTGGTACTGCATACTCATTTTGTTGTATCAAATTGTCATCATTATCTGAACATGCTGTAAACGCCAAAATTGATAAAGAAATCACTGCTGCCGAATAATTTTTAAGTTTCATATATGCCTTATTAAGATTTAATTAAAATAATTTCGACAAAGTTATTTATAATATTGAAAACTGCAAGTATTATTTAGAATTAATCTAACTAAAAATTAATTTGACGAAATTATGTTTGATTGTTTTTGTTGTTTTAACACTTATTTTTATATTTGCCACTCTTTAATTAATCTAAATAACAATAGTAATGAGTAAAATATTTTTCAGATTAGCTTCTCTATTTATCGCGGGTATTGCAATTAGTTCGTGTTCAGACGACAACAATACAAGCGAAAATGAGCAAATGGTAACCAAAAAACAAGTCATCGAAAATTATGCAGATATGGCTTATGCCAATTACAAGCAAGCATATGATGATGCTGTTCTTTTAGAGAAAGCAATTGCAACTTTTACAGCAAGTCCAACCGCAGCTAATTTTTCTGCAACACAAGCAGCATGGAAAATTTCTAGAGAAAGTTACGGAACTACCGAAGCTTTTCGTTTTGCCAACGGTCCAATTGACGGAGATGATAATGGTCCAGAAGCACTTTTAAACGCATGGCCTTTAGACGAAAATTACATTGATTATGTTGACAATAATGGCGTTCCTACCGAAGGTGGAATCATTAATGATTTTACCGGATTTCCAACAATAGATAAAGAATTATTACTTGATTTGAACGAAAATGGCGGTGAAAAAAACATTAGTGTTGGATACCATGCCATTGAATTTTTATTGTGGGGACAAGATTTAACCGCACCATCTGAGAAAAAAGCAGGTTTAAGACCTTTTACTGATTATGTAGTAGGTGGAACTGCAAAAAACCAGAAGCGCAGGGCTGAATATTTGAATGTTTGTGCGGATCTATTGACCGACAATTTGGATTATTTGGTAAACCAATGGAAGATTGGTGGCGCTTACAGATCCGAATTTTTGGCATTACCAGAAAACACGGCTTTAAAAAATATGTATTTAGGAATTACGACTTTAGTTTCTGCTGAATTACCAGTAGAGCGCATGCAAGTTGCCTTAGAAAATGCAGATCAAGAAGACGAGCATTCTTGTTTCAGTGACAATACACATCGTGACATTGCTTTAAATTTACAAGGAGCCATTAACGTATACCAAGGAAAATATGGTGCAATTGACGGCGCGTCTTTAGCAGATTTGGTACAAGAATCGGATGCAACCGCTTATACAGAAACAGAGGCTTCACTAAAAGACGCACAAGCAAAAGTAGCTGCCATGTTAACACCTTTTGACTTAGCAATTTCGGCTGGACCTAATTCAACTGAAGGTAAAAAAGTTGCCGCGGCAGCATCGCAAATTAAAGTTTTTGGAAAAAATCTTTTAGCTGGAGCTGCTAAAATTGGAATCACAGTTAACGGAGTACTTTAATTATTCCCTCAATACCATAAAGTGTTCTTTTTCTACAACACTTTATCTGCATTTATTATGAAAAAACTGTTCAAAATTATTTTTACTCTAAGTGTTTTCACTTTAACAAGTTGCAGCGATCACGACGAGAAGTATGTGCCGCTAGAAGCCGAAGCAGATGAACAATATGCTGGTGGCGATTATAGTGTATTCAATACTTCCGAAGAAGCATTTGGTTTTGCAGGAACAATGCTAACCAACGCAGAGCAAATCGATTTTGGTGTGGGTAATTCTCTCTTTCGACAAAGTTGGGTTTCTGCACCGTCGTCCACTACAGCTCGCGATGGTTTAGGTCCGTTTTTTAATGCCGTGTCCTGTGCCAATTGTCATTTTAAAGATGGCCGCGGCAGACCACCAGCTTTTGATGGTGAAAAAGCACGCGGTTTATTGTTGCGTTTAACGACCGAAGGCAATTATTTGGATGGTACCGATTTTGGCGATCACATTTATGGTGGACAATTACAAGACAGTTCGATTTTAGGACATGTTGCCAAAGGTTCGTATACCATCACCTATCAAACCACTATCGAAAATTTTGCGGACGGTTCAACTGTAGAATTGAGAAAACCGATCTATCTTATTACTAATTTAGGATACGGCGATATGTCTGCTAATGCTCGCATTTCGCCGCGAATAGCACCACAAATGGCCGGTTTAGGATTGTTAGAAGCGGTTAGCGAAAGTACTATTTTGGCTTTCGCCGATGAAAATGACAACAATAAAGATGGGATTTCAGGAAGACCCAACTATGTGCATGACGTTTTATCTCAATCGACACAATTGGGACGTTTTGGATGGAAGTCAAACCAACCCAACATTCGGCAGCAAGTCGCTGCAGCATTTTCTGGAGATATGGGAATTACTTCCTATTTATTTCCGAATGAAAATTGTCCTCCTGGAGTCGATTGTGATGCCATTCCGAACGGTGGAACGCCCGAAATAACAGACCTCAATTTAGATCGCGTTGCGGTCTATTCAAGCACATTGGCAGTACCTGCACGAAGAAATTATAGAGATCAAAATGTACTGGAAGGAAAAAAAACATTCGAAACATTGCAATGTACGAGCTGTCACATTCCTAAAATGCAAACCGGCAACACACATACTATTGTTTCGTTGCGCAACCAAACCATTCGACCGTACACCGATTTGCTGCTTCATGACATGGGAGAAGGCTTAGCGGATAATGCCAAAGATTTTAAAGCGACAGGAACCGAATGGCGTACACAACCGTTATGGGGAATTGGTCTAATTCAAACCGTCAATAAACATACGTACTTGCTGCATGATGGTCGTGCTAGAAATGTGGAGGAGGCTATTTTATGGCACGGTGGTGAAGCCCAAAAAAGTAAAGAAAATTACAAAAAGCTTTCATTAAAAGAACGTCAAGACTTACTTGCCTTTATTAATTCATTATAAAAAAGGGGATTCAATACCGAATCCCCTTTTTTTATAGCAATTTGACGTACAAATTAGAAGCAATTTTGTTGGAGATATCCAGCTCCTTTTGGTCTACTTTTATTTTGAGAGACAAATCAAACGATTCTCGCGATATAAATTCGATGGTAGAACCCAAAGCAATTTCTTGTTTATCAAGGTATTTTAAAAATGCAGACGAGGTGTCTTTAACACCCACACAGATTCCTTTTTGATCCTGCCCTAAGTCCGAAAGCAATTGTTTTTCTACCGCAACAATTCTTCCGTTCGCATCTGGAATTGGATCACCATGAGGATCTTCAGTTGGATTTCCTAAAAAATCGTCTAGCTTATTGATAAGTTGCTCCGATTTGATGTGCTCTAATTGTTCGGCAATTTCATGCACTTCATCCCAAGAAAAATCTAATTTTTCAACTAAAAAAACTTCCCATAAACGATGTTTGCGAACAATCATCTTTGCAGCTAACTTTCCGTTTTCAGTAAGTGAAACTCCTTGGTATTTTTTATAATTTACCAAGTCTTTGTCCGCCAATTTTTTCAGCATATCCGTAACCGACGAAGCTTTAGTCTCCATCATTTCGGCAATGGCGTTGGTGCTAACTTCTGCTTGCGCAACACTAGTAAGATGATAAATTGATTTAAGGTAATTTTCTTCTGAAAAAGTCATTCTTTTTATAAATTTTGAGGCACTACGTTTTAAAAAACAAACTAATCACAATGAATACTCATCGTTTACTATTCTAAACTTAGTTTTTAACAATAAACAAAGGTATTGAAATTTTATGACGCAATTGGTCAACTGTAGTTCCAAAAATTAAATCTTTAAAACCAGTGTGGCCATGCGTTCCCATTACCAAAAGATCAAAATCTCCTTCAGTAATGATTCTCGGAATTACTTTGTGTGGTTTACCGAATCCTAACGCAATCTTGATTTTAAACCCTTTTTCTGTTAGCATTTCTTGATACTCTTTTAGCAATTTTTCATCGACTGTCGTTTCGTGATCGTCGGTTTGAGATCCGTATAAGAGTGCCGTAACAGTTTCAACCACGTGAATTAAAGTATAATTGGCCTCATAGCCTCCCAATTTAAAAGCATTATTCAAGGCGGCTTCATCGGCTTTTGAAAAATCAACGGCAACGGCAATATTAGATTTATGGTGAATTTTTATATGCGTAAACTCTAAATTTAATTTATGCGGAGAGTGATTGTGTTCACTGTTTTTAAACTTCACAATAAATGGTTTAATTACGATATACAACAAAAGGATAAAAAAACCCAAGGCCAAAGGCACCACTGTCAACCAAATTACTATTGGATGCTCGACCATTTCTAGCCATCCTTTTATTTCATCATAAATCAACTTGCCGTTTAATGTGACAATAACTAAAGCAATAATCCAAGAGGTTATTTGTGTCATTCTACTGATGTGAAAACCGTTCATTTTGGTTTTATCGCTTACAAAATGGATTAACGGAATTATGGCAAAACCCAATTGCAAGCTCAACACCACTTGACTTAAAATTAACAACTTACCCGTCACACTGTCGCCATAAATTGAAATAACTATTACCGCAGGAACGATGGCGATTAAACGGGTTATAATTCGTCTTATCCAAGGTTGAATGCGCAATTGCAAATAACCTTCCATAATAATTTGTCCCGCCAAAGTTCCTGTAATGGTCGAACTTTGTCCTGCAGCAATAAGTGCCACCGCAAATAAAACTGGTGCCCATTTGATTCCCAATAAAGGTTCTAGAAATTGATGTGCATCTTGTATCTGAGCCACTTCAAACATTCCGTTTTTGTAAAATGTCGCTGCCGCTAAAATTAAAATAGCCGCGTTTACAAAAAAAGCAAGATTTAAGGCAATGGTCGAATCTATCATGTTGTATTTTAGCGCCTGCTTAATGCCCGTAACACTTCGATCAAATTTTCGAGTTTGCACTAACGAAGAATGCAAATACAAATTGTGCGGCATGACCGTAGCTCCAATAATTCCGATTGCGATGTATAATGCATCAGCATTGGGTATCGAGGGAATTAATCCTAAAATTACTTTATCGAGTTCTGGCTCTGCAAAAATCATCTCAAAAATAAAAGAAAATCCAATAATGGCTACCAAAGCGATGATAAATGCCTCCATTTTTCGAATACCTTTATTGATCAAAAATAACAGTAAAAAAGTATCTAAAACGGTAATCATTACCGCATCGATTAACGGAATATCAAACAATAAATTAAGACCAATTGCCATTCCTAAAACCTCAGCTAAATCGCAAGCGGCAATGGCAACTTCGGCCAAAATGTATAAAATGTAATTGATGAATTTGGAGTAGGTTTCTCGCGAGGCTTGCGCTAAATCACGCTGAGTAACAATTCCGAGTCGGGCACTTAAGCTTTGAAGTAATAATGCCATCAAGTTACTCATCAATAAAACCCATAGTAAAGAGTATCCGAACTGACTTCCTCCGGCAATATCTGTGGCCCAGTTGCCGGGATCCATATAACCAACACTTATTAAATACGCTGGACCTAAAAAAGCTACTATTTTTCTAAATCCTGTCTTTTTATGCTCAGTAGCAACAGATTGGTTGACCTCTTCTAAAGATTTATTCATTGAATAATTGCGCTTTACACAAATATATTAAATAAAATATTTTCATTTAAATAAAGTTTTAGACCATTCTAAAAATTATATTATGCTTTTATTTGAAATTTATTCTATGCGTTTTAGCAGGGGCATGTACTGTTTAAAAAGCAGTTCAATTAAAAACTCAGCTCCATTGTCTATTTTGCTTTTCGCCTCGAGAACAAGTACATTTACTTTTTAATTGATGATAATGAAGCATTACGATTATATTTTTACGGGTTCTGGGCTTTCGGCATTAATGACCGTTTACAAGATGATTCTTTCAGAACAATTCAAGGACAAGAAGATTTTGCTTTTGGATGAAAATCTGAAAAATAAAAACGATCGAACCTGGTGTTTTTGGGAGAATAAAAATTCGGAATGGAGCAAAATAAGCAGCAAAACCTGGGATTTCGCCCTTTTTAAAAATACGGATTTTAGTCGAACACTAACGCTCGAACCGTACGAATACCTTCAAATACGCAGTGTCGATTTTTACACTTTAGTTTCCGATTTAATTTCGAAACAAGACAATATTACTTTTTTAAACGAAAAAGTGACTGATATTAACGAATTAGACACCCACGTTTTTGTTAAAACAGAAACTCAAGAATGCAGTGCCGGCCGCGTGATCAATAGTATTGTAAACGTGGGGGCATTTATTAATCAGCATAAATACGCTGTAATTCAGCAACATTTTGTGGGTTGGTTTGTAGAAACAGAAGAAGCTGTTTTTGATCCAAACCAATGTACTTTTATGGATTTTTCGGTTGATCAAAAAAACAATACACGCTTTATGTATGTTTTGCCGACCTCAACAACTGAAGCTTTATTAGAATATACCTTATTCTCTAAAGATCTATTGCCTTTTGCAGAATACGAGGAGGAGATCAAATCATATCTGAAAAATTTAGGTGTTAAAACTTTTAAGATTACCGAAAAAGAACAAGGCAATATTCCGATGACGTGTTATCCCTTTTGGGAAAAGAACACCAAGCGCGTCTTAAATATTGGTACCGCTGGAGGCTGGACTAAAGCAAGTACTGGTTATACTTTTAAAAAAACCGATAAAAAATCATCTGAATTAATTAAACTATTCTTACAACAAAACGACTACAGTAAATTGTATAAAAAAGACAAGTTTTGGTTCTATGATTTATTGCTTTTAGACATTCTTTACAGAAATAATGCGTTAGGAAGTTCTATTTTTTCCTCTTTATTTAAGAAAGGAGATCCCAATTTGATTTTTAAATTTTTAGATGAAGAGACCAGTTTATGGCAAGACTTTCAAGTTATTCTAAAATGTCCTAAACTTCCGTTTATCAAATCGTTATTCAGAGTGGCTTTTCTTCCAAAAAAGTTCAACCTAAAATCATAATCATTGAAAAACAATATCTTAGGGTTCAGTCTTTTCTTTAGCAGTCTTTTTTCTTTTGGACAAGTTTCGTTGAATAAGGCACTGAAGATTTATCCTGAATTTTCTAATACAAAATATTACAAAGCAATCTGTTGGTTCAAATAAGAAAATATAAAGAATAAGTACTTGCTTTACTTTGAATCGCAGGCGAAGATGCATCCACAGGATTTTCAATTAATGAAGACAATACCTTCTGCGAGACTTATGTGTATCAAATAAAGTTTACCAATTAGCAATTAAACTATAACAAAAGTTTATCGTATCAACCAACTAGTTGAAATTAATCTTTGTAACTTTGCAGTTCAATAAAGTTAAACCTAAAAATATAAATATGTATCCAGAAGAAATGGTAAAACCAATGCAAGCGGAACTTACAACTGCAGGTTTTAAAGATTTACATAGTGCTGAAGAAGTAAATAACGCAATAAAAGCAGAAGGAACAACTCTAGTAGTAGTAAACTCTGTGTGTGGTTGTGCTGCTAGAAATGCACGTCCGGGAGCAAAGATGAGTTTGGATGGTGCTAAAAAACCAGATAATTTGATCACTGTTTTTGCAGGAGTTGACAAAGAAGCTGTTGATGCTGTAAGAGAACATATGTTTCCTTTTCCTCCATCATCACCAAGTATGGCTTTATTCAAAAATGGCGAATTGGTGCACATGCTAGAGCGTCATCACATTGAAGGTCGTCCAGCGGAAATGATTGCTGAAAATTTACAAGACGCTTTTAAAGAGTTTTGTTAATTAAATAGTATTGAATTGCTCACGAAGTAAGATTCAAAATTTTATAAAAGGACTGTCTAATTTAGACGGTCCTTTTATATTTATGGTAGTCCACTTACCTACTCTATTTTTAGTACGCTTAAAAATACAGTACGTAAAAGTGGCAGTCTTTCACTAAAACTTAGGACTTGCTAACTTTGCCACTCCATATCCTTTTGCTACCTTTGCCGCTCAAAAATAGTTCTCAACTTAAAATAGTTTATAGCATGCAACTGTACAACACTTTAAGCGCAGAAGAAAGAGCCATCATGATCGATGATGCCGGGAAGCAACGCCTTACGTTGTCTTTCTATGCTTATGCGCAAATTCAAAATCCAACACAATTTCGTAATGATTTATTTCTGGCGTGGAATCCATTAGGCGTTCTGGGCAGGATTTATGTCGCCCAAGAAGGGATAAATGCACAACTTTCGCTTCCTGCCGATCATTTTTATGATTTTAAGGATACCATAGAAGCGTACGAATTTATGAAAGGAATTCGTTTGAATATTGCTGTAGAACAGGACGATCACTCCTTTTTGAAACTAACTGTAAAAGTCCGTGACAAAATTGTTGCCGATGGTTTAGTCGATGAAACTTTTGATGTAACCAATATTGGAATACACCTAAAAGCGAAGGAATTTAATGATTTATTAGAAGACCCAAATACGATTGTAGTCGATATGCGCAATCATTACGAGAGCGAAATTGGTCATTTTACAAAAGCCATAAAACCCGATGTGGATACTTTTCGCGAAAGTTTGCCTATCATCGAAGAACAATTGGCGGAGCACAAACAAGACAAAAAGCTGTTGATGTATTGCACCGGAGGAATTCGTTGTGAGAAAGCAAGTGCTTACTTTAAACACAAAGGTTTTGAAAATGTGTACCAATTGGAAGGTGGAATTATTGAATATACACGTCAAGTAAAAGAGCAAGGCTTAGAAAGTAAATTTATAGGGAAAAACTTTGTATTCGATCACCGCTTGGGTGAAAGAATTACAGACGATATCGTTTCGCAATGTCATCAATGTGGAAAACCTTGTGATGTACACACCAATTGTGCAAATGAAGGTTGTCATTTACTATTCATACAATGCGAAGAATGTGCTTCGGCTATGGAAGGCTGTTGCTCGTCAGTATGTGTAGATGTAATTCATTTACCCGAAGAAGAACAAAAAGCAGTTCGAAGAGGAATTAAAAATGGCAATATGATTTTCAAAAAAGGAAAATCAGATGTGTTGACATTTAAAAACAATCAAGATCCATTAGCTGCGATTCCAAATCTTAGTGATCTAGCCGAAACAAAAACAGCTCGCAGAGTGGCTACTGTTTTGAAAAAAGAAACAAAAATTAAAAAACAATACATAGGAAAAGGAACTCACTTTTTTCCAAAACCAAGCGTTGCTCAATTTTTAATTGAAGATGGGGACATAAAAGTTGGTGATAAAATCTTAATTAAAGGAACTACAACTGGAGAACAGCAAATGATAATCGCCGAAATGTTCGTGAACGACATCGATGCTACAATCGCTACTTCGGGAGACACTTGTACTTTTAAATTACCTTTTAGAATCCGTTTGTCTGACAAATTATATAAAGTTTTAGACTAATTTTTCAAACAAATTCACTCATCACCTTTGTCAAAATTTAAAACTTGGCAAAGGTTCACTTCATACAAAAATGACCACAAATAATAAAATTGAACTTATGGCTCCCGCTGGGAACTTTGAGTCACTTCAAGCTGCAATAGACAATAATGCAGACTCCGTTTACTTTGGCGTAGAACAATTAAACATGCGCGCTCGTGCCACGGTTAATTTTACCATGGATGATTTAGCAGAAATTTCCCGTCGTTGCGAAGCAAAAAAAATTAGAACTTATTTGACGTTGAATACCATAATCTACGATCACGATTTAT
Organism: Flavobacterium sp. TMP13; assembly: GCF_050847115.1. Taxonomy (NCBI): domain Bacteria; kingdom Pseudomonadati; phylum Bacteroidota; class Flavobacteriia; order Flavobacteriales; family Flavobacteriaceae; genus Flavobacterium; species Flavobacterium sp. TMP13. The sequence goes on from NZ_CP193656.1 coordinate 1,010,374, forward strand.
CGGTGGTTAAGACTTTATTGAACAGAGCGAAAGCAGCCAGTATCACTGCCGTAATCGCCTCAGACCAAGCTGTAATTGCGATGGCAAGAGGAATTGGAATGGAAGTTCACATTTCGACGCAGTTGAATGTCACAAATATTGAAACCATAAAATTCTATAGCTTATTTGCAGATACGATGGTTTTAAGTCGGGAACTGAGTTTGCGTCAGGTAAAAAGCATCACCGAGCAAATTAAGAAAGAAGAAATTAAAGGACCAAGCGGAAAATTGGTTGAAATTGAAATTTTCGGTCATGGCGCTTTGTGTATGGCTGTTTCTGGAAAATGCTATTTGAGTTTGCATTCCAATAATTCATCGGCAAATCGTGGTGCTTGCAAGCAAAATTGCCGCAAAAAATATACAGTTATCGATCAAGAAACGGGCTTCGAAATCGAATTGGACAACGAATACATGATGTCTCCAAAAGATTTATGTACCATTGATTTTTTAGATCAAGTAATCGATTCTGGTATTCAGGTTTTAAAAATTGAAGGTCGAGGTCGTGCTCCAGAATATGTGGCAACTGTAATAAAAACCTACCGTGAAGCAATAGATAGCTATTACGAAGGAACTTTTTCTAAAGAAAAAGTGGAAGTTTGGATGGAAGCCTTGAACACCGTTTACAATCGTGGGTTTTGGTCAGGATATTACCTCGGACAGGAATTGGGCGAATGGAGTGATGTTTCGGGATCGTTGGCTACTCAGAAAAAAGTGTACGTTGGAAAAGGAACGCATTATTTCCCGAAAGCCGAAGTGGGACAATTTAAAATTGAAGCGTACGACATAAAAGTTGGCGACAAAATTCTGGTGACTGGTCCAAGTACAGGCGCCCAAGAAATGATAATTGAAGCAATGCAGGTAAATGACACTGTTGCACAAAAAGCAACAAAAGGAGACGACTGCACTTTAAAATTGCCCTTCCGAATCAGAATGTCTGATAAATTGTATAAAATTGTTGAGGCCTAATGGTTATTATAACATTACAAAGAGACAAATGCATTGGTTGTAATTACTGTGTAGAAATGGATCCCCTCCATTTTCAAATGTCTAAAAAAGATGGGAAATCGGTTTTGATACATTCGGTAAATGCCAAAGGTTTTTATACGCTAAAGTCAGCTGATCATACGATTGTTGAAAGCTGTGACCGATCTGCCAAAGCTTGTCCTGTAAAAATTATCTTAGTAAAAGAAACTTAATGTTTTTCCAAAATTAAACCGAAAATACAAAAGTTGTGTTAAAAAATACGTTAGATTTACTTAAAATAAGAAATTTAACGATATGAAAAAAAAGAGTTTAATTCTTTTACTATTCTTTTTTGGGTTTTTTATGATGTATGCCCAAGAAGGTATTGTTAAAGGTAAAGTTTCAGACAACCTTGGTATTGGATTACCCGGAGCAAACGTCGCTGTTAAAGGAACTAAATCTGCTGTGTCTACAGATTTTGACGGGAACTTTCAAATTAAGGCTTCAAAAGGAAGCGTTTTGGTGGTTTCTTACATCGGTTTCGCAAATCAAGAAGTTACCGTTACTGGTACTACAGTTACTATTAGCCTTAAAGAAGGTGCAGAAAACAAACTAGACGAGGTTGTTGTTACTGCATTTAATGTTCAAAGCAAAACAAAGTCTTTAGGTTTTGCTAATCAAACCGTTAAAGCTGTAGATATTGAAAGACCAGGCCAGGTAAATGCTCTGGAAAGCTTACAAGGAAGCATTTCTGGACTTACGGTAAACAAAACATCTGGCGCTGCTGGTGCTGGAGTTGATATATTAATTAGAGGTGTTTCCTCGCTAAGTGCTGGAAGTAACAATCAGCCTTTAATAATTATTGACGGTAATCCAGTGAACAATTCGACTTTTACAGGAAACATTAATCCTTCAATTGGTTCTAATTCTGCCGGAAGTAGCGAGCAATTTGCTTTTTCAAACCGTTCGGTAGATATCAATCCAAATGACATCGAGTCTTATTCGATATTGAAAGGAGCAGGAGCTACAGCACTTTATGGAATTTTGGCCGGTAATGGTGTAATTATCATCACTACTAAAAAAGGAAAAGAAGGAAAAACGAAGGTGAATGTTTCCTCTAGCGTTTCATTTAGTGAAATAAACAAATATCCTGAGTTACAATCTACATGGAGAGAAGGTACAACAGCGGGAAATGGAGCTTCTCCTTTTCCACGTAATTTAGTTCCTAGAGTTTTAAGTAATAATGACGACAGTGTTCCTGGTGGCGTTTCGTATTATCCTGGTTTTACTTCTGGGTTTCAATCTAATGGACCTAAATATTCCTCTGCTGATGATGCAAGCATTAGATACAGAAATTTTTATAAAGACTTTTTTAAAACTGGGATCAATCAAACTTTAAACGTAAGTGTAAGTGGTGGAAACGAAAAAATCAATTACTACCTTTCTGCATCTACAAGTAAAGATGAGGGAACAGTTCCCAATACAAGCTACGACAGAAAAACTTTAAAGTTTAATGGAGGCTATAAATTATTAGAAAATGTAAAAATTGGAACTTCTGTAACGTATGCTAATTCTGGTGGAACTAGAGCCAATACTGGTGATAAATCGATCATGAGTTCTATGGCATACTGGTCTCCATCTATTGACATCAATAACTATTTAACTGTTGATGGAAAACAAAGAAACTGGACAAAAGGAACTATCGACAATCCAAGATATTTCGCTGAAATCAGTAATTTAAATGACAATGTAGATCGTTGGATTGCAAGTGCCGACTTAAACTGGCAAGCGAATTCTTGGTTTAATGTTGTTTATAGAGCAAGTATCGATAATTATTCGGAATTGAGAAATAGATATGTTCCAGACGATTTAGATGTTGGAACTGGAGTAAAAGGTTTCGTAACAAATGAAACTATTAATTTCAAAGGTCTGAACTCAAACTTAGTATTTACTGCGACTAAAAAATTTGGTGACATTAGCACTAATCTTTTGATCGGACAACAAATTTCTGATACTAGAAATACGTATGGCAATCAAAGAGGTGAAGGTTTGTTAATCTCAGGATTCGACAACATTTCAAATACTACAAACAAATTTGTAACCAATACAGGAGAGCAAGTTCAAAGAAACATTGGATACTTTGGTGAAGCAAAAGCTGATTTCAAAGAAATTATTTATTTAGGAGCTACTGCAAGAAGAGATGAAGTTTCAACTTTACCTAAAGCAAATCGATCTTTTGATTATTACTCTACAAATGCTGCTTTTGTTTTTAATGACTTAATTGATAAAGATAGAAATGTATTGTCATTAGGAAAAATAAGAGCTTCATGGGCACAAGTTGGGAAAATTCCTCCTTACGGAATTGGAAGATACAGTAGACCAGAAACTCCTTTCAATGGTGTTGGTGGAATTTCTGTTGGTTCAATTGCTTCAGATCCTAACATTAGACCAGAAATCGTTACGACTCTAGAAGTAGGTACTGATTTAAAGTTTTACAATAACCGCATACGATTAGAGTACACGTACTTTGATAGAAAAAGTGACGACCAAATTATTGCAGTTCCAGTATCTCAAATTTCTGGCTTAACAAGTATTTGGAGTAATGCAGGTTCGTTAAAAACAAAAGGTCATGAGTTAACACTTGCAGGAGACATATTGAAAACTAGCAATTTAAAATGGACTGCTACTGCTAACTTTACTGCTTATTACACTGAAGTAACTTCTTTGCCATTTGAGAATGTTGTTTTTATGGACAGTTTTCAAGGTGTAATTTCTCAAGTTAAAGTAGGTGATGCAGCCGGATCTTTATATGGATATACTTGGACGCAAATTGATGGTCAAAGAGTGATAGGTGCTGATGGATTACCAGTTTTAAAGAAAACGGCTAAAGGTGATTTCGAATATTCTAAAGTTGCTAATGCATTTCCAGACTGGGTTGCTACACTAAACAATACTTTTACTTACAAGAATTTTAATTTATCATTTTTGTTCGAATATAAAGAAGGTGGAAGCGCTTTTGACTCTGGACAAAGAAACGGGTTGCGTAATGGTGTTTTAAAAATTACTGAAGAGCGAAACATACAAAAAGTGCTGGACGGTGTAAAATCTGATGGTTCTGGCGGTTACGTCAAAAATGACATTCCAGCTATAATAGATGCTAACAGTTATTACCGTAATGAAAATTACAACAGATCTTCTGAAATTTTAGTACAAGATGCTTCTTGGTTGAAATTACGAAATGTCTCTTTATCGTATAATTTACCTTCAAAATTACTCCGCAAATTAAATATAGCTACTGCTTCGTTTACAGTTAGCGGAAGTAACTTCTTGCTCTGGACACCGTTTAGAGGTTTTGATCCTGAAGGAAGTCAATTTAGCTCAGGAAGTAACGTATATGGATTCACGGGTTTAAACGTTCCATTAACACAATCGTACTCTTTTGGTGTTAATTTTGGATTTTAATTTATTAAAAATAACAGTATGAAAAATATTTTAATAGTAGTAGCACTTTTTGTTACGACCAGCTTGGTGACAAGTTGCAGCGATAGTTATTTTGACGTAAATACACCTCCCGATGCGATAGATACTAATTCTACAGCATTAAAAGATGTACTGAGTCCTGCGATTCAAAACACCATTGACGCTCAATACTCTGCTTCAGTAAGTGTTGCTCAGGTGAGTCAACATATTTCATCAGCATTGTCAAACCAAGATATTGACAAGCATTATTTCAGTGGTTTAGATTCCTATTGGTTTACCACTTATGTAAAAGCTTTATCTAACATTAAAGTGGTAGAAGACAAAGCAATCGCGACAAATTCTTCACACTACTTAGGAATTGCACAAATTTTGAAAGCAATTAATATAGGTTTAGCTACTGATTTGTACGGAGATATTCCTTATACTGAAGCTTCTCAAGGGGGTACAATTACATATCCAAAATATGATTCTCAAGAATCTGTTTACGCTGCAATTGACGAATTATTTACAGCTGCAATCGCAAAATTATCAGATCCGAACACGTCAATCGTTAACAAACCGGGTAAAGAGGATTTAATTTATGGTGGAGATGTTAACAAATGGATTAAGGCTGCGTATACTTTTAAAGCGAGATATCAGTTACACTTATCTAAAATAAACGCTGGAACAGCTGCTACAAAAGCATTGGAAAGCTTATCCAAAGGGTTTACCTCTAATGCAGATGATTTTCAATTAGTTTACAATACTGTAAATACAAATCCTTGGTACGCAAATCAGTTAGGATTAAACACTGGTAACATTTCGTTTTTAATCTCAAATCAATTGATAAATGCTATGAATGGAAAATCATTTCCATTTACTACAGTAACAATGGATCCACGATTATTAGCAATTGTTGACATTAGAAAGTATCCGAATCCAGCTTCACAAACTACAAATCCAGATCCAATGGTAGTTACTAATTACAATGGAATTGAAAATGGAACTGGCGCTAATGTTCCTGGACAACCAGGCGCTAATGCTAAGATAGGAATTGATTTCTTTTACTCAAAAGCGAATTCACCATTAGTAATTATGTCATTTGCTGAAGCGAAGTTTATTGAAGCAGAGGCGAATTTCCTTTTAGCAGGAGGAACTGCTACTAGTGCTGGTGCAAATGCAGCAGCAAACACTGCTTATCTTGCTGGAATTAATGCCAACATGGATAAGTTAGGAGTTGCACCTGCTCTAAAAACAGCTTACATTGCTGACGCTTCAATCGCCAAAGGCACAACAACTTTAGCGTTAAAAGACATCATGAGACAGAAATTTATTGCTCTCTATCTAAATCCAGAAACTTTCACAGATTATCGCAGATACAATTTCTCACCTAATGTGTTTGTTGGTTTAAAATTACCAAAAAACACAGATCCTAACAATGGTGGGGAATGGATCAGAAGATTTGTATATCCGAATTCTGAAAAAAGCACTAATTCAGCTGTTTACAGTGCGAATTTTAAATCTATGATTACGCCAGTTTGGTGGGATAAATAGTAAAGTAATTCTAACGCTACTGAATGTAAATTTAGAAGTGATTTATAAAAAAAACGACTTTTTATAAATGCAAATGCAGTAAAAAAACCCATTACGATAGCAATCGCAATGGGTTTCTTTTTAATAAAAATTTTATCATTTTCATATAATTCCAATCGTTGTAACATAAAATTAAAAAATACTATCTTTACGCGTAAATCTTTCTAAGAACTTAAGTTGCATTTATTGCAACACTACATATAAAATTATGGCATGTACAAGTTGTTCAACTTCTGATGGTGGAGCACCAAAGGGTTGTAAAAATAATGGGACTTGCGGCACCGATAGCTGCAATAAATTGACTGTATTTGACTGGCTTTCGAACATGAGTTTGCCTAATGGCGAGGCTCCTTTTGATTGCGTTGAAGTACGTTTTAAAAACGGCAGAAAAGAATTTTATAGAAATACTGAGAAATTAACCCTAAGTATTGGAGACATTGTTGCAACTGCAGCTTCTCCAGGACATGATATTGGTATTGTGACTCTTACGGGAGAATTGGTTCGTATCCAAATGAAGAAAAAAGGAGTGAATCCTGAAAGTAGTGAAGTTGCTAAAATTTACCGAAAAGCATCACAAAAAGATATTGACATTTGGTCTGCAGCGCGTGATCGCGAAGAACCGATGAAAGTTCGTGCACGAGAATTGGCTATTTCTCAAAAACTAGAAATGAAAATTTCGGATATTGAGTTCCAAGGTGATGGATCAAAGGCAACGTTTTATTATACAGCCAATGATCGTGTCGATTTTAGAGTTTTAATTAAGGATTTTGCAAAAGAATTCAGCACTAGAATTGAGATGAAACAAGTAGGTTTCCGTCAGGAAGCAGCTCGTTTAGGTGGAATTGGTTCTTGCGGACGAGAATTGTGTTGCTCTACTTGGCTAACCGATTTTAGAAGTGTGAACACCTCGGCAGCGCGTTACCAACAGTTGTCACTGAATCCGCAAAAATTAGCAGGACAATGTGGTAAACTAAAATGTTGTTTGAACTATGAATTAGACACGTACATGGATGCTTTAAAAGATTTTCCAGAATACGACACTAAATTAGTTACTGAAAAAGGAGATGCTATTTGCCAAAAGCAAGATATTTTTAAGGGGCTAATGTGGTTTGCTTACACCAACAATTTCTCAAATTGGCACGTTTTAAAAATTGATCAAGTCAAAGAAATAGTAGCAGAAAACAAACTTAAAAATAAAGTTTCGTCTCTAGAAGACTATGCAATTGAAGAAACTGCAGAACCTGAAAAAGATTTCAATAATGCGATGGGGCAAGAAAGTTTGACTCGTTTTGACCAACCAAAACGCAAGAAAAAACCAAGCAAGAATAGAAAGCCAGCTGGCGAAAATGTTATTGTAGCAAATTCTGCTAAACCAGAAAACAAAGCTAAAGTTAGCAATCCGAATCAAAAGCTAAAAGCAAATCCGAATCAAAAACCAAAAGAAAAAGAGAAAGAAAAATTAAACGATACTCCTAGCAAGCCAAATAAGAATCAAAATCGAGCACCGAAAGCTAACAAGCCAAAGCCAGCCGAAGATTCTGCGACTGCCGAGCCAAGAAAACCAATAATTATTACCAAGAATGAGAATAAAAAATAGCGCTATTTTATTTTTAACGGCAGTAGTTCTTTTTTCATGTGATAAAGAAAGGGTTTTTGATACGTACAAATCTGTTGGTAGTGCTTGGCACAAAGACAGTATTGTCACGTTTGACTTACCTCAATTAGATTCGACTAAGACCTACAACTTATTTGTAAGTTTGAGAGCGAACAACAATTATGCGTACAACAATTTATTTTTGATTGTTTCAACAGAGAAGCAAAACGGCTTTACCAAAATTGACACTTTAGAATACCAAATGGCAAACCCTGATGGAAGTTTATTGGGCAATGGGTTTTCTGACATTAAAGAAAGTAAACTTTTGTATCGAGAGAATGTCAAATTTAAAGGCACTTATAAAGTGCATATCAAACAAGCTGTTCGCGAATCGGGCAAAGTTCCGGGCGTACAAGAATTAGAAGGTGTTACCGACGTTGGATTTAGAATAGAAAAAAAAGAATAGAATAGTTATATATGGCTACTAAAAAAAACAATATTTCAAAAAATAATACCGACTTCAAAACGTACACTAAGCGTTTTTGGAAAATTTATATTTACGGTCTTTTAGGAACGATTACTTTTTTCCTATTTGCTTCTTGGGGAATTTTTGGTTCAATGCCTTCTTTTGAAGATCTTGAAAATCCAGATTCCAATTTAGCGACTGAGATTATTTCTTCGGATGGCGTTGTTATTGGAAAATATTTCCAAACCAATAGATCGCAGTTAAAATATTCTGACTTGCCTAAAAATCTTGTTGATGCTTTAGTTGCTACCGAAGACGAGCGTTTCTATGAGCACTCCGGTATTGATGCGAGAGGAACTTTACGTGCTGCGTTTTCCCTAGGAACTAATGGAGGAGCGAGTACTTTAACCCAACAATTAGCAAAACAACTGTTTCACGGAGAAGGGTCTAAGTTTTTACCATTTCGTATAGTGCAGAAAATAAAAGAGTGGATTATTGCTACTCGATTAGAAAGACAGTATACCAAAAATGAAATTTTGGCGATGTATTGCAACGTATACGACTTCGGAAATTACGCTGTCGGTGTAAGTTCTGCGGCACAAACTTATTTCTCGAAAGAACCAAAAGACTTAACGGTAGACGAGTCGGCGATATTAGTTGGAATGTTTAAAAACTCAGGTTTGTATAACCCAGTTCGAAATCCAGTTGGTGTAAAAAACCGTCGTAATGTGGTACTTAGACAAATGGAAAAAGCAAAGATGATTTCTATGGAAACGAAAGACCGTTTACAAGAATTACCAATTACTTTGCAGTTTAAATTAGAAAGCCACCGTGAAGGCTCTGCCACTTATTTTCGAGAGTACTTACGTGACTACATGAAAAAATGGGTGACCGAGAATAAAAAAGCTGACGGAAGTGACTACAACATCTACAAAGACGGCCTTAAAATATATACAACAATTGATTCTAGAATGCAGAAATATGCTGAGGAAGCAGTATCTGCGCACATGGCAAACTTGCAACAAGAATTTTTTATTCAGTCTAAGACGAATAAAAATGCACCTTTTGTAAACATTTCTCAAAAAGAAACCGATCGTATTATGATGCAAGCGATGAAAGCATCCAATCGTTGGTTTGTAATGAAAGGTGCCGAAAAGTCGGATGACGAGATCATTAAATCGTTTGACGTAAAAACCAAAATGAAAATTTTTACGTGGAAAGGCGAGCGTGATACTATTATGACGCCAACTGATTCTATCCGCTACTACAAACACTTCTTGCAATCTGGATTAATGGCAATGGAACCACAAACCGGAAGCATTAAGGCTTGGGTTGGTGGTATTAATTATAAATATTTTCAATACGACCACGTGGGTCAAGGAGCGAGACAAGTAGGTTCTACTTTTAAACCGTTTGTTTATGCTACCGCGATCGAACAACTTAATATGTCTCCTTGCGACTCTATCATTGATGCTCCCTTTACTATTCCGGTTGGGCGCCACCACGTAACGGCAAGCTGGACTCCAAAAAACTCCAACAACCGCTACATTGGTATGGTTACTTTAAAGAAAGCATTGGCAAGTTCAATAAATACGATTTCAGCGAAATTAATAGACAGAACTGGTCCAGAAGCCGTAGTTGATTTGGCACATAAATTAGGAATTAAAACACATATCCCGAATCAACCTTCTATTGCTTTAGGAGCCGTTGATATTACGGTTCAAGAAATGGTTGCAGCTTATAGTACTTTTGCAAATCAAGGAGTTTATGTAAAACCACAATTTTTGAGTCGAATCGAGAATAAAAGTGGTGAAATAATTTACGAACCAATTCCAGAATCACATGATGTACTAAATAAAGACATTGCTTTTGCAGTAGTTAAATTATTAGAAGGAGTTACCGAAGGTGGATCTGGTTCGCGTTTGCGCACCACAGGTGGTGGACACGGGTACAATCGTGTAACAGGATATCCGTACGCATTTACCAATCCGATTGCTGGTAAAACAGGAACCACACAAAACCAGTCTGATGGTTGGTTTATGGGAATGGTTCCAAATTTAGTAACCGGTGTTTGGGTAGGTTGCGAAGACCGTTCGGCTCGTTTTAAAAGTATAACCTACGGACAAGGAGCAACAGCCGCCTTACCTGTTTGGGGTTATTTTATGAAACTATGTTATAACGATCCTGATTTAAAAATATCTAAAGCTGAGTTCGAAAAGCCAGCAAATCTTTCGATAAAAGTTGACTGTTACGTTCCGAAGAAAGTAAAAGATTCTATTAATCCAGAACAAAATACAGACGAATTCGAATTGTAATGCAGTTCAAAATTCTTATTTAATTATTAATTTACTTTTATAAAGGCCATAACTTCCATCTAGAGGTTATGGCTTTTATTTTAGAAGTCATTGACACCGAACACAGCATTATTTTACATTATCATTTTCGTAAAGAACTTCTGATTCAAACTTATTATATTACGAATACTGAAATTTATTTTTGCTTTCAAAATAAATACGTAATTTTAGAAAGGAAAAAATCAATTCACTATGATTAACAAAAAAGTAGATTCTGTTCAAGACGCCATTGCAGGTATTACCGATAATATGACGATAATGTTTGGAGGTTTTGGTCTTTGTGGCATTCCCGAAAACACCATTGCAGCATTAGTTGCAAGAAACACCACTAATCTAACGTGCATCTCAAATAATGCGGGAGTGGATGACTTTGGTCTGGGATTGTTATTGCAGAAAAAACAGATCAAAAAGATGATCTCGTCTTATGTTGGTGAAAATGCCGAATTTGAACGACAAATGCTTTCGGGAGAACTAGACGTTGAATTGACACCACAAGGAACATTGGCCGAGAAATGTCGCGCAGCACAAGCTGGAATTCCTGCGTTTTTTACACCTGCGGGTTATGGAACTGAAGTGGCCGAAGGAAAAGAAGTTCGGGAATTTAATGGTAAAATGCACATTATGGAAGAGGCTTTTAAAGCTGATTTTGCTATTGTAAAAGCATGGAAAGGGGATGAAGCGGGTAATTTAATTTTTAAAGGGACAGCTCGAAATTTTAATGCTTGTATGGCTGGTGCTGCGAAAATAACAGTTGCGGAGGTAGAAGAATTAGTTCCTGCAGGAACTCTAGATCCCAATCAAATTCACATTCCAGGTATCATGGTGCAACGCATTTTTCAAGGAGAAAAATTTGAAAAACGAATTGAACAACGAACCGTTCGTCAGAGAGAATAAAAACGAGATAATCAGACAATTTATTCATTACTTAGTTTGATACTATATCCAATGATTAGATTTTCTAATTTATATAACGAGAAGATATGTTAGACAAAACAGGAATAGCAAAACGAATTGCCAAAGAAGTAAAAGACGGTTATTTTGTAAACTTAGGGATCGGAATTCCGACGTTAGTCGCGAATTATGTTAGCGACGAAATTGCTGTAGAATTTCAAAGTGAAAATGGCGTTTTAGGCATGGGTCCTTTTCCTTTTGAAGGTGAAGAAGATGCCGACATTATTAATGCGGGAAAGCAAACGATTACTACTATGCCTGGAGCAAGTTTTTTTGACTCTGCTTTCAGTTTCGGAATGATTCGAAGTCAAAAAGTAGATTTAACTATTCTGGGCGCAATGGAAGTTGCCGAAAACGGAGATATAGCCAATTGGAAAATTCCTGGTAAAATGGTTAAGGGAATGGGCGGTGCCATGGATTTAGTAGCTTCTGCAGAGAACATTATCGTAGCAATGATGCACGTAAATAAAGCGGGTGAATCTAAAATTCTTAAAAAATGTACGTTGCCGTTAACTGGAGTTGGCTGTGTTAAAAAAGTAGTGACAGAATTAGCTGTTTTAGAAGTTACTCCCAAGGGATTTAAATTAATTGAAAGAGCACCGGGCGTTTCGGTAGAGCACATTATCGCTTCGACTGAAGCCGACTTAATTATCGACGGAGAAATTCCGGAGATGAGTATTATTTAGTTTTTACGAATCGGTTATAAACAAAGGACCTAACATAGTATGAAAGTATGTTAAGTCCTTTGTTTTAACAATCCTTAATAGATATTTTAACTTGTAACCTGTTTCAAGTATCTCGAATTACTTCAAAACAATTTTTTGAGACATGATTTTATTATTCTGTAAAACTACTTTTACAACCAAAACCTGAGTTGGAATTTGACTTCCATTCCAACTAAATTCAGTGGATGAAATTTCGTTTTTTCGAAATAATTCTCTTCCTAACAAATCATAAATCACAACTTCATCTATAATAGTATCTACAGCAAATAATTGAACTGTTTTACTTCTCGTACTAATTTTTATGTCCTTCTCAACAATTGTCTGTTCCTCAATACCTAGCGTCTGATCTGCATAAATCAATACAAAACGATCGTCAAAAACTCCCTTTTCAGTCGAAAAACTATATCCACTTTTTCGCAAATCATGAGTGACATTTAATTTTTTATCTTTTAAGTAAATAGCCTGAATGGCTAAATCTCCGTCAGAACTATGAATGTCTATACTAAATTTTCCTTCGATAGAAGAGATATATCCGACAGGAACCTCATCTGCAATTTCAAATGGTAAGCTTCTACCTTGAATGGTGAAGTTTCTGTTTCCTGAAATTGTGTAAAAATCTGCATGCGCATTTCCGTTTAAACTAACTCCATCAAATCTAGTGTCAAAATTGTTCGTTGCACCTTCTACATAACCAACTAGCAATTGCTTAAATATTCCATCTTCGTTCATTAAATTCAACCATACTCGATGTCTCTCGCTAATAGTATTTTCCTTCTTGTTTTTACTAGGTTTGAAAAACTGATTGTTTTGACCAACTAGTCTCATACTATTGTCAAATTTTATCGTGCCTATTGCATTTGCAAAGGTAAAAAACGATTGGCCAGAAGCTATTTTTCCTGAAGGAGGAACTCCTTTCGGACCTGTAATTACAGCTCCAGTACGATTATAACTCGCATAATCAGCTGAAGTATACACATAAAACGAACCGCTTTGGGTGATTGGCGTGTCGTGCGTCCACAAATAAATGGTGCCATTGAGAAATTCATTTTTGTCCAGAAACGTATCGGCATTAATTGCAGATGCGTACGGGTTTCCTACTAAAAAGAATTCGTCTGGTAGTGTAGTTTCTCCTATAATATTTCCGTTATTCGGAATGCCTTCGAATTTAACTCCTTGCTCATAAAGTTCCGAATTTTCGAAAGCTTTTTCACCGTTTGTATATGCTCCTGGTTTAGGCACTCGTATTATATATCCTTTTCCAGCTTGCATAGTCCCATCATCAAAAACCCAGTCTTTTTGCCATCGATAATATTTATCAGGAAAAGTATTTGGAGATAAATTTTTGGCTGTCTGATTCAAAACAGGAGAAGACCAATACGTATAATCAAAATTCTTCATTGGGGTTGATGTTTTTTCTATGACCGCATGACTCGTATTTATAACCTCATCATCATCTTGGTAGAGACTTGCCTTGTCTTTAATAACTAATGTTCCCAAACCCGAATAACCGAACGATAATCCCAACGTATTGCCAGAAGCAATCTTAACTGTCTTTCCGAGAGCAATAGTGCAGCTGCACGCATATACTGATGTCGTAAATTCGTAATCTTTCTCAAAAGTAAGTTCCATTCCGTCTGCTGCTTGTTCGTTAGACCAAATTTCAGAATATGTTGAACTGTTGGTGCACAAACGTAAACGCGCCACACGATGTTTTGCTTTTCCCGCAACTGAATTAAAGTTTCCTCCAATGATTGCCTTATTATCAGAAGTAATTGCCACACTATATAAAGTACCATTTAAGCTACTCTCGAACGAGATGTCAATACTTCCATCTTTATGAAGGCGTACTAAACGAGAAACCGGAGTGCCATTATAAGTTCCTGTAAACGTTCCTCCAACTAAAATCCTTCCATCTTTTTGTAGCAAGATGGTTCGAATATCTCCTTTGCTAAATCCCGTTCCGATGGCAAAAGTTGCGTCTAAAGAACCATCTGAATTCAGTCGAATCATTCTTTTTTGGGAAACACTCTTATAGCTAATAAAAGAACCTCCAGCGAGAATTTTACCATCGGGTTGAAGGGCCATTGCATAAATATTATTACCAAAACCAGCTTCGATAGTAAAGGTGTTGTCTGTAGAGCCAGCGGCATTCAGACGAATCATTCGTGAACAAGTAAGTCCGTTAAAAACAGTAAATCGTCCACCAACAATGATTTTGCCATCTGGTTGCACTTCAATTTGCTCCACATAAGCGTCAGCACCTTGACTATTAAAAGTCATATCAACCGTACCATCACTATTAAGGCGAATAATTCTATTAGCGGGCAAAGCATTATATGATGTGAAATTTCCACCAACTAAAAACTTTCCATCATCTTGACGCCTAATGATATACACTTGATTGTTAAATCCTGTACCGCTCACAAAACTGCCGTCTATTTTTCCATTTTCATTTAAGCGAATGATTCGTCCAGCGGAATTTCCATTATAATTTTTAAACGCTCCACCTGCAATTATTTTGCCATCTGGTTGGACTAAAATAGATCGCACAGTATCATCCGAACCAACTTCTCCGAAATTGAAACTCGAATCTACATTGCCTTCTTCTGTAAGGCGAATTAATTTGCCAATGGTACTGCCATTAAATTTTCTAAAACTTCCACCAACTACTATTTTTTTATCGCTTACTGGTACTACTTTTAAAACTGCCAAATCAAAACCGACTCCTGGCGTTAAATAGCCACCATCTAATGCTCCATCATAATCTATCTTAGTAACTCGACCTTGGTTCAGTGCGTCATAAGTAGTGAAGTTTCCAGCTAAATACCATGAATTAGTATGATCTGATGCGATTGAAAAAACAGAAGAATTAGGGCCATCTCCATTATCGAAATTTGATTTCACTTGTCCGTTATCGTCTAAAAAAATAATTCTGTTTACGACACTGCCATTGTAATTGCCCGTAAAACTTCCACCAACCATACAATTACCATTGCCATCCAATTTAATCGCATATACAATCCCTGAAGTAAAACCGCTTCCCGAAGTGAACGAAGAATCTAAAGAACCATCAGTATTAAGTCTAACGATTCTATTTACCGTTATCCCATTGTAAGTTGTAAAGCTTCCTCCAACTAGAATCTTTCCATCACTCGCAATTGCCATTGTTTCAACATTAGTATCAAATCCATCTCCAACATTAAAAGTCGAATCTATACTTCCGTCTTCATTTAAACGCACGATGTGATTTTTGCTTACACTTGAAAACGAAGTGAAATTACCACCAACCAGAATTTTATTGTCTAGTTGAACTGCTACCACATTGACTTGATGGGAAGAGCCAGTTCCGACGAAAAAAGAAGAGTCTAACAATCCATTTGGAAGTAAACGAGCAATTTTATTTGCGGTGACACCTTTAATACTGGCAAAAGTACCGGCAATTATTATTCTATTATTTTGATCTACTGCTATGCTATGAATACTACTTGTAGTAGTAATTGGACCTACGTTAGCTGTAAATGCTGCATCTAAATTACCTACTGCATCTGTTTTTATAATTTTGGATACGGCTGCTCCATTATACATTTTGAAATTCCCTGCGATTATCACTTGTGAATCGGTTTGAACTGCGGAACAAAGTACGTTACCATCAAAACCAGTTCCTGTAACAAATGTTGCATCTATTTGACCTTCTACATCCAAGCGACAAAATTTTGAAACAGCAGTTCCATTGAAATTATTAAAGCTACCTCCAACAATTAATTTATTATCCGATTGTAAACTGATAGACTGAACCACGCCATCGAATCCATCTCCTAATAGACCATTGTCTATAGTATTAAAAGTGGAATCTAATTTACCTTGTTGCGCTTGAGAATGAGAAGCGGAGAAAAATAAAAGCAGAAAAAGTAAAGTTGTTTTCAATAGTAATAAGTTTAATGTACGTAGTAATTTTAATAAAAAAACTAAACAGAAACTTTTTAAAGTATAAACAAAAATATAAAAATAATAAAAATCTTACAATACCTTGAATTAGTGATATTTCTTCTTTAATTTTAAATCTTGACATTTTACATAATCGCTCAAACAATGTTTACTTTTAACTTTTCTATTTATCTTAAAAATGTCTGAAACTTATACCATACTACAAGCACTAAAAAAATTAGAGCATTATTGCGCTTACCAAGATCGTTGTCATGATGAAGTAGTGTCTAAACTAAAAAGTCTTAAAATGACTGCTGACGAAATTGATCAAGTGATTGTTAAACTTATTACTGATAATTTTTTAAACGAAACCCGTTTTGCGTGTAGTTTTGCGAGAGGAAAACATAGAATAAAGCAATGGGGAAAAGTGCGCATTGTCAATGAGCTCAAATTTCGACATATTTCGGCCTATAATATTACAAAGGCCTTGAAAGAAATTTCTTCAGAAGAATATTGCGAAACGTTTGAAAATTTATCATTGAAAACATGGGAAGGTATTTCAGAAAAAAATAAACTTAAGAAGAGTAAAAAATTCTGCGATGCTTTGTTGCGTAAAGGTTTTGAAAGTACGCTCGTTTATGAGAAGATGAAAATGCTTTCTTCTACTAAAGACGAAGTGTAAAAGGAGAGAATTAATTAAAAGTCGTAAAAAAAACCACTTGCGCATACAAGTGGTTTTTTTAATTCGATAAGTTACTGATATTAAAATATAATTTTAGTCGTTTGCGTTATACCATTTTCTAATTGCAATTTAACCAACAATACCTGATCACTACTTCTTAAATTAGCAATTTCAAAAACTGAAGAATTGATTTTACTTTTACTATAAATTGTTTTACCCGAAACATCGTAAATCAATACTTTTTCAATTGTATGAGTTGTGGCAGCAATAGTTATGACTTTATTTTTCACAGATACTTTTATCATTTTGTTTTGCTGTTCAAAATCATCTACTCCTAATGTTTTATTGGTATATTTTAATACAAAACGATTGTCGAATGTTCCGTCTGCGCTTGAGAAACTATAGTCGCCTTTGCGTAAATTGTGCGTTTTATTTTCAACGTTATCAAATAAAAATACCGACTGATTGTCTAAGCTACCATCTGTGTGGTCTATGCTAATAGTAAACATACTATTAGGAACAGCAGGTTTTTTCGCCAAATTTACGCGAAATCCTAACGGAATTTCTTCATCAGTAAAAGGAACAGCGCGACCTTGAATAGCCAGTTTAGCACCATTATTTATACTGTAAAAATCCGCATAGGCATTACCATTATAGGTTACCCCATCATAAACCATATCGTACGCATTGGTAGCTCCGCTAAGGTATCCTATTAAAAGTTGTTTGAACAACCCATCTTCATTGGTTAGATTTAACCATATTCTATTTTTCTCGACAGTTGGCTTCTTCGTCATTTTGAAGAACTGTGAATTTTGACCCGGTACACGCATGTCATTTTTAAAAGAAACAGATGGCAAACTTTCAGTGGCCGCAATAAAAAATGACTGACCTGCCGCAATGTAACCAGAAGGTATTTTAGATCCTGTTAAGGCTTTCGTTCCAACACCTGTACCAACTCCGCCAGTGATATTATAACTTGCATAATCGCCACTGTTATAATTATAAGTGGCTGTGCCAGGTTGCAAGGTGCTAGGCAGCGAATTGTGCTCCCAAAAGTACAATGTTCCATATAAATTGGAATTCCCATCAATAAACTTATCGGCATAAACCGCAGATGGATAAGGGTTTCCAATTAAGTTCCATGTTCCGTTGAGCTGAAATTCGATAGTTCCATTGTTTGGGATGCCTTCAAAAACAGCATTGTAAACAGTTGCTGTCGTAAGATCGAAACTTTGTGGCGCGCGTACAGCATAACCAGATGCGGGATTCATAGTTTGTACACCGTTTACACTTTCAGACCAGCCATTGCTGTATTTTAAATATTTGTCATACAAAGTATTAGGCGACAGTTGGTTTAATGTCATTCCAGCAACTGGAGAAGACCAATAGGTGAAATCGTACCTGCGCATTGGCGTCGTATTGCGCTTGTAGGTAATTTTTCCGGTGTTTTGCACATCTGCTATTTGCACCAAGCTCGCATTGTTTTCAAATATCAAACCATTATCGGTAGTCACATTAACTCCCTTTGTAATAGTTAAGGTCACGCCCGACGGCACAGTTACAACTAAACCTGCATTAATTGTAAGTCCACAAGCAGTGAAACCAGTCAATGGTGGCGGATTTGGTGAAACGCTAGCAATGATCGCATTTTTGGTGGCAGTTGGACTTCCGTTACTCCACGCATTTCCGTTCCAGGTTGTTGAAGAATTATCAACTACAGGGACTGATAAAGTTGCTGCAGAAGTACACCCGTTTGCAGTTACTGTAAAAGTATATGATCCTGCTGATAGATTAGGCACGGTGTAAGCAGTACCAGATCCTAGAATTGTGGTGTTAATTGGTCCACTTTGATTAATGGTCCATGAACCTGCGGGTAAATTGCTTAAAGCGACTGTCCCCAAATCAGAGCAGGTGATATTTACAATAGTGCCCACTGTTGGGGTTGCAACCGAAGAACAAGGATCCGGCACTAATTCGCCCGTTGAGAGCAGTATGGCGTCAACAGGTACACCTCCTAATTGAAATTTTATTTGCGAAATTTGATCTGTCGTCAAGGATGAACCATTAATACCTACAAGAACTTTCCTTGAACTGTTCCAACCGGTAATTGTTAGTATCTTTCCACCGGACCAAGGTATTGTAGCACTATTAGCAAAATTTGTTTGCGATGTTCCACTTAAATCGATGGTCGAATTATCGTTTAAAGTAATTGTTCCCAATGTTTCATTAACACCTCCTGTTGCGTAGCTCCCACCATTAAAGATCACTTTTGCGCCATTAGATATTATATCTAAAACACTTGGAGCTAGCTTTGCTGTACCGCTCAATGTTAAATTATTTGATACCGTTGTCGTTGCAGCCAAGGTTTTACTTGCTGATCCAGATAATGTGAGATTTGTATAAGCTGTAGTACGAATCGCTTGCCCTACACCGTCGTAATTTACTGTAGCACCTGTGCCATTAAGAGTAATGGTATTAGTACCCGTTCCACTAAGGTTGAATGGATTTGCATTGCTCAACAACAATGTTCCAGTTTGAGCGCCTGTTGTCGTGCTAAAAATAGAAGTATTGTCGCCAATCTGATTTGTTGTAATTATCCGACCATTAATATCAAGTGTTCCACTCTGAAAATAAAATTCGGCATTAATAGTGTTTGTTCCATTTCCACCACTACTTAACAACGTAAAATCACTAGATACAATAAAATTGGCAATTGTCGATGTCAAAATAGTTTTAAATTTATCATACGTTGGATCTGCGGTACCGATTTGAACACTACTACAAGATATTGTACCATCACCTGTCAAAACGTGAGATCTATTCTGTCCACTTTTTGAATTCATGATAATTGCACCGCTTATTGTAAGTGCTGAAGCAACAGATAGCGTACTTACAGTACTACCATTCGCAGTGAACGTTATAGAGGCGCAAAATGCAGGAACATTAATTGGAACAGTAACTGTATGCGAAGTTTCGATATAAACTATATCTCCAGCTTTTGGAAATATACCAGCACCTACAGACGCACCACCTGAAGTATAACTCCAGATAGCATTAGCATTCCAATTACCACTCATTCGAGAGTAGAATGTAGCAGCGTTTCCAGATATTTGAAAAACTATAAATAATATAAAAGCGAGTAACAATTTTGAGCGCAACGTGCCACTCTTTTCAGTTAGCAAACCAAAATGCTGAAAATTTAAACTATTTGTTGAAAAAGGTAGTTTTTTAGCCATCTTTATAAGTATTAGAAATCTTTAAAAGCCAATATAAATATGCGCGATTAAAAACAAATTATCTATTGCAATATCAAGTTATTGGTTGAATTATAATGTAAAATAATAAAAATTTATGCTTAAATAATCTAAAACAGAGAATATTCATAGTAAACATACTAAAAATCACATGTTATTTTATAAAAATACATATTTTAAAAATAGATAAAGTATTAAGTCCACGTTTAACAACTAACATTTTTTGTTGGAATGAAGAGAACGCGAATTTATATTTTCAAAAATTTATTCTTGTTTGCAACAGAAGCAATAATCATAAAGGTTTTGATAAATTTCGGATAGTCAATTGCGATTCGGTGGTGTGCTTTTTTGCTGCAGTTTTTTTCTCAATTGAAGTTTTATTTTTAAAACTAAATTAATTTTCTAAAAATTACAATTGTAACTTCTTTCTGGCATAAATTTATTCAGCCCAACTTAGAATTATTGTAGCTGAGGAGGCGCAGCATTTATTGTGTAGCGATCTGAAACACAGATTTCACAGATTTTCACAAATAGTATATCGGAAATTCTTCCCGAAAAAAATTTAAAATTTAGACACAGATTTCACAGATTAAATTCTTCTAATTCTTTTAGTCTGTGGCAGCAAAAGATTTAAAATTTAGCCGCAGATTTCGCAAATTTCTACAGATTAAATCCTTTTAATTCTTTTAAACTTTGGCAGAAAAAAATTTGTAAAGTGCAGAATTCTATTAAAAAGCAAGCCACAAATTGCACTAATTATCACAAACGATTCCGTGTTAATTAGTGCAATTTGTGGCTGAGACCTTTTTATTTTTAGGCAAAGATTAAATACTGTTAAATCTTTGATCTGTGGGAAATACTATAAACCTATAAAATAATTTTAGTATTCGATGTCGCGCCATTTTCGAGGATGGTTTGAACGATCAGGACCTGATTGCTGATCTTTAAATTTTCAATTTCAAGTACGGTATTGTTTATATTTTCTTTGGTGTAAATTGATTTTCCTGTAATGTCAAAAATCGTAACTTTATTAATCCTTTCTAATTTTGCATCAATAGTTATCTTTTTATTATTGACATACACTTCTAAAACTTTATTTTCAGTGTTGAAATCATCAACTCCTAAAGTGGTACCGTATTTTAAAATGAAGCGGTCGTCAAATACGCCATCGGCACTGCTGAAAGTGTAGTTGCCTTTGCGCAAATTGTGTGTTTTGCTGGTTTGGTTGTCGTACAAAAATACCGGTTGCTCATTCAGGTTGCCATCGGTGTGATCAATACCTATTGAAAAGGAACTTTCTACCGCAGGTTTTTTGGTCAGTTTAACACTAAAACCTAAAGGAATTTCCTCAGCTGTAAAAGGAACCGCACGACCTTGTATTGCCAAACGAGAACCATCATTAATGCTATAAAAGTCGGCAAAAGAATTTCCATTGTAGGTTACCCCATCATAAATGGCATCATAGCCATTGGTGGCGCCGCTTACATAACCAATTAAAATTTGTTTGAACAGTCCATCTTCATTGGTCAAGTTTAACCAAATTCGATTTTTCTCCATCGACGTTGTCTTAGCCATTTTATAAAACTGCTTGTTCCTGCCTGCAACGCGCATTTCATTGGTAAATAAAACGGTCCCTACAGTTTGCTGTGCTGCGACAAAAAATGATTGCCCCGCCGCAATATATCCTAATGGTTCAGGACTGCCTGTTGCAGCAGCTGTTCCTCTATTTTTACCAATACCGCCAGTGATGTTATAACTTGCATAATCGCCACTCGTATAATTGTAGGTTGCGTTTCCTACAATCGCCACGTCTGGTGAAGAATTGTGTGTCCAAAAATATAGGGTCCCATATAAATTGGTATTATTATATATAAATTCATCCGCATAAACTGCCGACGGATAAGGATTTCCAATTAGGTTCCAAGTTCCTTTTATAGCATATGGGATATCTCCATTATTTGGCACACCCTCAAAACTTGCGCTAAAAGGTGCTGCTTCGTTAAGATTGTAACTTTGTGGTGCTCGAACTGCGTATCCAGCAGCTGCTTGCATTACTGCTGTCCCATTATAATTGATAGCCCAAGCATTGTTGTATGCTAAATATTTATCGGACAAAGTATTTGGCGAAAGATCGCTTAATTTGAAATTAGAAACTGGAGAGGACCAATACGTAAAATCAAATCTACGAACTGGCGTTGTGGTGCGTTTGTAAGTAACTTTTCCGCTATTGATTGCATTATTAATTTGCACCAAACTGGCATTATTTTCAAAGATTACTGTCCCATTGTTGGTTAGTTTATCTTGTAAAGTTAGCGTAGCATCGCCGTTAACTGTAACCGTATAACCTGATTGTACCGTGCAGTTGCAACCCGTAAGATTGGTCGCAGCGGTAATGCTCAAGTCTGCTTCGATGTTGAGGTTTTGTGTAATATTTGGTGTGCCGTCAGACCATTTTGTGCCATTCCATTTATTTGTTACCGTTTCAGGCACAACAAATTCAGCCGATGCAGGTGATTTACAACCTGTCTCATTGGTCACTCTGAAACTATATTTTCCCGCTGGCAAATTGCTTATTTGCTTAGTATCTCCTGTTCCATTAACAATTACATTACCTGGTAAGCGCTCCACACTCCAAGTTCCTGAAGCAGGCAAATTACTCAATTGAACAGATCCTGGAATGCTGCAAGTAACAGCAGTAATTGCTCCTATGGTAGGCGGAGTTAGTAAATTTATTACTGTGGCAACATCATTATTAATTGTCTGACCCGAAATATCCTCGACCAAATTGTCAGACGGATCTATTGCGGTGACTTTTGCACTATTAGAAACATATCCCAGAGCCACATCGGCTGCAGTGATCGTATAGTTTGCCGTAAAGGTAACTTTTGCTCCCACATTTAAGGTACTGATAGTGCCCACTGCAGTCGTTCCCAACTTTGGGTCAACCACAGTAATGTTTCGCAATGGTACATCTCCAGTATTGGTGACTTCGAAATCGTATGTGATTTTATCTCCTAATTTTCCACAGCTCACTAAACTTGCTTTTTTAACCAAATCTAGTTGTGCTAATTTTAAAGAATTTGCATTGAAAGCAATAAAAGCACAATCTGAACTCCCTGAAAAAGTAACTACAAAACGATCTACAGTAGGCGCGAGCGCAGCAGTAATTCCAAAAGCGCTTAGGTCGTAGGCTAAAATTCGTATGTCCCGTACTTCATTTGAAATAAATCCATTAGCTGGCTTGCCATCTGTCGAATCAAAAATATCTAAACTGTAAGAACCTACCACCTTTACACCTTGAAAAGCGATGGTAACTGGGTCTCCAACAGTTTTGCCTAGAGCATCTACAAACTTAAATACATCGGCTCCACCTGGCAGTGCAACCTGCGTTACAATTAAGTCAGGTATGCCATCATTTAGTCCGTTTAGATTTAAATTGTCAGTTCCAATTTTAAAAGAAACACTGCTAGTTCCAATATTTGCAATACCAGTCCCCAAGGCGAGTCCATTAATTCCGTCAGTAAGTCGTGCAACCATTTCTGCTGATGTGGCAACAGCACCGGTCAAAGCCGGAGTTAAAATGCTTGCTGATTTGGTTTCATCAATCATTGCGCCTTGCAGAAAAAATGTTGAATTCCCCCGTTTAATATCCTGAATTTTTAATGCTCTAAATTTGTGCGCGTCAAACGCCACCTTTTCTGTGATCAATCGGCTGTCATTTACGCCAGTTGAATAGGTTTTACCATTCCATTGAAATGCAGTTAAATTATTTTCAGAATCGGGACGATTGTCTGAGCCTGTTGCAGCATTCGCAGTCCAATAGCCTCCCCAGTCCGTATAAATTCTGTCAACAGCGCTCTGTGCTTGAACGGCATTGGTTATAAAAAATAATAACAATAAGATAAATAGGGGTAAAGATGACTTGGTAAAATTTTGCATGATTGAGCGCCATTAAATGACTTTTTATTAAAAAAAAAATTTATTATTGTTGTACTATTGAATGGTGACTTAAAACAATACTTTGCGAATTGCTGCTGTTCCATTTTTTAAATAAACAGGCACCACCAACATTTGTTTGCTGCTGTTTACTAGGTTATTTCGACAATTGAAGCGTTACTTATACCGCGACCGTTACATGAAACACTAGTGCATTTAAAGGACAAGCTTACTGGAAAACGCGACAAAGTAAACTTGTTATCCCAACTGCCTAAAATTATTAGAGAAGAATTATTCAATTTATGATTTATGTCTATAGCTTTAATAAAGCTATAATTAACAACTTGAGCCGTTGTAGTTGGCATAAAAGAGTAATAACAAAATAATATAAAGAGTAGTTTTTTTATCATATACTTATCGTTTTTGAGGCATATGACGGTATTTTTAATTCTTGCCATTGCACAAAACATGTTTATCAACTAAAATTTCTTTTATAAATGCCTGCTAGCTACACCAAAATTAAATTTTACAAACAGTCTTAATTCTTAACGAATAGTTACCTAATAGCCAAAAACAATTACGTCATTACAATAAAATTTTGATAGTCAAAGATTAAAAATTTAAAGTATGAAATACTCCAAGCATTAATTAAGGTGCAAAAATACCGCTTTTAAAAGATCGTAAGTCAAAAGACATTCTATAATCGTTCAACGGCAATAGTTATCGATGAACGACAAAAAAAACGTATTATAATTATTTTTTATAAGTATTTACTTAATTATAATCGTGTTATTTGTAGCTAATTTAATACGGTTTTTTTCGTAAGAAGAAGGCAAAATAAAAAAGCAGAAAAATTTATTAGCGCTACAAATGTCCTAAACAAGGAGATCAATATCTTTAATTTAAGTACTTAATAAACCGACAAATAAAATATTCGTGAAATTTATAAACCCAACAAAACACTAACCGCATTTCCACCAAATCCAACAGAATTTATAAGTACTTTCTGAATCTCCTTAGTTTGTTTTTGCTCGAAGAAAGGAACTCCGATAAACTGATTGTTTTGCAGCATTAGCAAAGCTAGTTCTATGCTTAACATTCCCGAAGTTCCGAATGTATGTCCTATTTTCCATTTGTTCGAAGTTAATAATGGCAAATGCTTTCCAAATACTTTTTGGATAGCTTTGTATTCCGTTAAGTCCCCTTTTATAGTGCCTGGCGCGTGCATCACAATGACATCCACTTCCTCAAGCGGTATTTCTTTTAATGCCATTTTCATCGATTTTTGAAAGCAAGTTGCTTCGGCGGAAATCGAGATATTATGTTCCAAAATTTCAGTGGCATAACCTACACCTATTAGATAAGCCAAAGCGTTGTTTTTTTCGCCAATTTCCAAACAGCAAACCGCTGCCCCCTCACCCAGTACCATGGTATTTTGCTTTTTATTTAAATCTAAAGCTAAGTTGGGCCAAGAATCTTGATCTAATTTTGCACGCGAATATATTTTGAGTGCTCGCATTTGTGCAATCGTAAAATCCGTCAAAGGTGCTTCGCTTCCACCAACCAAAAACTGGTCAGCCATTCCGGCACGCAACCAAGCCACCCCATTTAATAAGGAATGTAATGCGGTTGAACACGTAATAGAATGTGAAACTTCAGGTCCCTCAGTTTGTAAATCATGCGCAATCCATGAAGAAATATTTCCTAAAGTAGTAGTTGGCGAAGTTAAAGTTTGTGCTTTTCCAGATTCTAAATATTCCTGAAAGTGTTTTTCGAATAAGTCGGTGGCTCCTCTGGAAGAACCAATGTTAATTCCGAAATTAGAACGTTTAACCCAACCCGCTTTTTGCACCGCTTGTCTCGACGCATACAAAGCAAATAAAACCGAATTATCCAGGCTTTTATAATTGGAATCTGAAGAACGAATTGCATCTATTAAATCTTTTGAATTCTCACTCAAAGCACCAACAACTGTTTCTTGCTTGTCTAAAAACTGAGAACTAAAACAATGATTTTTGTTTTTGTAGTTTTCCCACACTTGTTCGGAAGTATTTCCTAAAGGAGAAATAGAAGCAAAAGAGGTAATCGCAATTTTTGGAGTGTTCAAAATATAATTTTTGGCAAAGGTAAGCAGCTTGAATTTTATTTCACATTATACCTCAAAAAAAAATCTCATAGTGAGAATGTTTGGTAAGGCTGAAATTCTCAAAAATGAATTTGTTAGAAAAATTAAAATTTGCCACAGATTAAATCCTTTTAGTTAATTTAAACTGTGGCAAAAAAATATAAGTTAACAGTAAATTAATGCAGCGTAAAAATGTACCGAATCTCTGCTTCTACTTTTTGTTTATCGTTTCGAAATTAAAAACGAAATACTTTTAAACCATTTCTACTGCTTCTTCAACTACTGCATATACTTTTTGCAATTGCTCGTCACTAATAATGTATGGCGGCAAAATGTACACAATATTTCCAACGGGACGCAAAATTACACCTTTCTCAATAAAAAAATTGTAGAGTTTATTCCGCATTGAACCGTAATAGCTTTCATCCGAATTTGATTTAATTTCCAGAGCAAAAATAACCCCTAAAACACGAGTAGTTGTAATCTTTGGATGGTTTTTAATGTGGTCTTGAAAAGCCAAATGTCTTTTATTGACCCGCTTTATATTGGCTTGCATATCGGGTTTTTGCAACAATTGCACACTTGCCAAAACTGCTGCACAACCTGTTGGATTAGCAGTAAATGTATGTCCGTGAAATAAAGCTTTATTGATGTCATCATCGTAAAAAGCATCAAATATTTCTTGGGTAAAAGTAGTTATGGCCATCGGAATCGTTCCGCCAGTTAATGCCTTCGACAAACACATCATGTCTGGTTGCTCTTTTACATAATCCATGGCAAATGTTTTGCCTGTTTTTCCAAATCCTGTCATCACTTCATCCGCGATTGTCAAAACCTTATTTTCTTTGCAAATTTCGATTAAGGTAGCTAATGCCTCAGGCTCATACATCACCATTCCTGCGGCTCCTTGAACCAAAGGCTCGAAAATGAATCCCGCACATTTATGATTGTCTATCACGTTTTTTAAAGCAGTAAAACTTGCTTTTTCTTTACCTTTTACGGGAACTGGAATCCGAACCACATCGATAAACATTCCTTGAAATGCCTGCGTATAAAATGAAATTCCGCTTGCTGCCATTGCTGCAAAAGTGTCGCCATGAAAAGCATCTTCAAAAGCTATAATAGTTGTCCTTTTTTCTCCTTTATTAAAAAAAAACTGCAAAGCCACTTTAATCGCGACTTCTACCGCAGTAGAACCATTATCCGAAAAAAATATTTTTTGCTGATTGCTAGGCAGAATTTCCATCAACTTTTCAGCGACTTGAATAGCGGGCTGATGGGTAAAACCACCAAATAAAACATGCTCTAAGGTGGTGAGTTGCTTATAGATGGCGTCAGCAATAAAACGGTTGCTGTGGCCAAAAGGATTCACCCACCAAGAAGCAATTGCGTCAATGTATTCCTTATTGTTCTCGTCCCAAAGCAAAGCACCTTCGCCACGAGCAATGGTTATTGGCAACTGAGCAGTTTTGTGTTGTGTATACGGATGCCAAAGGTATTGGCTGTCTTTTTCTGTTGAAGTCATTTTGCAAAGATAAAAGATTTAGGAGGACAGTGGAAAGAGAATAGAGTAAAGAAGATAGACACAAGAAGCAAAGAAATATAAAAAACCATGAGGAAAATAAGTATTAAGAAACAAACGGTAGTAGTATGAATCCTTATTAATTACTTGTTACTACTTACTCCTCACTCTACAAACCCAGCAAATTTTCTCTAAATAAATCCGCATATTCTTTAATGACATTTTTATCAAAATAAGGTTCTTCCTCAATTCTTCCAATGCATTTTATTTGGGTTGAATTTAAGATAATAGCTTCAGTTGCTTGACTTTCATCTCCACTGAAGACAATTCCTGCCACTTGCAAACCTCTATTTTGAAGTGCTTCAATAGTCAATAACGTATGATTGATACTTCCTAAATAGTGGCGTGAAACCACAATCACTTTATAGTTGGGTTGAATTAAATCGATAATAAAATCTTGATCATTTAAAGGAACAAACAATCCACCGGCACCTTCAATAACTAAATGGTTTTGAGTTTCGGGTTCTTTAATCTGCGCTAAATCAATTGTTACATTGTCAATTTCAGCAGCTAAATGCGGACTTGCTGCCGTGTTTAAAGCGTAACTATTGGCATGAAATTGCGATTTAGAATTGGATATCCTTGCTTGTACTTTATGCGTGTCCGAATGCGCTAAATCTCCGGCTTGGATTGGTTTCCAATAATCCGCTTCAAGCGATTCAACAACGATAGACGATACGATTGTTTTTCCCACATCGGTCGAAATTCCTGTTATAAAGATTTTCATTATTTTAATTTTTTACAAAAGTAAAAAACCGATCCTTACGATCGGCTTTAATTATTATTCTTCTTTTAATTCGTCTAAAAGTTTCCGAATCTCTTTGGCATATTTTCCATAAAAATAGTGTACCCACCATTCTAAAAGCAGACCTACTGCCAAAATCGAAATTATTATCATTGCAAACAGAGATATTAAAAGCGAATCACTTACTGTTGCTATTTGAAAATTTACTTTCTGCGACAACTGATAGTACATCATGCCAATTAGGTACAAAGTTAAAAATGGCGTAAGTGCGAAACCAAATGTTTTGTAAAGTTCCATATTGAGTCTGATGTCAAAATAGGTTTCGTATAAGCTGTCTTTTGTTTTCAATGTTATTTTTGACAACCTTTTATAAAATCGAAGCAATTTTATTAAGTAATAGGCACAAACGGGCAAAAAAATACTAAATAAGAGGTAAAAAGGAACAATTGTTTGGGAAGGGAAATCATGTATAAAAGGCACAAATCCTATAAAAAGAACCGAAAGAGTTTGATAAATTAATTCGTTTTTAAGATTCTTTTTAATCTTATCCAGAGGCGTATTTGCTGTCTGTATTTTTTCTAGATTAGTTGGAAGTTTAATCTTTTCATTGGTCTCTTTGTTCCAGGCATCTTGTACATCTTTAAAATCCATAACCTTGATCTTTTATAATTTCTTTTAATTTTTCTTTTGCTCTGTTTAATTTCACCCTCGCATTTCCTTCCGATATTCCTAAATTAGCACCTATTTCTTTATGCGAGTAACCTTCTAATTGATAGAATAGGATTGCTTTATCGATTTTCTCAAGTTTTTGTATAGCCGTGTAGAAGTGCTTCATCTGATCTTCTTTTAATTCCGAATCACTTTCGTCTTCTTTTATGTTTTCTGTAGCAATTGGATCCTTATCTACTTTGCGCTTTTCTTTTTTGAGAAAAACAATCGCGGTGTTTAATGCGACTCGATACATCCAAGTAGAGAATTGGCTTTCATTTCTAAAAGTATCGTATGACTTCCAAAGCTGACAAATAATTTCTTGAAACAAATCTTGCTGATCATCAGCATTGTCCATATACATCTTCGAAATTTTATATAAAATTCCTTTATGCACTTCCATTCGACTCAAAAACTCTTGCTCTTTTTCTCTCAAAACAATACTACTTCAATACTGGTTTAACAACATATCCTGCTTCCTTCAACAAGTTAATTAAACCAGATTTACCGGCCAAATGCGCTGCTCCAACAGCTACAAAAACACGTTGTTGTTGCATTAAAGTTGGCAATTTTGCAACCCAATTTTTATTTCTTTTATCTAACATAAATTCTTGGGTTTTCGTATTCATGAGTTTTGGATCTGTAGTTGATTCAAACAATGCAGCAATATCTTCTTCTTTATAGAGGGTCACAAATTTTTTCATATCTACATTATTTGACTCTTCCAACATCCGAATCATTTCGCTATTAGTATAAGCATTTTTCAAAGTTTCTAACTGAGAATCCATTGTTTCTAGTCCATTAACCGAAATTTTATGTTCTTTTGCTTTTTCTATAAAATCCATTTCGTAAAATTTTAAATCTGCGCAACCAAAAGCCTTTGCCACGATTAAACTCATAACAGTAACTAGACTATAGTTATCTACTTGCGCAATAGTCATTCCAGTTGTTTTATTTAAAACAGCGCTAAGACGAGACAACTCTTCGCTTGTTAACTGTCTGCTAAGTCCTTCTTTTCCCATTACTGCTTTTTGCATTGCGTCGATTTCTTTGGGATCGGTAAGATTAATTTCTAAAACCAATTGACCCGAAGACTCTAACGCCTTCTTTGTTTGATCCGTGATGAAAAAATCGGCAGCACAAATCATATGAATGGTTCCATATATAAATGATGACTTTTTTAATCCGTTCCCTGAGACTTCCCATAATAGTGACTTCTCTAATGGTATTTCCTTATTTTGTGCTTGTGTTTGAAAGTTTAAAAATAGTACAAGGACTGAAATCACTAATTTAATTGCGTTTTTCATTTTTTGATTGATTAAAGTTATTGATTGATTTATTGAAACCTCTAGTTAGTTTTGGTATCTATTTCTTTGTATTCCAGCATCCAAAAAAAGCACCCAAAAATTAAGAGTAGTGAAGTGTTTGGCTTATTTAATACAAATTGGTTGACTAAAGAATAAACTAGTTCTGCGGAGCTTAGAAAAATAAATATAATTGCCCACGTTTTTACTTTTAATGATTTTGAATATGTTTTCAAACTGCTTGTTTTTTGATTACGTGTCGTAAGTACGCAAATAATCAAAACGTTACAAAAAATGAAAGGAAATTTAAAAAACTTAAAAAAATAGACGCGTTTATAGTCACAGCCTTTTTATAAAATCAATATAAAGTACCACTTGTTAAAAAAGCAGCTTCAGTAGTAACTCTAAAATTCGAGTAATTTCTTTTTCAGAATTATAAACGTGTAAACAAAAACGAAGTCGCTCTTGTCCTTCGGGCACCGTTGGTGACAAAATAGCCTTTACATCAAAACCTTCCGCTCGCATTTTCTGCGCAACCTCTTTGACTTTTTCATTACCCGGAATTATTGCAGATTGTATAGCCGACTTGCTGCGAACAAACATCGGTTGCAAGCTCATGAGCTTTTTTTGCTGATTGAAAAAGACAATATTTTCGCGTAATTTTTTGATCGAATTTTTCTCTAAAACTAATTGTCGATAAGCCGTTAAAATAGTGGCGACCGAATGCGGCGGCAGACCTGTTGTGTAGATAAAACTTCTCGCAAAATTAACCAAATACGACTGTAGTTCTTGACTACCTAAAATAACCGCGCCGTGACAACCCAATCCTTTACCGAAAGTCATAATTCGTGCAAAAATACGCT
The DNA here is from genome assembly GCF_050847115.1 of Flavobacterium sp. TMP13. Lineage (NCBI taxonomy): Bacteria > Pseudomonadati > Bacteroidota > Flavobacteriia > Flavobacteriales > Flavobacteriaceae > Flavobacterium > Flavobacterium sp. TMP13. The sequence goes on from NZ_CP193656.1 coordinate 1,041,640, forward strand.
CGTGCAATTGTATACTTTGAAGCAAACCTTCGCCGCTTTCTCCAAAAACACCCAAAGCATGTGCCTCGTCAACGACTACGTAAACTTCATGTTTTTCGCAAAGACTGACCAACTCTTCTAAGTTTGGGCAATCTCCGTCCATAGAAAAAACACTTTCTGTAACGACATAAATATTTGTACTGCTAGTTTTAAATTTTAGAAGTAAACGAGCTAAGTCTTCAAAGTCGTTGTGTTCGTATTTGTATGATTTGGCTTTGGATAAGGAAATTCCGTCCCGAATTGAAGCGTGACACAATTCATCGTACAAAATAACATCTGTACGCTGCGGCACAACGCTAAAGAACCCAACATTGGCATCGTAGCCCGAATTAAACAACAAAGCAGCCTCTGACTCATGAAACTTAGCGATTTCTACTTCTGCGATTTCATAGAGAGAATGATTGCCAGAAATTAATCGGGACCCTGTGGCGCCATTTTGAATGCAGTTGTTCTCAATTAGAAATTGATGCGCTTTATTAAAAATTGTGGCGTTCTTTGAAAAGCCAATATAATCATTAGACGAAAAATCAATTAAAGCGTTTGGTTGTGGCAATTGACGTAAGGCGTTTGTTTGCTCGCGCTGCATTAACTTTTGACTGAGATTTTCGGGTAATTTCATACTGGTAAAGTTAGTATTTAATGCCTAATTTCTGATTTAATTTTGATTTTTAGCCCAGATGGAAGCGGCATCCTATTGTGTGCGCCGCGGCGCACGCAATAGATACAGTGAACAGCTGGAATAGCTTCAAAAAAAAAGCCAAACATCACTGTCTGGCTTTTTATATAAATTGAATTATTTTAATCAACTAAAACAATTACTTTATTGTCTTTCAATTCGACTGTACCCGATTCAATAGTAATAGTATACTCTTGATCGCTTACTTTAGCGAATTTATTAAGAACCTCTTTAGTAAAAGTGAAACTTGGCGCCGCAATCTTTACTAATCCACTGCTTAAAATTGAAACAATTGGTGCGTGGTTGTTTAATATTTGAAAACTTCCGTTTACTCCTGGCAATGTAACCGAAGTTACTTGTCCTGAAAAAAGGGTTGCTTCTGGTGATACAATTTCTAAAATCATTTTCTTTTGGTTATGAGTTATAAATTATATTAAACTTCAGCTAACATTTTTTCTCCAGCTTCGATAGCTTCTTCGATGGTTCCTTTAAGGTTGAAAGCTGATTCTGGTAAGTGATCTAATTCACCATCAATAATCATGTTAAATCCTTTGATTGTATCTTTAATGTCAACTAAAACACCTTTTAATCCTGTAAATTGCTCAGCAACGTGAAACGGTTGAGACAAGAAACGTTGTACACGACGCGCTCTAGAAACAGCCAATTTATCTTCTTCAGATAATTCTTCCATACCAAGAATTGCGATAATATCTTGCAACTGTTTGTATTTCTGAAGAATTTCTTTAACTCTTTGTGCACAGTCATAATGCTCATCTCCTAATATCTGAGGAGTCAAAATTCTTGAAGTAGAATCTAACGGGTCAACCGCTGGATAAATACCTAATTCAGCAATTTTACGAGACAATACTGTTGTTGCATCTAAGTGAGCAAACGTTGTTGCTGGTGCCGGGTCAGTTAAATCATCCGCAGGAACGTAAACCGCCTGTACCGATGTAATAGATCCTTTGTTTGTAGAAGTAATACGTTCTTGCATTGCACCCATTTCTGTTGCTAATGTTGGTTGGTATCCTACTGCAGAAGGCATACGACCTAAAAGAGCCGAAACCTCTGAACCTGCTTGTGTAAAACGGAAGATGTTATCAACGAAAAACAATACGTCTTTTCCTTGATCAGTTCCAGCTCCATCACGGAAATATTCAGCGATAGAAAGTCCAGAAAGTGCTACACGAGCACGAGCTCCTGGTGGCTCATTCATTTGTCCGAAAACGAAAGTAGCTTTTGACTCTCTCATTCCTGGCATATCTACTTTAGATAAATCCCATCCTCCATTTTCCATAGAGTGCATGAAATCGTCACCGTATTTTATAATTCCTGACTCTAACATCTCACGAAGTAAGTCATTTCCTTCACGCGTTCTTTCTCCTACTCCTGCGAATACTGAAAGTCCACCGTGACCTTTTGCGATATTGTTGATCAACTCCTGAATCAATACTGTTTTACCAACTCCGGCACCACCGAACAATCCAATTTTTCCTCCTTTTGAGTAAGGCTCAATTAAATCGATTACTTTGATTCCTGTAAATAAAACTTCAGATGAAGTTGACAAATCTTCGAATTTTGGAGCTTGTCTGTGAATAGACATTCCGTTTTCACCTGTTTTTGGCAAGTTTCCTAAACCATCAATTGCATCTCCAATTACATTGAATAATCTTCCATATACGTCTGGACCGATTGGCATTTGGATAGGATTTCCTGTTCCAACTACTTCATATCCTCTGCTCAAACCATCTGTTGAGTCCATTGAGATCGTACGTACTGTATTTTCTCCGATGTGAGATTGTACTTCAAGAACTAATAATGTTCCGTCTTTTTTAGTGATTTCTAATGAATCATAAATTTTAGGAAGTTCAACATCTTTTCCGTTGAAAACAACATCAACTACTGGTCCAATGATTTGGGCAACTTTTCCGATTACTTTTGACATTACTTATGTATTTATTAAATAGCTATTTAGGTTTAACGAAAATACCTCTTTTTTCAGTGCGCAAAGATAATTTTTTAAAATCTAAAATCAATATTTTTTTTGTAAAATCTGTTAGTTTTTTTAGAACAATTTAAATTTAGCGCACGTTTCGTCTCGTATTTCTTTTAAAATTACCACAAAAAAACCACCACGCTTTACAAACGGGTGGCTTTCTTATTAATAAAATGATATTTTTTACAATTTTGCAGGATATTGAATAGGATATTCTCCTAAATCTACGGTGCGTAATGTGGCACCATATGTTGTATTAATTGCTTCGACAAATTTATTCGCAATTAAAGCATATCCTCTTGCACTAGGATGAACACCATCTAATGAAAATGCTCCACCAGTCACATAAGTTGATGAAATGGTATAATTTCCAAATTTTACTCCACCACTAGACAATTGATTCATAACGACCTTAGAGTCTACAAATGCCAAGCCTTTTTGTTTGGCGATTGCTTCTATTGTGATGTTATAGGCATCTGTTGCTTTTTTTACTTCGGCAATTTCATCTTTCGTCAAAACCCAATTATCAGCTAAAGGAACTGAAACTCCATTTATTTTTGATGGATCACTCCCAACTGTTGTTCCAATAACTGTTCTTGAAGTCAAAACTAATAAATCTTCTTTGGTTGCCATTCGGTAAGAAGGCACTCCAAATCCAGACAAATCTGTCAAATAACTGTCTACCAAAACCACAGCATTTGCGCCTGCTTTAAAAGTGACTGTTCTTCTAGTTGCCTCCTCCGCTGTAAGTAATTTATTAGTAACCATCGCTTGCAACCCTCCGTTATAAGTAGCATAGCCTGTATTTAACTGCGTTGCTGTTGCAGCATCAAGCGGAACTGGATTGTATGGAACAGTTGTAAAATAAGGTAACGTACTTACATAAGGTAAATTTACGATAACTCCTTTTGCACCTTTGCTCGTTAAATTGTCTACTACTGTTTTGTACACATTAGCAAAAACATTTGGATCTGTGATATCGTTTCCACCGTACGTAGCTGGGTTTAAATTACCTGTTTGATCTTTTCCAATTCCGCCCGAAGTAGCGTAGCCTAAAACATCGTTTCCACCAATCCATAAAGTGAAGAACGTTGGAGTTTGCGCAACCGCATCACCTAAAACAGTGGCCGATGGCGAGCTAGCAAACCTAGCATAATACGGATTTGCTGCGCCACTAGCGACACCTGCCACATTACCATAACCAGGAGCAACCAAATGATAACTTTTTGCTCCGGGAACGCCTAAGTTATTAAACGAACCTGTTAGATGTTTTGTCACTTCCGTTGTTGGCATACCACTTACTGTAACGGGCGCTTGACCATTAAAGTAAAGACGAGGAGCTGTAATTACATTTCCACCCAATAATAAACCACCTGTATTATCGTTCATGAATGGCGTTTTAAAAGTACCACCTCCAGCAGCAGCAAATTGCTGTGCCAAGATATTTACATAAGCTCCTTCTTGACCTCTTACAAACAGAGAGCCATCGCTATATCCCGCAGCAAAAGAATCTCCTAAAGCCACATAATTAGTAAAGACTGCTGAGCCAGGTGTAACTGGAACTTCTGGAACTTCGCCCGAATTATCATCACTATTACAAGCTGCAAAAGTTAATGAAACCAATAACAGCCATTTGAAATTTTTTATCATCATTTGTTGATTTTTTTTAAAAGATAAATCTTCTCACTTTTATTTTTTGAGCGAAAAGAAAACCGTTTGATTGTGTTTTTTAAAGTTCAAGTGTCCAAGCGGCAAACCATTGTTGACCGATTAGCCCTGCTCCCACCACTTGAAGATAATCTTCTCCGAACAAATTAGTTGCCCCAACTTTTAAAACTGATTTTAATTTTGTGAAAGCATAATTAACCTGCACGTCTAAAACTGTGTTTTCTGGAATGATACCATCTCCAAAAGAAGATTCCCATAAATATTCAGAATTCCAACGTACACTGACATTAAAACCTAGATCATCAGTTACTTTACTATTTCCTAACGATGCTTTGATTCTATGTTTAGGAGTGTTAAATCCTGCAACAAAACTTGGATCTTGCGTTTGGTCGAACTCAAATTCTGCATAATTATAATTAGCTCCTAATTCAAAATCTTTATATATTTTTTTTGACAATCCGATTCCATATCCAAAAGAATTAATTTCTGCTGAAGTATTGGTGTACACTTGATACACTCTACGATCACCAAACTTTAAAGCAGCATACGTTTGTTGCACATTAGGATCAGCGCTATCTGTTCCAACCTTTCCATAGTACGGAGAGATTACACGAGAGGTATTCATGAAATTAGTATACATATTGTAATAAGCATTGATATCAATAGATAAATCATTATTTACTACCGAGCGATATCCTACCTCAAAAGCCTGTACCTCTTCCGGCTTCACTAAACCAATATTGGCTACCTCTAAAACATTTGGGTTAGAAGTCGCTCCAAAAGCAGTTACCGAAGCTAATGTGTACGCATTTTTATATGCGTCTTGACCAGACAAAGTTACGGTAGCAGGTGCTCCTAAAGCTTGGCTCGCTGCACTCACATTTTTTGTTTCTACAAAGCGATCTAAATTTTCGGGTGCTGAACCAATAAGAGCAAAAGGACCTAAATCTAAACCAATGTACTGATCTTGCGTAGTTGGATTTCTAAATCCCGTTTGATACGACACTCTAAAATTATGCTGTTTTGCATTACCTGCAGAATAAACAAAGGATACTCTTGGCGAAACATTGCCATCAAAGTTTTGACTTTTATCGTAACGAATAGAACCCGTAAATTTTAAACGATCTTCTAACCATTTCTTTTGCAATTGAGCGTACGCTCCATATTCTTTATACTTCAACTCACCATCATAATCAGTAAAAATAGTTCCTTCTGAATTCATTACGTACTGTCTCCAAGAACCTCCTACTTGAATTTCAGCAAATTTTATGAGGTCTTTAAAGTTATAATTCACATCTGCATGATACAATTTTGAATGATCAATAAACTTAGCGCCTTGTGTTAAATCTGGATTATCCACTACATTCTGCAAAGCAGTATTAAACGCTGCGGAACCTGGCTCAAATCTGGCCGAACCAACTGGTGCTGGGATGAAAGAAATTGCAGCTGGCAATGTATTATAATCTGCAAACGTTCTTCCAATCGCAGCTGATTCATTTGCATTTGTTCCCATTACGGCTCCTGATAATTGGTAAGCAGTTGCATAATTAGTAAACCATTCTGTATCTGACTTTGCAGCTCTGTTTACATTCCAACCCGCAAAACGCATGTCGTAAGAATCTCCAGCATCTTCTGAAGTGTTATACACACGGGCGAAAAAATTCTTTCCTTGAACCTCTAACTTGGTTTGAGACATGCGAAAATTATTTAGCGAGTAGCGGTTGGCTCCTTGATAAATCGTTGTACCCAAACCTAATTTTTCTTGAAAGATAATTTCGGCTCCATCATCTCCCCAAGGTCTAAAATGCAAAGAAATATCGGCTTTAATGTTTTTTACTTTGTTGTCATTTAAGTCGCGTTCTTGGTATCCGGTACGACTCACTTGACCGACATTCGGAATAAAAGTCGAAATTTCGTCGCCATAAATATTTAATCCATCATAATTTTGATTAGTCGCGTGACTGTTTCCGCCAATTGTCATACTTCGTTTGTCATCTGCAATCCATTCGGTCGCACTTACGTACGTTAAATTTCCTTTTAGTGCAAAATAGTTAGTTACTGCTTTAGCCACCCTAACTCCAACATCTACATAATTATTAGACCCTGCAGCTACTTGGGTTGTTTGACCATATTTCGCATAGGCACTAACACCTTCACTAGTAAAAGGATTTTTACTATTCATAAATAATATTCCGTTGAATGCATTTGCTCCGTACAACGCAGAAGAAGCACCTGGCAACAACTCCACATTAGCTACATCAAGATCAGACACACCAATTAAGTTTCCTAGAACAAAATTTAATGCTGGCGAAGAGTTATCCATACCATCAACCAACTGCATAAATCGAGTATTAGCAACAGACGCAAAACCTCTAGTGTTTATAGATTTAAACGAAATACTACTCGTATTAAAATGCACTTCTTTTAAGTTTTCCAAACCATCATAAAACGTGGGAGCTGTGGTGCTTTTTATTTCTTTCATTCCCATTCTTTCTACAGTAACCGGCGATTCAACAATTCGCTCTGGAGTTCTAGAAGCAGAAACAACAATTTCATTTAATAAGTTTTGCTCTTCTACCAAAACAACATTAAATTTTTGATTGTTAGAAGTAATATTATACGTTTTAGTTTGAAAACCTACGGCTGAAACTTTAATTGTAAAAGGTGGTTTTGCATTTGTTTCCAAAATGAAAGACCCATCGAAGTCTGCTGAAGCACCATTTGAGCTTCCTTCAACATTAATATTTGCTCCCGGAATAGATTGCTTGCTAACATCGGTAACCGTACCCGATACTGTAGTTTGTGCGAAGGACAAGCTACAGACAAAGAATGTTAATAGAAGTAGTTTAATTTTCATTTAGAATGGTTTAGTTGGTTAATAGTACCAAAATACAAATAATTTTGATATTCGCAATAAAAGTAAAAAAATTATTGTTATTGTATAATAATTAATACTAAACATCATGTAATCAACATTTAATTTTATTAAATAAATGTTAATGAATTTGACTGAGTTGTTCTGAAATTATATGCATACATAACAATTTACAGAATAAACTGATTATTTCGCAAAAATCATAATTTTTAAAAAAACGGCAAAAAAAAAAGAGCGCAATAATAAATTGCGCTCTCTCTCTCAGTACTATATAAGTTATTTTTATTCGTTACTCAACTGTAACCGATTTGGCTAAGTTTCGTGGTTGATCTACATTGCATCCACGTAGCACAGCTATATGGTACGATAATAATTGCAACGGAATTGTAGTAATCAATGGTGATAACGCATCCGAAGTTTCAGGGATTTCGATTACAAAATCTGCTAAATCTCTAACTTGTGTATCTCCTTTGGTAACTATTGCAATGATGCGACCACTACGTGATTTAATTTCTTGAATGTTACTTACAATTTTATCATAATGTCCTTGTTTAGGAGCGATGATAATTACCGGCATTTGAGCATCAATTAAGGCGATTGGCCCGTGTTTCATCTCTGCTGCTGGATAACCCTCGGCGTGAATATATGAAATCTCTTTCAACTTCAATGCTCCTTCCAAAGCAACTGGAAAATTGTATCCTCTACCTAAATACAAACAATTTGGTGCATCCTTAAAAGTTTCGGCAATTTGTTTAGCAACTTCATTGCTTAACAATGCTTCTTGTACTTTTTCAGGAATAATTTCTAATTCTTGCAAGTAACGGTGATAATCTGTACTTGACATAGTTCCTTTCGCTTTACCTAAACGAAGCGCCAACATGGTCAATACAGTAATTTGAGTTGTAAATGCTTTTGTTGAAGCTACTCCAATTTCAGGACCAGCGTGCGTATATGCTCCAGCGTGAGTTTCTCTAGAAATAGAAGAACCAACTACGTTACATACTCCAAAAACAAATGCTCCTTTTTCCTTAGCTAGCTTAATCGCCGCCATAGTATCCGCAGTTTCTCCTGATTGAGAAATAGCGATTACAACATCATTACTATTAATGATTGGATTGCGGTATCTAAATTCTGAAGCGTATTCTACCTCCACAGGTATTCTAGCAAACTCCTCAATAATATACTCTGCAACTAGTCCAGCATGCCAAGATGTTCCGCAAGCCACAATAATGATACGCTCTGCGTTTAAAAACTTTTCCAAATTGTCTTCAACACCAGCCATCTGTATAATACCTTTGTTGGCATTTAAACGACCACGATAGGTGTCCTTAATTACACTTGGTTGCTCGTAGATTTCTTTCATCATAAAATGATCGTAACCCCCTTTTTCAATTTGCTCCAAATTCATTTGAAGTTCTTGAATATTAGGGTTTACCAACGAATCATCTTTGATTTTTCTAATTTTGATTGGTTTGTGCAAACGAATATTTGCAATTTCACCATCTTCCAGATACACTGCATTTGAAGTATACTCGATAAAAGGAGATGCATCAGAAGCAATAAAATACTCACCTTCGCCTACTCCAATAGCCAATGGACTGCCTAATCGAGCTGCCACAAGTTCATTTGGATTTTTGATGTCAAATACTGCAATTGCATATGCACCGACCACCTGATTTAAGGCTACTTGAACTGCTTTACCTAATTTTAGATTTTCTGTTTTTTGAATTTCTTCGATTAGATTTACTAAAACCTCTGTATCGGTATCCGATTTAAAAGTGTATCCTCTTTTTTTTAATTCTTCTTTAAGAGGCGAGTAGTTTTCTATAATTCCGTTATGAATTATAGCTAATTCTCCAGAATTGGATAAGTGAGGATGCGAATTTACATCATTTGGTACTCCGTGCGTCGCCCAGCGGGTGTGCCCAATACCAATTTTTCCACTTGTATTCAATTCTGATTCGGATTTTGCTTCTAGATCAGAAACTTTTCCTTTTGTTTTACAAAGCTTAATAGCATTGTCGTCATATAACATGACTCCAGCACTATCATAGCCCCTGTACTCAAGCCGCTTTAATCCCTTTATTACAATGGGATAAGCGTCTCGATGGCCTATGTACCCAACGATTCCACACATATATTTATTTAATTTGGTTTCGTATAGAAAATCTGAAGTTTTAATCTTTTTTCTACTGGAACGGCTGCAGTACCTCCGTACAAAACAGTTCCAAGAGGATTAGATACCGAAGTTCTTGGTACTTGATTACTTACTTCATTTGGAGTTCTAAGTTTAGCGAACCCCAAAACACTAGCGCTTTGACTAACCACCAATCCTAATTTGACATTAGTAGAATCGGCATTTTTTACCAGATTTCTAATATGATCTGTAATTCGAATTTTATAGGTAGTTCCTCTTTTGGTGGTTGCATCTTTAGCAATACCACCATCGTAAATTTCTGCTGAGAAAAAATCAACAATCTCACGATTATTATTCAAATCATACAAATAAATACGGCTTGGTTCTTTTGAATTTTTCATTTGATCCTCATCAATATGAAAGGTCAGATTGGCTTCATTAATCAACCAACTTTTGCTGCGAATCTCTTCTAATTCTCCTGGTTTACTAAACAAAGAGATCACAGACATTGCACCTACTCCGCCCTTTAAATACAACTTATCGTCACCTTCTACTTTATTAGGAGTAGTGGTGGCAGCAGTATAATTTGCGGTAGCGCTCGTTTCTTCTATTAAACTAATTGTGTTTGCTCTTTGAGGCAAAGTCGGACTAAAATTAATTTCTATGGACTTATCTTCTTTTACCGTATCTTCATCTGTAGTCGAAGCAGTTTTTGCCTTGTACTTTATGGTGATCTTTCCTTTTGTAAAATCCAACATTGCTAAATTACTAGCATTGCTTCCCGATTTCTCTACACCAAAATAAATACCTCTAAAATAATTTGTAAAAGCATCTGCAGAAGATAAATTTGACGCAGTCGCATTTAAGATTTTCTCTTGAAAGAAATCTTTATTTAAGTTCAAGACCATTTGAGGAGCAGTGTACTTCGTAGTTTCCTTCTCTGTATCTGGATCTTTAGTTTTGGTTACAATTTGCGCTTTGTTAAAAAAGAACTCTTCGTTTTCGTTCTTATTCTCAGAGTTATTTAACAAAGTAGTGCTTTTTAAAGCAGCTACGATATCCGTTTTTTGATCGCTGTAATATATTTGATTCTGAAAGCTAGACTCAGGATCCAAATTTCTTAAATAGTAACCTGATTCGTATACGCTCAATTTCAATTTACCCTCTGCAGGTCCAGCAATAGAATCTAATGCATATTCGCTTGATCCATCCTGATTGACCTTAGTAACATGGCTCGAATACGGAATGGTTAGCACTACACTTTCGACAACTGGCGCGTCTCCAATTGTTGGCGCGTAGCTACCCAAGAACACCTGCGTTACAAAATTTGCAGTTGTAGATCCAAAAGCAGGATCATCATAGATACCTAATCCATTTATTGCCTGGTTGTTAGTCTGAACAGCCGTTATTTTTTGATTAAACGCAGCAACATCAGAGTTGTAAGTGGAAAAATCAAAATTGTTATCACCAATTAAATCATCGCCAATAACATTATAATCTTTATCGCAAGAATATAAAAAAACAACTGCCGCTACTAGTAAAATTTTCTTAAAAAAAGAACTGTCAACCATCTGTAAAAGTAAAATTAAAATTTAAAGAACCTCGTTTTTGTAAAATTCGGTATACGCTTCTGCGAAACCATCTTTGGAGGCGAAAGGTAAAAAAGGTTTTCCTGAAGATTCTATAAATTTTGTTAAACTTGGAGAAACGTTAGGCGAAGCAACTATAACGGCATCTGAATGTAAAATACTGGCTTTCATGATGTTTTCGTAATTTGGTGTTTCCAAATCGGCAATTGCTTCTTGTGGAATTTCGTCAAATTTCACTTTATTTATCATTTCACTATTCAAAGTTTCATCAAATGATTGCCCGTAAACAGACGTCACAATTTTTGTTTCAGAGAATAATGCTTCGTTTTTGTAATAATGCTTCATGTAAATTGGTAACATTGCTGCCATCCAACCGTGAACGTGAATAATATCGGGAACCCAGTTTAATTTCTTAACAGTTTCAACCACTCCTTTTGCAAAGAAAATAGCACGTTCATCGTTATCTGGATACATCACGCCTTCTTCATCGGCAAAAGTTGCTTTGCGTTTAAAGTATTCGTCATTATCAATAAAATAAACCTGAATTCGCTCTTTAGGAATAGAAGCGACCTTGATAATCAAAGGCATATCTAAATCATTAACTACTAAATTCATACCCGAAAGACGAATAACTTCATGTAACTGATGTCTTCTTTCGTTAATATTTCCATATCTTGGCATGAAAATTCTAATTTGTCCTCCTTGGTCATTGATCATTTTGGGCACATCGTAAGACATTAGAGAAACCTCGTTTTCTGCTAAATAAGGCACCACTTCAGATGATACATATAATATCCTCTTATCTTTCATAATTGTAATTTACTTAATTCATTGGAAATAAAAACGATGCAAAATTACGAAAATTTATGCAGTTATTAAGTAAAATATTAAGTTTGCACTTAATTTAAAAAATACCCGCATGCAAATTTTTACCGGTAAAGTGGCTTTGATGGACTATTTAAAAAGTATTAGTACTCCAAACTGCACCATTGGTTTCGTTCCTACTATGGGCGCGCTACATCAAGGCCATTTGGCACTCATGCAGCGATCCTTGTCAGAAAACACAGCAACTGTTGTGAGTATTTTTGTCAATCCTACCCAATTCAATAATGCAGAAGATTTAGCGAAATATCCGAGAACTTTGACTGCAGATGTGGATAAAATGGAGGCATTAAACTCCAACATTATCGTGTATGCACCGACAGTCGAAGATATATATGAAGGAAATACCGTATCAAAATCATTCGACTTTGATGGATTAGAAAATCAAATGGAAGGACAATTTAGACCAGGCCATTTTGATGGTGTGGGAACTATTGTTAAGCGCCTGTTTGAGATTGTTCAACCAACAAACGCCTACTTTGGAGAAAAAGATTTTCAACAGCTGCAAATTGTAAAAAAACTTGTCGATAAAAACCATTTAAATGTAACAATTGTCGGTTGTCCTATTTTTAGAGAAGTAAACCAGTTGGCAATGAGCTCAAGAAATGAAAGGCTGACTGCTCAAGAACGCGATGAAGCAACCGTTATTTTTGAGACGTTGAGCGAAGTGAAAGCACGTTTTAACACCGACTCAATCGAACGCCTTAATAATTGGGTAAAAAGCGTTTTTGAAAAAAACCCAACATTTGATTTAGAATATTTTGTAATCGCAGACGAAGCCACTTTGCAAACACAAACTAACATAGAAGCAGGCAAGAATTACCGTGCATTTATTGCAGTTTATGTTAATAATATTCGTTTGATTGATACCATTTCATTAAATTAATTTACTTTTGTGCCATGCAAATTCAAGTTTTAAAATCAAAAATACATCGTGTAAAAGTAACTGGAGCCGACTTAAATTATATCGGCAGCATTACTATTGACGAAACTCTTTTAGAAGCGTCTAACATTATAGAAGGAGAAAAAGTCGCCATTGTAAACGTTAACAACGGTGAACGTTTTGAAACTTATGCCATTAAAGGCGAGCGCAATTCTGGCGAAATAACGCTGAATGGCCCTGCTGCCCGAAAAGTGCAAAAAGACGACATCATCATTATTATTGCGTACGCAACTTTGGAATTTGAAGAAGCCAAAACCTTCAAACCTTGGATTATTTTTCCAAACGAAACTAATAATTCACTTACCTAACATTACCGAAAAAGGACTGAGTTTTTGCTTGTAATCGCGATTGCAGCGCATCTTTCTATGGCAATAAATCCTCCTTCGATTGGATTATACTTCATTTTTTAGCTTCGATAATTTCATATTAAAAAAATTAAATAAAATGGTATATTGCTGCCTTATTTATTCCTTTTAATTGAAGTTACCTTGCCCATTATGAAAAAAATCTACCTACTTGTACTCCTTTTTTCGTTTTCTGCTTTTGCCCAAAAAACAGTTTTCGAAATCAATTCACTTAAATTAAAAGAAAAACGAACCATCTCGGTTGTTTTACCTCCTTCTTACGAAAAAAATACCGACAGAAAGTATCCTGTTATATACCTTTTAGATGGTGATTATTTATTAGATCCTTTTCAGGGAGCACTAACGTATGGCGCATATTGGGATGATTTACCCGAAGTAATTATTGTTGGAATATACCAAGGGAACAATCGCTACGACGATTGCACGGTAGACGGGATTCAAGGCGTTCCTTTTGAAAAAGGAGCACAATTTTTTGAATTTATTGGAACTGAAGTTGTGTCATATATTGATCAAAAATACAGAACTTCTTCTTTCCGAATAATTGCGGGACACGACATCACTGCTGGTTTTATCAATTTCTATTTATACAAAGAAAATCCTCTTTTTAATGGCTTCATAGCCTTGAGTCCAGAACTGGCTCCAAAAATGGAAATGAGAATTCCAGAACAGTTCACTAAAATAAAAACACCTATTTTTTACTACCAGTCCAGTGCCGATGGTGATATCAAAGACATTAGAGAGCCCGTTGAAAAACTGGATCAAAATATTAAATTAACATCTAACAAATTGGTTAATTACAAGTATAATTATTTTAAAAATGCTACTCATTATTCGTTAGTTTTATATTCTATTCCGAATGCCTTATACCAAATTTTTGAAGCATACAAACCAATTAATTCGGCCGAATTCAATACCAAAATAATGACTTTAGAATCTGGATATGCTGATTATTTAACTAGTAAGTATAGCTTTATGGCCACTTCTTTAGGAATTAAGATGCCCGTTCGAATGAATGATTTTAAAGCAGTCGAAACAGCAATTATGAAAAAAGAGGCTTACGACGAATTGGAACCATTAGCCGTTGTTGCCAATACCGATTATCCAACAGCAATGTTAGGCGAATACTTAATGGGAGTGATGTACGAAAAAAGAGGTGATTATAAAAGAGCCGGAAAGCGCTATCAAGTAGCATCTCAACTCGATCCAATTGACAATTTGGACAAAGATTTAATGTATGAGAAAATGGAAGAAATGAAGATCTTAAGCGATAAAAAATAATGTCAAAAGTTAAAACCTCTTTTTTTTGCCAAAACTGTGGCACACAATATTCCAAATGGCAAGGACAGTGCAATGCGTGCAAAGAATGGAACACTATTGCGGAAGAAATTATTCAGAAGCAAGAAAAAGTCGCTTGGAAAAATGAAGCACCTGCAGCCTCTAAAGCGCCCAAGCCATTGCGCATTAATGAGATCGATTCGACTCAAGAAATTCGAATGGATACTACAGACGGCGAATTAAATCGAGTATTAGGGGGCGGATTAGTTCCAGGTTCTTTAACTCTTTTAGGCGGAGAACCAGGAATTGGAAAAAGTACCTTGTTGCTGCAAATTTCGCTGCATCTGCCGTACAAAACATTATATGTTTCGGGAGAAGAAAGCCAGAAGCAAATAAAAATGCGTGCCGAGCGTATTACTCCAAATAGTGCGAATTGCTACATTCTGACCGAAACAAAAACACAAAACATCTTCAAGCAAATTGAAGCCATACAACCAGAAGTAGTAATTATTGACTCCATTCAAACACTACATACCGATTATATTGAATCTACCGCAGGAAGTATTTCTCAAATTAGAGAAACTACTGCCGAACTTATAAAATTTGCGAAGGAAACTAATATTCCAGTTATTTTAATTGGTCATATTACCAAAGATGGAAACATTGCTGGACCAAAAATTTTAGAGCACATGGTTGATACGGTTTTGCAGTTTGAAGGCGACCGAAACCATGTGTATCGTATTTTACGTTCTTTAAAAAATCGTTTTGGTTCGACAGCGGAGCTCGGTATTTACGAAATGCTAGGAAGTGGTTTGCGCGAAGTAAGCAATCCCTCTGAAATATTAATTTCACACAAAGACGAACAGCTGTCTGGAACAGCTATTGCCTCAACTTTGGAGGGAATGCGACCGTTGATGATCGAAATTCAATCGTTGGTAAGTACGGCTGTTTATGGAACACCTCAACGAAGCACCACCGGTTATAACGCCAAAAGACTCAACATGATTTTGGCAGTTTTAGAAAAAAGAGCTGGTTTTCGTTTGGGAGCAAAAGATGTTTTCTTAAATGTTACTGGCGGAATTTCTGTAGACGATCCTGCGATAGACTTAGCGGTTGTGGCAGCTATTTTATCATCTAATGAAGATATTGCAGTTCCTAAAGGATTTTGTTTTGCGGGGGAAGTAGGATTGTCGGGAGAAATTAGACCCGTAAATCGTGTTGATCAGCGCATACAAGAAGCAGAGAAATTAGGGTTTTCGACTATTTTTGTATCTAAGTACAATAAAATATCTTTAAAAAATACTGGAATCAAAATTGAATTGGTTGCTAAAATTGAAGATGTAGCGCGTTACTTATTCGAATAAATACGATCCTTATCAAATGAAAAGCAATCAGCAGAAAATTTTCTTGTTTTTAAAAATCGCAGCTCTTGTCTTGCTGATTTTAGCGAGTGGAATGTATTTTTTTAGAGAAACTTTATTGCAAAAAGCCTTGTCCAAAATAACCTCCAAAATGGAGCGTGAATACCAATGTGCTTTTTCGGTACAAGATGCTCAATTTGAAGGATTATCTGGCATTAAACTCACCGAAGTTGTTTTGGCTCCAAAAAATGCCGACACATTATTAAACATTAAAAAGATACAAACAAAAGTAGCCTTGTTTCCTTTGTTAGTAGGCGATGTTCAATTGGGAACACTGCTGATAAACGATGGTTTTATTCAGTTGACTCGAAAAGGAAAAGTTAAAAATTTTGATGCATTTTTGAAACGTGATTCTACCGAAGTTAAAACCAATACCAAGCGAGATTATGCTGATTTTGCCTACCGTATTATTTCGAAAGTGCTCAATTTGGTTCCGACAGATATGGAAGTCAAGAATTTGGTTTTTAAATTGGATGACAATGGTAAAAAAGCAACTTTAAAGATCAATCAGCTGGTTTTAGTTGATAAAGAATTGGACACGAATTTAAAAGTAGAGACTGCTACTTTTACACAACGTTGGAGCGTAAAAGGTTTCGCCGATCCGAGAAACAAAAAAGCAGATCTTCGTTTTTTTAATCTAGATTCAGGCGCCATCAAAGTGCCTTATTTAGACGAACGATATAATTTAATTGCTAGTTTTGATTCAATTCGATTGAAAATCGACAACATCGAAAAATCACTCGGCAAATTAAATATTGATGGCTTTTCATCTATTGTCAATTTAAAATTAAATCATCCTAAAATTGCCAGTAAAGATGTTGTGATCAAACATGCACGTTTTGATTATCGTTTTTTATTAGGCGAAAATTTCGTTTCCATTGACAGTTCTTCAACCATGCAATTGAATCAAATACAATTACATCCTTATCTTTCGTATCAAACCGAAAAAGATACCATTTATGTATTAAAAGTGGCAATTCCTAAAATGCCAGCGCAGCACTTCATCAATTCCTTACCCGAAGGATTATTTACCCATTTTGAAGGAATGCAAGCGACGGGAAATTTTGATTATACATTAGATTTCTTATTCAATAAGAACCGACCTAATACGTTGGTATTTGATAGTAAACTGAATAAAGAAAATTTTAAAATCACCCAGTATGGCGAAGCGAATTTAAATAAATTGAATGGTCCTTTTACGTATCGCGCTATTATTAATAATGTACCACAACGCGGTATTTTAGTTGGAAATGGAAATTCGAATTACACGCCTTTAGACCAAATTTCACCTTACTTACAAAAGTGTGTCTTAACTAGCGAAGACCCTTCGTTTTTCTCACATCGCGGTTTTATTAACGAAGCTTTTAAACAATCGATTCTAAAAAACATTCGAACTAAGAAATTCTCACGTGGCGCCAGTACGATTAGCATGCAATTGGTAAAAAATGTGTTTTTAACGAGAGAAAAAACGCTTTCGCGGAAGTTGGAAGAAATTCTTTTGGTCTATATCCTTGAGAATAACCGCGTAGCCAGCAAAGCCAGAATGCTCGAAGTCTATTTTAATATTATCGAATGGGGACCAAATGTATACGGTATTGGAGAAGCCAGTCGTTTTTATTTTCAAAAAAGTCCTGCAGAACTCAATTTAAACGAATGTTTGTTCTTGGGATCAATCATTCCGAGTCCTAAAAAATTCATGTATAAATTTAACGATCAAGGTCATTTAAGAGATTTTGCAATCAAAAACGAACAGTTCTTACAAAGAATTATGTTTGGTCGCGGTCTATTAATTTCTGAAGATACTATTGGCCACCAACCCATTTATGTTTCGGGTAATGCTCGCTCCTATTTACGGATTAAAGCACCTGATTCTTTAGCCATTGCTACAGATTCGGTCAAAGAGATTGAGGAATTTGATTTTTAATAAAAAAGAGCTTTGTTAAACGCTTAACAACGCTCTTTTTTACTGGTGTTCGAAAATACATTAATTAGGGCGCAGGATTAGAGATCACAGCATGAACACCATCAATTGCTTTAAGGATTTCTTCGGAAAGAGTTACGTTTATCGAATGAATATTTTCTTTAAGTTGCTCAAGTGTGGTAGCTCCAATAATGGTGCTGGTGACAAACGGTTTTTGATTGACATAAGCTAGAGCCATCTGCGCCAAAGTCAATCCGTTGTTTTTTGCAATGTCTTGATACATTTGAGTCGCTTTCGTGCATTGCTCGCTACTGTACCTTGAGTATTGTGGAAATAAGTTTATTCTTGAATTAGGAGCACTGCTTCCGTTTAGATATTTACCAGACAAAACACCAAATCCCATCGGCGAATAAGCCAATAGTCCAACATTCTCGCGGTAACTTACTTCTGCATTACCAACTTCATACGTCCTATTTAATAAAGAATACGGATTTTGAACGGTTTTAATTCTTGGTAAATTGTACTGTTTGCTTTCTTCTAGAAAACGCATAATTCCCCACGGTGTTTCGTTCGATAGTCCGATGTGTTTGATCTTTCCTTCTTTTACAAATCGGTCTAAAGCAAGTAATACTTCGTTTACATTGTCTTCCCAAGAATCATCTTGTTCTTTAAATCCGAGTTGTCCGAAGTAATTGGTTTTGCGTTCCGGCCAATGCAATTGATACAAATCGAGGTAATCCGTTTGCAAACGTTGCAAACTATTTTCTAAAGCGTATTGAATACTTGCGGCAGAAAAATCATTTGTATCGCGCATGTAGCCAAAATTTGGATTTGGTCCTGCAATTTTTGAACCCAATACAATTTTTTCCCGGTTTCCGGTTTTTTTAAGCCATGTTCCGATAATTCTTTCCGAGCTTCCAAATGTTTCTTCTCGCGCTGGAACCGAATACATTTCGGCTGTATCAATGAAATTAACTCCATTCTCAATTGCATAATCTAGTTGTTGATGGGCTTCGGCTTCCGTATTTTGTTCACCAAAAGTCATGGTGCCCAGATTAATTTTACTAACTTTTATATCGGTATTAGGTAGAGTAGTGTATTTCATTCTTTTGTCTTTACTTTTTTAAAAAAATATTGTAAGTGCTTTGAAGTTATAGCCGTTCAAAGGTACAAAGGTTGAAAAAGAAAAGTCATTAATCAAAAGTTAAAGGTTCTTTAGAAAAAAATTAAATAGTAAAGATTACAAAATCCCAATTTAAAAAATTAAGAATAAAAAAAGGCTCAAAAGTAAAACCTTTGAGCCTCTGTAACTTTATAACTTTCTCTAATCTATCTCCTTCAACATATCGGCGATTTCATCTAGTCTTGGTGTTAAGATAATTTCGATTCTACGGTTTTTAGCTTTTCCTTCCGGAGTAGCGTTGCTTGCCAAAGGTGAATATTCGCTACGACCAGCTGCAGTTAGCTTCTGCTTATTAATTTTAGTGTTTTCTCCCAAAATAGTAACAATTGCAGTCGCTCTTTTGGTTGATAGATCCCAGTTGTTTGCAATTGGACCAGATCCTGCGTACGGATCATTATCGGTATGACCTTCGATTAAAACCGAAAGCTCTGGATTGTCTCCTAATACTTTTCCTAATTCTACAATGGCTTTTCTACCTTCGGTTCCAACGGCCCAACTACCCGAATTGAATAGCAGTTTGTTCTCCATTGAAACATATACTTTTCCATTCTTTTGCTCTACTGTCAATCCTTTTCCTTCAAAACCATTTAATGCTTTCGACAAGGTTTCTTTTAGCGTACGCATTGCTGCTTCTTTTGCTGCAATCATCGCTTCTAATTCTTGCAAACGACTGGCTGTTTTGTCTAAACGTTGTTGCTCTGCCGCCAAGGCTTTACTTTTTGCTTCGAGTTGCTCAAGTAAATCGCGATTTTTGCCCATGTTGGTTTGCAAAGCTGCGTTGCTGTTTTTCTCTAAAGCCTCATAAGAGTCTTGCAACACTTTTAGTTTTCCTTGAGATGCCGCATATTCTGCCTTTTGTTTCTCTAGTTCTGCTCTGGTTTGGTCTAGATCTTTACCTAACCCTTCTTTATCTAAGTCTAAAAGATTTTTCTCTTGCTTTAACGCTTCGTTGGCATCGGCCATTTCGCGGTTTTCTTTTTTGAGATCAGAATATTTGGACTCTAAATCTGTGTATATTTTTTTGGACACACAAGAAGTGGTTAAGGCCACAATTAATAGTCCGATGGATGCTTTTTTTATCATAGTTTCTTAAATGGTATATATTAATAGAATAAAAATATTGGTTCTGAAATACTGAATTTCTAGCCCTGATGGAAGCGGCATCCTTTTGTCTCAATTTTTTTCGAGACAAAAGATACAGTGGACAGCAGGAAATAGCTCCTAAAAAAGAAGTACACTTCGTTCAACAAGAACAGTACCATTAATCTTCAATTTCGACTAAAACGGGGCAATGGTCTGAATGCATGGCGTCGGGAAGTATTACCGCTCTTGTAAGTTTTTCTTCGAGACTTTGACTTACCAAATTGTAATCTATGCGCCAACCTTTGTTGTTGCCTCTGGCTCCAGCACGGTAACTCCACCAAGAATACTGATGCGGTTCTTTGTTGAAATGACGGAAACTATCAATGAAACCAGACTTCATAAAACCGTCTAACCAGGCGCGTTCTTGTGGTAAAAAGCCAGAAGTATTTTTATTGCGAACGGGATCGTGAATGTCAATAGCTTGATGGCAAATGTTGTAATCACCACAGATAACCAAATTAGGAATCGTGGTTTTTAATGCGTTGATGTAGTTTTGAAAATCATCCATAAACATGAATTTATGATCTAAACGCGCAATGTTGGTGCCTGAAGGCAAGTACAAGCTCATTACAGAACAGGAATCGAAGTCGGCTCTAACGTTACGACCTTCAAAGTCCATGTGTTCAATTCCGGTTCCATAAACCACATTATTGGGTTTTGTTTTAGATAAAATGGCCACACCACTGTACCCTTTTTTGGTAGCCGAATAATAGTATTGATACGGATATCCCGCATCGGTTATAGCTTGAGTTGGAATTTGATCTTCGGTTGCTTTGATTTCTTGCAAACAAATGACATCGGGATTGGCTTGCTGCAACCAGTCGATAAATCCCTTTGCAATAGCGGCACGAATACCGTTTACGTTATACGAAATGATTTTCATTGTGTTTATTTTTGAGTTTCAAATGTAATAAAAATGCGGAAAGTTTGGATGAGAAACGACAGAAACTGCACTTTTTTGTTATCTTTGCTGACTGCTTTAATAAAACAATAATACATGGCTTTAGTTACCGCGAAAGAAGTTGCAGATGCAATAAATGTTAGTAAGTATGGCGTGTTTGGCACGTTCTCTGGCTGGTTGCTGATGAAGGTGCTAAAAATTTCTACACTCAATAAAATTTACGACCGCAACAAACATCTAGAAGATGTGACCTTTATTAGTGCGGTTTTAGATGATTTAAAAATAAAATTTGAGATTCCGGAAGAAGACTTCAAACGTTTGCCAAAAGACGGAGCTTACATTACGATTTCCAACCATCCTTTGGGTGGAGTTGACGGTTTGTTACTTTTAAAGTTAATGCTCGAAAGAGAACCTAATTTTAAGATTATTGCCAATTTTTTATTGCATCGTATTGAGCCAATGAAAAAATACATCATGCCAGTAAATCCTTTTGAAAACCATAAGGATGCTAAATCGAGTTTGATAGGAATTAAAGAAACGTTGCGCCATTTGAAAGATGGAAAGCCTTTGGGTATTTTTCCTGCTGGTGAAGTGTCAACGTATGCTGATGGAAAATTAGTAGTAGATAGACCTTGGGAAGAAGGAGCAATAAAATTGATTCGCAAAGCAAATGTTCCCGTAGTTCCTATTTATTTTCATGCAAAAAACAGCCGTTTGTTTTATATTTTATCGCGATTAAACGGTACGTTGCGTACGGCAAAGTTGCCCTCGGAGGTATTGACTCAGAAAAATAGAATTATAAAGGTTCGTGTTGGAAAACCGATTTCGGTTGCCGAACAAAACGAGATTGAAAACTTTGATGATTATTCTGAATTTTTGCGTCGCAAGACTTATATGTTGGCCAATCCTTTTGAAAAAGAACACAAACTTTTGCATGCGCCCTCATTAAAAATTCCTAGAAGCCCAAAACAAATAGTTACTGCAACGGATCAAAATAAAATTGAAGCAGAAGTTAAAACGCTTCGAGATAATGATTGTCGATTGTTGCAAAGTAAAAATTACGAAGTGTTTTTTGCCGATGCAAAAGCGATTCCGAATATCTTGCACGAAATTGGTCGATTAAGAGAAATTACTTTTAGAGAAGTTGGTGAAGGAACAAACGAATCTATTGATATTGATAAATTTGACCAATATTACCACCATATGTTTTTGTGGGATGAAGATGCTAAGAAAATAGCCGGTGCCTATCGCATGGGACTGGGTTCTGAGATTTATCCAAAATACGGAATTGCAGGATTTTATTTGAATGATTTATTTAGATTCGAACCAGAACTGAACGATATGATGCAAAATTCTATCGAAATGGGTCGCGCTTTTATCATCAAACAATACCAACAAAAGCCAATGCCCTTGTTTTTGTTGTGGAAAGGAATTATTCATACCACATTGCGTTATCCAGAGCATAAGTATTTAATTGGCGGAGTAAGTATCAGCAATCAGTTCTCGGACTTCTCGAAATCGTTGATGATTGAGTTTATGAAGTCTAATTATTACGATCCGTACATTGCCCAATACATTCATCCGAAAAAAGCCTATAAAGTTAAACTGAAGGATGCCGATAAAGATTTCATTTTTGACGAAGCAGAATCAGATCTAAATAAATTTGATAAAATTATTGATGAGCTAGAACCAGGAAATTTGCGTTTGCCTGTTTTGATTAAAAAGTACATAAAACAAAACGCACGCGTAATTGCATTTAACGTAGATCCGTTATTTAATAATGCGATCGATGGTTTAATGTATATTCGAATTGCTGATATTCCTGAAAGTACTATGAAGCCTGTAATGGAAGAATTTCAATTGGAATTGGAACGTAAACTTTCAGACAAAGAAGAATAGTCTTTTTTAATAAACATAAAAAATCCCGTTTCGATTGAAACGGGATTTTTTTATGTTTATTTACAATAGAACTATAGTACTATTTATTCTACTCCGATTTGATTCATTTCATCAAATTCATTTTTTGGATCTGCACCATATTGGTTTGATCCCTTCTCTCCTTCCGTGCAAGCTAATATTAGGCTATATATAGGAATCAAAAGAAACCAACCACTCTTTCCTACATCATGCATTCTTCTAACGCCTACTGCTATAGAAGGAATTAGAACGGCTAAACTGTAAAGGTTAGCTGCCATGCCAAGTGTAGGTGAAATAAGTCCAAGGACAAAACCCAAAATAAAACTTACAATAATGTTTGCTAGCGTGAACATCCAGAATTCTGTTCTTCTCGCTCTTCCATTAAAATTTGCGTAGTTATCAAAAACTACTTTTTTGTACCATTCAATCATAATTAAAATTAGTTAGTTAGTTAGTTAGTTAGTTACTTGTTGAAGCGACAAGATTTCAAAATTTCAGCAATTTATAAGTACTTACTTAAAATTTGTAAAAAACAATCTCATTATAGTTTAAATAAAAAATGCCGCAGCAATTGCGACGGCATTTATTTATAACTATTAGAACCAACCTTTCCTACCCACTTGGTACGTTTGGTAAAACTCTTCGTCTGATTTAGTTAGATAAATGATACCCTCAATTAATCCCATTATACTAGCAATTCCGCATGTTACTAATGTTAGTACTATTTGAATAATTCCTTCTTTAGTATATCCCAAGATAAATTTATGCACTCCAAATCCTCCTAAAAGTATCGCTAAAATTCCTGCTACCACTTTTTTGTTTTCTGGTCTTGCTACTTGCGCATTCCATTGTTCTACTGGTTTATTGTTTTCCATTTTAAAATTTAATGATTAGGGTTAAACAGCAAAAATAAAAAATTTATGGAATAATTAACCATATTTTACTGAAATATCAATATTTATAATTTTAATTGTACAATTTATTAATTTTATCCACAATTACTTGTGCCAAACGCTCGTGGCTCTCAAATGTCCAGCCGGCTATATGTGGCGTTAATAGCGAATTTTTTGCTTGTAATAAATATTTTAAGGCTTCGGGAGTTTCGCCGTCTCCAAACATGGTTTCAAAAGAAAGTTGCTCATATTCTAAAACATCCAAACCAGCACCTAGAATTTTTTGAGATTTCATAGCTTTCACTAAATCGTCAGTGACAATGTTTTTACCACGAGAGGTGTTGATGATCCAAAATGGTTTAGTAAATGAATTAATGAAAGTAGTATCAATCATTTTATTTGTTTGTGGCGTCCACGGTAAATGCAAACTTAAAACATCCACCTTTTGTTGAAATTCGGCTAATGAAACTTGCTTCGCATTCGCATCTCCTACATCTTTCAATATATCATAACACAAAACTTCTACCTCAAAACCACATAGTTTTTTAGCAAATGCTTTGCCCATATTTCCGTAACCAATTATACCAACCGTTTTTCCATCTAACTCATGTCCGCGATTGCTTTCTCTGTTCCAGAGTCCCGACTTAACTTCGTTATCGGCTTGATTTAATTTATTAAAAAGTGATAAAATCACTCCCAAGGTCTGCTCGGCAACTGCATTTCTATTGCCTTCGGGAGCAGCGATTAATTGAATGTCTTTTGATGTCGCATAGTCACAATCGATACTTTCCAATCCTGCTCCAACTCGTGCTATAAACTGCAAATTGGTGGCTTGATCCAAAAACTGCTTGTCGATTTTAAAACGACTTCGAATAACAATTCCATTATAGTCTTTTATTTTTGCTTCGATTTCTGCTTTACTTGAGGCGAAATCGGCATGGTTTTCAAAACCTGCTGCTTCCAAACCGTTCCAAAGCACCGGATTGTTACTGTCTATGTGTAAAATTTTTATTTTCATGCTGCCCTTCTTTTTGCCTATTTCAGTTAGTACGATTCATTGTATTTGTAAGAGAAGCTGCTCTTCTTATTCCTTCAGCCTCCTTTTACAAAGCTATCAAAAAAAACACGGTATTGCTTTAGGAGTGTAGCAAACCTTATTTTAAAAAATTAAAATCACAAAAAAGAAACAGTCGATAATTTATAACTCTCTTTTTTTTAACTTTGCAAATTATGCGGTTTTAGCATAGAAAACATCTACAAAACACATCCTTTTATAAATGAAATTAACAAAAACATTCAAAGTCTTTTTTGAAAATGAAAAGTCTGGTGGTATACTTTTAATTCTCGTCACTGCACTCTCTCTCTTTCTCGCCAATTCGGTGGTTTCTGCAGATTACGTCGCTTTTTGGAACACGCAAATTGGTCATCATACCGTTACTGATTGGATCAATGACGGACTTATGACCATCTTTTTTTTATTGATTGGGTTGGAATTAGAGCGCGAAATTTACAAAGGTGAATTGTCTAATATTAAAAACGCAGCATTACCAATTTTCGGTGCTTTAGGCGGAATGGTCGTTCCTGCTGGATTGTTTTTGCTATTAAATTTTGGTACCGCTACGCAAAATGGTGCAGGAATACCAATGGCTACTGATATTGCTTTTGCGATTGGCGTTTTATCTTTATTGGGGAATAGAGTACCGACTTCACTTAAAATATTTTTAACAGCGCTAGCCGTTATTGATGATTTGGGTGCCATTTTGGTCATTGCTATTTTTTACACCAAATCAATCGCTTATGATAACTTAGCAATTGCTGCGGGAATTATGGGCGTTTTATTTATTTTGAACCGAATGAAAATACAAAACTTAATTCCGTATTTAGTCGGTGGCTTCATTATGTGGTATTTTATGTTAAGTTCGGGAGTTCATGCCACCATCACCGGAGTGCTACTCGCTTTTGTGATTCCGTTTTCTGGCGGAAGTAGCAAAACCACTTCTTATAAATTACAGCATTTTTTACATAAACCTGTTGCCTTTCTTATTCTGCCACTATTTGCCATGGCCAATACGTGCATCGCGATTAATACCGATTGGCACGAAGGTTTAAGTCACCCCAATGCACTGGGAATTATTTTAGGATTAGTGGTTGGAAAACCTGTCGGAATCTTATTATTTGCTTTTTTAAGTGTGATCTTAGGAATTTGTGCTTTGCCAAGCGATGTAAAATGGAAACATATTTTAGGGGCAGGAATGTTGGGTGGAATTGGTTTTACGATGTCGATTTTTGTAACGATACTTGCCTTTACAGATCCCGAAGTAATTACGTATTCTAAAATTGCTATTTTGATCGCTTCATTGACTTCGGGAACAATTGGTTTTTTATTCCTGAATTCAATTTTAAAAAAGAAACACAAAAAGCATATTGATCACAAGCACCATTCTAACGCATAAAATTATTTCATAAAAAAAAGGACTTTCAGCAAATGCTAAAAGTCCTTTTTTTATATAGCTGATTTTGATTAGCCTTTAATCTGTTTCAAAGACGTTTTTATTCCTTTAATTAAAGACGAACTAAAACCATTGTGTTCCATCTCGTTCAGTCCAACAATTGTACAACCTTGTGGTGTTGTAACTCGATCTATTAATTGTTCGGGATGCACTCTTTCTTCTAATAACATTTTTGCCGCTCCTTTCACCGTTTGCGCAGCAATCGCCAAAGCAGTTTCCGAATCAAAACCAATTTCGATGCCCGCCTGCATGGATGCCCGTATGTAACGCAACGCGTAAGCCGTTCCGCAAGCACCTAAAACTGTCGCTGCATCCATTAATTTTTCGTCAATTACAGGAGCCGTTCCAAGATCTTGAAATAAATCTACAATTGGAAGTGCAAATTCTCTGTCCTTTTCAGGAAAAGAAATACAAGTCGCAGATTCTCCAAATTGTGCCGCAATATTTGGCATAATACGCACCACTGGATAGTCGTTATTAGTCTTCGTCTGAAGCATTTCTAAAGAAACACCACTGACCGCCGAAGCAATCGTTTTATTTTTTATTGACGGTAGAATCTCCGCCAAAACGATATCTACTTGATAGGGTTTTATGGTTAGAATTACCACGTCAGCATCTTCAATATTGTGTTTATTATCAGAAGAAACAGTAATCCCTAAATCCTGCAAATGCAAAATACTAGCCGTATTTCGGCGGGTCACAGTCACTTGATTGTTTTTTGAAAATTTAGCAATTCCTATGGCAATAGAAACTCCTAAGTTTCCTCCTCCAATAATATGTACGTTCATTGTTTAGTTTTTTATAATAGTTTGTCAATTAAAAACATTCCGGAAATAGAGAAATAGATAATTAAACCTGTAACATCTACTAAAGTAGCTACAAAAGGTGCCGATGCTGTGGCGGGATCCATGCCGAGTGCCCGCAGTACAAAAGGTACTAGCGAACCAGCAAGGGTTCCCCATAAAACGATAATCACCAGCGAACAGGAGACGCTTAAGGCGATCCAAATCCAGTATTCGCCGTAATCATAAAAACCAGCCTCCTGCCAAACGAAAATTCGAATGAAGCCAATCGTTCCTAAAATAGCTCCTAAAAATAGTCCGGAAAATAGCTCCTTTTTCATCACGTACCACCAGTCGCCCAATTGTAATTCTTTTAATGCCATGGCCCGAATAATTAAGGACGCGGCTTGTGATCCTGAATTTCCTCCACTCGAAATAATCAAGGGTACAAAAAGTGCTAACACGATTGCTTTGGAAATCTCACCATCATAATGCCCCATCGCCGAGGCGGTAAGCATTTCTCCAAAGAACAATATGATCAACCAACCGGCTCTTTTTTTAACCAACTCCAGCAACGAAGTTTTAGTGTAGGATAAATCCAATCCTTCGGTTCCACCAAACTTCTGAATATCCTCTGTATCTCGCTGTTCAATTACATCTAAAACGTCGTCAATCGTAATGCGGCCCACTAATCTGCCCAGTTCATCAACAACCGGAATTGCTTCTAAATCGTATTTCTGCATGATGCGAGCTACCTCAACATCTTCCGCATTTACGTTAACGGAATTTAATTTTTTGATGTACACCTCACTAATAGGCGTTCTTGTAGAAGTTGTCAATAAATCTTTCAGCGAAAGTCTTCCTTTCAATCTGTTATCGTCATCTACCACGTAAATGGAGTGCACTCTCGAAACATTTTCAGCTTGAACCCGCATTTCCTTCACGCAAGTCAATACATTCCAATTTTCATTGACTTTTACCAACTCTTTTCCCATCAAACCACCTGCAGAATTCTCGTCGTAACGCAGTAGGTCTACAATGTCTTTGGCGTGTTCGACGTCCATCAATTCATTGATAACTTCGGCTTTTATCTCTTGAGATAATTCTCCGATAATATCCGCTGCATCATTCGTGTCTAGCTCGTCTAGTTCTTCCGCAATTTCTTTGGGAGAAAGACGACTTAATATGTTTTCCCGCAAATCTTCTTCTAATTCTAAAAGAATTTCTGCGGTTTGATCACTATCTAAAACCTTAAAAATATACGTAGCCTCTTCAAAATCTAGTTTTCCTAAAATTTCCGCGATATCCGCATGGTGCATATCGTTTAGCATTGCCGCAAGGTCACTGTCGTTCTTTGCTACAATGTGTTTTTCTAATTGTGATACTAATGCCTTACTTACTTTAAACTCCATCTGCTTCTATTTTTAGCGTCAGTTCAATAAATTCTTCCACACTCAGTTGCTCAGGGCGTTTATCAAAAATTACGTCTTCCCGCAATCCATCTGATAAATTCAACGTTTTTAAACTGTTACGCATTGTCTTTCTGCGCTGTTGAAAAGCTGTTTTTACTACTGTAAAAAACAATTTTTCTCCGCATGGCAAACTGTAATCGTCTTTTCGCTTCATAATCATCACGCCCGATTTTACCTTGGGGGGAGGATTAAAAACGTTTTCATCTACGGTAAATAAGTATTCGGTGTGGTAAAATGCTTGCGCTAAAACAGACAAAATTCCGTAGGCTTTAGAACCCTTTTTTTCGCAGATGCGTTGGGCTACTTCTCTTTGAAACATTCCTGAAAACTCGGGAATCTGATTGCGCAACTCTAACGTTCTAAAAACAATTTGAGTCGAAATATTATAAGGGAAGTTGCCAATAATAGCAAATTGCTTTCCTTCAAAAACTTCATTTACGTCGTATCGCAAAAAATCTTTAGAGATGATTTTATCTTTTAATTTCGGATAATTGGCATCTAAATACGTAACCGATTCAGTATCGATCTCAATTACATAGGTATCTATCGGTTTTTCGAGTAAGTATTTGGTCAGCACGCCCATTCCTGGTCCAATTTCTAGAACCTGATCGTATCCTTTTAAGCTTAATGAATCGGCAATGTCTTTGGCGATACTTTCGTCTTTTAAGAAATGTTGTCCTAAATGTTTTTTGGCTTTTACTTTTTCCATGGTGCTGATTTTATCTTCTTTGCTCACATTTTTATTTGTTGGCTTTATGTTTGATTTAAATTCTCACGCAAAGTCATGCTGCTGCAAAGGTCTTTTGTATTTTCTTTATTCTTTACTCGTTCTTCTGTTGTCTTCTTAGAAATTAATGCTCGGAAATTACTTCCAATTCCGTTCGGAAAGAAAGTATTTTGTCTGCAAATAACTGCATCGCTTCTTGTTGAAATTGCGCTTGGTGTTCTTGGTAGTATTTTTCTAAGGTTTCCTTACTGTCGGCTACATATTGTACCGAATAAGTCACGCCGCCCATTTCTTCTTCAACCAAAACTTTTACAATTCGTGCTGACGAAAAAGTATTGGTTGCCAAAATTTCAGGAATGTGCTTTTGCTGCATCCAAGTCAACCATTGGTCGTGTATGCTTTCTTGTATATTGGTAGTAACGTTGTAAATTATCATTTTTTTTATATTTCAATCCTTCTGTTTTCTGAAGGTTAATTATTTCTTATCTTATTCTTTTTAATCGTATCCTATAAAATCTTCTCTTTACTTTTGCAGAATTATAAATTTGTATCACCTCTTATGGTTCGGTAGGTCTTTCTTGCTTCGACAAAATAAATACTATCTTGATGATTAAAAATGATCTTCTCGTATAATGGCTTTGCCTTTTCTGGATTTTGCAGCTTTTCATTGTAAATTTCTGCCGAAAAAAACAGCGCTTCATCTGCATAAATTCCATCACTGTGGTGGTCAATTATCAATTGAAATTGCGCCAAAGCTAAATCGTATTGTTTCAAACTTTCATGGGTTTGCCCTAATCGCAACAACGTAACAGTTTCTATTTCATTTCCTTTAAATTGATTTAAAACCAACTGAAACTGAACAATTGCTTCTTGTTTTCTGTTTTGGTATAACAAATAATCACCTTTGGCGAAGGCTTTTAAAGCCACTTGCGTAGAATCAGCAACAGTATTGTCATTGATCAATAAAAAATATTCTAACGCATCATTTGCAATCAATTGTGTACTGGCCGACTTTAGGGTTTTAAATTGTTTTAATGCCCAAACAAAATCCGTTTTAAAATAGCTCGTTTTTGCAGCTTTTAAACTCGCTTCGTGCGCTACAACATCATTTTTTAAATCCAATTCGATTTGCGAATAATACAGTAAAGCTTGATTGAATTTCTCTTCGAAAAGTAAGATATCTGCCAGTTCCATTTTAGCTTCTGCTATCTGATAATTGTTTAAAGGCAGATCCATCGCATTTTTAATAATGGTTCTAGCTTCTTCGGGTTTCTTCAAGTTAAATGCAACAAAATGTGCCTGAATCAGCTGCAAAGATAAGGTAAACGGACTAATTTCAAATTTAGAAAGCAGTCCCGTTAATTCTGCATCAATCGCAGGAAATTCTTTGTCCGTAGCCTCTTCAATTTTAATCTCCATTAATTTAGTATTGGCTTGTACCAAAACATCCAAATCCTTGGAATTTGCGATTACAAAAGTCAAAATTTCGCGTGCTACTTCTTCATCGTCTTCATCTAAAGCAAATTGGGCTAAATTGATAATACTTGCCAACGATTCGGGTTCGCGTTTATAAATTGCTTTTTCTTGAATAAATGCCTTCGAGAATTCTTGCTGCTGCACATAAAACCAACTCAAATAGTGGTTCCAATATACATCTTGGTCTTTTTGGGTGCGCAAAATTAATGCTTTTCGCAAGGCATCTCTAAAACCAGTCTCAATATCATCGCTCATAAAGCGCGCCAATTGACTCTGAATCAAATTGCTGTTTTGCTGGCTTTGAAAGGATTCAGTCAACAAGGTTTCAATCATCAAATCCGTTTTCCCCAATTGCCCGTATAAAAGACCAATTTGAAAATTAAAATTATAATTGGGCTGAACTTTAGAGGCAGTTTGATAGGCTTGCAAGGCATAATCCAACAATACTTTTTTCTCAAATGAATTGGCGATTCCAAAAACTTCATTCGGCTTCTGGGTAATTTTCTCTAAAGCTTGATTGTAGTAACTGTTGGCTTTCTTCTCGTCTTTTTGCAGTTGGTAATTGTAACCCAATTCGATCAACAAAGTTCCCTGTTTGTATCTGCTGTATCTAGATTGAATGGTTTTCTCAGCCAAGTCGTACTGCTGCAATTGTTGGTAACAGTCGACAGTTCTAAGAAAATATTGAGTATTAGAAGGACTATTTGCCAGCAACTCTTCATAACTAAGTTTAGCTTTTTCAAAATCGCCTCTTTCGTAATAATATTGAGCGAGCTGCTCGTTTTGAGCGAAGGAAAGTGTAGACCACAACAAAACGATATAGATAAAAATGTTTTTCATATTCGGTTTTTAAAATGTTGTGGCTTAAAAAAACCTAACCGATTTTGAAGTCTGTTAGGTTTTGCTATAAAGTTAGTCTATAATGTCAAATCCGCAGTACGGACGCAATACTTCTGGAATTACAATTCCTTCAGGCGTTTGGTAATTTTCTAGAATTCCAGCCAAAACTCGTGGTAATGCTAATGAACTTCCGTTCAATGTATGCGCCAATTGGTTTTTACCGTCTTTGTCTTTAAAACGCAATTTCAGACGATTTGCTTGAAATGTTTCAAAGTTAGAAACCGAACTAATTTCTAACCAACGTTCTTGCGCTGTAGAAAACAATTCAAAATCGTAAGTCAATGCTGCCGTGAAACCCATATCGCCACCGCACAAACGTAAAATTCGGTACGGCAATTTTAGCTCTTGTAAAATTCCTTGTACATGTTCAACCATTCCGTCTAATGCTTTGTAAGAGTTATCAGGATGTTCGATACGTACAAGTTCGACCTTATCAAATTGGTGCAAACGATTCAGTCCACGAACGTGCGCTCCGTAAGAACCTGCTTCACGACGGAAACAAGGCGTATAAGCCGTATTTAAAATTGGCAAATCACTTTCGTTTATAATTACGTCGCGGTACATATTAGTCACCGGAACTTCCGCAGTCGGAATCAAATATAAATCGTCTACAGTCGAGTGGTACATTTGCCCTTCTTTGTCTGGCAATTGTCCTGTACCGTAACCTGAAGCTTCGTTTACTAACAGTGGCACTTGCACTTCGGTATAACCTGCTTCTGTATTTTTATCTAAAAAATAATTGATCAACGCCCTTTGCAAACGCGCTCCTTTTCCTTTATAAACTGGGAAACCAGCGCCTGTAATTTTTGTTCCTAATTCGAAATCGATGATGTCGTATTTTTTTACCAATTCCCAATGTGGCATCGCTCCTTCATGCAAAACAGGAATTTCTCCTTGTTGATACACATTTAGGTTCTCCTCGGGTGTTTTTCCTTCGGGAACAATTTCGGCCGGGAGGTTGGGTAACGTATATAATTTTTGAGTTAATGCAAAAGCCAACGCCTCCGCTTTATCTGATAAATCTTTACTTTTTTCTTTTAAAACAACCGTTTTCTCTTTTAAAATTGCCGCTTTGGCTTTTTCTCCAGATTTCATCAATTCGCCAATGTCTTTGGACAATCTATTAGATTCGGATAAAACAGTGTCTAATTCTACTTGCGTAGCACGACGCTTTTCGTCCAATTGAACCACTTCTTCAACAACACTTTGGGCATCGAAATTTCGTTTTGCCAAAGCCTTGATTACTTGCTCTTGATTTTCTCTAATAAATGTAATTTGTAACATAGTGTATTTTTTATAACGGTAGCAAATTTAAGGAAATGTTTGGTACTTACGAGATAAAGTTGTTGTAAAAAAAGATTTCACTGAGACTCTCAAAAGTTACTCAGAGATTCGCGAAAACGTATCCAAAACTCAGCGTAAATTTGCGCTTTTTTCTTTGCACCTCTTTGCGAAACAACTCCTAGTGTATAACTATTCTCTCTTAATTTCGTGTCCCACAAATTCTTCTAAAGCCGCGAACATTTCATCTACTGAAAGTATTTCGGTATCGGGATGATTTAAAAGAAAAGCGGCATTTAGGGCAACTAAATTTTCTGCTAACTCAAAATAAGTGTCGCTGTTCATTGCATCTCGAATCGGATTAACACCTTCTAATTTTCCTTTGAAGAATTTATCGCGTTTCACGCTGCTCATCAATTGGACTTTTTTGCATTGCGCTTGAAACAATTCCAAGTGTTTTTCGGCACCAATTAAGGCCAATCCTTCTTCGATAAGTTCGTTTAATTCAGTGTTCCATTGCGAATTATAAACAAATTGCGCAAAATTACCTTCTGTATAGTTGGACGCGTAATAATCTAAATAATAACTCGTCAAGGAATCTTCGTGAATCAAATCGTCATCAATTTTTTCTTCGCGCATTAAGTTGATTACCGAAATATTGGAGTTCACCACATCTTGCGGATTTTCACTTGCTGCTGCTGTTTCTGAAATAATGATGCTTCCGAATTCCATTTGAATTTGTTTTAAAGAGTTGATTGCAAATTTCGGAGAAATAATTGGAGAAATAAAATGTTTTATGCTGTAGATTACTCAGATTAAAACACCTGTTTTTTTTACGCAGATTAGTGCCAATTTTTTTGGAATTACTTTAGTGATAAAAATGATTTTTAACAGCTAATTACTCAGATCAGCACAAAATCTTTACGTTTTAGTACATAGAAAACACGTTCCAATTTATTTGTTTTCCGCTTCG
The DNA here is from genome assembly GCF_050847115.1 of Flavobacterium sp. TMP13. NCBI lineage: Bacteria > Pseudomonadati > Bacteroidota > Flavobacteriia > Flavobacteriales > Flavobacteriaceae > Flavobacterium > Flavobacterium sp. TMP13. The sequence goes on from NZ_CP193656.1 coordinate 1,075,585, forward strand.
TCAGTATTCTTTTGCTGATTCATTTTTGCCACTAAGGCTTTCAATTGTTGCGCTCTCGCTTTTTTATCTGCTTGAATTTTAGCGTTTTTTCGATTGAGTAATTTGGTATGTAACGCCTTATTTTTAGTGTTTTTTTCGGGTCCTTTTGCCATGATTTACAATCTTGTTGAGTTACAATTGCAAAGATAAATGAATAGTTAGAGCAGACATAAAAAAAGCCACATTTCTAGGGAATGCAGCTTATAATTTATTTGATAAGAAATCAAACGTTCTTATTTGGTTTTTAATGGTGGCAATTCAAATGCAACTGCATCGTGCTCAAAACCATTTCGGTGTGATCCGTCGCAAAAAGGTTTGTTTGCAGATAATCCGCAACGACATAGACCTAAAGCTTTTCTTCCTTGCAAGTTGTAAACATTTCCGTTGGCATCGGTAATTTCGAAATCACCGTCTATTTTTATAGATCCGTTTTTATTGATCGTCAGTTTTGTTGTGCTCATAATATATTGGTGTTTTAAACAAAGATTGAAAATATATCACGAAGAATGTAAAAGCAGCAGTAGTTTAAAATAATTCTAATTTAAAGTTGTCGTTTTGCGTTTCTTTCGCAGAGTTGCTAAAAGATTTGACAAAGAATTCCGCAGTTACTTTTGAAATCTGAATGCACTAAATTAAACACACACTGGAACTATAGAAAAAAACTTTGGTGAAGCTCTGTGTTAACTTTGCCGCGCTGTGTTTTATGTAAAGCGTTTTTCACAACAATAATAAGCAATTCCTCCCGAAAAATATAAAAAGACGTCAATCCAATCTGCGGTATATCTTGAATTAATCTGGGGAAGATAATACTCGAAATAAAATGCATAAAAGCAAGTCATTACAATAACAAAACTAAAAGAAAGCGTAAATAAAGGATCTTTTTTCAGGCGTCGAATCGCGAATGTAATCGCTCCTAAGACTAGCGGAAGGCAAAGCAAATCGTTGACATAATTATTGATCAATGCTGGCAAAACTATACCTTGTTTTTGCAGTACATAAATTATTAATGCGATAAGTGCCATTGCCAAATATGCACTTCTACCATAGTTGGGAAAATTAGATTTTTTTGTAAAAGTTGCAACTTTTGAATTTTTTTCAAGCATTTTTATTTTACTTTAACCCGCTGCAGCAGCAATGATTGCTGCAATGAATCCACCAAAAACCATGGCAAAGAACGTCCAAATTGCATCGGCAGTTTGAAACACAGAACGTACGAATCCGTTTTTGTGTGTTGCTCCTTTTTTTAGAAATAAACTAATTCGGCTTGGTTCTTCTTTTTCCTTTTCCGCTATTTTTTGCTGAATTTTCTTTTCGTTTTCGATTTTGCGCTTCAGAACCAAATCTAATATAGCGCCGCAATTGCTGCAATACTCCTTATTTAAATTAATGGTATTGCACTCCAAACATTTGATATACGATTTACTCATAAATTATGTATTCTAAATTCTTTTAAATGTTTTTTTGCAACAGCCGACAGTCGCAATTTAAATGAGATTCAATCTTTTTTTTGAACTACATTCAAAGTTAGGCAATAATACTCGTTTGACGAGAGCGGATCAGGAATTGCTGGATTTTTATGAGCAAGAGAATGCCGAGTTTTATCGAAAACCGTATCTTTTCTAGTTCAGAAAAAGGTGTTATTAAAGAAAATTTGAGAAAATGGACGAGTAACCCTAGCCCAGATAGAAGTGAAAATCCTTTTGTGGCGGGGTTCGCTACAAAAGATTGTAGCGGATAGCTGGAATAGCTCCTTAAAAAACTTTAAAACTCTCGTTTCTATTGCTTATTTTTGCAGCGATTTCTGGATATATTTCAGAATTAAAATTTATTTTATGATACAAAATCCGACCCGAGGCAACGCCGAATCGAGCGAAGCTAAAAGATATACCATTACTGCTGCTTTACCATATACGAACGGGCCGATTCATATTGGGCATTTGGCAGGCGTTTACGTGCCAGCCGATATTTATTCGCGCTATTTGCGTTTGCAAGGAAAAGATGTTGCGTTCATTTGCGGAAGCGATGAACACGGTGTGGCTATTTCGATGAAAGCTAAAAAAGAGGGCATTACGCCACAGCAAGTTATTGATAAATACGACGGTATTATTAGAAAATCGTTTATTGACTTCGGAATTTCATTTGATAATTATTCGAGAACTTCGGCTAAAATTCATCATGATACGGCTCAGGAATTTTTTAAAAAATTATACGATAACGGTGATTTCATAGAAGAAGTTACGGAACAATTGTATGATGCTAAAGCAGATCAGTTTTTGGCAGATCGTTTTGTGGTAGGAACTTGTCCAAAATGTGGCAACGAAGAAGCATACGGCGACCAATGTGAAAAATGTGGTTCGTCTCTGAATGCGACTGATTTAATCAATCCGAAATCGACGATTACAGGTGAAACGCCAGTTATGAAATCGACTAAACATTGGTTTTTACCTTTGAATGAATACGATTCTTTTTTGAGAGAATGGATTTTGGAAGGTCATAAAAACGATTGGAAACCTAACGTTTACGGTCAAGTGAAATCGTGGATTGACGGTGGTTTAGAGCCTCGCGCAGTAACGCGTGACTTAGATTGGGGAATTGATGTTCCTGTAGCAGGTGCTGAAGGAAAAAAATTATACGTTTGGTTTGATGCGCCAATTGGCTACATTTCATCAACTAAAGAATGGGCAGCTCGCGAAGGAAAAGATTGGGAGCCGTACTGGAAAAATGAAGATACGAAATTGGTTCATTTTATCGGAAAAGACAATATTGTATTTCATTGCATTATTTTTCCTGCGATGCTGAAAGCCGAGGGAAGTTATATTTTGCCAGACAATGTGCCTGCAAATGAATTTTTAAACTTAGAAGGAAATAAATTATCGACTTCTAAAAACTGGGCAGTTTGGTTGCACGAATATTTAGAAGAGTTTCCAGACAAGCAAGATGTATTGCGTTATTCGTTAACTTCAAATGCACCTGAATCAAAGGATAATGATTTTACTTGGAAGGATTTTCAAGCCAGAAATAATAACGAATTGGTGGCTATTCTTGGGAATTTTATCAATCGTGTGGTAGTTCTAACCAATAAATATTACGACGGATTTATTCCAACTCCAAACGAATTAACGGAAGTAGATGAAACAGTTTTAGCAGAATTAAAAGCCTATCCTGCCGTGATTTCTAGTTCTATCGAACGCTACCGTTTTCGTGAAGCGTTGGGTGAATTTATGAATGTCGCGCGTATTGGAAATAAATATTTGGCCGATGAAGAGCCTTGGAAAGTCATGAAAGACAATCCAGAGCGGGTAAAAACTCAAATGTATATTGCTTTGCAAATTGCTGCAGCTTTGAGTGTTTTGGCTGAACCATTTTTGCCATTTACTGCTACAAAATTGAACAAAATATTAAACAACCAAGGGAAATTGACTTGGACAAATGTTAGCGAATTCGACGAATTGATTCCTTCTGGACATCAAATTGGTGAAGCAGAATTGCTTTTCGCTAAAATTGAAGACGAGGAAATTCAGAAACAAATTGATAAATTGGAAGCAACAAAAACAGCCAACATAGCCGAGAATAAAAAAGCGGAACCACAAAAAGAATTAATTCAGTTTGAAGATTTTTCTAAAATGGATTTGCGTGTAGGAACAATATTAGAAGCCGAAAAAATGCCAAAAGCAAACAAATTGTTGGTATTGAAAGTAGATACTGGAATTGATGTTCGTACCATTGTTTCGGGAATTGCCGAAAGTTTTAAACCCGAAGATATTATTGGCAAAAAAGTAACCGTTCTAGTGAACCTTGCGCCAAGAGCGTTGCGCGGTGTAGAAAGTCAGGGAATGATTTTGATGACTACCAATGCCGAAGGGAAACTGGTTTTTGTGAATCCAGATACGGATGGCGCTGACAATGGCGAAACAATAAATTAAATTTTATAGTTTTTAAATAAAATAAGCAACAGTCGTTTCATACCATTTGAAGCGACTGTTTCGTTTTAAACGCATAGCAATATCGGCTATAGAAAAACTATAGTAATTTAAGTAAAAATGAATTTTCAATTTATTAGAACCTGAAACTACGTAATGTAAAAAATAATGACAAACTCGAAACCAAGAGCAGCGCTGGCCATTGGCATCCTTTGCATCTCCATTTTTCCAACATTGGTCAAATTGAATTTAACGCCTGGATTAATTTCGGCTTTTTACAGAATGACCTTTTCAATCTTGCTGCTGTTGCCATATGTGCTGTTGACCAAAAAACTCAATATGCCTTCAGTAAAAATGATTGTATTGTCGGTTTTGTGCGGAATAATTTTTGCTTCGGATGTGGCAGTTTGGAATATTGCTATTCAAGAATCTAGTGCCACTCAAGCCTCTTTATTAACCAACTTATCTCCCGTTTGGGTGGGAATAGGTTCCTTTTTATTCTTGACCAACAAACCCAAACGCAACTTTTGGCTCGGAACCTTAGTTGCAATTTTTGGGATGGTCACTTTTGTGGGTTTTCATTTTTTTGCCAATCTCGATTTTGACCGTGCTTTTCTTTTGGCCGTTTTATCTGGAATGTTATATGCTGTTTATTTATTGGTCAGCAAAAATGTTTTGTCTGAAGTGGATGTACTCTCGTTTATGACGTTGAGTTTAATAGCATCTTCCATTTATTTGGGATTTGTCTGTTGGATTGCCAACGAACCTTTTAGCGGGTTTTCTAATGCGGGTTGGGGCGTTCTGGTTATTCAAGCGGTGGTTTGTCAATTGGCTGCTTGGTTGTTGATCAGTTACGCGACACAAAATATGCGTGCCACAAGAGTTTCTTTAAGTTTGTTGGGACAAGCTATTTTGACGGCTATTTTGGCGTGGTTGTTTCTGGATGAACAAATTACCCTTCAAATGATTGTCGGCGGAATTATTTTACTTTTCGGAATTCGAATCACCTTTTTTGAAGCACCAATTTCTTTAAAAAATATTTTTTCGAAGAAGGATTAAGCTTGCGAAGGTTACGCTCATTTTACTCCGTTTTATCAAACAAATAGAAACGTAGAGTATGTGTAAAAAAGAATCTAATTAGAGAAATATATTTCTTTAACATAGATTACTATGCACCTTTTAAAAATATGAAACACCTAAAACTAGCATAACAAAAGCTATGTCCCTAATGTTAGAAATAAGCTCTAAAGCAAACTCTCTTATTCCACTTAAAATAATGTGAAAGTCACTTTCTAATTCGTTTGTTTTAATTCATTTTCTTACTTTAGATAAAAATCAAAAATCCCACCTTTATATATGACAGCTAGAATTCCAAATTTAAAAGTAATTGCTTTTGATGCCGACGATACTTTATTTGTAAATGAACCTTATTTTCAACAAACCGAAGAAAAATTTTGTGCTTTGATGGAAGATTATTTGTCGCATCAAGGTCTGTCGCAAGAATTGTTTAGAACAGAAATTGCAAATTTACCTTTGTATGGTTACGGTATTAAAGGGTATATTCTATCGATGATCGAAGCGGCGATTAGTATTTCTAACAGTACGATTCCCATTGAAGTGGTCTCTAAAATCATGCAGTACGGCAAAGAATTGCTAGACAAACCTATCGAATTATTAGAAGGTGTCGAAGAAACATTGCAAGCATTACATGGAAAATACAAGTTGGTTGTAGCGACCAAAGGCGACCTCAAAGACCAACACAGTAAATTACACCGTTCTGGTTTGGGCGCCTATTTTCACCATATCGAAGTAATGTCGGACAAAAAAGAGATGGATTACGAGAAGTTACTTAAACGTCTTGATATCCAACCAAATGAATTTTTAATGATTGGCAATTCGCTAAAATCAGATGTTTTACCTGTTTTAGAAATTGGAGGTTCGGCAGTTCACATTCCTTTTCATACCACTTGGGAGCACGAAAAAATAAATCATAAAGTGGTGCATGAAAATTTCAAAACATTACCTAATGTAACAGCCGTTTTATCTTTATTTGCATAAATAGTAAAGTATCGCAACTTTTAAAAATTAAATTTTTAAAAGTTAAAGTTTATTTAGAATGCATAAAAATAAGATTAATTATTTTATATTTGCCTTATAATTAAAGCAATAGATTTTGAGCAAGAAAGAAAAATCAAAAGACAAGGATAAATCGTCCGACAAGAAAAAAGAAAAGAAAAAGGATAAAAAGACAGAACTTCTTGGCGAGATGAAAAAATCCGATAAATGCAAATCGACTTGTTGTGAAAAATATAAAAAGAGCGAAAAAAAGCGCTGTTCAAGATGCCCGATGTTCGATTTAATCGAGAAAGTAGCGTAATAAAACATAAGTACATTAAAAAGTCCGCACTATTGGTGCGGACTTTTTTGTTCTGGAAATCTTTAAAAGCAAAAAACCTCGAAATCAAAAGATTACGAGGTTTTTAAGTACCCGGAGCCGGAGTCGAACCGGCACGGTTTCCCACAGGTGTTTGAGACCAGCGCGTCTACCAATTCCGCCATCCGGGCTTAGCAGACAGAGATAAAAACAATTATCTCAACGCAATAAAATTATTATTATGATCGAAATCAACAATAATTCCTTTAACACGGTGCAAATGTAAATAATAATTTTAAATCTCCCACTAAAAATACTTAATTTTTTTCTTTCAGTCTCCGATAAATTTTATAAATTTGCACCTCGTTAAAACAACACACACTAAGTCACTACTAAACAACAAATTATAATGTCACACCTAGAGCCAGAAGCAAAAATATTTGCATGTTCACAAAGTGTTTATTTAGCCGAGAAAATTGCCGAACAATATGGTATTCCGTTAGGTAAAGTAACGATGTCTACGTACAGCGATGGTGAATTTCAACCGTCTTACGAAGAGTCTATCAGAGGGTTACGTGTGTTTATTGTTTGTTCTACATTTCCAACCGCAGACAATTTAATGGAATTGTTATTGATGATTGATGCCGCAAAACGCGCATCTGCAAGACATATTACAGCAGTTATGCCTTACTTTGGTTGGGCTAGACAAGATCGTAAAGACAAACCAAGAGTTCCGATTGGAGCAAAATTAGTAGCTAATTTATTAGATGCTGCTGGAGCAACAAGAGTAATGACAATGGATTTACATGCCGATCAAATACAAGGTTTCTTTGAAAAACCAGTAGATCATCTTTTTGCCTCTACTATTTTCTTACCTTACGTAGAAAGTTTAAAATTAGAAAATTTAACGATTGCTTCGCCAGATATGGGCGGTTCAAAAAGAGCTTACGCCTATTCAAAGTTCTTGCAATCAGATGTGGTTATTTGTTACAAACAACGCAAGCAAGCCAACGTTATCGACACCATGGAACTAATTGGTGACGTAAAAGGACGCAATGTTATATTGGTAGACGACATGATCGATACTGGTGGCACATTAGCTAAAGCAGCCGATTTAATGATGGAAAAAGGAGCATTAAGTGTTCGTGCTATTTGTACACATGCAATTCTATCTGGTGATGCTTACGAAAAAATAGAAAAATCACAATTATTAGAATTAATAGTGACCGATTCAATTCCGTTAAAGAAAGAATCGAATAAAATCAGAGTGTTAAGTTGCGCGTCACTTTTTGCAGAAGTAATGCACATGGTACACCACAACAATTCCATCAGTGGAAAATTCATCATGTAAATAAAAACCTTTTCCTATTAGCTTTACGCTAGTAGTAAATGACTTATCTACCAAGTGCCAAAAGCCAATTGCTGCAAGCACCCAACAAGTATATTATTAATAACTATATATTTTTACAATGAAATCGATTACAATTAAAGGATCAGAAAGAGAAAGCGTGGGCAAAGTAGCTACTAAAGCCTTACGTAATGCTGGAGAGGTTCCTTGCGTATTATACGGAGGAGATCAACCAGTACATTTTTCAGCAATAGTTGCTGCATTCAAAAACTTGGTTTACACTCCAAACGCTCACACAGTTGTGATTGAACTTGGAAAAGGAAAATCTTTCAATGCAATTTTGCAAGATATTCAAGTGCACCCAGTATCAGACAAAATTTTACATATTGACTTCTTTCAATTATTTGATGATAAAGAAATCACTATGGAAGTTCCAGTAAAAGTTGTAGGTACATCAAAAGGTGTTCTTGCAGGTGGAGTTTTACGTTTAAACAACCGTAAATTAAAGGTTAAAGCATTACCAGCAAACCTTCCAGATTTTATTGAGGCTGATATTACACCTCTTGAAATGGGTAACAAATTATACGTTACTACAGTTTCAAAACCAGAGTACAAAATTATGCACCCAGAGAACACAGTTGTTGCTCAAGTAAGAATTTCTCGTGCTGCGATGAAAGCTGCTCAAGAAGCTGCAAAAGCTGCAAAAGGAGCTCCTGCAAAAGGAAAGAAAAAATAATATTTTTTCACCACTTATATCAAACGCCAGTTTTACGACTGGCGTTTTTTTGTACTTACATTTTTGGGGAGCAGTTGGTTTACATCTTTAATCGCCTTATCTCCTGCCATACACTGTATCTTTTGCCCCAAAAAGAATTGGGACAAAAGGATGTCGCTGCTGTCAGGGCTAAATCTCCATTATATTTCTTACAGCTAATACAGTAAAAAAAAGTAGCGTGTAAGTTATCCTACTATTGATCAAAATCTACATTATCATCATTCTGACAAAAAAGGGAATCTACCAAACTACCTTTCACTCCTAGCAGATTTTTGAAACCTGTTAGATCTTCTCCAAAAAATTAATAGATAAAACAGCTCACTTTTAATTTGGACCACAAATTATCAGCCTTTCTAATTGCCTACTTCTGTAATTGCACTATTTTTGCAACTATGATACAATGGATCAAAAATTGGTTTGCATCAACAGCAAAAGCAGACAACACAGATAATATGAAGAAATTTTTAATCGTCGGTCTCGGAAACATTGGCGCCGAATATGTTAATACACGCCACAACATCGGTTTTAAAGTGGTTGATTTTTTAGCTCGAAAAGAAGGAATCGATTTTAAAACCGTAAAATTAGGAAGCCTAGCCGAATACAAATTTAAAGGAAGAACATTTTTCCTGTTGAAACCGAATACCTACATGAACTTAAGCGGTAAAGCTGTTCAGTATTGGATGGAAAAGGAAAACATTTCATTAGAAAACATTTTAGTTATTACTGATGATCTCAATCTATCTTTTGGTACCATTCGCATTAAACCCAAAGGAAGCGACGGCGGACACAATGGATTGAAAAATATAAATCTGGTTTTGAACACACAAAACTACACCCGTTTTCGATTCGGAATAAGTGATGAATTTAAGAAAGGAAAGCAAATCGATTACGTGTTAGGTGATTGGGACGAAACTGAAAAAGAAAAATTACCGGAACGTTTAGAAACGGCCTCCGAAATCATAAAATCTTTCGGTACCGCTGGTCTAGAAAACACGATGACAGCCTTTAACGGAAAATAAATTCGGCTCTGTAAAGCACTAAAAATGAAGCTATTTACCTAATTTTAATTTAATTATAACAAATTAGCCCTTTCAATTCTCAACTAAAATGACTAAATTTGAGAGGAAAATAGTATAGTATAAATTAAATAAAAAAAGATATCATGGCTTTTGAATTACCACAATTACCTTATGCATACGATGCATTAGAACCAAATATTGATGCTAAAACTATGGAAATTCACCATACAAAACATCATAACGCTTACACTACCAACCTAAATGCTGCTATTGCAGGTACTGATTTAGAAGGTAAAACGATCGAAAATATCTTAATCAATTTAGATAAAAAAAATGCTGCTGTACGTAATAACGGTGGTGGTTTCTACAATCATAATTTGTTTTGGACTGTAATGTCTCCAGACGGTGGTGGATTACCAACAGGTGATTTAGCTGCTGCTATCGATGCTTCTTTTGGAAGTTTTGAGGAGTTTAAAGCAAAATTTGCTAAGGCTGGCGCAACACAATTCGGTTCAGGATGGGCGTGGTTGTGCGTTCAAAAAGGTGGAAAATTAGACGTTTGTGGAACACCAAACCAAGACAATCCATTAATGCCAGAAGTAGGATGCGAGGGAACTCCAATTTTAGGAATGGATGTTTGGGAGCATGCGTATTACTTACATTACCAAAACAGAAGACCAGATTATATTGAAGCTTTTTTCAATGTAATTAACTGGACTGAAGTTTCAAGAAGATTTGCTTCAGAAAAATAAGCGAAAAATCAATATACAAAAAAACCCGATGCGTTCTGAGAAAGAATGCATCGGGTTTCTTATTTTCAAAAACTTTAGTAAATAAAAAAGGTGGATTGCTCCACCTTTTTTGCCCCAAATCTACCATAACTCAACCTACTATCGTTAATGGTTATTCAAATATAGCAGCACATTTCTAATTAATAAAATCTTTTAGACTAACGGTAAAAATACCTGTTAAAGTGCTACTAGTCAATATTTTACTACTAATAAACAAAAAAGGGTAGAATTGCTTCTACCCTTTTTGCCCCAAATCTACTATAAATTTAACCTACTAATATTATAGTGTCGCAAATATAAAGTTAGACCATTGATCTAAAAAATAAAATAGTTATACGACTAAAAAACTCGATGAAGCGCAACATCTTCTATCGTGCATCACATAATCAAACTTGCGAAAGTTTCCCTACGAGGATTTGTACTTTAAAACTGTTCGTTAAAAGGTTATAAACTGTTTACTAGAAGAGAAGTCAGCTAAAAATTGTAATTTTGCAAAAAATAGTGAAGATGGTCAAGATTGGCAACATAGAATTACCCGAATTTCCTTTATTACTCGCACCCATGGAAGATGTGAGTGATCCCCCTTTTCGTAGATTGTGTAAAGCGCATGGAGCTGACATGATGTATTCAGAATTTATTTCGTCCGAAGGGTTGATTCGTGATGCGATTAAAAGCAGAATGAAACTAGATATTTTTGATTACGAGCGTCCAGTCGGAATTCAGATTTTTGGTGGTGATGAAGAAGCCATGGCTTTATCTTCCAAAATTGTTACCACAGTAAAACCCGATCTAGTTGATATTAATTTTGGCTGTCCGGTAAAAAAAGTCGTCTGCAAAGGTGCCGGAGCAGGAGTTTTAAAAGACGTTGATTTGATGATTCGATTAACCGAAGCCGTGATTCGCAGTACTAATTTGCCTGTAACAGTAAAAACACGCTTGGGTTGGGACGACAATTCGATTAATATTGATGAAGTTGCCGAACGCTTGCAAGATATTGGTGTACAAGCTTTGACTATTCACGCCCGAACTCGAGCGCAAATGTACAAAGGACATGCCGATTGGTCGCACATTGCTCGCGTCAAAAATAATCCTAGAATTACGATGCCTATTTTTGGAAATGGAGATGTTGACAGTCCAGAAAAAGCATTAAAATATAAAAATGAATACGGTATAGACGGAATTATGATTGGTCGTGCTGCCATCGGTTACCCTTGGATTTTTAATGAAATAAAGCATTATTTTGAAACTGGAGAACACTTACCTGCTCCAACCGTACTTGATCGCGTAGATGCTGCTCGAAATCATTTGCAATGGTCTATGGATTGGAAAGGTGAACGATTGGGAATTGTAGAAATGCGCCGCCACTATACTAATTATTTTAAAGGAATTCATTCATTTAAAGAGTACAAGCAAAAATTAGTTACTACTGATGCTCCCGAAGATCTATTTGGCGTTCTCGAACAAATAAAAGAGGTATATGCTGATTATCAATTTGCATAAAATATAAAATCCGATAGCTTAAAAAACTATCGGATTTTTTTGTTAATTAGTCGTCCTAATACTTGTCACGATTGAGACCTATTCTGATATACAAATCTAAATGAAATCACTTTCCCAAATTATCTCTATTATATTTCTTTCTTTGTCGAGCACAATTACTTTTGCTCAAAAACAAAAGGACTACTCCACCAAAATTGACAGTTTAGTTAATACCACTAGTCCGAGAATTTTTAACGGTGTTATTTTTGTCACAAAAAATGGTAAAGGGATTTATTCAAAAGTCTACGGTTATTCCAATTTTGATAGTAAAGTTCCTCTTCAATTAAACAGTACATTTAAAATTATGTCTAACAGCAAGCAAATTACTGCGGTTCTACTTTTAAAACAAGTTGAGAAAGGAACAGTAAACTTGCAAGCACCAATCAAAAAGTATTTACCATACTTAAATCAAACTTGGGCAGACACAGTTACGGTACATCAATTACTAAATCATACTCATGGAATTATAGACCTAGAAAAACAATTAGCCTTTGAACCTGGTTCTAATTTTAAATACGGAAATTTATCCAATCAATTACTCGGGAAAATTATTGAGTTTTCTTCAAAAAAATCATATGCCGAAATGGCTACGATACTTTTTAAGCAATTAAAAATGACGCGCACTTTTTGCTATTCAAATAAAAACAAGCATTCTGCAGTTTCTGGGTATGTAAATAATAAAAACTCATTTAAAATCGTAACGCATTCGCAAATTACACAGGAATCAATAGCAGCCGATGGTATTATTTCAACTGTAAATGACTTAGCTATTTGGAATGACAATTTACACCAGGGAAAAATATTGAAGGCAGAAACCTATCAATTGATGACAACGTATACTACAGCATCACAACATGATGTTTTCGATACCGTAAAAATTGGTTACGGTTACGGCATCAGAATTAACGATCAGGCAGATCCGAAATTTATAGGGCACACTGGACTTGGTGATGGCTTTGCATCAATGAATTTGTATTTTCCGGAAAGTGATGTTTCAGTAGTTGTTTTAGAAAATCAAACGAATGAAATCTTTGAATTAAATTATTACTTTGAAAAAGAGATACGAAAAATAGTAAGCGAAAGCAGTTTAACTAAAATAGCTGCTCCTTAAGATTTTATTACTTTTTCAGATTTTAATTTCTAAATTCTATTACTCCAATAACTTCTTGCTAACTCTACTGCTCGCTATCAGCGAAGCTAAAAAGCCAAGCGAAAGAATAGTTCCTAAAACAATCAAGACATTTTCGAAGTTAAAAACGACAGGATAGGCCAAAGTTGGTGTGATCATCACCAATTCGAATTGCTGTTGCAAAACCACTAAACCAATTCCTAACATCAAACCAATTAACCCTCCAAAGAAACTCAACAAGACTCCTTGCAATAAAAATATCTGACGCAAGTGTTTGATCTCAGAACCGAGATTAAATAACGTTTTAAGGTTGTGCTTTTTATCTAAAATCATCATAATTAGAGCGCCAATAAGATTAAAAAGAGCCACGATTATAACCAAAGTAAAAATTAAATAAACCGCAATATTTTCGGTATTGAGCATCTTGTACAAAGAAGCGTTAAGTTGCGCTCTATTTTTAACTGTAATTTTATTCTTAAAAATTTCTTGTAACTGCTTTGTTACTGTCTCTTCATTCGCTTCCGATTTCAAATCAAACTCAATCGAGGAGATCTGATTGGGTTTGTATTGTAGTAATTCTTGTGTCAATTGCAAATCTGCAAAAACATATTTAGAATCTAAGTCTTCGCTAATCGAATAAATTCCAACAGGCAACACATCAATTTTGCTAAAAGCTTCTTCGGGATTGTTTATTGTTCCTTTCCCTGGTTTAGGAGCTAGAATTTGCAATTGATTCTGAAAATCGAGTATTCCCATAGAAAAATCACGAGAAATTCCGTAACCAACCACAACTTGAAATGTTTCTGGTTTGAGCCAAGTTCCATTAAAAAGACGAGATTTAATGTTGCTTACTTTATCGTAATTGGCATCAACTCCTTTTAGATAAGTAACTTGTTGCTTATTATTAAAAACAAACAAAACGCGCTCTTCGATCACTTTAGTGTACGACGCGATACCTTGAATGTTCTTAATTTTTTTATCCTCTTCTCCCGTAATTAGAAATGATTTACCTAGCGTACTTTCAATTTTTAAATCTGGATCAATTTCATTAGTAAACGACAAACTAAACTCGCGCAAACCACTAAATACAGATAAAACTACAAACAAAGCCAAAGTACCAACGACAATGCCAAGACTGGCAATGCGATTAATTATATTAATTGCGTTGTTGAAACTGCTACTAAAAATGTAACGCTTGGCTATGTAAAGTGGAAACTTCAAATTATGATCTTCTTCGTTTTTCTAACAAATCACGGTTTTCGATAGGATTTTCTTTTGTTGACAAAGCATTGTCAATCTTTTCGATGTAATCTAACGAGTCATCAATAAAAAACACCAAATTAGGAACACGACGCAATTGCAGACGTACACGTTGCGATAAATCATGCTTAATTATCTTACTGTTGCTTTTTATAGCTTCTAATGTTTCTTTGGCCTTATCTTGAGGAAAGATGCTTAAGTGCACCGTTGCTACCGATAAATCGGAAGTTACAACTACTTTAGATACTGAAATTATCAAATTGGGAATTCCATTTTTTCTCACTTCACCTTGCAAAATATCCACCAAATCTTTTTGGATGACACCGCCTATTTTTTTCTGTCTGTTTGTTTCCATCCTGCAAAAATACTACTTTTATGTTGTATAGTACTATTTTCAAATACACATTGAAATTATTTTAAAAACTACAAACAAATCATAATAAAAAAGGAGCCTTTACAGCTCCTTTTTTATTATTTATTTTGCAACCATCCTTGCGGATTATTGTAGGTCGTATTTTGCAAGATCGAAAACTTTATTGTCGTTTTACCTGTATCTCCGCTCGTTCTAATTTTACCTATTTCTTGCTTAAAAGAAACTTTATCTCCTTTACTCACAAAAACGGAACTTAAGTTTTGGTACACCGTAAAATAATCTCCATGCTGAATCATTACTGCTTTATTGACTGGAGAAAGCACAATCACGCTGGTAACCTCGCCCGCAAAAACCGCTCGCGCACTAGATCCTTGCTCTGTAGTTATTTCGACACCACTATTGTGAATGGTCAGTGTATTGTATATTGGGTGTGGCTGGTCACCAAATCCTTGTGAAATAAAACCGCGCTCTACAGGCCAAGGCAACTTACCGCGATTGGCTCTAAAATCAGCAGCTAAAATTTTAGCTTCAGGCGTTAACTCAATTTTTGTGCTAGAAGCTGTTGAAGTTGGTGCTTTGGTGCCTGCCTCTTTTGCTTTCTCTAATGCTGCCTTTCTGTTAGCTTCAGCAATTGCTTCACGAATTAAACGATCAATCGAACGGTCAATGTTTTTCGTTTCTGTTTGTTTCTTCTTAATATCTTTTACGATACTGTTTTTATCTTTTTTAATAGCGTTTACTAGCTTTTGCTGCTCCTTTTTTTCTTCTTCCAAAGTCAAGCGCTGCTTAATATTCTCTGCTATAAATTTCTTTTTGGTTTCACGTTGTCCTTGTAGCTTTTGGTTGGCAGCTTCTAACTGGGTCGTTTTTGAGCCAATTTCTTCTCCTTGATTTTTTCTGAAACTGGTGTACTGCTTCATGTATTGCGCACGCTTATAGGCTTGCAAAAAGTTTTCTGAAGATAAAATAAACATCGCGCGACTTTGCTCTGACCTACTTTTATATGATTTTAAAATCATCTTTGAATAATCTTCCTTCAAAACCTTTAGATCTCGATTGAGTTGATTGATCTTTAGTTGATTTAAATACATATCATTACTCAACAATTTTGTTTGCTTTTCAGTGGTATGGATCAGTTTTTCTTTTAGTTTTATTTTATTGGTTTGAATGTAATATTCATCCAAAGCCGATTTCTCTTTCTTTTTAACAGATTGCAACATCTTTTCGTTAGCCTTAATTTCTTGTTGAATTTGAGCTTTACGTTGTTCTAGTTTTTCTTGTTGCGTGTCTTGTCCCCACATCAATGAAGAAACACAAATCAATAATACGCTAAGGAGAAATTTTGGCATCTTAAAAATATCTTTTTGCAAATTTACTTAATTATAACTCTTTTATAACCATCTGGAATACTATATGGAAAAGAAATTTCTTCATTGAATGAAATTGAATTGTAATTCAGATTAATATCAGTTTTTCCTTTAGATTGAATGGTATTGATCACAATGCTTGTCGGTAAAATTCCCTGCTCGAACGTTTTGTGATCGGCATAGGCCACTTGTATCATAACATTTTCGGCTGTTTGGGTAATTTGTTCTTTTTGAAGCAAGAATTTTTCAGCATCAAAATAATACGATTGTTTCAAGTTAGATTCTTTTTGATCATCTAAACGATACAGTTGATCGACAATCGATTCTTTGTACTTGCCTTTTTTTAAATTATCTAGCGCTTCGCCTACCAACAAATTTTGAACTTTTTCAAAATTTAAATCAGTTCCCAGCCATTTACTCAAGCTTGTAAAATCTCCGTCGTAATACGTTCCTTTTATCTTCTCGTAGTAGCTAACAGAAGTTGGTGTAATCAAGGCCTTTGCCATTGTGATTCCTAAAAAACGAATGCTTACCAAAATTTGTTCGTCTTTTTTAATACGTATTTCAGTCGTAACATTCTGATTTTGTTTTGCATCACTATATTTAGCAGTCGCTTTTATGTAAAGTGTCGTAAAATTAAGAGTATTGGAGTAATGCTTGTCTATTATTTTTTTAGACGAAACAGTATTCAAATCTTCCGTTTCAGTCGCGATGTCTTTTTTGGCTTTACAACCAACCAAAAGTACCAAGACTAGAAAAACTATATATTTTTTCATTTTAAATTTTATTTTTTTTGCAATAACAAATTGGCTTTATCAAGGTGTTCTTGCTTCTTTTTAGCATTTCCTAAACCGTTAAATGCTTCAGCAAGTTGTTCATTAAAATTAATTTCGGCCGTGGCGTCATCTACAACATAATCCATGCCCATTTCTAAAACGTCTTTTGCTTTTTTAAATTGTTTCAATTGATTATTGGCTAATCCATTGTAAAAGTAAAACTCAGGTTGCGATGGAAAAGTATCGATCATCTCTGCTGATTGTTTGACCATTTTGTCAAATTCCTTTGTTTCAGTATAAACTTGCATTAATAATAAGTTCGTTTCTACATCTGCTGAACTACTTGCTTTGTTGGCTTCTTCGTAATACTGAGCTGCCTTGCTATATTGCTTTTTATTGTGAAAGAACTTGCCGACTTCTTTTGGAACATCAACAGTTGAATCTCCTTTTAAATAAGGAATTGCCTTTTCTATCTCCACCTCGTACTCTGGATTCTTTGCCGCAAAAATCAAAAACTCATTAAAAACGCGGTGTTTTATTTTGATATCAACATTAGAACTTCCTAAAACCGTAAACAAGGCAGGAATGGCTTTTTTTAGTTGATTTTGGTCTAAGTAACTTTTGAACAAACTTACTTGGGCCCACTCTGATTCCGGTAGTTCTTTTTCTAATTGTTTGGCTACAGCAATAACTTTATCCAATTCATTTCGATTCGCGTACAAGTTGATTAAAGCAAGGTAATTAGACTCAACTTTGGGATTGGAATTAATATTATTGATTAACGTATCAACTTCTTCCTCTTCATGATTTCCTGTTGTGTAAATTCTTCTTTTAAACGATTCTCTTTCTGAAGTTTTACCATACTTATCATCCATTTCCTTGATCAGCGGCAATGCTCTGTCTTGCTGCTCTGTTGCCATATAAAGCGAAATCAAATCGTCTTTATATTCCTCATCAAATGGGATGATTTTTTGAATGGTATTGATCGCCAAAGGAAAATCTTTTGTTTGAAAACTCACATCGTAAATTCCGAGCAAGTACCATTTATTCTTGGGATTAAGCGCTACGGCTTTTTCAAAACTAATTTTTGCATTGTTGTAATCCTTCAACGCTAAGTAATTTTTTCCTAATTCGAAATAACTGACATCGTCATTGGGCTGAATTTTTAAACATTTTTCTAACGCTACGATCGCTTTATCATAATTTTCAATACCTTTTTGAAGCAGAGATTCATAAAAAGAGTCTTGATAAGCATCACTAGCCACGGCAACATCTTCAGGTTCACCCTGAGCTACTGCGGTTGTTACATTGCCTAAAAAGGCAAAAGCAAGTGCTATAAAAACTCTTTTTTTAATCATTATATTATATTAGCTTTTTAGCTATTCCAAAACCGAATAATCACCAATGCTAATGCTTGTAAAATTACCATCAAAACTTACGTGATTTCCAATCATCGCATTGTCTAAGTTAGCATTTTTAATGTCGACATTCGATTGAATCAAACTATTTTTTAAAGTGCTATCTGTTACTTTAGCATTGTCTCCCAAAGAAACATTGGGTCCAACTGTTGTGTTTTTTAAAACTACATTTTTACCAATGTAGCATGGCGGTACAATTGTAGCGTTTTCTAAAACAACATTTGCATCTACCATGTTTTCACCATCGTCTTTAAGAAATCCCAACATTCTAGAATTGGTTTGTACCGTCACATTTTTGTTTCCACAGTCCATCCATTCGTCTACACTTCCTGTTTTAAAGACTTTCCCGTTAGACATCATGGCTTTGATACCGTCATTAATTTGATATTCGCCACCGTTCTGAATGTTATTATCCAAGACATTCTGAAGTTCATCTTTTAAATCTCCAATTTCTTTAAAATAATAAATACCGATAACCGCTAAATCGCTCACAAACTGCTCGGGCTTTTCAACCAATTCAACAATTTCGCTATTTTCGTTTAATTTTACTACTCCATAAGCTTCGGGCGCCTCCACTTGTTTAACCCAGATCACCGCATCTGCTTCTGGATCTAAGTCAAAATTAGCTCTAATTAGCGTATCTGCATAAGCTACAACTGCTGGTCCCGATAAAGAATCTTTGGCGCACATAATTGCGTGCCCCGTTCCTAATGGTAAATCTTGACGATAAATCGATGCTTTAGCTCCTAAGCTTTTTGCTAATTGCTGCAAATTAGCAACAACATCAGCTCCAAAAAAAGCTTCATCTCCTAAAATAAACGCAATTTCTTCTATTGGTTCTTTTAGAATTTTGGCTATATCTTCGACTAATCGATTAACTATTGGTTTTCCAGCAACTGGAATTAAAGGTTTAGGAACTGTTAAAGAATGAGGTCTCAATCTTGATCCTCTTCCTGCCATTGGTACAATTATCTTCATTATATATCGAATACTTAGAATTAAAAAACTAAAAGAATTGAACTCTTTTAAATTTTTTAATCCTAAAATTATTTAAATTTTATTTTACTCCAGTACTCCCAAAACCACCATCTCCGCGATCAGTTTCTGTTAATACTTTAACTTGATTCCACTCTGCTCGTTCATGCTTTGCAATTATCAACTGGGCAATACGCTCTCCATTTTCAATAGTAAAAACTTCGTTGGATAAGTTAATTAGAATGACACCCACTTCTCCTCTATAATCAGCATCAATTGTTCCTGGCGCATTTAAAACTGTAATTCCGCTTTTAGCTGCCAAGCCACTTCTAGGTCGTACTTGTGCTTCGTAACCAATTGGCAATTCTAAAAAAAGTCCCGTTTTTACGATTGCTCTACCCATCGGCTCTAAAGTAACTTTTTCAGTTAAGTTCGCTCGCAAATCCATACCTGCTGACGCTATGGTTTCATAATTAGGCAAGTCGTGTTGCGATTTATTAATGATGTTTATTGTCATATTTAAATTTTAAAAGTAAAATAAAAGAGTTTACTTTTTATTCATAATTGCTTTAATAGTATCTTTTTCATTGTAATAAATGAAATACATAAATAATAGTAATAAAGGAATTCCGACGAAATAATTTTCTCTAAATCCGTAAAAGTAAACGGCTGAAAATCCAATTGATATTCCGAGATATGCGCCAATTTTATGCATATCATATGGAATGGGATAATACTTATTACCAAGGAAATAAGAAATCACCATCATACTACCATAGGCGGAAATCGTAGCAATAGCCGAACCGTAATAACTGTATTTCGGAATCAAATAATAATTAAGTGCAAGAGTTACAATCGCACCTAAAATCGAGATATACGCTCCAATTTTAGTTTTATCCGTCAACTTATACCAAACAGATAAATTATTGTAAATCCCGAGAAAGAAGTTTGCTAGAATAATTAGTGGTACTACTTTCATTGCTTCCCAATAGGCTTTATTATCGAGTAAAAGGACTTTAAAAATATCTGCAAAAACAATAACGCTCAATAGAATTAGCGAACCTAGGATTATAAAATACTTGGTAATTACTGCATACGTTTGAGGAGCATTTGCATTTTTAGCGTGACTAAAAAAGAAAGGCTCAATTCCCAATCGAAATGCTGTTGCGTACAACACCATAAACAAGCCTAATTTATAACAAGCCGAATAGGCCCCAACTTCAGATTTTGCAATATTTTCTGGAAGTAAGTAACCCAATAAAATTTTATCGAAATGTTCATTAACCGCAAAAGCAAGTCCAGCAACCAAAATAGGCAAACCGTATTTCATCATTTTTTTCCAAAGCTTTGCATCAAAACCTTTTCTTAATGAAAGGTAATTTGGCGAAAGAACTATAAAAGTGGCTAAACTAGCTAGCAAATTAGCAATGAAAATATAAGCAATCTCAAAGTTTTCGAAATAAATATTATCCCAAAACGAATTTGGATGATTGTTTGCTATTGTCGGTAAATAAAGAAGGAAGAAAATGTTTAAACCTAGGTTAACAGCGACGTTACCAATTTTAATAATGGCATACATCATCGGCCGTTGGTTGGCCCTTAGCTTAGAAAAAGGAATGATTACCAAAGCATCTAAAACTAAAATCCAAATCGTATAGGTTATATACTGAACCTCCACTCCTGCCCATGCGGCTAAGGTATTTCTAAATATAAGCGCCGCAAAAAGAAAAATTATAGAGGACCAAAAAACGGAGATTGTCGACGTGGCTACAACATTTTGTTTGTCTTCTTCGGCACTAAAAAACCGAAAGAATGATGTTTCCATTCCGTATGATAAAACGACGTTGAAGAAAACCATCCAAGATAATATAATAGAAACCTCACCGTACTCTGCAGTAGGCAAAATTCCAGTGTAGAGTCGTACCAATAAAAAACTAAGCATTCGTGGTAGCACTGTTGCTAAACCATAAATTGCTGTTTGCTTAAAAAGATTTTTATATAATCCCAAAATAAATGTATTCCTAAAGTATTGATCTAACAAAAATAACCAAATCTTTGGTTTATTATTGCTTTTGCCGCATCAATAAAGAATTGTTCGTGAATAAATTTTCACGCTAATTTAGATTCATCGATAATTTTAACGAAATGAAAACCTTTAGGCCCATATCCTTGGTTGTAATAGAATCGATGTGCACCAAAATTTCCTGTAAAAGCATCCAAAACGATACTAGAACAACCTAAATCTTGCGCTTTTTGATTGGCGTAATCAGTCAGCATTTTTCCAATTCCTTTCGAGCGATAATCCGGATGAACTATAAAGTTGTCTAACTCTAAATACTTACCAGTCCACAATTTAGTAGCGGTCCAGCAACCCGTTAATCCTAAACACTTATTATCTTCAAAAACAGCTATTTGTGTATAATTCCGAGAAATCATTTCTGAAAGATTAGCACTATATCTTTCTTTTGCGAGATTTGGATATAGAAACTGCATCGTTTCAATATGAGCTAGCATTTCTTCCAAAGTAGTAAGCTCTCTTATTGTTATGTTCATACTAAAAGTTTTGACTACAAAATTACTTAAAAAAGTACTTTTAAATATTCGACTGAGCCTAAAATAACAGTTAAATTATTTTTAAAAAATTACTGAATTGTACCTTCAAAACAAAAAAAATGTAAATATCACTAAATGTTGGTATTGTATAAAGAGTTACAATAGCGGACATTTGTATCATTAAACAACAGTAAGGTAAGGGTTTATAAAGCTAATTGTCCCATTTAAAAACAAAGCACAAGGAAAAAGCTAACCATTCCTTTAAAAAAAAGAGAGCATAGGGTTGATAAAGCTAATTGTCCCTTTAAAAACAAGCACGAGGAAAAAGCTACATTCCTTTTACAAAAAAAGCATAGGGATTATTAAGCTATTTGTTCCCTTAAAAACAAGCACAAGGAAAAGCTAACCAATCCTTTAAAAAAAGCACAGGGGCTATAAAGCTACTTGCTCCCTTAAATGCAAAGCACAAGGATAAGCTAACCATTCCTTAAAAAAAGCACAGGGATTATAAAGCTATTTGTTCCCTTAAAAACAAAGCACAAAAAAAGAGCCAATTGGCTCTTTTTTCATTTATATACGAATTAAAAATTATCCGTTCAACGCTTCTGCTCCACCAACAATCTCCAAGATTTCATTAGTAATTGCAGCTTGACGTGCTTTGTTATAAGTTAATTTTAATTGATTTCTCAATTCAGTCGCATTATCCGTTGCTTTATGCATGGCTGTCATACGAGCGCCATGCTCTGAAGCAAATGAATCACGAATACCTTTGTATAACTGTGTTTTTAATGATTTAGGAATCAATGTCAATACAATCTCTTCCTTTGATGGTTCAAAAAGATAATCAGCTGCAGCAACTGGAATGTCAGTTTTAATTGGAGCCAAAGGTAAAAATTGCTCTACTTGTACAATTTGAGTAGCGGCATTTTTGAACTGATTGTAAATCAATTCAATCTTATCGTACTCTCCTGATAAAAATTTCTCTGTCAATGTTTCCGCAATAGCAGCTACATTTTCAAAATTTAAATCATCAAAAATAGCACTTTCGTTAGCAACAACTTTGTTTGTTTTGCATAAAACATCGTTTCCTTTTTTACCAATAGCAAAAACATCAACCTGCTTACCTGCGTAAGCAAATGAACGATTTTTGGCTTCCTTAATAATATTAGAATTAAATGCACCACACAATCCTCTGTTTGAAGTAATGGCAACCACCAAAACTCTCTTCACTTCGCGTTGCGTTGTAAAATCTCCTCCCACTGCTCCTTCAAGAGTAGCAGAAAGACTTTGCAATAATTCTGTTAATTTCTCGGCATAAGGGCGCATTGCAGTGATTGCATCTTGTGCTTTCTTTAGCTTTGCAGCAGAAACCATTTTCATTGCCGATGTAATTTGCATCGTAGATGAAACGGAAGTAATTCTATTACGGATTTCCTTTAAATTTGCCATTCTTTTTTTAAATATTAAGTCAAAAGCATGAAGTAGTAAGTAACGGTAAAACCTAAATACTCAGTACTTCATACTCAATCCTTTTATTAGTTATATTTCGCCGAAATTTCTTTTGCTGCTTTTTCTAAAACATCAGTGATAGTATCATCTAATTTTCCAGCTTTTAAAGCGTTCAAAGTATCTTTATGTTTGTTGCTTAAGTACGAAATGAAATCAGCTTCAAATTCTTTTACTTTATTAACAGGTACATTTCTTAACAAGTTTTTAGAACCTGCATAGATAATCGCTACTTGATTTTCTACAGGATAAGGATCATTTAAACCTTGTTTTAAGATCTCAACGTTTCTTTTTCCTTTTTCAATAACATTTAAAGTAACTGCATCCAAATCAGAACCAAACTTAGCAAATGCTTCCAATTCACGGAACTGTGCTTGGTCTAATTTTAACGTTCCAGATACTTTTTTCATTGATTTAATCTGAGCATTACCTCCAACACGTGATACAGAAATACCAACGTTAATTGCCGGACGAACTCCTGAGTTAAACAAATCTCCATCTAAGAAAATCTGACCATCCGTAATCGAAATTACGTTTGTTGGGATATAGGCAGAAACGTCACCAGCTTGAGTTTCAATAATTGGCAAAGCAGTTAATGAACCACCACCTTTTACAATTCCTTTTAATGAATCTGGTAAGTCGTTCATGCTTTTCGCAATTCCGTCATCAGCAATTACCTTACAAGCACGCTCTAATAAACGAGAGTGTAAGTAGAAAACGTCTCCAGGATATGCTTCACGTCCCGGTGGTCTTCTTAACAAAAGAGAAACCTCACGGTAAGCAACAGCTTGTTTAGATAAATCATCATAAACAATTAAAGCTGGACGACCAGAATCTCTAAAATACTCCCCAATTGCAGCACCTGCCATTGGAGCATATACTTGCATTGGAGCTGGATCAGATGCATTTGCTGCAACGATCACTGTATAAGCCATTGCACCTTTTTCTTCTAACATTTTTGCAATTCCTGCAACAGTAGAAGCTTTTTGTCCAATTGCTACATAGATACAAAATACAGGTTTTCCTGCATCGTAAAATTCTTTCTGATTTAAGATGGTATCGATACAAACAGAAGACTTTCCTGTCTGACGGTCACCAATAACCAACTCACGTTGTCCACGACCAACTGGAATCATAGCATCAATAGCTTTTATTCCGGTTTGTAATGGTTCTGTAACTGGTTGACGGAAGATAACTCCAGGAGCTTTTCTTTCTAATGGCATTTCGTATAACGTTCCACCAATTGGCCCTTTTCCATCGATAGGAAAACCAAGTGTGTTTACTACACGACCAACCATTTGTTCTCCTACTTTAAGAGAAGCGATACGTTGTGTTCTTTTTGCAATTGAACCTTCTTTAATCCCTGTTGAAGGTCCTAAAAGTACAACACCAACATTATCTTCTTCAAGGTTTAGTACAATTGCTTCAAGCCCGTTTTCAAATTCAACTAACTCTCCGTATTGTACATTAGATAGCCCGTAAATACGAGCAATACCGTCTCCAACTTGAAGTACAGTTCCTACTTCCTCTAGCGTAGCACCAGATTCAAAACCTTCTACTTGCTTTCTTAATATTGCTGAAATTTCAGCAGGTTTGATTTCCGCCATCTTAATATATTATTTAAACACTTTACGTGTGATAAAACTAATTACTTAACTCTCTTTTTAATACTTGTAATCTATTGCTAACAGATGCATTGTATTGCTTGTCACCAATTCTTAAAATAAAACCTCCAATAATTGCAGGATCTACTTTATTAATAATCGTTACTTTTTTATCTGATAAAGTAGCCACTTTTGCTAAAACTTTTGCTTCTAAAGCAGCGTCCATTTCAATTGCTGTGGTAACAGTAGCTATTTCAACACCATTACTTTCATCAAACAATGCAGTATATTCTTGTGCGATAGCTTCAAGAATTTCAAATCTTTTATTTTCAAACAATAAATGAAACAACCCTTTGGTTACGCCATTAGTTTCAGCAAAAATTTCTGAAAGTGCACTTTCTTTAACATCAACTTTTAAGGTTGGGTTTAAAATAAATGTACTTAATTCTGCATTACCAGTAATTGTTGAAGCGATTAATTTCATATCATTATTCACAACTTCAGCAACTCCTTTTGAGTTGGCTAAGTCCAGAATTGCTTTCGCATAACGTATTGCTGCTCTTGTACCTGCCATAATTGCTTAGTTTAACTTTACATCACCTAACATTTTCTCAACCAATTTGGTTTGAGCCTCTTTGTTAGATAGTTCTTCTTTCAATAATTTTTCTGCGATATCCAATGATAAAGTTGAAACGTGTGATTTCAATTCAGCCATAGCAGCATTTTTTTCTAATTGAATAGCATTTTTTGCTTGCTCAATCATTTTCAAACCTTGCTCTTGTGCTTCTTTCTTAGAATCAGCAATTATTTGGTCTTTCATTTCACGCGCTTCTTTTAACAAGGCATCACGTTCCATTCTTGCTTCTTGTAAAATACGTTCGTTATCTGCAGTTAAATTTTGCATTTCTAAACGAGCAGATTCTGCTGCAACTAATGCATTATTAATAGATTCTTCTCTATTCTTTACTGCCGTTAAAATAGGCTTCCAAGCAAATTTTGCCAAAAGAATGAAGAAAACGATAAAGATAATCGTTGTCCAAAAAATTAAACTCTCTGGTGAAGTTAATTGCATAACATTATATATTTAAAAAATTGTTTGTCTTGTTTAAAAAAACTTCCTGGAGCCAACCGCTACAGGAAGTTTTTGATTTTAATTATTTTGCGATTAACGCAACAACTACTGCGAAAAGTGCAACACCTTCAATAAGTGCAGCAGCAATAATCATAGCAGTCTGGATTTTTCCAGCAGCTTCTGGTTGACGAGCAATAGCGTCCATTGCAGAACCACCAATTTTTCCAATTCCAAGACCTGCACCAATTACAGCTAATCCAGCTCCGATTCCAGCTAATACCATAATACTAAATTTATATAGTTAATAATTAATAAAACTCAAATTAATGATGATCGTGCTCTGCTACAGCCTGACCGATAAATAATGCTGAAAGCAAAGTAAATACATACGCTTGCAAAGCAGCAACCAACATTTCTAAAACACTCATAAATAAAACGAAAGCTCCAGCCACTGGCCCGATAAAAACGCTTTTAAAAATAAATATCAAAGAAACTAAACTTAAAATAATAATGTGACCTGCAGTGATGTTTGCGAACAAACGAATCATCAATGCGAAAGGCTTCGTTAACATTCCGATAATTTCTACAGGAATCATAATTGGAGCCAACCACACCGGAACGCCTGGCGTGTTAAAAATATGTCCCCAGTATGATTTGTTTCCGCTTAATGTAGTAACGATAAACGTAATAAATGCCATTACAAATGTAAAGTAAATATTTCCGGTCAAGTTAGAACTAAATGGAAAGAAAGGAATCAATCCGATAAGGTTGTTGATCCAGATAAAGAAAAAGATCGTTAAAAGATACGGCATGAACTTCGCGTACTTTTTGTGACCAATATTTGGAATCGCAATTTCGTCTCTCACATAAGTAACTAGTGGCTCTAAGAAACCTGCTAATCCTTTTGGTGCATTTGGGTTTTTCTTGTATGATCTTGCTACTGCAAAAAACAAAAAGAATAGTACAACGGCAGACAAAAACATTGAGAATACGTTTTTGGTAATCGAAAAGTCTAATGGTCTTGCGCTAAAAGCAAAAGCACCATTATCTCTTTGGTCTGCTGTCATTGTTTCAAATTGATCAGCATAAAAAATAATTTCTTTATAGCGAACTACTTTTTGACCGTTCACATCAACAACATGTTCACCTGAATTATCATGGTGAAATTTTTCTGATGAAAAAATTTCCAATCCGTTTGCTGTCCATAAAATAACCGGCAAGTTAAAAGAAATTGGATGACCGTTCCAGTCAGCAATGTGAAAATCATGAGCGTCGCCGATGTGCGAGTTAATTAAATCACTAGGATTAAATTCTTTTTCCACCTCGTGACCAACAGTTTCGCCGTGACTGGTTGTTACTGCCTGATTGCTCTCTGTGAGTGAAACATTTTCGCTTTGAACAGAGACACTATCAACTGTTGTTGAAGCGAAATTAATCGACGAAGTAAATGCTAATAAAGCAACTAGTAAGTAATGAACTGGTTTATTTGAAATTATCATTATTAAATCTGTATCTAATTTAGGTTTCAAAAATTTTTTGCAAAGGTACATATTAAATTCAAAATCGAAAACATATCTATGTAATTTTTACGATTTAAATTAAAAGCACAACTCAAGTAATACTGAGCTCTTTATCTCTTATTTAGTAATAGAATTGTAAAATACACTTCAAAGAATAAAAATAAAAAATACGGTATAAAAAATGCTCCAAGATCAATAATTGGAGCCTCAACATCGGACTGTATAAACGGAATTAAAAAAACTACTGCAGCCATCATTCTAAACAAACTTGTTCCTAGAAAAGCGAATCCTGTAAAATCTTTAAATTCCTTATTTACAAAAATCAACAATAAATAAACTAAAAAAGTAGCAATGATGTTAAAGGCATAGATACTCCATACCGAATGAAAAAAAACATGTTCTGTGGCTAGGGATTGTGTGATAAAGTATTGAGAAACAAACAATACAACTGAAAAAGGAACAAAATACTTTAGAAAATTTAAAACTCTAATCATTATTTATTTAAATTTTTAACTTGTCGAATGACATTATAAAGGGCAAGAAAAACAGAAAGCAAAGATAGAATTATTGTCCAGATAGACGCCCCATTCGAATACTTTTCATCTAGCCACATTCCCAAATACGTAAAGGCCAAGATAATAATTCCCATTTGAAATGCAATATTAATAAGCGCAATCCATTTGTTATTCGACGACTTTTCTTTCGGTTGCTTTTCCATCTGTTTTAGCTTGATTTTTTGCTTCATTTAGCATTGCGCAAGTGGCGGTAAAGCCAGCCCCTGGTTCGACCGAAAGTTTGCCAACAGTAACTTCGCCTTGTATGCTTGCTTTTTCTTTTACATTTAAAATATCGTGCACTTTTATACTGCCGCTAAAAAAACCTTCGATATCGGCATTTTGACACACTACATCTCCAGTTACTCTTCCTTTTTGTCCAATGACTATTTTGCCTTTAGACGTAAAATTTCCAATTAATTCGCCGTCCAACCTAAAATCAGCTTCGGAGATAATGTCTCCTTTTATAATAGTTCCTTCTACTATTCGATTCGTTTTTCCTAGAACATCATTAGTAGGTTTCTTGGTTTTTTCAAACATAATTATGGGGTTTTTAATGCTTTGTATGCGTCAATATTTTTCTTAATTTGAACAAGACTGTAATTACTACTCGAAATTACAGTTGGTTCTTGTTGTATCTTATACTTATTTTCCCTTAGTAATGTAGCCAAATCGTACGCGTAGGTCTGCGATTTAATGGCATGAATAACTACAAAAGAATCTTTGTCATCGTATTTATCGACTGATAACGTTAATTTCATATAATTTTCTTCATTCAGAAATTTATTAAATTTTGCTTTAATGTCTTCAACTGCTTTTTCATCAGTAGTCGCAATTTTGTAGATAATTTTCCAGTTTTGCCCTTCAGTTGTGGTGAATGCCATTTTCTCTAAAGTCGGAATTTGTTTGTTCAAAATGTCTTTCGCCTTTTTTCCTTCTTCACTATTAGGATAATTAGTAACCACTTGTTCCATCGCTGTTTTATAAGCTTCTAAACCCTTTGTTTTTCCTAACGCATTGGCCTTTAGCAATTCAAATTTAGAGACAATTTCCTCTCCCGCATACTCTCTAATCAAAACGTCAACAGTGTCTAAAATAACGGTAAATTGTTCGGCTTCGTATAAAGCGTATTGCTTTTTATAGACCGCGTCTGGAGAATTTAATCCAGCAGTTGCCGTTGTTGCATTGGTAATAATTTGCGCATAACGCGAAGTAGGATACTGCGTTACAATTTCGTTTTTAATGATTTCAGCTCGATTCGGATTCGTAATTTGATATATTTTATACAAATTATATTCTGCTGGTAATACCAATTTTTCATCTGGTTTAAAAGCAAGTAATTGTTCTAACTTACCACTTGCGAGCTCGTATTCTTTTAAATTTTCTTTGTAAATTAGACCCAATTGATAGTAGGCAAAATCACGATCTTTTTTTATAGTTTGAATTGCCTTTAACTCTGTAGGTAGTTTTTCAGTATAAAAAGCAACCGAGTATCTTGGATCCAATGGTACAATCGAGTCAGAAACAACTTCTGCTGAATTATTAGTTTCTTGATCGGCCAAAGCTTGGTTAATGTTGGCCAAAGACGAACGCCAATTGCCGTCTAAAGTTCGATTCCCAAATTGTTTCTTAAATTGTAACTTACCATAAGCAACCGTTGTTGGGTTGTAAAAATAGAAGTTACTCTTCACGTCGGTCGCAGATGGCGGACCGTAATTATTCATTACTTTTGCCGCAGGTACATCTGTAGCTCCCGATTGATTGTTGCGTTCTATATTGGCTAACTTTTCTTTTTCTTTATCGGCCGCTACTTGTTTTGCTTTGTCTTGAACTTTTAACGTATCAATATAATTCTGGTAGAAGATAGTTCGTTCTTCTGGCGTGTAGGCAATTACCTTTAAAATACTGTCATTTACCTTAGCAATCGCTTCGTATTTGATTACGTCGTCTAGATTGGTTCGCTTTTTTTTCAGATACACATATTCCCGCGTTTTTTGATTCAGATTGACTAAGGTGCTGTCGTAGTATTTAGCAGCAAGTGTATAATTGGTTTTTTTAAAATACATATTTCCTATATTTCTATAGGTAGAAGCAACCAAATACGAATCTTTAGATTCGGTGTCTAAGGACGCATTGTAAAAATGAAGTGCTGCTTTTTGATCTTGTGTTTGATCATAAAAAACACCCATTTGATAATTTAAAACATCTAAAAATGGACGATTTTCTCTATCTTCTAATAATTTAGTGTAGCGCTTTACGAAAATTTCTTTATCGCCATTTTCATAATCAAACAGTTGTGCTTTTTTTGCATATGCCTGAATCATGTATTTGCGATCTCCTTTTCTATTCATAGCAATTACCGAGTGATAGTATTGTAAAGCACTATCTCGCTCTTGCTTGGCCTCAAATAATTGTGCTAAAATAAATCGGTAACGCGATTTTTCGGTGTTTTTTTTAGAAAACTGAATGGCAATTTTTAATTTACTTATAGTACTGTCGTTTTTTTGTAAGTTAAAAAAAGCTTCAGCCAATAAAGCATTCGCATCTGAATAGACTTGTTTGTCTACTTTTACATCTTTTAAAATCTGATTGATGTTTTTGATGACAACGGCATCGTTACCCAAACGCATATTGGTTTTTTCGCGCCAGATTCGGGCGGTGTTAATGTTGCTGCTTGTAGGATATTTGTATAGAATATAATTAAAGGCATCCAAAGCAGGAATGAAGCGCTCGTCATAATAACGTGCTTTCCCTAACAATAAATAGGCTTCGTCCATCTGAAAGTTTTTCTCTCGTCCACCTATATTCATGGAGTGCTTTTGGATGGCTTTGGTGGCTTTAGCTTCTGCTATTTCAAAGTCGGGATTCTTGATTTTTGCTTCTTCCGAAAAATTATCTTCGACTTGCATTCTTTCAATGGGCAAAATTTCCCAAAAATTATCAGCTTCAGCAGTATTAACAGATTGAATTCCTTTATCCAAACCAATTTGACCATTATACAAAATGTTGTATTTAGTACTTAAGGCATGCGAATTTCTAGCCAAAAAAGTATCTTTTTTGGTAGAACAAGCCACCAAAACAAACACTACGAAAAGCGTGAGAATATATTTAAAATTAGTGTATTTCAAACGGAAAATGTTTAATCATTAAACTTACAAATAGAGCTTTTAGTATAATGATTTGTAAAAATACATTTCTTTTCGAGATAAGTGTCTTTACACGGCAAAAAACAGTTCTAACTCTTGCAATGTCTCGGGTGAAGTTTGAATGTCTTTGACCACTTCTCCTTTACTTAAAGCCACAATTCTATCGCAAACTTCGACCGTATGCTGCAAATCATGGCTGGAAACTAAAACGGTAACATTTGGATCCTCAGCCAAGGTTTTAATGATTTTTTTTAATCGGCTCACGGTGGTTGGATCTAGATTAGCAAAAGGCTCATCTAAAATAACGACTTCGGGACTGCCTATTAGTGTGGCAATAATACCCACTTTCTTTTGATTTCCTTTCGATAAATCGCGTAAATATTTTTTGTTATTTAAAATTTCATTATTAAAAAATTCATCATATTTTAATAATAATGCATCAACGTCTGCCTTGTTCTGTCCTCTTAAATCTCCAATAAAATAAAAATATTCTTCGGGAGTTAGGTAACCTATCAAGAAATTTTCATCTAAAAATGAACCAGTAAAAGATTTCCAACTTTCATCTGTATCTACTTGTATAAAATTATTAGTTATATGGCCTGTTGTAGGCTGAATTAAGTCGAGTAATAAACTAAAAAAAGTCGTTTTCCCGGCGCCGTTATTACCTACTAAACCAAAACTTTGTCCTTTTGGAATGGCCAAATTTTCTATTTTTAAAACTGTTGTTTCGTTGTATTTTTTTGAAAGATTTGTTACTTGTATCATCTTTATATGTTTAACTGTTACTTATTTACTCTACTTCTCAACTACTTCTTTTGTTTGTATGCGGCGATCGTTGAATATTTTTCGGATTTATATTTTTTTTCGATAAAAGCAAAAACGCTGTTTCTAAAAATAAAACCGAGCACTCCAGCACCTGCCACCAACGCGAGTCCAATTGTAGTATTGTCAAAATACAGGCCTATTCCATACAATAAAACAGGAAGAATTATTTTTGGTAGCGTAAGCAACATCGCACTAACATTAAATGCTTTTTTATCGCCAAAAGCACCTTTGCTAGAGGTTAGGTCGATTGGTGTTTTAGTGTAAGCACCTCCCAATAAAACCAAATGCGAATTAACGCCAATGTTGTAGATCGCGCCCACTACGATTAATAAATAAAATTGCCATCCTACATAAATATAAAAAGAAGCTAAAATGGTGGAGATAATAGTTGCAATTACGATTAACCACCATTTGGCATTAAGATAACCTCGGTACGGAATATTTTGTGTCATCATCAATTGATAGTAGGAACTGTCCCAACTAGGAACAAATTGACCAAAGACAAACAAGAATCCGCCAGAGACAAAAATTCCAGCAAATATTTGCATCGCTGCCGGTTGTGTAGAATTAAAGAAGATAAAACCGTAAAACAAAAACAAGAAGCTCATGAGAATCGTCGTTTTTGAACGTTTATTTCTTTTAATTAATTTAATGTCATTTTTAAGAAAAGTACCTAAAGTACCAAATTGATTGAGCCAAGTCAAGTTTTCGGTTCGGGCGATATCATGCTTCTCTGATAGTCCAGCATCCAAAAATAAATTATTTTTAAAGAATTTGAATGTTAGTACATACAACAGCGCAAAAACTATAAATGGCACTATAACCACTATTGTATTTTGGTACAGCGCCTGAAAAAATGGTGCCGTATGTTGTGTAATATCAAAATACTGATAATATTGTAAAGCGGCTAACACACCAACCAGTACCAAGAAAAAAGTAAAAAGCTTATCTATATTGCTTAGTAATAAATTTAAAAAATTATTGCAATAGATCATGCAAAACATTGCAAGACTCCAGGCAATAACACCAAGAGCATCATAACCTTCGATCAATAATACGATGGAAAATGGCACAAAGAAAAAGACATGAATTAAATTAAAAAAGGCTAGAAATGTTTTCCAAAGTGAAAAATGAACGATGCTGTTTTTTTTAATATTCATTACCAAAAGTGGTTTAATATTTACCACCGGAATAGCTTGAAAAATCAGCCGGATCGCCAGATCAAAAAAGAAATAATAAATCAAAAATTTATTGATGGTTGCCAACGGTTCCAAACTCATCTTTTTGAGTACATAAAAAGCACCAACTCCCATGGCTAAAAAAACGACTGTAAAGTATAGTACCAAAAAAGCCATTAAAATTTTTAAAACGATGTTGGTTCCAAAAGAAGCAGACCGTGAAAAAGACTTCCATTCGAGATAAATAAAATTTTTAAACATAATACATGTATATAAGTTTTCTAGTTGGTATTAAAATGTAAGAAAACGTTACAAATTATTTTATAATCTACTCTGAAAGCGTGGTTTTAAGCGATTACTTTTTTTGAAGTTGGATTGTAAAAGTAAAAATCTAGTTTGCTAGTTTACTCCATTAGAGTATTTGGTATTTTGCTTTTAACTGATAATGTTTTGTCAATAGCACAAAAGAGCTTATACTGTAAAATAGATACAAAAACACAAAAATCAAAGAAATGATATTTCTGTTGGATGAAGTAGTATCTGGCAAAATTGGTAATATGTTAAAAATAAAGCCAACCGCATAAAGTACCACCAAAACGAATCTTCGATCATACACCTTGGAGAACGTAGTAGTAAAGTTTGATTTAAACATTAAGATTTTGCCGACTACGTAAATTATAAAAGCGGCCAACAACGAAACTTTTAATGCTATTCTTGTAGTTTTTATAAACGGAGTGGTACTTTCAAAATTATAAATGAGCGTGGTTAGAGATGCCGCGATAAGTACTAAAAAAACTAACGCCCACTTTAATTCGTTTCTTACAATTCTAGACATTTTGTCCATTGCTATTTTGGGTCCCGAAAGAGAATAACATACTGAAAAACCAAGCGTAGTCGTTTTTAGTTGTCTGTTCCATTTATCGAAAACTATTTGTAAAGCATTTTCAAAACCAATATTTTTATCAGATAAAATGGTTTCTATCTCGGTAGCAATATGATCGATAACTTCGTATTTAATGTCGGAGTATGTGAGAGTATTCAAAACCAAAGTTTCATCGATAAGTGCAATTTGTTTGGTGGTTAGTTTCATAGTAAACGGTTTAAAATTCTAATTTTAGATTAACTAATGATTGCATATTTCGTATAAAATTTTCTAGTTCAACAAGTCGATTCGCCGTTTCTTTTCGACCGGATTCTGTTAGTTTATAATATTTACGCAACCTATTGTCTACTCTTTCTATTTCGACATCCAACAATCCTTCGGCCTCTAATTTATGCAAAGCAGGGTACAAAGCACCTTCGGTAATAATAAGTTCTCCCAATGTAATTGCTTTTACTTTTTGCGTAATTTCATAGCCGTACATCTTATCATTTTCTTCCAATAACTTCATAATTATGGTATTTAAACTTCCCTTATATAATTGTGAATTTTTCATTTGTCTTATGCTTTTGAAACACAAATATACATAACTTTCTTATACATATGATTCTTATGTATAGTCAATATCATTTTCTGTTAAGTAAAAACAAATTTCGTTTATTATCTTTGCCTAAAAATTAGCATTATGCCTTCATTCAAAAAACTTACTATAAAAGAAGTAAAGCGCGAAACTCCAGGGGCAGTTTCAATACTTTTTAATGTACCACAAGAATTACAACCCGACTATACATTTGTTGCGGGTCAATATGTTAACTTACGTTTAACCATTGATAATCAAGAAATAAGAAGAGCGTACTCTATTTGTTCTTCACCAGAAAGCGGCGAATTGCGTATTGCTGTCAAAGCCGTAAAAGACGGATTATTTTCGCAGTTTGCTACTACAAAATTAAAGGCTGGTGATTTATTGGAAGTAGGACAACCAGAAGGTAAATTTATATTTGAACCAGACGCAGATCGTCAAAAAAACTATGCTGCTTTTGTAGCCGGTAGCGGAATTACGCCAGTACTTTCGATCATAAAATCAGTTCTAAAAAGCGAACCAAAAAGCTCATTTGTATTGGTTTACGGAAATAAAACTGCCGAAGAAACTATATTTCATGAGCAGTTACACGATTTACAGTTGCAATATGTTGGTCGCTTTTTTGTTCATTATGTTTACAGTCAATCTAAAGTAGAAAATGCTTTGTTTGGAAGAATTGAGAAATCGGCTGTGAATTTTGTATTGAATAATAAGCACAAAGAATTAGAATTTGATAAGTTTTATCTTTGTGGTCCCGAAGTTATGATTAACACGGTTACAGAAATTTTAAAAGAAAAAAATGTAAAAGATTCGGCTATTAAGTTTGAGCTATTTACTTCTTCCTCTGAAGAAAATGTGATCAATGCTTCTCTCGAAGGACATTCGAAAATCACAATTTTAGTAGATGATGACGAGGTTACTTTTGAAATGTCTCAAAAACAAACCATTTTAGATGCTGCGCTAAAGCAAGGAATCGATGCACCTTATTCTTGCCAAGGCGGAATTTGCAGCAGCTGCTTGGCTCGCGTAACTTCTGGAAGTGCCGAAATGTCTAAGAACTCTATTTTAACTGATAAAGAAATTGAGAGTGGACTGATTTTGACTTGTCAAGCGCACCCAACATCAGAAACTATCTATGTCGATTATGATGATGTCTAGCAAATAGTATGCAGATGACAGATCTTAGTTGGAAGTCTGTAGTTTTGTAAATAATTAAAATGAACACGCAGATTTGGCAGATTCGCAGATTTTTTATCCCTAATAAATCTGGCACAATCCGTATAATTTGCGTGTTTTATTTTTTATTTAGAATTGCTTTGACACCAACACTTAAAATCCTTTGAAGATGAAAAATCCTCGTGAACTTTTCAAAAACAAACCACATCTTCTCGAGGAAAAAGAAGTAGAAGATCTTTTAGATTATTGTTAAAAATTGCAAGATGAATTGATTGATTTAAAATTCGACCAAAAAGAAAGCAAACAACTCATTATGCTCGACATGCTCAAGGAAATTGTAAAAGCTTGTGAAGCAGCCGAAAAACAACAAAAAGAGTTCATCCGTTTTGGACTAGAACCGCCCGATTTTGAAGAATCTATTTCAAATCTCAAAAGATTTTTGACGCTGAGATGTCGTGAAAATGGAATTTGGTTGTGAAAAAATTCAATAATATTCCGATTTTACTACTACTTCAAAAATTGAATTATCTTACTATTTAGCCTAAATAAGACTGAACAGTCGAAACCACTTCTTGTGGAAAAATAGTTCGCATGGCCTCTTGATAGTTTTCAACAACTTTATTTCCATACACCGAAGTGGGCAGTAACGGATACTTTTCTCTGTCTGAAACTAAAGCAGTTTCTAGGGATTGATTGAACGGTAAAAAACCCGCGTAAGGATGCGTTGCACCCCACAACGTGATGACTTTTATTCCTAACATTGCTCCAATGTGCGCGTTTCCAGAATCCATAGAAAGCATGACATCGAGGTTGCTAATCAATTTTAATTCTTCTTGAAATTTAATTTTTCCGGCGAAATTAACAACGTTTTTAAAAGGCTTTGCAATACTCTCTAAAATTTCGATTTCTTTTGCTCCACCTCCAAAAAGTAAAATGGTGTGCTCTGTATTATCAGCCAAACTTGCAATGACTTCTTGCATTAAATCTAATGGATATACTTTAGCGTCGTATTGCGCAAAAGGAGCAATACCGATTAATTTATCGTACTTCACTCCTATCAAACGGGTTATTTCTGCGCTTAAAGTGGCTTTTTGGGGGAAAGCTGGATTTGATAAATCTATTGTAAATCCTAATTCTTCAAACACTTTTAAATGTCTTTCAAACATGTTCGGTTGCTGTTTGAAAATTTTATTTTCGGCGCGTGTTAGTTCTTTTTTTCCTTGACGACCTTTATCTACGGCTGCCACTTTTTTTCCGCTCAGAGAGAAAAGATTCCGAACAATTTGCGAGCGCAAGACATTGTGTAAATCGGCAAAAGCATCTATTTTAAGTTTTTTTAAATCTTTGTACAACCGAAGTAATCCTAAAAATCCCTTCTGTTTTTGTTTTTCATCAAAAGCAAAAAAAGTAAGATTTGGAATTCCGTCAAAAAATGGTTTAAAGAATGGACGTGAAATTACCGTCAGTTTTACTGCTGGATTTTGTTCTACGAAAGCACGCAAAACTGGAACGGTCATCGCGACATCTCCCATAGCAGAAAGTCTCATGACGGCAATATGTTGAATTTTAGCTGACAAATTACAAATGTTTATGCTCGACTATTACCTGTCCTAGCCCAGATTGAAATGAAAATCCCGGAGCAAAAAAAGAAAAGTTTCTTGTTCTAAAAAAGCGACCAACGGAAGCTCTTTTTAGAACAATAGAAACTATACTTTTTTTGTGAGGAATTGTAATGGAAAGCTGGAAAATGCTCCAACTAATATTTTTTATTTTGATATAAAACTGGATTCAAATCATCATCGTTGTACATTTTCATTTGCTTGTACACTTTCATAAATTTGTCACCATTCTCGATGTCGTTCAATAAATCATCAATCGCTGTAGACAAATCACTTCTTTGCTCCAAAAGCACATTTAGTTTTTCCTGGCATTTATCTCTATGCTCTTGCGAAGCTGCTGCACGAGTTGCTTCTTCATTCATATGATAAATTTTCAAAGCTAAAATTGACAATCTATCAAATGCCCAAGCTGGACTTTCTGAGTTAATTTTTGCTCCGTCTTTTACTTTGACCTCATTGTATTTTTGTAAAAAATAACCGTCAATATATTCTACCATATCCGTACGCTCTTGATTGGAAGCGTCAATTCTTCTTTTTAAAGCCAAAGCTGCGACAGGATCAATTTGCGGATCACGAATGATATCTTCAAAATGCCATTGAACCGTGTCGATCCAATTTTTCAAATATAATAGGTGCTCAAATTTATCCTTCGGGAAAGGATTATTTATTGGCTGGTCCACATTATCAAACTGATGATAATCTTTGATACTTTGTTCGAAAACAGAATAAGCTAATTTTGAAAACATGATTTTATATTTAGTAAGAGATACAAAGATACTTTTTATACATTTATGGTTCTCAAAAAAAAATTAAACTTTAGCCTTTTTAAACTCAAATTAAAAAATCATGCAAATTCATTATTTATCTGAAAACAACAGCGTTTTAAATCACTTTTTGGGGCAAATTCGAAACGTAAATGTTCAAAAAGACAGCATGCGATTTAGAAGAAATATTGAGCGGATTGGCGAAATAATGGCGTACGAAATCAGTAAAAATTTAGCGTATAAAAACGTCGAAATACAAACGCCATTAGGAATTAAAAATACCACAGAAATCGCCGACGACTTAGTTTTGTGCTCGATATTGCGTGCCGGTTTGGCGTTGCATATTGGTTTTTTAAATTACTTCGATGGTGTCGAGAACGGATTTGTTTCGGCCAGTCGTCATCATCCTAATAACGACAGCGAATTTGTGATTTTAGTAGAATATCAAGCACTAACTTCTTTAGATGACAAAACCCTTTTGCTAGTTGATCCAATGTTGGCCACTGGACATTCGTTGGTTGCTGTTTTCGAAAAATTGATGCAGAACAGCACTCCAAAAGAAATTCATATCGCAGTAGTTATAGCCGCTCCCGAAGGAATTGCGTATGCAAAAGCAAATTTACCAGACAATTGCCATTTGTGGGTTGGCGTTTTAGACAGTCATTTGAACGAGAAAAATTACATCGTTCCTGGTTTAGGTGATGCAGGCGATTTGGCTTACGGTACTAAATTATAATTGCGCAAAAAAGACAAATAAACTGCATAGAATTAAAGCTCCAAAAGTTAATTCGTTAGTGATTTTCTGCTGCACAAATTCGATCTGACTCGTGGCCATAATTGCTAAAGGCGCAACTGTAAAGACTAATAAATCATTGCTTTTATCTGGAGAAACTAAATACACTAAAATGGCAATAAAAAAGTAAGCCACCACTTTTTTATAAGAAGAATGCAGTAATAATGGACGTTTAGATAAACTAGTTACCATTAAAAAAACAAAACATAAAGCAACAGTAAAATAGATGGACAAGGCCCAATTTTGTGAACTTTTAGCAAAGTAGGAAATACTGAAATCCATATGCGCTCTGTTTTGATAGTACGAAAGAATATCAATATTAAACAGCAATGCGAAGGCAATAAATAAAGTTCCTACAGCGAGTAAAGCTATAAATGGTAAAATCCAGTTTCGATAATCGCCTGCAACGTGAAAAATTATCGATATAAAAACCAGTACTAAAAATAAAATGCACCAAAATTGAAACAAAGAGGCTACAATAATCCATAGAGATGCATCAAAAATTTTCTCCTTAGCCGATTTTAAAGATTGTAGCGATATTAAACGACGCAAAGCCAATAAGAGAAAAAAGTTTGCCAAAATAATATTGGACTTACTAAACGAATCTGGAAAAAAGACAAACAGTAAAAAGTAAAAAAACACTACATAAGTATTGTCTTTACTCAGGCCGTTCTTTTTAGTAATGAAATTCGTTACCAATATAGAAGCTAAAATAACACTAATCAATACTACTTTTTCTACAATAGAAATAGCGGATCCAAACCAAGACAAATCTTGAAATTGATATATAAAAAAGAACAACAGCATTAAAATTATGATTAAAGAATAATTTAATGGTGTAGATTTTTTAAAAACACTTGTAATCATAAGGATATTTTATACTTTTGTGACTGTAAATATAATACTTGTTTAAAAAACGAAACTAACTTGTTGGAAAAAGATTCTCAATCTTACTTCAATACGCTATAAAACAATAAATAACATAATAATTTATAAATTATGAAAGCATTTTTTGAAGGAATAAAAACTCTTTTTGTTGATTTTTTACTTGTGCCGCTAGATCTTATCCGCGCGTTAGAGTTAAAATCATGGTTCGGTGCTAACGCAATCAACTGGATCTTCATGATTATCTGCGCATGTGCAATCGTATACTGGATTAAACAATTACGCATTTTTGATGACGCGGGAACAGAAAATCAAGACACAACGGCTCACTCATTTTTAAAATAATAAAAAAGTCCTAATCGTTGATTAGGACTTTTTTAGTTTTACTACAAATCGTTTCCGATATCGCGCCTAAAATACATTTGATCAAAATGTATTTTATCTATGTTTTGATATGATTTCTTAATGGCCTCTTTAAAGTCCTCTCCATAAGAAGTGATTGCAAGTACACGACCTCCGTTGGTTACTACTTTTCCACTTTCTAGCGAAGTTCCCGCATGAAAAACAATAGAATCGGTTATTTTTTCAATACCTGAAATTTCCTTTCCTTTTTCATACTCTTCTGGATAACCACCTGAAACCACCATAATGGTTGTTGCACTTCTAGGATCAATTTCTAAATCGATAGTATCCAATTCTTGTTTAGCAACTGCTTGAAACAGTGCTACCAAATCCGTTTTTAATCTTGGAATTACGACTTCGGTTTCTGGATCTCCCATTCTAACATTATACTCAATAACAATTGGTTCGTTGTTCACATTAATTAAGCCGATAAAAACAAACCCCTTATATTCAATTCCGTCCTTTTGAAAGCCGTCAATTGTTGGTTTAACGATACGTGTTTCGATTTTTTCCATCAAGACATCGTCTACGAAAGAAACTGGAGAAACAGCTCCCATTCCGCCTGTATTCAATCCCGTGTCACCTTCACCAATTCGTTTGTAATCTTTAGCCGTTGGTAAAATCTTGTAATTTTTTCCATCCGTTAATACAAAACAACTCAATTCAATTCCGTCCAAAAATTCTTCGATTACGACTTTAGAGCTCGCTTCGCCAAATTTTTGTCCTATCAACATGTTTCTTAATTCCGTTTGAGCTTCCGCTAGATCTTGAATAATCAAAACACCTTTTCCTGCTGCTAAACCATCCGCTTTTAACACGTACGGCGGTTGCAACGTTGTCAAGAAATCACATCCTTTTTCTACCGTTTCAGCCGTAAAACTGTCATAAGCTGCTGTCGGAATGTTGTGACGTACTAAAAATTCTTTTGCAAATTCTTTACTTCCTTCTAATGTTGCACCTACTTTTGACGGACCAATTACTGGAATATGCTGCAGACTTTCGTCGTTTTTGAAATAATCATAAATACCTTTTACCAAAGGATCTTCTGGACCAACAACGACCATGCTAACATTTTCTTTAATCACAAATGTTTTTATCGCTTCAAAATCGGTTGCACTCATAGCGACGTTCGTTGCAATCGCTGCTGTACCTGCATTGCCTGGTGCTACAAAAAGTTTTTCACAAAGCGGACTCTGAATCATTTTCCATGCAAAAGCATGCTCTCTTCCGCCTGAACCCAGTAATAAAATTGTCATGTTGTAGTTGTATTTAGTTGCTTGCCCGCCTTTTGGAGGATCTGCAAAAATAATTGCTTTTGTACGTAAAAAATAATTAATTTTTAAAAACTTCGTGATTCCCGAAAGATAATTGCCGCTAAAGAGTATTTTTGAAAAAAATAAGCATTTATGTTTCGACTTTTTGATCTTTCGCTGCGGCTTAACGGCTTCCCCATTCAGGAAGCAAAAGCACAATTGAAAGAAATTCTGAAACTTAAAGAGAAGGAATACCAAAATTTTTTAGAAAACAAAAAGATGGAAATTGTACATTTTCATTTAAAAAATAATCTTTTTTATCAAGATTTAGTCGGTGTAGAAAACATACCTCAGTGGGAAGATCTTCCAATACTGACTAAAAAAGATTTGCAACAACCTTTACAAAATAGACTTTCCAAAGGATATTCGGTTAAAAATAGTTTCGTCAATACAACCTCGGGTTCTAGTGGAACTCCGTTTATTTTTGCGAAAGATAAAAAAACTCATGCTTTAACTTGGGCATCCAATATGTTGCGATTTGGCTGGTACGGTATTGATTTTAACTCTTCCTATCAAGCTCGTTTTTACGGAATTCCAAGTGATTTTATCGGAAACAAAAAAGAGCGTTTCAAAGATTTTTTAAGTCATCGATTTCGATTTCCTATTTTTGATTTGTCGGATTCTGTTTTAGAAGGTTTCTTGAAAAATTTTCAAACTAAAAAATTCGATTACCTCAACGGTTATACGAGCTCAATTGTTCTATTTGCCAAGTTTTTACAACAAAAAAATATAGTTTTAAAAGAGGTTTGCCCCACTTTAAAAGTTTGTATTGTGACTTCTGAAATGTTGTTTGAAAGTGATAAAATACTGCTTGAAAAACAATTCGGAATTCCGATTGTCAATGAATATGGTGCTTCTGAATTGGATTTGATTGCTTTTGAAAACCCGCAAGGCGAATGGCAAGTCAATGCAGAAACTTTATTCATCGAAATTCTAGACGATAACAATCAAGTGTTGCCTTACGGCGAAATGGGAAAAATTGTAATCACTTCTTTGTTCAATAAGGCACATCCATTTATTCGCTACGAAATTGGTGATTTGGGTATTTTAGATGAAAAAAGCACACTTCAAAAACCAATTCTCAAGCAACTTATCGGCAGAACGAATGATTTTGCCCATTTGCCAAGTGGCAAAAAAGCGCCAGGATTGACGTTTTATTATGTGACTAAAAGTTTAATTGAAGACGATGGAAAAGTAAAGGAATTTATCATCAAACAAACCAAAATCGACACATTTGAAGTTGATTACGTAAGTGAAAGTGAATTAACTTCTGCGAAGATGGATCAAATTCAAAAAGCAATTGCTAGTTATTTAGAACCCAATTTGAAATTTACTTTTAATCGAAAAGCAGTTTTAAATCGAAGCAACCGCGGAAAATTAAAACAATTTACTTCATTTATATAAAGTAAATAAATTCCTATATTTGTGTTTTATTTTCAAACCTATGAGCGCAAATCTTATACTTTCAGAAGAGACTATTTCGAATGCCATTTATTACATCCGAAATCAAAAAGTAATGCTTGACAGAAATTTAGCTGTACTTTACGGAATTGAAACGAGAGTTTTAAAACAAGCTGTTAAAAGAAATATTTCAAGATTTCCCGGAGATTTTATGTTTGAACTCACGAAATTAGAATTTGAAAATTGGAGGTCACAATTTGTGACCTCCAATTCAGACAAGATGGGTTTGCGTTACGCTCCAATGGCTTTCACCGAACATGGAATACTGATGTTATCTAATGTCTTAAAGAGCGATACAGCCATTCAGACCCACATACAAATCATGCGAATTTTCACGAAGGTGAGACAAATGCTACTTGATACCACCGAAATGAAATTGGATATTGTTCAAATTCAAAAGAAATTGGAGAATCAAGGTAAAAATATTGAACTGGTTTTTTCTTATTTGGATGAACTAACAGATAAAAAAGAAACAGAAAAACCGAGAACAAAAATTGGTTTTAAAAAGTAATCGCTTCGCTAGCAATTACGTCATATTCTTTACGTATTTCGTTTTAATCACTAATTGGGTGAATAAAAAACCAATCATACAAAGCGACGCTTTCAGCAAATTATACTTATGAAAATTGCGATAAACGCCAAAATTATATTTCAGTAATTTAACTTTAGATGCTGAAATAGAATTGTCTCGTACGCGATAAAAAGCCAGACTTTCGGTTACTGGTTCTGCCTTCTTGATTTGTTTTAAAATAGTCAACCACAATATCCAATCTTGTCGCTTTCGGCTCTTATCAATCGTAATTTTTCCAAAATAATCGGTACTATAAATTCCAGTAAGATTTCCGATATAATTACAAAAAAACAATTGTCTGTAACTTAGAATGCTTGGCGCCTCTACTCTTTTATGTAAAATTTGTCCGTTTTCATTAATACAGTCGTAATACGAAAAGGTAAACGGAACTTGCGTTTCCACTAAAAAATGAACCTGCTTTTCAAGTTTTTTAGGCTTCCACAAATCGTCTGAATCTAAAAAAGCGATATACTTTCCCGAGGCTTTTTCGAGTGCAAAATTTCTAGCTACACCTGTTCCACTATTTTTATTTAAAGAATGGAATTGTATTCGATTGTCGTTTTTTACATAGTTCAAAATCAGTTCAGCCGTATTATCAGTAGAACCATCATCGATAATAATCATTTCCCAATTTTCATAGGTTTGATTTAAAACAGATTTTATCGTTTCAGCAATAAAGGCTTCCGAATTAAAAGCAGGAGTTATAATAGATACTAACGGTTCTTTCATACTAATACGCTTTTTCATCTCCTTTTAAGATATTATATATCGTCTTTAAGATAATTTCAATATCTAGTAAAATAGACCA
Organism: Flavobacterium sp. TMP13; assembly: GCF_050847115.1. Taxonomy (NCBI): domain Bacteria; kingdom Pseudomonadati; phylum Bacteroidota; class Flavobacteriia; order Flavobacteriales; family Flavobacteriaceae; genus Flavobacterium; species Flavobacterium sp. TMP13. The sequence goes on from NZ_CP193656.1 coordinate 1,119,898, forward strand.
ATTCTCCATATAAAAAATGTCATATTTGAAGCGATTAATAATATCTGAATCATTTTCTACTGCACCACGGTATCCTTTTGTTTGTGCCAATCCAGTAATTCCAGGTTTAATAAAATGGCGAATCATAAAATTATTCACTTTCAAAGCATACTGTTCGGTATAACTGATCATGTGCGGTCTTGGTCCGACGACCGACATTTCTCCCTTTAATACATTATAAAACTGTGGAAATTCGTCCAAACTAGTTTGTCTTAAAAATTGGCCTATTGCTGTCACTCTAGAATCAACTTTAGAAACTGGATCGTATTTCTCATCCTTAGAAAATTGCATCGATCTAAATTTGTAACAAGTAAAGACTTTATTACTTAATCCATTTCTTTGGTGTTTGTAAAAAACGGGTCCTTTGGATTCCAGCTTTATTAAAAAAGCTAAAATAGGAGTTAACCAACTTAAAACTCCCACAATAACGAGTACTGAAAACAAGATGTCAAAAATACGCTTCGCAATTTTATTGTATGTCTCGTACAAACGAATGTCTCGTAATGCAACTATGGGCAGATAACCGTAGTACTGAAAAACATAACTTCCCGATAAAATCTGGTTGTCATCCGGAATAAATTTAAGCGTTTTTAAATTATTATTTGCAAAGTCAATGAGCATTTGTATTTGAGGTTGAGTTAAATCACTCATCGCACAATACACCTCATCCATCTTGTTTTCGATTATAAAAGAAAATGCTTCCTGTAACTCCTTTTCAATATTTTCTTCTAGTGAAAAGGAGTTACAAACCTTATATCCATATTCTAAATTTTCGGAGAAAAAGGTCTGTAAAGGCGCTACTTTCTCAGGAGAACCTATTAAAATTACTCTTCTTAAATTTCCGCCGTAATGCAATCGGAATTCCTTTAAAAAATAATAGATGACTAATTTTAAAATAACAATGCAAGATGCAACACTTCCTAAATAACTAAACAGTGTTGTAAAACTTGTTTGCTCACCATACAAATAAACAATAGATAATAGAGAAATAGTAAACAATACAAACTGTTTAACAGCGCAGTTGAGTATACTGACTACATTGGTGTACCGATATACTTCATAAAAACCAAGCTGTGCAGCTATAATCAGCCATACGGAACTTAAAAGCAGGTAAAATGGAACTTCTCTTTGTGGAAAATTAAAAAAATAAAAGCCAAAAAAACTAAGTATCAAAACATCAGACACATAGGAAAAAGGGCGAATATACCCTGAATATCTTCCTGTTGTATTGCGCATGTACGTTTGGTTTAGTGAATTTTATGGTATACGGATCAATTTACATCAAAATCAAAATTCACTTACAGAGTTATCCGAGAAATTTTACTATTTGTAAACTACGCTAAAAAGTTACTTTATGATAAAAAAAACGTAACTTTTGGCTATTTTTTATTTGATATACTCTGAAAAGTCCTTGTGTTCTTCTTTAGAAAGTTCCTCTTTGGACAGCGATTTAAAATAATCGTAGGTAATTTTCATTCCTTCGCTGCGATTCACTTTGGCTTCCCAACCTAAAATTTCCTTAGCTTTAGTCGTATCTGGTTGTCTTTGTAACGGATCGTTTATTGGCAACGGATGATACACCACTTTCTGGTTCGTTCCGGTAAGCTTTATGATTTCTTCAGCAAAATCTTTAATGGTAATTTCGTCTGGATTTCCAATATTTACTGGATACACATAATCAGAATGCAGCAATCTAAAAATACCTTCTACTTGATCGTCTACGTAACAAAACGATCGCGTTTGCATTCCGTCTCCAAAAATGGTTAAATCTTCGCCACGCAGTGCTTGACCAATAAAGGCCGGAATAACACGCCCGTCGTTTAAGCGCATTCGCGGTCCATACGTATTAAAAATACGGACAATTCTAGTTTCTAAACCATGAAAAGTATGATAAGCCATGGTAATTGATTCTTGAAAACGCTTGGCTTCGTCATATACTCCGCGAGGTCCTATGGTGTTTACGTTTCCATAATATTCTTCGGTTTGTGGATGAACTAATGGATCTCCGTAAACTTCGGATGTCGAAGCGATTAAAATTCGCGCTTTTTTTACTCGGGCCAAACCCAATAAATTGTGTGTTCCTAGAGAACCAACTTTTAAGGTTTGAATCGGAATTTTTAGGTAATCAATTGGACTTGCAGGTGATGCAAAATGCAAAATATAATCTAACTCTCCTGGAACGTGAATAAATGTGGTAATATCATGATGATAAAACTCAAACTGCTCTAATTTAAATAGATGTTCAATATTCTTTAAATCGCCCGTAATCAAGTTGTCCATTCCGATAACGTGATAGCCCTCTTTGATGAATCGATCGCACAGATGTGATCCTAAAAACCCAGCTGCTCCAGTGATAAGTATTCTTTTCATTTGTATGCTTTATATCTCAACTCTAACTTGAAATTTATTTTTTTATTTGAACTTACACGTTCAAAATTTGCTCTAAAATTTTAATCGTAATCAAATACGTTGGTTTAACTCCCGTAGTTCCTAATCCTCCAGAAGCTAACGTACTTCCTGTTTCTAGTGGATTATCCGACGCGTAATACGCATATCTTACTTTTACGTTGTTGGGTATGCTCTTTCTAATTTTAGACGCTGATTGAATCGCTTTTTGATAGTACGACCCTTCCATCTCTAATCCGATTACTCCCCAAGTAGATTCATGAAAAAATTTAAGTAACTCTCGATTTTGCAATGAGGTTCCCAAAACAGTAACCATAGCACCTTCATAAACTGCAATTCCATTTCCTTCAAACATAGCTCCAGTTAATTCATTTTCGAAAAAATAATTATCTGCCGTTCCTTCGTTAATATGGGCAGTTGGAATCATAATGTCTCCTTTTCCTCCTTCTAAAATTCCTGCTTTACCCATAATCGAAACCGATTGTACGTTAAGTAACGTATCTTTTTTAAACGGTTTTAAAAGCTCATCAATCGTTTCGTAGGCTTGTTCCCCAAACGCATAATCCATGACGATAAGCACAGGTTTCGGATCCTCTAATTTTACATTTGCAAAAGCGGTGATACTCCAATCAATCTTGGCTGTATCAAAAATTTCAACATCAATATTAGTACCTGAAGTATCTGGTAAAAATAACATTCCGTTTTTTAGGGCGATATTTTCTACTTCTTTTCGAATGGCGCTTGCACCCGATTTGCTCAATTCTTCGTAAATAGTAAAATCTTCTTTACCTTTAAATTTAGGTCGCAAAATTGGCGTGGCAAAAATCGAATTCATCACACTGTGCATATTGGCACTAATAATATGAATGGGTCTGTCTAAAAGATTGTTGGCTTTTAAAACTTCTTTAATATTGGTTGCCCAAATTTCACCATGAATGTGATGTCCCAAACGCTCTCTAAGAATCGGACTGAACGTAATGGTTCTTTTATTATTATCTAATAATTCTTCAATAGCTAATTTCCCCAACCAATAAATGACGTGCAAGAAACGATCAGGAGCCTTTTCGGATCCAAAAGAATCGTAGATATCTAAAATTTCTTCGAATGTTCTGCCTAAAATATTAGCGGTATGCGAAATGGCAATTTCCTTATCCACTAAAGATAATTTTTTGCTTTGTTGTACTGCATATTCTAATTTCATCCAATCCCGAGATAGTTCGCCCGCCTCATCCAATAGCACTCGATTTCTAATTTTATGAGATTCTATGAAAATGAACGTCAAATGGGTTAAAATGTCATAAATATCAGAGCGTCCGCGCGTAATTTCAACGTTCATTTGCTCTTCATCTATACGGTAACAGTTGCGTCTTCTTTTTGGAGGAACAATGGCTTCAAAATGCGATTTAGAATAACCCTCATCTGAAGTTAAATTGATAAAACGACATTCTTCAATACCAATAGGTAAACGTTCCATTACATACAACAAGCCATTTAATTCGACTTTTTCGTCACCAATAAAGCCATAAATTTCTGGTCGCAATGCTAATAATGCTTCTCGCAAAGTATCTCCAGAAACGCCCATTGGTTTGTAGAAACCACGGTTGAATAAATGACGCATCGTAATGTACATTTTTTCAATTGCTGCTGATGATTCTTGTGCTCTTGATCTTGATATGTGTTTGGTCTCTGCCATAATTTTATATTTTCTAAACTTTGCTTAAAGAAAGCATAATTTTTATGATTTTTTTTGATTTAAATTACGAATTTACTAAAAATGTATTTGAAATAAGTCGAAGTTTTATCAATTATAGTACGTTCAAATAAAAGCGAATAGAATTATAGCACTTCCAGCACATCTGCAATCGTACGATTGTCTGCTAAACGCGGAATTTTATTTTGACCACCCAGCTTTCCAACCGATTTCATGTAATTTTCAAAACCGTGTAAAGCCACTTTAGAAACAACTACTTTGCGTAAAATATTTCCAGTAATTAGATCGTCGTAATAAATATTTTGCTTGCGCATCGCGGCATCTAATTTTTCTGAAAATAATACCATGTCTTCTGGTTCATTTTCAAACTCAATAAACCACTCGTGGTGCGGAAGTCCCGAAATTGGATTAATTTGAGGCGCCACTGTAAACTCATTAATTCGAACACTTGTTCCTTCCATTGCTTCTTTCATGGCATTCTCTACCTCATTGCTAATAACATGCTCACCAAAGGCAGAAATGTAATGTTTGATGCGGCCCGAAACGATAATGCGGTGCGGTTTTAGATTAGTAAACTTTACGGTATCCCCAATATTGTAAGCCCAAAGTCCCGCATTGGTTGATACAATCATAACGTAATTAACGCCAATTTCTACATCGGCTACGCCTAAACGTTTTGGATTCTCATCAAAAAATTCATCACTTTTAATGAATTCATAAAAGATACCACTGTTTAACAACAGCAACATTCCTTTTTGTGTCTGCGTATCTTGATAAGCAAAAAATCCTTCAGAAGCTGGAAACATCTCAATACTGTCTACTTTTCTACCAATTAAATTTTCAAACTTCGCTCGATACGGTTCGTAATTGACACCACCATAAATGAATAATTGAAAATTTTTGAATAAATCTCCGACTTTTTTCCCACCGCTTTTTTCTCGTAAGCGTTCAAAGTACATTTGTACCCAAGACGGAATTCCAGAGATCAAGGTCATGTCTTGTTCAATGGTTTCTTCGACAATGGCATCAATTTTAGTTTCCCAATCTTCAATGCAATTCGTATCCCAAGAAGGCAGTCTGTTTTTTTGTAGATATTTCGGAACAAAATGTGCTCCAATTCCAGACAAACGGCCAAATTTGATTCCGTATTTTTCAACCAAGATCGGACTTCCTTGCAAGAAAATCATTTTGCCGTCTACAAAATTAGCATTACCTGTTTCATAGATATAGTGCAAAATCGCATTGCGAGATGCTTCAATATGAAACGGCATCGATTCTTTGGTAAGTGGAATGTACTTTGCTCCCGAAGTGGTACCTGAAGTCTTAGCAAAATACAAAGGTTTACCTTTCCAAAGGATATCTTTTTCGCCCAAACGAACTTTTTCAATATAGGGTTTTAAATCTTCATAATCACGAATGGGTACGCGTTTGCGAAAATCATTTATTGTCTTTATTTTATCAAAACCGTGGTCTTTTCCGAACTCCGTTTCTGCAGCATCTCTAATTAAACTTTGAAAAACTTCTACTTGTGTTTCCACAGGTTTATTAGCCCAAGCACGCGTCTGATAGTATATTTTACTGGCAAATAATTTTGCCGCTATAGCTTTTATTGACATTTTAAGAACTAATTATTTAGTGTTTTTGGTTTTCTTTTTTGAAGCTTTTGCACTTGACTCTTTTGCCGCCTTCTCCTCTTTCTCTACTTCTGCTCGCAATTGCAACTCGGCAGCAGTAGCTTGCATATCTTCTTCGGGAACTACTAATTCCTCGTTGGCCAAAATAGAATCTTTATTAAATTTAGCATACTCTAACTCTCCCGTTAAAACTTTTTGAATCGATTTTATATACAACTCATTTTGATGTAAAACAGTTGTTAACGAATCTGATTTTAGAGCTAGCTCTGTTGCATTCTTTTTTAATTCGGTCGAAGAATAACCCGGAATGTATTCTCGCAAAGGCGTAAAGGCAATGATGAAAGTAGTAATTGATACCAAGAAAATAGCACCTAGAGTAAGCGTCACAAAAACGTTCATCAAATTAAGCTTAAAAGAAAAAATTTCTTCAAAAGTATCTTCGTTCAATATTACCAATCGGTTTTTATTGAATAAACGTTTTTTTATAGTGGCTCTTTTCTTTTTTTTCTTTGGCATTATGGTACTTTATTCTGGCAAATATAATAATTTATAGCCGTCTTAAAACTTTGAAAAAAGATAATAACTAAAGATAAAATAGTAATTTATCAAATATTTAACGTACTCAAAAAAAAATATTTGGCCTCAAATGCAATTATATATAAGTAATTCTGTATACCTTTGCAGTACTTTATATCAATTTGCTTCGGCATATTAAATATTTCAATCATGGGAAGATTTGGTGTTACAGAAATCCTTGTTATTCTAGCAGTTGTACTATTGCTTTTTGGAGGTAAAAAAATTCCGGAATTAATGAAAGGTTTAGGAAGCGGAATCAAAGAATTCAAAAACGCTGCTAAAGACGAACAAACTACGGCTAAAAAAGAGGAGACTCCAGAGTAATTCTTTTTTAATAAAAAATAAAATTCCAAATTCTCATTGTACGCAATAAGAGTTTGGAATTTTTATTTTAAAGACTGTTTATATTATCATCGTTAACTGAATGCGCTTTCGGTCTTCATCTACTTCAGTAACTTTTACCTCAACATGTTGGTGTAACTTTACAACTTCATTGACATCGCTCACAAATCCGGCTTTTAGTTGCGAAATATGCACGAGTCCACTTTCTTTAACGCCAATATCCACAAAACAGCCAAAATTGGTTATGTTATTGACAATTCCAGGTAAAATCATTCCGGTTTTTAAATCTTTTATTGTTTTCACATTTGGGTCAAATTCAAATACTTTGGCTGATTTCCTTGGATCTAAACCTGGTTTTTCTAATTCCTTAATAATGTCCTTTAACGTTAATAAACCAATTTCTGTGGTAATGTAATTTTCGGGCTTAATTAAAGCCGTCTTTTCTTTATTGGCAATCAATTCAGTTACTTTCAATTTTAGATCTTTTGCCATTTTCTCCACAATCGAATATGCCTCGGGATGTACGGCAGAGTTATCTAGCGGATTTTTAGCATTCGAAATTCGAATAAAAGCGGCGCCTTGCTGATAGGCTTTTTCTCCCAAACGAGGCACTTTTTTTAATTGTTTTCTATCTTCAAACGGACCATTTTCCGAACGGTACTTCACAATATTTTCAGCGAGTTTCTCTCCAATTCCACTTACATAACTCAACAAGTGTTTACTAGCGGTATTGATATTTACACCAACCGAATTTACGCAACGCACAACCGTAGTATCCAATTCATCTTTTAATTTAGATTGATCTACATCGTGCTGGTACTGCCCAACTCCAATTGCTTTTGGATCAATTTTTACCAACTCCGCCAAAGGATCAGACAGACGTCTTCCGATAGAAACCGATCCACGAACGGTAACATCATAATCAGGAAATTCTTCCCTAGCAATTTTAGACGCCGAATATACTGAGGCTCCAGCTTCTGAAACAATAAAAACTTGAACCGGTTTATCAAAGGCTATTTTTTTAATAAAGAATTCTGTCTCTCGTGAAGCCGTTCCATTTCCAATTGAAATGGCATCAATTTTATAAGAATTTACCATCGAACGAATTTTTTTCATAGCCATCGCTTCTTCCTTTTGAGGTGCGTGCGGATAAATGGTTTCGTTGTATAATAAATCACCTTTTTCATCCAAACACACAATTTTACAACCGCTTCTAAAACCAGGATCGATAGCCAAAATTCGCTTTTCTCCCAAAGGCGGCGCCAACAACAACTGCCCTAAATTGTTCGCAAAAACCTGAATCGAATTGGCATCGGCTTTCGTTTTAGCGTCTTGTAAAGTTTCGTTAGAAATGGCCGGTTGCAACAACCGTTTGTAACTGTCTTCAATAGCCAACTGCAAATGTGGCGTGGTATTGTTTTGCTTTTTAATGATGATTTCATCAATGATATCATAGGCTTCATCAATATCGGTCTCAATTTTTAATTTAATATAACCTTCTTTTTCTGCACGCAACATCGCCATCAATCGATGTGCAGGTGCTTTGGATAGTGGCTCTGCCCATTCAAAATATTGGGTAAACTTTTGTGCGGCTTCATCGTCTTTTTTACTCTTCACTACTTTTGTAGTAACGACAGCTTTACGCTGGTACAAACGACGCAATTGCTGACGGACATAAATATTTTCATTAATCCACTCGGCAACAATTTCGCGTGCACCTTGCAACGCAGCGTCTTCGTTAATTATCGCTTCATTAATATACTGACTGGCTAGAAAATCAACGTCATCATTGCCTTGGGACACAATAATTTTGGCTAAGGACTCCAACCCGTTTTCACGAGCTACATCGGCTATGGTTCGTTTTTTCTTTTTGTACGGCAAATACAAATCTTCGATATCTTGTAAATCAAAACTATGATCAATTTTTGCTTTTAATTCAACCGAAAGTTGCCCCTGTTCATCGATTGCTTTTAAAATCGTTTCTTTTCGTTTTACGATGGTTTCGTACTCTTTTTGAAGTTTGGCAATTTGTTCAATTACTACCTCATCCAAATTTCCAGTAACGTCTTTTCGATAACGGGAAATAAACGGAATGGTACAATCTTCTGAAAGTAATTGTACTGTTTTTTGAATATTTATAGCCGCAGTTGCGACCGTTTTTGAAATGAATTGAATATTGTTCATTAGGAATAGCGGATTAAAAAGGAGTCTTTTTTACGTTACAAAACTGATGCTAAAATACTATCTTTAAATCTCAATCGAACTTCAATTATGATTTTATTCTATTCTTTTTTGCTCTTAAATTTAATTGCTTTTGTACTAATGGGATACGATAAAAATGCAGCAAAAACCCGTAGAAGTAGGATTTCAGAACAAGCACTTTTAACTTTTGTTTTACTTGGCGGAACGATTGGTTCTGGATTGGGCATGCTTGTTTTTAGACACAAAACAAGCAAGAAAAGCTATCTATGGAAATTTTGGATCATCGTAGTAATTCAAATAGTAATAGCCGTTGTTTATTTTAAAAAGTAAAAAAGTAACTCTTTTTTTATGCACAGAAGTCAGCAAACGTTATTAGTAGTAATGTTCAACTGATAATAATTACTCTGAAGCCTATTGTAAACTTAAACTAACTTTAGTTTTTTACTCCAATAAAATTGATGTAACATTCGGGCTGTGAATAGTTCATTTTAGATTGATGCCATATTTTAAAACCAGCATCGTTGAATAGCTTGGCATAGTTGTGAGAAAAAGAATTTTCAGAACCATATATTTCAGAATTTGGATTTTTTACAAAATCATGATCCAATCCTGTAGGCTCGATGGCAATAAAAATATTTTTTTTGAATTTATTTAGTGCGTCAAAAAATTCCTGTAATCTTGACTGCGTAAAATATTCTAAAACTCCTCTCGAGGTCACCACTATCATAGCGTTATGTCCGTTTTGCTTGATCCAATCAAAACCGTCGCAGGCTACAAATTCTAAATTTGAGCTGCCATTAAATAATTTTTTATTTGCTTCAATTTGAGAACTACTTAAGTCGATGCCAACAAATCGATCAATTTGCGGAAATTTAGAACTTAAATATTCCAAAATTGTACCATCTCCAGTACCAATTTCAACAAGCGTATGGTATTTTAGAGATTCATTTTGCAGTTGTTCTTGCAACAAATCAATCAAAAAAGAACAATTGGGTATAAAAAAAGTGTCTAGTACTTTATTATTAAATCCGCTAGAAAAATATTCTTCACCTCTGTTGATCCAATAATTTTCATGAAACTGAGAGAGCGTTTCAAAATCGTTCTTATTTTTAGCTTTTTGTAGTAAAGCATCTCGCATGAAGCGATCTCTTCGAGACAAATTCATGTCTATGGTCATTCCTTTATTCAGTAATTCATCTGCTTTTTTAGGAAGCATTGTAATTAGAATAGTGCCAATACTGTTTTTTAAAAGACGCTTCATTTTTCAATTTATTTTTAGGATAGGTTAACTATAAATAATAATAAATTGACTCGGGGCGGAGTTAAGGAGGTTCCATGCTATAAAACCTTACTTTAATTTTAAAACGCTGCTACTTATTGCAACTAATAGGTAGCAGCGCTAATTTTACTTATTGACAAGCAATTTTATTGACACGAGTTTGGTGTCTTCCACCTTCAAATTCGGTATTTAAAAACGTCTCTACAATTTCAACTGCTTGTTGAATCGAAGTATAACGCGCCGGAATACTTACAATATTAGCATCATTGTGTAAACGTGTTAAATAGGCAATTTCTTTAGTCCAACACAAACCAGCTCGAACACCAGCGTGTTTGTTAACCGTCATCGCAATTCCGTTACCACTACCACAAATAACGATTCCAAAATGGGCTTTGCCTTCAGTTACATCTGTTGCAACGGGATGTCCAAAATCAGGATAATCTACTGAATCTTCAGAATCTGTTCCGTAATTAGTTATTTCATGTCCTTTTGCTTGCAACATGGCTACAATTGCTTTTTTATACTCTGGTCCTGCGTGATCGTTTCCTATTGAAATTTTCATTTTAAAATACTATTTAGTTGTATCGACAAATTTAACCAAACAATTCAATAATTAATTATAACGATTTGTTTATTTGCAATTTAATTAAAGTCTATTCGATTGACAATTAAATATATACCCGTAAAAGTATATTTTTATTCCACTATAATTAACCTATTTTCAAATACTTACGTAATTATAAAAAAGATAAATTTATATAAAATATTGATAATCAGTGTATAATATATATTTTAAATGTTAATTTTTTACAATGTTAATAGTAAAAGCTAATGAGTTGATACTCAGCTTACCTTACGTTAATATTAATTGTTAATAAGTATGGATAGAATATTAGAAGTTTTTTTTGGTTGTTTGATTTTTTTACCTAATCCAAAACTGCAATTAGAAATCCTAATAAAGTTTACTGATTTTTTAGAATAGTTATCAATACTTAAAAGTAGTTTATCAACATAAAACGCTAGGTGAAGTTATCTACAAAATCATTTGTCTTTAGGTTATCAACGATTGTTAATAGCAATCTAAAAAGTGTTTAAAATGAAACCATTAACTCCAATTAGCTATGTTGATAACTCTATATAAAGAAGCAAAACTTAATATCACACTCTTTTTTCACAATTTTATAGCCACTATTAACAAGCCATAATAACCACCAAAAATTAATTAAATTTAAAATTTCTTTTTTGTTGTATTTAATATATGTTAACAACTTTTGAAATTTTAGAAAAAAGAAAAAATTAAAATTGGATTAAATTGGACAGTAGTTTGAAATTTTAGAATTGATTCTGAAATTTGAAAGTGATTATCGGTTGCAACTAAAAATGAAGTAGCAGTTGCATGTAATTTTGATTTCAAACGATTCGAAGCGGATTGTTTAAATTGTCGATGAATGTTTGAACGCGTTCAAAATCGCTATGGTGTATTTTAAGTTTAATACCACCCAAAGCATTTGCGTAAAAAGGAACGATAGATAATGTGGTTTCGTTTTCAAAAAAATACGGAATTTCATCTTGTTCTAATAAGTGTTTTAGAACAACAGTTTCGTGTTGATAATTGAAAATTGCTATAGTTTTAAAGCCTTTCATAACACTGTTTTTATAAATTCAGGAGTTATATTTTTAATAAATGTACTCGTTAAAATCCGTAATCTGATATCTTCTTCGTAATTTTAAACTTTATAAGAAAAGATATATGAGTAAGAAAATTAGAAAGCCGATAAAAAACGAAAAAGATTTTTCGGATAAAATAATTAAAATTTTATCGCAAAATGCTAATAAACCATTCAACTACAAACAAATAGGAGCTAAGTTAGAATTGGACGATACCCAAAGTCGCAATCAAATTATAAAGGATTTAAAAATTCTTGCCGCTCAAAATAAGATAATTGAATCAGAGCCAGGAGCTTATTTAATCAAAGCAGTAAGCCAAGATTATTACGAAGGAACCATTGATATGACAAGCCGTAAGACGGCTTATTTTATTTGTGAAGATTTCGCAGAAGATGTATTTATTCCGACTAATAATTTGAATCGTGCGTTAGACAAAGACAAAGTAAAAGTCTATGTCTACAACCGTAGAAAAGGAAAGCGACCTGAAGGAGAAGTAATTGAAGTAATTGAGAGAAACAAAACAGAATTTGTGGGTGTGATTGACATTCAACCCAACTTTGCGTTTGTTTCGACGGCCAATCCAAAAATGTATACCGATATTTTTATTCCAAAAGATAAATTTGGTGATGCTGAAAATGGCGATGTTGTTTTGGTGGTCATTGAAGACTGGAAAAAACGTGCTGATAGCCCATTTGGAGCTGTTATAAAGGTTCTTGGTAAACCAGGTGAACACAATACAGAGATGCATGCAATTTTGGCTGAATACGGCCTTCCTGCAGATTTTCCGATTGAGGTAGAAGTATTCGCGCAAAAAATTGATACGTCAATTACTGAAAGCGAAATTGCCAAACGTCGGGACATGCGCGACACGTTGACCTACACGATTGACCCAAAAGATGCAAAAGATTTTGATGACGCACTTTCCTTTAAAAAATTAGAAAATGGCAACTTCGAAATCGGAATTCATATTGCCGATGTTTCTTATTATTTAGAAGAAGGAACTATTTTAGACGATGAAGCGTATCAAAGAGCAACCTCGGTTTATTTAGTTGATAGAGTAGTACCGATGCTGCCTGAAGTATTATCTAACTTTGCCTGTTCCTTGCGTCCAGATGAAGAAAAATATACTTTCTCGGCCGTTTTTGAAATTTCACCTCAAGCGCAAGTAGTGAACCAGTGGTTTGGTAGAACGGTAACGTTATCCAACCAACGTTTTGCGTATGAAGAAGCACAGTACATCATTGAAACCAAAGACGATGTTATTCCAGAAGAAATTTCGATTACTGGATCTTCGTATAAAGTTTCAGAAGAATTAGTGGAAGCGACTTTAAAATTAGATGAATTGGCTAAAATTCTTCGTAAAAAACGAATGGCAAATGGCGCAATTTCTTTTGATAAAGTTGAAGTAAAATTTGATTTAAATGAAGAAGGAGAACCAGAGGGCGTTTATTTTAAAGTATCTAAGGATGCCAATCATTTGATTGAAGAATTCATGCTTTTAGCCAATCGTAAAGTAGCAGAATACATTGGTAAGCAGAAGAAAACATTTATTTATCGCATACACGATGAACCAAATGAAGATAAATTAATAGCCATGCAAACTGTAATTGCAAAGTTTGGTTATAAAATTGATTTTAGGAATAAAGGAGATATTTCCAAATCACTGAATGCTTTGATGGAACAAGCAAATGGATCAAAAGAACAAAATTTAATTGATACGTTAGCCATTAGAAGTATGAGTAAAGCCAAATATTCGACTGATAATATTGGTCATTATGGATTGGCTTTTGACTATTATTCTCATTTTACGTCACCAATTCGTCGCTATCCTGATGTTATGGTACACCGTTTGTTACAGTTTTATTTAGATGGAGGAACTTCAGTAGATGAAGATTTGTACGAAACCAAATCGCTGCACTGTTCTAGTATGGAAAGTTTAGCATCTAGTGCAGAGCGTGATAGTATTAAGTACATGCAAGTTAAATACATGCAAGATCATCAGCATGAAGAGTTCTTGGGAGTTATTTCGGGTGTTACCGAATGGGGAATTTACGTTGAAATTGTGGCCAACAAGTGTGAAGGTATGGTGCGTATTCGTGAAATAAAAGACGATTATTATACATTCGATGAAAAGCAATATGCTATGGTTGGTGCAACTTCAGGAAAAATTTTACAATTAGGAGACGAAATTTATGTGAAGGTTAAAAATGCAGATTTAGTTAAAAAACAACTGGATTTTCATTTTCTGAGAAGAGCAGGAGAATAATAAATTTAATTAAAGTGAATATGAAAAAGATACTAATTGGAATTGCAATTTTATTTGTTCAAGTTTCTTTTGCACAAGTTTCAAAAGAGTTAGGCGAGTTTAGTGAAATAAAGGTTTTTGATCAATTAAGTGTCCAACTATTTCAATCTTCAACTAATAAGATTGACATCACAGGCGATCGCAGTGATGAAGTAGAAGTAGTGAATAAAAATGGACAACTGAAAATTAGAATGCCGTTTCCAAAATTACTTTCAGGAAATAATATGAGCATCAAACTTTATTACAAGCGTATTGAAAGAATTGATGTGAATGAGGGAAGTATTGCACACTCGAAAGAAACGTTTAAACAAACTGCTTTTGAAGTTAGTGCACAAGAAGGCGCAAGGGTAGAAGTTAATTTAGAGGTGGATAAGGTAAAAGTAACAGCTGTCTCTGGCGGAATTGTCAATATTAGTGGTTCTGCTACCAATCAGTCGGCAAGTTTAGGGGCTGGTGGTATCTTAGAAGCTAAAAATTTGCTAACTTCTCAAACGGCTGTTAGTGTTTCGGCTGGCGGCCATGCCGAAGTTAATGCTTCTATTTTAGTTGATGCAAAAGTAAGTGCTGGTGGATCGATCTATATTTATGGCAAGCCAGAACAAATTAACAAGAAGACCGTTTTAGGTGGCCGAATTGAAGAAAAATAATAATTTTTTTGAATGATAAATGATATTTTAGCCGGAGTTCCATGGGGAATTTTCCTCAGTTTTATGATTGGTCCTGTCTTTTTTATATTACTTGAAACAAGTATTACAAAAGGGTTTAGGGCCGCTCTGGCTTTTGACTTAGGTGTGGTTTTAGGAGATGTGTTTTTTATAGCCATTGCATATTTAGGGAGTTATCGATTGATTAAAAGTTTAGAAGATAAACCTGCTTTATTTATTTTTGGAGGTATAATTATGTTAGCTTATGGTATCATTTCTTTTATGAAATTAAAAAAAGTGAAACCGATTAATCTTGAAGAAATTGACCGTGATATTTTAAAGCGCGACTACGCTTCACTATTTGCAAAAGGTTTTGTTTTAAATGTGATCAATGTTGGTGTGTTAGGCTTTTGGATGGCGATAATTATTTCGGTAGGGCCAAAATTAGAGATGCAAACATCAAGGATGATAACTTTCTTTACTGCGGTTATTGTGAGTTATTTGATTGTTGATTGCCTTAAAATACTATTGGCCAAACAATTAAAATCTAAAATGACGCCGACTAATATTCTTAAAATCAAAAAAGGAATTAGCGTAGTGTTAATGGTTTTCGGAGTAGTTTTAATTGTTCAAGGTTGGTTTCCAAAAGAAAAGGAAATGGTAAAAAATGCTTTTGAACACATTAAGAAAGAGTAATTCTTTAGATAATTATAAGGAGTAAGCCTTTCCATTGGAGAGGCTTTTTTTATGCGCTAGAGTGCAGTCAATTTTGTAGTTCTCACGAAGAAATAATCGCTGTAGAATTTTTATATAATAAGAATATCTTATTACCAATAAGACACAAAAAAACCCTCAAATTACTTTGAAGGTTTTAGAGGCATCGTCCGGATTCGAACCGGAGTAGGAGCTTTTGCAGAGCCCAGCCTAGCCACTCGGCCACGACGCCATTGTTATGGGTTGGCAAAAGTAACCAAAATCATCATAGTTAAAAAATATTTTCAAACTATTTTTTTAAAATTAAAGTTACTGCGTTATTTTAGAATACCTATATTCTTTTAATTTTATGGTAACCGACTCAACATCACCACCAATAGGAGGATTAATCTTTGAAACTTCTACAATAGTTTTTTGTACCATTGGTAGTTCGGCTAATACTCTCGTATTTATTCTTTTGGCGACATGTTCCAGTAATTGAGATCGAATTGCCATTTCTTCCACTACAATACGGTTTAAATGCACATAATCGACTGTATCTCCCAAATGATCGGTTAGTGTTGATTCTTCTAAATTAGCATCTACAGTGAGATTAACTGCGTAATCAGAACCAATTTTACCTTCTTCTATTAAACAACCGTGATAAGAAAAGGTTCTAATATTTTTTAATTTGATGGTACTCATAATGAATTGAATTTTACGTTGAATTTTCAAAGGTTAACAAGCTAGTTTTAGCTTTAAAGCTTGCTGCTTTTTTTTATCTTTGCTAAAATTATACAAAATTATGGCAGCAGAAGAGAAATCACTTCATTTTATAGAACAAATCATTGAAGAGAATTTAAGCAATGGTTTTTCGCAAGATAAATTGCGTTTTCGTTTTCCACCAGAACCTAATGGATACTTGCATATTGGGCATGCAAAATCGATATGCTTGAATTTTGGATTGGGATTGCGTTACAATGCGCCTGTAAACTTGCGTTTTGATGACACCAATCCAGCCAAAGAGGAACAAGAGTATGTTGATGCGATCAAGGAAGATCTTAACTGGTTGGGCTTTAAATGGGCTGAAGAAAGATATGCTTCTGATTATTTTCAGCAATTGTATGACTGGGCTGTGGTAATGATTAAAAATGGTAAAGCTTATGTGGACAGTCAATCTTCTGAAGACATGGCCATTCAAAAAGGAACACCAACGCAAGCAGGAATTGATGGACCGCATAGAAACCGTTCTATTGAAGAAAATTTACAATTGTTTGAAGCAATGAAAAATGGTGATTTTCCAGAGGGAAGTCACGTTTTACGTGCTAAAATAGATATGACATCAACAAATATGTTGATGCGAGATCCGTTGATGTACCGTGTTTTACACCGCCACCACCATCGTTCAGGAAATAAATGGTGCATTTATCCAATGTATGATTTTGCACATGGGGAAAGCGATTACATAGAAAGTGTTTCACATTCAATATGCACATTAGAATTTGTGATGCATCGCGAACTTTACAACTGGTTTTTAGATCAAATTTACGACGATACTAAAGTGCGTCCACATCAATATGAGTTTGCACGTTTGAATTTGAATTATACTGTAATGAGCAAACGAAAGTTGTTGCAATTGGTTCAAGACAATGTGGTTAATGGCTGGGATGATCCTAGAATGCCAACCATTTCAGGATTGAGAAGAAGAGGGTATACGGCCAATTCTATTCGTAAATTTTGTGAAACTATTGGTGTTGCGAAGCGCGAAAATATTATAAATGTTTCACTTTTAGATTTTTGCTTGAGAGAAGATTTAAACAAAACTGCACCTCGTGTAATGGCTGTTTTAGATCCGATAAAATTAACCATTACCAATTATCCAGTAGGAGCAGAGGAGTGGTTGGATGCTGAAAATAACCAAGAAGATGAAAGTGCTGGTTTTAGAAAAGTACCTTTTTCAGGCGAATTGTACATTGAGAAAGAAGACTTTTTGGAAGAAGCGAGTGCTAAATTTTTTCGATTAACTATTGGAAAAGAAGTCCGTCTTAAAAATGGATATTTAATTAAAGGAGAAAGCGTTTCCAAAGATGCAAGCGGAAACATAACTGAAATCTTTGCAACCTATGATCCTGATTCTAAAAGTGGAAGTGGAACAGAAGCAAGTCAAAGAAAAGTATCTGGAACCTTGCACTGGGTTTCTGTAAAACATGCTATTTCTGCTGAAGTTCGTTTGTACGATCGTTTGTTTTTAGATGAAGCACCAGACAGTCACAAAGAGAAGAATTTCTTAGAATTTATCAATCCAAATTCATTAGAAGTTACGACAGGATTTGTAGAACCAAGTTTGAAAGAAGCAAAAATTGGAACTCATTTTCAGTTTCAAAGAATGGGTTATTTTACTGTTGACAAGGATACCACTGATGGTAAATTAGTGTTTAATAAAACTGTTGGTTTAAAGGATGCTTGGGATGAGAAAGGTAAAAAAGAAGAAAACAGCATCAACAATTCCTTAAAAGATATCAACAAATATTTTAAAGTAGCAACCGAAGCAGAACGGTTGACTATTGAAGAAAGTATTGGTGGAAATATTAAGACGATTACAAATTTTAGTTTGCTGCAAAATGCATTCAAGAAAAACACCAACAATAGTAAAAGTTCGTTGTTATTTAATCAATTTTTATTGAAATATACTTCTTTGCAAGTTTCGGATTTTGATGCGGAGGAATTGCAAAAATTATTTGCTTTATCACTTCGAAGTGAATCTACTTTTGTACGATCTAAAGCAATCTTAAATTTAAGAGACTTAGACATTCCGACAGCAATCAAAGTTGAAGTTATAAAGAATGTTAAAACTATTTACGAGAATCCTCCAAAAGGAGCGACGGAAGAAGAACTTCTAATCGTTGAAGAATTAATTTAGAAGTAAATAGATCGAATCTATCAAAAGTGCCTTTCGGGGCGCTTTTTTTTTATAATATGTTTTTCTTATCATAAAATAGATTTTAATCAACTTTATATATCATAAATGACCGTTTTATGTGAGTTTTAAGATCATTTTAAAAATACTTAAGCATAATTAACGTCTATTGTTTTTCAATCAAATTAGAGCTTTTAGAATCAGTTTGGCGTTTATTTAAACGTAGATAGAAGGCCTTGTCCTTTAAATTTTAGATATTTAGATTTCAAAGTAATTTTAAAATATTTATTGAACAGTTTTCCAACAACTTGAACGAAAAATATTTTAAAGAGTTTTGAAAGTAATGAGGATCTAATGTAAATTTTAAGGAATTATTTTAAAAAAGTAATACGGCTTGTTAAAGTTGTACTAATGATTTTTCGTTCAAAATTTTGCAAATGAATTTTAGGTATCTTTATAAAGTACTTAAATTTTAAAATCATGTCAAAAGATAATACTATAGCACTATTGGCTATTGTTGCAGGCGCTGCAATTGGAGCTGGAATAGGAATTTTACTAGCGCCAGAGAAAGGATCTCTTACGAGGAAACGCGTAAAGGGAGGTGTAGACGATTCAATTCAGAAATTAAAAGAAAATTTACAAACGACCGCTCAAGCTTTACAAGAAAAATTAAATTATGCTAAACAGGATCCGAAAGCAAATTATAGCGAATTGCTATCCACGATGAATTACAAAACGGACGACGATACGTTATTTATATAAAATTAGATAATACTTGTTAAATTTTAGCTAACGATTGAGTAATCAACTTTTTCAAGCTTATTTTTCCCTACCTTTATTAGGTACTTAAAACTTAAATATTATGTCAAAAAATACAGGAATAACAGTATTAGCGCTTGTTGCAGGTGCTGCAATAGGAGCAGCAGTAGGAATTTTATTAGCACCAGATAAGGGCACAGTAACGAGAAAACGTTTAAAAGAGGGTTATGATGATACTGCGCACAGTTTAAAAGATACTTTAGGAGCAACCGCTGAAGCATTGCGTGGAAAATTAAGTACTGCAAAAAAAGACGCAGAAGAAACTTATGAAGATTTACTTTCGAATATGAGTCATAAAACTGAGGATGTTATTTCTTTCTTAGAATCAAAACTCGCCGATTTAAAGGTTAAAAACGCAAAATTACAGCGTTAATACTTAAACTATAATTCAAAAGCACAAAGTTCGCTAATTGTAGGTTTAATTTTCTTTGATTTATTAAGGAAACTGAACTACAATTAGCGAACTTTATGCTTGTTTTGTTAATAACCTTATAAAATGGATTTATGGCTTTTGAAGATTTAAAAGGGCATACAGATACTATTCAAGATCAAGCCAAAGTTTATTTTGAAAGTCATCTTGCCTATTACAAATTGTGGGGTTTTAAAGTTGCGATGAAATCAACTACTTTAATTTTTAAGTTTGTTTTAATTGGTTTGTGTCTTTCTATGGTCTTAGTATTTGCTTCGTTAGCTTTAGCATTTGCAATTAGCGCAGCCTTGGATAGTTACACCTTTGGATTTCTATCAGTAGGAGGGATGTATTTGGTAGTAGGTGTTTTATTATTTTTTATAAAAGATAAAATGGTGGAAGGACCAATTCTTGAAAAATTCTCAGAAATCTTTTTTAATGATTAAGTTATGAACGTAAAAAAATATACATCGTACGCAGAGATAGAAAATGAATTAGAAATTTTAAAACTTCAAAAAGAAATTAGTTATCAAAAGTTAATTCTTAGTTTGCAACAAACCAAACAGAGTTTGTCACCACAAAATGTAGTGTCAAATTTATTAAGTTCCTACACTGATTACTTTGCAAATAATTACAGCAAACTACTACAAATGGCAATACCATATGTTATAGGTTGGTTTATAAATAAAAAAAGAGGCTAAATTAATAGCCTCTTTTTTACTATTTTTTATGTTCCTCGTCTTCGTCTTTATCCGTTTCTGAAGTATCATAATCATAACCATGCTGAATTTCTCGAGGTTTTTCTTCGTGTTTATTTCTATTAGTTTTCTTCATCATTTCCCCCACTTGGTTGGATGCCGAAAACGATGCGACCATATTATTTAGCATTTCGCTTCCTGCTTGTGGTGAATTTGGTAACAAAATTAAGTTAGAATTAGAGTCCGCACCAATTGCTTGCAACGTATCATAATGTTGCGTTACTACAATTAAAGCCGAAGCTTCCTGTGAATTGATGCCTACTTTATTTAAAACATCTACACTTTCTACTAATCCTCTTGCAATTTCACGACGTTGATCTGCAATACCTTGTCCTTGTAAACGTTTGCTTTCTGCTTCTGCTTTAGCCTTTGCAACGATTCTAATTCTCGATGCTTCTGCTTCAAATTCAGCTACCGTTTTTTCTCTATCAGCCGCATTAATTCTATTCATCGCATTTTTAACTTGAATGTCTGGATCAATATCCGTTACCAAGGTATTAATGATGTTGTAACCATACGTAGTCATTGCTTCGTTCAATTCTCTCTTTACTGCAACTGCAATATCATCTTTTCTCTCAAAAACATCATCTAATTTTAATTTTGGCACTTCTGCACGCACAACATCAAATACATAAGACGTAATTTGGTCGTGTGGATACTCTAATTTGTAAAATGCGTCATAAACGGTATCTTTTACCACCATAAATTGAACTGAAACTTTTAGTTTAACAAACACGTTATCCTTTGTTTTAGTTTCAATGACAACATCCAATTGTTGAATTTTTAAATTAACGCGTCCTGCAATTCTATCAATCATCGGAATTTTTAAATGCAATCCTGATTGTCTGGTGCTATGAAATTTTCCGAAACGTTCGACAATAATACTGGTTTGTTGCTTCACTGTAAAAAACGAAGACATCAAGATAAAGAAAGCAATAAATGCTATAATAATTAATGGAATCATAATTGTTTTTAATTAGGTTTTAGAAAAGGTCAAATTACGAAAATTCTTTCTTCTTTACGTATTAAATTCATTTTATAAAAAAAGCCAAGATTTCTTAATGTAAAGATTTCTTGGCTTTTGTATTTTTTTTTAACGGAGGTTATAAACTTGCTATTGCTTTCTTAATTCTTGAGGTAGTTTCTTCTTTTCCAATTATTTCAACAATGTCAAATAGGTGAGGACCTTTTAAAGCTCCGACTAAACTTAAACGAAATGGTTGCATCACTTTCCCCATTCCAATTTCGTTAGTAATCATCCATTCTTTTACTATTGTTTCGATATTTTGACTGCTAAAATCTTCGATTGTATGCAAGACAGAAATTAAATCGTGCATTAATTTTGGAGTTTCTTCTTTCCAATTTTTAGTTGCTTTTTCATCGTATGAAGTTGGAGCAAGGAAAAAGAAGTCGCTTAGCTCCCAAAATTCAGAGACGAAATGAGCGCGTTCTTTAATTAAAGAAACGATGCGAGTTAATTCTATAAACGAATACGATTTTGCGTACTCTTTTGTTTCTAAAATACCAGCAAAATTTTCTGCTAAATCAGTATCATTTTGCATCATCAAATGTTGATGGTTGAACCATTTGTTTTTTTCTGGATCAAATTTGGCTCCAGATTTATGTACTCTGTTTAAGTCGAAGGCGGCTACTAGTTCTTCTAAAGAAAATAATTCTTTATCTGTTCCATCGTTCCAACCCAATAAGGCCAAGAAGTTTATAACTGCTTCCGGAAAAAATCCTTTTTCTCTGTATCCTGATGATACTCCTTCTTCGGTTTTCCATTCTAAAGGAAACACAGGAAATCCTAGTTTGTCACCGTCTCTTTTTGAAAGTTTTCCGTTTCCGACAGGTTTTAATATTAAAGGTAAATGTGCAAATTCTGGAGCTTCCCAACCAAATGCTCTGTATAACAGAACGTGTAAGGGCATAGATGGCAACCATTCTTCACCGCGAATTACGTGCGAAGTTTCCATTAAATGATCATCAACAATATTTGCCAAATGATACGTTGGCATTCCGTCGCTTTTAAACAATACTTTATCGTCTAAAAGATTGGTATCAAATCTTACTTCTCCACGAATAATATCTTGCAGCACTAACGTTTCATTAACTGGAGTTTTAAAACGAATAACGTAATGTTCACCATTGGCAATTCTTTCGGCAGTTTCTTCTTTACTACCAACTAAAGAAGTATCTAATTTTTCACGATTGTGATGGTTGTAAATAAATGTTTTACCATCAGCTTCATGTTGTTTTCGGTGCGCATCCAAAGCGTCTGAAGTATCAAAAGCATAATAGGCCCAACCATTTTGAATCAAATCGTCGGCGTAATTTTGATAAATTGCCTTGCGATCACTTTGTCTATACGGACCAAATTTTTCGTTTTTACCAACTGTTTCATCAGGAGCAATTCCCAACCATTCCAACGCTTCCATAATATAAGCTTCAGCTCCAGGAACAAAACGGGTTTGATCAGTATCTTCGATTCTAAGGTAGAATACGCCATTATTTTTTTTGGCAAATAAATAATTGAATAGGGCAGTACGAACACCACCAATATGTAAAGGACCTGTTGGACTAGGTGCAAAACGCACACGAACTTGCTTAGACATTTTTTAGAATTTTGTTACAAAGATACAATTCTAATTAGAATAGGAGGGAAAGGTTGGTACGAGATCATTAGTGGCTTGTTGTCTAATTAGTGCGTTTTGCAATCAATTTTTATAGAATTAAAATTATTACATTTATGGGTTATAAATTTAAGTACAAATTATTTTGAATTCGACACATTCGATTTACCAAAAATTAGAAGACTTTATAAAGAAATATTATACCAATGAATTAATTCGAGGCATACTTTTGTTTATCGGCTTAGGATTGCTGTACTTAATATTGACTGTGTTCGTCGAGTATTTTTTATGGCTACAACCAGTGGCTCGTACTTTTTTATTTTGGATTTTTATTGCAGTTGAAATTTTGCTGCTGGTACGATTTATAGTATTTCCAATTTTTAAGTTATTGAAACTACAAAAAGGAATCGATTATAAGGAAGCTAGTATAATAATAGGAAATCATTTTAGTGAGGTAAATGACAAGTTGATTAATTTTTTACAGTTGTCTTCTGCTGAAAATAATGCAGATCAGTCCGAACTATTATTGGCTTCTATTGAGCAGAAGGCAAATTCATTACAATTAGTGCCGTTTAGTAATGCAGTAAATTTTAAAACGAATAAGAAATATTTACCGTTAGCTTTGATTCCGCTTTTGATTCTTTTTGCTTTTTACATTTCAGGAAACAGTGGTGTGGTTTCGCAAAGTCTGAATCGAGTAGTACATTTTAATGCTGTGTTTCTGCCGCCAGCTCCTTTTGAGTTCGTAGTTTTAAATAAAAATTTGCAAACAGAACAACACAAAGACTTTCTTATTGTGATGGAGACTAAAGGAAACATTGTTCCCGAAAATGTGAGCATTCGAATTGGTTCCGAGTCCTATTTCATGGAAAGTTTTAAACCAGGTCGGTTTGAATTTAAGATAGAGAAGCCAAGGGAGAATGTTGATTTTACGTTTGAGGCAAATTCAATTGCGTCCAATGGGTATGTGCTAAAAGTAGTGACAGTTCCTACCATTGCTAATTTTGATATGATTTTAAATTTCCCTTTGTACTTAGGCAGGAAATCTGAAATTGTAAAAGGATCTGGGAACGCCGTTGTTCCTGAAGGAACCCGTGTGACTTGGAAAATGAATACGCAATCAACTCAAAATATTGATTTAGAAATAGGTAAAGCTTCTTTTCCTTTCGCTAAATCTGATAATAGCTTTGTTTTAGCTAAAAACATCAGTCAAAACACAGAATATCAAATTGTTACTTCCAATAACTCCATAAAAAACTATGAAAAGTTATCTTATCAGCTTACGGTAGTAAAAGATCAGTTTCCTAGCATACAAATTAACGCCGCACCTGATAGTTTAAAGCTGGACAAAGGATATTTGTTGGGTCAGGTTTCTGATGATTATGGTGTATCAAAAGTACAAATTGTCTATTACGAAAGAAGCAAACCACAGACAGCGAAACGTGGAATCTTAGCAATAAAGAATGCTGTTTATGATCAATTTGTATTTTCTTTTCCGAGTAACTTACCTGTACGAAGTGGTGTTAGTTATGATTATTATTTTGAGGTTTTTGACAATGATGCGCCGCATAATTTTAAAAGTGTTAAGTCCGCTGTTTTTTCTGATCGTGTATCGACCGCAGATGAAATGCATCATTTGGATTTAGAACAGCAGAATAATACAATTAACGGTTTGTCAAAATCATTAGAAAATCAAAATAAGCAATTCTCAGAATTGGATAAACTTGAAAAACTTGGTAAAAAGAAAGACAATCTTGACTTTAAAGAGCAGCAGAAAGTAAATGAGTTTATTAAACGTCAGGAAAAGCAAGACGAAATGATGCAAGAGTTTGCGGAGAAGTTGAATCAGAATTTGGATAAAATGAAGGATTCAAAAAAAGATGAAAGGATTGAAAATTTGCAAAAGCGATTGGAAAATGCCGATAAAGACATTGAGAAAAATCAGAAATTATTGGAGGAGCTTAAAAACTTAAATGAGAAGTTAGACAATCAAGACTTGTTTGAGAAGTTAGAAAAGTTCAAACAAGTGAGCAAAAACCAATCCCGAAATTTGGAACAATTGGTAGAGTTGACTAAACGTTATTATGTAAATAAAAAAGCAGAGCAGTTGGCTGATCAATTGAGTAAATTATCCAATAAGCAAGAACAACTTTCGAACAAAGACAAAGAGAATGTTGTTGAGAGGCAAAATGAAATTAATAAGGCCTTTGAGAAGATCCAAGAAGAATTAAAATCGCTTCAAAAGGAAAATGGTTCTTTAAAGGCGCCTTTAGATTTGCCTAAAGAAGTAGCGAAAGAAAAGGAAATAAACAGTGATTTACAAAAAGCATCTGCTGAATTAGAAAAGAAAAATACGGCTTCGGCAAAGCAAAAACAGAAAAGTGCTGCAAAGAAGATGAAGGAAATGGGCCGTAAAATGGAAGAAAGCATGGCGGGTGGTGAACAAGAACAAATGCAAGAAGATATTGCAATGTTGCGTCAGGTGCTCGATAACCTATTGGCTTTTTCTTTATCTCAAGAATCGGTCATGTTACAGTTTAAAGGAATGAAACTGGGTTCTTCTGCTTACAGTAGAAATATAAAAGTGCAGCAAAACCTCAAACAACAGTTCAGACATGTGGATGATAGTTTGTTCGCTTTGTCTTTACGGAATCCTAAAGTTGCTGAAGAAGTGACAAAGGAAATAGGCAATGTGCAATATAATATTGATAACGCTTTAGAATCTTTAGTCGAGGTGCAAGTTCCTAAGGGAGTTTCGCACCAGCAATATGCAGTTTCTGCATCAAATAGACTTGCGGATTTTTTAAGTGATTTGTTAAGTAACATGCAAAATCAAATGTCAGGTTCAGGAGAGGGAAAACCAAAACCTGGGCAAGACGATGACGGTATGCAGTTGCCAGATATTATTAAGAAACAAAAAGGACTTGGAGAAAAACTCAAACAAGGGACACAAGAAGGCAAGGACGGTGCTGGAAATGAAGGCGAGAAAAACGGAAAGTCTAAAGATGGAAAGCAAAAAGGAGAAGGAGAAGATGGTGAAGGAAATGCAGAAGCAATTATGGAAATTTACAAACAGCAAGTTGAATTGAGAGAAGCATTGCAGAAGGAGTTGGCCAGGCAAGGAATTAATCCAAATGGGCAGAATGCGGTGGAGCAAATGAAACAGCTAGAGAAGCAGTTATTAAACAAAGGTTTTAAGAATGAGAATTTGCACAGAGTATTAAATATTCAGCAAGAATTATTAAAATTGGACAATGCGATACAGCAACAAGGAGAGGATTCAAAAAGAAATGCCAACACTAATAAATCTGAATTTAGAAATCCTGCTCAAGCTTTGCCTGCCTCACTTTTAGATTATTTAAATAGCGTAGAAATATTAAACAGACAATCACTACCTTTGCAGTCGAATTTTAATCAAAAAGTTCAAGAATATTTTAATAAAAAATGATCAATTTTAATTACGAGACCGACTTTACATTAAGCGATGAATCTGTTTATGAAAAATGGATCTCAGCTATTATAGCTTCGGAAAACAAGAAGGAAGGAGAGATTAGTTATGTTTTTTGCGATGACGAGTACTTGCACAAAATCAATCTTGAATATTTAAACCACGATACCTTAACGGATATTATCAGTTTTGATTATTCGGTAGGCAATGAGTTGAACGGAGATATATTTGTTTCGGTTGAAAGAGTACAAGATAACGCAACTGATTTTAATGTTTCGTTTGCAGAGGAATTACTGCGAGTTTTAGCACACGGAATTCTACATTATTGCGGCTACAAAGATAAATCAGAAGAAGAAGCTGTTTCAATGCGAAAGAAAGAAGATGAGAAAATAGCAATGTTCCACGTGGAACTGTAGTTAATTATTCCCTTTCCCTTTTACTGTTCCACGTGGAACATCATTTCAAGATTGGCTTTATAAAAAGTTTTGTTTCACGTGGAACAATTTGTAAAGCTTGACTTTGTAATAAATACTGTTCCACGTGGAACAAGATAGTACTAATTTAATTTGAAGACTGTTTTTACGACAGCGCTTCTATATAATAGAGAAAAACAATATGTTTTTAGAAGAATATGATGTAATTGTAGTTGGCGCAGGACACGCTGGATCGGAAGCTGCGGCGGCGGCGGCAAATTTAGGTTCTAAAACTTTATTGGTAACAATGAGCTTACAGAACATTGCGCAGATGTCGTGTAATCCTGCAATGGGTGGAATCGCGAAAGGACAAATAGTTAGAGAGATTGACGCCCTTGGTGGGTATTCCGGAATTGTTTCAGACCGCACAGCTATTCAATTTAAAATGTTGAACAAGTCTAAAGGTCCTGCAATGTGGTCGCCTCGTGTTCAAAGTGATCGCATGCGATTTGCCGAAGAGTGGCGCTTGATGTTGGAAGCAACGCCAAATTTAGATTTTTATCAAGAGATGGTAAAAGGTCTTATTATTGAAGGTGGAAAAATAAAAGGAATTCGAACGTCGTTGGGTTTAGAGATTCGTTCTAAATCGGTGGTCTTGACCAATGGTACTTTCTTAAATGGGTTGATTCATATTGGAGAAAAGCAATTTGGTGGAGGACGTGCTGGTGAAAGTGCAGCATACGGAATTACCGAAGATTTGGTTGAAGCTGGTTTTGAATCGGGTCGAATGAAAACGGGAACGCCGCCTCGAGTAGATGGTCGTTCTTTAGACTACTCAAAAATGAATGAAGAAAAAGGAGATGCTGTACCGCAAAAATTCTCTTATTCTGATTTGACCAAACCTTTGGAGCAACAAAGATCGTGTCACATGACCTATACGTCTTTAGATGTTCATGATATTTTAAGAGAAGGTTTTGACCGTTCGCCAATGTTCAACGGTCGTATCAAAAGTATTGGTCCAAGGTATTGCCCGTCGATTGAAGATAAGATAAATCGTTTTGCGGATAAAGAAAGACACCAGTTGTTTGTGGAACCAGAAGGTTGGAAGACCTGCGAAGTATATGTAAATGGATTTTCGACTTCGCTGCCAGAAGACATTCAGTTCAAAGCTTTGAGCTCCGTGGTTGGTTTTGAGAAAGTAAAATTTCTAAGACCAGGATATGCGATCGAGTACGATTATTTTCCACCGATGCAATTGAAACATACTTTGGAAACTAAATTAGTGGAAGGCTTGTATTTTGCTGGGCAAATTAATGGAACGACGGGATATGAAGAAGCCGCTTCTCAAGGTTTAATGGCAGGAATAAATGCACACTTGAAAATTAATGAAAAGGCTCCTTTTATATTAAAACGAGACGAAGCGTATATCGGAGTTTTAATTGATGATTTAATAACCAAAGGAACCGAAGAGCCGTATCGAATGTTTACTTCACGAGCAGAGTACAGAACATTGCTTCGTCAAGACAATGCCGATTTTAGATTGACGCCGATGTCTTATGAAATTGGCTTGGCTTCGGAAGCGCGATTGAGAAGAATGGAACACAAATTAAAACAATCTGAAAATATGGTTTCTTTCTTCAGAGAAACGAGTATTTCGGTTGCCGAAACCAATCCTATTTTGGAGGCCAAAGGTTCCGCTTTAATTTCACAAGGAGATAAGATGTTTAAAGTTTTTTCGCGTCCACAAATCGAATTGGAAGATATTTTGAAATTCGAAAAGGTTCAAGAATATGTGACAATTCACAATTTGGACCAGGAGATTTTAGAACAAGCAGAAATTCAGGTGAAGTATTCGGGTTATATTGAAAAGGAAAGAAATAATGCGGATAAGTTAACTCGTCTTGAAGAAGTAAAGATTCCTGAGAATTTTGACTACGATAAAATTAAATCCATGTCCATTGAAGCAAAGCAAAAACTAAAAAAGATACGTCCGGTAACTATTTCGCAGGCCTCGCGAATTAGTGGTGTTTCACCAAGTGATATTTCAGTGTTGCTAATTTATATGGGAAGATAACTGAAGTTATCCGTTTTAAAAGTTTGGTTCTTTAGCGTTCATTTGCTGCTTTTTTGAAGCTGTGAAATTAATTCTTTCAAAATTTTATTACTATTTGAACTGGTCGCGGTCATTATTAAAAACACTGATAATTATTAAAATTGTTCCACGTGAAACTATTTTTTAAAATAATAGCAACACCTATATAACATCAAAAAAAACAAAGCCCTAAATGTGAATTTTCACCTTTAGGATTTAATTGTACTTAACCTCAAAATGCTAATTTAGATCAATGAATCTATCTGATAAAAAAAAGTTCCTTACGGTAAAAGATCACTCGGTATCACAAGAGCTGTTCGATTTGCATTACGATGCGAATTTAGACATGCTGATTACCTCGCCACAACCAAACGAAAATGTCTTGAGTAAATATTACGAAAGTGAAGATTACATTTCGCACACCGATAACAAACGATCTCTTTTTGAAAAAGCATATCATTTGGTAAAGGGTATTGCGCTAAAAAATAAATTGAGTCTGATAAATACGGAGCAACCACAAAAAGGATTGCTTTTAGACATCGGTGCGGGCACGGGTGATTTTTTATTAGTTGCAAAAGAAAATGGTTGGCAAACGGTAGGAGTGGAGCCAAGCCCAAGAGCAAAGAAAATTGCTATTGGAAAAGGAATTACTTTCGTGGAACAGATAAAAAGCTTAGAAAATAGTTCTTTTGATGTAATTACTATGTGGCATGTTTTAGAACATGTGCCCGATTTAGATTTACAAATTCAAGAATTGAAACGGTTGTTAAAACCAAACGGAACATTACTTGTTGCTGTTCCAAATTTTAAATCCTACGATGCAAAACATTACAAAGAATATTGGGCAGCATACGATGTGCCAATTCATTTTTGGCATTTTTCAAAAACAGCCATTTCAAAACTTTTTTCTAAAGTTGAAATGAAATTAGAAAAAGTGTTGCCAATGAAATTTGATTCGTTTTATGTAAGCTTACTTTCAGAAAAATATAAAAGTGGTAAAATGAATTATTGGAATGCCGTAAAGGTCGGATTGCAGTCGAATTGGAAAGCAAAAGAAAGTGGAGAGTATTCTTCGCACATTTATGTCTTGAAAAACCAATAGAATCGATTTTGACGCTAATTTTAGGCTATTTTTACGGCTGTTATTACAAAACACCTTGACCTTTTCTGAAAATAGCTTAAAACGAACAGGAACGCGTCAATATTAATAAATATTAATGATCAGATTACGAATTTCAATAGCAAAAACTAATAACATAAAAATAGTAGCATTTTTCAAACTTTATGTTGAGGCTATCTATTTTTTTATATTTTTGTCATCAATACTATAAAAACAAGAAATTATCAAAATGAAAAAAGCATTAGTAATTATCGCACTTTCGATTTCAGTTATAGCGTGTAACAAACCAGCAGAAGTTAAGGAAGTAAAAACAGCTTACGTAGACACTTCGCTTTTAATGAAAGAATATACAGAAGCCAAAGATTTGGAATCAAAATACAAAACTCAAGCAGAAGAAAAAGGAAGACAATTACAAGCAGAAATAAATCGATTCAAACAAGATGCTGCAAGTTTTCAAAGTCAAGCACAAGCAAACGGTCAAGAGTGGGCTCAGAAAAGAGGAACTGAACTTCAAAAAAGAGAACAACAATTAGGATACGCGCAACAACAATTGGCGCAACAGTTGCAACAAGAAAGTGGTGCCGAAATGGATTCATTAGTAAGTGGTGTAAAAAAATTCATTAAAGGTTACGGTAAAAAAAATGGATATTCTTATATTTATGGAACTGGTGATGCAGCGACTGTTTTATATGCAGAAGACAAATACGACATTACAAAAGAAATTATTAAGCAATTGAATGAGAATTATAAAGCGGGTGAAAAATTAGAATCGAAAGCGGACGATAAAGCAAAAGATTCTACTGCTACAAAAAAATAATAAGTTCAAATAACTGTAAGCTAAAAAGCCTAAATCTGTAAACGATTTAGGCTTTTTTTATTTAGATTTAGCCCAGCAGTCGATTGAAGCTATTTTTAAATGATGCTTTATTTAGTAACTTTCGGTTTTTAATTTACACGCCAAATGCAAGATCTCTCTCAAGCAGCTTCTTATACGTTGCAGTTTATCAATCAAACACAGCGCTCCATATTTCTTACTGGAAAAGCAGGAACCGGTAAAACGACGCTGCTGCGGGAAATTATAGCCACAACGCACAAGAACACAGTAGTGGTGGCTCCAACAGGAATTGCGGCCTTAAATGCTGGCGGAGTAACTATTCACTCGATGTTTCAGCTGCCTTTCTCTGGCTTTATTCCAACGGCGCAAGCAGAATCTCTTTTTACCGAAAACGTAAAATTTGAAAGTAAGGAAACTTTACGACGTCATTTTAAAATGAATAACGTAAAACGTGCAGTAATTCGAAACATGGAACTACTTGTCATAGACGAAGTGAGTATGTTGCGTGCTGATTTGTTAGACGCTATGGATTTTATGCTACAAACCGTTCGAAAAAATGCACGACCTTTTGGCGGAGTTCAAGTGTTATTTATTGGCGATTTACTACAATTGCCACCCGTAATTAGGGACGAAGAATGGCGTACGCTGAGAAATTATTACAGAGGAAAATTCTTTTTTCATTCGCATGTTGTGCAACAATATCCGCCTTTATACATAGAATTGGATAAGATTTTTAGACAAACGGACGATCATTTTATTTCGATTTTAAATAATCTTCGAAATAATGAAATTACAGCTACTGATATTGCAGTGCTCAACAAGTATGTGCAACCTGATTTTGATTTAAAGAAAAACGAAGGATACATTACGCTTACCACGCACAATGCCAAGGCAGATGAGACCAATAAAAAATCATTAACCGACTTAAAAGGAAAGGCAGCAGCTTATTTTGCAAGTATTGTAGACGAATTTCCGGAGAAAATATATCCAGTCGAAGGTACATTGCAGCTAAAAGTAGGTGCTCAGGTAATGTTTGTAAAAAACGATACGTCGTTTGAGAAGAATTATTTTAATGGAAAAATGGGAATTGTAAAGTCGCTTTCGAGTGCCGAAATTATGGTTCATTTTCCAGAAGAAAATAAAACCATTGAGGTCGAAAGATACGAGTGGCAGAATATTAGGTACACGGTCAATGCGTTAACGAAGGAAGTAGAAGAGGAAGTCTTAGGAACGTATGTGCATTATCCAATTAAATTGGCGTGGGCAATTACGGTGCACAAAAGTCAAGGCTTAACTTTCGACAAAGCTGCGCTTGATGTATCGCAAGTTTTTTTACCGGGACAAGCATATGTTGCTTTTTCACGTTTACGTTCTTTAGAAGGGCTTATTTTGCTCTCTCCGTTGCGAATGAATGGAATTTCAAATGATCTAGATGTCATGGCTTACGCCGAACATAAAGCATCAACTGCAGTTTTAGAACATTCGTTGCATTTTGAAACTAAGAATTTTATTCATAACTATTTGGCAGTCAGTTTTGATTGGGCAAATTTGACGCAAGAATGGAGGAATCATTTATACAGCTATCAAGAAAAGTCTGAAACTTCTGAAAAAGGCAAGCATGAAGATTGGGCGAAAAAGCAATTCCTAGTCATGGAAGGGCTGGTAGAACCTGCTCGAAAATTCATAGTGCAGTTGAATCGGGTGTTCAGCCAGGAGACTGTAGATTTAATTTACGTGGCTGAAAGAATGACTGCAGCCTATGCTTATTTCTTTGATGCCTTAGATAATTTAGTATATGAGCTGTTGTATAAAATTGAAGAAATTCAAAGAAAGAAAAAAGTCAAAGCTTTTTATGATGAATTGGCTTTTCTAGAAGAGGTGCAAACCAAAGCTATCTTGCGTTTGATGAAAGCCAAATTGCTCATTGAGATTGTTGTTGCGGGTGAAACTATTTCGAAAGAGAACTTGACTTCTCCTGAAATTAAAAGCTATTTAGCTAGAAAAACAACTGCAATTCGAGAGAAATTCAAAATTGAAAATGCCGATTTATTGCAAGAAGATGAGCCAGTAATTCGTTATACTTCTGCTAAAGCTAAAGAAAAAACAGTTAAAAAATCCACGGTGGAAGAAACGTTCGATTTGTGGAAAGAGAAAATTTCAATTGAAGCAATCGCCGAAGTAAGAAAACTAACGATAGAAACAATAGAATTACATATAGTCAAACTAATTCAATCCAAATCAATTCAAATTTCCGAAATTTTGCCAGCAGCTAAGATTCTAGAAATAGGAGAAGCTTTTAAATTTTATCAAGAAGAATCGTTGGGTGGATTGAAAGAAAAACACGGAGATCAATTCAGTTGGTTTGAACTCAAAATGTTTAAAGCCAGTATGAATACATAAAAAAATCCGATTCTTTCGAATCGGATTTTGTATTAAAAACGTTTAGCAATTTTCTCTAAATCATTCTGTTGTTCGAGTACTTTCAACTTTAATTTTTCAATTTCAAGTTCCGATTTCTTAGAGCTTATTTTAAGTTTTTGAATTTTTTCAAGATCAAAATTGGTACTAATTCTTAAAAGTAATTTCTCATTCTTTTTTTGCTCTTTTTCAATCTTTTTGTACGTTTTGTCGATACTTTTTTGTGCACTTTTTAAACTTTTTTCGTGCTTTTTAATTTCCTTTTCTCGCTTTGCAAAACCAGACTTTTCTGCTTTAAATTTATTCTGGTACGATTCCATTTTTTTTGCTTGCTCTCTTTTTTGATCAATCGCGGTATTTTCGGGATTAGCAGCATCAACCTTTTGAGCAAAAGAAGGAATCGAAATAACTAAAAAGCAAGCAACAATAAAAGCATTTAATTTTGCACACATAATTTTACTTATTAAATGTTATTATAGATTTTCAATTAAAATCCAAGCCTCAGGATTTTCTGCTTTATGAATTTCACGTTGTGCACGTTCTGCTTCCTGCATTGTCGCGTAACTTGCGTACAAAACGGGATACAATCCGTACTTGTTCATTTCGATGCATTTGGCATTTTCAAAACCATTTTTAATCAAAATGGTGTATAATTTTTGAGCACCTTTTTCACTTCTAAAAGCACCTGCAACAATATGATACGACTTGCTTTCTTCTTTTTCTGCCACAGTTAAAGTAACTGCTGGCATTGGATTTTTAATAAAGAAAGTTGCTTCTTGAATCTTATTTTGAACTTGTTTTTGAACCGCGTTCTCAACCACAATAGTTTGTGATGCAATTTGGTTTTGATACATTGGGTAACCAATACCTCCAGCAACGGCAAGACCTAAAACAAAAATGGCAGCGTATTTTAAGAAAGAGCCAGATCTGCTAGTTTCTTCAGAAAAATATTCAATAACTTCAGTTTCTGTAATCGTTGGTTCTAAAGTAGCTATTCTTTGTTCAAAGACCTCTCTTTGCACCAAAGGGGAAACAAACGGACTCAAACCAAAAGAACTGGTCAAATAATTGTGTTGATCGCTTGGTGTAAAAATGATATTGTGATCTGCATTCAAACGCAATTCACCGATATTTTTTATAAATAAAGTTCCATTTTGTTCCAATTCTTTCTTCCAAGACAAGACCTCATGACCAATAGCGCTTACGGCGTAATCATAAGAAGTTTTTTCTGCCTGAGCAATGTGATTGGCTAACAATCCATCGTTATTTTTTAAGTAACCGTTAAACGAGATCGTCTTTTTTGGAGGAAAAAACGAATTCGAGCTTTCATTAAGCTGTGCCGATTGAATTTCGGTTAAAAAAGCGCCGAATCCAGGAACCGTTACGCACTGATAACGATATAATAACTGAGAGATGTATTGTTCAATTTTCATAGTAACAAAGTTAGGCAAGAAGAATAGTTATCAAAATTTTATTCACAATTTTTATTAACAATTCGGTTAATTTTATAGACAATTCAAGCTCAATAAGTTGAATATTTACAAGTTGTTGAAAAGTAAAGATAAACAAGAGCATAATTAATATTTTTATAAGAATTTACGTAAATAATTGCCAATTTATTTGTTAGAAGATTTAATTTTGATTTAGTTTGACGGAATTTTTAAGTAAATAATAAGGCATAAAGTAAACTGATTTTTATGACAGAAGAAGAATTGTATTATACGTTGGCTTTACTTCGTGTAGATGGTATAGGCGACATAATGGCTAAAAAATTGTTGCAGCATTGTGGTACTGCTAAAGCTGTTTTCGAAACGAAAAGAAACCATCTTGCTGCTATTGATGGCGTAGGTTCTTTTTTAGTAAACAATTTAAAAGTGACTTCTGTTTTTGAAAAGGCTCAAAAAGAGCTTGATTATATTCGTAAAAATAATATTGCAGTTTCTTTTTTAAAAGAAGACAGCTATCCCGAACGACTGAAACATTGCATTGATGCTCCTGTTTTACTTTTTGCATCGGGCAATTTGGACTTTAGCAATCGTAAAATAATAAGTATTGTTGGTACCAGACAAATTACAAGTTATGGTACCGATTTTTGTAAAAAATTAATCGAAGATTTGGCACCATTGAATCCGATAATCGTAAGTGGATTTGCCTATGGAGTTGACATCGTCGCACACCAACTAGCGATGGAGTTCGGTTTGCAAACTATTGGGGTTTTAGCACACGGTCTCAATCAGGTTTATCCGAAAGTGCACAAAAGGTATGTAGCTAAGATGGAGGAAAATGGTGGATTTTTGACTGAATTTTGGAGTTCATCGAATCCCGATAAAGAAAATTTTGTGCGCCGCAACCGAATCGTAGCTGGAATCTCAGAAGCAACAGTAGTTATAGAATCGGCCGAAAAAGGAGGTTCGCTCATAACAGCCAATTTAGCCAACGATTACAACCGAGATGTGTTTGCCGTTCCAGGGCGTGTCACAGATAAATTCAGTTTGGGATGTAACAATTTAATTAAAACTCAAAAAGCCAATGTCTTAACTTCGGCAGCCGATTTGGTGTACATGCTCAATTGGGATATTCAAGAAAAGAGCAAACCTATTCAAAAACAGTTGTTTGTAGAATTAGAACCCGAAGAACAAAGAATTTATGATTACTTACTTCAAAAAGGCAAAGAATTGTTAGATGTCATTGCGTTACAATGCGAGTTGCCTGTTTATAAAATAGCGGGTATTTTAGTCAATATGGAACTCAAAGGTGTCATTCGACCGCTGCCAGGAAAATTATTTGAAGCAATTTAAGATTGTATGTTATTCATTTTTTGAATTGCGGAACTGTAAAAAAAATCCCTTTTAAAGTCAAGGCTCAAAAAGGGAAAATTTTATACTATGTAATTATTTTTAGTTGGTTTCAAATCCTAATTTAACACGCACGCGGTGCAAAACACCATTAGCTACAAACGCGGCTTTTTCAGCGCCTTTTTTTAACAAAGCATCAACTTCATCAAGGTTGTTCATGTAGTAGGTGTATTTTTCTCTTTCAGTTTTAAACTTCTCGCATATCAATTCAAACAAAGCTTGTTTGGCGTGACCGTAACCGTAATTTCCACCCAAATAATTCGCTCGCATTTCGGCAATTTGCGATGCTGTGGCTAGTAACGAATAAATAGCAAAAGCATTACAAGTATCCGGGTTTTTAGGATCTTCCAAAGGGGTACTGTCGGTTTCAATTCCCATTACTTGTTTGCGCAACGTCTTGTCATCCACAAATATATTGATGAAATTATTGGCCGATTTACTCATTTTTCCGCCGTTGGTTCCGGGAATCAACATGCTGTCTTCCTGAATTTTTGCTTCAGGAATGACAAAAGTTTCTCCCATTTGATGGTTGAAACGAGAAGCTACATCGCGTGTAATTTCTAAATGTTGCAATTGGTCTTTTCCAACGGGTACTAATTCCGCGTCGTACAACAAGATATCAGCAGCCATTAACATCGGATATGAAAACAAACCTGCATTAACGTCGTCTAAGCGATCTGCTTTATCTTTGAAGGAATGAGCAAGCGTTAAGCGTTGAAACGGAAAAAAACAGCTTAAATACCACGTTAATTCGGCCGTTTGAGGAACATCTGATTGTCTGTAGAAAGTTACTCGGGCAATATCCAAACCAAAAGCCAGCCAAGTTGCGGCTACGCTAAAGGTATTTTTACGCAGCGTTTTGCCGTCTTTTATTTGTGTAATGGAATGTAAATCAGCGATAAACAAAAAAGAAGTATTGCCTGGATTGTTCGATAATTCGATTGCCGGAATAATTGCTCCCAATAAGTTGCCTAAATGTGGCGTTCCCGTACTTTGTACGCCCGTAAGTATTTTTGCCATTATAATTTTTTCTGATCTGCGAAGTTCGCAAAGTTTTTTTCAAATTTCGTAAAAGTTTTTGGAAACTGAATTAATTTACTAAATACCACCGCTCTTTTATTACATTTGAGCCTTGTAAAATTGATCTAGGCTTACAGATTTTTTTTGTAAGTAACTTTAGAACAAGAAGTCAGAACGTATTTCAACATTAAAAACTATATTCCCCATAAATGAAATTTCTCAAAAAGCCTTTTTGGATTCTGTATCGCATTTGGTTTTACGTCTTAATGGCGATTCCAATTCTAATTATGTTTCCATTTTTAGTTCTTTCCATTTTAAAAGAAAGTGGCTATCCTTATTTTTTTAAAATGGCTCGAATTTGGGCTAAATTTATTTTATTCGGAATGGGGTTTTACTATAAAGTGGAGCGAGAACAACGGTTGCAAAAAGGTAAAAGTTATATGATCATTGCCAATCATACCTCAATGACCGATATTATGTTGACATTGGCTGTGGTTAAAAATCCATTTGTTTTTGTAGGTAAGAAAGAGTTGGTGAAGATTCCGCTTTTTGGATTTTTTTATAAACGGACCTGTATTTTGGTTGATAGAACGTCTTCGAAAAGTAAGATGGACGTTTTTGCTCGCGCTCAAAGTCGCTTAAAACAAGGACTTAGCATTTGCATTTTTCCGGAAGGTGGAGTACCAGACGACGAATCGATTGTATTGGACGAATTTAAAGATGGCGCTTTTAGATTAGCGATTGAACATCAAATTCCTATTGTACCCATTACGTATGCAGACAATAAAAAACGATTTTCGTATACCTTTTTTAGTGGGAGTCCTGGAAAAATGAGAGTAAAAATTCATGCCGAAATTGCTACGCAAGGGAAAACTGCAGAAGATCGCAAAGCTTTGCGGGATGAATGCCGCCAGCTAATTTACCAGCAATTATTAAAATTTCAGTTGCGAAAAAAAAGGAAAAGAGAAGTTGAATTAGTTCACAATCAAAATGTTATCGATGAATAATTTTTTCGGATATAAAAGTAAATACACGACGAATTTTCACTCTGGTTTTTCTGCTGAAAAAAGGTTTGGTTAGTAGCATTTTACAAAAGATTAGTTAGACAAGCAAATGACGTTACTTTTGTAAGAGTAGCTTTTATAAAAAAGGTTGCGTGAAAAATAAAAAAAGCCCGAAAATTTTTTCGGGCTTTTCAATTTTAAAAAATTATGCGTTCGCTAATTCTTTGATATGTGCTTTAATTTTTACTTCTAATTCATCGGCCATTTCAGGATTGTCTTTAATTAAAGACTTTACAGCATCACGGCCTTGTCCCAATTTAGTTTCGCCATAACTGAACCAAGAACCTGCTTTTTTAACGATTTCGAACTCAACGGCTAAATCTAAAATTTCACCTGTTTTCGAAACTCCTTCTCCGTACATAATGTCGAATTCGGCAATTTTAAATGGTGGAGCTACTTTGTTTTTAACGACTTTTACTTTAGTTCTGTTTCCAATTACGTTGTCCCCATCTTTAATTTGAGACGAACGACGAATGTCCAAACGAATCGAAGCGTAGAATTTTAGTGCATTTCCACCCGTTGTCGTTTCAGGATTTCCGAACATAACACCAATTTTCTCTCTCAATTGGTTGATAAAGAATACTGTACAATTTGTTTTGCTAATGGTTCCTGTTAATTTACGCAGAGCTTGTGACATCAAACGTGCATGAAGACCCATTTTAGAATCTCCCATTTCGCCTTCAATTTCACTTTTTGGAGTTAAGGCAGCTACGGAGTCAATTACGACAATGTCAATCGCTCCCGAGCGAATTAAATTTTCAGCAATTTCCAAGGCTTGTTCTCCATTATCAGGTTGAGAGATAATCAAGTTTTCAATATCCACTCCTAATTTTTCGGCGTAATTTCTATCAAATGCATGTTCCGCATCAATAAATGCAGCAATTCCTCCTGCTTTTTGAGCTTCCGCAATTGCATGTAGTGTCAAGGTTGTTTTACCAGAAGATTCAGGTCCGTATATTTCGATAATTCTACCTCTTGGATATCCATTTACTCCTAAAGCCAAATCGATTCCAAGAGAACCAGAAGAAATAGTTTCCACTTCAACAATGGCCTTGTCGCCCATTTTCATCACGGTTCCTTTTCCGTATGTTTTATCTAATTTATCAAGCGTTAACTGTAACGCTTTTAATTTAGCATCTTTCTCCGAACTCACTTTTTCTTTTTCTTTCATCTAAATAATTATAAATCTGTTCTGTAGTATACAAATCAGTACCAATAAAAGTCTGATTTTGATTGTTTTCGCGTTCTAGTTTTCGTAAAAATAATTCTTTTTTTCGAACAAACAATGGCTTTATTTTTATGGCAAAAATAAGGCTCTTAATTCGGTTGCATCCGCAGGTTTTATTTTTCCAGCGAGCAATAAACTCAGTTGTTTGCGTCGCAGGGCAGCTTCAAACCTGCTCTTTTCTAAGTCAGTTTCTGGAACAACTGGTGGCACTTCAACAGGAACGCCGCTATCATCAACGGCTACAAAGGTATATATGGCTTCGTTGGCTTTGGTACGGTTACGCGATTCGCGGTCTTCTACCCAAACATCGATGTAAATTTCCATGGAACTTTTAAAAGCACGAGAAACTTTGGCTTCAATTGTTACCACCGCACCTAGTGGAATTGCTTTGTTAAAGGCTACGTGATTCACGGAAGCAGTTACAACAATACGACGAGAGTGTCTTCGAGCAGCAATACTTGCGGCACGATCCATTCGGGCCAAAAGTTCACCACCAAAAAGGTTGTTTAAAGGGTTTGTTTCGCTTGGCAATACCAAGTCTGTTAATATTGTTAATGATTCTGAAGGATGTTTTGGACTCATTTGCATGTTTTAATGTAATAGTGTTGAAATTTAATTCAACCAGTAAACAGCCATTACAGCTGGAATAAAATAAATAGCGATGGTTCTTGCTCCATCATAATCTTTGGCCAATCGTTGACCGAAAAGCAACATTAGTAATGTAATACACGAAAAAACTGCTCCATAAAAACCGTATTCGCGACCATCATTCATAAGCAGTTGAATGGCTCCGACAATGCATAAGATACTCGAAATTAATTCAAGAATCAAAATATGCAAGAGCGCTAGTGGAACTTGGTTTTTAAGTTGGGTTTTAGCAAAGTGCTCTTTAAGCCAAGAGACATTGTCTTTCCAATAAAAAAGTTTATCATAACCCGATTGTAAAAAGGTTATTGTTAAAAAAGCTAAGATTAAAATTGAAGCTACATTATTCATTAGGTTATTTTTTATGAATTAAACGGGTTAGTTTTATGGATAAATCGGTTAGTATAATTTTAGCATTTCCATTGCGCTCAATGTGATACATGGCAGTGGATAGTTCCTCAAAAATGGAGGTTATATTGTTACCGTTTACAAAAGGAGCAAAGTTTTCGAGTTTAAATTTCGCTACTTTAGGTTGCATATAAACCAATTTTGGCGTTTGGTAATTTAACAATAAAGCTTGACGGAACATTTCGATACAAAAGCCGATAAATTTTTTCTGACTTTCACGACCAAGACCAGCAATTTTTTCACTCCATTCAATTAAATCTTGAATCGCGGCTGCATTTCCTTTTGCTTTAAAAGCAGCACGAACCCAAACGACAAACCATTGTTCAAATGGATCCTCAGTAGCATCTTGGTTCAATAAAGACACGGCTTTATTATAATTTCCTTGTGCTTGATGCGCAATTTTAAGAGCCAAATTACTTTCTATTTTATGCTTTTCAATTAAGGCTTCAGCAACTACTGCTTCACTTAAGCCATTAAAATGAAGTACTTGACATCTGGATCGAATGGTTTGAATAATGTCTTCTTCGTTTTCGGAGATTAATATAAATAAGGTTTTATCATGAGGCTCTTCTAATAACTTCAATAGTTTATTGGCTGCTGCAGTATTCATTTTGTCCGCCATCCAAATAATCATAACCTTAAAACCACCCTCATACGATTTTAAGGCGAAAGATTTTAGTACTTCTTGGGCATCTTCTACGCGAATTTCTCCTTGTTTGTTTTGTACGCCCAACAGGTTATACCAATCAAATAAACCGCCGTATGGATTTTCTAAAATAAATTTGCGCCAATCCTGAATAAAATCTAAACTTTTAGGTTTCGTTTTTACGTCTTCGGTGGTTACCGTTGGGTAAATAAAATGCAAATCGGGATGTGAAACCGAATCGAATTTTAAATTACAAGCTGCATTTCCATTTGAATTTTCGCCGTCGCTATTGCCACACAAGATATACTGCGCATAAGCTAGCGCAATGGCCAAAGTTCCGCTGCCTTCTGGGCCAATAAAAAGTTGCGCATGCGGAATGCGCCCCATAGATGCGCTCTTGGTTAAATGCGTTTTAATGTGATCTTGACCTAATATATCTGAAAATAGCATGCAGCAAAGATAACAGAAAATGATTTATGCAATAATTTAAGGGACTTAAACTTTCGATAGCTAATTTTTATAAAAATCGACGTTTCAGGAGCCTCGAAAAGCATTTCTTAAGGCATTTTTTCACAAAAACTTTATTAACAGTATTTTGTTAATATTCTTTTGAAGGACAGCAGCAATTGAAAATATTCTTTGTTAAATTAATGCTGTTATTAGTGCTAAAAAGATGTTAAATTTTAAGAATTTACCTATGTAGTTAAAATTTAACAAATAGCCTTCCAAGCTCGATTAAAGACACTTTTAGCCGTCAGAACGCTGTTTATTAACACTATTAGTAGTTGCTTCTGTTAAAATATTATCACAATAAAGTTGCAAATTAACTTAATTTATATATTTTTGTTTTTATTAATGAATATTTAAAATCGAATTTATGAAAGGGAAAATTATTTTTTTAAGCTTATTCTTATTATTAGCTACCGAGGTGATGTCATCTCAAAATAAAAATGCACCTCAAAGTATAATTAGTACAACTGCAATTATCCGTAAATACCATTCTCAAGATGAATTGAAAGGAATGCAAAAAGGAGAATTACTTGAACTGTATATTGAACGTATTAAAGTTTTAACTAAAACCCTACCGTACATTGCATTGGCGACCAAGCCAGGTGTAACTATGGCAGATTTAGGTATCCCTATGGATAACGAAAATAAAAAAGTTCAGGACAGCCAAGTAGCATCTACAGACTCGTACTTAAATGTAACCGTAGATTTTCAACGTAAAATGATGCCCTATTCTGATAAAGATAATTTGGTAGCAGCAATTTTATTTTACGAAAATACCATTAAGTCATTACACCTTTTCAATGAATACAATTAGTAACTCTTTTAAGTTTTACTTTCATAAATAATAGTGAGAACATTTTATTTGAAAGTAAATTACTAGTTTTTTATTCTATTTAAAACTAATAAGACTTCAAATGCGTATGTTCTTAGTATTAACATAAATACCTACAATATCATGAAAAAATCATTACATGTTATCTGGATTACACTTGTTATGGTTTGCACAGCAAATGCACAACAAGAAAAAGGAATTATTGGATACAACAATTGGTTAAACAATTGGACTGAATTCAAACCTAATAAAATTGAGTATGGAGAAGCAAATCAAATACTAGCTGGAAATATTTCGGTAAATACTAAGTTATTAAAAAGAAACATCTACGTTTTGCAAGGGCAAGTATATGTAACAAATAATGCAGTACTTACTATTGAACCAGGTACTGTTATTATAGGTGATGCGGATACTAAAGGAACATTAGTTATTTCTAAAGGTGCCAGTATTATTGCTGACGGATTAGAAACTGACCCTATCGTTTTTACTTCTAGTAAAGGTTTAAAAAAAGCGGGAGACTGGGGTGGAATCGTGATTTTAGGAGATGCACCGATCAATAAATTTGGAGGGATTTCTTCTATTACTTACGATTTAAATCCGGCCTTAACTATTTATGGCGGTCAAAATGTGGAAAGTAATTCAGGTATTTTAAGATATGTTCGTGTAGAATTTGCTGGTAAAAAAGTAAGAGGTTCTACTGCTATGAATGCGCTTACATTGGCTGGAGTAGGAAATAAAACTGTTCTAGAGAATGTAATGGTAAGTAATTCAGGTGGAGATTCATTTGCAATTATAGGTGGAGAATTAAGTCTTTCTAAATTTGTGTCATATCACTCGGTGAATGACGATTTTAAATTTACTCAAGGAACACAATGTAAAATATTTAATTCGCTTGCTGTACGTTCTTCTTATGTAACGAGCAACAAAGATGGATCTCGTTGTATGGAAGTAATTTCATATGATAAAAAAGAAGAAACAGATTTTAGTAAAAAACGAACTTTAGTTACGGCTTCAAACATTACGATGTTAAATGACAGTCAAAACATTAGTGCTGATATCCAGTCAGGATTGGTAAAAGAAGCCATTTACATCGGTAGTGACGCTGCTCTTGAAATCAAAAGAAGTGTAGTTTCAGGATTTAATCCGGCCGTTATTTTAAACAGCCAAATTGAGATCAACGATAAAAATTTAAAGAAAATCAAAATTGAAGAAATGTATTTCAATATGTGTAAAGGAAATATCTTTACAGAATACAATTCAAACAATGAAGATTTAGAAAACTGGTACGGTAACAGTATCTTTTTTAACGTCTACTCACAAACAGATAACAATGAAACTTTTATTGATATCATGAATCCTAAGAGACCAGATTTTAGAATCAAATTAGGAAAAATTACTGCTGCTTCTGGCAAGTTTTAATTTCAGTAAAAACATAAATAATAGGTAAGGAATTAGTGATTCGTCGCTAATT
Organism: Flavobacterium sp. TMP13; assembly: GCF_050847115.1. Classification (NCBI taxonomy): domain Bacteria; kingdom Pseudomonadati; phylum Bacteroidota; class Flavobacteriia; order Flavobacteriales; family Flavobacteriaceae; genus Flavobacterium; species Flavobacterium sp. TMP13. The sequence goes on from NZ_CP193656.1 coordinate 1,163,938, forward strand.
CCTTATCACTTTTGCCCAAAGTATCTTATAAAAGAATGATAGCCCCCAAATGTTAAAAAAAATTCTTTTTATTTTGTTTTTGGTAACCCCATTAGCAAATAAAGTAATCGCGCAAACACTAAAAATTGGAAAACCTAATTTCGATTTTAGTCAAGCTTGTGCCAACTCGGCCTTTAATTCATTTGAAGTGAGATTTAATTTCTCCACTTCTACTCCATTAGATCCGAACAATCAGTTTATAGTAGAGTTGTCCGACCCCGAGGGCGACTTTGCTATACCTACTGCTCTATATCAGTCTAAAAAAGGTGAAATTACTAATAATGCAGTTTCGTTAATATTGAGTCTTCCAGTTACTGCGTCTGGCGAAAATTATCAGATTAGAGTTAGAGCAACAGAGCCTGCTGTTACTAGTTCAAAGTCCAGTATTTTCCCCGCTTATTACAAAGCACACGACTCACAATTTACCATAAATAATACTATTCCCTCTGCGACTTATTGCGCAGGAGGTAGCTATGTTTTATCTATTGATTCAAATGGTAATGGAGTAACAAATTCTCCTTTGCAATACTCTTTTTTAAGCTACAACTGGTACCGAGACAATAGTACACCTTCATTATCGCTACCTCCCACTTTGCTTGCCACTGCAACATCAGGGTCTTACACGGTAAGCACACCAGGAGTATATTATGTAGAAACTAATTACGGTACTTGTACGTCAGATTCTTATTCTAATTACGTGACCGTTACAGAGGCTAATACCACTGCTGCTGCTACCGTGGTTTCAAGCTTGGGCAATCCTTTCTGTTCAACTTTAGGAGCTACAATTTTAAGCACTACAGCAGGTAAAAGTTACCAATGGTTAAAAGATGATGTCGCGATAAGTGGCGCAACAAATAAAACTTTTTCAGCAACTTCAGCTGGAAAATATTCTGTTAAAGTAGATTATGGTGGATGTCAAGCGAATGGCTCTATCGTCTTGCAAGAGTATCAAATGACTGCTAGTCTTAATGTACCTTTGAGTCCTGCAATAAAACAGATTGTTTCTGGCGAATCTTTTAATGTAGTTGTTGCGACAGATGCAAATAATCCTACATACAAATGGTACCTTAATGAGACTCTAATTGAAGGAGTTAATTTAAACAATTACTTGGTTGAGGTAAAAGGAAAGTATAAAGTAATAGTAACTGAAGAAGGAACTTGTAACTTAAGTAAAGAGCTTTCTTTTATTATTAACGATTCCAATCCTTTTGCGGATGTTCCAAATATTCCCAATTTAATTAGTCCGAATGGTGACTTTGTAAACGATACCTGGATTTTACCAAACGAATATGTTAACGGTAGCAATGCAGAAGTAATGATCATTAGCGGTAATGGGAATGTAATTTTGCAAACGACCAATTATCAAAATGATTGGCCTTCAAATGAAATCGAATTTAAAAATATAAATCCAGTTTATTACTATATTATTACAACACAAGATAATAAAGTTAGAAAAGGATCCATAACGGTTATAAAATAATATGAAGAAAATTTTACTATTCATAACTTTATTTTACGGTGTTACCTTTCCACTCTATTCACAGAAAACTGATTCTGGGGATGGAGTTGTTTCGTTTTCACTGCCGATAAGGAATTCTATAAAGTACAACCGTTTTGCCGTTAATCCAGCTTTTAGTTTTGTTAGAGAACAATCTACTATTGCAAGTTTTTATAACAAAAGACAATGGATAGCATTTGATGATGCGCCACAAACGTATGTATTTAGTTATTCGGGTCGTTTCAGAGAAAACGAAGGAATAGGTATAGGCGTTTTTCAACAAAATTACGGGTTGCTTACCACTTTTGGTGTTATTGCAAATTTTGCGCACAATTTAGTACTTCAAGAAGACAGCAATTTGACCTTCGGTTTAAATGTATCTGCTTATAAAAGCGGTTTAGATCAAGGAAAAGTAATTGTAAATACACCCGATCCATCTTTAAATGATATCCCTTCCAATACCATTTTAGCGGTTAATCCAGGAATCAATTACGGAAATGCATTTTGGGACGTAGGTCTAGCGGTTCATAATCTAGTGCTATACAATTTTGCTAGTTCAGAAATTGTAAAAGAAGACCCAGAGCAAAGTGTACAAGTGCATGGTATGTACACGGGATATTTAGATTCGTACGGCTTTTTAGACCGAAGCAAATTTTCTGCAATGGCTCGAACTGAATTCAAAAAGGATGAAATGGTTATTTCTGGCGTTGGTATGTTCATGATACCGCAAGGGGCATGGGCTCAAGTAGGCTACAATACTGTTTTTGGTTTTTCAGCAGGATTAGGAGTCAATGTTACTCCAAAAATATCAATTGAATATAATTACGAAAGAGGCACAGGAAATTTTTCAAATTTTGGTGCTTCGCATGAATTTTTAATAGCATATAAGTTCAAAAGTAAAAATTATTATTACGGTGACGATGAAGAAGAGGGTGCTTTAATTGCTCCAGCTCCGGCGCCTAAACCAGCGGCAACGACTGCAACTAAAGCACCTGTACAACGTGTGAGTGCAGAGCAACGTGCTGCCGAGGCTAAACTTCTTGCTGCTGCAAAAGCTAAGGCGGATGCAGAAGCGCTTCAAGCTAGACTCGCAGCTACCAACAAAGCTAAAGCGGATGCTGAAGCATTGCAAGCAAAATTAGCAGCGGACGCTAAGTCAAAAGCCGATGCAGAAGCCGTTCAAGCAAAATTATCTGCTAGTGATAAAGCTAAAGCGGATGCAGAAGCACTTCAAGCTAAGTTAGCCGCAGACACAAAGGCCAAAGCTGATGCAGCCGCAGTTCAAGCAAAGTTTGCAGCTGAGGCTAAACTTAGAGCTGAGGCTAGAGCTAAAGCTGATGCAGAATCACTTAAATTAAAAATTGCGGCTGATGAAAAAGCAAAAGCAGCAGCTGTAGCATATCAAGTTCGTTTAGCAGCAGATAATAAAACTAAAGCAGAAGCAGAAGCGATCAAAGCAAGACTTGCCGCCGCCGCTAAGGCCAAAGCTGATGCTGAAGCACTTAAAGCCAAACTAGCAGCTGATGCTAAAGCGAAAGCCGATGCAGCAGCTTTACAAACGAAACTAGCAGCAGATAATAAAGCGAAAGCGGATGCAGCAGCATTGCAAGCGAAACTAGCAGCTGATGCTAAAGCGAAAGCCGATGCAGCAGCTTTACAAACGAAACTAGCAGCTGATGCTAAAGCTAAAGCGGATGCAGCAGCTTTACAAGCGAAACTTGCTGCAGATGCGAAAGCTAAAGCAGACGCCGAAGCTGCACAAGCGAAATTAGATGCAGCAGCATTACAAGCAAAACTAGCGGCGGATAGGAGAGCCAAGGTTGATGCCGAAGCTACACAAGCAAAATTAGCTGCCGATGCGAAAGCAAAATCTGATGCGGAAGCGTTGAAAGCCAAACTTGCTGCAGATGCGAAAGCTAAAGCAGACGCCGAAGCTGCAGCAAAATTAGCTGCCGATGCGAAAGCAAAATCTGATGCGGAAGCGTTGAAAGCGAAACTTGCTGCAGATGCGAAAGCGAAAGCAGACGCCGAAGCTGCCCAAGCGAAAGCCGATGCAGCAGCATTGCAAGCGAAATTAGCTGCAGATGCTAAATCTAAAGCCGATGCGGAAGCGCTTCAAGCCAAGATTGCAGCAGATGCGAAAGCTAAAGCCGACGCCGAAGCTGCCCAAGCGAAAGCCGACGCAGCAGCATTGCAAGCGAAATTAGCGGCGGATAGCAGAGCCAAAGTTGATGCCGAAGCTACACAAGCAAAATTAGCTGCCGATGCGAAAGCAAAATCTGATGCGGAAGCGTTGAAAGCCAAACTTGCTGCAGATGCGAAAGCTAAAGCAGACGCCGAAGCTGCCCAAGCGAAAGCCGATGCAGCAGCATTGCAAGCGAAATTAGCTGCAGATGCTAAATCAAAAGCCGATGCGGAAGCTTTACAAGCGAAACTTGCTGCAGATGCGAAAGCGAAAGCAGACGCCGAAGCTGCACAAGCGAAAGTCGATGCAGCAGCACTACAAGCGAAATTAGCGGCGGATAGGAGAGCCAAAGTTGATGCCGAAGCTACACAAGCAAAATTAGCTGCCGATGCGAAAGCGAAATCGGATGCGGAAGCGCTTCAAGCGAAACTTGCAGCAGATGCGAAAGCGAAAGCAGACGCCGAAGCTGCAGCGAAAGCCGATGCAGCGGCATTACAAGCGAAATTAGCGGCGGATAGGAGAGCAAAAGTCGATGCGGAAGCTACGCAAGCGAAGTTAGCAGCTAATGCAAAAGCGAAATCTGATGCCGAAGCGTTGAAAGCCAAGCTTGCAGCAGATGCGAAAGCGAAAGCAGACGCCGAAGCTGCAGCGAAATTGGATGCAGCTGCACTACAAGCAAAACTAGCGGCAGATATCAAAGCAAAAGTTGATGCGGAAGCTACTCAAGCGAAGTTAACAGCTGATGCGAAAGCTAAATCGGATGCCGAAGCATTAAAAGAAAAACTTGCTGCTGATGCAAAAGCGAAAGCCGATGCTGTACAAGCAAAATTAGATGCAGAAGAAGCAGCAAGAATAGCAGCTGCCAAATCAGTTCAGAAAGACGAAACGGCCAAAGCCATGGATAACTTGGCGGAGAATTTTGGGTCGACCTCAAAAACGCAGTCTGACTTAATTGCACAATTAAACGCTGCTGTTGCAAACAAACAAAAAGAATTGGATGACATGCGCGAAGAAAATGACTTGAGTGAAAAAGGAATTTACAGAGAGCAAAAAGAATTAGTGTTCAAAAGCGTTTCTGGAGAAGCAGCTCAGTTAGAGAGTTTGAAAAATCAAATTAGCGATGTCAATAGAAGTCAAAAAATCGCTTTAGATAACTTGACTAAATTATATAACGATAGACTTAAGAAAGTGCCGAATAAAAATGATGCACTCAACAAGTCGTACTTAGAAAAAATTGAAGCATTAAAGGCCGAGCAGTTGGCAGCCGAAAAATCGAATGCTGCACTCTTAGCTAGTTTAGAAAAAATTAAAGCAGAAACCGAAATCGAACGCAAGCGTCGTATTAAAAGAGCAGCTTTTGAAAACGATCAAGGAAAATATACCCAAGATCAAGTAGCCTTAAAACGAATTAAGGAAACGACCAAATTAAGTGCGACTGCTTTAAAAGCAGCAGATTTTGATTTTGGTGAAGAGCAATCGAACATGCAGATCATTAAAAATGTTAAGAACGAACAAAGCGGTTATTATTTAATTATTGCCGTTCATAATAGCGTCGAGAAGAGAGATCAGTTTTTAACCAAAGCAGTGGCAGCGGGACGATCAGATATTAATTTCTTTTACAATGTCAATACGAGTAAGTATTACATCTATTATGAGAAATTTGACGGATTAGAAGATGCTCAAAAAGCATTAGAAAATAAAGGGACAAAACCATATAATGAAAAAATGTCGGTGGTGAAACTCGAAAACGAATAAAAGTATAAAACAAAATTATAAAAGAACTGCAGTTGTTTTTTATCGCAAGAGAGCAACTGTAGTACAATAACATTTAAGGACGAGTTCGCTCTTTTTTAGAAACCCCTCTAAAAAGAGTAAACAGATCAAACCTCAAAATACCATGAAGAAACCTACTATTTTAAAAGCAGTTTTAGTTGTATTATTCTTAATACAGAGTTCTATTTCTGTAGCGCAGAATGTAGTGGCTTACAATTCAAATATGTCTTCGTACTTGAATACTGATCCTACTTTGTTAGGTCAATCAATTGCTAAGCATAATGTGAGAAACTATGTAAAGCAAGATAGAATAACTAACAAAATAGTTGAAGACTTCAATGCCAATCCTATAATAAAATACGCACAATTGCCTTATGCAGGCCAAGTTGCTCAATGTAGAAATGACGGTAAATTATTACCAAAATTATTTTTGTGTGGAGGAAATGACTCTAGGCCACTATCGACAGGTTTTATAGATGTCGAATCTATTACTTGGGAGCGATTTACTTCAAAAAATGGCTGTATAACAGTTTCTAATAGTAATTGTGCTAATGAACAAGCAGAAGGATGCTGGGAATTGGAGCAATCTGGAGAAAATTATTTGGCTAATAAGGCCGGTCAATTTCGCGTTAAAATAAAAGACAAGATAGGTACTGTTTATACGCATTATTTTAATGTATATCAAAATACATTAATACCAACAGCAGTAACTAAAAGTGATATCATTATATCTGCGAGTTGTAAAATTCCTGCTCAAATTACGGTTGAAGGATTTGGCGCTGGCTACGAATATTATTTCACAACAACTGGAATTTCAAGTTCGAATCCTAATGATTGGAGTAACGAGAAGGTATTTACTACGACAGTACCAGGAATTTACACAGCATTTATTAGAATAAAAGGGGTAATAGGATCTTGCGAATTTAAAGTCATAAATCTTGAAATTAAAAGTTTAGATTTTGGTGTAAAAACTTCCATTACTTCGCCAAAATGTAGTGGTGCCCAGGGAAGTATACAAATAATTACAAATGATATTGGCAAAGAATATATCTATACAATTTATAAAGGTAAAAATACTACCGCCATTGCTGATAGATTAAACTATTTTGGCCCAACTCCGAAGGTAGATCATTCCTTTACTAAATTAGATGGTGGAGATTATACAATTACTACTTCTATAGAAGGATCTGCTTGTAACATTATAACGCCAGTTACTATTGTGGCTGCTCCAACACCGTTAACAGTAACTGCAACGTCTACTAGAGAGCTAGAAAACTGTAAGTCAGGAGAAATTACAATTACGGCAGGTGGAGGAACAGCTCCCTATTTGTATTACTACAATAATGGTTCGGGCTTTGTAGAAAACCCGACTAAAATTATTCAAGTTACACAACCAGTAAATTATGTAATTCGAGTAGTAGATAAAAATGGATGTACTGTAGCAAATGATGTAACGGTTAATATCCCTGCAGTAAGTAAGCCTATTTACACTATTGATAAAGTTGATGGAGATTGTTTGGGAAATGTTGGAAAAATTTCACTTAATATTTCTAATACTAACAAATATAATTTTATTGAGTATAGTATTGATAATGGAGCTAACTTTTCATCGAGTACGATGGTATTTAATATTCCTAATCAAGGAAGTTATCGGGTAATTGTAAGATATAAAAAGAAAAATGAAAATTCATGGTGTATTGAGCCAGCAGCAATTATAACTGTAGGTCCTTCGATCGCTTTGACAGCATCAGCAGGTGTGGGTGAATTGTCAGGTTGTGGTCCTGCTGGAAAAGAACTTTACGGATTGGTAAGAATTATAAATCCTCAAGGTGGTACTCCTTTTCCAGGTGCATCTCCATACAAATATAGTTTTGATGGTAAAGTAAGCTGGGTAGATAATAATTCTCAATATATGGATCATGGTGGACCGTATACGGTTTATATAAAAGATGCTTCTGGGTGCGTGTACGCAATGGAAGGAATCATAATTGATAAAAAACCAAACCCTCCTACAATAGAAATTTCAGATCCGGTTTTCAATTGTGACGGTTCAGCCACTACTACTGTAACCATTCCAAATAGCGGAACTGCAGATTCAAAATATAGTTATGACTATTACATGGATGGTATTTTAAATACATCTGTTCCAACAAATGTTTTCAAAAACGTAACACAAGGTGATCATACGGTAACTGTAAAATATAATGTACTAAAAGTTTCTACTTATAGTAACTTATTACAGGAGGATTTTGGAAGAGGAGGTTATACTACTACTCCCGGAATTAATCCTGCATATTGTTTCGAAGATGAGGCTTTTACTCATCTTTTGCCTGGTTACGCATGTAACAAAGATGAATCGATTAATGACGGTGAATACGCTGTTGCGAGTACAATTAAAACAAGGTTCGGAAATACTTGGTTAGTTGCTAAAGATCATACGTTGCCAAAAGATAAATTTGGTAGATTTTTGGTTGTAAATGTTGGTGGAACAGCTGGTATAGGTGGAATTTTATACAGTAAACCTATAAGGGACGTTATTGAAAACCAAGATGTAATAATTTCTTTGTGGGCTGAAAATTTGATAGTTAAAACAAGTCCAAATTTACATGATCCAAAATTAACTATAGAACTGGTTAATAATTTGAATGGTGTAGGAGGTACTGAAACTATTGTGGCAACTAGTGATCCAAGTCCTGGTCACACTAATCCATGGCAAATTCCGAAATCTGAACAATGGGAGTATAAAGAACTATCTCTAAATCCTGGAAATTATAACAATTTAAGTTTCGTTGTAAGATCTTATAGTAATGAATTTAATGGGAATGACGTTCTTATAGATGATATTTGGGTGCGTCAAATACCAAAATCATGTAACACAGTTGCTAGTTTCCCTATTGTGGTTGATGGAAGCAAAGCTTTTTCTGCAGGAATAACGGGATACAAAGATGTACAGTGTAATGGTGGAACAAATGGTGAAATAACTTTGTCAGCCAAAAACTTTGATCCAGTAAAAGGGTTTCAATATCAAGTTGATGGTGGTAATTGGATAACGGTAATTCCTTCACCAGCGAAATCTCCAACTACTGGGAGTGTTACTTTGCAAAACTTAGGTAGTAAAGTATATGACATTAATATTCGTTATGACGATACAGGCGTGAGTTGTAATTTTCCTCTTAAACAAGAAATTAAAAACCCACCTGTTTTAACAGATGAAGCAAAAGTAACTACAGATGCAACTTGTATTTTCGGAGCTACTATAACTGCTGAAGCAGCTGGTGGAACTCCAGCATATGAATATGAATTGCGACAAGCGGATGGTACAACATTAGTGCAGCCTTTTCAGGATTCTGGAATATTCACTAACGTAGCAGTAGGAGATTACACAGTTATTGCAAAAGATTTAAATTCATGTCAGTCTGCGGTTCTTGCAGAAGTAAAAGTGGTTGCTGCAGTTGCACCAGTTGCTGTATTTGAACCTTCAGATCTGTGTTTTGATTCTACAGCAGAATTTAAAATAAAAGTAACTGGAGGTGTAGGACCTTATACTTATACCACTATATTTAATGATGGAACAAAAAGTAATTCAAGTGCTACTTTTAACGGACCCATTCTTACGTATACTGTAACTAATGCAGGAAAGTACGAATTTGAAATTACCGATAGCTACGGTTGTAAAACCAATGTACTAACTGAAACAATTAGTGCTAAATTAGTTACGGTAACTCCAGTTACAACGCCATTAGATTGTGATGTGGCACCAGCTAATGAAGCTGTTATTACAGGAACAATTACAGGAGGTAAAGCACCATTTGTAGTAACTCTTACAGCTGGCTCAAATACGGGAACATTAGTTCAGCCTACAGCTGTTACAACTAGTAAAGAAAGAATATTTAACTATTCTACTGCAGTTTCAGGAAATTATGAATTTAAGATTACTGATGCCAATAATTGTACAACAACAAGCAAAGCTACTATTGCGGCCTTAAATCCTATCACTTTAAATTATCAAAAGACAGACCCAAAATGTAATGGTGATTCGACTGGATCTGTAACATTGATACCAGATGGCGGATCAGGAGTTTATACGTATAGTAAAGATGGAGTTGCTTATGATAATACTATTCTTTATACAGGATTGAAAGCTGGAATAGAATATACTTTTTATGTTAAAGACGGTAATGGTTGTACTAAGAGTGAAAAAGTTACATTAGTAGATCCTGCAGTAATAGTAGCTTCTGCAAATCTTCCTGTACAAACCTGTACTAAATCTACGGTTGTTACTGCTTCAGGAAGTGGTGGTGCAGGATTAGTAACTACAGATTATACGTATAGTTTTAATGGAGGTGAATATAAAACCACAAATACTTACACAGCAACCAAAACAGCAATTGGTTACGATCTTAATTATTCTGTAAAAGATGCTAAAGGTTGTATTAGCACTAAAACAATCGAAATCCCGGCATACAATCCACCGACTGGAATTACTTTTTCGACTCCAGCAGCAATAAGCTGTCAACCTGGTTTTACTACAACAAGTATAACATTGACTCCAGTTGTAGTATCCGGAACAGGAGTTGCTCCTTTTACCTACAAAATTATTTCTGGACCAGGAACTGCAACTTTAAATGTAACTGGATTAAATAGTGGGACATTCACAGGTTTAGTATCAGGAGATTATACTTTTGAGATAAAAGATGCAAATGGTTGTACCAAACAAGCTTCAACAGCAATAGCTCCAGCTGCAACAATAGCGGTTTCAGGAGCAAAAACCGATGTGAAATGCGTTGGTAATACAGATGGGACAGCAACTTTTACAGTAACTGGCGCAAGTAGCTCAGGGAATTTTACTTATACAATAAGTCCAATAGTTCCTGTGGGTCAAATTAGTGTAGTAGGAGACGTAGTATCAGTAACAGGATTAAGTGCAGGTATCTATAAATTAACAGTTACAGATAAAGCAACAGGTTGTACATCTAATACTGCCTCTGTTACAGTTGGTGCTGCTACAGCAATTACAATTACGGGTGTTACTGCAACAAATGTAAATTGTGGTCAATCTACTTCTACTATTGTGGTTACTGCCAGTGGTGGAAAATTAAATTATAAGTACGCTTATGTTATAGCAGGAAGTGGAATGCCTGCTGCAAATTTATTTGATATAAATAATACAACAATTAATACAGGAGTAACACAATCTAATTTATCTTGGGATGTATATATAATGGATCAAAATGATTGTACAGCTGGTCCATTCACATTCCCAATTTTTAGAGATGCTTCACCAAGTGTAAAAACGCCAGCACCAGCAACCTTCTGTTTTAAAGCTGGATCATCAACAGCGATAGATGTACGTACGTTTTTTAACCTTGGTACAGGTGCTCATACTTATACTGTAAACACAACTGAATTAGGAGTGGGTGTTACAAATTATAATATTACGGCAGACGGAACCTATACTGTTATAGCAAAAGATGCAAAAGGATGTACTGCAACAGCGACTTATGAAGTAAAACCAGAGTTAACTATTACTGCAACCAGAGTAAAAGATTTAACTTGTGATAACGATGCTGAAATTAGTTTTGTAGCTTCGGGAGGAACAACTGTTTATTCTACTTATGAAGTACAGCTTAATGGAGTAGGTGCCTGGACTCCAGTAACTTCACCTTTTACAGTTTCTGTAGACGGAATTTATAAAATTAGAGTTACGGATAATGCAAGTCCAAGTTGTTCAGCAATATCAAACCCAATAACAATAACTCCGAAATCTACACCAGGATTTAGTCATAACGAAACTCAAGTAAGCTGTAATGGAGGTAATAATGGAGTGATCAATATTACAAACCCAACAGGAATTGCACCTTTTACTTATTTAATTACCAAAGGAGGAATTACTATTTCAACAACAGCAACGGCGAGTAATCTCACCGCAGGTATTTATAATGTACTTATAAAAGACGGTAAAGGATGTCCACATTCAGAAGATATTACAATTTCTGAACCAAGTAAATTAGCAACAACAGCTTCGGTAACTACTAAACTTTCGTGTGGAACTAATAATGCAACTCAAGATGCTATTATTACAGTTGTCGTTCCTACTACAGGTACGGGACCTTATAAATATAGTTTTAATGGAGGAGCGTTTAATGTTGTAAATACATATGCTACATCAGTTTCAGGAGATGTAACCGTACAAGTTCAAGATAAAAATCTTTGTACTTTAGCAACTGCTTTGATTGTGAATGTGGCAGCATTAAACAGTCCAAAATTAGATCCTATTACAGGTATTATCGGAACTACTATTTTGTGTGCTCCAGCTCCAGCTAACGTAACAACAAGCACAGTTACTGTTACAGCAACAGCAGGTACGGGAGTTGGAACGTTAACGTATGATATTGTTTCAGGTCCTATCACTGCCAATACTACTGGAGATGCTACTGGAATATATACTGGTTTAATAACAGGAAATTATGTTTTCAAAGTGACTGATGCTAACGGTTGTTCTGTTAGTGGTTCCTATTTTGTAAAACCTCTTGAAAGCATTACAGCTTCTTTAACCTCTCAAGTAAATGTTGCTTGTAATGGAGATAGTACAGGTTCTGCACAAATTTTAGTTTCAGGATTTGGTACAGGAACCTATACAGCAACATTAACAACTGGCACAGGAACAGTTACACCAGCTGGAAGTACATCAGTAAATACGATTGATGTATCAGGATTAAAATCTGGGTTATACACTGTACATGTTATTGATGATGTTACGAGCTGTACTAAAGATGTTTCATTTACTATAACAGAATCTACTTTAGCTTTAACAGAAACATCAAATAAAAATGCAAATTGTAATCAACTCAAATCAAAAGTTACTGTAACTGCTGGTGGAGGGAAATCACAATATAGTTATGTTTTTGTAAGTGATCCATTAGCTACACCTTCAGCAACCGATTATATTTTAAATGCAAATACTGCAGATTTAGATCCTGCGGTTGCGACTACATGGTATGCTTGGGCAAAAGATGCTAATGGTTGTGTGACTTCATTACCAATTACTATTGCTAAAGATAAAGATCTAGCGATAAATTTACCAGCATTACAATGTTATGCTGGAACTGCTTTTAACATTACCCTTTCTGTAGATCCGCTTAAGCCAGGGACTGGAGCTTTAACTTACTCTGTAAATGGGGTAACAATACCAAATGATGTAGTAGCTGGTTTGCCAGTAAATACAGCAACATACAGTATTGCAGCTGCTGGAACTTATAAATTAGAAGTAAAAGATGCTAATAATTGCCCTTCTACTGTAGATTATATAGTAAATAAGCAAATATTCGCGGCGGCAACTCCTGATAAAGATCTTACTTGTTCGGTACCTGCAGCAGCTTCTATTACTGTAAAAATCACGAATGGAAAAGCTCCATTTACTTATCAAATGTATGATGGCGCTACAGCAGTTGGCTCTCTTGGCAACGCTCCAAGTTCTACTTTTACAGTAAATACTATCACTACAGCAGGAAATTACAGTTTTGTAGTTACTGATGTTAATGGTTGTTCAGTTACTACTAATGCACTTGATGTAATAGAGCCAGTTAATCCTGTAATTACTAGTGTAACAGTTCCGTTGGGTAAAGAGATAACATGTAATGGAGCAGCTACTGCTAGCATAGATATCGTTATAGATAATACAAAGGGACAAGGACCATATGTTTTTAATGTAAAACAATGGACTGATGCTACTCTTTCACTTTCTCCATTAGTGAAAGATTTTGGTGCTCAAACTTCAGGTTTACCTGCAGGATTTTTTGAAGTTACTGTTACCGATGCTAAAGGTTGTATTGGTAAAATGCCTATTACGATAAATCAACCTAAACCAATAGTAGTTATTCACCATGAGGTAGGTGTTGAGTGTGTAGATGATGGAACAGGAACAGGAACAAATGTTACTAAGGGATCTATTATAATAGATAAAATTACAGACGGTGGTTTAGGTAGTCTAGGAGGTTCAGGAGGTACGGCTCCATATACTTATTATGTAACTGGAAATGGCTATAATAAATCTGAAATTAATGTTTCAGGAACTACATCGGTACAGTTTGATGTGGTAGATTTTGGTTTGTATCAAATAAATGTAGTTGATTCCAAAGGTTGTTCTATGTTAGTGGAAGATGTTTTGGTCCCTACAAAAGTTGATAATTTAGATATCATTGTTAGTGTGAGCGTTGATTGTACGACATTAGGGACAGCTGAGGTGAAAATTGGAACTGCCTTAACGGGTCCAAAACCAGTTCATTTTGCTATTTATACAGGTCCACCAATGATTTATTCAGCACTAAACCCACTATGGAAGAATGAACAAGACCTAGATATTATTACAGGTTTACCAGTTGACACACCAGGAAGTAAAAAAACATATTTTACTGGTTTGATTCCAGGAGTTAAGTATACTTTTATTGTTTTTGATGAAAATTCAGATTGTTATTACTTTCAAACAGCTGACGTAGTTCCTGTAAATTCTAAGATAAATATTAGTACTCCGGTTCCACAAAATGTAACTTGTCAAGGAAGTGGCGACGGTAAAGTTTCTTTCGAATTATCTTCTACTTATGGAGTAGCAACTGATGTTACCTATCAGATATACAACTCACAATCTTTAGCTGCAATTGGTGGACCTTTAGCAGTAACTATTCCGAATACTGGAACATTAACTGTCGGTCCAATTGGGGCATTATCAGCAGGTAATTATTTTGTTGTTATAAAAGAAGCTGTAGGTGCAACAAATCCAGGTTGCTCTGTTGCTTCTGCTACATTTACTATTAAAGAGTCTACAATTCTTTTATCAGTTTCTGCTGATGTTACAAAAAACTCAAACACTTGCGTGACCAATGCAGGAATTATTACAGCTATTGCGAGAGATGGTACAGCAACTTTAACAAATCCTTATTTATATCAAATTTTCCCTGATGATTTAAATGATGGTATAATTAGTGGTACTGATCCAGATCCTTTAGATGCTACTTTTTCGGCTTCATTTACTTCTGGTATGACTGCAAATACTTTTGCAAAAGACAAAGGCGATTATATTGTTTATGTAAAAGATGCTTATGGTTGTATTCAGTTTGCATTTGTAACCGTAGTAGATGATTTACCTCCAGCAATCACAGCACAAACACCTCCGTGTTTTGTTGCAGGAATGAATATTCCTTTAGATTTTTCAACTTTTAGTTCTTCTACTATTGGTACTCCAACGTATAGTGTTAATGGCACTTTTTTTCAACCAAGTCCTAATTTTACTATTAGTGCTGCAGGAACCTATTCTTTAGAAATTAAAGATGGTAATGGTTGTATTGCTTCAACTCCTTATGTTGTTAAAGAAGAATTAACTCTTAGCCCAACTTTAATTACACCATTAGATTGTAAAATTGTTGCTCCAAAAACGTCAAATGGTGCCATTACTGTTAAAGCGGAAGGCGGAAATACAGTTTCTCCTGCGATATATACTTATACAATTACAGCACCAGCAGCAGCTGTTGGAAATACGTCAGGTGTATTCGATGGTATATTTACGGACTTAACTGCTGGGACTTATACTTTCCAAGTGAGTGATGGAACTTGTACCGCCACAACTACAGAAAGAATTGAAGCTTTAGTTCCAATTGTTCCAACAAAAAAAGTAGCTACACCTGCATGTATAGGCAATAGCGCCAATGTTGAAATAAATGCTACAGGAGGAACTGAAATTTTTGAATACAAAAAAGGAGCATTAGGAACTTATTCTACTACAAATATTTTTTCTCAGACTGCTTTAGAAGGTACAGTAACTTATTATGTTAGAGATTCTAAAGGTTGTGAAGAAACAATTGATGTTCTAGTAACAGATCCAACCCCAATCACTGTTTCAAATATTGCTACTGTGCAAATGTTATGCGGTGGTGGAAATCTTCCAACTGATGCAACTATTACGGTTACTGCTGCTGGAGGTACTGGAACTTTAGAATATAGTTTTGATAATGGTGCACACTATTCTACTAATAACGTTTTAACTACAACAATTGCGGGGTCTTATACTATTATTGTTAAAGATGCAAATGGTTGTACTTCAGTTGCTGCTGCAGTACCTGAGACTATTGCTGCATTAGATCCTCCAGTGATTACTACATTTGATAGTACACCAATGACTTGTCCTGATTTGTTGAGCGATGTAACTATAAATCACACTCAAGCAATTGGTACACTTACTTATACATTAGTTTCTGGTCCTGCTCTTGCTTTGCCTAATACTACTGGAGACCTTTCTGGCACCTATTTAGGATTAATTACTGGAGATTATGAATTTAGAATTACGGATGGTAATGGTTGTATTGATCAAGAATTTTTCAATGTGCCACCATTGCCAACTTTAAAATTAGCAGAACAAATTGTCGCTAACGTTAATTGTAAAGGTGGTGCAACAGGTAGTGCAACATTTACGGCAAGTGATTATGCTTTGCCTTCTAATTATACATATAGTGTAACTAGCTTTCCAGCAGGATGGGTTGCTTCTAGCAGTAAAACTCTAGATGTAATTACTTTATCTAATTTAATTGCTGGAACTTATACCGTAAAAATTACAGACAATACAACACTTTGTGATATAACTAAATCGGTTATTATCACTGAACCAACGGATGCTTTATCTATAACTGCTACAGCTACAAATGTAAATTGTAATGATGATCATTCACTATTTACTATGTTACCAGTTGGAGGAACTGCAGACTACCAATATGCTTTTATTGAGGGTGGGACAGCTATCCCTCCTACAGTATTTAGTGGAAATACAACATTAGATACTGCAACTTTGACAAATGCAGTAACAGTTGGGGCTTTAACAACTTGGAGCGTTGATGTGTATGTAAAAGATGCTAATGATTGTACTGCTATGGTCAATGTAACTGTATCTACAGATGTTGCACCAACAATTACAGTTCCTGCACAGCAATGTTTTACAGGAACTGATGTAACAGTTGATTTAAGCAAATTAACAACAACTCATAATACTACTAAATTCTATACTGTAGATGGTGTTGATTTAGCTACATCAACAGCCACATTTACAGCTCCTGGCACTTATAAATTAGGTATTAGAGATGATAATGGTTGTGAAGCATTTGTGAATTACACTGTTCAGAAACAGTTAATTATAAAAGTGGAACTTACTAAGGATTTATATTGTACAAGTCCAATTGCTGCGGATATTAAAGTTGATATTAAGGATGGAGTAGGAACTTATTCTACTCAATTGTATTCAGGATTAGCGCCTGGAGGTACTGCTGTAGGTGTACCCTATACAACACCAAGTTTTACAGCCAACGTTTCTCTTGCTGGTGATTACTATTTTGTAACTACAGATAGTAATAGTCCTGCTTGTACGGTAACAAGTGATAAAGTAAGTGTTTCAAATCCTGTAAAACCAGTAATTGATTCAACTCCAATAACATCAGCAATACAATGTACTGGAGGAACTGCGACAATGCAAGTTATTTTAGATCCTTTAACAGGAGTAGGACCTTATACGTATTCGGTGACTAGAACTTTGCCAACTGCTGGTACTCCAGAAGTTCAAGTTTCTAATAATATATTTACGGGATTAATAGCGGGTACTTATGATGTAGTGGTTACAGATGCTATAGGTTGTATTTCGAATACTTTCCAAACAGTAATTGTTGAACCAGTTCAATTAATAGCTACAATAGTTCCATTTGCAATTAAAACAAATTGCGATACTGCTACTACTGTAAAAGTGATAGCTTCTGGTGGTACTTTGCCGTATTATTATGATTTTGGTACAGGGTATGATACTGTTGATAACATTACTGTTAATAATATAAATGGTACTATTCAAACAATTAATTACACTGTAAAAGATGGTAATGGTTGTGAAACTATAATGCAATCGGTAAACGTTGACCCTTTAAACAAACCAACAGATTTAACTTTTGATGCTACACCAATTTTTTGTTCTCCAATTGTAGATCAAACGAGTACGGTTACCGTAACGGCTACAAACGGAGTTGGCGCATTGAAATTTGAAATTATTGAATTTGATGGTGTAGCTACTACTTTGTATCCTGCACAAACTACTCCAGGTTTTGGAGTTTCAGCGATTTTCGCAGGATTACCAGCTGGTGACTATACTATTAAAGTAACAGATGCTAATGGTTGTTCGTACCAAGAACTTACCACTGTAGAGGATGGTATTAAAATAGCCGTTAGTGGAGAAGTAGTAGGTGTTGCTTGTAAGGGTGAAGCGAACGGAAAAATTACTTTTAAAGTTTCTGATTTTGGAGCGACAGGATTTATTCACAGTTATACTGGACCAACAGGAGGCACCGAAACTTTAGTAGGCACGGACACAATTGAATTAACCAATTTTATAGCGGGTACTTACGGAATAAAAGTGGTAGACAATACCACTCTATGTGAGGCTACTGTTAGTATAGAAGTAGAAGAACCTGTTGTTTTAGATGTTAATTATGTGACAATTAAAAATGCCAATTGTAATAGAGGTTTTGAAATAAAAGCAACGGCTTTTGATGGTACACCGGGATATACTTATGCTTTTGTAAAAGCTGGAGATACAAAAGTATATGATGTTTATGATACAGCGATTTTAGATACTGCATTCGCGTGGACACTGTGGACAAAAGATGACCACGGTTGTGAAGATTTTATTCCAATAGTGATTGTTGAAGATCCAATACCAACTGTAACTGCAACTACTAGCCAATGTGCTAGTCCTTATACAATCACTGCTGTAGGAGCATCGGGTGTAGCCCCATATGAATACAGTCTGGATGGTAATTCTTGGCAATTGAACAACAATATATTAACTATTCAAACAACAGGAAATCATACTGTTTATGTTAGAGACGCCAACAAATGTGTGGTTACAGAAACGGTAAATATATTAGAACCGTTACAATTGCTATTTGATCTTACCACTACTCCAACTTGTACAACAGCAGATGGCGTAGTAACCTTAACGGCTTCTGGTGGGACATTATTGCCAAGTTATGAGTATAGTATTGATGGAGCTCCTTATGTTTCATCAAATGTATTTGGAAGTCTAGCTCCAAAAGCGACTCCTTATACTTTTTATGTGAAGGATATGGGTACACTGTGCATTAAATCTGTAGACGTTCTTATTGAAAATCCAAATCTAATTATAGATTTTAGTTTGGCTAAAACGGATGTAATTTGCAACGGAGAGAGCAATGGAACTATTACGGTAAATATGGATACTCCAACAACAACGGTAAACAATAATCCGGTTTATACGTACGCTATTAGCCCTACTGCGGGAACTTTAGTTGGGAACGTATTTAAAAATCTTCCTGCTGACACGTATACAATTACGGTTACTTCGGGAAGAGGATGTCCAAAGGATGCGGTTATTACTGTAGGTGAGCCAGCTCCAATAGTTGTTGCAGCTCCAAATGTATCAGAATACGGCTGTACAACAGGAAACGGAACCAATGATGCGACCATTAGTGTACCATTGCCAACTGGAGGTTCAGACGTTTATACGGTATATGAATTTTTAAGAGATGGAAATCCTATCCCAGTTCAAAGAGGTGATAATCCTATTTATACAGAAACGGATTTATTAGGAGGTACTTATGTAATCAATGTTTACGATGATAAAGGATGTTTAGCAACTGCTACAGCTACCATTAATCCATTTGTAGGAATTGATTTTGCTATAACAGAGAATATCACGGTAACCAAAGCAATTACATGTATTGATACCGAAAATATTCAGGTTAATGTTGTATTTACAAGCGGTGCAGCAGTTCCTCTTGATTACACAATTGAAGGAACAGCAACTAATGCAATTGCATATCCAACGCAAACAAATGCTAACGGTATATTCACAAATTTAACTGTTGGTAGTTATGCAATTACTGCTATAAATCCCGTAACAGGATGTAGCATAAAAGCGATTCATTATGTAAATGAACCCAACACATTTAATATTGTAGCAAGCAACGTTCAAAATGTGGTTTGTTATGGTTCAGCTACTGGAAGTGCAGTATTGACTTTTGTTGACAATCAAACGGACCCTACAGATGATGCAGGACCTTTCGAATATACCATTACGGGACCAAATGGTAGTACTCCATTACAAACAACAGCAGGAGTTTCAATTACGATTCCGAATTTACCAGCAGGAGTTTATAATGTAAAAGCTAAATTAGTAAATACTCCAAGTTGTGAGGTCGAAACAAACTTTACGATTGCAGGGCCTACAGCGGAATTGGAAATTTTTGCAACAGCTACGCCTATTACCTGTGATCCAGGCGATGATGGAACAATTTCAGTAACGGCAGATGGCGGATGGCCAGGTATTTACCAATACGAGTTGGTAGGGCCTGTAAGTGTTCCTTATTCTGATCAGTTCTATTTTGAAAACTTGATTCCAGGAACGTACATAGTAAATGTTAAAGATGCAGGTGGCTGTATTGATACAGAAACAGTTATTCTAAAAAATCCAGATCCAATTGTGGTTACGGCAAGTGCTACCGCAACTACGCTAAATTGTAACGGAGCTTTCGATGGAGAAATAGTTGTTGCCCTTCCGACGGGAGGTCAAGGGACAAATTATGCTTACATTTTAAATTATGTGTCAGCTAATCCGATGTTTTCTTCTACACCACAAAGTAGTCCTGTATTTTCAGGGTTAGGTGCTGGAACGTACAGCGTAACCGTTGTTGATGGTTTAAATTGTGTATCACAACCTACAGCGAATATTGTAATTGGAGAACCAACTAAGGTAGAGCCAACATTATCTCTTGAAACTGGAGTGACTTGTCTGACACAGGCAACATTAACCTTAAGCGCTACAGGCGGAAAAGGACCATATGAATACAGTGAAGATCAAAATTTTGTAATAGTTTCAGGTTCTTTTGTTTCTGAAGTAACTTTTTCTGTCGGCTTAGGAGATCACCAGTATTATGTTAGAGATGCAAATAATTGTGTGAGTTTTATCTCCAACAATGTAACTATAAATGCATTAACACCATTAGATCTTAATTTAGATTTAAGTAATGCAGACGTTAAATGTACAGGTTCTGCGTCAGCAAGTATCGACGCAACGGCCTTAGGTGGTTTAGGAGATTATAAATATACATTGCTAAACGGAAATGGTTTAGTTGTAATAATAAGACCAAGCCAGATCAGTGGTTACTTCGATAATCTTCCTGCAGGAAATTATATTGTTCGTGTAGACAGCGGAGATTGCCAAGACAGCAAGCCAGTAACAATAATCGAACCACCAGTAGCCTTAACTGCTATTGTTGTTGGAACAAATGTTACATGTAACTCTAACAAAGATGGTGAAATAACAATCACTGCCACAGGAGGTACTGGAGTATTAGCGTACGCTATTTCACCGAATTTAAATCAATTTTTCGAAGGCAATCGTGCTGGAGGACATGTATTTGATAATTTGAGAGCAGGCGATTATGATATTTTAATTACAGATGAAAATGGTTGTTTTGTAAAGGATAAAATTACAATCACAGAACCAGAGGAATTACTAGGTTCACTTATTCTGAATTCTGTTATAAATGAAATTTGCAAGGGAGATAAAAATGCAGAATTCAGTATTGTTATTGAAGGAGGGACAGGACCGTATAGTGTTGTGTTAGATAATGTAACATACGTTACAGGTAATGTAGGTCAAACACAATTTGATTTTACGGGATTGACTGGAGGTAAACATAAGGTGTATTACAAGGATGCTTTAGGATGTGATTCAGATCTGGAAGTCATTCTTGAAGCAGCAGCGGTTTTAAACCCTGTAGTCGATGTGACTTACTATTGTGTAGACAATGCGGCAGCAAACTTGATCACAGTTACAGTAGATGCAAGTAATGCACCTGGTGAGGTGGATTACGATTTAGACGGATCAGGTAACTTCCAAATCAGTAATATATTTACCAATGTAGCACCAGGAAAACACAGAATAACAGCGAGACATGCTAACACCTGTGAAAAAGATACGGCTGAATTTGAAATTCTGACCGTCGATCCATTAACTCTTACTTTAAGTGATGGTCAATTAAACCAAATTGTGGCTACGGCTACAGGTGGAAGTGGTGAGTATGAGTACAGCTTTAATTACGAAGCCTATACAACGAACAATAAATATGTGTATTACAAAACAGATGTGTATACCGTTACGGTAAGAGATAAAAACGGATGTACTGCAACAGCTTCAAGACAATTTAATTATGTTGATGTGTGTATTCCTAATTATTTCACGCCAAATGGTGATGGAAACCAAGATACTTGGGGACCTGGATGTTCAATCAATTACACTGATTTAGTATATACGATTTTCGACCGTTACGGACGTGAAATTGCTAAATACCGTTTCGGACAAAAATGGGATGGAACGTACAAAGGAGCAGCATTACCAACAGGAGATTACTGGTATGTTGTTAAATTAAACAACCCAAAAGACGATCGCGAATTCGTAGGTCACTTTACATTATACAGATAACTTTTAATTCCCAAATCGACTGTTGTCTATTAAAAAGAATACCATGAAAAAAAGATTTTTAGCACTATTACTCTTGGCCGCTAGTTACGGTTACGGCCAAGAGTTAAATTTACCTACGTTTACGCAATACCTTGCAGACAATCCATTTGTGGTGTCGCCTGCTTATGCTGGTATTGGCGATAATCTTAGAATACGTGTGAATGGGTTGACGCAATGGGTTGGTGTCAAAGATGCACCCGAAAACCAGTCCGTTTTTGCCGATTTCAGAGTGTTAGATCGTTCGGGAGTTGGACTGTCCTTTTACAATGATAAAAACGGATACACCCGCCAAACGGGAGCCAAAGTTTCGTTTGCACATCACTTGGTTTTAGATTACTATTCCAAACAATATTTGTCTTTTGGTCTTTCGTATAACTTCAATAGTTTTAAGATTGATATTAATGAGTTTGATCCAAATTACGAAAATCCAGTACTTGATCCAGCAATTACCAACAACCGGTATACCGCAAACAATAACTTTGATGTGAGTGCTTTGTATCGTAATAAAGGATTTTATGCTGCCTTAACTGCCAGTAATATTTTAACTAAAGACATTGATAAGTTTTCGGGTATTGAACCAAATTTGCTTCAGAATTATCAATTGTATACGGGATTAATCATCAAAGGTCAAAATTATGATGAGTTCGAACCCTCTGCATACATTCAGTATTTTGCAAGCGACGGTCGTTCAAGTACTGACATCAACTTCAAATACCGAAAGTTCAACCGCTACGACGATTATTATTGGATAGGGGCTTCGTATCGTTTCTTAAATGATCAACCCATGAAACCGCTTAATGTAGGTCCAATGGTTGGTTTTGCGAAATCTAAATTCTATTTTGGGTATTCGTATCAAGTAACGGTCAATGATTTCGTGTCGTACAATAGTGGTACGCACATGATTACATTAGGTTTTGATTTCTTACAGTCGATAAGTAACTGTCCGTGTACGCAAGGGCCAGTTCACGATTAATTTTAATAATTTGTAATAGTTTAAAAGCGGTTAAGAAATTAACCGCTTTTTTTTGTTTTAAAAACAAGCACTAGGAAAATTCGTTTTTTCTAAAGTTTGGAACTCTACTACGAAGTGGATTTCAGCAGAATATTTATCCCGAAAAGAAGGAAATACATCTCTAAAAAAGCAAATTAGTACGGACGAGAACGGAGTTTAGGTTACTGCATAGCCAGTGTATGGATAAAGCATAGCTAGTGCATGGATAGTGCATGAAAACAAAGTAGCGAGGAAGTCAGTATTTGCTAAAAAATTAGAGATGAGGCTACGGATGCGTTTTCGTACACTTACTTTCTCCCTTCAAACAATAATTCTTACTTTTTTACAACGTTTTCGTAAAATTTAGATGCTATTTTCTGAAAGTGTCGAATTTATTACTTATTCTAAAATGCTATATTTGTGGGACTTTCAAAAAATATAAAAAACGATAAAGTATGAAAACGATAAACGATTTTAATTTTGCAGATAAAAAAGCCATTATCCGTGTTGATTTTAATGTGCCTTTGGACGATAATTTTAAGGTAACCGATACCACGCGTATCGACGCCGCTAAACCAACTATTGATAAAATCCTTGCCGATGGCGGAAGTGTAATTTTAATGTCGCACTTAGGACGTCCAAAAGGTGTAGAAGAAAAATATTCTTTGAAACACATTTTAAAAACAACTAGTGATATTTTGGGAGTTCCTGTCCAATTTGCAGCGGATTGTATTGGTGAAGAAGCGAAAAATGCGGCAGCCAATTTAAAGCCAGGTGAAGTTTTATTGTTAGAAAATTTACGTTTTCATGCAGAGGAAGAAGCAGGAGATGTTGCTTTTGCAAAAGAGTTGGCTTCTTTGGGAGACATTTATGTAAATGATGCTTTTGGAACGGCACACCGAGCGCACGCTTCAACTACAATTATTGCACAATTCTTTCCAACAGCAAAATGTTTCGGATTGCTATTGGCCAAAGAAATTGAAAGCTTGAATAAAGTATTAAAAAACAGTCAAAAACCAGTAACGGCAGTTTTGGGAGGCTCGAAAGTTTCTTCTAAAATTACAGTGATCGAGAATATTTTAGACAAAGTAGACCACATGATTATTGGTGGTGGAATGACCTTTACCTTTGTAAAAGCACAAGGAGGAAAGGTAGGGAACTCCATTTGCGAAGATGACAAATTAGAACTAGCCTTGGAGATTTTACGTTTAGCGAAAGAAAAAGGAGTTCAAATTCACATTCCAGTTGATGTAGTTGCTGCAGATGATTTCTCAAACACAGCAAATACACAAATTGTAGATGTAATGGCCATTCCTGATGGTTGGGAAGGTTTAGATGCTGGACCAAAATCATTAGAAAATTTCAAGAAAGTACTATTAGAATCAAAAACTATTTTATGGAACGGTCCTTTGGGTGTTTTTGAAATGGAAAGTTTCGCAAAAGGTACTATTGCTTTAGGTGAATTTATTGCAGAAGCAACTGAAAACGGAGCCTTTTCTTTAGTAGGTGGCGGAGATTCTGTGGCCGCTGTAAAACAGTTTGGTTTTGAAGATAAAGTAAGTTATGTATCGACTGGTGGAGGCGCCATGTTAGAAATGTTAGAAGGAAAAGTGCTACCTGGTATTGCGGCAATTTTAGACTAACTAACTGATATTTAACATAGTTTAAACATTATTTTAATTTCAACAGGCTAAGTTTGTAAAAAAAGTTTATCTTGCTTTTTCAAAAGCCCCTGTTGAAATTAATCTATGTTAGTAAAAAATACCACACTTTCGTTTTTTTGTTTGTGTTCTTTTGCCTTATTTGCCCAAGATAATCAAACAAATACCCCTTCAAATCTTTCGTATTTAGAGCAAGTCAAAAACTCCTTTGTTACCGATAAAATGACGACTTGTGTCGATAGTTTATGGATCAATGAATTGACCAGTTCTGATTTATATGAAGAGAAAAATGTAAGCTTCGAAGAAGTCGTAATCGATACCGATCTGGATGTCGAATTACCGACCGCTTTACTCAAAGAACGGTTGCAAGTAATGAATCAAAAGTCGCCTTTCAATATCGAATACAATGAAAGCCTCGAAAAAACCATAAAATCATATTTAAAATACCGACGCAAGTCATTTGGTCGCTTGATGGCCTTGTCAGATTATTATTTTCCCTTATTTGAGGAAGCGTTTGCCAAACAAAATGTTCCTTTAGAAATAAAATATTTGGCCGTTGTCGAATCGGCGCTTAATCCGAAAGCGGTGTCAAAAATGGGAGCTACAGGATTGTGGCAATTCATGTACCACACCGGTAAGCAATACAATTTAAAAATAGATTCGTACATCGATGAACGTAGCGATCCGTTAAAATCCAGTCGAGCCGCTGCCGATTATATGGCAAAAATGTATAAAATTTTTGGCGATTGGGATCTGGTTCTAGCCTCATACAATTCAGGTCCAGGAAATGTTTCTAAAGCAATTCGTCGTTCGGGCGGAAAACAAAGTTATTGGGAAATTAAAAAACACTTGCCTAAAGAAACCCAAGGCTATGTACCCGCTTTCTTAGCAACGATGTATTTGTATGAGTTCCGCAAGGAGCACGGCATCGTTGCGCAGGAAGCAGTCGTGCAACATTTTGAAACCGATACGGTTCAAGTACGTCAAAAAATGAGTTTTCAAGACGTAGCCGATTTACTAGATGTTCCACAAAAGCAAATTGAATTATTAAACCCTTCGTATAAATTGAAAGTAATTCCATACTACGCAAACGAACCACACTTTCTTCGTTTGCCTTTGGATAAAATTGCAGTTTTTACGGCCAATGAACCAAAGATTTACGCGTATTTAGAAAATAAAAATAATCCGGAATTTAACAACCAGCGAACAGCTATTGCCAAAGCTGAAATTAAAACCAGTACCAACGGTTCTATTAGTTATTATAAAATTAAAAGTGGCGATAATTTAGGAGCAATAGCAGATAAGTTTGATGTTTCTGTAGTAGAGCTAAAAAGTTGGAATAAATTAAATACGAATCGTATTGCTGCTGGTGCAACTTTAAAATTGTACAAAGAAGGTCAAGTTGAGGTTGTTCAGCCAAAAGAAGTGAAAGTAAAAAACGCTTCGAAAATTGATAAAAAACGTGTGGAAGAAGTAGTGGCCGAGGTTCCGGGAGATAAAAACAAATCGACAAAAGATCCAGTTTTATATACCATTCAAGTGGGCGATAATTTAGAAAGTATTGCTAAAACAAAGAATGTTGCAATTGCTGATTTGCAAGAATGGAATGCATTAAAAGATTCTAAAATCACGGCAGGAAAAAGTCTAATTGTTTCTTTAGCGGTTCCAGAAGAAATGGTGGTTGTAAAAACGAAAACTAGTATTGTTTCCAACAACGCTACAGTAAGTGAATTTAAAAGACATGCGACAAGTAGTAAAGAATCTACAATAAATTACCAAGTTCAAAAAGGAGATTCGTTGTACAGTATAGCTAAAAAATACCCTGGAATTTCGGTTTCAGATATTAAGCAGTTAAATGATGGCATCGAAGCCAAGGATTTAAAACCCGGAATGAAACTTAAGATTAGCAGTTAGTCCAAAAAAAATACATTAAATTTGGCTTTATTTCATAATAGTAAAAATGAATAAAGCCATTTTTTTTATCCTAATTTCGGCGGTCCTCTGTAGTTCTTGTTTTAAAAAGAACGATAAAAATAAGAGTAAAGAAGCCAATAAAACCAATGCTATATCGGTTATCATTGACGACCAATTGTGGTACGGAGAAGTCGGAGATACGATTCGAAATAAATTTGCTTCGCCCGTTGTTGGCCTTACCAAAGAGGAACCTCTATTTACCATCAATCAATATTCGGCAAAATTACTAGAAGGCTACATGACCGATGGCCGCAATGTGATTATTGTTAAAAAAGAAGATTTTAATAAATTTGAAGTCAAAAGAAATCAATATACCTCTCCTCAAAATGTATTTCGCATTAGCGGCAAATCTATTGCTGATATTATCCAGTCGATCGAAATAAACGCAGCAAGCATCATTCAACAAATTCATAAAACCGAACTCGAAGAATGCCAGCAACAAAATGCGAAGTCATTACTCGATCCGACGGTTATCAAAAACAAATTTCATATCGATTTAAAGATCCCAACAGGTTTTAAATATGCCTTGCATGAACGCAACTTTATTTGGCTTAAAAAAGAAGTAGTAGGCGGCAATATCAGTTTGTTACTGTACCAAATTCCACTACATTCATTTGATGCGTCAAAGGATATTGCCAATCAAATTGTAAAAATTAGAGATTCTGTTGGCCTGCATGTAAAAGGAAAAGAGCCGGACACACCAATGGTAACAGACGATTCTTATGCTCCCTATTTTTCTACCATTCTTCTAGATGGTAAGAAAGCATTCGAAACCAAAGGAACATGGGAATTGCAAAACGATTTTATGATGGGACCTTTTATCAATTATGCTATTATAGATGAAACGTACAATCGAGTTTTGGTTGTTGAGGGTTTTTGTTATGCACCGTCTAATGAAGAACGAGATTTAATGTTGTATTTAGAATCTATTATCAAATCGGTGCAAGTGCAACCGCGACAAAAAGCAGAAGAATGAATCAAGTAGAATGGAAAATAAAGTCTTTTCAGGAGTTAACGGTATCCGAATTATATGACACGCTACAATTACGCAGTGAAGTCTTTGTGGTGGAGCAAAATTGCGTCTATCTTGACTTAGACGGTAAAGATAAAAAAGCGTTGCACCTAATTGGTGTTTGTGATAGTGAAATCGTGGCGCATGCCCGTTTGTTTGATGCCAAAATTAGTTTTGAAAATGCATCGATTGGTCGAGTAGTGGTTAGTCCAAAATACCGTCATAGAAAGTGGGGTCACGCGTTAATGCAGCAGGCTATTGATGGCATAAGACTGCATTATAATAAAACAGCAATAACCATCGGTGCACAATTGTATCTTAAAAAGTTTTACGAATCGCACGGCTTTATACAAACTAGCGAAATGTATTTAGAAGATGACATTCCGCATATTGAGATGCAATTGCTGCCAGTGCTAAAAAACAGTACAAATGAATAAGTACAAGATCGATAGCGAACGCTTAACGTTGAGGGCTATTGTCGAAAAAGATCTCCTGCAGGTACATTATCTGCATTCGTTAGAAGAGGTCGACCAATACAACACAGTAGGTATTCCTGAAAATTTACAAGAAACCGAATCAATTCTCCAAAGTTGGCTTAAAGAACATGATACTCAAAACACGCAGCGGTTTACCTTTGCGGTTGAGTTGAATACGGATCATCAATTCATTGGTTTAATTGGAATCTCGCTTGGAAAAGCCAAGTACAAAAATGCTGAAGTTTGGTTTAAATTTGATCCAAAGTTTTGGAACAAAGGCTACGCGACAGAAGCGTTGAAAGAACTATTGCTTTTTGGTTTTGAGGAGCTAAGACTCCACCGAATCGAAGCGGGCTGTGCTGTAGCGAATTTGGGTTCAATACAGGTTTTAGAGAAAGCAGGAATGCGTAGAGAAGCACATACCCGACAACTTTTGCCGTTAAAATCGGGATGGTCAGATAATTACGGATACGCAAAATTAGCATCCGATTGATGAAACGTATCGCGTTTCTGTAAGCAGAACTTAAAAATAAGCATAAAAAAAGTGGGTAGTTAGAATTCTAAATACCCACTTTTTTTTTAAGAGTTGAAGCGTATTATACTCCTATTTTTTTAGCAAT
Organism: Flavobacterium sp. TMP13; assembly: GCF_050847115.1. Taxonomy (NCBI): domain Bacteria; kingdom Pseudomonadati; phylum Bacteroidota; class Flavobacteriia; order Flavobacteriales; family Flavobacteriaceae; genus Flavobacterium; species Flavobacterium sp. TMP13. The sequence continues at coordinate 1,192,746 of NZ_CP193656.1, forward strand.
ATCTGCTGGAATTGCATTTTTGTTCACTAAGAAAGAAGTCGTCTTATATTTTACGAAATTCTTAGTTACAAAAAGATAACCTTTGTAATCATTGGTTGCGCCCCAAGAGTTCTTAACGATATAATAGTCTTTACCCGATTGATCTTTGGCCAAACCGATAATGTGCATTGCGTGATCGTCTGTAGTTTCATAATTGTCAAACGCTTCTTGACGCAATTCTTGAGTAATGTCTAGTTCTGTTTTTGGACCGTTAAACATTTCTTTTTTCTCCTCTTCGCTCATATCTTGGTATTTCTTGGTTGGCACATACGCTACACCATTTTTCCAGCTAAAGCTTTTTTCGCTCACATCTGTCGACCACGCTACTGTATACCCTTTTTTCAAAGCATTGTCAATTACGTCGGTCATCTCATTCATTTTTACGTTGTATACTTGATCAAACGACCAGTTATCAGGAACCATTAACATTGTTTTTTGATAGTAAGGTGCATTGGTAAACGAAGATAGTTCTACATATTCGTCTGGATTTATGCCTACTACTTCTTTTGCAAAAGTCTTTGGAGTGTATTCTTTACCTTTAAAATTAAATTTTTCTGGAACCTGACCCAAATACGAGTCAATTACTGCGGCGTATGCTTTTTGCCAGTTGGGAGTTAAACTTCCATTCGGATTTTTAACAACCGCATTTAAAACACCTTCTAGCATCGCAGACATTTCGCCCAGTTGGTTTTTATCTGTTCCATAATTTAGACCAGTGTAGACCTCTCTAGGTACGGCTCCGTATTTACGAAACATGTTTATTACGTCGTGCGTTTCTCCACCTTCTCCTAAAGAAACAGCTCCGTGCATTCTCACATAGTTTGCTCCTTTATCCACATAGACGTTGCGTGCAGAAAAAAGCTGAGACAATTCAACTGGTTGTTTCCCCATACGAATCATTTCCGACTCCAAATACGAATTGGTGGCGTAGCTCCAACAGGTTCCCGAAGATCCTTGGCTTTTTACAGCTGTAGTTCCTAAGTTAATTTGCTCGGTAAATTTGAAGCTGCTTTTGCTGTTCTCGCTGGCATTTAACTTCAGTGAATTGACCAAAATGTCTTGGGCAGACACCACACTTAATCCCGCAAAAAACAAGGTGGCAACACCAAACGATTGGATTAGATTTTTTTTCATAGTAATAATTTAATAATAGTTGAGTTAGTAAGCATAAATGAATTAGTGTTGCAAAATAATCAAAAACAAACCAAAAAATTTAGTCTTTTAACAAATTATTGAATCACAAGCAGATTGCAATTGCGTAAAACAAAAAAATCCCTGCGTTCTGTCGCAGGGATTCTAAATATAAAATTTAAACTGGAATGATTGACTATAATTATTTGGCTCCTAATAATTGCAATTCACTAATTAGGACTTCAGTGATATAGCGCTTTTCACCGTTTTTATCGTCATAACTTCGGTGGGTCAACTTACCTTCAACGGCAACTTCTTTGCCCTTGGTTACGTATTTCTCAATTAATTCGGCTGTTTTTCCCCAAGCAGTTAATCGGTGCCATTCGGTCTGTTCTACTTTTTCGCCTTTGTCATTGGTATATCGGTCGTTGGTTGCAACCGTAATGTTGGCTACTTTTCGACCGCCTTCTAATGTTTTTACTTCTGGATCTTGACCTACGTGACCAATCAACTGCACTCTGTTTCTTAAATTACTCATGGCGTATACTTTTTTAATGGTTTATATAATGTTGCAATCGTTACAGTGATTCAACGAGGCAAAGATGCAACAGTAGTCAAAAAGTATTCGGTTGTTAACTAGTTATAGTCGGCTGTAATTATTTGTTGTCGTTTGTAATTAACTTTTTACAGGTACAACATTGGTAATAAAAATGAAGCTAAAATCAATAAAACGATCGATAGTATTCCTCCAATAATCAAAAAATGTTTGAATTTGTAAATACCCAATCCGTAAATAATAGCATTGGTTTGGTAGCCCATTGGCGTGTAAAAACTAAAGTTAGCACCGAACATAACCGCATATAAAAGTGGCTTCGGATTTAAATTTAGTTTGGCGGCAACTGCAATCACAATTGGTGCTACGATAATTGCGGTAGCATTATTAGAGACAAAGCCACTCATTAACATTGTAAATGCAAAAATGATAGAAATGGTTACCGAGGTAGGAACTGATTTTAAAAGTCCGTACAAATGTTCGGCAAGATACACATCGGTTCCTGTGTTTTTCATCGCTACTCCAAGTGGAATCATTCCTGCCAATAAGAAAATTACTTGCCAGTTAATTCCAGAGTACGCATCTTTTAACTGAATACAACCGGTAAACAAACACAAACCAACTCCCAAAAGACTGCTCTTTAGTATGGAAAAGGTATTACTAGCCGATAAAATGATAACCAATAAAATAGCACCAAACGAAATTATTTTCTTATAATTTGGAATGTGTGGGTTGGTGATTACGGTGTTTGCAAACAACAAGTTATTAGAATTTGCTATCCTTTGAATTTCAGTTAAATTCCCTGTCAATAACACACGGTTTCCCGGAATTATAAATTTCTTTGAGAAAAACTTTTTAAAATAATTGCTGTTATTTGGACGATTTCTGTCGCTGCTTACCCCTTTCACATACACGTTCTCAGGCAAAGATTCGTTAAATTCTTCAATCGACATATTAATGTAACGCGAGTTGGGAAGAATAATAACTTCATGAAATTCATTGCTAAAATGCTCTTCAACCAAATCTTGATCAACTCCCAAAATATTTAAACCTAAGCTTTCAGTTTGTGCCGTTAAATCTTCGATGGTTAAATCAAGCCAAAGTATGTCGTTTTCTTGCAGTATTTCCGATTTTAAATCGCTTTTTAAATGCCTTTTCCCACGCTGAATTTTAACGAGACGAATGTCATTTTCATTCCAAATTTCAGTATCGTAGGGTTCTTTGCCAATTAATTTAGAACCCGCTTTAATTTTTACTGCGGTGATGTACCCAAATTTATTATGCAAGTCGATATTTTCTGGCTCTGGAGTTCGGGGTAAAAACTTTTTAGCAAGAAAAAATATAATCGGAATAGAAACTAAGATAAAAATGATTCCCGCTGTAGAAAATTCGAAGAAACCAAAACGCCCGATACCACTTTTTCGCGAAATATCCGAAACAATCAAGTTGGTACTTGTTCCCATTAAAGTACAGCTACCACCTAAAATTCCAGCAAATGAGATGGGTAATAAAACTCTAGCACGATCTACTTTGCCCAGTTTGTCTAATTCGTTGACTAATTTGATAAAAATAATAACAACGGCAGTTGTTGCAATAAAAGAAGAAAAAATCCCAACAGTAATCATTAATAAAGGTAAAAAGAACCAAATGGGCAATTTCATTATCGGAACAATCTTTTGCGCCATCCAAGAAACTACGCCATTTTTCTCTAAGCCAATGGCAATAATCATTAAACATAGTATGGTTAAAACCGCATTGTCAGAAAATCCAGATACGGCTTCTTCGGGTGTTACCAGTCCACAGATTAGAAGACTTATCAAGATAAAAAAGGCAGTCTTGTCTACCGTAAATTTTTCGCTCACAAAGAGTGCGAAAGCCACCACTAAAATTCCGATTACGATAGCAATAGCTGTTGTCATAATTTCTTCAATTAAAAATTTAAAAGTATTGGCAAAACTACCGATTAAAGTTATATAATTTTTTAGAGATGTTATATTTTAAGTTATTTTGATTTATAATTGTAACCGTTTGTAAATGGAAATAGTTTTTGTATATTTGTTAGATTGCCGCGATTTATTTTCGAATTATTAAAAAAGGAAGTGTTTTATTCGTAATTACCACTTTTTTAGTACTTGAAAGGAGTTGTTAGTAGAAATCGGTTTTAAAGTTCGGACAGAAAAAATGATCATTCGGAAGTACAGCGAGGCAATAAAAAATAAGATTTAAAAAAATTAAAACAAGATTTGCAGACAGTAAAAGCAATAAAATCATTCGCGTTTAAAATGCTTTTAAGTAGAGATGAGGTGGAAATGACGCTGTAAATTAAAATTCAAAAAAGGAAGAACAAACATGCAGAAAGAAATAAATAAAGTCGAGCTACGAAATTTGGCTTTTGAAGATTACAAACAATTAAAAAACTCTATGATCGAATCGTACCCAGAAATGGCCGATTCGTATTGGAAACCCGGAGAAATTGAATTATTACTAAAAATTTTCCCAGAAGGACAATTGGTTATTTTGGTTGATGATGTCGTTGTAGGTTCGGCACTATCGTTAATTGTAGATGAAAAAAGAGTAGATAAAAAACATAATTATTTAGAGATTCTAGGCAACTATACCTTTTCTACCCACAACCCTGAAGGGGATGTATTGTACGGAATAGATGTTTTTATTCATCCCGAATACCGCGGTTTGCGTTTGGGGCGACGTTTATATGATGCTAGAAAAGAACTATGCGAGCAACTAAACTTGCAGTCGATTGTATTTGCAGGTCGTATTCCTAATTATGGACAATACGCCAAGAAATATTCGCCAAAAAAATACATTGAAAAAGTAAAGGATAAAGAAATACACGATCCAGTGTTATCGTTTCAGTTGAGTAATGATTTTCACGTATTGCGTGTGATAAAAAATTACCTAGAAGGCGACCAAGATTCAATGGAATTTGCTGTTTTATTAGAATGGAATAATATTTATTACGATGAAAGTCCGAAGTTAATCAACCTCGATAAAAGTGTGATACGTCTGGGATTAATTCAGTGGCAAATGCGATCACTAAACAATATTGAAGCTTTATTTGAACAATCTGAGTTTTTTATTGATGTAGTTTCGGGTTACGGAAGTGATTTTGCTTTGTTTCCAGAATTGTTTGCAGCGCCTTTAATGGCCGATTACAATCATCTTACTGAAGCAGAAGCCATTCGCGAATTAGCCAGACATACCGATTCTATTCGCAAAAAATTTCAAGAATTTGCCATTTCATATAATATCAACATCATTACTGGAAGCATGCCTTACATGGATGGTGGCAATTTGTATAATGTTGGATTTTTATGCAAAAGAGACGGAACCTCAGAGATGTATACCAAAATTCACGTGACACCAAATGAAGTACAGCATTGGGGAATGAAAGGTGGATCTGAATTTAAAACGTACGATACCGATTGTGGTAAAATAGGAATCATGATTTGTTACGATGTTGAATTTCCCGAATTGTCTCGAATTATGGCCAACGAAGGAATGAACATTTTATTTGTTCCCTTTTTAACGGATACTCAAAATGCGTACACCAGAGTCAAACATTGTTCGCAAGCACGAGCTATAGAAAACGAATGCTATGTGGCCATTGCGGGTTGTGTCGGAAATTTACCCAAAGTAAACAACATGGACATTCAATATGCACAAGCGGCCGTTTTTACACCTTCAGATTTTGCTTTTCCGAGTAACGGAATCAAAGCAGAAGCTACGCCCAATACCGAAATGACTTTGATTGTCGATGTAGATTTAAATTTATTGAAAGAATTGCACGAACACGGAAGCGTTCGGATTTTAAAAGATAGAAGACATGATTTGTACGATATTAAAAAGATTGAGAAATGAAAACTTGTTTAGAGTGTAGCGAAAAAATTGTTGGTCGGGAAGACAAAAAGTTTTGTTCAGATAGTTGTAGGAATGCCTACAACAATAAAATGAACAAAGACAGTACTAACTTTATGCGAAATGTAAATAATAAACTACGAAAAAATTACCGTATTCTTGCAGAATTGAATACTGATGGAAAAAGTACGGTGACCCGAGACAAATTGTTGAGTAGAGGGTTTGACTTTGAGTTTTTCACCAATATTCTAGCCACTAAAACCGGAAACACCTATTATTTTTTATACGATCAAGGCTATCGAATTTTAGAAAAAGATTATTATATGCTTGTTAAAAAGGAAATCTAGTATTGCGCTCCATTATGAAAAAAAGTTTCTCCTCTATAATTGCCACGTTGTTTATTTTGATCGTATTGATACTGATGTATTTTACGATTATGCCGCGTTGGGATTCAAAAAGTCACGAAGCCTTGTCTGATTTCTCTACGGAGCGGGCGATGGATCAAATTAAAAACATTGCCAAAGAACCGCATTATGTTGGCTCGGCAAATCACGAAGTAGTAGCTACTTATCTGCAAGCCGAACTAGTTGAATTAGGTCTAGAAACGACTATTCAAGAAGGTTTTACTTTGAGTGATTGGGGCAATTTGGTCAAGTCCAAAAATATCATGGCTCGCATCAAAGGATCCAATAATTCTAAAGCCTTGGTTTTGCTTTCGCATTACGACAGTGCGCCACATTCAGCTTCAAAAGGGGCAAGTGATGATGCGTCGGGCGTTGCCACAATTTTAGAAGGTATGCGTGCTTTTATCTACGACAAGCAACCGCATAAAAATGACATCATTATTCTCTTTACCGATGCCGAAGAGTTGGGCTTAAATGGCGCCGCTCTTTTTGTAACCGAACACCAATGGGCAAAAGAAGTCGGAATGGTCATTAATTTTGAGGCCCGTGGTACGGGAGGCCCGAGTTATATGCTGATGGAGACTAACAAAGGAAATTCGGCTATGGTTGATGCTTTTGCAGCAGCAAAAGTTAAATATCCGGTGAGTAATTCACTAATGTATAGCATTTACAAAATGCTTCCTAACGATACCGATTTGACTGTTTTTAGAGAACAAGGTCAAATTCAAGGCTTTAATTTTGCTTTTATTGACGGACATTACAATTACCACACACAGCAAGATGATCTTCAGCACATAGATGAAAACTCGGTAACGCACCAAGGAACGTATTTGATGCCGTTGCTGCGCCTTTTCGCAAATGCAGATCTTTCTAACTTGAATACGACTGAAGATCAAGTCTATTTTTCTCTTCCTTTTACCTTTCTTAAATATCCTTTTAGTTGGGTTTGGCCAATGACCTTAATTGCTTTTGGGTTGTTGATTGTCATTGTTATCTTGGGTTTCGCCAAACGAATTTTTATCGCCAAGGAAATAATTAAAGGATTTGTACCCTTTTTAGGTGCAGTGCTAACTTCAGCTTTGTTGGCTTTTATTGGTTGGCATTTATTAAAACTATTATATCCACAGTACAATGATTTGCTCAACGGATTCACCTACAACGGTCATGCTTATATCGCTGTTTTTGTATTATTGAGTCTAGGTATTTGTTTTGCCTTTTACCATAATTTCTCAGAACGAAAATTCGCTATGAACCACAGCGTAGCGCCGTTAATTTTGTGGATTATCATTAATGGAGCAGTAGCAAACAGTCTTCCTGGGGCTGGATTTTTAATTATCCCAGTTTATTTCGGATTGCTATTGCTTGCTTTTCATGCGCTTTTTCAAAGTAATTCACTTTTTATAATGTTGCTTTTTAGTATTCCGACACTTTTAATAATTGTCCCTTTTATCGAAATGTTTCCAATTGGCTTAGGATTGAAAGTTTTATTTGGAAGTGCCATTTTAACAGTACTCACGTTCGGATTGCTTTTGCCGATATTCGGTAATTTTGAAAACAAAGTAGTGTGGACGATATTCTTTTTTGCGGGAGCGATTGGTTGTTTAGTTTGGGCACATGTAGACTCTGGTTATGAGTACGGGAAAGCCAAGTCAAATAGTTTATTGTATGTATATAACGCCGATACAGGTCAAGCCAAATGGGTAACGTATGATAAAAATTTAGACGAGTGGACCAAGACTTATTTAGGAGAGAATCCAGAAAAAGCAACGGACTTAAATCTTCTTCCCTTGTTTAGCAAATACAATTCGGGCTTTACGTACGATAAAGTGGCCGAAAAGAAAATGCTAATTACACCTTCTGTTTTCTTCTTAAAAGATACCGTTCGTGGCAACCGCAGATTTTTAAAAATTAAAGTGGTGCCGAATAGAAAGGTAAATCGATATGATATTTTTGCCAATCCTAAAATGACTTTTTATAATTTTAAAGGAAATGGCGTGGCCTCTTTAGGTCAAAAAGGAGAAAAATTAGAACGCAAAGGCAAGAAAATACTAAGCTATTATGTGGTAAACAATGATCCATTAGAAATGGAATTTAGCATTGATAAAAGTGCCGTATTTGATATGGATCTTTTAGAAAGTTCTTTTGATTTATTGACTAATCCGTTATTTGATATGAAGCCAAGAGCAGATTGGATGATGCCTACTCCTTTTATTTTAAATGATGCGGTTGTAATTAAACAAAAAATAAAGCCGCGAGCTGTTACTACCGATCCTAGAATTATTTCTCCCTTGGGAGAAGTCGTTATTGATAGTACAGCCACGGATAGTATAGTTGTTAAACCTGTAAATATTGGACAATGAAACAAATTAGTATTTTAGGTTGTGGATGGTTGGGATTGCCTTTGGCTAAAGCCCTACTTGATAAAGAATTTGCTATTAAAGGCAGTACGACTTCTGATGAAAAACGGAGTATTCTTGAGAAAGCCAGCATAAAACCGTTTGTAATTGATTTAGGAACGGAGGCAATTCAGGGCGATGTGCATTCTTTCTTGGAAGGAAGTGAAATTTTAATCATCGATATTCCGCCTAAGTTGAGAAAAGAGAACTCGGAAAGTTTTATAGATAAAATTAAATTGTTCGTGCCTTTTATTGAAGAATCAGGTGTTACGAAAGTGATTTTTGTGAGTTCAACATCGGTTTATGGAAAATCTTCAGCTGAAGGAGAAGTTACAGAGAATACACTTTTAGAACCAGAAACAGAAAGTGGAAAGCAGTTAGTACAATCGGAAGAATTTCTTCATAGTAATACTAAATTTAAAACCACTGTATTGCGTTTTGGCGGATTAATTGGCCCAGATAGACATCCAATTACGTCTTTGGTTAAAAAAGTAAATACAGATGCAAACGCACCTTTAAACTTAATCGATCAAAAAGATTGTATTGCCATCATATCCGAAATTATCAAGCAAGACTGTTGGGGAGAAACATTTAATGCGGCGTCTCCAATGCATCCTACAAAAAAAGAATATTATTCGAAAAAGGCAGTAGAATTTAATTTGCCTGAACCGCAGTTCACTTCTGAAAAAACAATGACCTACAAAATTGTTTCTAGCGCAAAACTAGAGCACATTCTTAACTATACTTTTCAAGTAGCGATTACATAAAAAAAGCGTCCCAATTGGGACGCTTTTTTGTATTACCAAATCTTAACTCGTTTAGCAGGTTCGACATACATACCATCTCCTGGTTTGATATCAAATGCTTTATAGAAGGCATCCATATTCTGAATCGGAATTACCGCGCGGTACATTCCTGGCGAATGCGGATCTGTTTTTACCTGACTTTTCAAGGCTTCATCACGGCTCTTAGTTCTCCAAACCGTAGCCCAAGAAATAAAGAAACGCTGTTCTGGCGTGTATCCGTCAATTAAACCTGGGTTTCCATTTGCTTTCAAATACGTTTGTAAACCGTCATAAGCAGCGTAAACACCACCTAAATCTCCAATGTTTTCACCCAAAGTAAATTTACCATCAACAAAAATTCCTGGTAAAGGTTCTAAAGCACTGTATTGGTCGGCTAAATTTGTTCCCAATGCTGTAAATTGTTTCAAATCTTCTGCAGTCCACCAGTCTACTAAATTGCCGTCTGCATTGTATCGAGAACCAGAATCATCAAAACCATGTGAGATTTCGTGACCAATTACAGCTCCAATTCCACCATAATTTACGGCTTCGTCAGCTTGATAATTGTAAAACGGCGGTTGTAGAATTGCTGCTGGAAATACAATTTCGTTATAAGAAGGATTAAAATAGGCGTTTACGGTTTGCGGAGACATTCCCCATCTGGTTTTGTCTACTGGTTTTTTAAGATCGGCTAATCCTTCCTCAAAACTCCATTTGGCTAAATTCATATTGTTTTCAAAATACGAACCGCCTTCGCTGATGCCTTTAATTTGTAATTGACTGTAGTCTTTCCATTTATCAGGGTAACCAATTTTTACCGTTAGTTTATTTAGTTTCTCAATGGCTTTCTCTTTGGTTGAAGCAGACATCCAAGGCAAATCGTTAATTCGAATTTCATAAGCAGCAATTACATTTTTAATCATGTTTTCTGCTTTGGTTTTTGCTTCTGCAGGAAAATACTTTTCAACGTACAATTTACCTAAAGCTTCACCAATTGATCGGTTCAATACTTGAAGGGCTCTTTCGTCGCGCGGACGTTGTTTTTCGGCACCTGTTAATGCCGTTCCGTAAAATTCGAAATTAGCATTTTCTATGTCAGTCGACAATTGGGAAGAAGATCTATTTAAAAGTGTCCATTTCAAATATTCTTTCCAAGCAGGTATATTTTTTTCTTTAAAGACTGTTTCCAAAACTTCCATGTAACGCGGCTGCGTCACGATTACTGTATCTACTTTAGTCATTCCTATCGCAGTAATAAATCCTTTCAAGTCTAAGGAAGGAGTCATTTTGCTCAAGTCATTTACAGCAGTTGGGTTGTATTGCTTGCGTCGGTCCCTGCGTTCTACACGATCCAATCTTGGTGCAGACATTTTAGTTTCTAAAGCTAAGATAGCCGCAGCATTGGTTTTTGCTTGTGCTGGAGTTTCACCAATAAACTGCATCATACGCGCTACGTGTGCTTCGTATTTCGCTCTTTTTTCTTTAGAATCTTTATCGTCAGAATTATAATAATCTTTGTCTGGTAACCCTAAGCTGCCTGGAACAAGAGAAACTACATTTCTAGTACTATTTTTGCTATCTGAGCTCACATAAAGTCCGAAAAATCCGAGTCCACCTTTTGGCTCCATTTCGACTAACAACTTTTGTAAATCGGATACGTTTTTAATCGCATCAATTTTTTTTAAGTAGGGCTGTAGTGGAGTGATTCCTCTTCTATTTCTACCCACCGTATCTAATATCGAATTGTAATAATTGATTGCTTTTCCTTGATCGGTAGTCGATTTGTAAGCGTTGCTTTTGGATGCTTCGTGCAAGAGTGACAAGGCGTTTTTGTCTGTTCGTAGACGCAATTCATTAAAAGAACCCCAGCTCGTTTGATCGCTCGGTATTACCGTTTCAGTAAGCCAAGCGCCGTTCACGAATTTAAAGAAATCATTGGCAGGTTTTACATTTTTGTCCATGTAAGCACTGTTGATTCCTGGTTCTTTTTGAACATTGTTTTGGGCTACTCCAGTGGCAAAAGTGACCATTGCAGGAATCGCAAAAAACAAAAGTTTCTTAGTTTGTTTTTTCATATTTGTTTACTATTTTGTGGTTATATACAAACATATCGTTATTTTTTGAATAATTATGTTAAATTATTCTTTTCAAATAGAAGAATTTATCACAAAATTCCAGTTAGTTTTTGTGGTTTGTTTACCTAATGTTTCAAAGAAATTGCAGCAAGTTGGCGATGCGATAATGTAACGCTTAAACATTTTTAAAGTGAACTGAGACAGAGGAGTAAATAATCAGTTTTATTTCTTCTGCAATAAGCGTTAAAGTGCTATAAGTACGGCGGTGCTTTTTGAGATAAAAAAAGAACTGTAGTAAGAGTAATTATTTGATTGTCAAATAATTTATAATTGTAAATTAATAGTCGGAATACGATATTTATCATAAAATGGGTGATAAACTAATCTTACATTTAACTCATAAAAAAATGAATTCTAAAATATTTTAAGATGAGAGCATTAAAAATAAGTGTACTGGCTGCAATCGCTTTTCAAGCAGTGGGATACGCACAAGAAACAAAATCGCCATTTTCATTAGATGGAGAATTTAGACCTCGAACGGAATGGAGAGATAGTGGTTTTTCGAAAACTGCTTCAGAAGGTGCTGAAGGTTATTTTAGAACCGACGCTAGAGTGCGTTTGGGTGCGGGTTATAAAACAGAATCCATACATACGTATTTGCTTTTGCAGGAAGTTTTCGTTTTTGGCGATCGCGCACAAACCGCAACTAAAGGCAATGATAATTTTAGAGTGCAAGAAGCTTGGGCAGATATTAAATTGACCAGCAAATCTACTTTTAAAGTAGGACGTCAAACCTTGTCTTATGATGATCAACGTATTTTAGGTGCATTGGATTGGGCACAGCAATCGCGCACGCACGATGTTGGTGTTTTTAAATTGAATGAGAATGGGTATGTTTTTGATGCTGGATTTGCTGTTAATTCTGATGGGCAAGACAATTTGTACAATACTGCGGCCGGTTTCTCTTATAAGAACATGGTTTTTGCGCACTTAAATAAACAGTTCGGACAGTTTAATATGAGCATTTTAGTTTTAGGAAATGAATTTCAAGATGCCACCGATCCTGATGCTCTAGGTCCTTTGTTGCCTTCAGACAATAAATCATTTTTAAAAACGGCTGGTGTTCATCTGGATTATACTTTTGATATTTTAAAATTAAGCGCCAACGGATATGTGCAAGACGGCTACCGATTAAATGATATTGCGGTTGATAATGCTTATTTAGTAAGTTTGGATGCAGCTTTTAAATTGAGTGAAGTTTTTGGAGCTACTCTTGGAGCCGAGATAATTTCTGGTAAAGACGATTCTTCTGTGGGATTTTTCCCGTTGTACGGAACCAATCATAAATTTAATGGTGGAATGGATCGCTTTTATGTGGGAAATTATGCGAATGCTAATGGTTTGGTAGATCTGCATGCAGGACTTTCGGCAAATTTAAAAAATGATTTTTCGGTAGGTTTAGATGTGTTGTACTTTACAGAGCAATCGCAAACTAAAGAATACATGGGAACCGAATTGGATTTTGTAATTGGTAAAAAATTCAACGGCTATGCTTTAAAAGGAGGTTACTCTCAGTTTTTTGAGCCGAGTCGAATTACAAATGATAAAGGCAATCAAAATTGGGCTTGGTTAATGTTGGTAGTAAAACCTAAGTTCTTGTAATAGCGTGCTACGGCAAAAGTAGTGTCAAATCGAGCGCATTGGAGTTATCTTGTAAATTAGCAAGAAAAGTCTCGACTGCGCTTGAGATGATAGCTGCAGGATTGTTGAGGTTTTGGCGTTTCGTCTGATTCGTGAGTTGAATAATAAAAAGAAGTGACTTAGCCCTGGTAGCAGCGGTATCCCCGCTTTTTGCGGGATATAGCGGATGACGGGACTATACGTTGTTATGAAAAGGAAAACTTCAGCTCCTTAAACTAGCACAATTCAATTCTTAGCAGAAGGTTAAAACCGAAAGCTTTGCAACAAAGAAGAAGTTGTTTTTGTATTTTTGAGGCCAATTCGTTTTAGAACCGATTTATTGGTAAAGAAGTTGTTTTTTAGACAGCAATTATCGTGAGATGGGCAATATTCGAACGTTAAAAAACAAATCACACTGCTATGAAATCTTTATTGTACCGCTACCGAAAATTTTTAATTTCACTTTTTATTTTTTCGGCAGTGACCTTATCTCTAATCTACATACAACTTAAACCGGCTAAATCATTACCAATTTTTAACCCCGCTGATGTCAATCCAGAGTTGGTGGATAGCACCATGCAGTATAAAAGTAAATACCATACCATTGCAGATTTCTCTTTTGTGAACCAAAACGGCGATACGATTACCCAAAAAGATTACGAGGGTAAAATATATGTAGCCGACTTCTTTTTTACAACCTGCGGAACTATCTGCCCTAAAATGACGGCCAATTTATTTGACGTACAAGCGGCGACTTTAAACAATCCGAAAGTTATGTTGTTGTCGCACACGGTTTTCCCGGATACAGACAGTATTCCGGTGCTTAAATCGTACGCTATTAAACACGGCGTAGTGGATCGAAAATGGAATTTGGTCACTGGCGATAAAAAACAAATTTACGAAATGGCGCGTAAGTCGTATTTGGCTGTTAAACTTGGTCGTCCTGACCAATTGTACGATATGGTACATACTGAAAATTTTATTTTAGTCGATCAAAAAAGACGCGTTCGCGGTTTTTATGATGGAACCCAAAAAGAAGACGTAGCACGCTTGATCGAAGACATTGAATTTTTGAGCACACAATAAAAACACACTAATTTACAATTGTTAAAAGATTTTTCATAGCCTCCAAATGCCCTTAAATTCATATATATTTGCTACTTTTGCAATATTAATTCAATCTAAATAAGCTTGAGACATTCAATTCACACCATGAAAAAAGGGGACAAAGCAATCATCAAAGATTTTGATATTGACTTGGTTCCATTAAAGTTATTAGAAATGGGCTGTTTGCCAGGAAATAGTGTCGAGTTGCTTCAGATTGCTCCTTTCGGAGATCCGTTGTATTTGGATATTAATGGCTCTCATGTTGCCATTAGAATTGAAACCGCACGCGAAATAGAAGTTGAATTAATTGAAGTCCACTTATAATGAGCATAAAAAATATAAATGTTGCCTTAATTGGTAATCCCAATGTTGGTAAAACATCTGTTTTTAATCAATTAACTGGACTGAATCAACAAGTTGGTAATTATCCCGGAATTACTGTCGAAAAAAAGATGGGATTCTGTAAATTAACCAACAACATCAAAGCCAATATTTTAGATCTACCAGGAACGTACAGCTTAAATGCAAGTTCTATGGACGAAAGTGTGGTGATTGAATTGTTGTTGAATAAAAACGACAAACTTTTTCCCGATGTTGCTTTGGTAGTGACTGATGTAGAAAATCTGAAACGAAATTTACTGCTTTTTACACAAATTAAAGATTTAGAAATTCCGACGATCTTAGTCATTAACATGGCAGATCGAATGAAGCAAAAAGGAATTACCTTAGAAATTGACATTCTTGAAGAGCGATTGAATACCAAAATTGCGTTGGTAAGTTCTCGTAAAGGACTGGGAATTGAAGCCCTAAAAGAGTTGATTGTTTCGTACAAAACCCTTCCGCACAAACCGTGTTTGAATGCTTCAAATATCGATCCCGAATATTTTGCAAAGTTACAAAAAACATTTCCCAACCAATTGTTGTACAAATTGTGGTTAGTAATAACGCAGGATGTGAATTTTTTAAAGCTAGAGCGTAACGAAATTCGCAGTACGTTTACGCGATCACACTCGGATTTAAAGCGTTTGCAGCAAAAAGAAACCGTTAAAAGATACCAATTTATAAATGAAGTTTTAAAAGACGGAATGCAAGTTGACTCTAGTGCTGCAACCGATTTTAGATCTAAATTAGACCGTGTTCTCACGCACAAATTCTGGGGATATATTATTTTCTTTATGATTTTGGCGGTTATTTTTCAGTCCATTTTTGCTTGGTCTGCTATTCCGATGGATTTTATCGATGCGACTTTTGCTGATTTAAGTGCTTTTGCTGCAGACAAATTGCCAACAGGTATTTTGACCGATTTAATTTCGCAAGGAATTATTCCAGGTATCGGCGGAATTTTAATTTTTATTCCACAAATTGCCTGCTTGTTTTTATTTATCTCAGTACTCGAAGAAAGTGGTTACATGAGTCGTGTAGTCTTTTTGATGGATAAAGTGATGCGTAAATTCGGTTTGTCAGGTAAAAGTGTAGTGCCTTTAATTTCGGGAACAGCTTGTGCGATTCCTGCAATTATGGCAACGCGAAACATTGAAAATTGGAAAGAACGTTTGATAACAATTTTGGTCACGCCGTTCACGACTTGCTCCGCTAGATTACCTGTTTATGCGATTATAATCTCGTTGGTTATTCCAGACGAACGCGTACTCGGTATTTTAAATTTACAGGGATTAACCTTAATGTTGCTGTATTTACTAGGTTTCGGAATGGCAATTTTGTCCTCGTATCTCCTAAATATCATTCTTAAAATAGACGGTAAAACGTATTTTGTGGTAGAAATGCCCAATTACAAATTGCCTTTATTGAAGAACGTTCTTATTAATGTGGTCGAAAAAACCAAGGCGTTCGTTTATGGTGCAGGTAAAATTATATTAGCGATTTCGGTAATATTGTGGTTCTTGGCTTCATACGGTCCGGGAGCGTCATTTAATAATGCCGAGAACATCGTTAAAGAGCGTTTTCAAGGACAAAATATGACTCAAGATGATATTGAACATGAAATTGCTTCGCAGAAAATAGAAAATTCTTATATCGGAATTATGGGGCACGCTATTGAACCAGCTATTGCACCTTTGGGTTACGACTGGAAAATTGGTATCGCCATCATCAGTTCTTTTGCAGCGCGTGAAGTATTTGTTGGAACTTTGGCCACTATTTATAGTGTAGGCGGAACCGATAATGAAGCTACAATTAAAAGCAAAATGCAAGAAGAAGTGAATCCGGTGACGGGCGAGAAGATCTTTAATTTTGCAAGCGGAATTTCGTTATTATTGTTCTATGCCTTTGCACTGCAATGTGCTAGTACATTAGCTATTACCAAAAAAGAAACGAATTCATGGCGTTGGCCAATGATTCAGTTGGTATTAATGACTGGATTTGCATACATAACGGCATTAATTGCCTACCAACTTTTAAGCTAAAATTATGATTCAAGAAATTATAGTCTTTGTCATTCTAGCCTTCGCACTTCTTTTTTTGATTAAGAAATTCTTCTTTAAATCTAAAAAAAAGAAAAGCGGCGATTGTAATGATTGTCATTAGTACAAGCCAGTGTGGATAATACTTAGACCAACAAAACAATGTTTAGACACCGAGGAAAGACAAGAACATTAAACCACAATAAAAAAATTGCTTCTTTGCTTTCGTGTGTGGCAGGAATTGTAAACGTTGTCGGGTTTTTATCGGTGCAGCGGTTAACGACAAATGTAACGGGACACTTTGCGTTTTTTGTAGATGAGGTTTTTAAGCTTAATTTTTCTGAAAGTTTTATTTACTTTTTTTACATCTTGTTCTTCTTCTTGGGTTCTTTTTTTTCCAGTCTATTAGTCGAAATTATTACCTTAAAAAACGAACGATTTATATTTGTTATTCCAACACTGATTGAAAGTGTTATTTTGTTTGCGATTGCATTTTTGGGTCACATTCTCATAAAAGACAACCCAAATTTAATAGCGTTTAGTTTGCTTTTTGCCATGGGATTGCAAAACTCACTGGTCACACGAATTTCCAACGCAGTCGTGAGAACGACCCACTTAACAGGACTTTTTACAGATTTAGGAATCGAACTTTCTCAATTATTTTTCTACAAACAAAAAGAGCAACAAGTCAAGCTGATCTCTACTATTAAACTGCGCTTGCGCATCATTCTCTTTTTCTTTTTCGGAGGTTTACTTGGCGGAATTTTATATCCTTATTTCAGTTTTTATGTTTTACTTATACCAGCGTTTATGTTAATTATGGGCTTGTATTATGATACTTTGCGATTTAAACTGTTGCATTGGAAACGAAATTACAATCTGAAAGACAAACGATCGTACCATTAAATAATGGTTTCTTTATAACGAATCATACGCTGCGGTGCTAATCTTCGGTAAAAAATAGCGGTAAAAGTTGCTTTCTTTTGTGAGCGTAAAATCCATTTTATTTTAAAAAATGTATATATTGCTTCTCTAATTCTAACCTTCAATTGTACTAAAATGAGAAACAGTAAATACACCAAATACGTAGCCATCGCGTTAATCGTTTTGTTCTTAGTTACTAGTTTAATGGTATAAACTATACTAGTATACAATAAATTTAAACACCTAGCTCGCGTTTTATAATGCGAGTTAGGTGTTTGTATTAGTAATGGAATACGTGGATCACTTAAAAAATGTACAATGAAAGTATTTGCAGAAACCGAAAGATTTATTTTAAGAGAACTACTTCCGAGCGATGTGGACGGAATGTTCGAATTGGATGCTGATCCTGAAGTTCATAAATATTTAGGAAATAAAACAGTTTCAATCAAAGACGAGTCTGCTGTAATTATTAGTACCATTAGACAGCAGTATTTGGATTACGGCATTGGAAGATGGGCTGTAGTGGACAAAAAAACTAAAGAATTTGTGGGTTGGTGCGGAATTAAATTTATAACTGAAGAAACGAACAATCATAAAGACTTTTACGATATCGGCTATCGATTACAGAAACGGTTTTGGGGAAAAGGAATTGCAACTGAAACGGCTTCGGCCTGTTTAAAATACGCTTTTGAAGAACTCGATTTTAAAGAAGTCTACGCTTTAGCTGCTGTTGATAATGCGGGATCGAATAAAATTCTAAAAAAAATTGGAATGCGATTTATCGAAAATTTCGATTACCACGGTGAAGATGAGAACTGGTACAGAATCGAAAGGAAAGATTTTTTAAAAAAAGAATAACCATTGATTTATAAGTGCAGCTTATAGTTAAGAGTGCAATCTAAACAATTGGTATTCATAAAACTTAACTGTTTTTATTTTAATAGTTTTGAATAGTGCGATAACATAAAACAGTGCCATTTCTATAGCTTTAGGCTTTCTAATTTGGTAATAATTTAGACTCATCCCATTGGTGAAAATCCGACCTAAGGAGCTTATTTTTTTTATATTTGTGAAAATTAAAAATAATGATAGATTTTATATACCAAGATCCGTATCCGATCTTAAAAGACGATACCGAATACCGAAAAATCACTTCTGATTTTATAAAAGTAGAACAATTGGGCGATCGCGAAATTGTAACCGTTGATCCCAAAGGTTTAGAGTTATTAGCCGAAGAAGCATTTACCGACGTTTCGTTTATGTTGCGTACGTCACACTTGCAAAAGCTGAGAAAAATTTTAGACGATCCCGAAGCAACAGATAACGATCGTTTTGTAGCCTATAATTTATTGCAAAATGCTAGTGTTGCTGCCGAAGGTCAATTGCCAAGCTGTCAAGATACAGGAACAGCGATTGTGATGGGTAAAAAAGGAGAAAACATATATACTGGAGTTGATGATGCTGAGTGGTTGAGTAAAGGTATTTATAACACCTATCAAAAACGCAACTTACGCTATTCTCAAATTGTGCCGATCTCGATGTTTGAAGAAAAAAACTCGGGTTCTAATCTTCCGGCACAAGTTGATATTTATGCTAAAAAGGGAGCGTCTTACGAGTTTTTATTCATGGCAAAAGGAGGTGGTTCGGCCAACAAGACCTTTTTATATCAAAAAACAAAATCGTTATTAAACGATAAAGCAATGGATGAATTTGTCCGTGAAAAAATAAAGGATTTAGGAACGTCTGCTTGCCCACCCTATCATTTAGCCTTGGTAATTGGCGGAACTTCTGCTGAAGCGAATTTAGCGGCTGTTAAAAAGGCTTCTGCAGGTTATTTCGATCATTTGCCAACTTCAGGAAATATGGCCGGACAAGCTTTTCGCGATATCTTGTGGGAAGAGAAAGTACAGCAAATTTGCCAAGAAAGTGCCATTGGAGCACAATTTGGAGGAAAATACTTTACACACGACGTACGTGTCATTCGTTTACCGCGTCACGCTGCTTCTTGTCCAGTTGGTTTAGGCGTTTCTTGTTCGGCCGATCGAAACATTAAAGCAAAAATTAATAAAGACGGAATCTTCTTGGAACAATTAGAAGTGAATCCGAAACAATTTTTACCAGAGACCGCACCCCATTTAGAAGCGCCTGTCGAAATTGATTTGGATCAGCCGATGGCAGAAATACTGGCGAAATTGAAACAATACCCAATTAAAACACGTTTAAAATTGAATGGTACTGTGATCGTAGCACGTGATATTGCTCATGCGAAAATTCAAGAATTACTAGACGCTGGAAAACCAATGCCAGACTATTTTAAAAATCACCCTGTGTATTACGCAGGTCCAGCGAAGACACCAGAAGGCATGGCGTCTGGAAGTTTTGGACCAACGACTGCAGGGCGTATGGATGTATATGTAGATGAGTTTCAAAAGAATGGTGGAAGTATGATTATGCTAGCCAAAGGAAATCGCTCGACACAAGTAAAAGAAGCTTGTAATAAGTACGGTGGATTTTATTTGGGATCTATTGGCGGACCCGCAGCCATTCTAGCTCAAGACAACATTGTAAAAGTAGAAGTGGTTGATTTTGAAGAATTAGGAATGGAAGCCGTTCGTAAAATTACGGTAAAAAATTTCCCAGCATTTATTATCACAGATGATAAAGGAAATGATTTCTTCGAGAATTTATAAGAATATCGAATAGCTCATATAACAACGAAACCGCCTAAATTTTACTTTAGGCGGTTTTTTTATAATTCAATTATTTTTATTATTTCAAAGTACTCTGAAAATAAGCTTCAATTCCAGCTAATTCTGCGTCAGTCATTGCTTTAGTAACCGGAAAGTTTGTTTTCATTACCTCATACTGACTTGGATCAACAATAGGTTCTCCTTTACCTAGTAAAAACGTTACCATATTAGCGTTTTTATCTTTGTAAATTTGAGCAATTTCTTTGATACTTGGTCCAATTACTTTTTTGTCTACTTGGTGACAAGTGTAACAATTCCCTTTTCCTTCCACAATAGATTTTCCTAAAGCTTCTGGAGTCATTACCTCAGCTGTTGCTTCTGGAGTTACTTCTGTTGTTGTTTCCGTTGGTGCTTCTGTTGCCGTTCCTGTACCGAACGATTCATTTGAAGATTCTTTTTTGCAAGAAACAATTGCAAAAAACGCTGCTGCTAAAATTATTTTTTTCATTTTTTTATAGTTTACCAACCTCATTTTTTCAAGGTTGAGTTTGACACTGGTTTAATAAAGATTATTAATCTTTGAATAAGACTTTCAGTAATTTACACTAAAATAATGTGCTGAAATTTTTATTTTCAATCCTCAAAAAAATCTACTTTATCAGATAAAGTTAATATTTTATTTGAAATAATCTTTGTTTTGGTATGATTAAGAGGTTTCTCTGTTTCGTTATTTTATTTAAATTTCGAATGAAATCGATTGTAAAAAACATTATTTTTTATTCAAAAGAATAGCAGCTTCTTTCGCAAAATAGGTCGAAATTAATGTTGCACCCGCTCTTTTAATACACATTAATTGCTCCATCATAATTTGATCGTTGTTTAACCAACCTCTTTCTGCTGCCGCTTTAATCATTGCATATTCTCCAGAAACATGAAAAACGGTTACTGGCACGTTTACGGCGTTTTTAACTTCTCTAACAATATCTAAATAAGCAATTCCAGGTTTTACCATTACCATGTCTGCTCCTTCTTCTACGTCCCAAATGGCTTCCTTAATGGCTTCTAGCCGGTTGGCGTAGTCCATTTGATATGTTTTTTTATCTTTAGGAACAATCACGTCTGATTTTTTAGGCGCACTGTCTAAAGCATCACGAAACGGACCGTAAAATGCCGAAGCGTATTTAGCCGAATAACTCATAATACCCACATTTATAAATCCTGCAGCATCCAAACCTTCGCGTAAGCGCAATACACGACCATCCATCATGTCGCTTGGAGCTACGAAATCAGCGCCAGCTGCTGCATGAGAAACGGCCATTTGTACCAAAGCCGCAACGGTACTATCATTTTCTACATCTCCATCGGCAATTATGCCGTCGTGACCATAAACCGAATAAGGATCTAGGGCAACGTCTGGCATTACGATCATTTCGGGACATGCTTTTTTAATAGCACGTATCGTGTTTTGCATCAATCCATCCGGATTCCAAGCTTCTTTTCCAGTATTGTCTTTTAAGTCCTCGCTTACTTTTACATAAATATTCACAGCACGAATTCCTACAGCGTATAATTCTTTTACTTCTTCTATAGTTAAATCCAACGAACGTCTAAAAATTCCAGGCATCGAAGCAACTTCTATTTTTACATTTTCTCCTTCTGCAACGAACATCGGAAACATAAAGTCAGACGGACTTAAACTGGTTTCGCGAACTAAACTTCGTATGGATTCATTGGTTCTTAATCTGCGACCTCTGTGTAATGGAAACATATTTTTGAATTTTATATTTTGAATTTATAAGATGAAAAGCTGCTATATTCCTGCTATATCTCGTTATAAATTTTATTGTTTTTAGGGTAATTTTATTTTGAATGTAAATTTTTACACTATTTTAGAATAACAAAGTTAGACAAAATTGAACTAATTGTAGCTGATAAAAATCATAATCAGACTTCAGTTTTAAAGATTTTGAAGGTTCAATTTGAAGTGACTTTTTTAAAGTAAAATTTTGTTTTGATTGATACTTATTTTTTGGAATCGCTTAAATTTCAAAGAAATAAGATAGTTTATGTACTAGCGGTACAACGCAAATCCGTAGCGAGTTCTAAGGATTTGTTTATTTTAAATTACAACCAATCAATTGGATTTTCTAATAGTTGAATTAATTTTTCTTCGTGACTTCCCACTTCCGGATGATGATCATAAACCCATTGCACGTGCGGAGGCAAGGACATTAAAATACTCTCAATTCTTCCGTTAGTTTTTAAACCAAATAAAGTGCCTTTGTCATGAACTAAGTTAAACTCTACATAACGACCACGACGAATTTCTTGCCATGTTTTGTTTTCAGGAGTATAAGCTACTGCTTTTCTTTTTTCTACAATTGGCACATAAGCTTCTAGAAAACTATTTCCAACTTCCGAAACAAAGTTGAACCAATCTTCCATGCTAGTTTCTGGAGTTGCTTTGCAATAATCAAAGAATAAGCCTCCAATTCCGCGGGCTTCGTGACGATGTGCATTCCAGAAATAATCGTCACATTGCTTTTTATATTTAGGATAAAATTCGGGGTTGTGTTTGTCGCACGCCGTTTTACACGTTTGGTGAAAATGTTCGGCATCTTCTTCAAACAAATAATAGGGCGTTAAATCTTGTCCACCACCAAACCACGAGTTAATTACGGTTCCGTTGTCGTCGTACATCTCAAAATAGCGCCAATTGGCATGCACTGTGGGCACCATCGGACTTTTAGGATGAATCACTAAACTCAGTCCGCAAGCAAAGAAATCGGCTTCTCCAACGCCAAACATCTTTTGCATGGCTTCCGGTAATTTTCCGTGAACAGCAGATATATTCACTCCGCCTTTTTCAAAAACGTTTCCATTTTCGATGACACGTGTTCTTCCGCCTCCGCCTTCTGGGCGATCCCAAAGATCTTCGCGAAATTTAGCTTGACCCTCAACGGCTTCTAATCCTGCTACGATTTGGTCTTGTAAGTTTTGTATGTATGCGTAAAATTTATTTTTCATTGTAGTTTCGCTTTAGCAGAAGTGATTTTAGTGTTAATTCCGAATGAAAACGTAGCACTTTCAGTTTGAATGTGTTCGTAAAGTGCCAATGCTTTTGCGGTAAATTGGAACTGATTTTCTTTCGATAGAAAAATCAAGACATCAGCAAACTGCTCTTTTTGATTCCAGTCGAGATGGCATCTTGAGAGTAAAGTGATCATTTCATTGGGTTCTGATTCAATAAGCGTTTCTAGACTTAAACCAAAATTTTTTAGTTGACCGTCAATTTCACTGAGATCTTCAAAAATCCAATATTTTGGCACAAATGTAAGTGAATGCAATATGCGTAGCGTGTTCTCAATTCGGGTGCTTTCTTCGTCTCTTAAACCTTTGTTTAGCATGGCTTTAATTTAAAAATTCCTGCAAGGCTTTTAAACTTTGCAGGAATATATTTTTCTTACTGTCCGTATTCTTTCACCGCATCAATAAATGCTTTGGCGTGATCAACTGGAATATGAGGTAAAATTCCGTGACCTAAGTTTACGATGTATTTGTCTTTTCCAAATTCGTCGATCATTTCGTGGACCATTTTTTTGATGGTTGGAATTGGAGAAAGTAATCGTGAAGGATCAAAATTTCCTTGCAAGGTGATTTTTCCACCAGATAAGTAACGTGCATTAGTTGGCGAACAAGTCCAGTCTACACCTAATGCCGAAGCTCTACTTTTACCCATTTCGCCTAGAGCGAACCAACATCCTTTTCCGAAAACAATAACGGGAGCATGATCAGCTAAAGCTTCAACGATTTGGTTGATGTATTTCCATGAAAATTCCTGATAATCAACCGGAGAAAGCATTCCGCCCCAAGAGTCAAAAATCTGAACGGCATCAACACCAGCTTTTACTTTTTCAATTAAATATAAAATAGTGGTATCTGTGATTTTTTGCAATAAGGTATGTGCTGCAGCCGGATTTGAGAAACAAAATCCTTTGGCTTTGTCAAAACTTTTAGAGCCTTGACCTTCGACAGCATAACATAAAATAGTCCATGGAGAACCAGCGAAACCAATCAAAGGCACTTCGTCGTTCAACATTTCTTTGGTCAGTTTAATGGCATCCATTACGTAACCTAAACTTTCTTGAATGTCTGGAACATATACGCGGTGTACATCTTCCATCGAACGAATCGGATTTGGAACAAACGGACCAAAATTTTCTTTCATCAGTACTTCAATACCCATCGCTTGAGGAACTACCAAAATATCCGAGAATAAAATAGCAGCATCAGGAGCAATTCTACGAATCGGTTGAACCGTAATTTCAGAAGCAAGTTCTGGGGTTCTACAGCGTGTAAAAAAGTCGTATTTATCGCGTAAAGCAATAAATTCTGGCAAATATCTTCCGGCTTGACGCATCATCCAAACAGGTGGACGTTGCACAGTTTCTCCTTTTAATGCGCGTAAAAATAAGTCGTTCTTAATCATAATTTATTGTCTTAAATCGTTTTCATTATTTTTTGTTGTTTAAAGAATCTTTAAACATAATTATCTGTACTCTGCAATTACTTCTTCAATCACATCTTCAATTGTAGGTTGCGTAGCCACTATTACATTTTTAGTTATTCCTTCTAGAGCGCTTGAGGTTGTAGTTCCAATGCAAAAACAAGTTTCATTTGTAATCTTATTGTCTTTCAAATAGCTTTCGATTCCAGACGGACTAAAAAATAAAATAGCTTTTACTGGTGTTTTTATTTTTTGAGGAGTCAATGTAGTTTCATAAACTTGAATTTCATTGAATTTGATATTAGCGCCTTTTAATGCTTTTGGCAGGGTCTCTCTTCTTAGACTTCCACTAAAAAAAGTGAAGCTTTCACTATTGTAAATTAAAGTAATTATCTCTGCCAAATCGTCTGCGTAACCGGTGTAAGCGACCACATTATAACCACTTTCAGAAAGCATGATTTTAGTTTTTAAACCTACGCAAAACACATTCTTAGATTTTAGTTCTGCTGATTTTGGATCTAGCAAGAAACTTTGAACTGAGTTTTGGCTCGTAAAAATTAAATTATCATTAATTTCTTTTAATGTAAACGGATTGCTTTGAGTCTTGATAAAATCGACTTCAATAACATTGAAATCAGCATTTACCAAGGCTTCTTTTTGATCGTGTAAAAGTGTTTTTGTGGATAGTATCTGAATCATGTTCTAGCTTCTTTTTTGGTATTCTTCTTGATCTAAACAGTAGGTTTCTATATCTTTATTGTAGCCGTAAACCACTAAAATGTCATCTTGTAAAATAACAGTAGAAGGAACGGGACGGCCAATTGATTCTTTTACGATCGATTTTTTACCTATTAAATTTTTCTTTTCTCTCTTTCGAATAATCGTGATCAAAGTTAAACGATATTTATCGATGGTGTCTAATTCTGCTAATGTTTTACCAAAGAATTCTGGCTTTGCTTTTACTTCGGATATCGTATAATTATCATCCAATTGATAATTTTCTAAAGTAGATTTAAAATTAATTTGCTTGGTCAATCGATCTGCTGATTCTTGTTCAGGATGAACAATACTATGAATTCCCATAGCCTCAAGAACCGTATCGTGAATAGGCGACAAAGCTCTACTGATAATTTTCACATCGCTCAATTTCTTAATAATTGCGGTTGTGATGATTGCGGCACCTTCATTTTCTCCAATAGCAACCACTACTTTATCAGTATCTTTTAGAGGGAGAGCTTCATAAGACAGTTCGTTTGTAGAGTCCATCGCAATGGCATGTGAAATTTTATCTTTTACAAGATTCACTTTCTCGATATTTTTGTCTACACCAATAACTTCATTTCCTGTTTCGGTAAGGCTTATAGCCAATGACATTCCGAAATTTCCTAAACCAAAAACGATTATTTTCATCTAAACAAGTTTAGTTAATTAATATATTTTCCCGCGGATATTCGTAAAACTGATGGTTCAATCTACGCAGTAATCCGACCATTAAATTCAGCATTCCTATACGACCAATAAACATAGTTAGAATGATCACAAACTTACTCGGCTCGGTAAGTGTCGGCGTAAAATTGATACTTGACCCTACAGTACTGTAAGCCGAAAAACACTCGAAAGCTACCGTTAATATTGACGTTCCTTCTGGTTCAAAAATCAGTACACCCATAATAGAAAGACCAATGGTGATTAACGATATGGATAAAATAGCAAAGGCGCGAGAAGTAGAATCTGCTGATATTCTTCGACCAAACAATTGGATTCTACTTTTTCCTCTGGCAACGGCAACAATATTCAATGTCGCTAATGCAAAAGTACTCGTTTTTATTCCACCGGCTGTTGAGGCTGGTGAACCACCAATCCACATTAAAAAAATTATAAAAAGAAGCGATGGAAGGCCCATTTCTGCATAATCGGTTGCACTAAATCCTGCTGTTCTTGGCGAGACTGCATTAAAAGCTGCCGAAGTTATTTTTCCGAAAACGGTATCATGTTGCAATAAAGTATGGTTGTATTCAGAAATATAAAGAAATATCGAACCTCCTACTAATAAAATTAGGGTGGTATAAAGTACAATTCTAGTATTTAAGGTGATAATT
Source organism: Flavobacterium sp. TMP13 (assembly GCF_050847115.1). NCBI lineage: Bacteria > Pseudomonadati > Bacteroidota > Flavobacteriia > Flavobacteriales > Flavobacteriaceae > Flavobacterium > Flavobacterium sp. TMP13. Next base: position 1,219,432 of record NZ_CP193656.1, read on the forward strand.
CTAACTTTTTTATGAATTATTTTTTTGTCAAAAAGTTCAAACACATACGTTTTCCAATAATGAAAAAAGTTAAAAACAATGTTATGGCCTAAACCACCCAGTATAATCATGAGCATCAGAATCCACTGCAGGTAATAATTAAACTTAACCGTTGTGTTTAAAATACCTCCAGGTAAAGTAGAAAATCCTGCATTACAAAAGGCAGAGATGGAGTGAAATATAGAAAAGTATAATTTATGTTCGATAATTGAATTTTCGATAATTGAAGAATAAATGAATAGCGCTCCAATTAATTCAACTGCTACCGTAAAAACAACCACGTTGAGAGCCGCTCTAAAAACATCTCTTAGCCCTTCATTAGCAATAAAATCTCGTGTATTTAAGCCTTCTTTAAACGAAGAACTTCCTCTGAAGAAAAAAGCAAAAAAGGAGGTAAAAGTTAAAATACCAATTCCGCCGAGTTGAATTAAAACAATAATTATGGATTGTCCGACAATTGTAAAGTCTACTGCCGTATCTACTACCGTTAAACCCGTCACACAAACGGCACTAGTAGCGGTAAAAAGCGCATTGGTAAAAGTGATTGAACCAGTAGTTGCACTTGGAAGCATTAATAAAAACGCTCCAATTAGAACCAAAATCATAAAACTTCCCACAAATACAATAGTGGGATTAAAATAAATGTCATAAATATGACGAACTAAAACCATCAATCGAAGTAAGAAGTAAAAGATTAAACCGCCTTCAATAACGGGTTTAATTTTTTGTAAAGCGTAATAAGAGGGAAGCGAGTAATTAAGAAACCAAATTATAGCAGCTACTATTAAAAGAAAAGACAGAATAATCATGTTGATCAACACGACCCTTTTATTACTTTTAAATGTGTAATTGTAATATTTAAATGAATTAAAAGCCAATAATCCAACTGAAAGTAATATTAATGCAACGACATGAGGTGAGTTATAATTATCCTGAAAATCATACCCAAAATCAAAAACTATAAACAGCAATACGATAATATCGAAAAAGCGATACAAGTAATTAAGTAGGGATTCTTTTTTCATAATGAGATAAAATTACTTTTTTAAATCATTGCGAATGCTTATCATCAAACTAGTTCCACCGTTACTCAAAACTTCTTGAGCCGAATGATAACCCAACTTTTTCCACTCTTCAATGGGAACCGTTTTGTCGATTTCGATTTTTTGTGCTCCATCTAAAGAGAATAGAACGCCTTGAAAATGAATGGTATCTTCGTCTTCATTGTACGTTGCTAAAGCACCAATTGGAGCGGTACAACCGCCTTCTAAAGTTCGTAAAAATTGACGTTCAATATAGGTTAGAATTTCGGTTTCGATATCGTTTAATTGCGATAAAGCATCCAAAACATAATTATCACTTTCCATAGCAACAACAACCATCGCACCTTGAGCCGGGGCGGGAATCATCCAATCGAGATTGATAAAGTTGCCTGGTTTTAGGTTAATTCGTTCTAGACCAGCCGCTGCAAAAACAGCACCGTTCCAGTCGTTATCTTCTAATTTTTGCATTCTTGTATTTACGTTTCCACGCAAATCAACTACGCTATGTTCAGGGTATTTACTGAGCCATTGTGCTTGACGACGCAAACTTCCAGTTGCTACAGTTCCGCTTGCAGTTAAAAAATCAAGATTTCCTTTATGAACCAAAATGTCTAAAGTACTAGCTCGTTCTAGAACAGCAGCTTGTACAATGCCTTTTGGTAATGCAGTTGGCACATCTTTCATAGAGTGCACCGCAATATCAACGCTTCCGTTCAGCATTGCAATGTCTAGTGTTTTGGTAAAAATACCTGTAATGCCTAATTCGTATAAGGGTTTGTCTAAAATAATGTCTCCCGTCGATTTGACAGCGATAATTTCGGTGTCGTAACCCAAGGATTTTAATTTATTTGCAACAGTGTTGGCTTGCCATAATGCTAATTCGCTGTCACGCGTTCCTATACGTATTGTTTTCTTTGTCATTTTTAGGTTTTACAAATGCCGTTGAGCAGTTGGTTTTTATAATAAAACCATTAAGAAATTTAACTTCATTAATGGTTGTTTTAAATTGTATTTGATGGAATAAAATAAGTGCCAGACGAAATTGCTTTCGAAATTTAATATTTAATTACGGCTTCAATTTTAAATACTTTCTCAATCCATTCAATGCTTTCATCTACCGACGTATTTTCGTCTTTCAAATGATTGGCAAATTGAGTTGTTATTTTATGAATCAATCGGTTCGTGATGATCTCGGCTTGTTCTTCGTTGAAACCAGCAATTTTTCTGCTTTGAAAATCTAATTCTGAATTTTTAATTTCGTTCAGTTTGGCCTTCAGTGCATTAATAGTTGGAGCAAATTTTCGGCCTTTAGTCCAAGAATTGAACTCTTCTTTGATTTCTTCAATAATATCTTCAGCAGCAGGGATGTGTCTTTTTCTATTTTCTAATGTTTCATCGGTCATTTGAGACAAATAATCCATGTGAATTAAAGTAACATGATCTAAATCGGTTACGTTTTCGTTCACGTTTTTAGGAATCGATAAATCTAATATCAACAACGGTTTCTTTAAATTTAAGATTGCTTTGTCAATCGTAGGGTTTTGAGCGCCAGTAGCCACTACAACTACGTCTGCTTTTTGCAATTCCAACTGTAAATCGGCATAATCTTTAACTACTAAGTCCAATTTTGCAGCTAATTTTTCAGCTTTATCCTTGGTTCTGTTAATTAAAGTTATTTGTTCGTGTTTGGTATGTTTAACTAAATTTTCGCAGGTATTTCTTCCAATTTTACCAGTTCCAAAAAGCAGAATATTTTTATTAGCAATATCAGGAACATTTCTAGTAATATATTGAACTGCAGCAAAGGAAACAGAAGTGGCTCCGGAGCTAATTTGAGTTTCGTTCTTTATCTTTTTACTCGCTTGTATTACCGAATTAACTAAGCGCTCCATAAAAGTATTGATCAAACCATTGGATTTACTTTGATTGAAGGCATTTTTAATTTGACTGATAATTTCAAAATCGCCCAAAATCTGACTGTCTAGTCCAGTTCCTACTCGAAACATATGACTGATAGCGTCTTGGTTTTTATAAATATAAGCGACTTTTTGAAATTCTTCTACCGTACCGTTGCTGTTTTCACAAAGTAATTTGATGAGTTCGTAAGGGTGGTTCGCAAATCCGTAAATTTCGGTTCTATTACAAGTCGAAGTAACTATTAAAGCTTCAATCCCTTCGGCTTCGGCTTGCATCAGTAGTATGGATTGTGCTTTGGCATCTAAACTAAACTTTCCTCTAATTGTTGCATCTGCTTTTTTGTAGCTGAGGCCTAAAGCGTAAAAAGTGGTGTTTTTGGACATATTGAAATTTTCCATATTATACTTTCCTTAAAAAGTTCAACAAAATTATTACTAAGTATTTTATAAAAACAACGCTAGAGGGGCTTTTTGTATCGCTACGAGATTATTTGTTCCGAAATACTTCTAAAACACTGTTTTTAATAGATTTCGTAGTGATTTCGATAGCTAACAAATCAACTTATATAGATACATTCTAAATAACAAGACTAAAATTGAATACAATTGCAACGTCATTTATATCGCTTGAAGTTCATTTTAATTTAAAGAAGTGTGTAAATCAAAAAACCAATTGCTTGTTTTATAAAAACGCTATCGCTTACTGCAGATAGCGTTTTTAAATAAGCTACATTATTTTTGAATAATTGGTTTTCTTAATGATTCTAAAACTGCCACAATATCAGTGTACAATTCTGTATTTGCTGCTACACCGTTTTTATTGGCAGCTGCACCAACGTAACCTTCAAATTTAGTATAGGCTACTGCATCAATTTTAGTTCCCATACGTGGATTTTGTGCTGGATCGTGTGTAGCGACCATGTTTAAACCAGTATACTTGTTTACAGCATTTGTACCGCCCGTATTAAAAGAAAAGAAATCAGTTAAATTGTCTGATAATTTTGCAATGTTTGTGGCTTGTGTTTGACCCGTTTCTGCTAGTAAAGGTGCAAAATGTTCTTGCAAGTTTCCAGAGGCGTTTGATTGCACATCGGCAACGATCAAACCAATGGTTGAGTTAATGACTTTGCGGAAACTCAATCGGCCAGCTTCGATCATTTGTCCAGCATTATCTGGATCTGCTATCATTTTTGTTCCGCCCAAGCGCTCGTATATGCTCGCTTTTTCTGCAGGAACAATTGGATCATCGTCGTTGTTGCAAGAAGTAAATGCAGCAGCGGATACTAGTAATACACCTAAAGTGATTTTTGAGAAATTTTTCATAATAGAATATTTAAAGATTAATTAAAAAAGTGATTTATTTGTTGAGAAAGTTTGTAGGTAAAACTGTTGGGGTCTATTGGGCAAACTTCTTTGTTGGCTAGGTTATCAGGTAGTATAAAACGTTGAGCATTATAAGAGCCTTTGCTCATGAGTTCAGCATAAACTTGTTTAGAGTCGGTCATTTTATTGTTATGAAAATAAACGACCACATTTCTTTTGATGATAATAGAGTCGGAAGTAATGCCATTAATAGTTCTTAAATCGTGATTGATTTTTTTTGCTTCTACCGAATCGATATCGGATTTAAAATCAATGCGGCTAACTTGTAGATTTGCATTTTCGTATACCGCTGGTTTTGCTGTGGCAATGTGGTAAATTAAAATAGCAACAAATAACACCGCGATTCCGGACACTACTTTAAGTCCAATTTTTAAATTTTTGTTCATTTTCATAATACGTGAGATTTAATTTTTAGCTTTTTTATTTTGTTTCTCGGCGTTACTTTTACAGATCTATTGGCCGATTGCACTTTTATTTACGAGAGCCGGTTCGATCTGGTTTTAAAAATTCGTCAGAATTGTTTTATTTATAATTATTATAAATAATTAACATTTTTTTTTGAGACGCTTTTTAGCAAGAAATACAATGACAATCAAGCATGAGCTAAGTCAGCAGAATGTTAAACGACTAGTAAAAATTTTATAATTTTAGTGTCACTTATGTCTTTAATCGTTAAAATGAAGTAATTTTGAGAACCATAAATGACTCTTTTTCGTTTATGATAAAAGAATTGTTGTTATCTTCATTTTTTAATGATTAATTGTATTGGATAGCGCACAACATTTGGTTTTAGATCAATGCTATTTAAATAAAAAACAAACGACCATGCAGGAAGAAATTAAAATTGATGATGATTTTATTTTAATTCGGTTTCAAAATAATTCAGATCAAGTAATGACTTTTCAACGCCCCGTACAGCTGGGATTGATTCAGTTTCATTTTGGTTTGAAAGGAAATGCCAATTACATTTTCAGTCAAGGCAATTACAACTTACAACTTAAAGAAGAAAAAGTTTTGTTGTTTTACAATACCGAAAAAGAGTTGCCATTGCATGTGGAGGTTGCTCCAAAATCGTGGGTGATTTCTATTTTTGTTTCAATAAAAAAATTCCACGGATTGTTTAGTTCAGACACCGATAATATTCCGTTTTTAAGTCCGCAAAACAAAGAGAAAAAATATTACAATGAAAGCGATAGCAGTCCTTCGATGGCTATTGTGCTCAATCAGATGTTTCATTACAACTTGCATCCTTCGATAAAAAACTTGTATTACAAAGGCAAGGGTTATGAATTGTTGAGTTTATATTTCAACCGCACTGAAGATCCAAACGCAGAACAATGTCCATTTTTGATTGACGAAGACAATGTGATGAAAATTAGAAAAGCCAAAGAAGTGATCATAGCCAATATGGCTGAACCACCAGGATTGCAAGAACTAGCCGATCAAGTTGGTTTGAATTTAAAGAAGCTCAAAATGGGTTTCAAACAAATTTATGGCGACACAGTTTATGGTTTTTTGTTTGATTATAAAATGGATTATGCTAGAAAATTACTAGACAGCGGTTCGTATAATGTAAACGAAGTTGGACTGAAGATTGGCTATAGCACCGGAAGTCATTTTATCGCGGCTTTTAAAAAGAAATTTGCCACTACACCCAAAAAATATTTAATGTCAATAAATGCGAATGTGTAGCGCAAATCAGTAGTAGTTAAAGCAGCATAAGCAAAACATAATATTTATCATACTTAAAACAAGTAGATTAAAATACTTTTGAACAAAATTAAACCCAGTATATGAAAGGCGTATTATTAGTAAATCTTGGTTCACCAGAAAGTCCGACACCAAAGGATGTAAAACCGTATTTAGACGAATTTTTAATGGACAAATACGTCATTGACGTACCGTTTTTATTAAGAGCTTTATTAGTTCGTGGAATTATTTTGCAGGCAAGACCTAAAAAATCTGCTGCAGCGTACGCCAAAATTTGGTGGGACGAAGGTTCGCCATTAATTGTTCTGTCGGAACGTATGCATAAAAAAGTACAACCATTAGTTGAAGTTCCTGTAGTTTTGGCTATGCGTTACGGTACAATGAGTATCGAAAAGGGATTGCAAGAATTGCACGATAAAGGAGTGGACGAAGTAATGCTTTTTCCATTGTATCCGCAATATGCAATGGCATCAACGTTAACTATTTTAGTAAAAGCGGAGGAAATTCGTAAGAAGAAATTCCCCAACATGAAATTTACTGATGTACCAGCGTTTTATAACAAACCTGATTACATTAAAAATTTGGCCGATTCTATTAAAACCGGCTTAGTCGGTTTTGACTACGATCATTTACTGTTTTCGTACCACGGAATTCCAGAGCGTCATATTCGCAAAACAGATGTGACTAAATCGCATTGTAAAATTGACGGTTCTTGTTGCAATACACCTTCAGCGGCCCACGAATTTTGTTACCGCCATCAATGCTATGAGACAACAAAACAAGTGGTGAAATTATTAGGTATTCCAGAGGGAAAATACAGCCAAACTTTTCAATCGCGTTTAGCGGGAGACAAATGGTTGACCCCATACACGGATGTCGAAGTTAACAAAATGCCAGAAAAAGGAATTAAAAATCTAGCGGTGGTAACGCCTGCTTTCGTGGCAGACTGTTTAGAAACGTTAGAAGAAATTGCTATGGAAGCCAGCCATGAATTTAAAGTACATGGTGGTAAAGAATTTTTAGCCATTCCTTGTTTAAATGATAGTGATGATTGGTGCGCAACCGTAAGTAACTGGATAAACGACTGGGCAAAACAATAGCATATGGCAGTAACCTCCGAAGAATTAGGCACACAGACCATAAAAAAATTGCTACTCAAGCAAGCCGTTCCAGCCTCGGTTGGAATCTTGTTTATGTCACTTAATATTTTAATTGATACTATTTTTGTAGGGCAATGGATTGGTTCTTTGGCAATTGCGGCGGTTACTGTGGTTATGCCAATTTCATTTTTAGTATCTTCTCTAGGAATGGCTATTGGAGTAGGTGGAAGCTCGGTGCTCTCGAGAGCTTTGGGTGCTAAAGACCAAGATAAGGCACTGTTTACTTTCGGAAATCAAATTATGATGACGCTGCTGTTGTCGTCTTTTTTCGTTGCAGTAGGATTGTTTTTTGAAGAGGAAATGCTGCGTCTCTTTGGAGCAGAAGGAACTATTATGGCGCCTGCCAAAGAATTTTTTGTTCCTATTTTAATATCAGCGCCATTTTTAGCACTGTGCATGATGGGCAACAGTGTAATTCGTGCCGAAGGGAAAGCGAAATTTGCCATGTTTGCCATGATCGTTCCTGCATTTGCCAACATTATATTTGATATTATTTTTATAAAATACCTCAATTTGGGAATGGCGGGAGCAGCTTATGCAACAGCGATTTCTTATTTTCTTTGTTTCTTATTTGTACTTTGGTTTTTTGTTTACAAAAGCGAGTTGCGACTACAATTGAAACATTTTGGTTTTAGAATTCCAATTGTTTCCGAAATTACCAAACTTAGTTTTGTAACCTTTGCCAGACAAGGTGTGGTGAGTATTTTGGCGATTATTTTAAATCATATTTTGTATAAGCATGGTGGCGAACACTCCATTGCGGTATACGGAATTATAAGTCGAATGTTAATGTTTGCCTTATTTCCTGTTTTAGGAATTACTCAAGGATTTATACCCATTGCAGGATATAATTACGGTGCAGGCAATCACCATCGAGTAAAAGAAACCATTCAAGTTTCTATAAAATATGCAGCTATTTTTGCTACTGTAATTTTTGTTTTTATTCTAACTTTTGCCGAATCCATCGTTGCAATTTTTACTACTGATCCTATAGTGATTGCCGAGACCCCAAATGCGTTGCGTTGGGTTTTTGCGGCATCACCCATTATTGCCGTACAGCTTATCGGAGCGGCTTATTTTCAGGCAGCTGGTTTGGCCAAACAAGCTTTATTTTTGACATTAAGCAAGCAAGGGTTTTTCCTAATTCCTTTAGTGCTGATACTTCCTTATTTTTTTGGTATTTTTGGGGTGTGGATATCATTTCCTATAGCCGACGTTCTATCAACCATAATCACGGCTTATTTTTTAAGAAGAGCAACCAATATCGAATTCAAAAAAGATCCTGATGGAATATTATAATTACCTAAAATCATTGCACCTTATTTTTGTTATCACCTGGTTTGCAGGATTATTTTATATTGTTCGATTGTTCGTATATCAAATTGAAGCGAACGATAAACCCTCTCCAGAAAAAGAAATTTTGCAAGCGCAATACAAAATAATGACTTACCGTTTGTGGTATATTATTACGTGGCCAAGTGCAGTTTTGGCAAGTTTGTTCGCCTTTTGGATGTTGTTTTTTACCGATTTAGGTCAATCATGGCTCAAAATGCCTTGGATGCATGTTAAACTTTTTTTTGTGTTGTTATTATTTTTATATCATGGAAAATGCCATCAAATATTCAAACAACTGCAACGCGATGAGGTTAAATATTCCAACAATTTTATGCGTTTATGGAATGAAGGTGCTACGCTAATACTATTCGCAGTAGTTTTTCTAGTGATTTTAAAAAGTGCTGTAAACTGGATTTTTGGTGTAGTGGGAATATTTTCATTTTCAATACTAATCATGTTGGGTTTCAAGTTTTACAAACGAATTAGAGAGAAAAAAAGTAAGTAGTAAAGGACTATTGCTAATTTTCTTCGTTTCTGCTACTCCTTAATTGCTATTTACTAGTCACCAAATTATGCTAAAAAACTTCAAATTATCGATGCTTTCTTTACGGGTCAGGATTTTCCTTTCGATGATAGTATTGATTATTGTAGCTTCGGTTTTATTAGCTTCTATCTCCATTATTCAGTTTAAAAACGAAGCCAAAGAATACCATCAAGAACGGTTGGAACGCAAGGAAAATGCTGTTAAAGAGCATATAAACTACGTTTTAGCAACTACCACTTATCCTTTAAAAACTACCAATTTAGATTTGATTTTCAAGGATAAAATTCACGAATTAGCCCAAATTCATAACATCGAAATTAATATTTACAGCCTAGAAGGAAAATTACTAAAGTCATCTAAAGAATCTTTTTCGGTGGATGCAGTGGCGCGACCAATTCCTGATTATATTTTAAAACTCGTTCGTTCGTCTATCGAAAAACGTTTTGTAGACATCAAGACTTTTGATGGTGTTAAAAATCGATCGTCTTATAGTTTAATTAAAGACGCAAAGTTTAAACCGCTTGGTATTTTGAACTTACCATATATTGAGGATGACGGCTATTACGATAACGAACTCAATACTTTTTTGATCCGTTTGGGACAAGTGTATTCGTTTATGATGCTGGTCGCTTTTGCATTAGCTTATTTTTTATCCACTTACATTACAAAATCTTTAAAAACAATATCGGATAAATTAAGTGAAACTAACCTGAATCAAAAAAACGAAATAATTGTACTAGAAGCCAGCAGTAAAGAAATCAATTTCTTGATCAAATCGTACAACAGCATGGTCGAAAAATTAGAAAAAAGTGCCATAAAATTAGCGCAGAGCGAAAGAGAAGGAGCGTGGCGCGAAATGGCGAAACAGGTGGCGCACGAAATTAAAAATCCACTGACGCCGCTGCGTTTAACGGTACAAAGTTTCCAGCGCAAATTCGATCCAAACGATGCGGAAGTGCGACAAAAAATGAATGACTACTCGGAAACCCTTATTCAGCAAATTGATACAATGACAGCAGTGGCTTCGGCATTTTCTAACTTTGCATCAATGCCAGCACAGCAAAATGAAACGTTGAATGTAGTTGAAGTAGTCGAGCTCTCTTTGGATATTTTTAATGAAGAATTTTTAGTTTTTGAAAGTGAAGAAGAAGAGATTATCTCAAAAATGGATCGTACGCAACTCATTCGAATCATTACGAACTTAGTAAAAAATGCGACGCAAGCCATTCCAGACGAGCAGGAAGATAAATCGATTTTGGTTACGGTAAAACGAAAGTTAGATTCGGTTGAAATTGCAGTTAAAGATAATGGAATCGGTATTGAGCTCAACGATATTGACCGTGTTTTTGAACCAAAATTTACCACAAAAACGAGCGGAATGGGCTTGGGACTTGGAATTATTCGGAATATTATCGAAAATTATAAAGGAACAATTACCTTTGAAACAACGTATGGAGAAGGAACTACTTTTATAGTGACTTTACCGATTACAAACACTTAAAATATTGGTTATGAATTACGAAAATCTTTTAATTACAGTTGAAAATAGAATAGGTACAATTACAATCAATAGACCTACAAAACTCAATGCTTTAAATAAAACAACCATCTTAGATTTGCATCATGCAATTAAAGATCTAGGAAAAAATAAGGAGGTTCGTGTAATTATTTTAACAGGCAGCGGTGAAAAAGCATTTGTGGCGGGTGCCGATATTTCGGAGTTTTCAAATTATACGATTGCAGAAGGAACTGATTTAGCAGCAGAAGGACAAAGCAAATTGTTTGATTACATTGAAAATCTAAAAAAGCCGGTTATCGCAGCAATTAATGGTTTTGCTTTAGGTGGCGGTTTAGAGTTGGCCATGGCATGTCATTTTAGAATAGCTTCGGATAATGCCAAGATGGGATTACCCGAGACTTCTCTAGGATTAATTCCGGGCTACGGAGGAACGCAACGTTTGCCTCAATTAGTAGGTAAAGGTCGTGCGATGGAAATGATTATGACTGCGGGAATGATAACTGCAGAAGAAGCTTTGTCTTATGGCTTAGTGAATCGCGTCGTGCCTCAAGTAGAACTATTGCCAGTTTGTGCTGATATTGCTCAAAAGATCATTAAAAATGCTCCTATCGCGATTGCAAAAGCAATTAAGTCGGTTAATGCTAATTATGAAGATGGCAAAAATGGATTTGAGGTAGAAATTAAATCGTTTGGAAAATGTTTTGGAACAGTTGATTTTACCGAAGGTACCACTGCTTTTTTAGAAAAAAGAAAAGCGGAATTTACTGGGAAATAATTTGTTCTAGATAAACATGGTACTATAAAAAAAGACGGGCTTTTGAATATTCAAAAGCCCGTCTTTTTTGTTTAATTTTTAAACTAAAAACCATAGTTGACTCCCAAGCCAAACACTTCTCTTGTTTGAAAACCTTGAAAAGCATTGTCATCATAAATAGCTTGAAATTGCACATTTGTTGATAAATATTTGTTGATTTTTAATACGACATTCAAAGAATAGTCAATATCAACGTTCTGAGGATCTTCTAAATAATTAGAATATAAATTCAATGTGTTTTCAAAGCTAACATTGGTCATTAAGTTGAACTTGTAGTAAGCCGACGCATAAAAACCAAGTTCGTAACGCATACTTTTATTGGCGTCTACTCCAAAATAATCGCCATCGACATAGCCAGGAGTTGAGGTAAACGCATTATCTACAAATGTAAATTTAGAGGTTAATGGAGCAAAATTTATTCGTAAGTTTTCGTTTTTTTTCCAGTACATACCAGGACCTAAAGTTAAATAACCTGGTGATAAAAAGCTTGTGGTATGATTTCTAATCTCTGCTCCGTTCGCATCTTTACCGTATTGGTAGCCTTTGGTAAATTGCGTTCTAAAATTAAGAAAAAAGGAGTAATACCAGTTTTCGAAAGCTTGCTTTCCTAGAATAGAATTAAATTCGAGACGATCGTCTGTCTTTTTATTAAAACTGGAGTTTTCCGATTGTAGTAACCCATAAGATGCCAAGACTTTATTGTCCCAACTTACATCATTCTTTTTGTAGTTGAAATCATAGTTGATACCCAAATTTCCAGATAAGTTGTTTTCACCTCCAGCAGTCCAATTATTAAAGTTAGATTGATTGAACAGAAACGAAATATTTCCTTTTTTGATCCAACCATTCGGAATAGTATCGGCTAATTTCTTTACTGCTTGTTCCGTGTTTTTAATTAATTCTTTTTCGGAGTTTTGCGCTTGTACAACAGTTGCGCTTGCTATTAGGGAAAGTACAAAAAGGAACTTTTTCATAATGATCAAATTTAAATGGTAATGACCTGTATTTGTAGGACAAAGATACTAAAAAGTGATAAAGTAACAGTAAAGCTAAGCGTTTACTAGATTGTTTATTTCTTGCTTTCTTTATAAAGAGGTACTGCAGAGCAGGCTTCGCCGTACATGATGCTTTTTGCAAAAGGCTGCAAATAGGTCGCTGCTAGCACATAGGCACGCATGGGAACGGGCATTCGGGAGCATCCTTTAATGATCATTGATTTGCCTTTATAAGTACTGTAGTCTATTTTTGAAAGTAGTTCTTCGTATAAACTACCTTCTAGATCTTCAAGAGATCCATTGATGATTTTTTTTGCAAAAGGCACCAACTGTATCGTAACTAAAATCGCAGCCCAAGCCGGAATAATAGCATCGGTACTGCATTCAATTGCGACATAATGGCCTTGATAGTGTGACCAATCATGGTTTTTCAAGTCTTCTCTAAAATCTTTTTCTTTTAATAAAAGGCCTTCAATCAGCCATTGTGAAATGTCAATTGTAGTCCGAATTCCTTTTGGATAGTAATCTTCTAAATCAAAAACTTCAAGCGAACTATTGGCAACTTTATTTATTATTTCGTCCATTTCTTAAAAAAATTATGGTTTAAAAAAATAGTCCTTTACTATTCAATAAAAAATTGAATAGTAAAGGACTGTATAGCAAGGGCTCTTATCTAAAGCATTCCTAATTCTAATTTTGCTTCTTCGCTCATTAAATCTTTACTCCATGGCGGATCAAAGGTAATTTCGACATCAGCATCTTTTACATTTTCAATTTTCTTCACTTTCTCTTCTACTTCTCTTGGTAAGCTTTCTGCTACTGGGCAGTTTGGAGAGGTTAACGTCATTAAAATTTTTACTTCGTAATCGGTGTTAACCATGACGTCGTAAATTAATCCTAATTCATAAATGTCAACAGGGATTTCTGGATCGTAAATCGTTTTTAATGTTTTTACAATTAATTCGCCTAATTCGTTAGTGTCTATTTCTGGTTCCATTTTCTTTAATTTTATTTGTTTGTTTCCCTATAAATTTAGTTGAGACTAAACGGATGGGATTAAATCTTTAATTTTTGTTCTTTGAATCAAAAGCCAAAGCGTACATTTTAATGTTTTTAATCATAGAGACCAAGCCATTTGCACGAGTCGCCGATAAATGCTCTTTTAAGCCAATGTCGTCGATAAATTTAAGATCGGCATTGACAATGTCAATCGCTTTCTGATTATTGAAAGCACGTATTAAAATGGCAATAATTCCTTTAGTTAAAATTGCGTCACTATCTGCTGTAAAAACCACTTTGTCGTCGTCTTGCTCGCCTTGCAGCCAAACTTTCGACTGACATCCTTTAATTAAGTTGACATCCGTTTTATATTCTTCTTTAATCAAAGGAAGTGTTTTTCCTAATTCAATAATGTATTCGTAGCGTTGCATCCAATCTTCAAACATCGAAAATTCGTCTACAATTTCTTCTTGTATTTCTTTAATTGTCATTGTGTTGAATTTTATTCTTTCTAGTTTTTATTTAAAGCAACTAGTAAGTTTACTAATTTTTCTATTTCGGCTGGCGGAAAACCATGATCAAAAGCGGGAGTTTCATTCGTTTTTCCCTCTTTTGTTATTTTTAAATTCGCAATTGCAGCCCCGTCGTAAAAACGTTTTTCGGTGGGCGCTTTTACATTGGCAATTGCTGGAACATTTATTTTTTCAAATTCACTAGCAATTGCTTTCCAGTCTTTATCGCTAATTTCGAGAACTAAAGGTTGTTCGGCTCTCGCATTTAAAATTACTGCTGACTTATTTTCGACGCTAATGTTTTGGTACAAACCTCTAGAAACAGCCGAATATTCGATAGTTACATCTTTTAGTATGTCAGTTTTATGACTCGCACAGCCCACTTGCATCAAAAAGGTCAAAAATAATAAAGGTATAATTTTCATACTAGTGTTTTTTTAGCTTAACATCATTTGAGCTTTCTTGACCGCTTCTACCATCAAATCTATTTCTTCTTTGGTATTGTAAAATGAAAAAGAAGCACGTATGGTTCCCGGAATATTATAATAGTTCATGATTGGTTGTGTACAATGATGTCCAGTTCGTACGGCAATGCCCAGTTTGTCAATTATTGAACCAATATCGTACGGATGAATTCCTTCGATATTAAAGGAAATCACAGCGGTTTTTTGATCTGAAGTTCCGTAAATTTTCAGTCCTTCAATTTCTAATAAACGTTTGGTTCCGTAAGCTAAAAGTTCACTCTCTTGTTGCTGTATATTTTCAAAGCCTATTTTATTTAAATAATCAATGGCAGTTCCTAAAACAATTCCGCCTGCAATATTGGGTGTTCCTGCTTCAAATTTATGAGGCAATTCCGCATACGTTGTTTTCTCGAAAGTAACTTCTTTGATCATTTCGCCACCACCTTGATACGGAGGTAATTTATTCAGCCAAGCTTCTTTACCGTATAAAATACCAGTTCCAGTTGGCGCACACATTTTATGTCCAGAAAAAACATAAAAGTCACAATCTAAATCCTGAACATCGGGTTTTAAATGCAGTACCGCTTGCGCACCATCTACTAAAACAGCTGCACCAACGGCATGTGCTTTACGGATCATTTCCTTTACAGGATTAATGGTCCCTAATGCATTTGAAATATGATTGAAGGTTACAATTTTTGTTTTGTCTGAAAGTAAGTTTTCATATTCGCTTTGAATCAATTCTCCTTTATCATTCATTGGAATAACCTTTAGAATTGCCCCTGTTTTTTCGCAAAGCAACTGCCAAGGCACAATATTACTATGGTGTTCTAGGGCAGAAACTAAAATCTCATCACCCGATTTTAAAATCGAAGCAAATCCGCTGGAGACTAAATTGATTCCAAACGTAGTGCCCGAAGTAAACAACACTTCATGCAAGTGTTCGGCGTTTAGATGTTCTTTTACCGTAGCACGCGAAATTTCGTAAGCATCGGTTGCCAATTGACTCAATGTGTGAACTCCACGATGAATATTGGCATTTATTTCTTGATAATATTTTGAAATCGCGTCGATCACTACTTGCGGTTTTTGCGAGGTAGCACCGTTATCGAAATATACTAAAGGTTTTCCGTTCACTTTTTCGTTCAAAATCGGAAAATCGGCTCTTATTTGTTGAATGTCTAGCATAGCTTATTTAGAAAAATTCTAATTACAAAAGTACAAAAAGTAAATTGTTTTCGACTTCATTTCAAGGTATAGATTAACGCCTTTTTATTTATAACGTAATAGTTTTTTTGCTTTTTACGGTTTTGTAGCTTCGAGGGCAGTTGAATATTGTTTTTCAAGGAGTTTGCTCGTCGATAAGTTTTTATATATTCGTTAAAACGAATCAAACCGCATGAAGAAAATTTTTAAAATTCTAATAGCAGCAGTGCTTGGGATATTAGCGTATTTCGTGATAGCAACGTATCCCAAACTCGATTTAATTTCGGGATTTTCAGCAAAGAGTATTGCCTCAGGACATTTTATTGATAAACGTACTATTGAAACAATTGAGAAGGGCGACAATGATATTCCGCTTTTAAATTTAGCCACGAATACAGTTGATGAATCTGAACAATCAGCGTCGTCTTCTGTTTATGGATTGAAGAAAAGAAAAGCGATTTATCGCGAAGGATTAGGAGCAACATTAATCAATGCTGATTTTGATGTTCATAAACCCTATTTGATTCCTAAGCGAAACAAATCAACTTCAACTTTACCTTTTCCATACGGAAATTCAGAACCGAAAGACACGATTTTTCAGGAAGTCGATTATAGAAAATTAAAAGGTGCAGTAAATTCTACTTTCGATGCATCAGATACTAAAGAGAAACGGACCAGAGCTGTTGTGGTTTTGTATAAAAACAAGTTGATAGCAGAGCAATACAGTACCGGATTTACTAAAAATAGCTCGATTTTAGGTTGGTCGATGACGAAAAGTATTACAAGTTCCGCTTTTGGAGTTTTGGTTAAACAAGGAAAATTTGATATTCATAAATCGGCGCCCATCAGTGAATGGCAAGATGATGATCGAAAATCTATTACCACTAACAATTTGTTGCAAATGAATTCGGGTTTAGAATGGGAAGAAAACTATAGTAGTATTTGTGATGCGACCAAAATGCTCTTTTTAGCGGAAGATATGGGTGCAGTGCAACTCGAAAAAGCGCCAAAATTTAAGCCTAATACACAGTGGAACTACTCGTCTGGAACGACCAATTTGTTGTCAAAAATTTTAAGAGGTCAATTTAGAACCCATCAAGAATATTTAGATTTTTGGTACAGTGCTGTTGTCGATAAAATCGGAATGAATTCTATGCTAGTTGAAACAGATATGGTCGGAAATTTTGTTGGATCTTCCTACGGATGGGCGACAGCGAGAGATTGGTCTAAGTTTGGTTTGTTGTATTTGAATAAAGGAAATTGGAACGGAGAACAAATTTTGGATGAAAGCTGGATAAATTATACCAAAAAGCCAACAGCAACATCAAACGGTGGTTATGGTGCACAGTTTTGGTTAAATGCTGGAGGAAAATTCCCAGACGTTCCTCGTGACATGTATTATTGCAGTGGTTTTCAAGGGCAAATGGTAGCTATTATTCCATCCTTAGAGATGGTAATTGTTCGAATGGGACTGAAAGAAAATCCAGATTTTGATTTTAATGGTTTTCTGAAAAAAGTAATCGAGAGTGTGAAGCAGTCAAAAGCTATGGTAGAATAGAGTTTTGCAATTCGTTTGATAGAAAGTCTAAAGCCTTCATAATAAAAGGTAAGTGCTATTTTTAGGATAGTGTTAGAGCTAACGCTAATTTTCATAACTTCGGCTTATCTTAGAGAAATAACTCACAAATCATATTGGATTAAGGTGTTGCGATTTAGGAAAGATCATCTTGTAAAGAAAACTCAGAACAGAAAAAGAAATTATCTAAATCACAACAAATGAAAAAAAACATCTTAACGGTGAGCATCGCAGCCGTCCTTCTTGCCTGTAATAGTGGAGTCAAAAAGGAAAATACCGTGCACGATAGTACGGACAGTATACAATATAAAGACACTGTGATAGTTGCAGATGCTAACGCAAATATGCCAGAATTTGATATAAACAGCATCAAAGAATCTACAGTTGAGCTTGGAGTTTTTCCTTATTTAAATGCGCCCCAAAGCTATACGTATAACTACGATAAAAAGATAAGTACCAATGATATAAGAGATTTTGACAGAGAATATTTTGCTGTGCATGGAAGATTAATTCCTGTTGAAGGGAAAAGTTTTAAAGTACGTTTGGAGAAAGACAGAAGTGACGGCAAGAGGTTTAATAGTTTAATTGTCGATAAAAGTTACGAAGAAGCAATTTTAGCTTTAGGAGGAGTTAAAGTTAATGATGTCAGTATACCAGATTCTGAAATTGTCAGAATTGGTGATAAAGAATTAATCGATAAGAAGTACGGGCACTCTTTGGATTATAATCTTTTGGACGATATTAAAACGTACGTGATTAAAGCAAAAGACAAAGAAATTTGGATTCAGTATTATTTACTAAACGACGAAAGCGGCGGAATAACCATATTAGAAAAAGGTAGGTTAAATACACTTGCAATAACAAAAATTACGGCTAGTCAAATGAAAAGTGATATTGAAAAGAATGGTAAGGCTATTTTGAATATTAATTTTGATACCGACAAAGCTTCTCTTAAGCCAGACGGACAAGAAGTAGTTAAAGAAATTACGGAGCTACTACAATCCAATCCTACACTTAAATTATCGATAGAAGGTCATACCGATAATTCAGGGGATGCCAAGAAAAACAAACTATTGTCATTAGATCGCGCTACTAATGTTTTAAATGTCTTAGTAGCTAGTGGTGTCAGTAAAGGAAATTTAAGAGCAGTTGGTTTTGGTGCAGAAAAACCTTTAGTTGCAAACGACACCGAAGAAAATAGAGCAAAAAATAGACGAGTAGAGTTAGTGAAGTTTTAAAGAGAAGCTTTTATGGATTAGATTTTATTTTGAAGAGCATTAAAAAAATAAAGAGCGCAAAGTTTATTTTAAACTTTGCGCTCTTTGCGTAAATACTACTGCATATTGCGAGTCAGTATGCTATAAATCGAAACCTAATTTCACTCCTAATTTAGTAGCAATAATTTTAGTAATTCGTTGTTTTAATTCTGGTATTTTAATGCTTTCGATAACAGCATTAGAGAATGCGTACATCAACAATGCTTTGGCTTCTTTTTTAGGAATACCACGCGATTGCATGTAAAACATAGCCGTTTCGTCTAATTGACCAATTGTACATCCGTGTGAGCATTTTACATCATCAGCAAAAATCTCTAATTGTGGTTTAGCGTTAATTGTAGCTTTGTCACTCAACAAAATATTATTACTTTTCTGGAATGCGTTGGTTTTTTGTGCTTCTTTGTTAACAAATATTTTTCCGTTAAAAACACCAGTAGATCGATCAGAGAAAATCCCTTTGTAATCTTGAAAACTTTCGCAATTGGGTTGTGAGTGATTCACCAAAGTGTAATGGTCAACGTGTTGCTTTTCTCCAATAATAGTAATTCCGTTCATTGTACTTGTCAAACGCTCACCAAAATGATAAAAATTCAAGTTGTTACGAGTCAGGTTTCCTCCAAAAGAGAAGGTGTGCACATAAACATGACTTTCTTGTTGTTGTGAAACGAAAGTATTGTCTATTAAATTTGCATTTTCATTGTCATTCTGAATCTTATAATAATCGACAATAGCTCTTTTTTGCGCAAAAATCTCAGTAACCGAATTGGTTAAAACTGGATTTTCGTTCAGACTTTGGTGGCGCTCAATAATTTGTACATGAGAGTTTTCTCCAACAATTACCAAGTTACGGGGCTGAACCATTAATGCAGCTTCATTTCCAGTAGAGAAATACATAATCTCAATAGGTTTGTCAACCACTTTTGATTTTGGAATATTGATGTAAGCTCCTTCACAAGCAAATGCCGTATTCAAAGACGTTAAACTATCGTCTTTGTTTGCAACTTGATTGAAATAGGTATCAATAATCATTTTGTATTTTGGTTTGGTCAATGCCGATGACATCAAACAAACATCAATTCCTTCGTGTGTTGTTGAAGATAGATGCGAACTAAAAACGCCATCGATAAAAACCACTTTGTACGTGTCTATTTCATGAATGAAATACTTTTTAACGTGATTAAATTCAACCGCACTTTCTTGCTTTGGAAAAACCGTAAAGTCATTTTTTAAAATAGCATTTAGTGAGGTATATTTCCAGGCTTCGTCTTTTTTAGATGGGAATCCTTGGTCTTCAAACGTTTTTATCGCCTGAGTTCTGATGTCGTGTAGTTCTGTGTGAACATCAACACGCTCTTCAAAAGCCATAAAAGACGATACTAATTTTTCTTTTAAATCCATTTTAATTTAGGCTTAAAGCCGAAAGTAAAGAGTAAATAACTCCTATTTTTCAACTATGCTGTTATTATCAATCTTTAAGTGAAAAAGTAGAATAATTTACCATTTCACTTAAAGACGTTTGATTATTTTTTAAGCTTCTTGTTCTTGTTTGATCCAATCGTATCCTTTTTCTTCTAACTCGTGAGCTAGTTCTTTTCCGCCCGATTTTACGATTTTTCCATTGTATAATACGTGAACGAAATCAGGAACGATATAATCTAATAAGCGCTGGTAGTGCGTAATTACAATGATTGCATTTTTGTCACTTTTAAGTTTGTTAACACCGTTAGCAACAATTCGCAAGGCATCAATATCCAAACCAGAGTCAGTTTCATCAAGAATAGCCAATTTTGGCTCTAACATTGCCATTTGAAAAATCTCATTACGTTTTTTTTCTCCACCCGAAAAACCTTCGTTTAAAGAACGAGATAAAAACTTACGATCAATTTCTAATAATTCTGATTTCTCACGAATGACTTTCAACATTTGATTGGCTGGCATTTCTTCTAAACCATTCGCTTTGCGCGTCTCGTTTATAGCTGTTTTCATAAAGTTAGTTACACTTACTCCAGGAATTTCAACAGGATATTGAAACGACAAGAAAACCCCTTTGTGTGCTCTTTCTTCTGGAGCAAGATCGGCAAGATCTTCTCCGTCTAAAAAAACGTCTCCTTGCGTCACCTCAAAGTTTTCATTTCCAGCAATTACTGCTGCAAGTGTACTTTTTCCAGAACCATTTGGTCCCATGATAGCATGAACTTCTCCCGCTTTAACTTCTATATTGATTCCTTTCAGGATTTCTTTATCGCCAATTGAGGCGTGAAGGTTTTTTATACTTAACATGTTTATTGTTTGTTTAAAATTTAAAAGCATCAAATTTCAATTAGTGGTGAAACCTGCCGCGTTTAAATCTTTCTTGTTTTAAATATGATATTTATTTAATCTCTTGAATTCTAACTTCTTTATCCTACTGAACCTTCCAATGAAATTTCTAATAATTTTTGAGCTTCGACAGCAAATTCCATTGGTAACTTGTTCAATACATCTTTACCAAAACCATTGACAATTAGCGCAATCGCTTTTTCTGTAGGAATACCACGTTGGTTGCAATAAAAAACTTGATCTTCTCCAATTTTACTTGTCGTTGCTTCGTGTTCTATTTTTGCAGTTGGGTTTTTGCTTTCGATGTATGGAAACGTGTGTGCGCCACAATTGTTACCCATTAATAAAGAGTCACATTGTGAAAAGTTACGAGCATTTTCGGCTCTTGGACTAATTTGAACCAATCCACGGTAACTGTTTTGTGATTTTCCAGCAGAAATACCTTTTGAAATTATGGTCGACTTGGTATTTTTACCCAAGTGAATCATTTTAGTTCCAGTATCGGCTTGTTGGTAATTGTTGGTAACAGCAATCGAATAAAATTCTCCTACTGAATTGTCTCCTTTTAAGATACATGAAGGATATTTCCACGTTACTGCAGAACCTGTTTCTACTTGTGTCCAAGAAATTTTAGCGCTGGTTTCGCACAAACCTCTTTTGGTTACAAAATTATAAACACCACCTTTTCCTTCTTTGTTTCCTGGAAACCAGTTTTGAACGGTAGAGTATTTAATTTCTGCATTATCCATAGCGATTAGCTCTACTACGGCAGCATGCAATTGATTTTCGTCACGACTTGGTGCAGTACAACCTTCTAGGTAGGACACGTACGAACCTTCATCGGCGATAAGCAACGTTCTTTCAAACTGACCAGTTCCTGCTTGATTGATACGGAAATAGGTCGACAATTCCATTGGGCAACGAACGCCTTTCGGAATGTAACAGAAACTTCCATCAGAGAAAACAGCCGAGTTTAATGCAGCGTAAAAATTGTCTTTTCTCGGGACAACTGTTCCTAAATACTTACGCACTAGTTCAGGATGTTCCTTAATAGCTTCAGAAATAGGACAAAATATAATTCCTTTTTCGGCCAACGTTTTCTTAAATGTAGTGGCAACAGAAACAGAGTCAACTACGATATCCATAGCGACATTATTCATCATTTTTTGCTCATCTACAGAAATTCCTAACTTTTTGTACATTTCTAAAAGTTCAGGATCCACGTCGTCCAATGTTTTGTTTGGATCTATTGCTTTTGGAGCAGAGTAGTAGGAAATGGCTTGAAAATCTGGTTTTTCATAATGAACATTCGCCCATTCTGGTTCTACCATTAGTTCCCAAGCACGAAAAGCTTCAATACGCCAATCGGTCATCCAACTTGGTTCTTCTTTTTTTAAAGAAATGGCACGAACAATATCTTCGTTAAGACCAATAGGAAACGTGTCTGATTCTATATCAGTATAAAACCCGTATTCGTATTCTTTGGTTTCGAGTTCGACTTTTAAATCGTCTTCAGTGTATTTGCTCATTGTTTTAATTTAAAGATTGAAAAATTTAAAATAATCTCTTAAAAAATTCTAATCATTTATTGAATTCGAGGTTTAGAATTGAAATTCTATCAAGGAATTTTGAAATTAATTTACTGACTTAGCTATTCAATAAATCCTTCAAAATGTAACTCTTTTAAATTGTTTTAGAGAGAAAAACTTTCTCCGCATCCGCAAGTTCTGCTTGCATTAGGATTGTTAAAAACAAATCCTTTTCCATTAATTCCGCCAGAATATTCTAAAATAGTTCCAGCAAGATATAAGAAAGATTTTTTTTCGACAGCAATTGTTATGTCGTTGTCTACAAATATTTTATCGTCGTCTGCTTTGTTGTGGTCAAATTTTAAATCATAAGACAAACCGGAGCATCCGCCACTTTTCACACCAACTCTTACGTAGTCTTGTGAGGCATCAAAA
This sequence comes from Flavobacterium sp. TMP13, assembly GCF_050847115.1. NCBI lineage: Bacteria > Pseudomonadati > Bacteroidota > Flavobacteriia > Flavobacteriales > Flavobacteriaceae > Flavobacterium > Flavobacterium sp. TMP13. The sequence goes on from NZ_CP193656.1 coordinate 1,242,207, forward strand.
CCATCATCTTGCATCAGATCAACGATTTTCTTTTTGGCTGTATCAGAAACCTTTATCATTGTTGTATTGATTTTGTCTAAATTAACGACAAAGATACTATATAAAAATCTTTTACCATAACGGTTCACATTATTATAACAAATGTTAAAATAGAGAAATGTTATTGTAGAAATAGATCTTCAGGTTGTAGTTGTATTTCAAATATTTTAAAGATTTGGAGAAAGAAATGGAATTAACCTCTTGTCTTTATTTACAGAATCGTTACTTGTTTTTTAGTTGAATCTCAATAAATCTAAATTTACTTTTATTCTAATATCGATTCATCATTTGTTTTTTAAGAGGGAACTATTTAAAATAATTCCGATTCAAATTTCATGAAATGCAACAGAGGTGGGATTTTTTATTATTTGTAATGAAGTTCGTTTATGGAAAGGTTAACTTTGTGTACAATCTTCAAAATAAATTCAAATGAAATTATATCCAATAGAAGCAGGTAATTTTAAGTTAGATGGTGGAGCAATGTTTGGCGTAGTTCCAAAAACCTTATGGAGCAAAACCAATCCTGCCGATTCTAATAATTTAATTGATATTGCTGCGAGATGTTTGTTGATTGAAGATGGTGAAAAACTAATTTTGATTGATACCGGAATGGGCAGTAAACAATCGGATAAGTTTTTTGGTTATTATTCGCTTTGGGGCAATCACTCTTTGGATGCGTCATTGTCAAAATATGGTTTTCACCGTGATGATATAACCGATGTGTTTATGACTCACTTGCATTTTGATCATTGTGGCGGAAGTGTACAATGGAACGCTGCACGTACAGGCTACGAACCGGCTTTTAAAAATGCGAAATTTTGGAGTAACGAACAACATTGGAGCTGGGCTACCCAACCCAATCCTCGAGAGAAAGCTTCTTTTTTACCTGAAAATATTTTACCCATGCAAGAAAGTGGTCAATTAAATTTTATTAAGAGGCCCGTTAGTGACTTCTTGCCACAGTCGGAGCTCGGTTTTGGAATTTTCTTTGCTGATGGCCATACCGAAAAGCAAATGATTCCGCACATTCAATACAATGATAAAACGATCGTGTTCTGTGCTGACTTACTAGCAACGGCAGGACATATTCCTTTGCCTTATGTTATGGGGTACGATACGCGACCATTGTTGACATTAGATGAGAAAGAACATTTTTTAAATGCTGCAGCCAGTAATAATTATTATTTGTTTTTAGAACACGACGCGCACAACGAAATAATAACAGTAGAACAAACAGAGAAAGGTGTTCGCTTGAAAGAAGTATTTACGTGCGACGAAGTTTTTTAAGAAGACATTTCTAGTATTTAAAACCCCATTTTCAGATAGTTGAAAATGGGGTTTTTGGTTTTGAGCCCTTTGCATGCTGAATGGGATGCTGAATTTAAGTTACTTGCATTTGTTAAATTTTAACATTTAGTTAACCAGAGATCATATCGTACTGAAAACATGATGGTCATAGTTTTTTTTTTACTTAAAAACCAAATAACGTGCGCTTTGCATGGGTTAGTGCTTGTTTTTCCAAATTATTTTAATACGTTTGCACCTCATTTTATTAAACCTAAACCTATGAAAAAAATCTTTATTTTAACATTTTTTATTTCTTTTCTGAGCGCACAAGGGCAGAAAGTAGATCTTGATCACTTTTATTTTAAGGTCAATTATCAAGTGCTTCCAAAAGAGCCAGTTCCTTTTGATAAACGAACTTTTTCTTCGCGCGTAAAGCTTGGTGGAACTTTACAAACGTATGTAAATAGAGAAGATCTAAACGAAAAAATAAATATTGCAGGTTGGAAAAAAGTCGATGAAAATGGGACCGTTGATATTGAACTAAATTTAGAAGATTTTGTCGAAAAAGGAGCAAGCGCACAAACTAGGGTAGAAGAAACTAAGGATAAAGAAGGCAGAGTTACTAGTAGAAAAGAATATTATTATGTTCTTGCAAAATATGCTACCAGAGGTTATGCTAAAGTAAAAGGTCCAATAACTCCAATAGCACTGACAGAGAAAGAAATTGAAGCGGAAAAAGCAAAGCAAGCAGCGGTATCAACAAATAGGTTTTTGAAAAATGCAGTGGTAAAAAAAGATACGCTACCATCTAATGAAGGATTTTATATCGCTTTTAATGGTGATGTCGAATACAAGTCTAAGGAATATCAGGATGCTACTACTCCAATGAAGGATTTTTATTTAAATAGAAATGCAATACGTGATAAAACACTTAGAAGTTTTGCAGATAACTCTTTAAATCAGTTTCAAAATACTATAAACTATACGTACGGATATAAACCAAAGTCAGACAGCGAGATTCTTTGGATCTTAGATGCAAAAAGTGACGAAGGTGATGCGCAAATAGAGGCGATAAAAGCAGTTCGAAATTTATTTGAAACCATGAAAGCAGATGAACCGATAGATGATTTAAAAGCGAACATGCAACCTTTAATTGAATATTTTGATTCGTTAAAAGTTAAATATAACGGAGATAATAAACCATCGCGCAAAATGAGATACTCTGCTTATTTTAATTTAGCAGTGATCTACTTGATGTTGGATGAGCCAGATAAATCTATCGTTGAAGCAGAAAATTTAATTAAAAACGATTACGACAAATCAGACGGGAAAGCAATTATTATAAAGGCGAATGATTTAATTAAAAGCTTCAAGCGAGCACAAACAAATACTACACATAATAAACCATTTAATTAATTAACACATGAGAAAAATTACCAAAATACTTTTACTGTTACTGCTTACAAGTCTTAATCACGTTGTTTTTGCACAGAGTGAGGTTGACGAAACAAGATTAAATTTAAGAGGTCCAATACCTCCAATTGATACCCAATACGGAAAATATAAAACATACGAGATAATCTTAGACCTGTCTCCAGGTTTAGAAAGTAGTATGAATTTTAGAAAAATACCTTTCTCAATAGACAAATTTTATTCTAAGTTTAATATTTCGGGACTTAAAAAAGTAACTGAAGGGGAGTTTAAGGTAAAGTATAATCTGACGCGTTATGAGTCAGTACACGATGAAGATTACGTTCAAACCTATTTTCAAAAAGCTCCTGCTTTTTACATTGGCTTAGAGTCTAATTTAGAAATATTAGACAAAACAGGAAAGTTGATCTATAAAAGATACACCACTCCTAAAGTAAATATGTACGTGGTCAATCCGACGGATACGTACGAAGCTTTGGCGTATAAAATTTTAACAGATAACTTTTATTCAATGATTGAAGAGTTTGAAGGATTCTATTTATATGGGCCAAAAATTACTGGACTGCGTTATTTTGACATTGAAAAGAAGAAAAAATCAAAGTCTAGTTTCAATGCAGAAGAATACAATCAATCGGTTCAAGTTTTGCCAACGTTAGTAGATGTAGATAGAGAGGATTGGCCAACTCTTTTTGGAGAAGCTCAAAAATACTGGGAAGAATTTTTAACTTTTGAAGATAAAAGTGATGAAGATTTAGCTAAGAAAGTAAGATTTAGTTCTAACTACAATTTAGCGGCGACCTATATTCTTACAGGTCAAGTAGATCAAGCTTCGAAGTATTTTGAGGGAGTAAAAGAAAACGAGAAAAGCTTTTTAGGTATAAGAACTAACTATCCTTTTTTGAAGCAAGTGGTTACCGATATTGATAATTATAAAAAAGTTACAGAAAAAGCATCTACTATAGAAGCTATTCAAGAAGAACCCGTTTTAGCATCTTATAAAAAAGCGCCTACTGCATTTAGATGGGCAGAATTTGAAGGAGAAGTGTTAGATCAAGATGGTAAAGTGTTCAAAGGTAAAGTTAGAATTTTTAGTGATTATCCTGAAATGATAGATTACAGAACTGTAGAAACAGTATCAGGTTTAAGATCGATGATGGATGGAATTGGTTCAGAGAAAAGTGGCGTTAGAATCTTTATTGAAGGACAGAAAAAACCGGAAAGAACGAACTTGAAAAGAGTAGTTAATATGAAAGACAATGAAGGTAGAATTTACATTGTTGGTAAAACAGGTAAAGGAATTGGTCTTACGAATGGCGTGAGTTCAAAAAGATATTCATTGTTTGAAGAAATTAAGAACGGATCTAAGATTTCCTTGTTTCACGAATTTTTTCCTCAAGATGATTACGTATTGAAGAAACATACTGAAGATAATTTTTTCAGTCCATCAGTGCTAATTGGAAGAAAAAATGATTTGAGAGAATATTTTGCAGACTGTCCTAAAATGATCGAAAATATCAATAAAGGAAATTACGATTTCGAAAACAAAGAAACCTACGTAAAATTGTTTGATGATTATTCAAAACTTTGTGGTAACTAGAATTTTTATTTTTATTAGATTTATAAAAGAGCCGTCACCGCAAGTGGCGGCTCTTTCATATGAACCAATTTCTATTTAAATGTCTGTGTTGCAAACTGCAATTAATCACTATAGTTGTAGTGGCTAAGCAAAAAGCTTTTTTGTCATTGTCGATCTTTAGTGCACCGTAATGAAAGCTTCTTCGGTTCGTAGTGTTACAGTTAAACAACAATTAAAAAATCATAACAGCCTGTTAACTGTTAGTTTTTTGTAACAAAAAATCATAAATTCGTCTAATATTCCAAAATGTTTTAAAATTCTATTTATGTATACTATTAAACCCATTGTTGTATCTGCTTTTGCGATGTTAGTCTTAGCAGGTTGTGGTGCCGGAAAACAGGCGTCAAAAACAAACACACCAATTGCTGAAACAGCTCCAGTAGTACTGGTAAAAAAAGCACCCATTGCAGATAATGATTTAAAGCGATGGAGTCATTTAGATTTGATAAAAGATACCATTCCTGGTATGAGCGTTGATAAAGCGTACGCAGAATTATTAAAAGATAAAAAAGGAGTCAAGGTAATCGTGGGTATTGTAGATTCGGGGGTAGATATTGAGCACGAAGATCTAAAAGATATGATTTGGATCAACGTAAACGAGATTCCAAATAACGGGATCGATGACGATAATAATGGGTACATCGATGACATGTACGGATGGAACTTTTTAGGTGATGCTGTGGATGAGAATCTAGAAATGACCCGCATTGTTAAAAAAGGGGATGACGGTTCTCAACAATATAAAGATGCCTTGGCTGCGTATAACGCAAAATATGAGAAAACGCTGGAAGACAAACAGCAGGTTGATTTCTTATTAGAAGTACATAAAACAATAAAAGACGCTTTGAAGAAAAAGGTCTATACATTGGAAGATTTAAATACGATTACTTCTGCAGACCCTAAAGTGATGCAAAGTAAAGCGATAATGACTCAGATTTTAACGAATTCAGGACCAACATTCAATCCAGAATCGGAATTAGAAGATTACCGCGAATCAGTTTATAATCAGTTGAACTTTAATCTGAACAAAAATTTTGACGGAAGAAAAATTGTTGGTGATAATCCCGAAGACATTACTGATACCAAATACGGTAATAATATCGTCTTTGGACCAGACAAAGAAAAAGCGTTGCACGGAACGCACGTTGCGGGAATCATTGCGCAAGTACGCAACAATAATTTAGGTGGCGATGGTGTCGCGAATCATGTTGAAATTTTAACAGTTCGTGCTGTGCCAGACGGAGATGAGTATGATAAAGACATTGCGTTAGCTATTCGTTATGCTGTTGACAACGGAGCCAAAGTAATTAACGGAAGTTTTGGAAAAGGATTTTCTCCGCACAAGCAATGGGTGTATGATGCTATACAATATGCAGCGAAAAAAGACGTATTAATTGTTCATGCCGCTGGAAACGACGGAAATAACATTGATCTTACGGAGAACATTAATTATCCTAATGATGCAGAAGACAACATTAGGGAATTTTCAGATAATGTATTGACAATCGGAGCAATAAACAAAGTATATGGCGAATCGGTAATTGCACCGTTCTCTAATTACGGGACGTTAAATGTAGATGTATACGCCCCAGGACAAGAAATTTATGCAACGGTACCAAACAACAAATACAAGTATTTGCAAGGAACTTCAATGGCATCTCCAAATGCTGCGGGAGTTGCAACTTTAATTCGTTCGTATTATCCAAGTTTAACGGCTTCGCAAGTAAAACACATTTTAATGGATTCTGGAATTTTGCTTCCAGCGATGGTTAAAATTGGTGAAGATTCAAATACTGAAGCGCAATCGGTTAATATGACATCAAAATCACGTAAAATGGTTAATGCTTACAATGCGTTAATCATGGCAGAAAAAATGTCAAAAAACTAAATTCTATTTATTTTAAATCCGACGGAAGGACGAAAATCCTTCCGTTTTTTATTTATATAACAATGCGAAAAATATTATTACTTACTTTTTTTAGTCTTGGTTTTGGTGCGGTGCAGGCACAAAGTTCAGGCTATTGGCAGCAGCAGGCTGACTACAAAATGGATGTTGCTGTAGATGCTAAAAACTTTCAGTTCAAAGGAACACAACAATTGATTTACACTAATAATTCATCGGATACTTTGAAGAAAGTGTATTATCATTTATTCTTAAATGCATTTCAACCCGGAAGTGAGATGGATGCAAGGCTGCACAGCATTAAAGATCCTGACGGAAGGATGGTAAAAAAAATTAAAGTAGATGGCAAAGAAAGCAAGCAAAGCCGAATTGAAACGTTGAAACCTAATGAGATTGGATTTTTAAAAATAGCTAATTTTAAGCAAGATGGAGCCACAGCTAAAACCAATATTGTTGGAACTATTATGGAGGTTACGTTAGAGAAACCAATTCTTCCAAATTCTAAGTCTACGTTTACTTTAAATTTTGACGGACAAATTCCTGTTCAAATTCGCAGAACTGGACGCAATAGTACCGAGGCGATTGAATTGTCTATGTCGCAATGGTATCCAAAATTAGCAGAATTTGATTTTGAAGGATGGCATGCTGACCCCTATATTGCTAGAGAGTTTCACGGAGTTTGGGGCAATTTTGATGTAAAAATTACTATAGATAAAGAATATACAATTGGCGGGACAGGCTACTTGCAAAATCCAAATGAAATTGGGCACGGGTATCAGGATACTGGTGTAACGGTTTCACACCCTAAAAAAATGAAAACGTTGACTTGGCATTTTATTGCGCCAAACGTACATGATTTTGCATGGGCGGCCGATAAAAATTATGCACACGATATTGTAAAAGGTCCGCACGATGTTGATTTGCATTTTTTATATAAAAATGATCCAAAAACTGCAGAAAAGTGGAAAAAGTTACCAGCTTACATGGTTAAAGTAATGGATTTCTTCAATCAAAAAGTAGGTCTTTATCCGTATAAGCAATATTCTTTTATTCAAGGTGGGGATGGCGGAATGGAATATGCGATGTGTACGTTAATGTTAGGAAGTGGAACTTTAGAAGGGATTTTAGGAACTGCTACGCATGAACTGGGGCATTCTTGGTTTCAGCATGTTTTGGCATCAAACGAATCAAAACATCCATGGATGGACGAGGGTTTTACCACTTACGTGGAAGACATGGCTATGAATGAACTAGTGGTAGAGAAAGCTGCTAATCCTTTCGAAGGAAATTACCGCGCTTATTACAATTTGGTAAATTCAGGTAAGGAGCAACCGCAAAGTACGCATGGAGATCGTTACAATGAAAATCGTCCGTATAGCACCGCATCGTATGTAAAAGGAAGTATCTTTTTGTCTCAATTAGAGTATGTGATCGGAAAGGAAAACGTAAATGCAACCTTAAAGAGATATTACAATGACTTTAAATTCAAGCATCCAACGCCAAACGATATCAAAAGAACGGCTGAACGTGTTTCTGGAGCTGAATTAGACTGGTATTTGACCGACTGGACTCAAACCACGAACACGATTGATTATGGTATTAAATCGGTGGATACGGACGGAAAATCGTTCAACATCAAGTTAGAGCGTATTGGACTAATGCCAATGCCTATAGATATTTTGGTTGAATATGCAGATGGCACTTCTGAAAGTTTTTATATCCCGTTGCGAATGATGCATTTCGTTAAAGAAAATCAGAGTCCTCAAATAAAGAGAACCGTTTTAGGAGATTGGGCTTGGGCAATGTCAAACTATGAGTTCCGTATCGCTAAAGATAAGAACAGCATCAAAAAGATTACAATTGATCCAAGCGGATTAATGGCAGATGTTAAACAGGCTGATAATGTTTACGAGGTAAAGTAAAAGTCTAACTTCAGTTTAAAATACAAAAGGCTCGAATTACTATAATTCGAGCCTTTTGTATTTTGTAAAGATAAAGTTTTCTTGATCCTTGGTTCTTTGTACGTAAATTAAAAATTTATAGGAATGCCTATATTTCCTGTTGATTGCTAACCTTCAGTTTGTTCCAATAAAAAAGGTGGATAAATCCACCCTTTTTGCCCCAAATCTACCATAAACTTAACCTACTAAAATTATGGTTTTATAAAATTAAACAAGATGTGTCTTAGCGCCAAGAAATGTAGATTAAAAGCAGATAAATCCGATTAAATGCATAATTTAACTTTTGTTTAATACGCTCTAGCGTCTTTTCCTTCGTAAAAATTCATGAATGCACGGTTTACCACTCGGTTTCCACCCGGAGTTGGGTAATCTCCTGTAAAGTACCAATCTCCTAGATTTTTAGGACAAGCGATGTGCAAATCATCAACGGTTTGAAATATAATTTTTACTTCAGCATTAATTTCTGGAGAGCTTAGCATTTCAGCAATCTTATCTGAAACTTCTTGCGGCTCAAATTGATCATATATAGCGGTTACATAATTTACGAAATCGGTATCTGCAAAGTTTTCTTGCGCTTTACATTTTGCGTACACTTCATCAACAATATGATAGAGATTGCGTTCTTTTAATAATTCTAATGCTGCTTTAAAAGCAACTAAACCTTCCATCTTGGCCATGTCAATACCGTAGCAATCAGGAAAACGAATTTGAGGAGCAGAAGAGACAATTACAATACGTTTTGGTTTCAAACGATCCATCATCTTAATAATGCTCATTTTAAGAGTTGTTCCTCTTACAATACTATCGTCTATAATAACCAAATTGTCTGTAGGCTTAATTACACCATAGGTAACATCGTAAACGTGCGCTACTAAATCATCTCGGCTACTATCTTCGGTGATAAAAGTGCGCAGCTTGGCGTCTTTTATTGCTATTTTTTCCGTTCTAATTTTTACCTCTAGTAATTCCTTTAACGATTGCTCTGTTAACGTATTTCGATTGGCTATGATGTGCGTGTTTTTACGCTGATTTAAAAAGTCTTGCGCTGCTTCAACCAATCCGTAAAATGAGGTTTCGGCAGTGTTAGGTATGTAAGAGAAAACCGTGTTGTCCGTATCATTATCAATAGCTTCTAAAACGGCAGGTAAAATCAATCTTCCCAAATGCTTGCGTTCTTGGTAAATTTCAGCATCACTTCCTCTCGAAAAATAGATGCGTTCAAATGAACACGATTTCTTAACGGTCGGAGTTAAAATTTCCTCCATTGTAACCGTACCATTTTTTTTAATGATTAGCGCATTACCTGGATCAATTTCTTGAACACTTTCAAAAGGAACATTAAAAACTGTTTGAATAACCGGACGTTCTGATGCAACAACTACAACTTCATCATCTTGATAATAATAGGCTGGGCGAATTCCTGCGGGATCTCTAAAAACAAAGGCATCTCCATGACCTAGTAATCCGGCCATCGCATATCCACCATCTAGATTCTTTGCAGATCGGGTTAAAATTTTACCAATATCCAAACGTTCAGCAATAATGGGTGAAGCATCTTGTTTCGAGTAGCCTTCTGTTTTACAATCTTGGTACAATTGCATCACTTCTTTATCTAAAAAGTGTCCAATTTTTTCCATGACAGTAACCGTATCGGCCATTTCTTTAGGATGCTGTCCTAATTCTATTAAATTAGCAAAGAGCTCTTTTACGTTAGTCATATTAAAGTTTCCTGCCAACATAAGGTTGCGGTGCATCCAATTGCTTTGACGTAAAAATGGATGAACACTTTCGATACTATTTTTTCCAAAAGTACCGTAACGTACATGTCCTAAAAACAATTCTCCTAAATACGGAATGTTTGCTTTTTGTGCGGCTACATCATCTGCATATTCGGGGTGTGCAGTCATTTCGTCATTAATGCGTGCATTAATTTGAGCAAAAACATCTTGAATAGCTTGGCTGTCGTTCGATCGTACTCTACTAATGTATCTTTGCCCTGGCTGAACGTCAAATTTGATGCTTGCAAAACCAGCTCCATCTTGTCCGCGGTTGTGCTGTTTTTCCATCATCAGGTACATTTTTTGTATCCCGTAAAATGCCGTTCCGTACTTTTCTTTATAAAATTCAAGCGGTTTAAGAAGTCTAACCAAAGCTATTCCACATTCGTGTTGTAAAGCGTCACTCATTAGTGTGTGTGTTTGTGTGTTGTTGTGATTTTTAGTGGTAACAAATCAAAAAAGCCCCGTTAACCGAGGCTTTTAGGTATTATAATGATATATCAAATTGTGTTAGCGACTTAAATTCTTTCAAGCGCGTTATCACTTCGTCTTTTTCTAAGCTTTCCATTCGTTCTGTGCCAAATTTCTCCACACAGAAAGAAGCTAAATTGGATCCATAGATTACCGCATTCTTCATATTTTCAAACGAAATGTTTTCGCTTTGCGTAAGATATCCTGCAAATCCTCCTGCAAATGTATCTCCAGCTCCCGTTGGATCAAATACGTCTTCTAGAGGAAGCGCTGGTGCGAAGAACACTTCTTTTCCTTGGAACAACAATGCGCCGTGTTCTCCTTTTTTAATTACCACATACTTTGGTCCCATCGTATGTATTTTTGCTGCCGCTTTAACTAATGAATATTCGCCCGAAAGCTGTCTAGCCTCTTCATCATTAATGGTCAAAACATCTACGCGTTTGATCACTTCTAACAATTCAGGTAAAGCGCAATCCATCCAAAAATTCATAGTATCTAAAACTACTAATTTTGGTTTTTCAGTCAATTGATCTAAAACACTGCTTTGTACTAAAGGATGTAAATTACCTAAAAGCACTATGTCAGAATTGGTGTAATTAGCCGGAACTTTAGGTTGAAAATCAGCTAAAACGTTTAATTGTGTGTCTAAGGTATCTCTTGAGTTCAAGTCATTATGGTAACGACCGCTCCAAAAAAAGGTTTTACCGCCTTTTACAATTTCTAAACCCGAAAGGTCAATGTTTCTAGACGCTAATAAGTCTAAATGTTCTTGCGGAAAATCATCTCCGACTACAGAAACTATGGCAGATTGCAAGTTGAAATAAGAGGCTGAAAGTCCAATATAAGTTGCAGCACCGCCTAAAATTTTATCTGTTTTTCCGAAAGGAGTTTCAATTGCGTCGAAAGCTACCGTTCCAACGATCAATAATTTATTCATTGTGTGAATTTGGAATTAAAGTGCAAAGATACTTCATAACAATGAAAGTTGCAAAGGTTGAGTCTCTCAAAGTTATCATAAAAAAATAGCGCTGCTGCAGTAAACTACACTATTGATAATCAGTAAATTATAAGTTTTTTATATGCTTAAATAAATTAATTGGTTTTCCAGATTTATTGCTAATTATTGAAGAATTAACGGTCGATTAAATCTACTTTCGTGTAATTATTTAATTTTCCCATTTTCTTTTTCGTAAAAAACGTCAATTGAAAGTTGTTTTTGCGTGGCTGCCATAACGGCTAGTTCGTCACATCGCTCATTTTGTGGATGATTGTTATGTCCTTTAATCCATTTAAAGTCGACTTGATGCTTTTTATTAATAATTAAAAAACGTTTCCATAAGTCTGGATTTTTTTTACCAACAAAGCCTTTCTTTTCCCAACCAAAAACCCATTTTTTTAATACAGAGTCTACAACATACTTCGAATCAGAAATGACTAAAACTTTCATGTTTGGATTTTTAAGTTTTTCGAGGCCAACAATAACAGCCAGCAATTCCATCCGGTTGTTAGTAGTTAAGCGAAAACCTTCGTAGAATTCTTTTTTATGTGGCGTTCCCACCAATTCCATCACAACACCGTAACCGCCGTTGCCTGGATTTCCTTTAGCAGCGCCATCTGTGTAAATATGCACTTCGTGTTGATTCATTTTTAAAATATTGATCTATTTATCCAATTAAAATTTTCTCTAAAACGTGTGGAAAGTGCAATTGTTCTAAAACATGAATTCTTTCTGCCACTGTTTCTGGCGTGTCAAGTTCGGATAAGGCCATTTTTTCTTGAAATATAACAGCGCCTTCATCGTAGTTTTCGTTTACGTAATGAATGGTGATTCCGGTTTCTTTTTCTTTGTTTTCAATTATAGCTTTGTGAATGTGCATGCCGTACATTCCTTTTCCGCCATAATTTGGTAAAAGTGCCGGGTGAATATTTACAATACTATGGGGATAAACGTCAATTATGTTTTTTGGAAATTGTAATAAAAAACCAGCTAAAACGATCAAGTCTGGACCGATCTTGTTTATGATTTGAAGTACTTTTCCTTCCGTTAGATCAGTTTTGGAGAAAACTTCGGTAGGAATTTGATGATTATGTGCTCTTTCGATAACTTTTGCTAAAGCATTATTTGTTAGCACCAAAACGACTTTTGCATTTTTTGTTTTTTCAAAATATTTAATTATGTTTTCGGCATTAGTACCTGATCCTGAAGCAAAAACGATTATTTTTTTCATTGTAAGGGCATATTTTTTTATGCAAAAAACGGAATAAAAAACGTAATTAAATAGCATTATCACTGCTTTGTTAAAATATATTTTATAAATTAGTGTTACATTTATTAACTAAAGTGCGGTTTTAAAATAAAGTTTTTTATTTTTGCCATCAAATTAAATTCTAAAATTAAAGATTATGTCAGACATTGCATCAAGAGTAAAAGCGATTATCGTAGACAAATTAGGCGTTGACGAAAACGAAGTTGTAACAGAAGCAAGCTTCACTAATGATTTAGGAGCTGACTCATTAGACACTGTTGAGCTTATCATGGAATTCGAAAAAGAATTCGACATTCAGATTCCGGACGATCAAGCAGAAAACATTGCTACTGTAGGTCAAGCTATTTCTTATATCGAAGAAGCTAAAAAATAATACATCAAACACCCGAGTTTTTTATGGTAATAGAAAATCGGGTGTTGTTGTTTTTATTCAAAGACTAAATTTTGGGTTGAATTTCAATCAAAAAGATATATTCCTATTGTAATACCCATGGCTCTTAAGTTTTATACTGGTAAGAAAGCGTGGGTTTTATTTGTTTAAGTTAACAAAAGATATTTTTATGACATTAAAGCGAGTGGTTGTAACAGGATTAGGTGCTCTTACTCCTATTGGAAACAATATCCAAGAGTATTGGGACAGTTTGATCAATGGAGTTAGCGGAGCTGCTCCTATAACGTATTACGATACTGAAAAGCATAAAACAAAATTTGCATGTGAAGTTAAAAACTTCAACATCGAAGATTACATGGACCGTAAAGAATCTCGCCGATTAGATAAGTTTGCTCAGTACGCTGTAGCTGCAAGTGACGAGGCGATTAAAGATGCTGGTTTAAACGACAGCAATGTTAACAAAGAACGTGTTGGTGTTATTTGGGGTGCAGGAATTGGTGGTTTACAAACGTTTCAGGATGAAGTAATGTACTACGCAAAAGGCGATGGTACACCAAAATTCAATCCGTTTTTTATTCCTAAAATGATTGCAGATATTGCTCCGGCGCATATTTCTATGCGTAACGGATATATGGGTCCAAATTACACAACTGTTTCAGCCTGTGCATCATCTGCCAATGCTTTAATAGATGCTTTTAACTACATTCGTTTAGGGATGTGTGATGTTATTGTGTCGGGAGGTTCAGAAGCAGCGATTACTATTGCAGGTATGGGAGGTTTTAACTCTATGCATGCTTTATCAACAAGAAACGACAGTCCAGAAACGGCATCAAGACCATTTGATGCAACTCGTGATGGTTTTGTTTTAGGTGAAGGAGCTGGAGCGTTAGTGTTGGAAGAATACGAACATGCTAAAGCAAGAGGTGCAAAAATCTATTGCGAAGTTGGTGGTGGCGGAATGTCTTCGGATGCGTACCATTTGACGGCTCCACATCCAGAAGGAATTGGGGTAATTGCAGTAATGAACAGTACGCTTCGTGATGCTGGACTAAAACCAGAAGACGTTGATCATATCAATACGCACGGTACATCAACTCCATTAGGAGACGTGGCCGAGCTTAAAGCCATCAGTCATGTTTTTGGTGAACATGCCAAAACAATCAACATCAACTCTACAAAATCAATGACTGGTCATCTACTAGGAGCTGCTGGAGCTGTAGAAGCAATTGCTTCTATTTTAGCTATGCAACATAGTATTGTTCCACCAACGATTAACCATACCGTTGCAGACGAAAATATCGATCCTTCACTAAACTTGACATTAAATAAAGCGCAAAAAAGAGAGATTAATGTTGCTATGAGTAACACTTTTGGATTTGGTGGACATAATGCTTGTGTGTTGTTTAAAAAATTAGTTGACTAATTTAAGTATATGAGTATTTTCAAAAAAATATTTTCAAAATCCCGTTCTCAAGAAGGCGGGATTTTTTTTGACTCTATTCAAAAAATTGTTGGTTTTGCGCCAGCATCTATTGAGCCATATAAAAAAGCATTTACCCATCGGTCTTCTAATAAGTTAGATGAGAACGGACATGCTATTAATTATGAAAGACTAGAGTTTTTAGGAGACGCCATGTTAAGCTCTGTTATTGCAGCGCATCTCTTTAATGAAGTTCCTACAGGCGATGAAGGGTATTTGACTAAAATGCGGTCTAAAATCGTAAGTAGAGAGCATTTGAATGAACTAGGAAAAGATCTAAACTTAATTAGATTTATCGAAAGCAAAGTGCCTGTGCAGCATTTTGGAGAAAACATTCACGGTAACATTTTTGAGTCTTTAGTCGGTGCCATTTATTTAGATAAAGGATACCATTTTTGCGAAAAATTTATTCAGCAAAAAGTAATTGCACCGTATGTTAATATTTCGCGATTAGAAGGCAAAGTGATTAGTTATAAAAGTTTAGTTATTGAATGGTGTCAGAAAGAAAAACACAGCTTTCATTATGATATTTTTGAGGATAATGGCATTGGTGGCGAACGTCTCTTTGGTGTCAAATTAAGTATTGATGACAAAGTAATAGCTAAGGCAAGAGCAACATCCAAAAAGAAAGCAGAAGAAAAAGCATCGCAGCGCGCCTATTTTGCTTTTCAGGAAAAAATGGATAAAAAATAAAAAAATCGCAGAAATTATTTAATACTACAACGTTATCGTTTATAAATTAACAAAAACATCCTCTCGGAGATTATTTAACCTCCGTTAGAAATGTTATATTTACAACTTTAATTGACAAGACATGGCAATTCATAAATTGGATCTTGGCGAATTTGATGAAATCGATTACGATCTGATAGCAATTCATACTTCTTTAGAAAGTTATCGGCTGGCTTATTTTATCAATCAGAAACTACCGATCAATTTAAGTAAAAGCAAAAACGAAATTGAAATTAGTCTCAAAGAGGGAGACACCTATTTTTCAAGGTTTTACTTCTACAATGAAGAGAAATCCATTTCTTGGAATTTAATTCAAAATAAGAACGAAATAAATGTGGGTAGTAAACCCGATCAACACGATTTATTTTCAAATACAATGACAGAAGTAAATACCAATGTGTACTTGCTTCCTGATTTTAAAAAGGTTGACTATTTTTTAAAAGTTGAAAAGAGTGAGGAAGCTTTCGATATATTAAAAATACTGCAACTATTAAACACCATTGATACCATATCAGCGGTTTATGAAGTTGATACTAGTAAAATAAAATCAAAAAACAATTTAATTTTTTAATAGAAATGCTTACAAACAAAAAAACAAAAATTGTGGCCACACTTGGGCCTGCAACCAGTACACGAGAAATCATCAAAGAAATGGTTGACGCAGGTGTAAATGTGTTTAGAATTAATTTTTCGCATGCAGATTACGAAGGAGTTAAAGAGAAAATAGATATTATTCGTGGATTAAACGAAGAATTCGGACAGACTACTGCCATTTTAGGAGACTTACAAGGGCCTAAATTACGTGTTGGAGTGATGGAAGAAGGAGTTGTAGTTAATGACGGAGACCTGATTACGTTTACAACTGCAGATGAAATCATAGGAACTGCAGAAAGAGTGTTTATGAAATACAAAAACTTTCCAAATGATGTAAATCAAGGAGAACGTATTTTATTAGACGATGGTAAACTTATTTTCGAAATTATTTCGACAGATAAAAAAACCGAAGTAGTTGCCAAAGTAATTCAAGGTGGTGAATTGAAATCTAAAAAAGGAGTTAATCTTCCGAATACTAAAATTTCATTACCAGCTTTAACAGAGAAAGACATTGCAGATGCTATTTTTGCGATTGAGCAAAAGGTAGACTGGATCGCTCTTTCTTTTGTAAAAACACCAAGAGACTTACAGGATCTTCAGGAATTGATAGACAAGCATTCAGAATTTAAAATTCCGATTATTGCTAAGATAGAAATGCCAGAAGCATTAGAAAACATAGACAAAATTATTGCTTATTGTGATGGATTAATGGTTGCTCGTGGTGATTTAGGAGTTGAACTTCCTGCACACGAAGTGCCGTTGGTGCAAAAAGATTTGATCCGTAGAGCAAAAATTGCTAGAATTCCAGTAATTGTTGCCACTCAAATGATGGAAACGATGATTTCTAGCTTGACTCCAACTCGTGCAGAAGTTAATGACGTTGCCAACTCGGTAATGGATGGAGCTGATGCAGTAATGTTGTCAGCAGAAACAGCTGCAGGAAATTATCCGGTACAAGTGATTCAGAAAATGACTCAAATTTTAGAAGCAGTAGAAGATTCACCTCTTATTCAAGTGCCACAAAATACACCGCAAGTTAAAACAAAACGTTTCATTACTAAAACAATTTGTCAGCAAGCAGCAGTGATGGCTAACACGATTGGTGCTAAAGCAATTTGTACCTTAACGAATAGTGGATATACGGCTTTTCAGGTTTCGGCTTGGAGACCTAATGCACACATTTTAGTGTTTACTTCAAATCGCAGAATCATTACACAATTGAATTTGTTATGGGGAGTAAAATCATATTACTATGACAAAATTGTTAGCACAGATGACACCGTAACTGATGTGAACATCCTAGCAAAAGAAAAAGGATATGTTGTAAAAGGAGATTACCTAATTAACCTTGCAGCAATGCCGATTAAAGAAAAAGGAATGGTAAATACCATGAGAGTTTCTGAAATAGAATAATCTTATTTCGTTTGATATACAAAAAACCGTTGAGAACTTTCTTAACGGTTTTTTTATTTTTAGATGGCTTGAGTGCTAAAAATGGTTTACAATTCTGGGTTTACTTTGCGCTACAATTGTGTGATACGAACATGCCGAAAGTATAGTACCCACAAAAATGGATGATTCGTTATCGTCTTTTGTTTGAAAAACAACCTTAATAAAAGCATGAAAAATTTCGGTATTGCTTTACGTGAAGTTTTTTCAGAGTTATCGGTAAAAAAAGTAATTTAAAGCACATCACAACTTGGGAAATGTGCAATCGGAAAATTACACGAATTAGCGATAAAACATAATTTTCTAGCTTCGGTATGTAAAGCAAGAGCCAATTCTTTTTGATGTGGATTGGCAATTTGAACTTTTGGATAAAGCCTTGCTTCTGTAAAGCGACCACTTCCATCTGCAGCTACTTCAAGAGAAGCTTGGGCAGTATCCGAATAATTTAAGACTACAATATTATTCTTTTTGCAAACATATAAGTAAGACATCATATGGCAAGAGATAAGGCTGCTCAGCAATAAATCCTCTGGATTGTATAAATGTGGATTTCCTTTAAAAGCTTTAGCCGCAGAAACGTTTAAAACAGGTTTATCTGCAATCGTGATGGTATGCGATTTAGTATAAAATCTAGCTTGTTCGGATTCTAAATTTTTTTCTAACTTCCAATTTAAAGCGGCTTTGAAGATATGTTTGAAAGTCATTTTTCTATAAATTTTTCAAGTACTGAGAATAGGTATTACAACGAATTTCGTAAAATTAGTGCCGACTTATTTTCAATATTTTCTTTTTGATTTTTTAAAACCATATGCGCTAGAATTTTGCCCATAGCTTGAAAATCAGTAGAAATGGTAGTAATGCCATTTTCAACTACTTTTTTAAGTGGTGATTCGTTGTACGAAATGATTCCGTAATCTTTTCCTAATTTAAACTCTTGCTGCTTTCCTTTTTCAATTACACTTACCAAATCTCTGTCATTGGGAATCACATATACTTCTCCATCTGTGATGGTTCGGTCTTTAAATTCGGTGATCACCTCATTGTCAAAAGAATAGTCATTGCAAAATTTTAGAAATCCATCTCGCATGCCTAGAGGTTCTCTAAAGCCTGGAAAAATTAAAATTAATTTTTTATATTTTTCGATCATCTTTTTACCCTTGACAAGACCCTCATAAATATCCTTTTTGTGATTTTGATAAACTGCTGGGAACATCATAAGGTCTTCGTTGGTCTGGTCTAGAATATAGACTTCATTTGGCGGAAGTGTTGCTATTGTTGCCGTAACATCTTTTAAGTTGGTGGGCATAACAATGTATTTCGTGTAATTTCCGTTGCTGTCGTTAATTAATTTATTAAAAACGGAACTATTAAAGTGATGAAAGAAAATATCGACTTGTACGTCTTCGCCAATACTGTCTAAGAAAGAGTTAAATAGATCTTCCTTAAAAACATTTAGTTCATCAAAAAGTAAGAAAACACGGTTCTTAATAAGGATCTGTGTACTTTTGATATAATAACCTTTGCCAGGAATGGCATAAATAATACCTCTTTTTTTTAGCTCATCGTACGCTTGTAAAACCGTATCACGCGATAGACTGTTTGCTAAACAAACTTTATTTACAGAAGGTAACTTATCTTCTTTAAACAGCAGCTCGTCAACTAAAGCGCGCTCTATTTGGGATATAATTTGCTTATACTTAGGAATTCCACAGTTATTTTGGATTATGCTTATTTTCACTGCTTTTTCTTTGCAATATACATAAAAACTGGTAGGAGGCGGTATGATAAATAATTGTTATTGCTTATTTTTATTTTTTTTAACAAAATTATTCAAAAGTGATAAATAATTGATTTACAAAAATAACCTCAAAGTAATTTTCGCTTCAAACTAAATTTTTAGTTGAATGCTCATTTCGGTCAAAAATACAAATAAAGTAAAAGTTTATCCGCTTTTGATAGTGTTCAAAACTAGCCCAAAAAAAAGGGAAAATCATACTAGTTCTCCCTTTTTTTGTTATTAGTTCTATCGAATATTTATTCGATTTCTTCCTCGTCTTTATCTTCCTTTTCGATAGCATCTTTATAATCTGGGTATAAAAATTTATTATACGGAAAACGAGTAATGTGAATGTGGCGAACTGCTTCGTATACACGTTCTCTAAATTCCTCAAAATTTTCCTTGTTGGTTGCAGAAATAAATAAAGCATTTTCTTCACCAACACGACTCATCCAAGTAGATTTCCATTCTTCTAATGTATAATGTCTCGGAGTGCGTTCGGTCATTAAATCATCTTCGTCAATTGTTAAATGCTTGAAGGAATCGATTTTATTAAAAACCATAATAACAGGTTTGTCATTGGCTTTAATATCCTGCAAAATTTGATTGACAGATGCTATGTGGTCTTCAAAATCAGGATGCGAAATATCTACAATGTGTAGTAATAAATCAGCTTCACGAACCTCATCTAACGTACTTTTAAACGAATCTACCAATTGTGTTGGTAATTTTCGAATAAATCCAACAGTATCAGAAAGTAAAAATGGTAAATTCTTAATAACAACTTTTCGAACCGTTGTGTCAAGAGTAGCAAACAATTTATTTTCGACAAAAACATCACTCTTACCTACGGCATTCATGAGTGTCGATTTTCCAACATTGGTATAACCCACCAAAGCAACACGAACCATAGCGCCTCGATTGCTACGCTGAACGCCCATTTGTCTGTCGATGCTTTTAATTTTTTCTTTCAATAATGAAATTCGATCGCGAACAATACGTCTGTCCGTTTCGATTTCTGTTTCACCAGGTCCACGCATTCCAATACCACCTTTTTGGCGCTCTAAGTGCGTCCATAGACCAGAAAGTCGAGGTAATAAATAGATACATTGAGCCAATTCTACTTGCGTTCTTGCGTATGAAGTTTCTGCTCTTTGCGCAAAAATATCCAAAATCAAATTGGTGCGATCTAAGATTTTACAATCTATAATTTTTGAAATATTTTTTTGTTGGGAAGGCGATAGTTCATCATCAAATATTAAAGTTGAAATCTCATTTTCTTTCACAAAAAGATTTATTTCTTCTATTTTTCCAGTACCCAGAAAAGTTTTAGGATTGGGCTTGTCCATTTTTTGCCAAAATCGTTTAATCACTTCACCACCAGCAGTAAAAGTCAAGAATTCTAGTTCGTCCAGATATTCGTTAAGTTTTTCTTCGCTTTGACTTTGAGTAACAACACCAACAACGGCTGTTCTTTCAAAATTTAATATTTCTTTTTCTAACATATCATATAATAAGCTACAAATTTAAGGAATTTCGACGACTAATGATTATAGAATTACCATTTTAGAAAAGGCAAAAAAAGCTCCAATTGAAAGTTGTTTTATCAACCTCAATTGGAACTCTATATTTAGCGTGACATACCGTCTATTCGTAAAAAAAAGCAGATTCAGTTGCTATTAATCCATCGCCATCTACTCTGGAACTGGAAATAGGATAATTGATTGCGTTGTATTTGAATTTTTCGATCACTGGCTCGAACTTTTCAGAAGTCGCTTTAAACGTTAATCCATTATTTTTTGATATCGATTGGAATTCGAATTCATCATCATAAAAGGAAATTAATGGCGTGATTACTTTGTAATTTACACCAAATAATTTTTCTACAATCAACTGACTTACCGAATTTTTATCATCGTAAGTAAACATTTTGATCGTTTTATCTCCAACTAAACCAGTGTGGCGCGTAACATTTGCATCACCATACGAATACTCTGCTTTACCAATAATTTGCTTGTTGCGATTGCGAGAAACGCGTCTTACAATTAAACCTTCTTCCACAATATACTCAATGTCTTCCACCAATTGTTGGTGGCTATTGCTGCGTTTGGCTTCTGCTTTTATGCGCGCGCCTTCATAACTAAATTTCACTGTCTTGGTTACATATTCGTTACCATCTTGATACTTTTTAGAAAAAAATGTCAGTCTGCTATTAGCATCATAATTGTACGTTGCAACCTCTTTCCAGTTACTTCCAACACGTTCTTTAGTCGTTTTATTTAAAAGACCTTTCTCATCGTAAAAAAAATTCTGAATAACATCAGACGTTTTTATAGTGAATAATTTGCCACCCGTAAAGGCAATGTCTTTGTTTATGATTTCGCCGTCTTTTGAATTTTTATAGAATTTCTGAACAACTTTAATATTCTTCAATACAGGTTTGTCTTCCATCAATTGTGCAGTCGAAATAAGTGGAAATGCCATCATACATATGGCCATAAAGTAGTTTTTCATCATAATTTTAAATTGATTTGGGGCTGCCAAAGTACAAAATTCAATTTAATAGAAGAATTATAAAAGCTAAAAAGGACTTTTTTAATGAATGAAAATAATCCAATAAAGTGGAGTACAAAACTTTATTTAATTTTTGCTCGCATCCACTGAGTTATATATTCCAAGGCAATAGGAGAAAATGTTTGTTCGATAGTTGCATATTCGCTTGGTAAACCGGTAGTGGATTCTTGAAAAAGATGGTTCATATTTGGAAATTCCTTTGTGATAAAATCTTTGTTTCCACCTTTTTTTAAAGCATTACTTATCGCAATAAGGTTTTCTTTTGCTGGAACCTGTAAATCATTTTCGCCATTAACGGCCAGTACAGAGCATTGTACTTTTTCTAATGTCAAAGCGGGGTTGTACTTTAAAAAATACTTCATCCAAGGATTTAATATCTTATTGCACTGCATAGCGACATATTCTTCTTTCGTTACTCCGTTCGGAATCTCAGTTGTAGCTGCGTCAATAAATTGTCTTACATCAGCTTGCAACTTTTCTTCATTTTTGGATTGAACCACCATCTCAAAAATTTTGCTATTTAGCTCGAAAGTTTTTTTCATATCACTTTCAGAAAATCCAGCTGCTTTTGCAAGAGCTCTTTGCTGTAATAATAATAATTGGTCTCCAGAAATTCCAGGGCCCGCCAGCAAAACAATAAAACGAATGTCTTTGGATTGCGTTGCAACCATTGGAGCAATCAGTCCACCTTCGCTATGACCTATTAAACCAATTGCTTTTTTATCAATTTCCTTTCTAGTTTTCAAATAGGTAAGAGCACTTTCTACATCTGTAGCAAAATCTTGCGAGGTTGCAGATGAAAAGTCACCGGTAGATTGTCCTACGCCACGGTCATCAAAGCGTAAAACCGCAAATCCATTTCTAGTTAAATAATCAGAAATAACTAAAAAAGGTTTGTGCCCAAGTATGTCTTCATCTCTTTTTTGAGGTCCACTTCCCGTGATTAAGATAACAGCAGGATAAATTCCTTCTTGTTTGGGTAAAGACAATGTTCCTGCCAATGAAATAGATGCTTTGCTATTTGGAAAAGTAACTTCTTCTGTATGATAAGGATATGGCTTTTTAGGATCTTGTGTCTTAGCGATCTCTACTTTTTCTAGAGCTTTTTTTGATAAATTTAGCGGAAATTCTTGTCCACCTTGTTTAAAAGTTCCGATGATTTCCTTTCCTTTCAATTCACCGGTATATTCAATTCTAGCATTGGTAACTTCAAATTTCACTAAAGAATTTTTAAATGTTGTCTGGGTAACTGGAATTCCATTTGCGCCTTGATCGGGACTGTCCATCGTTGTCGTAAATCCGTCTGCTGTTTTACTTACATTAAAAACGACTTTCAATTGAGTTTTCTGTACCGTTAGAACACCATTCCATTTCCCCTCAATTTCTTGAGCGTAAAGCGAATTTAAGAAGGTCAGCACGGTAACAATGAAAAAAAATAGAAATGATCTCATAAGTTTAATTTTAATATAAAGTTGCTCGCTTTCAGACGATAAATATAGTTTTTTTCTTGGTAAAATTATTTATTTCCGAAAATTTGTATGTCATCCAACTGAAATGTTCCGTCTAACGCTAAATTTTTTCCAGAACCATTGTATTTGAATGCGATATTAATTTTTCCGGTATATGACGACAAATCTATAGCGCCGCTTCCTACAAATTGATACCATGGAGTAGCTTGATTTGGTAGCTTAACTTGTAGCGGAATCCAGGTTGCTTTTGTTACATTTAAACCATCAAAATTGGTGGATATTAAAACTTCCAATGAATTTAACGGAGAGTCGACATCGAGATGATGCTGTGCCGTTCTAAAAGTCAAAGTCTCATTTTGGTGTGTATCCATATCAATTTTTGGAGTGATTAACCACGCAGCATTTAGTACGTTTTTGGTTGAAGCGATATTAAACTCAGTACAACCATTGCCCGATTTTATAACGCCTTTCCAAAACTTGGTTCCGGTTTGTGCGATGTTCGCCCAACCTGCTAATTTTAGCGTTACATTGTGTTCTACTGTCTGAAAATCTTCGGTAAAATAGGCAACTCTTCTGCCTTGAGTTAAATTCACATCTTTTTCAGAACGCGCTATTAGCTGGTAATCGGTACCATATTTTGTTAAAACACCGCGTACGCTTCCGCTGCCATTAGGTATTTTATTAGAGGCAAACTTGGCGTAACTACTGGTTCTAAAAATCAAGTGATTTCCGGTCTGATCTAGTAAATACCAATTGGATGCGCCACCAACATCATTAAGTTCTTCATAATATTGTCTGCCCAAAGCCAGTTCAGCAAACTGTACATTTTCTAATTCGACCAAAGTATTTAGATTGGCATCAATAGCCACGTCCTCGATTGAAAATTTGCGTACCAGTTCTTCTTCGGAAATAGTAGTGCAGCTCGCATTTAATACTTTTTTAATGTCATTTTGAGAAACTCTTCCAACAGTTGCTTCTCCGAAACTATTGACATATAAACTGCCAATTCGTAAACCTCCGAAGTAAACATCACTAAATTGATTTTGCATTTTTACATATACTTTGTTGCCGACACGGTAATCGATATACGTATTACTGGCATCAACACCAACACTAAAGCCCTCTACGTCACCTCGTTCATTAAGAGAAGTTTGCAGTGAAATGGTCTTAAAAAAGTTACCCGATTCATCTGTAGAAACAACAAATGCTTCAATCACATCTTCATATAAATATTTCATTGGGTTGGCAGCGCTTACGGCTCGGATGTCGGCGACTGATTTAGTGCTAGTAAAATCAGGTTGAGCGCAAATTAATTCTGGAATTTCTGGCTCTTTCGAATCACAGCCACTTAGCATAGTAATAAGTAAAAGAGAACATAGTGCGTGTTTATGATATGTTTTCATAGCGGTAGATTTTTTAAAAACTTAAAGTAAGGTTTGCAAAATAGGTTCTTCCAAAACCGTAATAATATTTGGATCCGAATGAAGGCGTTTCGCTCGATACATCTTGATTTAGTTCTCTAAAATTGGCATTTCGAGATTGTTCAAATCCGCCTGTTTTGTATTTGGAATTCAGAATATTATTGACGCTAGCAAATAAACCAATGTATTTTGACTTTAGTCGCCACGATTTTCCTGCAGAAAAATTAACTAAAGTAACTGCTCGCAGTTTTTCTTGACTAAGCAATTTATGAGCGCGTTCTTGGGTTGCTTCGGGGAAAGTGTAGCCGTTGGCAGGATTTTTAAAGAAAGCGTTCGTTCGAGAAATCGGAGCTATGTCAATGTACATATCATCTAGATAATTAATATTTGCGCCAATCCACCAATAATGTGGGTCACGATATTCGATCCCGAGAGAATATGCTTGCTGCGGAGTTCCCGGAAGTTTATAATTTTTTAAGGCTGAGTTACCGAAATCAAAAACCGGATTTGCATCATTAATAGTTGCTTGGGCATCATTGGTTAGCTTTACGTTTGGATTACTATCGTAAATGTACTTACCGTAATTTGCCGCAACAGTTGTTTTAAGCGTTGCTGTAAGTTGATAGTCAAAGCTCAGTTCAATTCCTTTATTCGTTTTGTTTAAACCTGTTAGTGCTTGGCCTACAAAAGCATCAGTGTTGTTATATGAGAATCCTTTGTCAAAGATTCCTTCGGCATAAAAAAAGGAAATTTGAGTGGCATTTTTAATTTCAGAATAAAAAGCGGTTATGCGTGTTTTGAGCTTTGGTGCATGAAAAACATAATTCAATTCGGCACTATGAAGCGTTTCGTTGTTGATCGCTGCAACCACTGAATTATTTAAACGGGAATTCTGAAAGGTGTTTCGTAGAGCCGGTGCCTTTGTTTGATGCGAAGCATTTGCAAAGAGCCATTGCTTGCCCGAAATTTTATAAGTAAAACCACCTTTAAAACCAAAGTTCTCAAAAATTAAGGAATTACTTTTCCCCAATGAATTAGTGGGATATAGCCCATTTTGGTAGAATCCTTCGCGTTGGTATTGCGTCGAAGAAAAAGTTTGAGCCAAATAAAAATCGATATTTTTATAATCAAAACGAAATTGCGTAAAAGCATCAAAAACGATGGCGTTTAAATTGTAATTGTACCCGTAGCGGTCACCAACTTTAACTTGTAGGTTTGGATTTTGTAAATCAGATTGCGATTGAGTTCCGGTATAAAAAGCATCAATATCTTCAAAATAACTACCGCCCAATAGATCGGTCAAGTACTGAAAATTATGCGATTGCAATTTTCTAAAATTTAGACCTCCGTTAAATGTGCAGTTGTCTGAAAAACGCGAATATAAAGTGCTATTTGCAGTAAACAATTGGTCTTCGACTCGGTCTTCATATAAGACATAATGACTTTTATTGGGGTAATAAGTTGCAATTTGCCCGTTGGAATCAACAGTAGCATTTTGATTGGCACGATACATCGCTGCCCAATCTATTTGAGAATTGGCTAAGTAGGTGTTTTTACTTTTGTCCGCTTCTTCATAATTGGGTAGATAATCGCCAGAATATTCACCCTTATCACTTCCATAAATTGAGGTGTAATAGCTTGGTAATTTGCGATAATACGTAGGATCCGGACTGTTGGCATTTTGATAATCAATATTGCTGTTGGCAATTTTCCCAAATTGATACGCCACTGCCGAATTAAGTTGAGTCTTTTCGTTTATTTTGAAATAGTGGTTCAGCATCAAAACGGGTTCAGCAACGGTTTTTACCCTAGCGTTTCGCTTTTCTCCATTTTGCCATCCCCAGTATGAATTGTATTTCTCCGTCGACAATTCGGTCACTTCATTCGTATTGGGTGAATTCTTTCCACGCTGATTTGGTGTAAAAAAGCCGGTAAAATTAAGTGAGTGCTGGGTCGAGATTTTCTTTTCGATACTCATAAAAAAAGATTCGGCGTCGTAGGTAGTTCCATCAAAATAAGCTTCTTTAGCATAGCGTTTTCCAGCAGCAACGACAAAAGCCCAGCCTGAACTACTCATACCAGATGCATAAGACGCCATGCTTCGCGCACTGTAATTTGTATTGCTTGCCGAAAAAGACAAACGTGTTCCTTTGCGATACATTGAGGCCCGTGTAAAAATTGCTTGAGTACCTAAAATACCTCCAAAAGAATAAGGAGAAGGCGCCGTTCCTATCGTGAATTCTTGATTGCGCAACACATCGTTCAATCCTCCCCAATTACTCCACTGCGGTCTGCCGTCGTAAATTTTGTTCATCACTAACCCGTTAATGAGCATGTTGGCGTTTTCGTTATCCAATCCCCGTACGCGAAAGCGGGCTTGACCCCAATTAAATGCTGCGGCTTGTAAAAATGCGTCCCGAGAAGATTGCAGTAAACTCGAGGTATTTTCGGAAGTAGAATTGTCGTCGCTCAGGTCACTTTCTAGTAAGCTGATCCAACTGTTTTGAGCTTCAGCAACTAGATTTTCTTCCAGCGATAAAACGCCTAAATTTATGTTTTTGGTTGTAGCTAACGCAAGTGGTATTAATAAATCTTTGAAGCCTTGACTGCGCAGTAGCAATAGTTGATTGCCATTAAAAGGAACTTCTATTTCAAATTTACCATCGGCAGTTGTAAGTTGTGTAAGAGTTGAATTCTGAAGAGTGACCACCACATAAGAAAGGGGCTTTTGTGTCGCATGGTGAATCACTTTCCCAGAAATGAGGTAGTGATTTTGAGACCAAATAGCCGTACATATTAAAAGAGTAAATAATAAAAGTAGTTTTTTAATCATATCGCCTAAAACTGTTTGAGTTGAAAAAAAATAAATGTGTCCTCTTTCTGTACATGAAAAAAGACAATTGTAGTTCAAAAAAAATCAGTTTTGGAAAAATTTTAGATCAGACCTACTTTTTGAGAAGCAGGATTTATGTAACAGAGGCAAATATAATTAAAAAACAATATAAAAGTATTTTTCTTACAAATTAAATTATTGGATTGCTTTTACTCGGGTCACCATAAAAGCAATTAGAAAACCAAAAATACCGATGAAAGCAAACGAAAATTGCAAACCAAAGGCTTCAGCAATGTGACCAATAACGGGCGGACCCATTAAGAAACCCAGAAAACTTACGCTAGAAACAATAGTCAACGCATCGCCAGGTGCGACAGTCGGACTTTTGCCTGCCACACTGTATAAAGTAGGCACGATTGTAGAAACTCCCAAGCCGACTAACATAAAAGCTAAGACACACGGGATAATATACGGAAAAATTACGGCGGTTAAAAGTCCAGTAGAAACCATTATTCCACTAATTTGAAGCACTTGTTTTCGGCCAAATCTTGTCGTCATTTTATCGCCTAAAAAACGCCCGCCTGCCATCATTATCATAAACGAGGTGTAGCCCAAAATAACTAGAGAATCAGGTGCTTTTACAATTTCTTTAAAATAAACGCCGCTCCAATCGAACATAACGCCTTCGCTGGCCATAGAGCAAAAGCCTATTACGCCCAGCCAAATTAAGGAAGCATCTGGTTTGGAAAAGAACTTTCCTTTTTTGGTCAGCTTTCGATCCTTTGCTTTTATTAAGTAGCTGTAATTAAACCCAACTAATACTAAAACGAAACTAGCTATTAGTGCAAAATGTGTAAATGGATTGAGTTGTAAAACAGCAATTCCTAAACCAATAAGAGCGCCAATGAAACCCGCAAAACTCCAGGTTCCATGAAAAACGCCCATGATGTTTTTCTTTAATAACTTCTCGGCATAAATACCTTGGGTGTTAACAGCAATATTTGAAACATTGGCAAAAACACCAAACAAGAATAGGGCGGCTGCGAGCTGAAAAGCAGAGCTGGCTAAACCTATATTAACCAAGCAAATTAAGTAAATTAACACCGAATAGAGTAGGACTTTATGACTGCCATATTTTGTTACAAGTTTGCCTGAGAAAGGCATAATAGCCAATTGGCCAAGTGGAATTGCAAAAAGAATACTACCTAATTGACCTTCGCTTAAGTCCAAATAACTTTTAATGTCTGGAATTCGACTTGCCCAAGAAGCAAAACACAAACCTTTGCTGAAATAAAACATAGAAATTGCCCAACGAATTCGATTTAGATAGGATGTTTTCGAATTTGCATAACTCTTTTTTATTTTTCCTTTGGGAGTAAATCTTCCAACAAAATTCAAATAAAACATGGATTTCTCTTTTAGAATAAGAGCACAAAATTAATCAAATTATAACTTTTGACTGAATTTAATTCCGCTAAAACATAATTTTCTCGGACTCAATTTTACAAGAAGACGATTTTTTTGACTGCATTACTTTCGATAGCTGCTCCAATAATCTTCATAACATCAGCTCCATCTTGAGCTGTGACTGGTTCATCAGTATTTTTTAAAATAGAGTGGTAAAGGGAGTCAAATAAATCATAGTAATTGCCTTGAAGCGTTGGTGTTTTCGCTCTAATGATTTTTCCATCTTTTTCAGTATGCAGTAAACCTTGTAAAGATTCGGGTTCTGTTCCCCAATCGGTTCTGTTTGGTTTTTTACCTAATTTTAAATCATCTTCTTGCACGTCGCCACGTGGTTTTAAAAAGGATCCTTTTTTACCATGAACAGTAAAAGCAGGATGTGCTTCTCTCACAAAAAAGCCAGCTTTTAATCGCATTCTAAAATTCTCGTAATATAAGGTTAAATCAATCCAATCGTCTACCAACGAATTTTCTCGGGTAATTCGAATGTCGCCAGAAACGGCTTT
Organism: Flavobacterium sp. TMP13; assembly: GCF_050847115.1. Taxonomy (NCBI): domain Bacteria; kingdom Pseudomonadati; phylum Bacteroidota; class Flavobacteriia; order Flavobacteriales; family Flavobacteriaceae; genus Flavobacterium; species Flavobacterium sp. TMP13. The sequence continues at coordinate 1,271,673 of NZ_CP193656.1, forward strand.
GGGCAATCCAAACAAACACAAGGCTTGGTCAATTAAATGCGGTCCTAAATCTTTTAGAATTCCGGAGCCGTTGTTGGCAGTCTCTTTGTGTGTCTTTGGACTCAACAGCGGATTGTATCGATCAAAATGAAATTCGGCTTCAACCAATTCTCCTAAAAGGCCTTCATTAATTATTTTCTGAACGGTTTTAAAATCACTATCCCAACGGCGATTCTGAAAAACGCATAATTTCAATCCTTTTGCTTTCGCTAACTCAGCTAATTCTCGCGCTTCTTCAACGGTTGTTGTAAATGCTTTTTCGACCAAAGCATGTTTCCCTGCGTTGAGTACTTTTTTGGCATACTCAAAATGCGTTGCCACAGGAGTATTGACAATTACCAATTCGATTGAATCGTCGTTCAAAATAGATTCTAGGGACTCAAAGCTTTTTACATTAGGATAATCATTGTGAATTAATTTTTTAGAGCGTTCCCAAGAACCGACCAAGTCGAAACCAGAATGCAGTTGAAGGAAAGGAGCGTGAAACACTTTTCCGGACATTCCGTATGATAATAAGGCAGTTTTTATTTGTTGCATGAATGCTGTTGTTAAGAATACTGATTATTGTGAATTTATAAATTTATTATTTCAAGCAGATTTACAGATTGTCCAAATTTTTAAAACGCTTTGTGATTTGTTTAGATTTCTGCTTTGTTTCAATAAAGAAAATATCAAACTTTACAATTGAGCGGCATCTTTTTATTCCGACGAAGGAGAAATCTCCACAAGAAAATTTATCATAAAAATCAGCTAAAATTATTATATTTTCGCTCTTTCGTATTGCTTTGGCCAAGTCAAATCAACATTTAATTCTTTTGCAAAGTCCAATGCTAAATACGGACTTCTCAATGATTCTCTAGCAAATAAAACTAAATCGGCCTGATTGGTATTTAAAATCGCTTCAGCTTGAGCCGCTTCGATAATTAATCCAACCGCTCCAGTTAAAATCTCAGCTTCATTTTTGATGCGTTCTGCAAAGGGAACTTGATAATTTGGACCCAACGGAATTTGTTGGTGCGAAACCAAACCTCCCGAAGAAACATCAATTAAATCAACTCCTTTTTCTTTTAAAATTTTAGATAATTGTATTGACTCATCGATATTCCAGCCGCCATCTGCCCAATCGCTTGCGGAAATGCGCACAAATAAAGGTAAGTTTTTTGGCCATTCCGATTGAACTGCTTCTACAATTTCTAATGTAAATCGGATTCTATTTTCGAAACTTCCACCATATTCGTCGGTTCTACGATTGGATAGTGGTGATAAAAATTGATGCAATAAATAACCGTGAGCTGCATGAATTTCTAAAACTAGATATCCCGCTTCTACTGATCGTTTAGTTGCTTTTTTAAAATCTGAAATTGTTTTCTGAATTAAGTTTTTATCTAAAGCAGTAGTTTTTTCGTCATCATGATAGCCAATGTCGCTTGGTGAAACAGTTTCCCATCCACCTTGAGCGGGTTCTAATTTTTTACTGCCCTTCCAAGACGAAGAAACGCTGGCTTTCCGCCCCGCATGTGCAATTTGTATTCCCGGTATCGAATTTTGAGAAATAATAAACTCGTTGATTTCTTTTAGTTTTTGAATGTGTTCGTCTTTCCAAATTCCTAAGTCGTCTGGAGAAATTCTGGCTTCGGGCGAAACTGCCGTAGCTTCTTGAACAATCAGTCCGGCGCCACCGGTAGCACGGCTACCCAAGTGAACCAAATGCCAGTTGTTTGCAAAACCATCTGCCGATGAATATTGACACATAGGAGAAATGGCAATTCTATTTTTAAAAGTGATACTTTTTATAGTTAATGGAGAGAATAATTGTATGGGCATAGTTGTACTATTTAACAGTTTTAGGCTACTTATTAAATTCAGTAGCTAAAAGCAAAGTTACAGCATCTGCTCAAAAGGAGAAATTTAAATGTTTATTAATTAAAAACATTTAAAACGTATAAAATACGATATTAGATTTTACTGTAAAATCTGTTTATTCCACAAATCATGATATTGTCCTTTTTGCTCTAATAGCTTTTTATGATTTCCTGATTCTATAATTACACCCTCTTTCATGACTATAATTGTATCTGCATTCGCAATAGTACTTAATCTGTGCGCAATTACAATAACTGTTTTTCCTTGTGCGTTAAAATTGTCGATAACCTCTTTTACAATTCTTTCTGAGTTTGTATCTAATGAAGAAGTAGCTTCGTCCATCAATAAAATTTCGGGATTCTTGTATAATGCTCTTGCAATAGCAATTCTCTGTTTTTGACCACCAGAGAGCATGGTTCCGTTTTCTCCTATTTGAGATTGAAAACCATTTGATAGTTTCTCAACAAACTCCGAAATCCCTAATTGTTTCGCTAAATCTATAACGCGTTGTATATTGGGAAACGAATCCCCCAAAGCGATATTCTCAATAATATCTCCCGACAACAGATTAAGTTGTTGCGGAATAACACCTACACAATTTCTTAAAACTATGATAATGAATAAATTGAGTGTCATAATTCCCAATATATATATATCCTTCTTTTATAGGATACAAATTTTGTAGTAAAGAAATCAATGTCGTTTTTCCACTACCACTTTCTCCAACTATTGCAGTAGTTTCATTTTGCTTAAATACGGCATTAAAGTTTTTAAAGACTTCTGCCCTTGAACCATAACGAAAAGATACGTTCTCGAATTTTATATCTCCAAGATTCTCTTTAAGTAACACGATTTTATTTTCTGTCTCTTCTCGTTCCAAATCCATTATTTCAAAAAGTCTATCAGCTGTAATTAATGCATTTTGAGCCGTTTTGTTCATCCCGATTAAAGATGCAACTGGCGATGTAAAATAACCAATTAAAGCATAAAAAGAAAACAATTCTCCAGGAGTAATAGGCCTATCAATCACGTAACCAGATCCGATCCACATTAAAACAACCGTAAATATAGAGGCTAAAAATTGCGTAGATGTACCCGCAAAAATTCCATTTAATCCTGATTTATAAGTGGTAAACAAAAGCTTTACAAATTTGTTTTCTGTTTTTAGATTTGAAAAATCCTCAATACCAAATTCTTTAACAGTTCGTATATGGGTAACACTCTCTACAAGCTGTGTTTGTAGCTCGGCGGCATTTTCCATGATATTTCGCTCTACTTTCTTGTTGAATTTCTTTAGAATAAAATAAATCACCACATATAAAGGAATAACCAGTACTATTACCAAAGCTAGTTTCCAATAATAGGTAAACATTAAGATAAAGGAGAAAATTACGATAAAAACATTAACAATCATTTCTATAGCGACTTCATTTATAAAGGAACGAATTTTAACCGCATCGTTTATACGAGATGTAATTTCGCCAATCTGCATCGTATCAAAAAAACGTTGAGGTAAATGCAAAAGATGTTTGTAATACCCCAGAATTAATTTAGCATCAATTAACTGCCCCGTCTTCATTACAAATACACTCTTCTTAGAACTTAAATAGGCTTGGAGTAAAATAATCAAAATCATTGATATGCTTAATAAATTCAATAGCTTTTTATTACCATCTACCAGAACATAATCGGTAATTTTCTGTATATAAATTGACATTGCCAATCCTAAGACAGTAAACAATATTGCACCAATTAAGGCTTGAATTAGGATAGTTTTGTGTGGCTGTATAAGGTGCCAAAATCGTTTTACAGGCGAAACTTTTTCATTTCTAATTTTAAAATCATCATTGGGGGCAAAAAGAATTAGCACACCCGACCATATTTTTTGAAAGTCATCAATAGTATAGGTTTCCATTTTACCAAAACCCGGATCCATAACCGTGATTTTAGATTTTTCTACCTTGTAAATTACCACATAATGGTGTAATTGCTCTTTTGTAATAATGTGAGCAATGGCAGGAAGCGGAATCTTATCCAGAGAATCCAGCCCGCCTTTTACTCCCTTTGCAATAAATCCCATCTTTTGGGCTCCCTCAATAATCCCTAATACATTTGTACCTCTTTTATCTGTATTGGCATATTGTCTAATTCTTGCTATGGGCAAGTTAACGTTGAAATGGTTTCCAATAGATGCCAAACAAGCAGCACCACAATCTTGAATATCATGTTGTTTTATTTGTATTGAAGCCATTATGTTGTTATTTGCTTTGGATTTAACCAATCATCTACTTTATCAAACAATAAATCGAACAAACTTCTACGTGCTATGGTATATCTTGTTGTCAATGTCATTCCTTTGGAAACATTTGTTTTGTAACCTGATTTAAGCTGTAACTCTTTTGAGTGAAGTGCACAGCGTACTTTAAAGAAAGCCTGCTCTCCCTGAATGGTTATATTATGATCTATATCGATAACTTTTCCTTCTAATAATCCCCATTAATTGTAGTTGAATGCATCCAATTGAAATTTTACTTTTTGACTTTTTTGTATAAGCCCAATATCCTTGGGGGAAACATTATTCTCGACAATAAGATAATCTGCTGCCGAAAGTGTAGCGATTGGTTGCGAAGCATTTATAAAAGAACCTATCTGAACTCCTGAAAAATTTTTGATTGTTCCCGAAATGGGAGCTAGTACTAAATAATTAACTGATTCGGCTTTAATTTTAGCTACTGCACCATTCAGACTTTTTAATCGTTCTTCTAAATCTCTTTTTTGATTTTCCCAAGTCGACTTTTGTTGTCTTACATAACTTTGTAAAGCATGTTTTGTAAAGCGACATTCATAATCATATTTCTCAGATTCTGCTTTTGCAATAATATCTTTATCGTACAATTTTTTATTTCTGTCGTAATTTAGTTGAGACTGAGTAACTTTACTTTCTAATTCACTCTTACGTGCTTGAAATTTAAAAAAATCCTCCCGAGCAGTCGAAGTAGCTAAATGAGAGACTCTATTAAGCAATAGATTATTGATGTCTTTTAGCAAAGACGAAACGGAACGAGACAAAGTATCCTGAGTTTTTTTGTCTGCATCAAGGCTCAATTTAGAAATTTTTATGAGCGTATCTCCCTTTTTAACAATAGCATTATTCCTTAAAAAAAGCCAAGTAACCCTGCCGCTAACTATGGAGGTAACAGGAACATTATCGGTTTTACTGCGAATAACACCACGGCTCTGACTGCTGATATCTACTTTAATAATGGGTAATAACGTTAAGAAAATAATAAGCGCAAGAACTATTACCATATATATAGAGAGAGGCTTTTGGTTTTGTTTTTTGCGATAAGATTTTCGAGAGTGTTTATTGGGTCTGAACTAAAATTCATTTTTTTTAAATAAAAATTGAAAAAATACTTACAACCACGCTTAAAACAATGATCTGAAATGAAGTTTTTATATCTTTTAAACTCTTTGCCAAATCCTCATCCCACATAAAATGCAAACTCAATAAAAAAGAAAAACAATTGGAATATGGATTAATATTCCTAAAAACCGCACCTTCTTTGAATCGATAGAAATTTCTTTCATTTTATACTAATCTTTTAGTTTATAATTTCTAATAATTCTTGTGCAATTTTAATTTTATTAATAGTTGTCAATTCTGTTTCAATTTTTAGTTTCTTATGTCTGTTTTATTGTAAGTTAGAATTTCATTTATAAGTGTTTTTATTTAATTCTATTAAGTTTACTTAATGGCTGATATAAAATAAAGTCTTACCTAATATTTCTCCTAAAAGATAAAAGCAAAAGATGAAAAATAATGACGTATATAAGATTGTTAGTGCTTTTTTGTACTTTTTACCTAAAAAATTTTTTTCAAGTATACTTTGTTGTTCCATAATTTTTTTTTTAAATGAATTAGCTAATTGTCCTTGTCAAAATAAATCTAGGTGAAAATAATTGAAATTACTTGCTCTAGATTTCAATAACGTTACCTAGCATTAATATACTGATTGCAAGAAAAAAACCTTCTTGCAATCAGTATAAAAGTTTTTTTTAACATGATAAGGAACAATATAGTTCTTATTGTTTTCCTGCACATAAAATAAAAAAACTAATTTTAAATTACTTTAGAAAATAATATCATAAATAGCTTTCTACTTACAAGCATGCCCAGCTTCCGCATCTTTGTACCCAATATAGATTCCGAGAGCTATCGCAAATAACAATAATCCTCCACCATTAGTTTCTTTTTGTTCTTCTAGAGTTAATTCTTTTAAATTTTCCATAATTTTCAAATTAATTAGTTGCATAATATAAGGCTCTTCCTATTTTTTCTCCTGCATAATAACCAGCTCCCACGATAGAAATGCATCCTAAAATTATTGGAAGAATTCCCCCTTCAACTTCTTGTACTTCCTGAGCATTAAGCTCCACTAAATTCAAATCTTCTAAATTCACTAATGATAATTCCATAGTTTATTTTTTTAATTGTTAAATAATAATTTCAACAAAATCTTTTTCTCGAGAACTTTTTTGTTGAAGCAAACATATCATAGTTCTGTCTAGTAAAATTGTACGGAAGTTAAAACCTCCAAAAATTTCTTTTGCTTCGTTGTCTATTATCGTTTTAAGGGAATAATTTAATTCTAAGTCAAATGAAGTTTCGTAAAAAAAACTTTCTCGTTTTTTACAATATTTTATAGGAGCTTCTAGATCTTTAATAACATCAATTATGTTGTACAACTGGCTACGGCTTAGAGACATTTTTCTAGCAAAATTATCGGGTGTGCCTGTTTTTTCGGCGCCAATTAATTGATGCATCTTTTTTATCCGCTCTATTTGTTTGATAAAATTCATAAGACTGTATTATAAAAATTAATAAAAAACGATTCAAGTTTTTTTAGATTCTTGTTCTTCTCCGTAATCATTCGATTCAAGAATTAAAAGGTAATTTAAAACTTGTATTTAAATCTTAAACATTTAAATTTTATCCGTCTTTATCAGCGTTGCTTGCATCCGTTGCATCCGTTGCATCCGTGTATCTTGTAATTCAACATTTTTTCACCAAAGACAACCAATTTATCTAGTACGTATTTTAAAGAAGAAAGAAGAACCTTCACTTTTACAAAATTGGTGTAAAACTAAATAATTTTATCGTAATTTTTTATTTTTAACAAGATAATATTCGCAATTTTAAATCAGTGCAGAGATTCGCAAATTAATTCATGCCTGAAAATTAACCACAAAATCTCTGTAAAAAAGGTCACTGTATTTATTAACAAACATTTAAAGAGCAATGAATAGTTATTGCGCTTGAGATTAAATAGAAAACATTACTTTTGTGCGTCACAAAAAGAACTAAAATTAACAAATGGATATAGTTATTAAGCTTTCTCAATTTTTATTGAGCTTATCATTACTGATTGTTTTACACGAATTAGGGCATTTTATCCCTGCAAAATTATTTAAAACTAGAGTCGAAAAATTCTACTTATTTTTTGATGTTAAATATTCTCTATTAAAGAAAAAAATTGGAGATACGGAGTACGGAATTGGATGGCTGCCGCTTGGTGGTTACGTGAAAATTTCGGGAATGATTGACGAAAGCATGGACAAGGAGCAAATGGCTTTGCCGCCACAACCTTGGGAATTTCGTTCGAAACCAGCTTGGCAACGTTTGATTATTATGTTGGGGGGAGTTACCGTAAACTTTATTTTGGCGTTTATTATTTACATTGGAATGGCGTATGCATATGGCGATACTTTTGTGAAAAACGAAGACATTAAAGATGGTTATTTAATTGAAAACCCAGCGATGGTCAAAGCAGGGTTTAAAACAGGTGACAAAATTATCTCGATCGATGGCAAAAAAGTTCAAAATTTTGACAACGATATGAACATGAATGTTGTAATGGCGAGTACTGTGACTATTGAAAGAAATGGTGTGCAACAGACTTTACAGATGCCTAAAGATTTTGTAGATCAATTGTCTAAACATGAAAAAGGGTTATTGGTAAGTGTGCGTCAGCCGTTTGCTATTGGTGCTGTTGCTGATGATTCTCCAAACAAAGAATTACAAGCAAAAGATCTAGTTTTGAGTTTAAACGGTCAAGCGGTTAAATATTTTGACGAAGCAAAAGTTATTTTGGACCAAAACAAAGGGAAAACAATTCCTGCGAAAGTATTGCGCGACCAAAAAGAAGTAGATGTTAATGTTGTTGTTAGCAAAGACGCTAAACTGGGAGTTAATGTTGGTATCTTAGGTTTGACTTCGCTGCAAAAATTAGGGTATTACAAAATAAGTACTAAAAATTACAGTTTATTAGAATCGATTCCGGTTGGAATTGAGAAAGGTAAAGATCAGTTGTTAGGTTATGGAAAGCAATTGAAGATGATCTTTAATCCAGAAACCAAAGCGTACAAGCAAGTAGGTGGTTTTAAAGCGATCTTCGACATTTTTCCAAGTACATGGAGCTGGGAAGTTTTTTGGAGCATTACAGCTTTGCTATCGATTATGTTGGGAGTTATGAATTTATTGCCAATTCCGGCCCTAGATGGCGGACATGTAATGTTTTTATTATACGAAATTATTAGCGGTAAAAAACCGAGTGATAAGTTCCTAGAAAATGCTCAAATGGTTGGTTTTGTATTGCTTATCACTTTGCTATTGTTTGCAAATGGCAACGATATTTACAAAGCAGTTTTTGGGAAATAAAATATTTTTGTAAAAAGAGCTCAAATACTTTTGAAACATTAAAAATTCTCCTATATTTGCACTCGCTAAAAAGAACAGCAATTTCCTCCTTAGCTCAGTTGGTTAGAGCATCTGACTGTTAATCAGAGGGTCCTTGGTTCGAGCCCAAGAGGGGGAGCAACTTTTTAGCAAAACATAAGACCTTTAGGTCATTCCTTCTTAGCTCAGTTGGTTAGAGCATCTGACTGTTAATCAGAGGGTCCTTGGTTCGAGCCCAAGAGAGGGAGCAAAAAAGACTATCAGCAATGATGGTCTTTTTTTTGTTTACAACAATCCTAGCAAAAACAGTACTTCACCGTATTTTGTATCAATCGGTGATTTGTTGTTTGACAGGTTTTACAAGTTATTTTAGTAAAAAAAGGTAACATATTAGGCAACACCTATTTTTCTAAAAGGCAACACTTTTTTATCGTAACTAATTGTATGTCTGACTTAAACTCAAAGTTATGACAAAAGACAATTTTAAAATCCTAATTGTTCAAGGAAAGAATAGAACAAACAAGAAGAATCAATCTCCATTGTATTGCAGATTAACCCTAAATGGAAATAGAAAACAACTTAGCACAGGTATTCATATTGAAAGCGAATATTGGGACAATAAAAAACAAGTAGTCCTAATATCTCATAAATCTGCAACTCTATACAATTCTCTTCTTGAAAACATAAAATCAAAGGTCAATAGCATCTACATGATTTTAAAATTACAGGGAAATCCGTTTTCTGTAGAGGACATTCACGATAAATACTTAGGCAAAGAGCTAAAGAAAAGTGATTTTGTCCTTTCCTATTACAAACAGTATCTGTGCAAAATTAAAAAACTTGTAGGTCTAGAAATAAAAGACAACACGTATAAAAAATTCGTTTATGTTGGCAACCATTTGGAAGCGTTCTTGAAATGGAAATTTAAAAAAACAGATTATCCATTAGAAGAATTAACTCTACAGTTTCTCCATGATTTTGACTACTATTTAAAGACGGAGAAGCAGCAACAGCAAATTACCATCAATAAAACCATTCAGAGGCTTAGAACTCCTATAAAACAAGCCATTTCAGAGGGGTATCTGGATAGAGATCCGTTTATACTTCACAAGTCTAAAACAGTCCGTAAAACCGTAATTTTTCTTACTACAGAAGAACTCAAAATCCTTGAGGAAGCAGTGTTACAACAAAAAAGATTGTGCATCATTCAAGACTTATTTATTTTCTGTTGTTACACAGGACTAGCCTACAATGAAATGGCAAATCTTGAGAAGCAAAATATACAGATAGGTTTTGATGACATTAACTGGATTCAGATGAAGAGAGAAAAAACACAGCGTCAAATCTCAATTCCAATTCTGCCAAAAGCACAAGAAGTAATTGAGAAATACTCAATGGATAGTAATCGCATATTTCCTCCGAAAAAGTAGCATTTGTCATTTGACAAGTTTTTTCATAAAAAAACGTATCCTATTTGGTATCCCTAAAAAAAATTGCGGTTTCTATTTTTGAAGCCGAATAAGCACAAAAAAAAAGAGCTTCGCAATGACATCATTGTTATTTAAATCTTGGTAATCTTAAAATCAACTCTACGATCTCTATCGTCGCCTATTTCTAACGGAAATTGGTTTCCGAATCCTTGATACGTCATACGACTGCGCGACACTTTTTTCGAAATTAAATACAAGTAAACCGATTTGGCCCGGTTCCACGACAAGCGTCTTTCTTTGGTTTCTCGGTCGATCCCGTCCTCATATCGCTCAGGAGTGCAACATACGTGACCTTGTATTTCAAAATTCAGTGTTTTCTTTTCATTTAATATCTCAGCAACATTGTCTAAAACCTTGGCAGCTTCTCTCGTCAATCGGCTGCTGCCTATTTTAAATTGTACACTCGCCAAGCTTACATAAGTACCAATTTGTAATTCATCTCTAAAAGAATTTCGAACGCCTTGACCGTAATTGTTTTTTTTAACCAGCAGCATGTCAACTCGACGATTCTTAGATCTCGTTTCTTGCAAATCTCCTACACTGTCCTTTTGTACGATTATGCGGCCTTTGCCCTCTAGTACGATTATTTTGCTTTTGTTGAAGCCATGGGCCTCTAAAGCTTCTTGAACCGTTTGGACACGATAAGTAGATAGCCGATAATTGTATTCATCGTTGCCTCTGTCATCACAATAACCATAAATCTGAATGGATTCAATTTTAGAAGTATCGATGTCTTGAATAAAAGTACTAATTATGGTTGTTTGTTTATGTGATAGCGTGTATTTGTCAAAATCAAAATACACGGTTTCGAGAGATTTTTTTTGAGCAGAAAGAGAACTTGCAAACAATATAAAAAGCAGTACTTTTCTAACCATGCTACATTTTTAAAATGGACTTATATTGCGATTGGTTGTTTAAAAGTTCAACCGATTTTTTAATTTCAGAATTATCTTTAATGTAAAATTGATACAATCCTTCTTGGTATTGGTACCGCTTAATAAGTTCTTCCTGAATTAAACTGCTAATTTCTTTTTTATTTTTATCCAACAAAGTGGTTTCGCTTTTTTCGATAGCGGTTACTAATTGTTGGTATTCTGCGGTGATGGCACTATCGATCTGATCTTTCTTAGCCGCTTCCAAGGTTTTTTTTAGTGCTAGTTCCGTCTCTGTATCCAGCGTGATTTTATTAGTTTTTAGAAAGTTTTTAAAATCCGAATAGTCACTATCTGAAAGAGTCGGAATCTTCGTTCCTAAACTTGGATTCTTATAATAGTAGTTAGTTGCGTAATCAAAAATACCATCATTTTTTAAAAGTGCCGTAGCAATTGGACTCATTTTAGATTTGTCTAATTCTACATCTGGTAAAACACCACCGCCGTCAAAAACCGGCCTTCCTTTTCTGGTTTTAAACGCATTGTAATTTTTTGCATCTGTTTTACTTGCAACACCATTTTTATCTTTATGCGTATAATCTAATGACTGAATGCAACGACCAGAAGGCGTATAATATCTAGAAATAGTTACTTTCAGTTGCGTTCCATAGGTCAAATCAACCGAACGTTGCACGAGACCTTTTCCAAAACTACGACTTCCTAAAACTACCGCTCGGTCTAGATCTTGCAAAGCACCCGACACAATTTCAGAAGCCGAAGCACTTCTTCCATTTACGATAATGGCTAATGGAATTTGAGTATCTACCGGCTCTTGAGTCGTTTTATAGGTAGTATTGTTTTTTTCGATTCGCGACTTAGTCGTTACAATTACTTCGTTTTTAGCAACAAACAAATTGCAAATACTAACCGCTTCATTTAATAAACCACCAGGATTGCCACGCATGTCCAAAACAATTTGAGTGGCTCCGTCTTTTTTAAGTTTTTCTAATGCTTCTTTGGTTTCGTTGGATGCTTTTCGATTGAAATGTGATAAAACAATGTATCCTGTTTTAGAATCAATCATTCCAAAAAAGGAAACCGATTTAATATCGACTTCATCCAAAACAAGCGTAGTTGCATTTGTTTTTCCTTGTCGTAAATATTTAACTGGAATTTTAGTGTTTTTAGTTCCTTTGAGCAACTGCGAAGCATCTTCTTTAAAATCGGCTACCAGAACGTCTCCAATTTGAATAATTTCATCTCCTGCTTTTAAACCTGCTTTGTCAGCAGGATAATTTTTGTACGGTTCGCGAATTAATAATCGGTCTTTTTTTCTCGTAATTAATGCGCCAATTCCAGTGTATTCGCCCGTGTTGTTAATTTTAAATTGTACAACGTCTTGCTCGTTAAAATAAACGGTATACGGATCTAAACTTCCCAGCATGCTTTTTATGGCCTTGTCCATCAATTCAGCGGGATTGGTTTCGTCTACATAGTTGGTATTAACGGCTTTAAATAAAGTCGTAAAAATTTCTATTTGCTTGGCAATTTCAAAAAAGTCGTCTTTGAAACTTGTTCCAATCAATAAAAATGCTGAAGCAACTACAGGAATAAGAACTTTTTTTGGTAATGAAAATAACATTGGTTTTATTTTTTCTTTTAAAAATCTAGAAAGGACTGATTTAGAGCTAAAACTACGATAATTTTGAGAATGAAGATGCAATAGACTTCACAAAATTAAAGCAGAAACAATTTATTCGGATGCGGGAGCGATCTGAATTCTAAACTTCTCAAATAACTGGATTGTTTTTTTATTAATTTCTTCAAACGACAATCTGTCTTTGGTTTGGTAAAAAATCATAATCGAGTAGGATGAGGTTAAGCCATCGTGCAACATATTTTTATTCAAACGATAGGTTTCTCGCAGTACTCTCTTAAAATAATTGCGATCAACTGCCTTTTTAAAATGTTTTTTAGAGACAGAAACGCCAATTTTTGAGTCCGCAATTTCAGTGTCCGAATTTTGGCGATATACCAAGCGCAAAGGGTATTTAGAAACCGATTTTCCGTCGGTAAATAAAAGACCGATGGTGGTTTTACTTTTTAAACGTTCGCTTTTTGGGTATTTAAAATTCATTTTTTAACTGAAGAAATAGAGATTCGTAGGCCGCAAAGGTACACTTTAACCCTAAATCTATTAATGATTTTTTAAATTAGTCAAAAATATATTTATTACTTTTGTGCTTAATTCTTAAGCATGCAAAAAATAATTTCGTATCCCTTATCCGTAATTTACTATTTGTGTTTCGGTCTGTGTTTGGTGATTTTTCATCCCATTCAATGGATTTGTTTCAATATTTTCGGGTATCAGGCCCACAAAAAAAGCGTTGATTACCTTAATTTATTTCTGTTAAGATGTACCAATTTAGTTGGAACCAGCTATACATTTACTAATATGGAGAGCATTCCGAAAGGAGTTCCTATTATTTTTGTGTCCAATCATCAAAGTATGTACGATATTATTACAATGCTTTGGTATTTACGTAGTTTTCATTGTAAATTTGTGAGTAAGAAAGAGTTAGGATCTGGAATCCCAAGTGTTTCTTATAATTTACGTCATGGAGGCTCTGTTCTCATTGACAGGAAAGACCCTAAACAGGCCATTCCTACTATAAAAGGATTGTCTGAATATATCGAAAAAAACAATCGTTCGGCAGTGATTTTTCCCGAAGGAACGCGAAGTAAAGACGGAAAACCCAAAGAATTTGCACAGAGTGGATTGAAAATTCTCTGCAAATACGCACCGTCAGCATATGTTGTTCCGATAACAATTAATAATTCTTGGAAAATGGTAAAATTTGGATTTTTCCCTGTAGGTTTGGGAAATCATCTTACCTTTACCATTCATAAAGCCCTTGCTGTCAAAGAGCATGATTTTGAAACCATAGCTATAGAAGCTGAAAAAGCAGTTGTAAGTGCAATCAAACTTTAAAACAAATACCATGTCAATAAAAAACATAAGATTAGAAGTAATGCAGTTTTTAGAGAAAAACGTAGATACTTTTGTAGATCAATTTTTAATACCTGTCGAGAAAATCTGGCAGCCAACCGACTTTTTACCTAATTCTCAAGAAGATACTTTTTTTGAAGAAGTAAGAGAATTGCGTGAAATTGCTAAAGATTTACCATACGATTTTTGGGTTACTCTTGTAGGTGATACTATTACTGAAGAAGCGTTGCCAACTTACGAATCGTGGTTGATGGATGTCGAAGGAATTAATCAGATAGAAAACGGAGGCAATGGATGGTCAAAATGGATCAGACAATGGACCGGAGAAGAAAATCGCCACGGAGATTTGTTGAACAAATATTTGTATTTGTCAGGTCGTGTAAACATGCGTGAAGTTGAAATTACTACCCAGCATTTAATTAATGATGGTTTTGATATCGGAACGGGATCAGACCCGTACAAAAACTTTGTATACACTAGTTTTCAAGAATTAGCTACTTATGTATCGCACAACCGTGTGTCGCAAATTGCCAAAAATTATGGCGATAAAAAATTAGCGAAAATGTGTAAAATGATTGCTGGAGACGAAATGCGTCATCATCATGCTTACAGTGAATTTGTAACTCGTATTTTTCAAGTAGATGCTAGCGAAATGATGTTGGCTTTTCAATACATGATGAAACAAAAAATCGTTATGCCAGCTCACTTTTTAAGAGAATCGGGTCAAAAAATAAGCACGGCTTTCGAGCAATTTTCTGATTCAGCACAGCGAATTGGTGTGTATACTGCTGCAGATTATGTGGATATTATGCAGAAATTAATTGACAAATGGCAAATTGATAAAATAACAGGTTTAACTGATGAAGCCGAAAAAGCACGTGATTACTTGATGAAGTTGCCAGCTAGAATGACGAGAATTTCAGAAAGAATTGTTATTCCGCAAGAAGGACATATTTTTAAATGGGTGGAGCCAGCACGACTGTAAATCTTTGAGTTTATAAGATGCGCTAGTGCAACTCATTGCAGATTAAATTCCACTTAAAATAATATAAAAGCATTCGTTGATTGTCGAAGTTCGAAACACTTTGACAATCAACTTTTTTTTAAAATGAAAACCAATGGATACAACAAGATTAATTACCAAAACGATCGCTTTTGTAAAAGAACAATTAAAAGGAGCTGAAGGCGGACACGATTGGTTTCACATACAAAGAGTGTATAAAAACGCACTAGTAATCGCTTCCAGTGAAGATTGTAATAAAATGATTGTACAATTGGGCGCTTTGTTGCACGATATTGCGGATAGTAAATTTCATGACGGAGACGAAACGATTGGGCCCAAAAAGGCACGTTTGTTTTTAGAATCGGAAGGTGTAAACGAGGAAACAATTACTCACGTCATTCAAATCATTGAAAACATCTCGTTTAAAGGCGGGAATTTCGAAAGAAAATTTAATTCTATCGAATTGGCCGTAGTACAAGATGCGGATCGTTTAGACGCCATTGGAGCCATCGGAATTGCAAGAGCATTCAATTATGGTGGATTTAAAAATAGAGTGCTACACGATCCCGAAATCGCACCAAATACTGCGATGAGTAAAGAAGAATATAAAAAAGCAAGTTCACCAACAATTAATCACTTTTATGAAAAGTTACTGCTGTTAAAAGACCAAATGAATACCGAAAAAGGTAAAGAAATCGCTGCCGAAAGACATCGTTTTATGGAAAGCTTTCTTTCGCAATTTTATGCGGAGTGGGATGGAGCGAAATAAGATCAATTTAAGTGTTTGGATCTACTACATGAAGTAATCACTAAAGGAATGCCTATTTGCGGAGTACTTTCAAACTGAATGGAACACTATTCTCTAAACTATTCCTTTCTCAATCATTTCCAGCATTACGGGAGAAGCGTTTTTAAAAGTAGGTGCTTGGTCAATAATGCTTCCTGCGTTTTTCTTATTTACCTTAAAGGTCAAATCGTTTTGGGTCGTAAATAATAAAGCGGTTAAAAACGGGTTTTTGACATACGAGCTTAAGATGATAAAAGCTTCATCAATCGTATGAAAGCTCTCGATTTCTTCCATTTTATATTTAGATGTAAAAGCTAAATTATAAGTCTTATCGTCTACAATATTCAGTCGAACGTAAATGTTTTTTAAGTCAGTATCGCCAATAGTTTTGGCAAATGTTAGTTTAGCAAAAGTTCCTGCTAGAATACTTTCTTTTACTTTTTCGTAGAATTCAACAAATATCGGTTGGTATAACATAGTGAGTAAGATTTTAAAGGGGTAAAATTACGGTTTGTAAATTAAAAATGTGGAGCATTACTTCAATTTGATCGCATATTTTTCAAAATAAAATAATTTGTTTCTCTTAAAATCACTTTTCGAAATATTTCAGAAATATATAAAATTAAAAAGTCCGTCAGAATTATTTTCTCGACAGACTTTTTATTTGGACAGCTACTAAAATTTCGAAAAGAAATGTAGAGCGCGTGTATAATTTTATTTTAAATGATCAAGCATGTCTTTGGTCATTGCTGCTAAATCGTATTTGTGTTCCCAGTTCCAGTCTGCTCTCGCTTCGCGGTCGTCAATGCTCGCTGGCCAACTATCTGCAATTTTCTGACGGAAATCAGGCTCATATGTAATTGTAAATTCTGGAATGTGTTTTTTAATTTCATTTGCAATTTCGGTCGGCGTAAAACTCATTGCGGCCAAATTGTAGGATGAATGAATTTTAATCTGATCTTTAGGCGCTTTCATAATGTTAATGGTTGCATTGATCGCATCTTCCATATACATCATTGGCATTTTTGTTTCTGAAGAAAGAAAACATTCGTAGGTTTTGTCTTCGATCGCTTTATGAAAAATGTCTACTGCATAATCGGTTGTTCCTCCTCCAGGAGGACTAGACCAGCTAATTAATCCAGGATAGCGAATGCTTCTCACATCGACACCATAAATGTTATGGTAGTATTCGCACCATCTTTCGCCAGCCTGTTTGCTAATTCCGTAAACGGTGGATGGCTCCATAATAGTATATTGCGGGGTGTTTTCTTTTGGAGTTGTCGGACCAAAAACAGCGATACTCGAAGGCCAAAATACTTTTTTTATTTTTCCTGCTTTGGCTAAATTCAAAACATGAAAAAGCGAATTCATATTTAAATCCCATGCAAATGCTGGATTTTTTTCGGCGGTTGCAGACAATAAAGCGGCCATCAAATACACATCAGTAATTTGATGTTCTTCTACTAAATGTTCAATTTGATTGAAATCTAAGGCATTAACAACTTCAAATGGTCCAGAATTTACTACATCAACATTCAGTTTCCGAATATCAGATGCAATTACATTGTCCGTTCCGTAAATTTTACGTAATTTTTGAGTAAGCTCAGTGCCAATTTGGCCGCAGGCGCCTATGATTAATATCTTCGGATTCATTTGAATGAAATTTAAGCAGCAAATATAACGATTACGTAAACATATTGGTTTTTTATGACACATAATTTATTTATCACCTAAAAAAAGTAAGTGTTTTTGTGAATTTTGTATTTTAAAAGTAAATATTTTCTGCAAAAAGACAATTTAGAACAGCTTATTAAAAATGTAAAATTACTTCGTAACTTTGTGGCTTAATGTCGAAACCTATGAATTATAGAGGAGTCTGTCTGCTTGCTTTACTTTTGGTGCTAAATTCTTGTCAAAATCAAGATGAAAAGCGTGCAGCCGAAAATAAAAAAGAAGCCAAGCGCAAAGAAGTTATTTTTGATAATATCAATAAAAGCTGGACTTTTTATAACGAGCCAATCAATGAAGTTGCAGAAGAAAATGCTTCGTCTTGGTCCGAATGGCGTTTGTTTTTGAATGAATTGGGCGGAAAACCTCAAAAGACAATTGGAGCTTTTCAAAAAAAATCAACAGCAATTGCAAAAAAAGCAGATGCGTTGACCGAAAACATTCCAGAGCAATTTAATATTCCCGCCATAAAAAGCCGTATTTCTGTTTTGGTAACCAAAATAAAAATGATGGATTTATTCATCCATTTAGATAAAATTCCAGATGAAAAAGTAACATTCTTAATTGGTGACATCAATAAAGAATTGGTTTCGCTGCAACGACAAATGGATAAAATTGTAATAGTCAATACAATTCCGCAAGAAGAAGGAGAGTCCGAGTTAATGAAAATGCTAAAAGACACTGTTCGTGCCATTCCAAATGATCCACTAATAGACCAAAATAGACCGAGAATTGAGTAAATCTGCCTTATATACGACCTACGATAAAGCCCCGAAAACGGCGCAAATAGCTACTTTGTTAAAAGAGCAGCCGGAACTAAAATTGCATTTGAATGGCTTGCTGGGTTCTGCATTGTCTTTACAAATTCGATCGTTGTTTCTTAAAACGGAACTGCCTTTTCTAATTGTTCTTCAAAATAAAGAAGAAGCAGCTTATTACTTAAATGATCTCGAGCAAATTATAGGCGAAGATAATGTGTTGTTTTATCCCGCATCCTATCGACGTCCGTACCAAATTGAAGAAACAGACAATGCCAATGTATTACTACGAGCTGAAGTTTTAAACCGAATTAATTCGCGTAAAAAACCAGCTGTAATTGTAACCTATCCCGAAGCGCTTTCTGAAAAAGTAGTGACCCGCAAGGAATTGGATAAAAACACACTGAAAGTTTCGGTGGGTGATAAAATTTCGATCGACTTTATTAATGAAGTGTTGTTTGAATACGAATTTAAAAGGGTTGATTTTATAACCGAACCTGGAGAATTTTCAGTACGAGGTGGAATTGTCGATGTTTTTTCTTTTTCGAATGATAATCCGTACCGAATCGAATTTTTCGGAAATGAGGTAGAGTCGATCCGTGCTTTTGATGTAGAAACGCAATTGTCGGTTGAAACAAAAAAGAAGATTGCGATTATTCCGAATGTTGAGAATAAATTACTGCAAGAAAGCAGAGAAAGTTTTTTGAATTACATTTCGGCTCAAACGGTTATTTTTATTCAAAATACGGATGATTTTTTATCGCAACTGGACCGATTGTTTGTTCGTGCCGAAGAAGCTTTTTCGAAATTAAATGGCGAAATCAAGCAAGCAAGTCCAGAGCAATTGTTTATCAATCAATCTGCGTTTATTAAAAAAGCATTGGATTTTTCGGTAGTCGAGTTGGCCGCGAAACCAATTTTCAGAACGACCAAAACGTTCGAATTTCATTTTCAACCACAGCCTTCGTTTAATAAGCAATTTGATTTGTTACTCAATAATTTGAGCGACAATCATTTTAATGGATACAAAAATTATTTGTTGTGTTCCAATGAAAATCAGGCCAAGCGCTTTCATGATATTTTTGCCACTTTGGATGAAGCCAATTCTGAAAACATTAGAAAACAGTACCACACCGTCGTTTTGCCTTTGTATCAAGGATTTATTGACGAAGAAAATCAGATTACGTGTTATACGGACCATCAAATTTTTGAGCGATATCATAAATTCAACATCAAAAACGGCTATTCAAAAAAGCAAAATATTACTTTAAAGGAACTGACTTCGTTGGCTGTTGGCGATTACGTAACGCACATCGATCACGGAATTGGTCGCTTTGGCGGCTTGCAAAAAATACAGGTCGAAGGCAAAACGCAAGAAGCGATAAAGTTGGTATATGCCGATAATGATATCGTTTATGTGAGCATACATTCGCTGCATAAAATATCCAAATACAACGGAAAAGACGGAACGCCACCTAAAATTTATAAACTAGGTTCAAATGCTTGGAAGGTTTTAAAACAAAAAACCAAGGCGAGAGTCAAACATATTGCGTTCAATTTAATACAATTGTACGCCAAACGCAGATTAGACAAAGGATTTCAATTTGCACCAGACAGTTACTTGCAAAATGAGTTAGAAAGTTCCTTTATCTATGAAGATACGCCCGACCAGACCAAATCGACTGCCGAAGTAAAAGCCGATATGGAAAGCGATCGACCAATGGACCGTTTGGTTTGTGGTGACGTTGGTTTTGGTAAAACCGAAGTGGCGATTCGTGCTGCCTTTAAAGCAGTGGATAACAGCAAACAAGTAGCAGTTTTGGTACCAACTACGATTTTGGCGTACCAACATTTTAGAACATTTTCAGAACGGTTGAAAGATATGCCAGTGACTATTGGTTATTTGAATCGTTTTAGAACTGCCAAACAAAAAGCTGAAACGCTGAAAGATTTAGCTGATGGTAAATTGGATATTTTGATAGGAACCCATCAATTAGTGAGTAAGAATGTAGTCTTTAAAGATTTAGGACTGTTGATTGTCGATGAAGAACAAAAGTTCGGAGTCAATGTTAAAGACAAACTGAAAACGATAGCCGCCAATGTGGATACGTTAACGTTAACCGCAACTCCAATTCCTAGAACGTTGCAGTTTTCATTGATGGCTGCCCGCGATTTATCGGTAATTACAACGCCGCCACCCAATCGTTATCCGATAGAGACGAATGTGGTTGGTTTTAGTGAAGAGGTAATTCGGGATGCGATTTCGTATGAAATACAAAGAAACGGTCAAGTGTATTTCATTAATAATCGAATTGAAAATATTAAAGAAGTGGCTGGAATGATTCAGCGTTTGGTTCCCGATGCCAAAGTCGGCATTGGTCACGGACAGATGGACGGTAAGAAACTCGAAGAATTAATGTTGGCTTTTATGAATGGTGAATTTGATGTTCTGGTAGCTACAACTATTATCGAAAGTGGTTTAGATGTACCAAATGCGAATACGATTTTCATTAACAACGCCAATAATTTCGGATTGTCTGACTTGCACCAAATGCGTGGTCGAGTAGGAAGAAGTAATAAAAAGGCATTTTGTTATTTTATTTGTCCGCCGTATTCGGTTATGACCGAAGAAGCACGCAAACGTATTCAGGCATTAGAGCAATTTAGCGAATTGGGAAGCGGATTTAATATTGCCATGAAAGATTTAGAAATTCGTGGTGCGGGTGATTTGTTGGGTGGTGAACAAAGTGGCTTTATTAATGAAATTGGTTTTGATACCTACCAAAAAATCATGAATGAAGCTTTAGACGAATTAAAAGAAAACGAGTTTAAAGATTTGTATCCGGAAGAGAATAATATTGACACCAAAAAATACGTCAAAGACCTGCAATTTGATACTGATTTTGAATTGCTATTTCCAGATGAATATATCAATAGTGTGACTGAGCGTTTGATGCTGTACAATGAATTAGGTGCTATTAAAGACGAAGTAGGACTGAAAGCATACGAACAAAAACTAATAGACCGTTTTGGTCCGCTACCCAAAGAAGCGGTTTCCTTACTGAATAGTATTCGCATCAAATGGATTGCCATCCGAATGGGAATCGAAAAAGTAGTGATGAAGCAAGGCAAATTGATTTGTTATTTCGTATCCGATCAACAATCTGCTTATTATCAGTCGGCCCGATTTAAAGAGGTCCTTGCTTTTATTCAAAAACATGCCAATATTTGTAAAATGAAAGAAAAACAAACGGTAAATGGTTTGCGATTGTTGTTGACTTTTGATCATGTAAAATCGATTAATAAAGCGTTGCAGCAAATGCAGTTGTTTGAAGAATAATACAACAGAGAAAAGCCCAACTTTAGAGTTAAAGTTGGGCTTTTTTTATGATGTGGAATTTAGCTTTTACAAATCAAATTTAATTCCTTGAGCAAAAGGCAAACTCGTGGTGTAATTAATTAGGCGCATATTACAGACTTGCTTTGATGAAAATTCTTTTAAGAATTCCGTTTTTTTCAACACCTTGAACAGATAGTTTGAATTGTTTGTTTGTGTCATGAAAAACTTTGCAATGTATGAGTTTTATGTGTCCTAAATATAGATCTTCTTTAAAAACTTTTACTGCTTTGTTGTCAAAAGAATTGGTTGGTTCTAATTCATACCTTAAAGCATCTCCTGTTGAAATCTTATCTGAAGGAATCTTTGCTTCTGATAAGTTTGTAATCTCAGTTACAAAAGATAATTCTTCCACTGCATTAAAATTTGCTAGAAATTCAAAATTATCTGTTGGTAAAAGGCCTTGAGTAAAGGCTAACATGTAATACTTGTCTTCTTTTTTCTTTTGATCAATATTCCAAAAATTATAAAAATCTTGTAAATCAGGTCTTTCACTACGCATTAATCTTTGTCCGAAAATTTCTATAACATTTTCAGTGTAAATTTTTGCAGTATCAGGAAAACCTTCATAATGAACAAAACCTAATTTTTGAGCAACTTCAACTCCTTTTTGATTGTATTGAAAGCGAATTCCTTCTGATGTACTTTTTTTGATTGTACCAACAGAAATTCGGCTCATTCCTTTACCTGGTCTCCAGATAAGATGGATGTTTCCAATTGCTTTCATAGATATTGAGTTAATTTTTCAATGCGTAAAGTTACCAATTTATACATCAATTGTTTTCTTGTTTCTGATAATTTAAATTTAATTAGATCATTTGGGATGTTTTCATCAATGTTTTTAATTATTTCTTTAATTGATTCGGAATTATAGACTTTTTTGATTCTAATTATGATTTTTTTAGTCTCATTAGGATATTGATCTAGGAGTAATTCAATAAGTTCAAAATGTTTTCTTTTTTTTAAGTGTCCTTGCCAATGAATTTCGGATTCTCCTTTACGGACGTATGCTTCAATCATTTGAGAATCATTTACCATTTTTAAAACCTTTTCATCAGTATGTTCTCTTCCAAGACAACAGCCACTATCGTAAATGGGAGCGAAATTGTGTGTTATTTTTGACTTAAAAGGGATGTCCACGTTATTTAATATCTCATTGAAATCATGATTATCATCTGAAAAATAACGGCGAATAGTTCGTCGAAGCTTTCGATATAAACCTCTTTTTTTAATTCTGGGAAGACCTTGTTCTATATGTTTATCTTCTATAATTAATTTATGAGTTGTTATTATTCCCCAGTTTTCTTGGTGCCTATCTGAATTTCCTATTACACAATCAAAAACGATAATTTCTATTATATTTTCTATATAGTTTTTTAATGAAAAGCTTTCTAAAGCATCGCATATAAATTGAAAGGTGTATTTTTTCTTATCTAAATCAGGATTATATTTAGAATTAAATCCAGTTAAATATGTCTTACCTTCTGTTAATTTGTTCTGTGAACCAAACACCATTGATTTTGAAATACAGCCAATCTCCTGTTTGTGATTACTGTCATAAGCTATGTTATAATCTAACATTGGAAAACCTAAATACTGCCCGATTTTAGAGGAAATGATTTCTGACCAAAATTCTGTTGGATATCTAATCTCTCTTAAAGCGGTTTCTTTTGATCCTTTAAAAAAGTATTCTTCGTTATTGTCAGGGTTTAATGTAATATATTTACTTCTTGTGCCCCCAGTACTATAATGGATATTTTTATGCCATTCGGAAATATTAGTAAATTGAGTTGTTGATTTAATCATGCCATAAATTTAGAAAAAAAACAATGTGTTCCAATCTTCTAGAATTTTTTTTAATCTAAAACTTACAAATCAAATTTAATTCCTTGTGCTAAAGGCAAACTCGTGGTGTAATTAATAGTATTGGTTTGACGTCGCATGTATACTTTCCAGGCATCAGAACCGGATTCTCTACCGCCGCCGGTTTCTTTTTCGCCGCCAAAAGCACCACCAATTTCTGCTCCCGACGTTCCGATATTTACATTGGCAATTCCACAATCTGAACCAACTACTGAAAGGAAATGCTCTGCTTCACGTAAATTGTTGGTCATGATTGCCGAAGATAAACCTTGACCGACTCCATTTTGAATTGCAATCGCATTGTCAATCTCTCCAGTATATTTTAAAAGGTATAAGATAGGAGCAAATGTTTCGTGTTGCACAATAGCAAAAGAGTTGTCAGCTTCTGCAATCGCTGGCTTTACATAACAACCGCTTTCAAAACCTTTACCGGTAAGTAAACCGCCTTCCACGACTAACTTTCCGCCTTCTGCTACTACTTTTGAAAGTGCTATGGCATACATTTCTACGGCATGTTTGTCGATAACGGGTCCAACGTGATTGTTTTCGTCTAAAGGATTTCCGATGCGGAGTTGTTTGTAAGCGGTAACCAAAGCTTCTTTTACTTTGTCATACATGCTTTCGTGAATGATTAAGCGGCGTGTTGAGGTACAACGTTGTCCTGCAGTTCCTACAGCGCCGAAAACAGCACCAATTACAGTCATTTTAATATCGGCATCGGGTGTTACAATTATGGCGTTGTTTCCGCCTAATTCTAATAAAGATCTTCCCAAACGTCCCGCAACAGCTTGCGCTACAATTTTACCCATTCGAGTAGATCCTGTAGCCGAAATTAACGGAATTCGGGTGTCGTTGGTCAGTAATTCTCCAATTTTGTGGTCGCCCGTAAGTAATCCTGAAATTCCTTCGGGCAAATTATTTTCTTTTAAAACTTGGGCAATAATGTTTTGACAGGCGATGCCGCACAACGGTGTTTTTTCAGACGGTTTCCAGACACATACGTCACCACAGATCCAAGCCAATGTTGTGTTCCATGCCCAAACTGCAACGGGGAAGTTAAAAGCTGAAATAATACCAACAATGCCTAGCGAATGGTATTGTTCGTACATGCGGTGTCCAGGACGTTCTGAGTGCATGGTCAGACCGTGCAACTGTCGCGACAATCCAACGGCAAAATCGCAAATGTCGATCATCTCTTGAACTTCGCCATAGCCTTCTTGCAACGATTTTCCCATTTCATACGAAACGAGTTTGCCTAATGCTTGTTTGTTTTGACGTAATTTTTCGCCAAACTGACGTACAATTTCGCCACGCTGTGGTGCGGGCATCAATCGGAACGTTTGAAAAGCGTCGGTCGCTGCCGCTAACACTTTTTGATAATCGGCCTCGGTGCTGGTTTTTACCGAAGCAATAAGCTGCCCATCTACAGGAGAATAACTAGGAAGAATTGCTCCGGAAGAGAAATGGTGGTTTCCTGTTGAAGTTCCTTCGTTTATAGGTTGAATGCCCAATTGATCGAGCGCTTCTTTAATTCCGAATTGTTCTGAGATTGTTGTCATTGTAACTTTTTTTGGTTAAAATGTTATATTTTATGTAAATATACAATTCCAAGTTGAATTGCAAAAGGTGCTTATTTGAGGATTGTTTTGTAAAGTTAGTGCAATTCAAACGAAGACGTTATTTTTGTACTCTCGAATTATTTTAAAAGAAGTTCTTATGAAAAATATACTACGTTTAGTTTTGGTGTTTTGTGTAACGACTACTTTTTGTTGGTCGCAAGAAAGTCAAAAACCCGCATTTCAATTGGTTCCGTTGGGCGTAAGAGGAGGTATTGACGAATCTAATTTGTCGTCGTATTTACTGGCGCCAATTAATAGTAGTGATTTTATTTGTTTGGATGCAGGAACGGTTTATGCCGGAATTGAAAAAGCGATAGCCAACAAAGTTTTTGATGTTCCTGCTTTTGAAGTATTGCAAAATTACATTAAAGGCTATTTGATTTCGCACGCACATTTGGATCATGTTTCGGGATTAATTATTACGTCTCCCGCAGATGCTTCCAAAACAGTATATGCTACAAAAGACTGTATGCAAATGATGCAAAATCATTATTTTAATGGAGAAACGTGGGCTAATTTTGGTGATGAAGGGCCGGGGTTTCAGATAAAGAAATACCATTTTCAAACTTTACCTTTGCAGAAGGAAATAGAATTGACTAATACCACGATGACCGTACAAGCGTTTAAACTGAGTCACGTAAATCCGTTTGAAAGCACCGCCTTTTTAGTGCGAAATGATCAGGATTATGTGTTGTATTTGGGCGATACAGGACCAGATTTAGTAGAGAAAAGTAGCGATTTGAAGGAATTGTGGCAAGCGGTTGCACCTTTGATAAAAACTAAGCAACTGCGAGCGATTTGTATCGAAACGTCTTTTCCGAATGAGCAATCAGATCAATCGTTGTTTGGGC
This sequence comes from Flavobacterium sp. TMP13, assembly GCF_050847115.1. NCBI lineage: Bacteria > Pseudomonadati > Bacteroidota > Flavobacteriia > Flavobacteriales > Flavobacteriaceae > Flavobacterium > Flavobacterium sp. TMP13. The sequence goes on from NZ_CP193656.1 coordinate 1,297,692, forward strand.
ATTTAACCCCAAAATGGCTGATGTACGAAATGAATGAATTGCGCAAACTAACAAGCAAAAAAGACATGAAAGGACTCAAGTTAATTATCACGCACTTGAAGCCACCAACAGAATCTATGGAAAAGATAAAAGAACAATTGAAAGCGGAAAATGTGTTGGAGCTTGATTTGATTTTTCCGGAGCAAGGAAAGAGAATGGAGTTATAAAAAAAATATCAGATTGCAACCGAATCCCTAGCCCTGATAGCAGCGGCATCCTTTTGTCCCGATTTTTTTCGGGACAAAAGATATAGCGGATAGCAGGAACAGCTTCTAATTAAACTATTTTTTGGCTACGAATCTTGGATCAGTTTCCATAACTGTTCCGCATTTATCGCACGTTCGCAGCTGTTCTGAATTGTAAAAATGTTCAAAATGAGGCAAGAAATCTTTTTCGATGTCTTTCGGTTCAAAAAACACTTCGTATAATTTATGATTGCAATTGTCGCAATGCCAAAGTAAACCGTCAGTGTGTCCTTTGTCGGCACGTTTGCGCTCGATCACTAAACCAATGGAACCTGCGGAACGAACGGGAGAATGCGGAATTTTACCAGGATGCAAATACATATCGCCAGCATTCAGTTGCATTTCTTTGCGCTCCCCATTTTCTTGAATAATTACCGTAATACTACCTTCAAGCTGGTAAAATAATTCTTCGGTTTCATTGTAGTGGTAGTCTTTTCGGGCATTTGGACCGGCAACAACCATGACAATAAAATCATCAGATTCGGTATATAAGTTTTTATTGCCAACAGGTGGTTTTAATAGATCACGGTTTTCATTTAACCAGTTGTTGAGGTTGAAGGGTTTTGCAATTGCCATTTGTGTAGTGCTTAGTTAATTGGCTAATTTAGGAAAAAGTTTTTGTATAGGTTGAGGTTTATCTGTTTACTGAAAATAATAGATACTACTATTTTAATTCTTTAATCAAGTAAATATAAACAGCAAAGTGGTCGCTAAAACCAACTTCGGTGGCCGAATGCCGCAACGGATATCCTTTGTACGCTCCGCTTTGTTGAATCAAGTAAGTGGGGCTGTAAATGCCAGCTTTCCAGAATTGGTACGAAGAGAATTCTTTTTGTAACAAGGATTCCGTAAATATAATTTGATCAAAAATATCCCATGAATCCCGAAAAGCGATGGTTCCTAAACCTTTATTGGCTTTATTTTCGAAAGGATTGAAGAGGCCAAATTCGGGAACTTCTTGTTTGTTTGCTTTGGCTTGCAGCGCATTTTTGATGCTTTTGTTAAAGGGAGAATCGTTCATGTCGCCCATGGTTATTATTTTGGCTTTGGGATTAATACCTTGTAAGGAATCGATTATTTTTCGGTTTAAAAGACCTGCGGCTTCGCGATACGGACTGGATCTTTTTTCGCCGCCGGAGCGCGAAGGCCAATGATTGACGATGAGGTGAATTTCTTCGTTTTCTAAAAAACCACTAATTAGCAATTGATCTCGTGTGAAAATTCGGGTTGCTTTTTCATTTATAACTTCAGTTAGATCTTCGTCTGATTCTTTATCTTTTTCTATCGCTTTTAGAGGTTGCTCTTTTTTATAGAGAAGCAATGGAATTGCGCTAAAAGTAATAGGACGAAAGGATTTTTTTTGATACAACAACGCAACATCAATACCACGATTATCAGGAGAATCAAAGTGGATGATGCCGTAATCGAATTTTTTTAATTTGGGTTGTCGAATGAGATCTTCCAGAACCATTCTGTTTTCTATTTCTGCTCCGCCAATAAATGTGGGCGCATTGGGATTGTCGGAATTCCCGATTTCGGATAGTACCCGAGCTAGATTGATCAATTTTTGATTGTACTTTTCAGAGGTCCAATTTTGCGCTCCTTTTGGCGTCCATTCGTCATCAAATTTTGTGGGATCATTAATGGTGTCAAAAAGGTTTTCGAAATTGTAAAACGCAACGGTGTGAATGTTGAATTTTTTTTCTTGTGCCTGCAAACAAGAGGAAAGCAAAAGCAGTACTATTTTAATTCTTATTGGGATACGCATAACTTTAAATTAAGAAACTTCTTATAAAATCAAAAGTAGTAAAATCTGTTTTGGCAACAGCGTTTATTTTTGAAATTGCTATCTTTGTTACCATTACGTACTCAAACTATTTATATAGAATTTTAATTCAGTGAAAAACTCTCTTAATTTATCGGCATTTACTTTAAATCAAAACAAACTATTTTTTGGTTTTTGCCTGTTTTTAATAGGTGCTGCCCTTCAAGCTCAAACCCAACATATTATGATTACACCTGCTTATTTACAAAAAGGCGATACAGTTGCTTTGGTTGCAACCGCGAGGAAAAATATAGATAATAATTTGCAACCCACTCGCGATTTATTGCACAGTTGGGGATTGGAAGTTGTGATTGGTTCGACCATTGGTTTAGATAAAAATCAGTTGGCAGGAACCGATGAGCAACGCGCTGATGATTTTCAGAAGCAAATGGACAATCCAAATATTAAAGCTATTTGGTGCGTCCGTGGAGGTTACGGAACAGTTAAAATGTTAGAATTATTAGATTTCAGCAAATTCAAGCAATCGCCAAAATGGGTCGTTGGATTTAGTGATGTGACGGTTTTGCACAATCATTTGAATACCATGGGCTATAAATCGATTCATGGTATTATGCCAGTTACTATTCCGAGAGCTACTCCAGATGCGGTGAGTTCAATGCACAAAGCACTTTTTGGTGAGCCGTTGTCATACAAAATTGGACCAGATTCTAAAAATCGTATGGGTAAAGGTAGTGGTGAAATTGTAGGTGGTAATTTGTCTATTCTATATAGTTTATTAGGCTCTCCGTCTGCAATTGACTGTCACGATAAAATTTTGTTTATCGAAGATCTAGATGAGTATTTGTATCACATTGATCGAATGATGATGAATTTGAAGCGAAACGGTTGCCTCGAAAATTTAAAAGGAATTGTAGTAGGATCAATGACGCGTATGAATGACAATGAGATTCCGTGGGGCAAAGATGCTTTGCAGATTGTCGAAGAAATAACAAAGCCTTATAATATTCCGATTATTTTTAATTTTCCAGCGGGACATATCCGCGATAATCGTGCATTAATTATGGGAAATAAAGCAACTATCGAGGTAACACCGCGAGGAAGTACGTTGATTTTTGAATAATTGAGTTACTGATGGCTGATCATAACGAATTAGGAAAACTAGGAGAGCAAATTGCGGTCGATTTTCTGCTTGAAAATGACTATACCATTTTAGAACGCAATTGGCGTTTTCAGAAAGCGGAGATTGATGTTTTGGCAGTCAAAGAAAATATTTTGGCGGTTGTAGAAGTAAAGACGCGCTCGACGCTTGATTATGGTTTGCCTCAAGATTTTGTCAATTCTAAAAAGATACAGTTGCTTGTTCGAGCTGTAAATTCCTACATATCCGATAGGGAAATAGATTATGAAATTCGTTTTGATATTATTGCGATTCATAAAACCCTTGAATCTACTGTGATTGAACACCTTGAAGACGCCTTCTTTTACTTTTAACAATTTTTCTCATTGTTATATTTGTAACAAATTGTTTTTTATTTTATATTTGTAAAGATTTATAACAAATCAATGCTGCTTAGCCAAGCCATTACACAACCTAAAAAAGTAAAAAATCATGAAAACTGTTTCTTCAATTGTAGAAAACTACATTAAAACTAAACCCTTTTTATTGAATGCCTTATCACTTGGAATTATTAATTTGACTTCGTTGTCACGGAATATTATGACCGAGTTAGAAAGTGAATTTGGTAAAGAAGTAAAGCAAGGTGCTGTCGTAATGTCTTTGAAAAGATTAACAGAAGAATTGGATTTTAAACTGAATCACAAGATTAATAAAGTGATTAAAAATATTGGTGAAATCACCGTTCGATCTGAACTGACTGATTATACTTTTGCAGCATCAGAAACAGTATTAAACAAACAAGCCGATTTGATTTCAGACATCAATGTATTATCTGATATTTTTTATACGTCCTCTCGCGGGGTAAACGAAACCAATATTGTAGTCAGTAGCAGTATAAACAATTTGGTGGAGAAGCATTTTTCGAGTGAAAAACTAATTCAGAAATTGGATAATTTGGCCTCGATTACGGTTAAATTACCAAAAGAAAATATCGTAGTGCCTGGAATTTATTATTTTATTTTTCAGCGTTTGGCTTGGGAAGGAATAATCATTAACGAGGTAATTTCGACTTCAAATGAATTTACTATTTTAGTGAGCGAAGAGCAAGTAGATGTTGCTTTTAAAGTGATCAAAGACTTAAAAAACTAAAAGAAGATTATTTTTTGATTTGAAGAATAATAAAAATCTCAAGTATGTAAATTAAAGTAATAAATATTTATTTGCGAAGTCTAAATTTGAAAGCAATAAGACTTTTAAGACATTAAAAAAGCCTGTTCAAACTAATGAACAGGCTTTTTTATATCAGATTAAGAACCGTCTTAAACCGTATGCTTCGGATTGAAACCATCTTCGCTTAATTCGGTGTGCTCATAATCGGCAACCATTTCAGCTTCGTAATCAACTTTTTCTCGTTTAGAGAATTTGTGAATGATCTTCTCCATAATTTCATAAATTACAGGAACGATGATTAACGTTAAGAACAATGACGAAATTAATCCACCAATAATTACCCAAGCCAAACCATTTTTCCATTCTGCTCCAGCTCCAGAGGCTAAGGCAATTGGTAACATACCAAATACCATGGCAATCGTAGTCATTAAAATTGGACGCAAACGAGCGTGATTCGCTTGAATTAGCGCTGTTCTAATAGATTCTCCTTCTGCTCTTCGTTGGTTGGTGTAATCGACCAGCATGATCGCATTCTTACACACCAGACCAATTAACATGATGATACCAAGAATTGTAAATATATTTAATGTATTGTTAGTCAAAGCTAAGGCCAATAATGCTCCAATAAATGAAAGCGGAATAGCAAACAATACTACAAACGGGTGTACAAAACTATCGTATAAACCAACCATTACTAGATAAACCAAGATAATTGCAGCCAACAAAGCAATTCCTAAAGTACCAAAACCTTCACTTTGGTTTTCTTGATCACCACCCCAGATGTAATTTACTCCAACTGGTTTGTCTAGTTTGTCTATTTTTTCTTGCCATTGAGAAACAACGGTACCAGTAGCAACCCCTACGTTTTGCCCTTTTACAGTTACCGAAGCCGATTTGTCTCTACGCTCTAATTGGCTAGGACCTGAACCTTCAGTAATTGTCGCGAATTGAGATAATTTGATTTGTTGTCCCGCATTATTAATGAAAACTAAATTATTTACATCGTCGATACTTTTTCTATCAAAAGCGTTGTACTTGATGTTGATGTCATACTCGTATTCACCTGCTCTAAACTTTCCATCAGTGTTACCACTATAGGCCGTTTGCATAGTCATACCCACGGTTTGGAGACTCAAACCTAACGCAGCCATTTTATCTCGGTCTACTTGTACGTTTACTTCTGGGTTTCCATCTTCTACCGTAAGTTTAATTTCTGTTGTACCTGGAATAGAACGCAACTCAGCTTCTGCTAGTTTAGCAAATTTCATGGCTTCTGCAGTAGAAGGTCCCGTTACAATTAACCCAAGAGTAGCATCTTCGGCCGTTCCTAAAATACCAACAGGAACCGTTTTTACTTTGGCACCTACCAACTCTTTTTCTAGTTCACGCTTTATTTTTGCAGCATAAACCGAAGCATCGTCCGTACGTTCAGATTGGTCAATCATTTTTACATTGATTTCTGCTTTGTAGGCAGTCGCTTGTGCAGCTCCCATACCTTCAGAAGTTTGACCTACAATTGTAATTTGACTTTGCACGTATTCTTGTGCTTTCAAAAAGGCTTCTGCTTTTTGAGTCATAAAGTTGGTTTGTTCTAGAGAAGCATCTTTGGGTAGTTCTATTTGAACTAAAAACTCTCCACTATCTGATTTTGCAAAAAACTCTCCACCAATAAAGCCACCACCTAACAAACTAAAAATTGTTCCGAAGAATAATACAAGGACAACTAATATCGTTTTGATGTAGTGATCTAAACACCAAGTTAACAAGTGAGAAACCCAGTTGGTAAAACGAGTTAATTGCTTTTCAAAACCAAGAATTATTCTTCCAAAAAGATTTTTACCTTCAATATGTTCTAGTTTTCCAAAACGAGAAGACAACCACGGAATAATGGTAAAAGACACTAATAAAGAAAGTAATGTAGAGATAATTACTACGACGCAAAACTGTGTAATGATGTTAGATACCAAACCAGAGCTCATTGCGATTGGTAAAAATACCACGACAATTACTAAGGTAATAGACGTTACTGTTCCTCCAATTTCTGCAGCACCATCATAGGCGGCACGAACACGGCTTTTACCCATTTCCATGTGCCTGTAAATGTTTTCTAGTACCACAATCGCATCATCGACCAAAATACCTACCACTAATGACAATCCTAATAAACTCATTAAGTTTAAGGTATAGCCTAAAAGATAAATTCCGATAAAAGTAGCTACAAGAGAAGCGGGAATCGAAACCATTACAATCAACGAGTTACGAATACTGTGCAAGAAAAATAGCATCACAAAAGCAACTAAGATTACAGCGATTAGTAAATCGTGAATTACAGAGTCAGCGGCTTCTAACGTATATATTGTACTGTCTTTTGCAATTTTTAAGTGCAAGCCAGTACTCGCATAATCGGTCTCTAAACTTTTGATACTTTTAATCAATTCTTCACTTACGGCTACCGCATTGGCATCCGATTGTTTAATGACTTGCAAGATAATCGCACTTTTTTGATCTACTCTCGAAATTTTCTCCGCAATTTTCTCCGAGTCTTGTACGTCTGCAATGTCGCCTAAACGAATTTGTACGCCTCCTTTTGAAGAAACTACTAAATTTCTTAATTCAGCTACATTTTTGTATTTTCCAGCCAAACGAATCAAGATTTTTTGATCACGAGTTTGAATGTTTCCTGTTGGAAAATCTAAGTTTGAGCTTAAAATATTTTGTTGTACTTCTGGAATAGAGAGTCCGTATCCTTGCATTTTTACGGCATCAAGATTAACCTGAATTTCACGTTCTTGACCACCAATAATATCAATTTGTGCCACACCAGAAACACGCGATAAAACGGGAGCTACTTTTTTGTCGATCAAATCGTAAAAAGTCGCTTCGTCCATTTTTGCATTTGCTCCAATAGTCATAATTGGTAAATCACTCAGCGAGAATTTACTCAATGAAGGCGTTTTGGCATCATCGGGTAAGTCGCTAATAATGGCGTTTATTTTACGCTGCGCATCGTTCATCGACACATCAACGTTGGCATTAGAAGTTAAAGAAATGGAGACAACCGATAAACTTTCGTACGATTTAGAATCAATTTTTTTAATGTTCTCTAGAGATGCAATCGCATCTTCCATTTTTTTGGTAATTGTATTTTCAACCTCACTTGGAGAAGCTCCAGGATAAATGGTCGAAATTGTAATTACGTTTTGTTCAAATTTCGGAATCAGTTCATAGCCCAGTTGGCTATAACTAAAGAGTCCACCAAGTGTCAAAATTGTAAATAATACAATTATAATCGACGGACGTTTTATGGATATTTCGGCTAATTTCATTTTTTTCTTTTAAATAGTGATGAGCGAGTATGGAATAGTACGTAGTAATTAGCGTATGGTATTCAACAGAAGTTTATTCTGTAGCGAATTACTAAGATTTAATTACTAGGCACTTGAATTGCTTTTATTTAATAATCTCTACTGCGTTACCATCTTGCAAGTTAATTTGTCCAGTAACAATCACGATGTCACCATCAGACAATCCATCGACAATTTCGACTTGATCTCCTAAGATTCTTCCAGCAGTTACTTTTTTCAATTTAGCAATACCATTTTCTACCACAAAAATTTGATTGCTACTCACACTACCTACAAAAGCATTTCTAGGTACAACTTTTAATTCTTGTTTTTGGTGTGAACCAAAACTAGCCGTTCCGTACATTCCTGCTTTTAAACTGTTATCAGAGTTGTTTGCAATTTCGATTTCCACTGGAAAATTTAATGTTTCATCTGCTTTAGAAGCAATAAATGTGATGGTGCCAGAAAATGTTTTGTCAGGGAACACACTTGATGAAACCGTTACTTTATTTCCTTTTTTCAAACTAGCTACTTGGTTTTCATTTACATTCACGTTCAGTTTTAATTTTGAAACATTTACAATGTCGAATAAAGGTGTAGCAGGCATACCTGTCAAAATAGAACCAGGTTCAATGTATTTTTTGTTGATGAATCCTTTAATAGGCGCTTTTAAATGTGTATCACCTACATTGATGTTGGCCTGTGTAAGATTGGCTTGTGCATTCGTTAAACCTAATTTTGCTTGATCCAGTTGTTGTTTGGTTACACCGCCTGTTTTAAAAGCATTTTCGTAGCGAGAATAATCAGATTTTGCATTGTCGTATGCTGCTTTAGCAGTTTGTGCGTTTACATTAATCACGTCACTTCGAACAATTACTAACGTTTGTCCTACGTTTACGTAATCACCTTCTTTTGCCAAAACGCGAATTACTTTTCCTGATTTTTCTGCAGAGAAAGTCAGTTCTTGAATAGGTTCAAAATTTCCGTTGGCTACAAAATCTAATGAAACGCCTTCGGTTTTAACTGTAGCAGTTTTTACAGAAACCGATGCGTTTTTTATGGCTACAATATCTGTTTTTGCTTTATTCTCTGCTTTGTTTTTCGTAAGTACGTAACCAATTACACCTAAGGAAGCAACGATTGCGATTATTATAAGTATTGTCTTTTTCATTTTAGTTATTTATTAATGTTTTAAGTTCTCCTTGTGATTTAATTAGCGCAATTTCAGCTAGTTTGTATTCTAATAAAGCAGTAGTGTAATTATTTTGAGCCGCTATCAATTCGTTTTCGGCATCCAATAGATCAGTTAATGAAGCCAATCCTTGAACGTAATTGTTGTTGGTGTTGGTCAAAACTTCTTGTGCTAATTGTGCATTTTCTTTTTGATTATTAATCGAAATTAAACTGTTTTCGATTTGAGTTTTAGCATTGTCGTATTCAAAATCCAAAGCCAATTTGGTATCTTCCAAATCTACTTTTATAGATTCCAATTTATTTTCAGCCTGACGAACTCTGGCACGAGTTCCAAATCCGGTAAAAATAGGAACGTGTAAATTTAATCCAATAGCCGCGAAATCAGACCAGTAAACGCCGTCTGAAGGTTTTTTAAACCAAGGCATTTCTGGACCTTGTCCAATATAGTTGTAGCTTCCAGATAAGGAAAGTGTTGGGTAGTAAGCCGCTTCCACTGATTTTTTCTGGAATTCTAAAAGTTGCTCGTTCTTTTTCATCAACAAATATTCTGATCGATTAGCTGTGTTGGGTCTTTCCGAAAGTACGTTGGCACTCACTTCGAACTCGGTTTCGGGAATCGTAATTTCAGTTTCAATTGGCATTCCCATCAAAAACTTCAACGCGTTTTCCTGTAGCGCAACTGCATTTAAAGTTTGCTGGCGTTGCGTAGTAATGTTTGAAAGACGAACGCTAGTACGGTCTAAATCAATTTTTTTAGCCAATCCATTATCAAATTGTCCTTGAATAATGTCTTTTATTTTGTTGGTGTTTTTTAAATTATTATCTAAAACACTCAATTTTTCGCGGGTAACATACACTTGGTAATACGCATTAGCTACTTTTTCAATCACTTGCTCTTCCGTTAATTGCGCATTGATCTGATAAAATTCTTTGGTAGATTTTGCAGCTTTCAATCCGATAAAAACCGATTGGTCATACAGTGCTTGATTAAGAGAAAGACCTGCGACAGAACTCCATTTTTGACCAAAAGCAGCTTGAATTGTAGTTCCTGGAGCACCAAAACCTGAACCATCAATAACCGTGGTTTGAATGACAGGATTGTAAGTTAAACTTCCGTTGGCTGAAATTTGTGGTAAAGCGCGAGCACGAATTTCCTGAATTTGATAGTCGCTATTTTCTACTTGTAATTTTGCTTTTTTAGCGTCGGATTTATTTTCTAACGCATAATTTATCGCTTCTTTAAGCGTTAGCGTTTTAGGGTTTTGTGCTTGCAGCGTAAAGGCAAACGCAAAGACTAAAAGAGACATTATTGTTTTCATAAATTGATTTGTTGAAATATATTGTGTAATTGTTTTTCTAATTCTTCGACTCCTTTAGTCGTGGCCATAGCTCTTGTGTGATATTCTAATGCTTCGAGTTCTATTTTACGAGCTTCAATTTCAGAACTGGTGTTTTCATTGATGTTAAAAATTAAGATGTAATAAAAACGAACGTAATAGTCAATGTTGATGTCTGAGCGGTATAATCCTTGATTTATTCCTTTAGTAATATTTTCATAAAAGCAGGATTTACATTCGTCAATTTCTACCCTTAAAACGTTTTGATAAATCTCTGGATAATGCTTCTTTAGCTGATAAATTGGAGAACTATCTGACGATTTAAACATTTCTTTAAACATCTTTCTAATCTCAAAATTTTCCCTAATCGCATTATGATTGTTGGAAACAATGGTGTCAATTACAAAGTGAACCTGTTCGTGAACCAGTGCGGTACTTTGCTCGATCAATTTTTCTTTGTTGCAGAAATACTTGTATATCGTCTTCTTTGAAATACACATTTCTCCTGCAATATCATCCATAGTGACACTTTTGAATCCTAATTTTAAAAATAGTTCACTAGCTTTTTCTATGATTTTTTCTTTCATACAGATAGAGTTTATTTTTTTTCTCGGTGTTGTTTGTAACCTTTTATGTCTAGCAAATCGATTGTCTATTAATAGGCCATTTTTTTATAAGACCCTTAAAACTAAAGAAGGAAACTATTTTAGTTTACCTAGTTTTCTGTTTTTTCATGAATTAGATACTAAATTCGAAATTGGCAATGAATTGAATGTCTTTTCCAATCGCAAATCCGTTATTGGTGCTCATGTTACTATTCATTAGACCAAAGTCTTGACGATTGATGTTTCCTGTAATTTCAAAAGCAACTTTTTTATTGCCATTGTAGGTATCCGAATCAATGTACTCAGCTTGTAATTCTACTACTCGCGTCACATCTTTGATAGTAAGGTTCCCCTTAAAGAAGTTGATATTTTTATTTATTTTTTGAAAAGAAGTCGATTCAAAACTCAACACAGGCACTTCGTCATTGTTGAATAGATCCAACAATTGCATGTAGTTTTTAGCCGATTCTCTACGATTTGTCTTTAGACTATTGCCCATTGAAAAGGCAACAGAAGCATCTTCGACTTCATTACCGTCAAAATCTACATAACCTGCAAAAGTATTCGAGTTTCCAGCCAAATAACCAATCGTGTTGTGTCTACTTTGTAGTAAAACGTCTGATTGTGCTGGGTTTATTTTCCATTTGGTCTTCATAAACAACTAATTTAGTATTGGTATCTAGTAGTTTGTGCGTTTATTCACAAAAAACAACGGTGCAAAGATAGAAAGGAAACTATAAACACCAATAAAGTTTCCAATGTTTTTTCTAAATTTTTTTATTTTGTTGTTATTGCCTTTTTTCAATACTTGATCTTCATTCGAAGAAGAGTGCTAAACAGCAACATTTGATGTCGTTTTATTGTGATGGTAGTTGTATATTTGAATCCAAAAAAATCTCCAGTTTAATTATGTACGCAATTACGGACTATCAATCCTTTTTTATAGAATATTTAAAAAAGCAATCCATTACCAAAGAGCCTCAAAACTTATACATGCCAATTGATTATATTTTACATCTTGGCGGAAAACGCATGCGTCCTGTTTTGACGTTAATGGCCGCAGAAATTTTTGATGTTTCTTATGTAGAAGCACTTCCAGCAGCGATGGCAGTAGAGGTTTTTCATAATTTTTCTTTAGTGCATGATGACATTATGGATGCCGCTCCGTTGCGACGTGGACAAGTAACGGTTCATGAAAAATGGGATTTAAACACCGGTATTCTTTCTGGAGATGCCATGCTAATCTTGGCTTACCAGTACTTTGAACAATACGAACCGGTAATCTTTAGAGATCTTGCAAAACTATTTAGTAAAACGGCATTAGAGGTTTGCGAAGGACAACAATTAGACGTTGACTTTGAAGTTCGTGATGATGTTACGATCCCCGAGTATTTACAGATGATTCAATATAAAACGGCTGTTTTAGTGGCAGCAGCTTTAAAAATGGGAGCAATTGTAGCAGATACTACTAAGGAAAACGCTGATTTAATTTATGAATTCGGTCTGAATTTAGGTTTAGCTTTTCAGTTGCAAGACGATTATTTAGATGCATTTGGTGATCCAGAAACTTTTGGCAAGCAAGTGGGAGGAGATATTATTGAAAATAAAAAGACCTATTTGTATCTTAAAGCCATGCAGTTTTCTAGCGAGAGTCAAAAAGTGCAATTGAAAGGATTTTTTGGAGTACAATTGGACAATAGTGAGGAAAAGATAGAAGCCGTAAAAGAAATTTTTAATGAATCTGGTGCTTCAAAAATGACTCAGGAAGCTATTGAAGTATATACTTTGAAAGCTTTTGAAACATTGAAAAAAATGACAATCGCCGAAGAAAAGAAAGCCATTTTGGTGACTTTTGGAAAAAATTTAATGAAACGTAAAGTGTAACGCTGAAGGTATGATGTTTGTAGCGCCCCAAAATACCGATCTTTTATTCCAAGAAGCCGAAAAGCTTGCTTTGTATTTAAGCTTAGTAGAACAACTCAACAAGGATTTTAATTTAGCTAACGAGGGAATTGATTTTCCGTTGAGTATAGCTCCAGACGAATTAAAAATTCAGTTGCACGAAAAGGTGTATCGAATGATTCAGTATAAATTTGCCGAATACTTAAATTTGCTCTACATTATAGATGTTTCCGAAGCTGAAATTAAAAAACTGGACGGTTCAGACTTAGTTGTGCTTGCTGAGCAAGTTGCTTTTTTAATTTTAAAAAGAGAATGGCAAAAAGTGTGGTTTAGAAATCATTATAAGTAGGTTTTTTTTGAGAAAGCCTCGAATTTTTTGAGTTGTAGTTTTTGATTCAAATGATTTCTGCTTCGCAATATTTTCTAAGATACTTTGACTCGAAAAAAAGTACAGTTTAAATCTTCCACGCTTTCGATCTTTTAAGTTCTATGTTTTACTTAAAAATATACCCTAACAAAAGGCATAAAAGGTTCGGCGTAGATACTTTTGTCTTTATTGTATAGAACGTCGTAACGAACGCCTACAGTTATGTTTTGAGTTCTATAACCTGCTCCTAAATATAAAGCGGTGTTCCAATATTTGTCAGATAAATTTCCGCCCTCTAACTCGTAAGTAGTATTAAATCTAGTTTCTTCTAATTCAGCAGAAAGTTGCACTTGTGGTATCGGATTGACTAATCCTATAATACTTCCTCCATAATAAAGAGAGTTATAGTAATCGGTATTTACATAGCCGAACAATAAACTAGCGCCCGCCGATACAATTGGATTGATATTGTAAATCGCACTGGGTGAGACCGTAATGTCGGTGTATCCAGAGCCGATATTAAGGCCGAGGCCACCTCCAAATTGCACTTTATCCCAAAAATTAGGACCTTGATTTATGGCCGGATTGTTTTGTTGCGCAATCGTTGTATCTGAAAATAATAGAAAAACGATGCAAAAAAGATTTATGAAAACGATTGAGCTTTGAGTATTCTTCATAACAAGATGGTTTTTAACAAATTTTTACGTAAAAGTAAGTAAAAAAGAGATTTAAATAATTTGTATTGTCGTACTTTTGTCGAACTATTTAACAAAAAGTATATTCACTAAATATTATGGATAGGTTTTCATTTTTAAATGCAGCACACACGGAGTTTTTCGCTCAATTGTACGATCAATATATAGAGAATCCAGACAGCGTCGAGCCAAGTTGGAGAAGTTTTTTCCAAGGTTTCGATTTTGGAATGACCACTTACGGTGAAGAGAATCAAACTCAAGCACCGGTACAACAAATGGCCGATTATGCTGCTAATGCACCAGCAGATTGCAGTTTGGTTTCTGAAAAATTACAAAAAGAATTTAATGTTCTTAAGTTGATAGAGGGCTACAGAGTTCGTGGTCACTTGTTTACAATGACCAATCCTGTTCGTGATCGTCGAAAGTCGTCACCTTCTTTAGAAATTGAAACTTTTGATTTATCAAGTTCCGATTTAAACACCGTTTTCGACGCCGCAAAAATATTAGGGTTACAAAGTGCGACACTGCAAGAAATCGTTAATCATCTAAAATCAGTTTATTGTCAACACATTGGAATCGAATACATGTACATTCGAAATCCTGGTGTAGTGCAATGGATTCAAGATAAATTAAGTGTAAATGCGAATCAGCCAAGTTTTAATTCTTCAGAGAAAAAGAATATTTTAAATAAATTAAATGAAGCGGTTTCTTTTGAGAATTTCTTACATACTAAATACGTAGGTCAAAAACGTTTCTCGCTTGAAGGAGGAGAAACAATTATTCCGGCTTTGGATGCTTTAATAGAAAAAGCTGCCGAAAAAGGAGTAGAGCAATTCGTTATGGGAATGGCACACCGTGGTCGTTTGAACGTTTTAGCGAACATCTTTGGAAAATCAACACAAGATATATTTGGAGAGTTTGATGGTAAAGATTACGATCAAGAATACTTTGATGGTGACGTAAAATACCACTTAGGGCTTACTGCTGATAAGGTTACTGCTTCAGGTAAAAAAATAAACATCAATTTAGCGCCAAATCCTTCGCATTTAGAAACAGTAGGTGCGGTTATCGAAGGAATCACTCGTGCCAAACAAGACCGTCATTATGCGGATGATTTCTCAAAAGTTTTGCCAATTGCCGTTCACGGTGATGCTGCGATTGCGGGTCAAGGTCTTTTGTATGAAATTATTCAAATGGCACTTTTGGATGGATACAAAACTGGTGGAACAATTCATATTGTAATTAACAATCAAGTTGGTTTTACGACTAATTATTTGGACGCTCGTTCATCTACCTATTGTACAGATATTGCCAAAGTTACTTTGTCGCCAGTATTGCACGTAAATGCCGATGATGCGGAAGCAGTTGTTCATGCAGTTTCGTTTGCTTTGGACTACAGAATGAAATATGGTCGTGACGTATTTATCGATTTATTAGGATATAGAAAATACGGTCATAACGAAGGTGATGAGCCTCGTTTTACACAACCGGTTTTATATAAATTAATTGCAAAACATAAAAATCCACGTGACATATATGCTGATAAATTGTTAACAGAAGGAGTTATTGATGCTACCTACGTAAATGGTTTAGAAGAAGCGTATAAGGCGAAAATGGAAGAAAACCTGGAAGCATCTAGAAAGAAAGAGCTTACCGTAATTACACCATTTATGCAAAATGAATGGCAAGGTTTCGCCCAAGTAAGTGATGATGTAATGCTTCAAAATGTAGATACTTCTTATTCAAAACAAGAATTAACAAAAGTGGCTAGTGCAGTTTCTAATTTGCCTGCAGATAAAAAGTTCATTAAGAAAATTGAAAAATTAATTAATGATCGTAAAACAATGTTTTTTGAAACAGACAAACTGGATTGGGGAATGGCAGAGCACTTAGCTTACGGTTCACTTTTGCAAGAAGGTTTTGATGTTCGTATTTCTGGTCAAGATGTCGAGAGAGGAACTTTCTCACACCGTCATGCTGTTGTTAAAGTGGAGGATTCTGAGGAAGAAGTAATTCTAATTAATAATTTAGAGAATAAAAAAGGACAGTTTCAAATTTACAACTCATTGCTTTCAGAATATGGAGTATTAGGTTTTGATTATGGATACGCTTTAGCAAGTCCTAAAACACTGACAATTTGGGAAGCACAATTTGGAGATTTCTCTAACGGTGCTCAAATTATCATCGATCAATATATTTCTTGTGGAGAAGACAAATGGAACAATCAAAACGGTATTGTTTTATTATTGCCCCATGGATATGAAGGCCAAGGTGCAGAGCATTCTTCGGCTAGAATGGAACGTTACTTGCAATTGTGTGCGAGACAAAACATGTACGTTGCCGATTGTACTACTCCAGCAAACTTCTTTCACTTGTTAAGAAGACAAATGAAGACCAATTTCCGTAAACCATTAATTGTGTTTACACCAAAGAGTTTGTTGCGTGACCCGCGTTGTGTTTCTTCAATTGAAGAGTTAGCAACTGGAAGCTTTCAAGAAACAATTGATGACGTTACTGTAGATAAAAATGAAGTTAAGACATTGGTTTTCTGTACAGGTAAATTCTATTACGACATTACAGCTGAGAGAGAAACTAATGGACGTACTGATGTAGCAGTAGTTCGTATCGAACAATTGTTTCCATTTCCTGCAGATCAAATCAAAGCGATTATTGCAAAATATCCAAACGCAGACGATTATGTTTGGGCACAAGAAGAGCCTAAAAATATGGGAGCGTACAGCTTTATGTTAATGAACTTCGACTTCATAAAATGGAGATTGGCTTCATTAAAAGCATATTCAGCACCAGCAGCGGGAAGTTACACTCGTGCAAAACGCCGTCATGCAGATGCAATACGAATGGTATTTGATAAAAATTTATTTAGATAATTAAAAATTGTTTCAAGTTTAAAGTTTCAGATTTTATTTCGAATCTGAAACTTTAAACCAATTAAACTTTAAACGAAAAACAAGATGATTTTAGAAATGAAAGTCCCATCACCAGGGGAATCAATTAAAGAAGTTGAAATTGCAACTTGGTTAGTAAAAGATGGCGATTATGTAGAAAAAGATCAAGCTATTGCAGAGGTTGACTCAGATAAAGCAACACTTGAACTGCCTGCGGAAGCAAGTGGAATTATCACACTAAAAGCGGAAGAAGGTGATGCGGTAGCAGTAGGTGCAGTCGTTTGTTTAATTGATACAGAAGGTGTAAAACCATCTGGAGCAACTACCGAATCAAAAAGCGAAGCTCCTAAAGAGGAGACTCCAAAAGAAGAAACACCAAAGGCTGAGGTTAAAGCAGAAGCGCCAAAAGCAGCTCCAGCAGTAACTTCTCATGCAGCGGGAAGTCCTTCGCCAGCAGCAAGAAAAATCTTAGATGAAAAAAATATAGCGCCAGCTACTGTTTCAGGAACAGGAAAAGGAGGAAGAATCACTAAAGACGATGCAGTAAACGCAATGCCTTCAATGGGAACTCCAACAGGAGGAAATCGTGGTTCTGAGCGCTCAAAATTATCAATGTTGCGTCGTAAAGTAGCGGAAAGATTAGTATCTGCTAAAAATGAAACAGCAATGTTAACTACTTTTAACGAAGTGAACATGTCTCCAATTAATGCAATTCGTAATGAATACAAAGATGCTTTTAAAGCAAAGCACGCTGGGGTTGGTTTAGGATACATGTCTTTCTTTACCAAAGCAGTTACTAGAGCATTAGAGTTGTATCCAGATGTAAACTCTATGATGGATGGTGATTATAAAGTAGCTTACGATTTTGCTGATATTTCGATTGCAGTTTCAGGTCCAAAAGGTTTGATGGTTCCTGTAGTTCGCAATGCTGAGAATTTATCTTTCCGTGGTGTTGAAGCAGAAATTAAAAGATTAGCGATTAAAGCACGTGACGGTCAAATAACGGTTGACGACATGACTGGTGGTACTTTTACAATTACCAACGGAGGTGTTTTCGGAAGTATGTTGTCTACGCCAATTATCAATCCGCCACAATCAGGAATTTTAGGAATGCACAATATTATTGAGCGCCCAATAGCGGTGAATGGTAAAGTTGAAATTCACCCAATGATGTACGTGGCATTATCATATGACCACAGAATTATTGACGGTCGTGAGTCTGTTGGCTTCTTAGTAGCAGTTAAAGAGGCGTTAGAGAATCCAATGGAGTTATTGATGGATAACAATCCTAAAAAAGCATTAGAGTTGTAATAACAACGTATTTAGCTATAAAAAAATCCCAGATTCGTTAAGAGTCTGGGATTTTTTGGTTTATTGGTTTGGTTGTAATGCTATTTTTTAAAATAAGATATCCTATTTGCAGTTTTTAACGTTTGCAATTCGGCTGTCCGAATAATCTACTTCGGTAAGACAGCTGTCGTTCCAGAAAAACCACTTTCCTATTTTGTTTCCGTTTCGGTATTCAGCAATAGCTTTTTTATGCCCCGCTTCATCATAGGCGATCCAAGTACCGTCGAGTTTTCCATCTTTAAAAAAACCTTGTTGCTGCACGGTGCCATTCTCAAAATAATACGTGGCTTTTACTTTGCTATCAACAACTTCTAACTCCGGCTTTGTCTGTTGTGAAGATACAACTGCCGAAAACAATATTGCTACTAAACTTAAAGAATTTTTCATGTTTTAGTTTTAAATGTTAGCCAGTTCTCCATCAAATATAAAAAATAGTTTACATTAAATAAACTTTTAGTTAACAATTTAATAACACAACAGAAAACCTTAACATTAGAATTTTCTGATAAATAAAAAAGCCAGCACATTTGTGCTGGCTTTTTCTATCTAAAATTGGTTTGCTTCTTACTTCAATAAAGCATTTAATTGACCTTCTAAGTCTCCTGAAGATGGGCGAGAAGCATTAGCATCAACTACGTTTCCGTTTGGGTCTATTAATATAAAACGTGGAATTCCGGTAATGTTATAGCTGGTTACAAACTCTGAGTTCCAATCTTTATCAGCGATAAGCTGAATGCCTCCTAATTGTTTGTCAGTAACAAATTTTTTCCATTTGTCATGGTCTTTTGCTGCATCTATAGAAATACTAACGAAAACAACATTTTTACCATGAAATTCTTTTTCTATTTTTTGAAGATATGCAATTTCCATACGGCACGGTGCACACCACGTGGCCCACATATCAAGATAAACATATTTGCCTTTTAAGTCAGATAACTTGGTTTTTCCACCTGCGTGGTTTTCATAATCAAATGTTGGTGAAGGTTTGCCACCCAAAGAATTCATTTTTTGGTTGCTGTCGTATTCCATTTTTGCATATTCATTCGATTTTAGCATCGACTTTTTGTACGCTTCTTTAAAATCCTTGTCGTAAAGTCCATTTTCTATCGCTTCACTTTCAAATTTTTGCTTGGCTGCTAATAATTTTTCAAATTCTTCAGGTCCTTTTGTAAAAGCTTCATTTTGGAAAGTTTCGTCACGCAAAGCAGATTGAGCCAAAAAATTATTTTCGTCAGCACCTTTACCAGTATAAACGATTGTCTCGTCAAATTGAGCTGCATCCATGGTCAACTTAATGTCGTCGCCCGGTTTTAAAAATAAATTGGAAACTTCTTGTTTGTCTGAAAATTGATAAAAGCCTTTTGGCCCTTCAAAGCTGGTGCTAAATGTGCCTTTTTTGTCAAGTATAATAATTTTGTTGAATTTGTTAGCTCCTCTAATCATGAGAGTGTCACTATTTCTATTGGCAATTTTTGCTGTAAAGTCAATACGGCCTACAGAAGTTTGTGCGTAAGAGCAGCTCATTGCAAGTAACAGTAACCAGGTAAGTTTTTTCATTGTAATTTATTTAGTTATAGCAAAAAAAATCTAATTTTTGTTTAAAGGTATAAAAAAAACTAGCACTGATTATCGATAATATTTTAGAATATACAGGTTTTCTAGTTTTTGTGTTTACTTTTGCAAACTAAAATAGGAATCATGTATAGAAGTCATAATTGTGGCGAATTAAACGCCTCTCACATTAATACAGAAGTTACACTTGCTGGTTGGGTACAAAAATCTCGTGATAAAGGATTTATGAATTGGATTGACTTGCGTGATCGCTACGGGATCACGCAGCTTATTTTTGACGAAGGTCGTACCGATAAAACTGTTTTTGAATTAGCAAAAACACTAGGTCGTGAATTTGTAGTTCAGGTAAAAGGTATCGTAATTGAACGTGAAGCAAAAAATAAAAATATAGCCACAGGTGAAATAGAGATCTTAGTTTCTGAACTAACTATTTTAAATAGCGCATTAACTCCTCCGTTTACGATTGAAGATGAAACGGATGGCGGTGAAGATATTCGTATGAAATACCGTTACTTGGATATTCGAAGAAATCCCGTAAAAAACAGTTTACTGTTTCGTCATAAAGTAGCTATGGAAGTGCGTAAGTATTTATCGGACCTAGATTTCTGTGAAGTAGAAACTCCATATCTGATCAAATCTACTCCAGAAGGAGCTAGAGATTTTGTGGTGCCAAGCCGCATGAACGAAGGGCAATTTTATGCCTTGCCGCAATCGCCACAAACTTTTAAGCAATTATTAATGGTGGGCGGAATGGATAAATATTTTCAAATTGTAAAATGTTTCCGCGACGAAGATTTACGTGCCGATCGTCAACCTGAGTTTACTCAAATTGACTGCGAGATGGCCTTTGTAGATCAAGAAGATATTTTGAATGTTTTTGAAGGATTGACTAAGCATTTATTGCAAGAAATAAAAGGCGTTACCGTAGATAAGTTTCCTAGAATGACATACGATCATGCGATGAAGACCTATGGAAACGATAAGCCAGACATTCGTTTTGGGATGGAGTTCGGTGAATTGAACGAATTTGCACAACATAAAGAATTTACTGTATTTAATGCTGCTGAATTGGTAGTTGGAATTGCAGTTCCAGGAGCTGGAAACTATACGCGTAAAGAAATTGATGCTTTAATTGACTGGGTTAAAAGGCCTCAAGTTGGTGCAAGCGGAATGGTGTATGCAAAGTGCAATGAAGATGGTACTTACAAATCATCAGTTGATAAGTTTTACGCTCAAGAAGATTTAGCGCAGTGGGCAAAAATAACTGGTGCAACAGCGGGGGATATGATTTTTGTTCTTTCTGGTCCTGCCAACAAAACGCGTACACAATTGAGTGCTTTGCGTATGGAATTGGCGACACGTTTGGGCTTAAGAAAGCCAGAAGAATTTGCTCCACTGTGGGTAGTTGATTTTCCTTTATTAGAGTTTGATGAAGAAAGTGGTCGTTACCATGCGATGCATCATCCATTTACATCTCCGAAACCAGAAGATTTACATTTATTACCAACCGACCCAGGCAAAGTTCGTGCAAATGCGTACGACATGGTTCTAAATGGATGTGAAATAGGTGGTGGTTCTATTCGTATTCACGATAAAGCGACGCAACAAATGATGTTCAAGTATTTGGGTTTCACAGATGAAGAAGCCAAAGCGCAATTCGGATTTTTAATGGATGCATTTCAGTTCGGAGCACCTCCACATGGTGGTTTAGCTTTCGGTTTAGATCGATTAGTGGCCATTTTAGGAGGGCAAGAAACTATTAGAGATTTTATTGCTTTTCCAAAAAATAATTCAGGGAGAGATGTCATGATTGATGCTCCAGCTGCGATTGATGAGAAACAATTAAAGGAATTACATATCAAGATTGACTCTGTTTTATAACAGAAAACACTGTAAATCAATATTTTTTATAAAAAATTAACAGCTAAGTGTTCATTGTATGATATTAAATATTACATTTGCTTCATTATAAATTATTATTATTATTACAATGCGTACAGGTACAGTAAAATTTTTCAATGAGTCAAAAGGTTACGGATTCATTACAGACGAAGAAACAGGAAAAGATATCTTCGTTCATGCTTCAGGAATCAACGCGGAAGAATTACGCGAAGGTGACCGTGTAAGTTACGAAGAAGAAGAAGGAAGAAAAGGTAAAGTTGCTGCGAAAGTAGCAGTTATCTAAGCAATAAATATAGCATTCTATTTTTTTTGCCTACGAAAGGTAAAACGTTCCGATGTATCGGAACGTTTTTTTTTATACCTAACTCAAAAAACTTACAAATGAAGGTTGTTATTTATAATCAATAAAAATTATAACTAATGCCTGATTCAGCGGACACTTAAATCCGCTTTTGTCTTGTGATTTACATACATGCGAACTATCTTTGTGACTCATTTTTTATATATAATTCAAGGATTATGCAAGCCGATCAAATTAATTATATTCCAATCTTCATGCAGGCTGTTCTAGCTGTAGGATTTGTGGTAGGTACCATCATTATTTCTGGAAAATTAGGACCAAGTAGAAAGTCACAAAAGAAAGATAAAAGTTTTGAATGTGGAATAGAATCTGTGGGTAATGCCCGTATTCCTTTTTCAGTAAAATATTTCCTAGTAGCGATCTTGTTTGTGCTTTTTGATGTTGAAGTTATCTTCTTGTATCCTTGGGCAATTAATTTCCAAGAACTAGGATTAGAAGGAATGGTGAAAATGGTTATTTTCATGATGTTGCTTTTAGTTGGTTTCTTTTACATAATCAAAAAGAAGGCTTTAGAATGGGAGTAAAGTAGTGTTTGAAAATCAGTTTTGTAAAAGTTGATATTAGTGCTACTGCCTTCTAAATGCTGTTTATTTTTATACAAAATAGTTTTACTTCTTCAAGAAGTTTTCTTGAAAATTAGAACTCAAAATCTAAAACGAATATGAGTAATTCAGATGTAAAAATCGTTGCTCCGCCAGAAGGTGTTTCTGGTGAGGGTTTTTTTGCTACAAAATTAAACGATGTAGTAGGATTGGCTCGTGCAAACTCCCTTTGGCCTTTGCCATTTGCAACTTCTTGTTGCGGGATTGAATTTATGGCTACCATGGCTTCGCATTATGATTTAGCGCGATTTGGATCAGAGCGTGTTAGCTTTTCTCCACGTCAAGCAGATATGTTGTTGGTAATGGGAACTATTTCAAAAAAAATGGGACCTATTCTACGTCAAGTATATGAGCAAATGGCTGAACCTCGTTGGGTTATTGCTGTTGGTGCGTGTGCAACTTCAGGTGGTATTTTTGATACCTATTCTGTTTTGCAAGGTATTGATAAGGTAATTCCTGTTGATGTTTATGTGCCGGGATGTCCGCCAAGGCCAGAGCAAATTCTAGACGGCGTAATGAAATTGCAAGAGTTGGTACGAAGCGAGTCTGTTAGACGCAGAAGTTCGCCAGAATACCAAGAATTATTAGCATCGTATAATATTCAATAAAATGGCATTAGAGACTCAAAAAATACAAGAGAAACTTGTAGAAGCATTTGGAACTGATGTGTTTAACTTCGTTCAAGATAAAGATATTTTTACATTAGAAGTTTCTGCGGATGTAATTACTTCTGTGGTTTTATTTTTAAAGAACGATCCAGAATTGCGTTTTCACTTTCTTACCGATTTGTGTGGCGTACATTATCCTGATAATGAATTAGAGCGTCAATTTACCATTGTGTATCACATGCATAACTGGTACGAAAATGTACGATTGAAACTTAAAGTTTTTATCAACGGCGAAAAGCCAGAGATAAAGACTGTGTCTAATATTTTTCTTTGTGCCAATTGGATGGAAAGAGAAACTTATGATTTTTACGGTGTAAATTTCATTGGTCATCCGCAATTGAAACGAATTTTAAATATGGATGAAATGATTTCGTTTCCGATGAGAAAAGAATTCCCGATGGAAGATTCAGGAAGAACCGATAAAGACGATCGTTTCTTTGGAAGAACCACCACAAATTGTTAAAAGACAAACGTATAATTTTTCACATTAAATAAATGTCAGAACTATTATTATCACCAGAGCAGCGTTATGCTAAAATAATCAAGGAGAACCTAAATGAAGACGGAAGTGAACTTTCGATTCTGAATTTAGGACCTACTCACCCAGCGACACACGGTATTTTTCAAAACGTATGTTTAATGGATGGAGAGCGTATTCTTGATGCAGAACCAACGATTGGATATATTCACCGTGCTTTCGAAAAAATCGCCGAAAATAGACCGTTTTACCAAATTACTCCGCTAACTGACCGAATGAATTATTGTTCGTCTCCAATAAACAATATGGGATGGTGGATGACTGTGGAGAAAGCATTGGGTATTGAGGTGCCAAAACGGGCACAATACCTTCGTGTAATTGCAATGGAGTTGGCTAGAATTACCGATCACTTAATTTGTAATTCAATTTTAGGTGTAGATACTGGTGCTTACACTGGGTTCTTGTACGTATTTCAATTTAGAGAAAAAGTATACGAAATCTACGAAGAAATTTGTGGCGCTCGTTTGACTACCAACATGGGTAGAATGGGTGGTTTCGAAAGAGATTGGTCTCCGGAAGCTTTTAGAAAACTAGATGTTTTTTTAGAAGAATTTCCAGCGGCTTGGAAAGAATTTGAAAATCTATTTGTTAGAAATAGAATTTTTATGGATAGAACAGTAAATGTTGGAACAATTGATGCCGAAAAAGCTATGGCTTATGGTTTTACTGGTCCAAATTTACGTGCTTCAGGTGTTGATTATGACGTGCGTGTAGCGCATCCATATTCTTCTTATGAAGATTTTGACTTTATTGTTCCAGTAGGAAAATCAGGAGATACGTACGATCGTTGGTGTGTAAGAAATGCTGAAGTCTGGGAGAGTTTAAGTATTATTCGTCAAGCGTTGGATAAAATGCCAGAAGGTCCTTACCATGCAGATGTACCCGATTATTACTTGCCTCCAAAAGAAGATGTGTATACGTCAATGGAAGCGTTGATATATCACTTTAAAATTGTAATGGGAGAAATTCCTGTTCCTGTAGGAGAAACGTATCATGCTGTTGAAGGAGGAAATGGAGAACTTGGTTTTTACTTAATAACTGATGGAAGTAGAACGCCTTACAGGTTGCACTTTAGAAGACCTTGCTTCATATATTATCAAGCGTATACGGAAATGATAAAAGGTTCAATGCTTTCTGACGCCATTGTAATTTTATCAAGTTTAAATGTTATTGCTGGAGAGTTGGATGCCTAATATTTTGGTTGGATTACAAACGATTTGATATTTCAGATTTAAAGAAGCGAAATGGAACACAAAAGATACGAACAAGAATTAAAAATGACCGAAACATTGATGAATCGCATCAATGAATTGATTAGTCATTACCCTGCAGACAAAAAAAAATCAGCACTATTGCCAGTTTTACATGAGGTACAAGATGCACATGACAATTGGTTGGGTTATGATTTGATGGATAAAGTGGCGGAGATGTTAGAGATTTTGCCTATTGAAGTATACGAAGTAGTCTCTTTTTATACGATGTTCAATCAAAAACCAATGGGAAAATATATGTTTGAGTTCTGTCAAACTTCTTGTTGTTGTTTAAATGGTGCCGAAAACTTGATTGAATATACAGCAGATAAGTTGGGTATTAAAGTAGGCGAAACTACTGCAGACGGAATGTTTACTGTGGCAGGTGTACAGTGCTTAGGTGCTTGCGGTTATGCTCCAATGATGCAGGTGGGTGATTTTTATAAAGAACACCTTAATGAAGAAAAAATCGATCAGTTAATTGCTGATTGTAGAGATAATAAAATAATATTACACGATAAATAAGATGTCAAAAAAAATATTATTAGATAAAATTAATGTTCCAGGCATAAAAACCTATGACGTATACCGCCAAAATGGAGGTTATGCATCTGTAGAAAAAGCATTAAAAACTTTAACTCCTGATGAAGTAGTTGAAGAAGTTAAAAAATCGGGTCTTCGTGGACGCGGTGGCGCAGGTTTCCCTGCGGGAATGAAATGGAGTTTTATTGACAAAAAGTCGGGCAAACCAAGACATTTGGTGTGCAACGCGGATGAGTCAGAGCCCGGGACGTTCAAAGACCGTTATTTGATGGAGCACATTCCGCATTTACTAATCGAAGGAATGATCACGTCAAGTTATGCTTTAGGGGCTAATTTATCGTACATCTACATTCGTGGCGAGTACATGTGGATCTATAAAATATTGGAAAGAGCCATTAACGAAGCGAAAGCAGCAGGTTGGTTAGGAAAAAACATACAAGGATCTGGTTACGATTTAGAATTGTATGTGCACTGCGGAGCAGGAGCATACATTTGTGGAGAAGAAACTGCTTTAATAGAATCTTTGGAAGGAAAAAGAGGAAATCCGCGTATCAAACCGCCGTTTCCAGCTGTTTCTGGACTTTGGGCTAATCCTACAGTGGTAAATAACGTAGAAACGATTTCAGCAGTGCCTTGGATTGTAAACAATTCTGGCGATGAATATGCTAAAATAGGAATCGGAAGATCTACAGGGACTAAATTAATTTCTGCTTCAGGACACGTTAAAAACCAAGGAGTTTACGAAATCGAAATGGGATTGAGCGTGTATGAATTTATGAATTCTGATGAGTATTTGGGAGGAATGAGTTCTGATCGGCCATTAAAAGCGTTAGTTCCCGGAGGTTCATCGGTACCTATCTTGCCAGTTGATTTAATTTACAAAACAGCGAACGGCGAAGATCGATTGATGAGTTACGAATCGTTGAGCGACGGTGGTTTTGCTACTGGTTCAATGTTAGGTTCAGGTGGTTTTATTGTATATAATGACACGTCTTGTGTGGTTCGAAATACATGGAATTTCTCTCGTTTTTACCACCACGAAAGTTGTGGGCAATGTACACCGTGTCGTGAAGGGACAGGTTGGTTAGAGAAAGTTTTATTCCGTATTGAAAACGGTCAAGGTCGCGAAGAGGATATCGAGTTATTGTGGAGCATTCAAAGTAAAATTGAAGGAAACACAATTTGTCCATTAGGAGATGCTGCGGCTTGGCCGGTAGCAGCTGCTATTCGTCATTTTAGAGATGAATTTGAGTACCACGTTCGTTTTCCAGAAAAAATAAAAAATCGTGAACACTTTGTAGCAGAGCCTTTTGAGAAGGTGAAGCACCTTGTTGGTAAACTAACAGTATAGTTAAAAGTTAAAAAGTTATAAAGTTTAAAGATGAAAGACGCTGTTCTTTCTACTGGCAACTTTTGACATCAAGACACAATTATGAAAGTAACAATAGACGGTCAAAGTATTGATGTAGAACCAGGAACAACGATCCTGCAGGCTGCACGTATGATAGGAGGAGATTTAGTTCCACCTGCAATGTGTTATTATTCTTCACTGAAAGGAAGTGGAGGAAAATGCCGTTGTTGCTTGGTTGAAGTTTCTAAAGGAAGTGAAGCGGATCCAAGACCAATGCCAAAATTAATGGCCTCTTGCGTAACAGGCTGTATGGATGGAATGGAAGTGAATAGTAAACAATCGGAAAGAGTAACAGAAGCACGTAAAGCGGTTACCGAATTTCTTTTGATTAACCACCCATTAGATTGTCCAGTTTGTGATCAAGCAGGTGAATGTGATTTGCAAAACCTTAGCTTTGAACACGGTAAAGCGCAAAGTCGTTTTATTGAAGAAAAAAGAGTTTTTGAACCAGAAAATATCGGTCCGTATATACAGTTGCATATGAATCGTTGTATTTTATGCCAGCGTTGTGTGCAAGTTGCAGATCAGTTGACTGACAAAAGAGTTCACGGTGTTGTAGATAGAGGTGATCATGCTAATATTTCAACTTGTATTTCAAAAGCAATTGATAATGAGTTTTCTGGAAATATGATTGATGTGTGTCCAGTAGGGGCTTTAACCGATAAAACATTTAGATTCAAGTCTAGAGTTTGGTTCAATAAACCATTTAATGCACACAGAGATTGCGATACCTGTTGCGGAAAAACAACCGTTTGGATGTTTGGAGATGAAATACAGCGCGTTACAGGTCGTAAAGATGAATACCATGAAGTAGAAGAGTTTATCTGTAATGGTTGTCGATTTGATCATAAAAATGTAGAAGACTGGGTTATTGAAGGACCAAGAGAATTTGAAAAAGATTCGGTTATCAATCAGAACAACTACATTCGTCCGTTGCAAAAAGTAGAAATTGCTACTGAAAAAACTATTTTGATGGGAAGAGACCAAGATCGTAAAAAGATCAGTATGTCTGCTATTCCTTTAGATGATAATACAGAAAATTGTTAAAGAATGGATAGTACATTTATCATAGAAAAAAGCGTTGTCATTGTTATCGTTTTTGCGGTAACCATGTTAATGGCGATGTATTCTACTTGGGCAGAACGTAAAGTAGCTGCTTATTTGCAAGACCGTGTAGGACCAAACCGTGCCGGTTGGGGTGGTTTGATGCAACCACTTGCAGATGGTTTAAAATTATTCTCGAAAGAAGAGTTTTTCCCAAATACACCCAATAGATTTCTATTTATTGTGGGACCTGCAATTGCAATGAGTACGGCATTAATGACAAGTGCTGTTATCCCTTGGGGTGATCGCTTGCATTTGTTTGGGCGTGATATTTTATTGCAAGCAACGGATATCAATATCGGATTACTGTATTTTATTGGAGTAGTTTCGATTGGTATTTATGGTATTATGATTGGTGGTTGGGCATCTAACAATAAGTTCTCTTTGATGGGAGCTGTTCGTGCTGCATCTCAAATGGTATCGTATGAAGTAGCCATGGGCTTGTCTATTATCGCTTTATTGATGATGACAGGAACACTTTCTTTAAAAGAAATTACCATGCAACAATCTGGAATGAACTGGAACGTTTTTTATCAACCGTTGTCGTTCTTGATTTTCTTAATTTGTGCATTTGCAGAAACCAACAGAACTCCTTTTGACCTACCAGAGTGTGAGACCGAACTAGTGGGTGGATACCATACTGAATACTCATCTATGAAAATGGGATTCTATTTGTTTGCGGAGTATGCTAATATGTTTATCTCTTCTACTATTATTGCTATTTTGTTTTTTGGAGGATATAATTATCCAGGAATGCAATGGATGGTGGATAATGTAGGCGTAAATATTGCAAATCTATTAGGAATGTTAGCCTTGTTTATTAAACTTTGCTTCTTTATCTTTTTCTACATGTGGGTGCGTTGGACGTTGCCAAGATTTAGATACGATCAACTGATGAATTTAGGTTGGAAAATTTTAATTCCATTATCAATTATCAATATTATTGTTACTGGAATAGTAATTTTAAGAGCAGATATTATTGCATATTTAGGGTTTTAATACAAGAATTAGCCCTAGCCCTGATAGCAGCGAAATCCTTTTTGGCCGCCCTAGCGGATAAAAAGATTGGAGTGAATAGCAGGAATAGCTTCAAATAAATATAATTAAAGTTAGTTTTGGATTGGAATCTGAAATTGAAAATCATACATTAAAATGAGTATAGATACGATATCATTATCGGGTAGAAAAAAGGTAGTCTCTAATAAAGAGATGACTTTTTGGGAAAGCCTTTATTTGGTTGCCATTTTTAAAGGGTTGTGGATTACGATCCAACACCTTTTTACGCGCAAAGTTACCATACATTATCCGGAGCAAATTCGTGAGCGTAGTCCTGTTTATCGTGGACAACACATGTTGAAACGTGACGAATTGGGTCGTGAAAACTGTACGGCTTGTGGACTTTGTGCCTTGTCGTGTCCTGCAGAAGCGATTACGATGAAAGCTGAAGAGCGCAAACCAGATGAAAAACATTTGTACCGCGAAGAAAAATATGCGTCAATCTATGAGATTAATATGTTGCGTTGTATTTTCTGTGGTTTGTGTGAAGAAGCTTGTCCAAAAGATGCCATTTATATGACTATTTCTAAAGAATTGGTTCCTTCGAGTTATGACCGTGAAGATTTTATTTTCGGTAAAGACCGTTTGGTTATGCCTCTAGAAATGGCGATAAAAAATGCTCAACTTAAAAAAGAATAATTAATGTCAACAGAACTTATTATATTTTGTGTTTTAGCGTTCATTACCGTATTGACCGCTTTTTTGACTGTATTTAGTCGAAATCCAATTCACAGTGCCATTTATCTTGTGATCAGTTTCTTTTCGATTGCAGGACATTACTTTTTGCTGAATTCCCAATTTTTGGCTGTGGTTCACATCATCGTATACTCGGGAGCCATTATGATTTTGTTTTTGTTTACCATCATGTTGATGAACTTAAATGAAAGACATGAAGTGCACCGCCCTAGAATTACGCGTTTGGGAGCAATTGTTTCCTTCATTTTGGTATGTGCTGTCTTAATCGCACTCTTCATCAATTCAAAACCAATTGAAGGGGGATATGATTCTACAGGAGAAGATTTTCAATCAATAAAAGTGTTGGGTAAAATATTATTGAACGAATACATGGTTCCGTTTGAGTTTGTTTCTATCTTATTGTTAGTGGCAATGATTGGTACAGTATTATTGTCTAAAAAAGAAAAATTGAAAAAATAATGGAGAATGTTTTAAATCATATTGGTATTGAAAACTACATTTTTTTAAGTGTCGTGCTTTTTTGCGTGGGTATCTTTGGAGTGTTGTACCGTCGTAATGCCATCATCGTTTTTATGTCAATCGAAATTATGTTGAATGCAGTCAACTTATTATTTGTAGCGTTTTCGACCTATCATCAAGATGCGCAAGGACAAGTTTTTGTATTCTTTTCAATGGCAGTAGCTGCCGCGGAAGTAGCAGTTGGATTGGCAATTTTAGTTTCGATCTTTAGAAACTTAGGTTCAATTAGTATCGATAATTTAAAAAATTTAAAAGGATAAATGGAAATGGATACCAACTTAGCTTTAGTCTTAGTTTTAGCTCCCCTTTTGGGATTTTTAATTAATGTTTTCTTCGGAAAAGCATTGGGTAAAACCGTTTCAGGAATTGTAGGAACGCTAGCAGTAGTGGTTTCTTTTGCTGCAACATTAATGTTTTTTTCTCAGATTAGTCAAAATCAACAAGCCATTCAAATTTCATTATTTGACTGGATTCAAATTAGTACTATAAAAATCGACTTAGGATTTTTATTGGATCAACTTTCTATTTTGTGGTTATTATTTGTAACCGGAATTGGCGCACTGATTCACATATACTCGATCAGCTACATGCATGACGATGATAATATGCACAAGTATTTCGCATACTTAAACCTATTTATCTTCTTTATGATTATGTTGGTTGTGGGTAGCAACTTATTAGTGTTATTTATTGGTTGGGAAGGTGTTGGACTTTGTTCGTACTTGTTAATCGGATTTTGGTATAAAAACCAAGAGTTTAATGATGCGGCTAAGAAAGCTTTTATCATGAACCGTATTGGAGATTTAGGCTTGTTAGTCGGAATTTTTATTATTGGTTCGATGTTCTCTACTTTAGATTATGGGACTTTAAAAACGGCAATAGCTACTGCAACAGATTTGGACCTTCCGATGTTGTCGATTGCTGCATTATGTTTGTTTATTGGTGCTTGTGGTAAATCGGCCCAAATTCCGTTATATACGTGGTTGCCAGATGCAATGGCAGGACCAACGCCAGTGTCGGCTTTGATTCACGCTGCTACGATGGTAACAGCGGGTATCTTTATGATCACGCGTTTAAATTTTGTTTTTGACTTAACACCAGAAATTCAAAATATAATTGCCATTGTTGGTGGTGCAACAGCAATTTTTGCTGCAACTATTGGTTTGGTTCAAAATGACATTAAAAAAGTGTTGGCTTATTCAACCGTTTCGCAATTAGGATTTATGTTTATTGCTTTGGGTCTTGGTGCTTATGAAGTTGCAGTTTTTCACGTAATTACACATGCTTTCTTTAAAGCTTGTTTGTTCTTAGGATCAGGTTCTGTAATTCATGCATTGAATGGAGAACAAGACATGCGTAAAATGGGTGGGTTACGTAAAGTGATGCCCATTACATTTTATACGTTCTTAGCTTCTTCATTAGCAATTTCTGGAATGCCATTGTTTTCTGGTTTTTTCTCTAAAGATGAAATTTTATTAACTGCTTTCGAGCACAATAAAGTGCTTTGGGTTGTTGCATCGGTAGCGTCTGTTTTAACTGCGTTTTATATGTTTAGATTGTTATTCTTGACTTTCTTCAATGACTTTAGAGGAACAACAGAGCAAAAAAATCATTTGCACGAAAGTCCGGCTTTAATTACTATTCCACTAGTTGTTTTAGGTTTGTTAGCCACTTTTGGAGGATTAATTAGCTTGCCAGGAAATAGCTGGTTGAATCATTATTTAGCACCGTTGTTTTCAAAGGCAGAACATGCAGCGCACCAATTGGGTTATATTGAATATTCGCTAATGGCTTTAGCAGTAGCAGGTGGATTATTAGGAATTATGATAGCCTTTGTAAAATATATCAAACGCCAAGAAGTACCTGTCGCTGATGAACATCAAGAAGGGGTTGGTAAGGTGTTGTACAATAAATATTATATTGATGAATTGTATGATACGTTGTTTGTTACTTCAACTAATTCTATCTCTAAGTTTTTCAAAAATAAAGTAGAAACTAATTTGTCTGAAGCTTTCTTCGGATTTGGAAGTATAATTGAAGAAATCGCTTTTCAAGGTAAAAAGATACAAAACGGAAGTATTGGTTTGTATTTGTTTGCTTTTGTACTTGGACTTTGTGCCATCGTTTCTTATTTATTTTTAGCTCAATAATTTACTAACTATGAACGTTTCCCTTATATTAATTATTCTTTTAATCGGCGCTTTTGCTACTTTTTTAGTAGGTAACAAACTCGCATCAAAAGTGGCGTTGTTATTCAGTTTAGCTGCTTTATGTGGTTCAATTGTTTTATTAAATCAGTTCAACTTAGGCGAAAATATTAACTACATCAGCCAATGGATTGCGCAACCTCAAATTAGCTTTGCTTTG
Organism: Flavobacterium sp. TMP13; assembly: GCF_050847115.1. Lineage (NCBI taxonomy): Bacteria > Pseudomonadati > Bacteroidota > Flavobacteriia > Flavobacteriales > Flavobacteriaceae > Flavobacterium > Flavobacterium sp. TMP13. The sequence continues at coordinate 1,330,338 of NZ_CP193656.1, forward strand.
CAAGGTGACGGTTTAGGTTTGGCGATGGTTTTATTGACGACTGCTTTAACGCCAATTATTGTTTTTTCTTCCTTTGGAAATAATGTAGAAAATGCCAAAAGTTTTTACGCTTTAGTTCTTTTTATGTCTTTTGCAATGGTTGGAACCTTTTTGGCTGCGGATGGTTTATTATACTACATTTTTTGGGAATTGGCATTAATTCCAATTTACTTCATCGCTCTAATTTGGGGTAATGGTGATACCGAAGAACGCAAGCGAGCAGTAGTAAAATTCTTTATTGTTACCTTGGCAGGATCTTTATTTATGTTGGTAGCATTTATCTACTTGTATTCAAAAGCTGGATCATTTATGATCACTGATTTGTATCAATTAGAACTTACAAGCAAAGAGCAAATGTGGATCTTTGGTGCTTTCTTCTTGGCTTACGCAATTAAGATTCCATTAATTCCTTTTCACTCTTGGCAAGCAAGTGTATACCAAAAAGCACCAACTGTTGGAACCATGCTTTTGTCTGGTATTATGTTAAAAATGGGATTGTACAGCATCATTCGTTGGCAATTGCCAATTGCTCCACAAGCAGCTCAAGAGTACATGCCAATTGTTATTGGTTTAGGTATTGCTGGTGTAATTTACGGTTCTATTGTAGCGATGAATCAAAAAGATTTAAAAAGATTATTAGCATACTCTTCATTGGCACACGTTGGATTAATTGCCGCGGGAACGTATAGTTTAACTTTAGATGGTTTTAGAGGAGCTGTAATGCAAATGATTGCTCATGGATTTGTGGTAGTTGGATTGTTCTTGGCTTCTGAAGTTATCTTCAGACGTTACGAAACAAGAACCATTGCAGATTTAGGAGGAATTCGCACACAATCTCCCAAGTTCTCTTCTATGTTTTTAATTTTGGTAATGGCTTCAATTTCACTACCGTCAACTTTTAACTTTGTTGGTGAGTTTACAGTGTTATATAGCTTAGCACAAATCAATATATGGTACGCAGCTTTAGGTGGTACAACAATCATTTTAGGTGCATACTACATGTTAAAAATGTACCAAGGAGTTATGTTGGGTGAAACGAATTCTAAAATGTTTAGAGACGTAACCTTAAATGAAGGAATATCCTTTGGAGTTATAATTGCTGTGTTGTTGTTCTTTGGTTTTTATCCAAAGCCAATTATTGAGTTGATAACGCCCAGTTTAGAAATCATCTTAAAAACGATTCACAATTCATAATTGAACGGTCAATAAGAATTTAAATAAAAATATAGAATAGCAATTAGAAGATACGAATAAACGTAGAGTCTAAATCTCAAGAAAAAAAATGAATACATTAATAGCTATAGTAGGATTAGGGGTTTTATGCCTTGTATTTGAAATTTTCAATTTAAGAAAAGGCATTGTTCCAGTTACAATAATTGGATTGTTGGCAGTCTTAGCTTTAACCATTTCAGAGTTTGGTACTTCTGAAAGTTATTATAATAATATGATTGCGACCTCTCAGTTTTCGTTGGGATTCTCCGCTTTATTTATTGTTTTGACTATCTTTTTAGTAGCCTTAAGTTTTAATTTTTACGAAGATCATCCGACTAAGATCTCCGACTTCGTTGCAATCAAAGTATTTTTATTAGCAGGTGCGGTTGCAATGGTTTCCTTTGGAAATTTAGCTATGTTCTTTCTAGGTATCGAAGTGTTGTCGATCGCGCTTTATATTTTAGCTGCTAGTGACCGTTTGAGTCTTAAAAGTAACGAAGCAGGTATGAAGTATTTCTTGATGGGCTCATTCGCCTCAGGAATTATCCTTTTTGGTATTTGTTTGATCTACGGAGCAATGGGAAGCTTTGATGTTGTTGAAATTAGCGAATTGTCACAATCAGCAGAATTACCTATTTGGTTTCCAATCGGAATTGTGTTGTTGACTGTTGGTATGTTTTTTAAAATTGCGGCTGTACCCTTTCACTTTTGGGCTCCAGATGTATATGAAGGCTCTCCAGCTTTAACAACCACATTAATGTCAACTTTGGCTAAAGTAGTTGCTATTGCGTCTTTATTCAAATTACTAGAAGTATTAAATGCTGATTTATCAGATAATTTTAAAATAGTTATTGTTGTCATTTCAATGGCTTCTATGACTGTAGGTAACGTAATGGCATTGCGTCAAGTAAACGTAAAACGTATGTTGGCTTACTCTGGTATTTCACACGCAGGTTTTATGTTGATGACTTTATTAACGATTCCAGAATCTGCAGGAACATTGTTGTATTATACTGCTGCTTACAGCTTAGCGGGAATTGCTGCTTTTACAGTGCTTTTGTATGTATGTAAAAACACACCGTACAACGAAGACATGACCAACTTTCATGGTTTAGGAAAATCGAATCCTTTACTGGCAGCGATCTTAACAGCAGCAATGTTGTCTATGGCTGGTATACCGATTTTCTCTGGATTCTTTGCTAAGTTGTTTTTGTTCAACCAAACTATTCAAGCAGGTTATATTGCTTTAGTGATCGTAGCGGTAATCAACTCTATTATTAGTGTGGGGTATTACTTTAAATTACTATTGGTTATGTATACAAAAGAACCTAATGAGAAAAGAACAGCCACTCCAATTTTAATTTACGGTGTAGCAATAGTTTCTATTCTTTTAAATATTATTATCGGATTAAATCCATCTTTAGTTTTGGATATTATTAAATAGTAAACAAAGTCAAATTATAAAAAAGCCATCACTTGTTGATGGCTTTTTTTATGCGATGAAAGGCAAAGTGAATGAAGATGTTAAATATAATATAGCAGTTTGAGGACATCAGAGAAATAATATTATATTTGATGAAAAATTAATTAAACTACAATGGAATTTAAATCTAATAACCCTTTTTTAAGTAATAAGCGTTTTTCAAATACAGCGGTACAAGAAAAAGTACACCACGCTGAAATTATTGATTACGGACAAGAAATGTCATTGTCTGGAACAATTAATAAAACAGCATTATTATTTATGATTTTGGTTGCTTCTGCTATGGTAACGTGGTGGATGTCATTTAACGGAATGAATGTAATGTTGCCCGCTATTGGAGGTGCAGTAGTTGGATTGATTTTAGTAGTGATCGCGGCTTTTAAACCACAATATTCGGGTTATTTAGCACCTGGTTACGCTTTATTTGAAGGATTATTTATTGGTGGAATTTCTGCCATCTTCGAAGCAATATATCCTGGAATTGTAATGCAAGCAGTTGGATGTACGTTAGTGACATTTATGGTTTGTTTGGGGTTGTATAAATTTAAGATAGTAAAAGTAACAGAGCGTTTTAAATCGGTGGTAATTGCGGCAACTTTAGCAATTGCGACATATTATTTAATTTCGTGGTTGTTCTCGATGTTTACGAGTTTCGTTCCCGTTCATTACGGAAATTCAATGATGAGTATCGGAATAAGTGTGTTCGTAATTATAATAGCTGCTTTAAACTTATTTTTAGATTTTGATCAAATAGAAAAAGGAGTGCAACAACGCATGCCTAAATTCATGGAATGGTTTGGTGCTATGGGCTTAATGATTACCTTGGTTTGGTTGTATATAGAATTCTTGCGTTTGCTATCTAAATTGGCTAGTAAAGACTAAGTAAAATATAGATATATATAAAAAAAAGCTTTCTGAATTTCAGAAAGCTTTTTTTTATACTGTTTTTTCAAAGGCTACAAAATGAGTTAAATTACCTTTATTGTTAAAGATAGGAACTCCCATAATTTCACATTTATAAGTTGATCCATCTTTTTTGTAGTTCACAACTGTCTGCTCAAAAGGTTCTTGTGCGTTTATAGAAGCTCTAATTTGCTTAGAAATTAAAGGAGAGGTTTCTTTTCCTTGAAACATTTTGGGCGTTTGACCTAAAACCTCAACCTCCGTATAACCATTCATTTGATGCATTCTATTCGAAGCAAAAATTATTTCGAGTTTCGGAGTAGTCACAATGATGACTACTTGTTGTAATTTGTCTAATAAATTATAATTGAAATTTTGCCAAGAGTTTTTTAAAGCTAAATTCTTCAATCGAATGTTATCGATGCAAGAGCGCTTAACACTTACAAATGCATCCGAATAATACTCTACCGAAACGATCGGAAAAGACGAATTTTGTCTGGATTGATGGTGAGCTACAATGGCATCTTCGTAAGCATTCATTAGATTATAACTTTAAGATTTGATCAAAGATAATTCTAAATGACGAAACAACTTACGTTTTAAGATGTTTTAACGCTTGTTTAATAGCTTTAGAAATCAAACTTAAGCTGAACGACAACTGCTTTCTTTTGTTCAGTATTAAGGTTGCTTAAAGAAATGCCTAGTAATCGTACCGAGTCTTTCATACGTTCTTGGTATAATAGGTCTTTGACAGTTTCTACAATCAAATGTTTATCTGCTATAAAATAAGGCAACGTTTTACTTCTTGTTTGGGTTGTAAAATCACTGTATTTAATTTTTAAAGTCACAGTCTTGCCCGAAACTTTATGTTTTAAAATGCGTTTTTCTAAAGATGCAGCTATTTTTTCGAGTTGTTCCAACATGAATATTTCCGAAGACAAATTCACATCAAACGTATGCTCTGCCGCTACCGATTTGGCAATTCGATGCGATTTTACTTCACTATTATGCACGCCGCGAACCACATTGTAATAAAATTTACCTGACTTCCCAAAGTGTTTTTCTAAAAATTCTTCCGATTTTGTTTTTAAATCCGCACCAGTAAAAATACCAAGTTGATACATTTTTTCAGTAGTAACCTTTCCAACTCCATAGAATTTCCGAATGGGCAGTTCTTCTAAAAACGGAATCACTTCATGTGGATTTACAGTTTTTTGGCCGTTGGGCTTATGGTAATCGGAGGCGATTTTGGCAACAAATTTATTTATCGAAATTCCTGCAGAAGCCGTTATTCCCACCTCGTTAAAGATTCGTAATCTTATTTCTTGTGCCAGTAAGCTTGCACTTGGATTTCCTTTTTTGTTTTGAGTCACATCCAAATACGCTTCATCTAATGATAGTGGTTCTACTAAGTCAGTGTAGTCGTAAAATATTTTATGTATTTGCTGAGAAATTTCTTTATACCGATCAAAACGCGGACTAACAAAAATAAGATCAGGGCAATTGCGTTTAGCTTGTGCGCCCGAAAGCGCGCTTCGAACACCAAATTTGCGAGCTTCATAACTTGCTGCCGCTACGACACCTCGGTTTTCCGATCCACCAACGGCAATGGGTTTCCCTAGTAATTCAGGATTGTCCATCTGTTCGACTGACGCATAAAAAGCATCCATATCAATATGAATAATTTTGCGATAAGTTCCTTCTTCAGCCATGATGCAAATTTAGAAAGGAAAGCGGCAATAGAAGTACGAAAAAGATAAAAAAACGATGCTAAAATTTGCTTAAAATACGAATAAGCAAAACAATTTCTCTTATTTTTGTAAAAAGCACCTCAAAAAACACAAGATGAGAACATTTGTTATAGGCGATATTCATGGGGGACTTTTAGCATTGGAACAAGTGCTTGAAAGAGCAGCCGTGACTACCGATGATAAATTAATATTTTTAGGCGATTATGTAGATGGTTGGAGTCAATCGCCGCAGGTGATCGACAAATTAATAGGATTGCAACAGCAACAAAATTGTATTTGCATTCGTGGTAATCATGACGATTTGGTCTTGCAATGGCTTAAAGACGGCAAAGACAATGAGCAATGGTACGATCACGGTGGCGAAGCTACTGTTTTAGCCTACGAAGAATTAACAAGAACGCATAAAGATATTCATGTTTTGTTTTTAGAATCCTTAGAAGATTACCATTTGGATGCTGAAAACAGATTGTTTGTGCACGCCGGATTTAGCAATATGAATGGTGTGGAGTACGAATATTTTTCGAAAACGTTTTATTGGGACAGAACCTTGTGGGAAACAGCGTTAGCTCTTGATCCCTCAATGCACATTAGTGATAAGTTGTATCCAAAGCGCTTAACTTTATATCCAGAAGTGTATATCGGTCACACACCAGTTTCTAGAATTAATGAAACGGTTCCCGTACAAAAAGCAAATGTTTGGAATGTTGATACCGCTGCCGCATTTAAAGGTCCGCTGACCATTATGAATGTAGATACCAAACAAATTTGGCAAAGTGATCCCGTTTACAAATTGTATCCCGAAGAAAGAGGAAGGAATTAGAATAAAAATCTTATTTTTGCAGTACTATTAAAATCTTTAAAATGAAAAAAATCTTTACTTTATTAGTTGTACTAGCAACTACTTTCGCTAGCGCACAAACTGCTTTTTCAGGAAAAGGCGATACCAAACTTAATATTGGAGCCAATATTCAGGATGGTGGTACAGGAGTTCAAGCTTCTGTTGATTTTGGACTAGGAGAGAACTTCTCTTTTGGTGTAGTTACCGGTTACTTATTAGGTGTGGACGAAGTTTTAGGAGATAAACCAAAATTTGGAGATCGTTTTGATGCTAAAGTAAGAGTGAATGCGAATTTGGGTTCAGTTTTAAATATTTCAGAAGCGTTTGACTTGTATCCAGGTTTAAATTTAAGTTTGAAAAATTTTGGAGGACACGTTGGTGCTCGTTATTTCTTCTCAGATGGATTTGGTCTTTTTACTGAAATTGCTTTCCCTATCGCGAAGTATGACAGTAATGTGCAAGGTTTTGAACACTTGAACAATCAATTTACTTTTAATATTGGAGCCGCTTTTAATTTGAACTAATTGCACCACTTATAAAATTTAAAAAATCCCAAACATCAACTTTATGAGGTTTGGGATTTTTTATTATTTGTCTTTAAAATTCGTTATTTCAAATACAAATAATGATTGTAGTAATCTATTATTCCTTTTCCAGTCATTAGCACATCTGCACCAATAATACCGTGAACTGGCTTTGCCTTGTGATCCCGCAAAGCTTCATTTACGTGCGACATATCAAAAACGATTACAGTATATTCTTCTTGTTTCCAACGGCCAATTTGCAGTATGTTGTTTTTGGATACTTGCGTGTCCATGCCTGTGCCTCCTGCGCCAGCGGCTTTATCGTCTGAGTCTACTACGTCGAGCTGGTATCTCTCAATAGCCTCGTAGCCGACACAAGTGTTAGAAGCCCCAGTATCTAATATGAAATTCCCATGAATTCCGTTTAATTTAATTTTAACAACTAAATGATTGGTGGCAATAAACTTAAATTTTATTTTTTGATACTTTGCTTTTTTGAGGACTTTTTGAAGTTCTTCCATTTTTGATAACGATTGAAAATCAAAAATAAACCAATTGCACCCAATATACTAATGATGTAAACGATAAAATTAGCTGACTTTTCGTGTGGAGTAACATTGCCATAATACACAAAAGCGCTCCAATAATACGGTGATTTTTTTGCGTTTGAAATAGTAGCATCCTTTAAGAAATCACGTTTTGCGTTGGCGTTGGCCCTAAAATAAGATTGTTTGTTTTTGATGTTTTTATAAAAATGCTGCATAATAACAGAAGTGGTAAAATCGTTCACTTTCCATAATGAAAACAATAAATTTTGTGCACCAGCCATTTGAAAACCTCTTGCAATACTCATGGCACCTTCTGCTTTATATAGCTTTCCAAGACCAGTTTCACAAGCACTCAAAACAACTAAATCTGGATGTAGACTCAGATCATATAATTCAGAATACAAAACCTCTTCATCAAAAAATTTAATGCTCGCTGGAGTTTCGGTATCACCCGATGAGGCGTGTGTGCTTAAATGTAAGATGGAATAATTGGCAGCATTAGTTTTAAAATTGGAAAATGTTGCAGTATTATTTTCGAAAAATTGCCCCTTAAAATTTTCTTTTATGGATTGCAATTCATTTTTAGAAAACGTTAAAGCATCAGGCGTATTATCGAAGATTGGAAAAATTCCCAACACCGTTTTTTTAGTTTTAGAAAACGGAACTGCATTCAGATAAAATGAAGCAGAATTACTGTACGCTACATTAAATTCATTCAGCAGATACGGCATTTGGGCAAAGTTTGTTGTTTTTGATGCCTGAGTCAGTAAAGATTCAAACGGTAAAAAACTTAAAACACCGTCGGGAATAATAATCAGATTTTGCAACTTTGTATCTGACGGGAGTTTGAGTAATTCGTAAGTAGTATTGCCTAACCTATTGTAGTCTTGAGGATTTTCGGTAATAGTATTGGCGTTGTTAAACAGAGCAATAAAATCGAATAAAGTTTTACGATTGGGATCTTTAAGGACAATTTCGTGAAGTGCTATTTTCTTTTTTGCAACCGTGAAGTTATAGATTGTCTTCTCACCAAAAAAGTACGAAACTAAGGTTGCTTCGTCTTGCTCTAATTTGTTGTAGAATTGCTGTAAATTAAACTCAGTAGTATTATTGTTAGTCGTTTTTGTTGGTTTAGACTTTAGCAAAAGCATCAATTCGTTCTGTTTCTTGATGGCTTCGTTAATTTTAGAAATATTAGCTAATTCTAGTTTTTGCTGCTCTTTTACAATAAGCGTATTCCATTTTTGTAGTTGTTGTCGAATGAGCTTTTCTTCTTGTGTTCTTGTTGCATTTGTCTGAGAATGCGCTTTTAAAACAATAGATTTCGTTTGTTCAGCCAGTAAAAAAGCACTTTCAATATAGGATTGCTTTTTCTCTTTTGCATACAGCGAATAGTAAATCGAAAGACATTTTTCGGTTCGAATTCGGTTTCTAATTTGTGTGACAATCTTAGAATTATCGTAAACCAAAAGTGATTGAAACAATTCTTCGATATGAAAAGAAAGCGCATAGCTTTTTAACGCACTTTTTAGCTGGTTCTGTGACACATATATACTCGCTTGTAAATCTAAAGCATCCAATAAAACAGTCTCTGCATAAAGCGAATTTTTGTCGGGTAATGAATTTTTTAAAGTAGAGTAATTCGGAATCAATGTTTTGAAAATAGCCGTGTTGTTTTGATTAGCGTCTGCTATTTTTCCTTGTTTAAAAGCAAGATAAGCCGCCTGATAATAGAGCTTGGCTATTTTTCGCGGTTCATGATTGGTTGTTTTATAAAATTCAGTCTTGGCTTTTTCAAAATAGTTTGCTGCTTTGCCTAGATCATTGCGCTCGATATTTAGCTTTGCTAAATTTTGATAGGCGTTAGAAAGTGTTTCGTTTTGCGATTTGTCCTTTTTTAAAAACACAATAGCATTTAATAACGTTTTTTCGGCTTCCTCGTAGCTGTTTTGTTTGCTTGAAGATTGAGGTGCTGTTACAATGTAATTGGCGCCTAAGTTATTGAGTAAAATTCCTTTTTGAGTGGCAGTTAATTTTTCGGTTTGAATCGTTTTTTCGATTAAATCAATTGCTTTAATTGCACTTCCTGTGTTTTGATATACGTTGGATAAGTTAAGAATTGCGGCCACTTTTTGAGCTTCATTTTTATCTTGATTGGCAATGAAATAATATTGTTTGATCGTATTTTCTGCATTTTCGTAATCGCCTAAAAGAGTGTATAAGTTTCCTAGCGGTTTCAAGCAATATTCAATAATGTCGTAATTTTTTAGTTTGTTTTTTTGATACGTCTGCCACCCTTTTTCATAACTTTTTATCGCATTTTGAGAGTGTCCAAACTGGTTTTCATAATAGGCTTTGTTGCAAATTAAAATGACGATAGCAAGTAATTCATCTTCGGATTTTAGTTGCGTATTTTTCCAGAAATCAGTTTCAGTTTTGGTCAGTGTTTTTAGATTTTGAGCCGTAGGTTTGGCTACAAAAACATCAATAGCTTCGTATATCTTATTTTCTGAACCAGCCAGCTTCTGACTCCAAACGTTCAGGTTTATAAATAAAAAAATTAAGACATATAAGTAATTTAAGTTCATGTACGATTTATTAGGATGTTGGTAATTATCAAACGAAAGATAACAACTTATAAACTTAGCAAATCTTCTTTTGTTTTGCGATTTTCTGCAAGACAATTAAAACTTCCAAATGCCATAGAACTGAAAGTAATTGAAATTTTGTTCGAAGTTGATGACGTATCTCGCACCTAGACTGGGTCCAATTCGCGCTGCTCCAATGGTTAGGTCAATTAACAACCCTGCTTTTACATCGGCAAAAGAGTTTTTTAAGGTTTGATCAGCGACTTGCGTACTCATAATGTATTTATCCGAATCTCCTTCGAAGGTTTCTATTTTGATGCTTTGATTTTGTTCTTTCAAAATATCTAAGTTGGCTTGCAATCCCGCGCCAATTCCAATGTAATTGTTGATGTTGTATCGAATAAGAACGGGAATTTCCCAATTAACAGTTTTGTTTTCTGAGTTGATCGTCGTGCGTTGTCTCTGTTTGTTTCCTTTTGGATCAACAACAACTTCATCTGTTATCTTGGTCGCGCTTTCGTAATTATTCAAACTATTTATCCATTCGACTTGCCAGTAAAAGCGGTAAGATTTGAACGGAGAAATGGTCGCACCGACAAAATAACTCGTGGCATCGTTAAGGTCTGCATATAAATTATAACCCGCTTTTGCACCAATTGAAATGCCAGGTAAAAATCGGGTGGTGGCATAGTTGGTAATTATGGGATCGTTTTTATCGAAAATAATAGCAGTGCGACTTTTGGTTTTTACTTTATGAAAGTCTTCGTTAAACTTCATCGAATATTTTACAAAGCCTTTGGTGCTGTCTTTTTCTCGTACATTTTTTTGTTCGGTTCCGGGCAAATAAATATTTTTGAACGTAAATATAATTTGTTTTTGTTTAATTATGGTGTCCAGACAACTTACGGTTGGCTCTTCTTCTTTTGGACAAATGGGGCACTCGGGATACATTCCTTCAATTTTAAAGGTTTTTTTATCAAACATATCTGGGATATCGGTTTCTAACCGAATCATTCGTGCTGGGCCTTCGCCATTATTTTGGAAACGGGTTTTAAATTGTACTCTTCTATAACGCACCAATCGGTAATTGATAAAACTTCCGTTGGAACCCATTTTGTTGGGATCATGAGACGTTACAATTTCCATTTCAAGATTTTTTGTCTTGTGATTTTTGTAATTTCGATTCGGAACATAAATACCGCGCATGGTCACAGTTGCGCTGGTATCTTTGATCATTTCAGGCGTTGTTTTAAACGTATAAAAAACATTATGTGTTGCGCCGGGATCCGATTCGTCCATTTCTAAAATAGATACATTATTGTACAATTGATGCGCTTCGGTTAGACTGGCATCCAAATCTTCTTCGGTAGTTGTGTTTTTGTGTTTTTTGGTTTTGAAATTACTGTCGGCTGAAGCCAAATAGTAGTGCGTGTCATCTAAATCACGTACAACAGCGATAGTGTTTTCTTGCACTTCGCGTTCGTTGGCATGTGTTGTATAATCAAGTAATTCGAAGTTGTTGTTTTTGAATTGCTTTTCGTTGTAAAATAAGTATAGCTTTCCGTTTGTTACATAATTTTCCATATTTTCGTAACTAACTACAACGATCATTTCTTGATCAGGAATGGGATCACAATTTTTTAGAATTGCAAATCCGTTTTGATCTGCAATTGATGCAATGTCTTTGTAATTTGGATCTGGGACATCATTGATAACTACTTTTTTAGGTCTAGTAGCGGGTGGTTTTCCGTTGTCGTAATTGTTGGTTACAGAAAGTTTGGTGGTGTATGTTCCTTTATTTTTATAAACGTGTTTTGGTTCAGCTTGCTTGCTGTAGTGGCCATCGCCAAATTCCCATAAATAAGAATAGCTGGGTTTTGGTGCGCCAGAGATAGGAATTAACGGCGGTGTTTCGGGTTTAAAAGAAACCTGATTTCCGCTTTGATCGTAAGTGATTTTTGCTCTTCGGGTTAGCGTGTCTTTTACTTTGGTTTGTGCCAGAACCATCACTGATGATAGAATTAGGAAACAGTATAAAAGTTTTTTCATGGACGAGGAGTTTTTTAGCCCTGATGGAAGCGGCATCCTTTTGTCCCGATTCTTTTTCGGGATAAAAGATACAGTGGACAGCAGGATTAGCTTCTGAAAATCAGTATCATTAAGTTGAAAACCGACTAAATGTAAAAAAAAGTGATGAGCAAATCACCACTTTTCCTTAAAAAAGAGTTTTGTAAGTTATTGTATGCCATTGATTGCAGTTACCATTTGTGCTTCTGAAGCGAGTGCCGTTTCATTTAAAGTAAAAGTATAAACATCTCCAGCGGCAACGGTAACGGCTTTGATCGCATAGCGCCATTGACCTTGATCTTCGGTTGCGAAAATAATGTGACATTTTAACCCAATAGGAATTTGACCGTAGTGTTCGCTAAATAATCCTTGAGCTGTGTACGTATCTAATTTGGCAAGCGCATTAGTTCCTTCTCCATCGTACGACAAATAAATGGCGCTATTGGTATTATTGTAACCTGTTGGAGCGGCTACTAAAAGTGACGTTTTAGGTCTTGGATCGCTGTAAAAACGATCGACGTTTGTCCAGCCGAAATTACCAAAGCTTACATAATAATTATCTGTTTCGCCTTTCACGCCACCTTGGCCGTTGGCACCATCACCATTTGCTTCTCTCCATGCTAATTCGCCATCTTCGTCGATTTCACCATTCCATAAAATCATAGCGGTGTCTAAACCATTGGTCAAAGCAGTCGGAACAATCATGTTGATATTGCAGGTGGTTGCCAATGGTACGCCGCCCTGAGTGGCTTTGATGAAGAATTCACCGCCAGATAAAAGTAGTTTTTTCTTTCCGTCAGGCAAAAAACCCATAGTTGGTTTGTTGGTAATTAGCATGTTTCCTTTGTCAAAAAGCTCAATGTATTCAATGACTACGGCGCCGGTTGCTGGACTTCCGTTTTTGGTCAAGCAGTCTCCATTGATGCTTACTTTTACACCATTCTTAGTAGTAAAGGACACCATTCCTTCGCCTGCATTGATTGTAAAGTTTTGCGTATTTTTTTTAATGCCGTTTTCCTGAATTCCTTTGAATGCTGCTGCAGTTGGCGGAAGAATTAGCGTGTTATCGTCAGTGTCGCTGTTGTCACAGCTAACGAAAGTTGCTACGAGCAAAAATAATAATCCGATTGTTTTAAAGTTGGTTTTCATGATTTCTAATTTTTGTAAATCTGAACTGAAAGTCTTCAGCTGGTTTTCAGATTCTGGTTGTTAATTTATTTTATATCAGTATATCAATTGGGATTTAAAATTGTTACCCCTTTTTTTAATTTACTTTGAAACCTAGTGGAATATACGGTTGGCCAAAATTTACGTTTGGACCACCCGTTCCGTAAAAAGTAGAGCCTAAAAAAACTACATTTCCTTCTGTAATTGGATAAGCAATGTTAGAATAAGTGGCGGTTGTAAACATACGACCTATGGTTTGGTCGCTTGTAAAACCAGGAAGAATGGTTCTTTTTACATTTATAATGTCGCCTGCTTGTACGATTACAGGTGTAATTGATTGGTAATCCAGCGCAGCTTGAGAGAAGGTATGTATGCCAGAATAGCTTGTATTTGCAGTGGTATTAATCACTTCCATAGTGTAGCCGCCGGTGTAGGAGCTAGGATTTTGATAGCCAATAGTGCAAATTTCACCATCCGCATTAATCTGAATCGAATACTCATGTGTTGCCAAATCCATCGTTACTTGATCGACGTAACCATTCGCTGTAGAAAATGCGCTGTTGATTAATGTAGCAGTGTAAGCAGTATCACAAACATTATTGGTTGGGTCGTTGTCATCGTCGCAGCTAATTATCGAAATAGCTGCCAGACATAATAGAAGAGTTTTAAGTGTTTTCATGATTTTTAATTTAAGGTTGTACTAACAGATGGGATGAGTAATGTAATTGTTACCCCATTTTTTAATTTATTTTGAAAAACATTTTTCTTCAAAGACATTTCCGTCTTCGTCGACGGCTACTAAAATGTCTTTTTTTTGATGTGCCGTGATAATTTCGTAAAACCAAACCACAGACCAAAACCCCAAAGTGGATAAAGTCATCAGTATATGAAAGGTGTAATCAATTTGCTTTTTCTTTCGAGATAAAACCACATAAGGTAATTTGTCATTTTGCTCTATGATCACAAATCCGTTTCTAATTTTACTAGAAAGTGCTTGTTGAAATTTGTCAAAACTGCTGATCGAGGTAAATTGGTAGCTTTCCATTTTTTTGTAATTTTAAATTGATAATCAGATGCTTGTGTTATTATATCAATTCGGTTCAGAAATTGTTACCCTTGACGAATGAATTAAGTGTAGATTCTTTTTTTTACATTCGTATATAATTTTTAATATGGCAAATAGCACAATTCATCCCGACCAAATGTATATTGAAGGACTTGCAGAGAATAATTCGGCAATTATTCAATCTATTTATAAAAAGTTTGTTCCTAAAGTGGTGTCATACATCAGGAATAATTCGGGAGATGAAAATCAGGCGCAAGATGTGGTGCAAGAAATTATGATGTTGATGTTTAATCAGGCTAAAGCAAAAACGTTGCAGCTGACTTGCCCCTTTGATGCGTACTTTTTTTTGTTGTGCAAAAGAAAATGGCTTAATGAATTGAAAAAGACAGGGAATAAAGGGGTAACAATTAATGAAGAAGTTGCATCTATAAATGAATCTGCATCCCTATTGGTCGAACAAGCAGAAGCATTTGACGAAAAACAGCAACTTTTTGATGCCATGTTTCAAAAGTTAGGAGATAAATGCCAAGAGTTGTTGAAGTTAAGTTTCACTATGAAATCAATGGAGGAAGTAGCTGAGAAGTTACATGTCACTTACGGCTATGTCCGTAAGAAAAAATCGCTGTGTATCGGTCAATTAACACAATGGATTCGGGAATCTAAAAACTTTAAATCGCTAAAAAACAACTAGTCATGAACGAAGAGAAATACACACAGTTTGATCATTACCTTCAAAATGAAATGACGGTTGAAGAACGCATTCGCTTTGAAGGTGAAGTAGCGACGAATGAAGTTTTAGCATCCGAATTGGAAAGTTTTAAAGAAATGAATGTTCAGTTGAAACATAAATTTGGAATAGCAGAAGAACGCGAAGCGTTTAAAGAAAACGTAAAATGCATAGCTGAAAGTCATTTTAATTCTAAAAAATCAAAAGCGATTAGCATTAAACCTTGGTTGTATGCCGCTGCGGCTTCGGTAGTTGTTGTGTTTGGACTGTTTTTTTTCAATCAAAATGCGAATCCAAATTTTGACGATTTTAATCGGCACGAACAGGCTTCCTTTACAGAAAGAAGTGAGAGCAGTGCCAAATTAAAACAAGCCGAACAAGCTTTTAATACGAAAGATTACAAGAAGGCAATTCCTGTTTTTGAAACAATATTAAAAGAGAAAAGCTCTGCTGAGATTCAATATTTTTATGGCGTTGCATTGTTGCAAGAAAATGAGTTTATCAAAGCCGAAGCTGTTTTTACAGCATTGCAATCGGGAACTTCTGTGTATAAAAATAAAGCAACTTGGCAGTTAGCTTTATCCAAATTAAAACAAAAAGACTATCAAACGTGCAAGGAAATTTTGGTTACAATACCACGCGATTATGAAAACCAAAAGCAAGTTCAGCACTTGCTAAAGGAATTGAACTAAGAAAGTTCGCACAGAATTTAAATTTTTATTTGAATACAGATTCGCAACATTTTAGGATGTTACGAATCTTTTCTGTTTGGAGAACTTTTATAAACTTTTCTTTTTAACAATATTGTGGTAATTTTGCTTTTTTTAAAACAATGCGTTTGAATTCAACTACAATTATTACCGATACACATACACATTTATATTCAGAGGAATTTGCTGAAGATCGAAACGAAATGATTCAGCGCGCTATAAACGCGGGTGTTTCTCGTTTTTTTATACCGGCAATTGACTCTGCAACTACGCAAGCCATGTACAATTTGGAGCAAGATTTTCCAGAAAACATTTTTTTAATGATCGGATTACATCCTACTCATGTAAAAGAAAATTTTGAAGAAGAATTAAATCATGTGACAAAAGAACTTGCAAGACGAAAATTTTACGGTATTGGCGAAATTGGTATCGATTTATACTGGGACAAAACGACTTTAGACATTCAGAAAGCAGCTTTTAAAACGCAAATTCAATTGGCGAAGCACTATAAATTACCAATCGTAATTCATTGTCGTGATGCTTTTGATGAAGTTTTTGAAGTGTTGGAGTCTGAAAAATCGACAGACTTGTTCGGAATTTTTCATTGCTTTTCAGGAACGTACGAACAAGCGTTACAAGCGATTTCGTACAACATGAAACTAGGAATAGGTGGCGTTGTTACCTTTAAAAATGGTAAAATAGATCAGTTTTTAAAGCAAATTGATTTATGTCATATTGTGTTAGAAACAGATTCACCATATTTGGCACCAGTTCCCTTTCGCGGTAAGCGAAATGAGAGTAGTTATATTGTTAATGTCGTTGCGAAATTAGCCGAAATTTATGGCCTTTCAGAAATGGAGATTAGCGCTGCGACCACTCAGAACTCTAAAGACGTTTTTGGGATTTAATACTCAAACATTAGTTTTTTGGTTTTTTTTTTGTTCATTTGTCCACTTTAAATAAAATTTAGTAATGCATAGATTTGACGCCATTCGGCCTTTTCACGATTCAGAAATAAACGAGGTGCTCCAAAAAGCCGCGAATCATCCCATCTTAAAAGCGATGATGAATTTCTCTTTTCCAGAATTGAAAGACGACGAATGGAAAGAGCAATTGAAAAGAACCCATTCGATACGTGATTTTCAATGCAATTTCATATACCAAACCATTCAAAAAATATTAGATAAAAGTTCGGAAGGACTAACGACTTCAGGTTTTGAAAAGTTAGAAAAAGACGAATCATACCTATTTATTTCGAACCATCGTGATATATTATTAGACACGACTTTATTAAACGTATGTTTATATGAGCATAAATTGGTAATGACGGCGTCGGCAATAGGGGATAATTTGGTCAAAAAGCCATTTTTGAACACGTTGGCAAAACTAAATCGTAACTTTTTAGTTTTAAGAGGTTTGTCTCCGAGAGAGATGTTGCAAAGCTCTAAACTACTATCTGAATATATAGGACATTTATTGTTTCATGAAAATCGTTCGGTTTGGATCGCTCAACGCGAAGGGAGAACGAAAGACGGAAATGACGAAACTAATCCAGGTGTTTTAAAAATGATCGGAATGGGTTCTGACGAAGCTAATTTAATGGATTATTTTAAGAAATTAAAAATTGTTCCTGTATCAATTTCATACGAATACGACCCAACCGATGCCATGAAAATGCCGCAATTAATGGCAGAAGCCAATAATGAGGTGTATATAAAAGATAAAAATGAAGACTTCATGAATATCATGAGTGGTATGATGGGGCCTAAAAAGAGAATTCACATGCAAGTGGGTTCGATTCTGGATGCCGAAATTGATAAAATTGGTAAAGCCAACGATAATGTGAACAAGCAAATTCAAGCTTTGGCGCAAGTAATTGATGATTCAATTATTAAGAACTATCAATTGTGGCCAACCAACTTTATTGCCTACGACATTAAATTTAAGACCAATAAGTTTGCTCATAAATATCAAGAAAAGGAACGCTCGCTTTTTGAACGTCGTATGGAAATGAGAATTGATACGGCAAATGAGGTGGCTATACAAGGATTTTTGGCGATGTATGCCAATCCTGTGGTCAATAAATTAAAATACTACGATGAGCTGTAAGTCCAAAATTCTTTTACTATATACTGGTGGAACGATCGGTATGAGCAAAGATTTTGAAACAGGTGCCTTGAAGGCTTTCAACTTCAATAAGTTACTTAAAAGTATTCCTGAACTCAAGCAATTGGATTGCGAAATTGAAACAGTTTCGTTTGACGAACCAATTGACTCGTCGAATATGGATCCCGAAAAATGGATTCGAATTGCAACCAGTATTCAAGATAATTATCAAGACTTTGATGGTTTTGTAGTATTGCACGGTTCAGATACCATGTCTTATTCGGCCTCGGCATTGAGTTTTATGTTAGAAAATTTAAACAAGCCAGTTATTTTTACGGGTTCACAATTGCCTATTGGAGATTTGCGCACCGACGCTAAAGAAAACTTGATAACAGCCATTCAAATTGCCTCTTTGCAAGAAAATGGAGAACCACTTTTGCGTGAAGTATGTTTGTATTTTGAATATAAATTATACCGCGGCAATCGAACTACTAAGACAAACGCAGAACATTTTCAGGCGTTTGCTTCACCAAATTATCCGCATTTGGTCGAGTCTGGAGTAAATCTGACTTTAAACAAAAACTTATTTTTAAAAGGAAGCGGTCAGTCAGAGTTGCTTGTGCACACGGCCTTAGACAATCGTGTTGTGATTATTAAAATGTTTCCAGGAATAAGCGAAACGGTGTTAGCTGCAATTTTGGCTATTCCAGATTTAAAAGGAATTGTTTTAGAAACCTATGGAGCAGGAAATGCACCAACCGAAAATTGGTTTTTAGCTTTAATAAAAAAAGCGATCGACAGCGGCTTGCCTGTTGTCAACGTAACCCAATGTTCGGGCGGAAGTGTTGATATGGGTAAATACGAAACCAGTACGGGTTTAAAGAATTTAGGTGTTATTTCGGGAAAAGACATTACAACAGAAGCTGCAATTACAAAACTAATGTATTTGTTGGGTCATAAAATAGAAGTAGAAAATTTTAAAACTGTCTTTGAAACTGCACTTCGCGGCGAAATTTCTCTTTAGCTCATTTTGTGTAAATTGTTATAAGCACTTAACCTTAAAAGATTTTTGAATGTATTTCAGTATTCAATCTCTTTCGTTTACTTCTGTGTCAAAATCCATAATTTCGTCACTCCGACAAAGGATTGATTTTCATAGATTGTTCGCAATCTAAAAGTAATTTTTATAGGTAATTGGACACATCGTTACTTTTTCTACTTTTTTATGACTCTTGTAATACACATAAAAAGCAACAGAAATTAGACAGATAATCCCTTGCGCAGCTACTGTAGTTCTCGTTCCTATAAAATGTGAAATATAACCAATAACTAGACTTCCCACCGGAATCATTCCTTGATATGCCATCATATAATAACTAATACTTCGGGAACGCATGCGAGGCGAACTGCTGGTTTGCACATAAATATTGATCGAAGACGTTTGCCCCATCATTCCAATTCCGCTTAAAACCATACAGATAAGAGCTAAAACGAGACTGTCGGATAAAGAAAGCACCAAAATACTTATACCAAGTAAAATACTAGCACCAATCATGATTTTATCGATGTTTGCAGATGATTTTAGATTGGCTAGATAAATGGCTGAAACAATGGAGCCAATTCCAGCAGCGCTTTCAAACCAACTAAAAGTTTGCGCATTGCCGTTAAAAATATCCTTCGCAAAAACCGGCATTAAGGTGTTAAAAGAAATTACAAATAAGCTACTGCAGGTCAACATCAGCAGCATTTTTGCCATCTGACTTTCGTTTTTAACGTAGTCGAGACCTTCTATAAAATCATCCATCATATTTAACTTATCCGTTGGCTTGGTAAATGGTTTAATTTTCATTAAAACCAACGAAGTAAGGACCGGAATATAACTCAAGAAATTCCCTATAAAGCAAATATCTTCCCCGTATTGATGCAAAATTATACCCGCCAAAGCGGGACCTGCTATTCGAGCAAAGTTGGTCAATGTTGAGTTTAAGGCTACTGCATTGTGCAAATCTTCGGCATTGTCAACTAAATCTACCATCATGGTTTGGCGACACGTCATGTCAAAGGCATTAATAATTCCTTGTATAAGACTTAATGCTAAAATAAAGGTGATGTTGTAAATTTTGAGATAGATTAAAACGGCTAGAACTCCAGCTTGCAACATGGCTAAGGATTGTAAAATAATCATGCTACGGTGTCTGTTGTAACGACCAATAATGCTTCCGGCTAATGGTGCTAAAAATAGAGAAGGAATCATGCTCAAAAATGTTGCCAGCCCCAACAGAAATACCGAACCCGTAATGCTGTAAACCATCCAACTTACTGCCGTTTTTTGCAGCCATGTACCCACTACTGATACAGATTGTCCATAGAAAAAGAGTTTGAAATTTGGAGAGCGTAGCGCTTTAAACATAGCTATTTTTGTTTGATACAAAGTTCGGAATTATAATATCATTACAAAAATTACTAATTTTACTGATAATGATTAGCTAAACTTATTAATATGGAATTGTTTCAATTGCGCTATTTTGTGGCTTTGGCAGATGTGTTGCATTTTACAAAAGCGGCAGAGTCTTGTTTTGTTACACAATCTGGGCTCTCGCAACAAATAAAAAAACTAGAAGAAGAATTGGCCATGCCTCTATTTTTGAGAATTGGTAAAAAAGTACAGCTGACCGAAGCAGGTTCTGTTTTCTTAAAACATGCCAAACGTATTCTGGAAGATGTAGAATCGGGCAAGCAAGCTATCGATGACTTGAGTAATTTAATTGGTGGTGAATTGCGTATAGGAGTGACCTATATTTTTGGTTTACTAGTACTGCCTGTCGTGGAATTATTTGCAAATAAATATCCCGATTTAAAAATTATTGTGGAGTATGGAGCTACCGAACCGTTGCAAGAGAAATTGCTTAAAAATGAACTCGATTTGGTTTTGGTAATTTCTAATTATGAGATTGAATTGCCCATGCAAAAAATCCCACTATTTACTTCAAAGTTGGTAATGGCCGTTTCTAAAACGAATGATATGGCTAAGATGAAGAGCATTTCGTTTAAAAAATTACAAGACATTCCGTTAATTTTGCCTTCTAAAGGATTTAATTCGAGGGAGTTTTTGGATGTTTTATTTGCAAAGAATAAAATCAGTCCGAAAATTCCGATTGAATTAAATGCCATTCATGCCTTGTTGCAAATTATAGAGAACAGTGATTGGGCGACAATTGTAACCGAAAAAGCATTAAAGGGTTGGCACGGCCTTCAAGCTATTGAATTGACAGGAGTTAAAACCGAACGGAAGTCGTATATCATTACTATTAAAAATGACTATCAAAAAAAAGCCATTGGTCTTTTTATCGATGCTTTTAGGAAATTGGTAGAAGCATAAATATGCACAGAATTTGTTTTTTTAATCGATTTTTTTTGTGTTCTTTGCAGCCCATTAAAGAGAGGTGGCCGAGTGGCTGAAGGCGCACGCTTGGAAAGCGTGTATATGGCAACATATCGAGGGTTCGAATCCCTTTCTCTCTGCGGTCAATTCTATAAAAAACCTGTAAGTCATTTGATTTACAGGTTTTTTTGATTTAGAGAGATTCGCTTTTTTATATTAAACAGCTTGCTTCTTCTCATTAGCAATTGCAATATCATCGGCATCAGGTTGCATTGGTTCCTGTTCCAATTTTGCTTTTTTTTCATATTGCAGACTAATAAACATTGGGAAATGGTCAGAATCAAAATTTTGAAGGCGCTTTATTTTTTTTAGTTTCATGTCTGCCGAGATAAAGGCATGATCTAGAGGGAATCTTAAAAATGGATAATGGGCGTGAAATGTATTAAAAAATCCTCTGCCTCTTCTTGGGTCCAACAAACCGCTCATTTTTAAAAAAAGAGTAGTCGTATAACTCCAAGCAACATCATTTAAATCGCCTATTACGATTACAGGAAGATCTGTTTTTTGGGCACGTTCTGCAACTAATAATAGTTCTTTATCTCTTTCGGCAGAAGTAGGATTTTCGGTAGGAACCGGCGGCGTAGGATGAACGGCAAATAATTGAACTCTTTGTTGGTTTGGAAGTACAACTTTAGTATGAATAGACGGAATGTCTGCTTCGACCAAATGCTTTATTTCTGCTTCTTCCAGAGGTAATTTCGAATAGAGCAGCATGCCATAGGTATTCTCTAGTGGCACTTTTATACTAAAAGGAAAAGCTTCATCGAGCGCTACAGTTCCTAATTCCCATTTATGATCAGTTTCCAAAAGGAGTACGACATCGGGATTTGCTTTTTCTATTTCGCTTAAGCAACCTTTATAATTGGTATTGTACTGAAAGACATTTGCAACCATCAAACTTATTCCATTCTCAGGAATTTCTTTAGTAATGGCTAGCACTTGAATTGGACTCAATTTGGTAAAAGGAAGAATAAGATATAAAAGGTAAGATGCATTAAGAATCATCAAAACTAGAAATACCAAATGCAAAATAAGATTTGATTTAAAAAAGGTAATCCAAAAGAGGATGCACAGACAGTTTAATACAAATTTTTGAAGACGTGGATATTCAAAAACTCTAAATATCCAATACTCATTTTTCACTAAAGGAATTAGAGTTGCTATTAATAATAAAGAAGAAAAACAGATCAGTAGTGTTTGCATGCAAATAAAATAAGTTTAGTAGCGTCGAGACTAGTGCGTAATTAGGTTTACACTTTACCTCAAACGTAGTACAATATAGTATTATATTTTAAATCGTTGGTAGAATTTTTATTTCAGATTTTATTGTAAAAGACAATACTTTCGCTGTTAGATAGTTCCGTAATTAACATAATTTTAATTGGTATTCAATTTTATTGATAAATAAAAATGAATAAAAAAAATTACTTTTACATTTATAAATAAGAAAAATATGGCTTCAGGTATTTTTGCAATTCTAGATGATATTGCTGCGTTAATGGACGATGTCGCTGTCGCAAGTAAAATTGCAACGCAAAAAACAGCGGCAATTTTAGGCGATGATTTGGCCGTTAATGCTGAAAAAGCGACTGGCTTTTTGTCAAGCAGAGAGCTGCCCGTTCTTTGGGCGATTACCAAAGGATCCTTTATCAATAAACTAATAATAATTCCGATTGCCCTGTTGCTGAATGTGTTTTTTCCAGCCGCCATAAACGGCGCACTGGTTATTGGAGGTTTTTACTTGGCTTATGAAGGTGTAGAAAAAATTATTGAATATTTTTTTCACCACGCACCCGAAGTTTTAGAAACGGTAGAGATAACAGAGGAAGATGCCGCTGTCGCTGAGAAATCAAAAATTAAAGCGGCCATAGTAACCGACTTTATTTTGTCGGTCGAAATTGTAATTATCGCTTTAGGAAGCGTTGCAGAAAAAATATTATCCATTCAAATTATGACTGTCTTTGTGGTTGCAATTATCGCTACCATTGGTGTTTATGGCATCGTAGCTCTTATTGTGCGTATGGATGACACTGGCTATAAATTGATTAAACATTCAAATAATAAAGGAATCTTAGCAAAAGTAGGCACTTTATTAGTTATGCTTTTGCCGATGATTATTAAATTTTTATCCGTTGTTGGAACTCTTGCTTTGATTTTAGTTTCAGGAGGAATATTTGTACATAATATTGAATATGTGCATCATCTCATGCCGCAGTTGCCAATTGTTGCGCAGGAAACGTTCTTTGGTCTAGTTGCTGGTTTATTGGTGTTTGCGGTAGTAGCAATTTTTAAAAAATTGTTTACGCTATTCAAATTAAAAATATAGTTAGAGTCATTTTAAAAAGCCCAGTTCAACGACTGGGCTTTTTTGATTTTCAATCTTTTAATTAGCGAAAAAGCGTTGCGATTTTTTAGAGTTATTTACTAGTTTTATGCAGTTAAAAAAGAACTTTAATTTTGCAAATTGTTAAACATGAATTTATTAACTTTAATTATTAATATTAAAAAAAGATAATTATGAAAATTAAATCAATTTTATTGAGTTTAAGTATGGCCATTTTGCTGGTTGCCTGTGCTCCAAAAGATGCAGATATTGAAAAAGAAATTGCAGCAAAAATGACTGATATGCCAGGAATGCAAGTAAGCGTAAAAGATGGAGTTGCCACTATTTCTGGAGTTTGTAAAGATGCAAGTTGTAAAGAAAGCTGTGAGAAAATTGCTAAAGACGTAAAAGGAGTAAAATCGGTAATAAATAACTGCGAAATTGCATCAGAACCAGTTGTGGTTGCACCTGTAGAAATCAGTAGCGATGGTACCTTAAGTTCTTCTGCCAATACTGTCGTGCAATCTTATTCTGGAGTAACGGCTACCGTATTGGATGGAGTAATTACCTTAAAAGGAGATATTAAAAGAGACCAATTGGCTGGATTAATTCAGAGTATGCAAGAATTGCATCCTAAAAAAGTTGAAAATCAATTAACAATTAAATAAAAAGGGCATGAGTGTACAAAATAAATATGCCGATTTAGTGGCAGAAGCACACAGATTAGAAGTTGCAGATTTACAAGTAAGAGAAAAAGACAATGTGTTGTATATCGATGGCACAACCAAATCAACAAGCGATAAAGACAAATTGTGGGAGACCTATGGTAAAATTGATCCTGATTTTCGCTCTGCCGATGTTGTACTGAATCTTGCAGTGGCAGAAGGCGCATCGACTGAGTATACAGTAGCTAGTGGAGATTCTCTATCTAAAATAGGAAAGACACACGGCGTTTCGTGGCAAGCTATTTATGAGGCAAATAAAGATATTATCAAAAATCCAGATCTTATTCAAGCCGGCTGGAAGTTAAAAATACCAGCGAAGTAATGTATTTAGGTTCATTGCCACAAAAAGTCTGTCTGTAATTAGACAGACTTTTTTTTTGCCTTTTACTTTCGATATAAAATCTAGTATCGCTGTTGTGATGCGTTGGCAATAACTATATTTGTATCTTCGTTTTGTACTATGTAAGTACCATTATTTAGAATCTTCTAACCCAAAATAATATGCGATTTGCCGTAAATTTTTGTTTTTTTATACTCACTTTGTCTGCTTTTGCGCAAGAAGAAATCAGCAAGAAAGATTCTACTGTGGTAAAAATTGACTCTTTGTATCGCGAAGATCAATTTTATTTAAGTTTGACTTATAACAGACTTCTTGAAGCGCCTGAAGGATTTAAACAGCAACGATTTTCTGCAGGAATATCAGGCGGATTCGTTCGAGATATGCCAATTAATAAACGCCGTAATATTGCTTTTGCAACTGGTGTAGGATTTACATATAATAATTACTTTCAAAACTTGGGGATCACAGGTGATAAAAAAAATGCTATTTATACGGTACTAGATCCCAAAGATTTTAGTCGAAATAAATTTTCGCAATTTTTAATAGATGTGCCATTGGAATTTCGTTGGAGAACTTCGACACCCGAAACGTATCGTTTTTGGCGTGTTTATGGAGGAGTCAAATTGAGTTATTTGCTCTACGATACGTCTGTATTAAAAAGTGCGACTGGAAAATTAAAAATAACCAATAACGACGACTTTACTAAATTTCAATACGGCGTTTACTTGGCAACAGGTTTTAATACTTGGAATATTTATGGGTATTATGGTTTGAATGATTTGTTTAAATCAGCTAATACGGCCACAGAAAAAGTGAACTTAAACACCTTGAATTTTGGGATAATTTTTTATATTCTTTAAATTAAAATACTGGGAATTTAAAAATCGATGTTTGTACTGATTCCTTTAGTTCCTTTACATCCATAAATATAAAAACAACAACTGCGGAAATACTCCAAAGGCGCAACCTAGCGTGAGTTCAAATGGCGAATGTGCTTTCATTACCAAACGGGATGAGGCTACAATTCCATTCAATAAAATGAGTAGCGCAATTACGATGGGCATTTTAATTTGTAAATGGATGCTTAAGCCCACAATAAAAACGGTTAAAGCACTAATCCCGAGCATGTGTAAACTAATTTTTATTTTAAAGAAAAGTAAGATAGTAGCACCCAACGTTCCAAATAAAGCAGCTAATAAAAAAAAGTGTAGTTCTGGATACCGTGTCACTAAAATGGTTCTCTTGACCAATAAAATAAAAAGCAAACACTGCAAAGCCATCGGTATTTTACGCTGTGCAGTTTCGTTAATCATGACCGAATCAACTTTGCCCGTAGTTCGTAATAGTAGAAAAAATAGCAACGGAATGATCACTGTTATGAGAAAGACTTGTAACAATACGTACATTTTTTCTTGATCAGAAAAAGTCTCTTCCTTCATAAAAAAATAGAACAGCGCCGAAAACATCGAGATGAATATTGGATGAAATAAATACGAAAATAACGGTAGTAACTTTTTCACTATTTTTCTTTTAGATGATGTAACAAATATAAAAATTATGTCCAATATCAACTCGCGATTTCAAGTTAAAACGCGAAAGAGCACGACTTTCTAATTTAGAAACTTTAAATTTGAATGTTTAAATTAGATTAAAATTATAAGGAATGAGTATACTTTTACAAAAAGCAATAACAATTTTACAGGCCGAATTTGTTGGAGTAGGAGCCAATTTAACTTTCGATCACGTTTCTATTGATAGCCGATCGTTGCAAAATGGAGAACAGACCTTGTTCTTTGCTTTGGTTGGTTCTAATCATGATGGCCACGATTATGTTGCTGATTTGGTTGCCAATGGCGTTAAGAATTTTGTAGTCGAAAAAATACCAGAAAACAAACCATCACATTGCAATTTTTTAATTGTACCTGATTCTTTAAAAGCATTTCAAAATTTTGCAGCATATTATCGCGACACTTTTAATTTTCCTGTTATTGGGTTGACTGGTAGCAATGGGAAAACGATTGTAAAAGAATGGCTAAATTTTTTATTAAGTCCCGATTTTAATGTAATACGTAGCCCCAAAAGTTACAATTCGCAAGTGGGAGTTCCGCTGTCGGTTATGGCAATAAATGAAAAACACAATCTAGGTATTTTTGAAGCGGGAATTTCAACTGTTGGAGAAATGGCCAATTTGCAACGAATCATGAAGCCTACAATTGGCGTACTTACAAATATTGGTTCTGCACACGACGAAGGTTTTGCAAATACAAAGCAAAAGATAAATCAGAAATTACTCTTATTTAAAGATGCAACAACAATTATTTATCAAAAATCAGCACTTGTTGATGCGTGTTTAAGTGATTTAGTAAATAACACTGTTTCGTGCACACTTTTATCATGGAGTTTTACGGATGAAACAGCTTCAGTTTTAATTGAAAGAATCGATAAGCAAAGCAACTCGACTATTATTCATTTTCAACATCAAAATACGTCTAGTTTGTTTGCAGTACCGTTCCAAGACGATGCCTCGATAGAAAACGCCATTTCGTGTTTATTGATATTACTGCATTTTCAATATGACATTTCAACCATTCAAAATCGAATGACACTTTTGTACCCAGTACAGATGCGTTTGGAAGTAAAAAACGGAATTCACAATTGCAGTATAATTGATGACAGTTATAGTTCCGATTTTCAGTCGTTAAAAATTGCATTGGATTTTCTAGAAAGTCAAAAGCAAAACCCGATGAAAACGGTTATTTTGTCGGATATTTTTCAAAGTGGTTTTTCTAATGACGAACTATATACAAAGGTTGCTCAATTAATTACAGACAATAAAATTGCGCGTGTTATCGGAATCGGTAAGACTATAGCTTCCTTCAAAAATAAATTCGGAAATTGCATTACTTTTGAATCGACAGCCGATTTTATTGCCGCAATCGAAACGGTTGGTTTTGACAATGAAACCATTTTAATTAAAGGAGCGCGTTCCTTTGAATTTGAAAGGATTGTGGCGCGCTTGGTAGAGAAAACTCACGAAACAGTGTTAGAAATTGATTTGAATGCCATTGGACATAATTTGAACTTTTTTAAATCTAAATTGGATTCGGATGTAAAAATTATGGTCATGGTCAAAGCCTTCGGTTACGGAAATGGAGGACTAGAAATTGCCAAATTGCTCGAGCACCATCAAGTGGATTATTTAGGAGTGGCCTTTGCCGATGAAGGAATTTCGTTAAAAAACGGTGGTGTACAATTGCCCATTATGGTTCTTAATCCAGAATCAACCAGCTATAATGCTATCATTCAGCATGAGTTAGAGCCCGAAATTTATAGTTTAAAAGGACTTACTTCTTTTTTAAAAATTGCGAGAGATCAAAATTTAAACCAGTTTCCAATCCATATAAAAATAGATACGGGAATGCACCGCTTGGGTTTTGAAGAAAACACCTTGCAAGAGTTAATTGGGACTTTAAAAGGAAACACTTCGGTAAAAGTTAAAAGTATATTGTCGCATTTAGCAACTAGTGACGATCCCAAGCATCATGAATTTGCAAAGGCTCAAATTCATTTGTTCGAAAGATTGTCTTCTGAATTAATTCGAGAATTACAAATTAACCCTATTCGACATATTTTAAATACTTCAGGAATCAGTAATTTTCCGAATTCTCAATTTGACATGGTTCGATTAGGAATTGGATTATACGGAGTTTCAAACGACACTTCTGAACAGAAATATTTAGAAAACGTGGGGACTTTAAAATCGCTTATTTCTCAAATAAGAACCATTCCTGCAGGAGATAGCGTCGGTTATGGCCGTCGTTTTATGGCTGACGAAACCACTAAAATTGCGACCATACCAATTGGTTATGCAGACGGTATTTCGAGAACTTGGGGAAATGGAGCAGGTTATGTACGAATTAAAAATAAAAAAGCACGAATTGTCGGAAGCATTTGCATGGACATGCTTATGGTTGACGTTTCAAAAATTGATTGTGAAGAAGGTGACGATGTTATTATTTTTGGAGAAAGCCCAACAGTGGTCGAAATGGCTCAGGTTTTACAAACTATTCCGTATGAAATTTTGACCAGTATTTCTCAACGTGTAAAGAGAGTATTTTTTAGGTAAATGATTTTGTAGTGGTCTTTTTAGTTAAAATTGTCAAAAATTATATACTTTTAAATTTCGAAACATTTTAACTTAAAACAGGAAAATTATGGGATTTTTTGCAGATTTTAAAGCGTCACTTCTTAAAGGAGATGTACTAAGCTTAGCTACTGCGGTAGTGATTGGAGCAGCATTTGGCAAAATCGTTTCATCGGCGGTAGATGATGTGATAATGCCAATTATCGGAGTTATAACTGGAGGGATTGACTTTACAAAGAAGTTTATTTCGCTTGATGGCGTTCATTATGAAACACTAGAAGCTGCAAAAGTAGCCAATGCAGCAGTTATTACCTATGGAAATTTAGTCCAAGCGGCGATCAATTTTGTTATCATTGCGTTTTTTGTATTTATCGTTTTAAGAGCTGCTGAGAAAATGAAAAAGAAGCAAGAAGTTGTAGTTGCTGCTGTTGCAGGACCTACTCAAGAAGAATTATTGATGCAAATTAGAGATTTGTTGAAAAATAAATAAAGGTATAGACCAAATAGTAAACCGCTCCATATCAGGGCGGTTTTTTTAATTGTTGTAATTGTAACAATTTGTTATTTTTTGTGAATACGCTTGTGTGCACTTTTATTATACTTACTTTTGTTGCTTAAAGTTAAAGAATAATCTCAAAAAAATATACAAATGAGAATAGCGGTTGTAGGTGCCACCGGTATGGTTGGTGAAGTAGTATTGCAAGTTCTAGCAGAACGTAATTTTCCTGTTACAGAATTAATTCCAGTAGCATCAGAGCGATCAGTTGGAAAGCAAATTGAATATAAAGGTCAAAAGTATACCGTTGTCGGACTGCAAACTGCAGTAGATATGAAGGCAGATATTGCTGTTTTTTCTGCTGGTGGCGAAACTTCATTAGAGTGGGCTCCAAAATTTGCAGCAGCAGGAACTACTGTTATTGATAATTCTTCGGCTTGGAGAATGGATCCAACCAAAAAATTGATTGTTCCAGAAATCAACGCGAACGAATTAACCAAAGAAGATAAAATTATTGCAAATCCAAATTGCTCCACTATTCAAATGGTTTTGGCTTTGGCACCTTTGCATAAAAAATATAATATTAAGAGAGTGGTTGTTTCAACCTACCAATCAATTACAGGAACAGGAGTAAAAGCGGTTCGTCAGTTAGAAAATGAATACGCAGGAGTTGATGGTGAGTTGGCTTACAAATATCAAATTCACAGAAACGCAATTCCACAATGTGATTCTTTTGAAGAAAATGGATACACAAAAGAAGAGATGAAATTAGTTAATGAAACTAAAAAAATCTTAAGCGACAATACAATTGCAGTTACAGCAACTGCAGTTCGTGTACCTATTGTAGGTGGGCACAGTGAAGCCATCAATGTAGAATTTTCGACTGCGTTTGAGGTAGACGAAGTGCGAACTATTCTTGAAAATACGGAAGGTATCGTTGTGCAAGATAATTTGAAAGAATTTGAATATCCGATGCCGCTTTATGCACACGGTAAAAACGACGTTTTTGTAGGTAGAATTAGAAGAGATGAGTCACAGCCAAACACATTGAATATGTGGGTTGTAGCTGACAACTTGCGAAAAGGAGCTGCCACCAATACCATTCAAATTGCAGAATACTTAGTGGCAAATGCTTTAGTATAGTTTCACTAACAAAATGGTAGGACAACCACTTGAGTTAATAAATCGTTATGATTTACTGGTTCAGGTGGTTTTCGTTTTAATGTTTGTCTATCTTTGGCGGCAATGAAAAGAAGGCAGCTCCTACTAAGTTTTACTTTGGCGATGACCGTATTGTTCTCAATACTGTTTCAATCGATACATAGTTATGAGCATTTGGTAACACAGCTTACCGAAAAAGAATGCCGCCATCAATACAACAATAACAATCATACCGAAGTAACCCATCACCACCATTCTTTAGAGGTGTGTTATGTGTGTCATTTTGCATTTAGTAGTTATATTAATCCTGCAGAATTTGTATTTCAGACACTTTCTTTTCAAAATGTAACTCCTTATTTTTTCACTTCTTCCGAAACTATTTTTTCGTTTTCAGGAAGTATGTATGCGTATCGCGGTCCACCTGCAGTAGTTTAAATTCTTTTTTTTGTTAAATCAGTTGATTTAAATTGTCGTTCTGCGCCGTTTTTTAAAGCTTGGCGAAGGAAACTTTTTTATTCTTATACTTTTTTATCAAAAAAATTGGCACACAAAGATTTAGAAGATTCAAAAGATTACAGATCCGAGAAATCTAAAGATTCTTTGTAAAAATTCTCAATCAAGTATAACCTCGATTTTTACTTGATTGTCATTCACTATTTACACGATACCATTCACAAGATGAAAAAATATATTATAGCCTTATTTCTAGGGTTCTCAGCATTGGTTAATGCGCAAAATTCGGTTTCAGGAACCGTTACCGATAATCATAAACAAGCACTACCGGGAGTCTCGGTTTATATTCCCGAATTGCACAAAGGAACCACGACTGACGGCGACGGAACGTACAGTTTTATAAATTTACCCAATGGAAATTTC
This sequence comes from Flavobacterium sp. TMP13, assembly GCF_050847115.1. Taxonomy (NCBI): domain Bacteria; kingdom Pseudomonadati; phylum Bacteroidota; class Flavobacteriia; order Flavobacteriales; family Flavobacteriaceae; genus Flavobacterium; species Flavobacterium sp. TMP13. The sequence continues at coordinate 1,361,574 of NZ_CP193656.1, forward strand.
AGAATTGCTTTTACGTATGTAGGCTACAAAACCATCAATAAAGTCATCGAAAGATTAGAAAAAGATACGGTTTTAAACATTGAAATGGAAGAAGCTGTGCTAGAAATGGATGAGGTTATTGTGTCGACTCCTTTCAATAAAATGCAATCTCAGAATGTTATGAAAGTGGAACACGAAAGTGTGAAGTCGTTGCAACAAAAGGGAACAGCTACATTAATCGAAGGATTGGCTACAATACCAGGAGTTTCGCAAGTGTCGACCGGAACTTCAATTGGTAAACCGGTAATTCGTGGCTTGAGCGGCAACCGAGTTTTGGTCTATTCGCAAGGTGTTCGAATCGAAAATCAACAATTTGGCGACGAGCATGGTTTGGGTTTAAACGATGCTGGAGTAGAAAGTGTTGAGGTTATTAAAGGACCAGCTTCTTTGTTATACGGATCTGATGCTTTAGGAGGTGTCTTGTATTTTAATCCCGAAAAATTTGCGGATGCTGGTACTTTTGCCAAAAATTTCAGCCAAAAATATTTCAGTAATACCTTAGGAAGTAATTCTTCGTTAGGATTAAAAACATCTACCGATAATTGGAGATTTTTAGCACGAGGAACGTACAACATGCATTCTGATTATAAAATTGGAAATGGCGATCGAGTGACTAACACGCGCTACAATGAAACCGATTTTAAAACAGGAATTGGATACAGCAACACCAAATTTTCTACGGTTCTGCGGTACAATTTCAATACTTTAAATTTAGGAATTCCAGAAGAGGGAGTTACAGAACAATCGCATAGTAAAAGTCCAGAGTTTCCACGTCAAGGAGTTTTTAACCATTTGTTGAGCTTGAACAACGTAATCTATTTTGGAAGTTCAAAACTAGATCTCGATTTGGGATATATTGCAAACGATCGAAGCGAATTTGAAGACAGTAATGAAGCTGCATTGCACATGAAGTTGAATACGTTGAACTATAACGCAAAATATCATGTACCAAAGCTCGGAAATTTTGAAACTATCGTTGGAGTGCAAGGAATGCATCAAACCAATGTTAATTTGGGAGAAGAGTTTTTAATTCCAAATGCCACAACCAATGATTTTGGTGCTTTTGGTACTGTGAACTATGAATGGAATTCACATGTTTTACAAGCGGGATTGCGTTTTGACAATCGAAAATTGACCGCTACAGAACATGGAATAGTTGGGGAGGAAGGTTATTTTGAAGCTTTAGACAAATCTTTTGATAGTTTTAATGCGTCTCTAGGTTACAAAACTAATTTAGCAGACGCATTGACGATGCGACTGAATGTCGCCACTGGATTTAGAGCTCCGAATTTAGCGGAGTTAACATCAAACGGCGTACACGAAGGAACAAATCGGTATGAGGTCGGTAACAGCGCGCTAAAGACTGAACAAAATGTACAAACCGATTTGAATTTGGAGTACAAAAACACGCACATTGAGTTTTTTGTAAACGGATTTTACAATCACATCAATAATTATATATATGCCGCTGCAACTGGAACTGTTAAAGACGCTACCGACGTTTTTGCATACACACAAAATAATGCCCACTTGTATGGAGGTGAAGTAGGCTTGCATTTGCATCCGCATCCGTTAGATTGGTTGCATTTTGAAACTAGTTTTGAAACGGTTACAGCCAAACAGCAAGACGGTGCTTATTTACCTTTAATACCGGCAAACAACTGGAACAATACGATTCGAACTGAATTCGAAATAAAAAATTGGCTGAACGAAGGATTTGCTACTTTTAATGTAAATACGACACTAAAGCAAAATAATGTTTCTGGTTTTGAAACAGCATCAGCAGATTATACCCTAATTAATTTTGGTTTAGGAGGAACGGTACAATTGGGTAAGATGAATTTCGATGTCTTGTTAAACGCCAATAATGTATTCGACAAACAATATGTAGCGCATCTTTCTCGACTTAAAACGGATGGTATTCCTAATATTGGAAGAAATATTGTTTTAGGACTAAATTTTACTTTATAATTTTCTGGAAGGAAAGTTTATAAAAAATAGTGTTCAAAATAATTTAAAACTTCAATTAAGCTGAGGATTTAAGTGTTACTCTGTTCTTCAAAGATGAACTTTGGGGTTTAAAACTTTTATTCTAACATAAATTCTTATTTTTGTTATAACTCATAAAATCAAACTAATGAACAAATTACTAATTGCTATGGCTGTAACAGCAACCACTGCTGCTTTTGGACAGAATCAAAAAGGCGGCTCAATTTCTTATCCTGAAAGTAAAAAAGGAACAACGGTTGATACTTATTTTGACGTAAAAGTTGCCGATCCGTACCGTTGGCTTGAAGACGATCGATCGGTAGAAACAGAAGCTTGGGTAAAAGCACAGAACAAAGTTACATACGATTATTTAGATCAAATTCCGTTTCGTGATGCATTGAAAAAGCGAATGGAGCAATTGTGGAATTACGAAAAAATTGGTGCGCCATCAATCGAGGGCAAAGCAACGTATTATTATAAAAATAACGGTTTACAAAATCAGTCGGTTTTGTATAAGAAAGGAAAAGACGGTAAAGATGTGGTTTTTTTAGATGCCAATACTTTTTCTAAAGATGGAACTACTTCTTTAGGCGGTGTTGATTTCTCTAAAGACGGATCTAAAGTAGCTTACGCAATTTCTGAAGGCGGTAGCGACTGGAGAAAAGTAATTATTATGGATGCCGTTTCTCATAAAATATTAGAAGATACTATTACAGATGTAAAATTTAGTGGTGTTTCGTGGAAAGGGAATGAAGGATTTTACTATTCTAGTTATGATAAGCCAGAGGGAAGTCAGCTGTCTGCTAAAACAGACCAACACAAATTGTATTTTCATAAATTAGGAACCGCTCAGAAAGACGATACCCTTATTTTTGGGTTGAAAGAAAAAAGAAGATATGTCGGCGGCTATGTTACCGAAGACGATCGTTATTTAGTCATTTCTGCAGCAAACGCTACTTATGGTAATGAATTGTATATTCAAGATTTAAAGACACCAAATAGCCCTATTGTAACGATAGTTGATAATTTTAATAGTAGCAGTAGAATTATTGATAACGTAGGAACTAAATTGTTTATTGAAACGGATTTGAACGCTCCTAACCAAAAAATTGTAACAGTTGATGTTCAAAATCCAAAACCAGAAAACTGGAAAGAGTTTATTAAAGAAACCGAAAATGTATTGACTCCAACTACGGGTGGTGGCTATATCTTTGCTAATTACATGAAAGATGCGGTTTCGTTTGTGCAACAATACGATTATAGCGGGAAACTAGTTCGCGAGATTAAGTTGCCAGCACTAGGAACTGCAGGTGGTTTTGGAGGTAAAAAAGAAGAGAAATTATTGTATTACTCTTTCGCAAATTATATAACTCCAGGGACTATTTATTCATTCGATCCAAAATCGGGTAAGTCAAGTATTTATCAACAACCAAAAGTCGATTTCAAGAGTGAAAATTACGAGTCTAAACAAGTTTTTTATACCTCAAAAGACGGAACGAAAGTACCGATGATGATTACTTATAAAAAAGGATTAAAATTAAACAGTCAAAACCCAACTATTTTATACGGTTACGGAGGATTCAACATCAGTTTAACACCGAGTTTTAGTATTGCAAATGCGGTTTGGTTAGAAAATGGAGGTGTATATGCGGTGCCAAATTTACGTGGTGGTGGTGAATATGGTAAAAAATGGCACGATGCTGGAACAAAAATGGAAAAACAAAATGTATTTGATGATTTCATCGCTGCAGGAGAATATTTAATTGCACAAAAATACACGTCAAGTGATTTTTTAGCGGTTAGAGGTGGTTCAAACGGAGGCTTGTTAGTAGGGGCAACCATGACACAGCGTCCTGATTTGATGAAAGTTGCGTTGCCAGCAGTGGGAGTTTTAGACATGTTGCGTTACCATACCTTTACAGCAGGTGCAGGTTGGTCATACGATTATGGAACAGCACAAGACAGTAAAGAAATGTTTGATTATTTAAAAGCCTATTCACCTGTACAAAATGTAAAAGCAGGAGTGCAGTATCCCGCAACAATGGTTACAACGGGAGATCATGATGATAGAGTGGTGCCAGCGCATAGTTTTAAATTTGCCGCAGAATTGCAGGACAAACAAACAGGAACTAATCCAGTTCTTATTCGCATTGATGTGAAAGCAGGACATGGTGCAGGAAAATCTGTTGCGGCTACCATTCAAGAAAATGTAGATGTGCAAGCCTTTACTTTATTTAATATGGGAGTAAAAGAATTGCTTGAAAACTAAAAAAGCGGTTGATCTAAAGGGATTATTGTGATTAAAATTACGATTGTGGAGAAGGATTCGTTATTTCATAAAATTGTATTAATTAAGCTGCTTTAGAACGAAAATTAAGTAACTTTGAGAGACAATCAATTAAAAACTATTTTTATGAAAGTACAAATTAACACAGATAAACATATAGAAGGACACGCGCGTTTAGAAGCTTATTTTTCTACAGAAATTGAAAAATCATTGTCTCGTTTCGAATCTAAAATTACTAGAATAGAAGTGCATTTAGGTGATGTAAACGGAGATAAGGCTGGAGGAAATGATAAACGTTGTCTAATTGAAGCGAGACCCGTAAATATGCAACCAATTGTTGTTACCGATACTGCAGACTCTGTAGAGAAAGCGTTTCATGGAGCAATTGATAAAATGAGAAAAACGTTAACTACAACTTTCGAAAAACAAAAAACACATTAATATCGATTCGATTTATAACAATTGAAATGGCGCTATCTTATAGCGCCATTTTGTTTTAGAGAAAGACCTCAGAAAAGAATATACTTTTTGATTAACTAAAATATTATGCCGATGAAAATTAAAATAATTACAGTTTTTACACTGCTATTTTTTGTCTCGATTACTGCTACGGCTAATAATCAAACAGCTAAGGGGCAAATTAACGAAACCATTGATGCTTGGCATAAAGCGGCTGAAGAAGCTAATTTTGATCTTTATTTTAAAATGATGACTGCTGACGCTATTTTTATTGGGACAGATGCGACCGAATACTGGAGTGTAGCTGCATTTAAAACGTTTGCGAAACCATTTTTTGATCTCGGTAAAACCTGGAATTTTACTTCGCTAGAGCGAAATGTGTATGTTTCGAAATCAGGAGAGACGGCTTGGTTTGATGAATTATTAGATACGCAAATGAAAATTTGTCGAGGTTCTGGTGTTCTTGTAAAAGTGGGTGAGCTATGGAAAATTCAGCATTATGTTTTATCAATGACTATTCCTAACGATAATGTGAAAGCTGTTGTGGCTATAAAAACACCTCTAGAGAATTTAGTTACAGAAAGCATTAAGTCTCAAAAATAAAATAAAACCTCTAATATTAGTGATGATTAAATAGCAGGTTTCAATTTGTTTTCTTTGTTTTTAAGCTCCCTTTTTCTCATTTTTAAATTCGCGTGACGTCGGTTCGTTTATATTGCTTAATTTTGCGCAAATATTTGTAAAAAGTGGGGAGTAAAAATAAATTAAAGCGATTCAGAGAAAACGAGACATTTACTAACGTTTTTCAGCCAAGTAGAGAAGAAGTTGTTAGTAATGAATTTTCACTTCGAGGAAAATGGAATTCAGATTTTTTTAAAAATGACAATCCAATTATAATTGAATTGGGCTGTGGAAAAGGAGAGTATTCGGTAGGATTGGCTGAACGTTATCCAAATAAAAATTTCGTAGGTATTGACATTAAAGGCGCGCGTTTTTGGCGTGGTGCAAAAACTGCTGTTGATACAGGTTTGAATAATGTTGCTTTTGTTCGAACTCAAATCGAACTCATCAATCATATTTTTGCAGAAAATGAAGTGGATGAAATTTGGATTACTTTTCCAGATCCACAAATCAAATACAAACGTACCAAACACCGTATGACCAATTCGGAGTTTTTAAAATTATATACAAAAATCCTTAAAAAAGACGGAGTTGTAAACTTAAAGACGGATAGTGAATTCATGCACGGATACACACTTGGTCTTTTGCACGGCGAAGGTCATGAGGTTTTATACGCCAATCACAATGTATACGTAAACGAAGGAAGTCCAGAGGAAGTTACTGCTTTTCAGACGTTTTACGAAAAACAATATTTAGAAATAAACAAAGCGATTACGTATATTCGTTTTAAAATCAAGATGTAACTCTTTCAATTAATCTGCGAAACGGCTTCTATGACGCTTTTAGTTCCTTTGTTTTTAGGTTTTGTAACTGCTTTTATTGGTATTATTCCGCCGGGATTAATCAATATGACAGCAGCGAAAGTGAATTTAAAAGAAGGTAAAAAAAATGCTGTTTCTTTTGTTTTAGGAGCGGTTTTAGTCATTACTTTTCAAGTGTCGCTTGCTATTTTTTTTGCTAGATCTATTAATGCTAGACCAGATTTGGTAATTTTATTGCGCGAAATCGGATTTGTTATTTTTACTATGTTAACTATTTACTTTCTGGGAATCGCAAAAAAGCCGAAATTAAAAGAATCTAAAAACAATCATCGATCTAAAAAAAGACGTTTCTTCTTAGGAATGCTGCTTTCAGCGCTAAATTTCTTTCCAATACCTTATTATGTGTTTGTTAGTATCACCTTAGCTTCTTACCATCTTATTTCTTTCGAAACCAATTACATTACTATTTTTGTTAGCGGTGCCGTTTTAGGTTCGTTTGTAGCTTTTTATACTTATATTTTTTTGTTTCGCAAAATTGAAAAAAAAACAGATTCTATTTTAGAAAACATGAACATTATCATCGGCACAATAACTGGAGTGGTGGCATTTTTGACCTTAATCAATATTGCGAAATACTATTTCGAATAAGTCTAAAATTGTAGCAATGGAAAGCGAAAGTTTTTTTGAACGTGTGTATACCATCACCAAATTAATTCCGTACGGGAGAGTGAGTTCTTTTGGTGCGATTGCCAAAGCATTAGGAACAGCACGATCTGCACGAATGGTCGGTTGGGCGCTTAATGCATCGCACAACCGCGAAGACGTGCCTGCGCACCGTGTGGTGAATAGAAACGGACTACTCACCGGAAAAATGCACTTTGATGGAACCAATTTAATGCAACAATTATTAGAAAGCGAAGGAGTGAAAGTTACCGATAATCAAGTGGTGGACTTTAAATTACTTTTCTGGCAACCAGAAATAAAATCGGACTATTAAATAATTAGTAATCTGATTTTGTTAAGAACTGGAGTTCTTCTAAATTTCTTCCTCGTTATATAATAATTTGTACAAACGCTGATCGCGGTCGTAAATATCTGAGAAAAAATTAATTTCACCATTGTCGCTTACCCAAGAGGTAAAGTATCCAATATAAATTGGTACTGTTTTTTCCATTATATACGGTACTTCCTCTATACCGCCCATCGCTTCATTTACTTTTTCAACCGACCATTTTGGATCATTTTCCAACATTTTTTCAGCCAATTCTTTTGCTTTTTCAACATTAATGCACCCGTGGCTAAAAGTTCTACTTTCCAAAGCAAACAAGCTCTTTTTAGGGGTGTCGTGCATGTAAATATCATTTGGATTAGGGAATAAGAACTTGACTAATCCTAGAGAATTATCAGGTCCAGGTTTCTGTCTGTAGATTCCTTTTTTTACCTCAATATTTTGTTTTTCTAAATATTCGGGATCTTGTGATGCTTTAAACTTCAGTTCATTTTCTATAATACTTTTCGGAATGTACCAATACGGACTAAAGACAATGCGATCGATGTTTCCACTAAAAATAACAGTTTCATTCATTCTAGTTCCAACAAAAACATTCGATTCGAGCTCGCGTTTTCCATCTTTTATATAACTCAATTTGAATGACGGAATATTGATCATTACATATTGTTCTTGTTTCTCTAAAGTAGGCGGAATCCATCTGCAACGTTCCATGTTGATCATTATGGTCTCAATCAATTTTTCAATTGGAGTATTTAATAATCGAATATGTTCCGGTGTAATTTTGTAATTCAAGGTGAGTCCATTTCTTTTTTTATAATTTAAAACGCCAGCCATCATTTCTTCATCGTACAAATTCTTTTTAGAATCTTCTTTTAAATCGCCAAGAATATACAAGCGGTGGCGAACTTGCGCAAGTGTAGTAGCACTGTCAAAAGGTTTATAGTCTTTGTAAATGCTATCGGTATGTATGGGCTGCCAGTCTTTCTTCTTTTCAATGGCTTTATATTTTTTTAAAGCTTCTTCTAGTTTGTAATATTGACTGAATAAAACATTGTTATTTTCATTAAGTAAGTTAGGCTGAACTAATAACGAATCTAGTATTTTCTCATAAGAAATCTCTTTTTTTGGTAAGTACCAACCCAACTCTTTTACCTTTTTTTCATCAAGACCGTCGTACACTTTGTCGGCATAGTAAATGTACATGCACGTCAACAAAATTTCAGCATTCATTTTGGATGGTTTTTGTGCAGCGGTTTCATTAAAAATTTGATCGATTTCTTCTTTATACGGAATCTTAGATTTTAATCCAAATTCATTCTGCATCGACTGAAATTTGGCATATAGTAAATGGCCCAATTCGTCAATACTTCTATCATCGTACCAAATGGTGCTGTAATTTCTGGCCGTGTACAAATTCTCGGTAATACTTCTGTATTTTTTAAATTTTGGATATTTTCTAAAAAATGTATCAAAACCAGTAACTGTGACATAAAATACAGAATCTCTTTTGATTTTGTTCTCAGTAGAGAATTCATTAAGTAAATAACTCGTATTTCTATTCTCGGCCTTAATGGCTTTAATAGGTGTCAATAAGAATAATGACAGTACAAATGCCATTGCAAAAGTAATATTTTTCATGTTTTTCATTTTAGAGTTAGATTGTAGGTTCTGTGTTAATTTGGGGCTCTAAAAATCTTTCCTGCAATATTTAAATAAAAGTACTACTATATTGCTTTATAAACAATGATTTAAGGTGTTTTAATGACTTAATCTTCAAGTAATTGAATGTTTTTGTTTCGGCATTTTAATTGTGTAAACCAGCGCTGAAATTGTATAAAAAGATTAAAGAATTTTCGTTATTTTATAGTGAGTCATTTTTAACTATGCATTTTTCGTGCCTAAAACGACTTTAAAAGAGGACGATTTGGTCTTTTATTTCTTTTCTAATGTATAAATCCAACTTAAAAGCAATATAAATAACAACGGAAAACCGTATCTTTACAATCTTAAAATAATTGAATTAAATATAATTTGAGTGTTAAAGCTCAATCCAAAAATGTATCTGAAATGAAATTAGATAGAAAAGAAATCCTTAAAGCTTTAGAGCGTATTACAGTTGCAGGCGAAGGTAAAAATATGGTCGAAAGTGGCGCCGTTACTAATGTGGTCACTTTTGGAGATGAGGTTGTTGTAGATTTGCTTTTGCATACTCCAGCGATGCATATTAAAAAACGTGCAGAAGACGACATAAAGAAAACAATTGCTGAATTTATTAACGCTGATGCGAAAGTAAAAGTGAATATTAAAATTGAAGCTTCAGATAAACCAGAAATTAAAGGAAAAGCAATTCCAGGGATAAAAAATATTATTGCTGTTGCTTCTGGTAAAGGTGGAGTAGGAAAATCTACTGTAACAGCAAATTTAGCGGTTACATTGGCTAAAATGGGTTTTGCAGTTGGAGTTTTAGACGCGGATATTTATGGGCCATCCATGCCAATGATGTTCGACGTGGAGAATGAAAAACCGATTTCTATTCAAATAGACGGCAGATCAAAAATGAAGCCTATTGAGAGCTTTGAAGTTAAAATACTTTCTATTGGATTCTTTACGTCGCCAAGTCAAGCGGTAATCTGGAGAGGACCGATGGCTTCTAAAGCACTAAATCAAATGATATTTGATGCAGATTGGGGAGAATTAGATTTCATGCTAATCGATTTACCTCCAGGTACGGGAGACATTCATCTGTCAATCATGCAATCTTTACCTATTACTGGTGCGGTAGTGGTTAGTACACCTCAAGCTGTTGCCTTGGCAGATGCTAAAAAAGGAGTAGCAATGTTTATGCAAGATACCATCAATGTTCCTGTTTTAGGAATCATCGAAAATATGGCTTACTTTACACCTGAAGAATTACCAGAAAATAAATATTATATTTTTGGAAAAGAAGGAGCTAGAAATTTAGCTGCAGATTTAGAGGTTCCGTTTTTGGGTGAAGTTCCTATTGTACAATCTATTCGTGAAGCGGGAGATTACGGTCGACCAGCAGCTTTACAAACGGGTTCAGTAATCGAAAAGGTGTTTGAAAATATTACGCGTAATGTGGTACAAGAGGTGGTGAGCAGAAACGAAAGTCTTCCTGCAACCGAGGCGATTAAAATAACTACAATGGCAGGTTGTTCTGCAGTGAAAAAATAATAGGTTGATGCGCAACTCGTATTAAAATCTTTTTAAGAGTTGCGTTTAATAGAAATGATAAATTATGACAACAGAAGAAATAACTGCTAATGTTTTAAAGGCACTCGAAGAAATTAGACCATTTCTGAATTCAGATGGAGGTGATATTTCGTTTGTTTCAATTGAAGATGATAAGCACGTAAAAGTGCGTTTGGAAGGCGCTTGCATTAGTTGCAGTGTCAACCAAATGACTTTGAAAGCAGGTGTGGAAACTACCATTAAAAAATATGCACCGCAGGTAGAAACCGTGGTTAATGTTTTTTAAATTGAATTAAATTAGAATAGAGGTATATTGTTTTTCTTCAAAAGAATATGCTATCATCCTGCTTTTTAGTATTTTTTTTGCCTTTCTGTTCTTTTTTTTATTAAAATCGAATAAAAGTCATTAAATAATTGTGAAAATAGATTGGGGTTCTTGTTATCAAATCGTTAAATTTGGCCACTAACCCCAAAACCTATTTCATTATGAATAATTTTTACAAAATAATAGTCGCAGTACTTTTTACGACTATATGTTATGGCCAAAGGACAGCCGAAAACCTATATGTTGATAAAGCATGGGTTACTACTGGCGAAGAGTGGTCAAGCTTTCGATATCAAGGTCAAATTGTTGTTTCTACAACAGCAGAAGAAGGAAATGCAAGAATAACCAACTACGATTTTCTTAGAGACTTATGTGACAGCAGAGCTAATTTCTCAGACAAAGCTACTTATACCAGTGCTACATTCGAAAATAAACGAAAAGTTAGTTCACAAACTGATAAAAAAGGAATCGTAAGCAATACTTACGAGGGTGTTTTGATTTTTCAATCAGGTAGCGATTATTATTCGACTTTTATAGTCCTTACTTTCTTAGAAAAAGGATACGTTGTAGGGCTAAAGGTGAAAGAGAAAAACAATAATAAAGAATATGCTTTTAGTTTCAAACCAAATAATAGCTAGTTTTTAAAAGTTAGCGTATTTTTGCATCCATAGAATTTTACAGAATATTTAAAATAATTATTTGGAATGGACGTACTTATAAAGATTAAAGACCGTGAAGGTGTTGTGCATGAATTGCAAGCGCCGACAGATATGGCTATGAATATAATGGAATTGTGTAAAGCTTATGAGCTTCCTGTTGAAGGAACTTGTGGCGGAATGGCCATGTGTGCATCTTGTCAATGTTATGTCTTGAATGATGTGGCTTTACCAGAAAAAGGAGATGATGAAGAAGCGATGTTGTCTGAGGCATTTTATGTAAAATCAAATAGCCGATTGGGGTGTCAAATACCAATCACCGAATACTTAGAAGGTTTAGAGTTAGAACTAGCTCCAGAATATTAGTAAAAAGCGAGATTTAATCTCGCTTTTTTAATTTTGTAACGCTTTGATAATTTCTGGATACATGCGATCTATAAATAAGCTATAGGCCTGTTGAGAAGGATGCAGTCCGTCTGTAGCGACTAGATTAGGTTCATTTAATCCATTTCTAGTAATGTCAGTTATGTTTACAAAGGCAATCTTGTTTGCGTCGCAATATTGCTTCGCAAAAGTGTTGTATTGATCAATTTCTTTCGAAATCTTATTTTGATTTTGTGAAATTTCACCTTGTTTGGTGTAAGAGTAATCCGGTATGGAAATAACCACAACATGTGACTTTACACCTTTGGCTAATGCAATTGACCTGCTGACCAACTTTGGGAATTCCTCTTGGTATATAGCAAAGTCTTGTCCTTGATATTGGTTATTAACTCCGATTAGTAAAGTAACTAAATCGAAATTATTTTCTAAATTTTCAGCTTGTATTGCTTGTAATAAATTAGTAGTTGTCCAGCCTGTTTTTGCAATTATTTGTAGGGGAAAGTTAGCGCCAATAAAAGAATTCGATAAATTACTCTTTAGTTGCTCTGGAAATCGGCACGCTTCGCATACGCTTTGGCCAATAGTATAGCTGTCTCCCAAGGCCAAGTATGAAATGGTTTTGCCAGTTAAATTAGTTGGTGGTTGTATTGTTTGCACTGGAGTCGTGACTTCTGTGTCATTTGAACTGCAGCCAAAAGAAAGTGTGCTTAGCGAAAAAACAAGTAAAGTAAGTAGGCGTAGTTTCATAGTTTAGTGATTTATACTAATAATTACGTAGAAAAGTTAATGATGGTTTTAAACCAGTTCGCTTTTCATTAAAATGTGTTCTTCAATCGCTGCCAATAATTCCAGTTGTTTTTCTACAGCGAGAACGGCAATTTCTTGTACCTCATTCCACTTGACCACATCGTTGCCACACAAGTCAATTAGTATTTGAGTCAGATCTGCCTCCAATTGAGTATTGTCTATTATATTATTTCTTTCGAAATGGGAAACCAATGGAGCTAATTTAGTTACAGGATTGTTAAGCTGAAATCGTTTTGTTGTTGCTATTAATCCAGTCGGATATAGATTAATTCTTCCAAAAAGTAAAGCTGCTGCAATCTCGTGTGTTTTTCCTTCTTCAATAACTCTGAAAGTAAAATCTAATAGAGATTTAATGCTGGGATGCAAGTTACTTCGTTTAATTGCAACAAAGATATTGTGTAGCGATTGTACTTCAGATAAGAAATGATTGATTCCAGTAGTGTCCGCATTGCAACAGTCCATGGCTTTAACATAGCTTTCGTAATGACTCATGCCTAGTTCGTTGTCGCCATAATTGCTTTCTTCGGCTAATACCATTTTGTTTATTAGATAGCGAACTTGGGCATTTTCTGTGGGAAACCAAGGTGTTGTTGCGCACGTAAGTTTTGTTTGTAAGGCCTTTAGTAATGACATGAAGTCCCACGCCGCATAGATATGATGTTCTACAAAGCACTGTAAATCTTCCAGCTGTTGTATTTTGCCAAATGCGCTGTGGCTTTCTAAAAGTGCTTTTTGAGTCTGAATGCTGTTGTTTATGGCTTCAATATTCATAGGTTGGGTTTTTTGTAAATATAAAAAAGCTTCTCATTTTGGAGAAGCTTTTAGTATCGAATTTTTATATGATGGTATAGTTGCTACTTAAAGGCTGGAATTCCGGTAATATCCATCCCTGTAATTAGTAAATGAATGTCATGTGTTCCTTCATACGTAATTACGCTTTCTAAATTCATCATGTGTCGCATGATGGAGTAGTCTCCAATAATTCCCATCGCACCTAAAATCTGTCGCGCTTCTCTTGCAATTTGAATTGCCATGTTAACATTGTTCCTTTTTGCCATTGAAATTTGTGCTGTTGTTGCTCGATTTTCGTTTTTTAATACGCCTAATCTCCAAGTAAGCAGTTGTGCTTTGGTGATTTCAGTAATCATTTCGGCCAACTTTTTCTGCTGCAATTGGGTACCCGCAATTGGTTTGTCAAATTGAATTCGCTCTTTGGCATAGCGCAAAGCCGTATCGTAGCAATCCATTGCTGCTCCAATCGCTCCCCAAGCAATTCCGTATCTTGCTGAATCCAAGCAGCCGAGCGGTGCGCCAAGTCCCGATTTATTCGGCAATATATTTTCTTTTGGAATTTTTACATTATCAAAAATCAACTCTCCTGTGGATGACGCACGAAGCGACCATTTGTTGTGCGTTTCTGGCGTGGTGAAACCTTCCATTCCACGTTCGACAATTAAACCATGAATTCTACCCGATTCATCTTTTGCCCAAACTACAGCAATATCAGCAAATGGAGCGTTAGAAATCCACATTTTTGCACCATTTAAAACAAAATGTGTTCCCGCATCTTTAAAATTAGTAAGCATGCTGCCAGGATCAGAACCATAATTAGGTTCGGTCAATCCAAAACAGCCGATTAGTTCACCGGTTGCCAATTTAGGTAAATATTTTTTTCGTTGCTCTTCGTTGCCGTACTTCCAAATTGGATACATTACTAAAGAAGACTGTACAGATGCAGTAGAGCGAATACCAGAATCTCCGCGTTCGATTTCTTGCATAATTAAACCATAGGAAATTTGATCCAGTCCAGCGCCTCCGTATTCTTGCGGAATATAAGGGCCAAATCCACCAATTTCACCTAAACCTTTAATAATTTGTTTAGGAAATTCTGCTTTTTGAGCAAATTCTTCGATAATGGGAGAAACTTCTCTCTTTACCCAAGAACGTGTGGAGTCGCGAACCAATTTATTTTCTTCGGTAAGTAAATCGTCAAGGTTATAATAATCGGGAGCTTGAAATAGGTCTGGTTTCATGATTGTTAGTTTTCTAAAAGTAAATTTAGAGAATTAATACAACAAAAGACAGTTTGATTGTTATAAAATAACATTATTAGATTTGAATTTTATACCTAAAGACGATTTACATCTTTAAATAAAAATCTTTAGTCAATTCAATATATTCAGGAGTGTAATTGTGCCTTGTGATTTCTATAACCAATTCATCTAGAGGATAATTTGATTTTTCTATGCGGCTAAATGCCAATAAACTTCGTTTAATTTCAGATTTGGAAGTTCCTCTTACTCTAGTGATTTTTGTGGGATATAATTCAAACTGAAATGCAAGAGCTATAAAACGTTGTTCTTCTTTAAAAGGAATGATAACTGCAAATATTCCGTTTTCGGATAATAATAAATCGGCAGCTTCAATTAAATCTTCAAAAGGTAATGCGTCTTCGAAACGAGCTAAATCCCGCTTCTCATCAGTAGTTTTAAAATCTTCAGAATAAAAAGGTGGATTGGAAACAATTAAATCATATTCGTCTTCTGGTTCTTCCATGAACTCATCTAAACCAGCATGAAAGCAAAATAGACGATCTGCCCAAGGAGAATTTTCAAAATTATCGACACATTGTTCATAAGCTTCTTCGTCAATTTCTAAGGCATCGATTTGTTGCGCGTTGCAACGTTGTGCGAGCATCAAGGCAATTAAACCGGTTCCTGTTCCAATGTCTAAAACAGAAAAAGTAACGTTATTAGTTGGCGCCCAAGAGCCCAGTAAAACGCCATCAGTCCCTACCTTCATGGCAGTTTTATCTTGCTGAATGCTAAATTGTTTGAATTGAAACATGTGGAAGATAATTTATAATTAACAATTATAAATTGATAATAGTTATAAGTACATCTCAACCAATCCTTCCGGAAGGTTCATGATTACTTTTTTGTTTTCACGATCAATTTTTACTAAGAACTGGTCAATCATCGGAATTAAAATTTCAACTTCACCATTCAAAACCTCAAATAAAGGTTGTGCAGAAGTATCATTAACGCCCACAATTTTACCAAAAACACCAAGACGTTGATCTTCGATTTCAAAGTCAATAACTTCGTGAAAATAAAATTTGTTACCAGTAAGTTTGGGTAACGTAGTTAATGGAAGATAAACAGCGTTGTTCAGTAAGCCATCGGCTTCTTCTTCGGTAGTTAGATCTTCAAAGCGAACGCGTAAAAAATCGTTTTTATGTAATGAGCTATTTTCAATAAAAAAAGGAACCAAGTGTTTGTTGCATTCAACAAACACTGATTCCAAGTTTTCGTATAACTCTGGTTCGTCTGTGTCTAAATAGATTAGAACTTCCCCTTTGAAACTAAATTTTTTAGCGATTTTACCTAAATAGAAACAATCTTCTTTACGCATAGCCGCTTTTAAAATTATGCTTCTTTTTCTTCGTTATTTTCTTCAGCAGCTGGAGCTTCTTCAGCTTCAACTTCAGCAACTTCCTCTGCAGGAGTTGCAGCAGCAATAGCATCTGCGTCAGCTTGAGCAGCAGCAGCGATACGTTTTGCATTTACATCTTGTTCTGCTTTAAAAGCTTTAGCTTTAGCATCAGCTTGCGCTTTTGTTAAACCGTCTTTCTTAGCATCTACTTTACCAGTTTTAGATTCTAACCAAGTAGCTAATTTTGCTTCAGCTTGTTCTTGAGTTAAAGCACCTTTACGAACTCCTCCATCAAGGTGGTGTTTCAATAAAGCACCTTTGTAAGAAAGAATAGCCTTAGCTGTATCAGTAGGTTGTGCACCATTGTGCAACCATTTTACTGCGCTATCAAGATCTAAATCGATAGTTGCAGGATTTGTGTTTGGATTGTAAGTACCGATTTTCTCTAAGTATTTACCATCTCTTTTTGAGCGAGCATCAGCTGCTACAACCCAGTAAAAAGGTTTTCCTTTTTTACCGTGTCTTTGTAATCTAATTTTTACTGACATAATCTTATGATTAAATTTTGAGGTACTCGACCTCTGTTAATTAAGGGTGCAAAGATATAATTTAATTCTGAATTGATAGTTAGTTTGCTCTTTTAAAATATTTGAGTTTTATTTAAGACTATCTATTCTTTCGTTTTTCAGTAAAAGTTCTAGTTTTGCTGAGGGAATACGTAGTAATTTATAAAGCATAACTTCCTTAAAATTGTGAAAGCAGCTTGCAATAAAGGAGGATATTTATAGTTCGTTAATGAATAGAATAAAAATACAAGCATGAAAAAATATTTGTTAACCGTTACGCTTCTCTTCTTGCTTGCCTCCTGCGAACAAAATATTAAATTTAATAATCCCGCTTTTCAAGGTTTAAAAGACAAGCAGTTTTGGCGCGCCACCAATTTTAATGCAACTTTAAATGACAGTGAAGAACTTGTAATAGAGGGATCTTTAGGATATGAAAAAATGCAATTGAATTTAAACTCAATTGAATTGGGGACTTATGTTTTAGGAGAAGGTGCTGCCGTTTTTGCGGAGTTTAGTACTTCTGAAAAAGAAAAAGAGATGTTTTACACCACTGCAGCGGCTTTGGCAAGTGGTAAAATTGTGATTACTAATTATGACTTGGTGCAGCAAACGATTTCGGGAACTTTTATATTCTACGCTTTAGCGCAGAATATTGACGTACCAGAAGAAGCAAAAGCGGTTTATTTACAGTTCACAGAAGGTGTTTTCTATAAAGTTCCAATATCCAAAGCTGCTGATAATCAGAATTGAGGGTTTGATTTTTAACTTTGGACGCTACACAAGTGCTTTTGGTTTTAAAGTGATAATAAAAACATAAATAATCTAATATATAGTAGATTACAGAAAAAATAAGATTACATTTGTTCTATTATTATAAATAAGTACATATGAACATTTTTGTTGGAAGCCTTCCATTCAGTATTGAGGAAGCAGATTTAAGAGAGTCTTTCGAGGCTTACGGAGCAGTTGATTCAGTTAAGATTATTACTGATAAATTTACTGGAAGAAGTAAAGGATTTGGTTTTGTTGAAATGTCTAATGATGACGAAGCTCAAAAAGCAATCGACGAATTGAACGGTGCTACTGTTCAAGGACGTGCAATTGTGGTTAATAAATCTGAACCGAAACCAGAAGGCGAAAGAAGAAGCTTTAACAATAACAGTCGTGGTGGAGATTCACGCGGTGGTTATGGTGGAGGAAACAGCCGTGGTGGAAATGACCGTGGTGGTAACAGAGGAGGATATTAATATTTTTTTCTAAAATATATAAAAGGCGTCAATGTAAATTGACGCCTTTTTTGTTTCATCACTTTTCGTCCTCTCCAAAGGAGAGGTTCAAAGTAAGTTTTCTTTTTTTTTTATAGGTTGGCAACTAACCAATCTCCAACTTCGCTAGTTTTGTAAGCAGTAGCTCCTTTTGTAGCTAGATCTTCAGTAACGAAACCAGCTTCTAAAGATTTATTTACTACAGCACGAATTGCGGCAGCTTCTTCAGTTAAACCGAAAGCATCCTCAAACATCATGGCTGCTGATAAAATTGTGGCTAACGGATTAGCAATATTTAAACCAGTTGCTTGTGGGTAAGAACCGTGAATTGGCTCGTATAATGAAGTGTGTTCTCCAACAGAAGCTGACGGCATTAATCCCATTGATCCTGAAATTACCGAAGCTTCATCCGTTAAAATATCTCCAAATAAGTTTTCTGTAATTAAAACATCGTACGTATTTGGCCATTGAACCAATCGCATTGCTACGGCGTCAACAAATTCATAAGAAACTGTAACTTCAGGATAATCTTTTTCCATTGCCTGAACCGTTTCTCTCCACAAACGTGATGTTTCTAGCACGTTTGCTTTGTCAACACAACATAGTTTTTTAGAACGCGTCATTGCTAATTCAAAACCTTTTTTGGCAAGTCTTTGTACTTCAGCTCTTGTATATACGCAATTGTCGAAAGCAGTTTCTCCACCATCTCTTCTTCCTTTTTCTCCAAAGTAGATTCCACCAGTTAATTCTCTTAAGAAAACCAAGTCAGTTCCTTCAATGCGTTCTCTTTTTAAAGGAGAGTTGTCAATTAGCGACGGGAAAGTGAAAGTTGGTCTTACATTGGCAAAAAGACCTAATTTTTTACGCATTAATAATAGTCCTTGCTCTGGGCGAACAGGTGCAGAAGGATCGTTATCGTACTTTGGGTGACCAATTGCTCCAAACAAAACAGCGTCGGCAGCCATACAGATTTCATGGGTTTCGTCTGGATAAGGCACTCCAACAGCATCAATAGCACATGCTCCAGTAAGCGCAGGTGTCCAAGTAATTTCATGGTTGAATTTTTTTGCAATAGCATCTGAAACTTTAACAGCTTCATTGATAACTTCTGGTCCGATTCCGTCTCCGGCTAAAAGAGCAATATTTAGTTTCATTATTTTATATATAAAGTTATTTATAGTTTCTAATATTCTAAGTTTTTACTTAGCAACCCAGTAATCTTTTCTAATTAATTACATTTAACATTTTCTGTGTCGCAACAATTGCTGCAACGGTTTGGTCTGAATCTAATCCGCGGGTTTTGAATTCTTTCTCATTGTGCGTCCATGTAATAATAGTTTCACACAAAGCATCCGAACTACTTCCTGGCGGAATGCGCACAGCATAATCTATTAATTTGGGTAAAGTTAAGCCTTTGCTTTTGTAGATTTTGGTAAGTGCATTCATAAACGCATCAAATTGGCCGTCGCCTTGGGCGTGTTCTTCGATGCTCTCTCCGTCCATTTTTAAACATAAAGTAGTCGAAGGACGCATTCCTTTTGAGTGAGACAACATGTAAGACTCCACAATAATTCTTTCCTGGTAAGTTTGGCTGTCCAAAACATCCGAAATAATATAAGGTAAATCTTCTTTGGTTACCGTTTCTTTTTTGTCTCCCAATTCGATAATACGTTGGGTCACTAATTTTAAATCTTCAGGATTCAATTGCAAGCCTAATTCTTGTAAATTTTTCTCGATATTGGCTTTTCCAGAGGTTTTTCCGAGTGCATATTTGCGCTTTCTTCCAAAACGTTCGGGTAGCAAATCGCTAAAATACAAGTTGTTTTTATTGTCACCGTCGGCATGAATTCCGGCAGTTTGCGTAAAAACATTGTCTCCTACAATTGGCTTGTTGGCTGGAATTCGATAACCAGTAAATGTTTCTACCAGCTTACTAACCGAATACAAAGCTGTTTCTTTGATATTGATGCTAACCTCTGGTAAGTAATCGTTAATTACCGCCACTGTACTTTCTAACGGTGCATTCCCGGCGCGTTCGCCCATTCCGTTTACCGTAACGTGCAAACCACTAATCCCGGCTTTTACTGCTTCCATAACGTTGGCAATGCTTAAATCATAGTCGTTATGTGCGTGGAAATCAAAATGAATAGTAGGGTATTTCGATGTAATTTGAGAAATAAACTCAAAAGTTTGCGACGGAACTAAGATACCAAGCGTGTCGGGAAGTAAAATTCGTTTAACGGGTTGTTTCGTTAAAAAATCCAAGTATTGAAAAACGTACTCGGGAGAATTTCGCATACCATTGCTCCAATCTTCTAGGTATACATTCGTTTCAATGTTGTTTTCTTTCGCTAATGCAATTGTTTGTGCAATTTCAGAAAAATGTTGTTCGGGTGTTTTTTTGAGCTGATGCGTTAAGTGATTTAGTGAACCTTTGGTGAGCAAATTTTGAACTTTAGCTCCTGTTTTTTTCATCCATTCAATCGAAAGTCCGTTGTCTACAAAAGTCAACACTTCAATTCGGTTGCTGTATCCTTTTTCTTCGGCCCAAGACATGATGCCTTTTACGCCTTGAAATTCGCCTTCACTTACACGCGCCGATGCGATTTCGATGCGGTCAATATTGAGTTCTTCTAATAATAATTGGGCAATAGTTAGTTTTTCTGTAGCAGAAAAAGAGACTCCTGATGTTTGTTCTCCATCTCGAAGTGTAGTGTCCATTATTTCAATTTTTCTCATCTTTTTAGCTTTAAGCTCTTTTTAAGTCAGTCAATTAGTAGGAGCTAATCCCGCTATCCGCTGTATCTTTTGTCCCGAAAAAAGTCGGAACAAAAGGATGCCGCTGCTATCGGGGCTAGATCGTGCACTTTAGTTTGTTTTGTGCTCCAAAATGGAATTCCGTGCACTGTTTTGCGTGAGGGATAGAGCCAGGCTACCTTGTAGCGGTGAAAGCCCGACGCCGTTGACAAAGTAGGCAAATAGCACCAACAATTGATAGCCTACTTTGCCAACTGGGTCACGCCCAAATACTTAATTTTGGTAATTAGTGATTGACTTTTACGGTTTTAAAAAATCTATTTTAAAACCATAAAAGTCGGTTTAGTGTGTTGTTTACTGCAATTATATCAATTGCTTTTCCGCAAATTCGATGATGTCAGACTTTATATTTTGCAAATAGTCGATATCGTCAAAGCCGTTTAGCATGTTATTCTTTTTATAGCCATTGATGTCAAAGGATTCATTTTGACCCGTTGCCAATAAAGTAATCGTTTGCTCAGAAAGATTAATTTCTAGTTCCGTTTTTGGATCTGCTTCGATAGCTTTAAAGATTACGTCAGCAAATTCTGGGCTAATTTGAACGGGTAAAACACCAATATTCAAACAGTTTCCTTTAAAAATATCAGCAAAGAAGCTTGAAACGACTGCTCTAAATCCGTAATCGTAAACTGCCCAAGCAGCATGCTCACGAGAAGAACCAGAGCCGAAGTTTTTTCCTCCAACCAAGATTTTGCCCGAATAAGTTGGGTCGTTTAAAACGAAATCTGCTTTTGGAGTATTGTCACCATTGTAGCGCCAGTCTCTAAATAAATTGTCACCAAATCCTTCGCGGGTAGTAGCTTTTAAGAAACGAGCAGGAATAATTTGATCGGTATCTACGTTTTCTATTGGTAACGGCACTGCGCTACTAGTAAGAATATTAAATTTATCGTATGCCATTTTTTTTGTTTTACCGCAAGGGCGCAAGGGCGCAAATGCTTTATTATTTTATTTTTTTGAATTGAAGACCACAAAAGCGCAATTTTTAATTTATTTCTGCGTCATAGCGACTTTTGCGGTCAATCTTTAATAATTATTTACAAATCTTCTGAATCCACTTTTGATCACTGGAACATTAAAATTAATCAGCAATCCTATTTTTTTGTTTGCTAGTTTTAGGTAAGAAATAATTTGAGCTTCGTGGACTGGTAATAAAACTTCGACCGCTTTTAATTCAATTATTATTTCGTTTTCAACAAGAATATCAATTTTGTAATCTTTAAAAAGGTCAAAGCCTTTAAACTTTAGGGGAACACAAACTTGATTTACTACAACTATATTTCTTAATTGTAGTTCTTTTAAAAGACACACCTCATAAACAGATTCCAATAATCCTGGTCCCATTATTTTATGGACTTCTAAACTTGCGAGAAAAATTTGCTTTATAATTGCTTCGTATTGTTCTTTTTCCATCTAGCGTCTTTGTGTCTTTGCGGTCGATTTCTAGAAAAGCTCCCTTGGATCAGTCAACTTTCCAGTAACTGCCGCTGCTGCTGCCATAATTGGAGACGCTAATAATGTTCTAGAACCTGGACCTTGACGACCTTCGAAGTTTCTGTTTGACGTACTTACCGCATATTTTCCAGCTGGAACTTTATCATCGTTCATAGCTAAACAAGCCGAACATCCTGGTTGACGCAATACAAAACCAGCTTCAGTTAAGATGTCTAAAAGACCTTCTTCCTTAATTTGTGCCTCGACCACGTGAGAACCCGGAACTAACCAAGCCGTAACATTATCAGCTTTTTTGCGACCTTTTACGATTTCAGTAAAAGCTCTAAAGTCTTCAATACGTCCGTTGGTACAACTTCCTAAGAAAACATAATCAATTGGTTTTCCAATCATCACATCATCTTCGTTGAAGCCCATGTAAGCCAAAGATTTTTTGTATGTTTCTGCTCCACCTTGCACTTGATTGGCAGTTGGAATATTTTTTGAGATACCAATTCCCATTCCTGGGTTCGTACCATAAGTAATCATTGGTTCGATGTCTGCTGCATCGATATTTAACTCAGTATCAAAAATTGCGTCAGCGTCAGTTTTTAATGTTTTCCAATACGCAACTGCTTTTGTCCAATCGTCACCTTTTGGGGCATATAACCTTCCTTCTAAGAAATCAAAAGTTTTTTGATCTGGCGCAATCATTCCACCACGCGCACCCATTTCGATACTTAAATTACAAACTGTCATACGGCCTTCCATTGACATGTTTTCAAAAACATCACCAGCATATTCCGCAAAATATCCCGTACCACCAGAAGTAGTCAATTGAGCTATAATATAAAGAGCAACATCTTTTGGACCTACACCTTTACTTAAAGTACCATTTACGTTGATGCGCATTTTTTTAGGTTTTGGCTGCATAATACATTGTGTAGACAAAACCATTTCCACCTCTGAAGTACCAATTCCGAAAGCAATAGCTCCAAAAGCACCATGAGTAGAAGTATGCGAATCGCCACAAACAATAGTTGCACCTGGCAAAGTAATTCCGTTTTCAGGACCTACCACGTGTACAATTCCATTCTTTTTGTGTCCTAATCCCCAGTGCGAAATTCCGTATTCGTTCGCATTGTCTTCCAAAGCTTTTAATTGCTTGGCAGATAAAGGATCTTCAACTGGTAAATGTTGGTTGATAGTAGGCGTATTGTGGTCTGCAGTAGCAAAAGTACGTTCTGGATATAAAACCGTAATTCCTCTAGTTTTTAATCCTAAAAATGCAACTGGACTAGTAACTTCGTGAATGAAATGACGATCAATAAAAAACACATCTGGTCCATCCTCAATTTTACGCACAACATGTGAATCCCATACTTTGTCAAATAATGTCTTACTCATTTTTTTTATTTTTATAATTGTAATTGTTATAATCACAGTGCTATTGGTGTCATTATAATCGAAGTTCAAAAGTAAAAAAAAGATGTAGTGTGGTCAATTTCGATATTTCGATTTATACGATACCCA
The DNA here is from genome assembly GCF_050847115.1 of Flavobacterium sp. TMP13. Taxonomy (NCBI): domain Bacteria; kingdom Pseudomonadati; phylum Bacteroidota; class Flavobacteriia; order Flavobacteriales; family Flavobacteriaceae; genus Flavobacterium; species Flavobacterium sp. TMP13. The sequence continues at coordinate 1,385,234 of NZ_CP193656.1, forward strand.
AGCTTTTGGGTTTTTTAAAAGGCAAAAAGTTACTTGTTTGTTTACAGTGTGCTAATAGTTAAAGTGCAAGGAGTGTGTTTGTAGCTTAAACAGTTTAAATTAAAGTAAAAACCATTTTTGTTATTTGTTGAATTTGATGTTATAACACTATAAAACAAGGAGTTGTCATAGGTTGTGTTTTGTTACTTGAATCAGAAAAGCGATGTGTGATCTTATATATGTATTGGATCTTATCCAGTTTTCGCATTGGACTTACGTTTATTGCCAAGAAAATAAACGACCTAAAATGTGAATTTTTGAGAAGGCAATACTACGACGTTCAAATAAATTGAAATAGAGTTTTTTAAAGAAATAAGGCGCCAGTTTTTTGTAATTGTAGGGTTGTCTTATAGTATTCCCTCGTTTATTTCTTTTTGAATGATGTTATTCAGATGATCGAACAGTTGAGAATATTTATTTTTATAATCTACAGCGAGCAGTTGCTGAATGCTATTTTTCATTTCAGCCTGAATGTATTGGTCTTTTTTACCATACCTCCAAATCGGATAAATACAGTTTTCTACTAATTCGGTAAAGGAAGAAGAAGGAATATATATTCTGGCAATATCGTTCGCGTCAGTTAAAAATTCAGAATTAGTATGGTACAATCTAAATGACAGTAAATCAGATAAAGAATGCAGCGCAATAACTGCAGTTCCTGGATCATTAATTCCGGGACTTAGCGCTTTAATTGCAATTTCTGACAATTGTTTGAAGCCATAATCGGCGTTTCTGTCAATGGGCTGGCCGTCATAAAAATCGTTTGCAGCTGCAATTTCAAGAAGAACTTCTTTATCAATTGCATTTTTACTGTAAAGGCGCAACAAGACAATTCCTTTCAGTAAATAGGTACTTCTCTGATGTAAGAAACTAAGATATAAATTATGCTTTGTAGCAATTTCGAGTATTTTCTTTTCATTAAAACCCTGAAAATAATCAGACCGTTCGGCTTTTATCTCGACATAAGGTAAGTCGTTCCAAGAGATCTTTTCTTCTTCATTTGAAATGCATTTCTCCTGCATGTTTTGCATTGTTTTTTTCTGAACACGATCAATTACAGTTTCGTATTTTACAGTTTGGGTGACATAATCTAGAAAATAAATAAAAAGGAAAATGTCTATTACCGTCAAAAGTATAAGCAAGTAAATGCTCAGCGCAGGCACATAAATACCGGAAGTAATGTCTCTAATAGTACTTAATAAAAAAAGAGCATACACAATTGTGCCAATATAAAAACCCAAAACGGTTTGCTGAAAGCGGTTTCCAATCATACTATTTAGTACCCGATTGCTCATTTGTGAAGCGGCTTGATTGAGCACGATCATCACCATCGAGAAACTAAACACAGTCAATGATATAATGGCAGCAGCAATTGTTGAAATTATAGATCTCGCAGTGCTGGCGTCTTTTAAACTCAGCCATTTGATATTGGATTTAATTTCTTTTCCAAAAGACGAAAAATCAAGTTCTAACATCATCCAAGATAAAAATAAGAATACGATCGCAATTACGGCGGGATAAAATGCAATACTTTCCGTTATCTTGTTGTAATAGATTCTTAAGTTTTTATTTAAATTGACAGTCATTTTTTAAGTTTACGGTTCACGAAAGTGATGTTGTATTGAGTGTTTTCTTTATCGCATTTCTAAGGTAGTTAAAAAATAATAATTGAAGGAGATTGTTTTGATTATACATTCATTCTGATATTAAATTAAAGGTTTTTTTAGATTTTAAACGCGATTATTTTAATTTTAATTTATTGAAATTTTCATAAAATAATACGATTTATGAAAGCGTATTATCAGGTATAATAGTTAAAAACCATTTGCTTTTCATTTCCATTGGCAGAAAAAAATCGCTAAATTTGCTATTCATTTTTTGTGTTTTATACAAATCACAATTACCTCATTTGCAATTATGTACCTAATATTCGATACTGAAACTACTGGATTACCTAAGAACTGGAACGCGCCAATAACCGATTCTAGCAATTGGCCGCGTTGCATACAAATTGCTTGGCAGTTGCATGATGAGATGGGAAATCTTATTGAGCACCAAGATTATTTGGTAAAACCGGATGGATTTAATATTCCGTACGATGCTGAGCGCATTCACGGAATTTCGACTGAGTTAGCACAGAAAGATGGAATTTCTTTGACAGAAGTTTTAGAGAAATTCAATATCGCTTTAAGTAAATCTAAGTTTATAGTAGGTCAGAATTTGGGTTTTGACGTCAATATTATGGGTGCCGAATTGTATCGTATGGGTGTGAATTCGCCTATGAGTTCGATGCCTGTTTTGGACACTTGTACAGAAGTGACAGCTTCATTGTTAAAATTACCAGGAGGTCGAGGCGGAAGATTCAAATTGCCGACATTGACCGAATTGCACGAATATTTATTTAACGTTCCTTTTTCTGAAGCGCACAACGCAACTGCCGATGTCGAGGCAACAACACGTTGTTTTTTCGAACTAATTCGTAGAGAGGTTTTTACCAAGGAAGAATTGGATGTTCCGGCTAATTATTTTGAGACTTTTCAGAATAAAAATCCAAAAGAAATTCGGTTAATCGGCCTGAAACACATCAATCTTAAAGCTGCTTCTGATAAAATTAGAGCGCAGTTAAAAGCATTAGATTCGGTTGCGACGGAAACGGTTATTTCTGATTCAGAAAAGCAAGATCTGCATGCAGCAAAGTTTGCTCATTTACACAACCACACTCAGTTTTCGGTACTGCAATCCACTATTGCCATTCCTAAACTAGTTGCCGCAACGGCCAAAGACAATCTTCCGGCAGTCGCCATGACGGATACTGGGAACATGATGGGTGCCTTCCACTTTGTGAGTTCCGTAATGAATCACAATAAAGCATCGGCTTCCAAAAATAAAACATTGGTAGAAGCAGGCGAAGAACCTACAGAAACCGAAATAAAACCAATAGTAGGTTGTGAATTTAATATATGTGAAAATCATTTAGATAAAACCAAAAAAGACAACGGCTATCAGGTTGTTTTGTTGGCAAAAAATAAAAAAGGCTATCATAACTTAGCCAAAATGGCTTCGATCGCGTACGTAAGTGGCTTTTATTATGTGCCTCGAATCGACCGAACGGTTGTCGAAAAATACAAGGAAGACATCATGGTTCTTTCGGGAAATTTATACGGTGAAATTCCAAGTAAAATTCTAAACATCGGTGAAATCCAAGCCGAAGAAGCTTTGATTTGGTGGAAAGAGCAATTTGGGGCAGATTTTTATCTTGAAATTATGCGCCACAATCAAGAAGATGAAAATCGCGTCAACAAAACCTTGATTGAGTTTTCACAAAAGCACAATGTCAAACTGATTGCAACCAATAATACTTTCTATTTAAATAAAGAAGATGCCAATGCGCACGATATTTTGTTGTGCGTAAAAGATGGAGAAAAACAAGCTACACCAATTGGCCGCGGTCGCGGTTACCGTTATGGATTGCCGAATCAAGAATACTACTACAAGTCGGAAGAAGAGATGAAAAAGATCTTTTCGGATTTGCCAGATGCAATTATAAACATTCAGGAAATAGTAGATAAAGTCGAAATATATTCGCTGTATCGTGATGTCTTGCTTCCCAAATATGACATTCCAGCAGAATTTGTAAATCCCGAGGACGAAAAGGATAATGGCGTTCGTGGAGAAAATGCTTATTTAAGGCATCTTACGATGGTAGGAGCCGAAAAAAGATACGGTGAAATTTCCGAGGCGATTCAAGAACGTTTGGATTTTGAATTACTGACGATTTCAAATTCAGGTTATCCAGGTTACTTTTTGATCGTTCAGGATTTTATTGCCAAAGCGCGAGAAATGGATGTTTCTGTTGGACCTGGTCGTGGATCTGCTGCAGGTTCTGCGGTTGCTTACTGTTTAAAGATTACCAATATCGACCCAATTAAATATGATTTGCTTTTTGAGCGTTTCTTAAATCCCGATCGTGTGTCAATGCCCGATATTGATATCGACTTTGATGATGAAGGTAGGGGTCGCGTGATGGATTATGTGATTAATAAATACGGAGCCAATCAGGTGGCTCAAATTATCACTTATGGTAAAATGGCAACGAAGTCTGCTATTCGTGATACAGCTCGTGTCTTAGATTTACCTTTATTTGAAGCCGATAGAATTGCCAAATTGATTCCGCCAATGATGCCGTCCAAATGGAATTTGGCCCGCTTTATTTCGGAGAAAGAAGAAGATGTTAAAAAAGCGCTCCGTTCGGACGAATTTGATAATATAAAGGAATTAATTGCCATCGCCAATGAAGATGGTTTGGCAGGAGAAACCATTCAGCAAGCAAAAATTCTTGAAGGTTCGATGCGAAACACGGGAATTCACGCTTGTGGTGTGATTATTACACCTTCAGACATTACCGATTTTGTACCAGTAACTACTGCCAAAGATTCAGCGCTATATGTAACTCAATTTGACAACTCGGTTGCAGAAAGTGCTGGATTGTTAAAAATGGACTTTTTGGGTTTGAAAACCCTTACATTGATAAAAGATACGGTTAAGTTGGTCAAATATAGAACTGGAATTCAGCTGGATCCCGATGCATTTCCTATCGATGATGCAGAAACCTATGAGTTGTTCCAGAGAGGAGAAACGGTTGGTATTTTTCAATACGAATCACCCGGAATGCAGAAATACATGAAGGATCTTAAACCTACGGTTTTTGGAGATTTAATTGCAATGAATGCTTTGTATCGTCCAGGACCAATTGAATATATTCCTTCTTTCGTTCGAAGAAAAAATGGCGAAGAAGAAATAAAATACGATTTAGATGCTTGCGAAGAATACTTGGGCGAGACTTACGGAATTACGGTTTACCAAGAGCAAGTAATGCTCTTGTCACAATCTTTGGCTGGATTTTCAAAAGGGGATGCCGACGTTTTGCGTAAAGCAATGGGTAAAAAGCAGAAGGAAGTTTTGGATAAAATGAAGCCTAAGTTTGTAGCTCAAGCTGTCGAAAAAGGACATGATGCGAAAATTTTAGAAAAAATCTGGAAAGACTGGGAGGCTTTTGCGAGTTATGCATTTAATAAATCACACTCGACTTGCTACGCTTGGATTGCTTACCAAACCGCTTATTTAAAAGCCCATTATCCTGCTGAATATATGGCGGCAGTGCTTAGTAATAATATGAACGATATCAAGCAAGTTTCGTTTTTTATGGAAGAATGCAAGCGCATGGGCTTACAAGTTTTAGGTCCTTGCGTAAATGAGTCTTTTTATAAATTTACAGTAAATGATGATTATGCAGTTCGTTTCGGAATGGGAGCGATTAAAGGAGTAGGAGCTAATGCGGTAAAAACAATTGTCGATACCAGAAAAGAGGTAAAATACAAATCGATTTTTGATCTGGCCAAACGCATTGATTTGCGTGCTGCTAATAAAAAAGCAATAGAAAACTTGGCTCTAGCAGGCGGTTTTGATGCTTTTGTTGGAACTACAAGAGCACAATATTTTCATGATGAAGGCGATGGTGTTACTTTTTATGAAAAAGCAATTCGATACGGCGTCAAATACCAAGAGAATGAAAATTCAGCACAAGTAAGTTTGTTCGGAGAAAGTAGCGATGTGCAAATTGCCGAGCCTGTGGTTCCGCCTTGCGAGGATTGGAGCACGATGGAAAAACTAGCCAAAGAAAAAGAGGTTGTTGGTATTTATATTTCTGGTCACCCTTTGGATGATTTTAGATTTGAAATGAAATATTTCTGCAATGCAAGGCTGGAGGCTTTGAGGAATTTGGAACAATATGTGACCAAATCGCTCACTTTTGCAGGAATTATAAACAACGTACAACATCGTGTCGCGAAGAACGGAAAAGGCTGGGCTATGTTCAACTTAGAAGGTTATGATGAAAGTTTTGAATTTAGAATTTTTGGCGAAGAATATTTGAAATTCAGACATTTCTTGATCCAAAATAATTTTACATTTATAAAAGTTCTGGTTAAAGAAGGTTGGACCAATCAAGATACAGGTAAAAAATCCGATCCTAGAATTCAGTTTACTGAGGTAAAACAGCTGCAAGATGTATTAGAAAATTTTGCTAAAAAGCTGGTGCTCTTATTAAATATTAAAGATTTAGATGCCGATTTTATTCATCATTTGAATCGTTTGTTTTCAGAATATAAGGGTGATAATACCGTGACTTTTGAAATCATGGAACTGGAAAAAATTAAGAAGTTAGTGGAAACTACAACTGAATATTCCGAAGAAGAACAAGAAGTTTTTGAAGATGAAAACGAAGACAGCGATACTTTGGCGCAAACCAAAGTTGCTCAGTTAACTGAAGTCGAAGAAATTAATGTAGTAACCAAATTAACGATGCCAAGTCGTAAATTGAAAGTGAAAATTTCGACGGAATTACTGATAGAATTAGAGAAAATGCAAATTAATTTTAAATTGAATTAAGTGCAGCAGTTAGAATACGTTATTATATAAATAAATAGAAGCCATAACAGTTTAGTGTTATGGCTTTTCTGTTTTAGTGGTGATTAGTAGCTAGAGCGGTTCTCGCATTTTCAGGTCAATTTGGCCAATTGGGTAGCCATAAGATATTTTAATTTTATTTTTAACTTACTTCTGTCTCTCGAAGACTATCTATGTCGAGGAATAGGAAGTCTTTCGTAGCGTAAGTGATATACGTACTATTGTATATTTCTTGTTAATTTAAAGGAGTGTTTGTGCTATTATGGGTAAACAGACTCTCTGCAAAAGTTAAAATTTTATAAAATAATTATTTTTTTAGTTAAAAAATATAGTATGCACGCATAGTTTTAACGGAAGTAGTCTTTTTATTGGTAATTGTTACGAAAACGTTTTTTTAACTCTTATAACATTGTTTTTATTTATTTATGTTTGTATGAACTTAACAATCAATAACATTATGAAAAAGAAATTATTAATAGCTGGATTATTTGCGTGTTCTATGTCAATGGTCGCACAATCTGATGATGCACAGAAGAATGAAAGCTGGTATTTTAAACTTGGTGGATCATACTTTATGCAAACTGCTTCAACGGAATTTCCAGTTGTTGGTGGACAGCTTCCAAATAGAGATGTTTATGTTGGTGGACCTGGAGCTAATAAATTAGCATCAAGAGAAAGTGTTACAGGATCTTTTGGAGAAGGTTTTAGAACAGGTTTAACTGCTGGTTACCGATTTAATACTCGTTTAGGAGTAGAGATGGGGATCAACTATTACTCAAGCGCTAGCAAAACAATGGCTCAAACTACAAATAGATTGATTGCCTACAATCCGACGACTACCGCAGCAACCTATTTAAATTTTGATGCTGAAGGTCAAATTAGAGCTTTTGATTTAGCTCCTTCTTTAGTGCTTTTCTTAGGAGAAGCTAACGGATTTGAACCCTACACAAAAGTTGGTGTAATTGTACCTGTTCATGGCGATTTAACTATCAAAACTGATAGGGCTTATTCAACATTTGTAGGTGCAAATCAAGTTGCAAATACTGATGCATATTCGAAAGATGTAGTTAAGCCGAATCCTACTGTAGGATTTATGGCAGCATTAGGAACTTCGTATAAGCTGGGTAAAAACATTTCTGCTTTTGCTGAATTGGAGTACCGTAACTTCACTGTTCATGGTAAGACAAAAGAAACGGAAGTTTATACAGAGAATGGTGTAGATAAATTGAATACTACTACTACTTTTAGAGAGGCTTCTTATGCTGCGATTCACAGTAATTATGTAAAATCTTTGAATGGAAGCTCTAACAACGATGATTTTAATACTACTAGCTTTGACGATACTAAACCAATGGATGAGTTAAGCTCTTATGTTGGAATTTCTGGTCTTGGTTTAACACTAGGATTGAAATATAGTCTATAATACTTTGCCTCCAAATAAATGAAAAAAGAGATTGTCAATCGGCAGTCTCTTTTTTTTTTAGCCCTGATAGCAGCGGCATCCTTTTGTGCTGGTGTTCGGCACAAAAGATACAGCGAATAGCAGGAAGTCGCTCCTTAAAAAAGCAGTCGAATTTGTTTAAGGTAATCTTAGTATAGAGTTTTGCAATACTTTTATAGTGAAAACTAATTTGGAGATAGGGTGTGTTTGATATAAAATATTTAAATTTGCATATGATTTATTTAAATAATTAGTAAATTACAGTTTTAAACATTAAAAAAAATAAGGATATGGCATTAGCAATAACAGATGCTACTTTTGACGAAGTAGTTTTGAAATCAGATAAACCGGTAATGGTAGATTTTTGGGCAGCTTGGTGTGGACCATGTAGAATGGTTGGGCCGATCATTGACGAATTAAGTAACGAATACGAAGGTAAAGTTGTTATTGGTAAAGTTGATGTTGATGCAAACCAAGAATTTGCTGCAAAATACGGTGTACGTAATATTCCAACAGTATTGGTTTTCCATAAAGGAGAAGTAGTTGGCAAACAAGTTGGAGTTGCTCCAAAGCAAACGTATGCTGATAGCTTAGATGCTTTGTTGTAATCTAAAAGTACAGAATTCAAAAAGGTCTAGCGAAAGTTAGGCCTTTTTTGTTTTACTACATCAAGTTGAAACAGCATGGTTGGTTTAAGTCAATCATTCTTTTAGTTTTTAAATCTTTTTAAATACATTTGAGAGATGAAGATTGAATCGCAATTAGAAAAAGTTTCTCGTTTTCAACATCTCGAGATTGTAGCCAATCAAGTGGTTGAAGGCTTTATTTCGGGCATGCATAAAAGTCCGTTTCATGGCTTTTCGGCAGAATTTGCCGAGCATAAAGTCTACAATCCTGGCGAGAGCACGCGACATATCGATTGGAAATTATTTGCTAGAACCGATCGGTTGTATACCAAACGGTACGAAGAAGAGACTAATTTGCGTTGTCATCTTATTATAGACAACTCGTCTTCGATGCATTATCCTGAATTGCAGGCGAATCAAAATTTTTATGAAAGTAAAATTGGCTTCTCGGTTTTGGCTTCGGCTGTTTTAATGAACATTTTAAAGAAGCAAAGAGACGCTGTTGGTCTAAGTGTGTTTTCGGATAGTTATGAGTATTACGCGCCCGAAAAAGGCAGAGATCGGCATCACAGAATGTTGTTAAGTACGCTCGAAGGACTTTTGAAAGTTTCTCGAAAGCAAAAACGAACAGATACGATTACCTATTTACATCAGATTGCCGAGAAAATGTACCGTCGTTCGATGATTATCTTATTTACGGATATGTTTCAGTCAGAAGATGAAGAAGCACTTTTTAATGCTTTACAACATTTAAAACACAACAAGCACAAAGTGGTCTTGTTTCATGTCGTTGATGGCACAACCGAGTTGCAGTTCGATTTTGATAATGCACCGCGTAAGTTTATTGATCTAGAAACTGGCGAAGAAGTAGCTGTTTTTGCAGATACTATAAAAGAAGCCTACAAGAAAGAAGCTGAAAGTTATTTTAAGCGGTTGGCTCTCACTTGCGCTCAGAACAAAATTAAGTACGTTCCTGTGAACGTTGGTGCTAATTTTGAAAAAATAATAACGACCTATTTGGTTGAGAAACAGAACTTTGGATAGGTGTTGATTTTATTATTTAAAAGTTTTACTAAAAAGACTTGCAGAAATGAAATTCTATACTATCTTTGCAACCGCAATAACGCAGAGGTTTGGTAGTTCAGTTGGTTAGAATACATGCCTGTCACGCATGGGGTCGCGGGTTCGAGTCCCGTCCAGACCGCAATATTGGGGAAGCCTTTCAGAAATGAAAGGCTTTTTTGCCCACTAACGGTATTTAAGATTAGTTGTGTTGTTTGCTACGAATTTGTAACTCGTAGCTGGTTTAGTAGTTAAACCGATGGAAAGCTTTCCCTTTTTAGGGATGGCTTTTTTGATTTATAACCTTTTTTATTTTTTCGACTTAATGAAAACACACCTTTTATTTTTGTATTTTGATAGAAATCAGACTGTTAAAAATTTAACGTTTTTAAATGATTTAAAAGTGCTTTAAATGCTTGTAGAATCAAAGTTCTGTTGTATTTTTGCACCACCATAAAGCGAGGTTTGGTAGTTCAGTTGGTTAGAATACATGCCTGTCACGCATGGGGTCGCGGGTTCGAGTCCCGTCCAGACCGCTTATTAAAAAAGCCTCTCAGAAATGAGAGGCTTTTTCGTTTAACTAACAATATAAATGCGCTACGTGAGTAAGCGAGACACTTCCTGCAAAAGCAATCCACAGACATAAGCACCATACGTTCCCAACGCATACCCTAAAACGGCCAATAGCACGCCAACCGGTGCCAAAAAAGGACTAAATGCTGCGGCAACAATAGGAGCGGAGGCAGCGCCACCAATATTGGCTTGACTTCCGACGGCTATGTAAAAGAATGGTGCTTTAATAATGCGAGCAATAATAATCATAATAATAATGTGTATGCAAATCCAGATTATTCCAATTAAGAATAGTAAAGGATTATCAAATATGGCAGCCAAGTCCATGTGCGTGCCAATAGTTGCTACTAAAATATAAAGAAAAACGGTCCCAACTTTAGACGCTCCGTACGATTCAATTTCTCTTGCTTTTGTAAAAGACAAGGCTACGCCAATTGTGGTTGCAATAACAACTAACCAGAAAAAGGAATTTGTTAAAGAGTATTTTTCTAACTCGGGATAGTTGGTTGCAAAAAATGGTGCTAGAATGTCAGATAAAAAATGCGATAATCCCGTGACTCCAAAAGCGACCATCAATATAATCATTAGCGATTTTGACGTTACGATAGATTGTTTCCCAGATTGTTTTTCCTGAAGTTTTTTCTCTAGTTCTAAAATTGGTGCATTGTCGGCACGCAACCATTTGTTTATGCGATCTGGCTTTTGCGACCAATAAAGTAAAACTCCCATCCATAAATTGGCCACCAGAACATCGACAGCAATCATTTGAGCAAACAAACTTTTACTGGCTCCAAAAACTTCTAACATCGCTGTCTGATTGGCGCCACCACCAATCCAGCTTCCTGCGATGGTCGTTAAACCTCTCCAAACTTCTTCGCCATTAGAAAAAGCAACATCGGGAAAGAAGCTAACAACAATATAAAATGCCAAAGGACCACCAACTATTACGCCCACTGTACCAGCTAGAAACATAATCACCGCTTTGCTCCCTAGTTTTTTTAACTCTTTAAAATCAATACTTAAGGTCAATAAAACTAAACTTGCTGGAAGCAAATAGCGTGAAGCAATGGCGTATAAATTGGAAGTTTCTCCTGAGATTACATTGAATGTATTTAATAAAGCAGGCAAAAAATAACACAACAAAACGGAAGGAACAATAGTATATAATTTTTTGAAGAACGGCTTGTTACTGGATGAGGTTATAAAAATAATTCCTAAAATAGTAATTAAAATCCCAAGTACTACGGCATCATTAGTAATTAAAGGAGCGTGTTTTTCGATCATTTTTTGGCGTCTTTATCTATTTGTTTAATTAATAATTGGAGCAATTTGCTTTTAGAGTTTTCTCCAAAAGCAAGATACTCTTTTTGTAGTACGCGTAGTTTTTTAACATCCCATTTGGCATATTGATTCGCTTTATACCAACTTTGGATTGATTCGGGCGCTAAAAAACATGCTTGATTTTGAAATAATTCCTCCCCTTTTATACTTGGAAATTCTAATGCTTTACCTAAGAGAAATCCGTCCAAAGTAGTGCGAATCTCCTTCATGTACGGCGAGTTGGAATTATTTAATAAAACCACTAAATTTTTAGAATTTAAAGTTCTTTTTATATAGGTTAAATTTCCTGCCCAGCTTCCGGTATGATATACGGTTTTACCGTTTGCGCTGTCATATAAAACATGCCAACCAAAACCATAATCTGATTTCTCTGCAGTTGGAGGATGTGTAGTAAAAGCAAGTTCTTTTGATTCGGAATTTAAAATTTCAGAATTGTACAAAAAGTCATCCCATTTAATTAAATCGTCTATCGATGAGGATAGTCTTCCCGAACCTAGTCTTCCGCTTAAAAAGTGATAATACTTTTTATTAGGTAAAGTTTCTGGAGCAACATAATTACAATTTCGAATATCGATCATGTACGCTGGAGCATAATCTGCTTTATTCCAAATACTATCTCTTCCTATAAAGAAAGTTTGATCCATTTTCATGGGTTTAAAAATCTTTTCATGCAAGTATTGTTCTAAAGTAATTCCGCTGGCTGCGTTTACAATTTCTGCTAGTAAAATATAACCGGTATTTGAATACTGATATTTGTTACCCGGAGCACTTACAATTGCGGGATGATTCTTTTTAAAAAAATCTAGAATGTCTTTATTATAAGCAATTTTTGTGCTGTCCCAATTTTTTTTAAAATGCGATTCGTAATCAGGAAGTCCAGAGGTGTGTGTTAATAAGTGCTGAATAGTAATATTTTTATACGGAAAACTAGTTCCTAAATAGTTAGCAATCGGATCTGTAATTTTTAATTTATGGTCTTGCTGTAATAATAAAATTGCTGTCGCGGTAAACTGCTTTGAAACTGAAGCAATTTCCATCGCGGTGGAAGGTAAAAAGGAGGTTTGTTTCTCCATATTAGCGAAACCGTATCCTTTTTTAAAAATTACTTTTCCTTTTCTTTTTATTGCAACTGCTCCATTAAATAATTTTGCTTTGTGCAATTTTGTGAAATACGCGTCTAACGTATCATTTTGCACCTCGCTGTTTTCATTATTTTTAATTTGGGATTTTATCTCTCGGCAGTTGTTAAAAAGCAGCAAGCTAACCGAGATAAGAAATGATGAAAATACATTATTCATACGCTTTAATTTTTTCCCAATTGGGGTGTATTAGTCCAATTCCGTAGTTGTCGTTGAGTTCTATGTATCCATTGTTGACTTTGTGTCCTACAAAAGGGTCGTTGGTCACGGCTAAATTACCGTCAAGATCGATCCAGTCTGCCATAGCGCCCAAATGTGAAGCTGCACTAATTGCACAAGAAGTCTCCGACATGCAACCTAACATAATTTTTAAATTCAGTGATTTTGCCAAATTTGCCATAGCAAAAGCTTCCTGCAACCCGGTAGATTTCATTAATTTAATGTTGACACCGTGATAAAAATTTTCCGCCTTTTTTACATCTTCTAAACGCTGAACGCCTTCGTCTCCTATCAGCGGTAAAGAGCTTCTTGAAAGCAACCATTCCATATCGGTAAAAGCTGTTCTTGGCATGGGTTGTTCTATAAAAATAGCGCCCTCTTCTTTAAGCCAATCTATTTTTTCCAACGCCCGTTCTTTATTTGTCCAACCTTGATTTGCGTCTATAAACAACGGTTTGTTGGTTACATTTCGAACAGCTTTAATAATTTCTTCATCGTTGTCTCCGCCCAATTTTATTTTTAAATAATGAAATTCAGCAGCTTCTTCGACTCTTTTTTTAATAATTTCAGAAGAATCTATTCCGATTGTTTTGCTCGTTTTTAAATCTTTTTTTGGAAGATTAAAGTATTGATACAATGGTTTTTTTACCATTTTTCCGATGAGATCGTGCAATGCAATATCAATAGCAGCTTTTATAGCTGTATTTCCGCAGGCGTGGTTGTCTACAGCTGTCAGAATTTTGATAATTTCAAGCGGACTTTCAAATGGTGAAAAATCAAATGTTTTTGCAAAATGTACAGCTGAGGCAATTGTTTCTCCGTAGAGAGGAGGCATCGAAGCCTCCCCGTATCCTACAAAGTGTTCAAATTGTAACTGTACAAGTACGATTGGTGTATTTGTTCGTGCGCCTCCAGCAATTCTAAAAACATGTTTTTTGTTTAAGAGGTAAGGTTTTAGGGTTATTGATATCATTTTTAGTACCCGTTGTTTTGAGGTTTGATATTTGGATTTGCATTTATTTCGCTAAGCGGAATAGGTAAAATAAATTTATCATTTGGATAATTAACAAGGACCGCATTTTCTGATTGAATGATGTTTACATTTTTTTTATTTCGATTTAAATCGAATAAACGATGTCCTTCAAAAGCCAACTCTTTTCTGCGTTCTAGTAAAATTCGGTCTAGTAAATTTGCGCCTGTGTCTGTAATAGTGGCAGCATTTGGTTGTGCTCTTTTTACGATTAAATTTAAATCTTGTTGCGCCAACATATCGTTGCCCTCTTTCGCGTATGCTTCCGCTCTAATTAGATACTGTTCAGCCAAACGAAATAGTCTGATATTATCATCGCTTTTGGTACCGTTAGGAAATTTTCCAACAAATAATGCATTTTTTTCTGCTCCTGGCTTTGCACCTTGCACGATCACTGATTTGCGAATATCATTGCTGTCGTATAATACAAATAATTCAGTAGTTACTAACGCATCAGCGTAACCCGCAACACTGAAAAAATGCCCCAAACTATTGGTGCCTTCACTGTCTGCGATAGTGTTTACAATCTCAAAAATGGACTCAGAATTGAAAGCGGTATTCCATACTTTCAAATAATTTGCATTCGTCATTAAACTGTATGCACTCGTATTAATGACCTCGGTACTTTGCTTTATTGCCTCTAGATTATTTTCTTGATAAAGTGCTACGCGAGCAGCTAATGCTTTGGCTCCGCTTACAGAAAAATAACCACTTGCTTTTTGGTTGGTCATTAGCAAAAGCGCCTGCGCAAGATCACTATTAATTTGTGTGTAGACTTCGCTTACGTTATTTCTCGAGGGAGAAACTTGATTTGTATTTATTGCACTAACTACAGGTACTCCTGCGTGGGTTGCGTTGGCTGTAAAATTGTACGGTTGCGCATACAAACGAACCAAATCAAAGTGTGCTAATGCACGTACAGTGTACGCTTCGCCAACAAGTTGATCGATCTTTTTTTGCTGTTCTGCTGTGGTAACTTCAATCAATTTACCTCCTTCAATGGCGCGGGTAGCATTTACAACTACTTCGTAAATCTGATTCCAAGTGCCTTCTGCGTAGGTATTTCTGTCGGAGACTACAAAGTTTTCAAACTCCAAATATCTTCCCGTATTTCTAGAGCTTAAATACAAGTTGTCGGCCATTAATTCTGGAATTACATACATCGTTCGACCATAATAGTCGCTGTCTTGCAGTTTGCTGTACATTCCGTTTATGGCAGTTTGCAAGGTTACCAAGTCAATTACTGCATCTTCTGCTGCAACATTTTGCTCGGGTTTGATGTCTAAAAAGCTGTCGCTACAAGACGTTAAACCTAGACACATCATGCTTAGTAGTACGGGTATATTTTTATATTTTAATTTCATATTTTTAGTTTTAGAATGAAAAATCAAGTCCCATTAAAATTTGTTTTGCTATCGGAATTCTTAGATTGGCTACGCCATCAATTCCTACTTCTGGGTCAATTTCCAAACCTTTGTCCTTGGTCCAAGTTGCCATGTTGGTTCCTTTGAGATACAATCGAATAGAACTTACTTTTAGTTTATTCGTTAGATCTGTTGGAAATTCATACGCCAACGTAATGTCTCTTAGTCTCAAATAAGTACCATCAGACAAGAAACGGGTAGAGTGTTGGTTTGATAAACCAGATTGCGTATTTCCCCAAACCATTTTAGGAACGTCGGTAATGTCACCAGGTTGTTGCCATCTGTTTTCGTATATTTTACGAGTTAGATTTCCACGGTCATTTAATTTAGCACTACCATCGCTGCTGGTATATCTGCCCCATGTATCGTACACTTTATTTCCTGAATTTAGGAACAGCATAAACGATAGACTCACATTTTTATAGCTTAACGTATTGGTTAGACCCGCATAATATTTAGGCAGCGCACTTCCTTGCTTAAAAGGTTCGGCTTTGCTGTAGTTATTTGTTGTAGCAGTTTTAGTAGCGTCAGTATACCATAAAGCATTTCCGTTATCAGCGTCTACTCCAGCGTATCCTGGCATATAAAAAGTATAAAAATCACCACCAACTTCTCTAATGTAATTGTTGTCAATAATTGGTTCATCGTTCTGTAATTTTAATATTTCGTTGGTATTAGTCGTAATATTAAAATCTGATTTCCATGAAAAATGATCGGGATTATCAAAAATGTAAGCAGATAACGCAAATTCAATTCCGCTATTTTTCATTTCTCCTATATTATCCAAATAACTTGTAAGTCCGTTTGTGGCCGAAATAGGAACTTTAAAAAGCAAATTGGTAGTAGTTCTTGTGTAGTAATCTAAAGTTCCCGAGAAAATAGAGAACAACTGAAAATCTAATCCAACGTTAAACGGCTTATTTTTTTCCCATGTTAACTTCGGATTTGATTGTTGACTGTATGTATAACCAGGTTGTTCGTTATAATTGTCTCCAGTGCTATACAAACCACGGGAAGCAAAATCACCAATTTCTTGGTTTCCATTGATACCGTAACTTGTTCTAAATTTCAGTTTGTTTACAAAAGAAACGTCTTGCATGAAATCCTCTTTTTGAATGTCCCATCCCAATCCGATAGAACCAAAGTTAGCATAACGAACATCCGAACCAAAGCGAGAAGAACCATCTCTTCTGGCAGTAGCATTAAAGAAATATTTGTTGGCTAAACCGTAATTGATATTAAAAAACAAAGAAGACAACGACGAAGCAGTTTTTGTACTCGAAGCATCGCGGTACACAGATGCATTGTCTAAAGTAGTTAAACCTGGCGCACCATAATTGCTAGCATAAGCATAAGTCGAATTAGCGTTAATTTTTTGTGCCTCTTGACCGAGTAAGAACTTAACGTTGTTAGTGTTATTAATTTCCCAGTTGTATTTTAATAAGTTGGTTACGTTCCAGTTTACAATAATATTGTCAGAAGCTCTACCGCGTCCACCATCATTTCTTCCTTCACCAAAATAAGGATTGTCGTACTGAAATTCATCTGATAAATTAAAATCTACATTTGCTTTAGTTTCAAAAGTTAGGTTTTTTGTAAAATCATAATTTAAACCAATGTTTCCTAAAATACCGTATAATTTCGTTTCACGAATGTTTTCCTTAGCAATTCCTACCGGATTATAAGTTAGCAAAATATCAGTATTGTATGTTCCGTCTGCATTGTACACCGGCTGCCAAGGCACTTCTCTTGTCATTGCTCTTACTGGATTGTTGGCGCTTCCAGCTTCATCAATAGTATGTAATATTTGGTTGCTTGCTGCCAGTCCAAAGTTTAGTGAGAGTTTTTCTGAGGCTTTGTGATCCACATTTACTTTGGCGTTCAATTTTTTATAATCAACCCCAATAATAACCGCTTGTTGGTCAAAAATTCCTAGTGAACTGTAAAAATTAGTTTTTTCACTACCGCCACTAGCGCTAATGCCGTATTGCTTGTATTGTCCAGTTCTTCCAATCACATCTTGCCAATCGGTATTAACCGACTCGTCTACTCGATCATAAACGTACTTTTGTGCAAGCTCAAAACTTTCGCCTGTGTTCACTCTACTCTCAATTAATAATTCTAAATTTTCGGGAGTAGTAAGTAGTTTATTTCTGTCGGCAGTAATCATATCACTCACACCATATTGTGTACTAAAGTCGAATTTTGTTTTACCAGATTTCCCTCTCTTGGTCGTTATAAGTATAACACCGTTTGCTCCTCTAGAACCATAAATGGAAGTCGCAGATGCATCTTTTAAAACAGTAATGTTGGCAATATCTTTTGGATTGATGCCTGCAATGGTATTTGAGCTCGTTGCTATTGTAGAAATATTTCCAGAAACAACTGGAATTCCATCCACAACGTACAAAGGATCTGAGTTGGCATTGATCGATCCTACTCCTCGTATTCTAATTTGCGGAGAATAGCCTGGTTGTCCACTTGCAGATGACATTTGAACACCCGCAATGTTACCTTGTAAACTTTCTTGAAAGGAGGCAACAGGCGTTTCGCTAATTTTAGAAACATCGACATTTGTAGCGGCACCAGTATACGAACTTTTGCTTTGCTTATCATAAGCAACAACGATAACCTCGTTTAAATTGCTGACTTCAGCTAGCATCGTAATTTTAAAAACAGTGGTTTCTCTAGTAACCGTTCTAGTTTCGGTTTTCATTCCCAGATAACTTATTTCAATTTGATCGCCATAGTTTGCCTGAAGCGAAAAATTTCCATCCATATCGGTAAGAGTTCCGTTGGTAGTTCCTTTTACAACGACATTGATACCAATAAGCGGAACTTTACCTTCATCTAAAACTGTTCCTTTTACAGTAACTTTTTCTTGCACAACTGTGGTAGGAACGATGCTGATTTCTGCGATATTATTTGCCTCACTTTTAGAAGAACTTCTTTTGTAAAGAATAATTTTAGTATTCATTAATTTATAGGAAATAGCCGTTCCCTTAAAGACTTCTTCTAAAACAGAATCAATTTTATCGCTTGAAGTTTTTACACTAATAAGCGCATTGTCGTTAATTAGTTCGGTATTGTAGAAAAAAGAAAAATTACTTTGTTCTTCAATAGCCGCGATTACTTGCTTGAGCGGTGTTTTCTTATAATCAATGGCTATTTTTTGTCCGTAGCTGGGCAAACTACTGGCAGAAATTTTAAAAATTGTTAATGCAACAATTAAAGTAGATAGTTTCATTACTCTAATAAATTTGTCTACTGAATACGAGCATATTCTGGTAGGGTTCGTTTTGGTCCGTTTTTTTTTCATAATTTTAACCTCGGTTTTTTGTTAGTACTCTGTTTTGAAAATTAGTTAGCGAAAAGCCTTTTTATTTAAGGGAGAGTAGTCGAGCACTCTCCCTTTTTTTGTTTATCGAATGGTCATTTGATTGGTTTTTTTATCAAACTCGCAAGTTACATTGGATGAAACTTCCAAAATTCTCATAATCTCTTCAATAGAATTTGTTTTTTCAATTTTGCCGGAAAACGAATAGTTGTAAAATTCTTTAGAGGCAATATTGACTTTAACTCCAAACCAGCGTTCCAAGCTCAGTACAACTTCTTTGAGAGGCGTTTCATTAAAAAGTAAAGTTCCTGATTTCCAAGAGGTAAAATTCGAGGTATTAACCGTGTTTATACTCAGTGCTTTTTCTGATTTAAAAAAAACGGCTTGTTGTTTGGGCAATAAGGTAGATAAAACGGCTTCTTTGTTTTTCAATTCTATTTTGCCGGTAACCAAAGTTGTTTCCAACCTTTTTTCATCAGCATAAGATTTGATATTAAAACTGGTTCCCAGAACTTTAATGTCAATTCCCGATTCGGTTTCAACAATAAAAGGCTTTTGTTTGTTTTTGGTAACATCAAAAAATGCTTCGCCGTACAGTTTGATTCTTCTTTCGCTCTCGTTGTAAGTGTCGCTAAAAACAATTTTACTTTCGGCATTCAGCCAAACAAATGTTCCATCGGCAAGCGTAACTTTTCGTTGTTCTTTTGCTTTAGTAGTATACGAATATCGCTTTGTTGCGTGCACATCAATTTCAGAAGAAAAATAGAAGTAAGTGACTAATGCCAGCGGAAGAAGCAAAACTGCTGCGCGTTGTAAAAATAAGCGTATGGTTTTGTTTTTAGATTTAGTGTGCTTTTTAAAGACATTAAATGGAACGGCAGGATCTATTTTTTCTGAAGAAACATCCAGAGTAGCAATAACGTGCTTTGCTTTTACTTGGTTGTAAAAAGCTTGATTTTCTGCAGACGATTGTATCCAAGCGATCACTTTTTTATCAAAAAGAACATCGCCTTTTTTATCTATAAAGTGTATTAAATCGAGTTCGGTCATGTTGGCTATTTATTCTAAGACGATTCATACTTAGATAACCCCTACGCGAATTTGATTTTTTTTAAATTATAAAAAAAGTGCAGTGTATTCTTTGAGTTCAAGTCGTAAAAACTTGATCGCTTTTGTAATTTGATTTTCGACAGTTTTAGTCGAAATATTCAATTCCTCGGCAATTTCTTTGTGTTTTAAGCCCTGAAACCTGCTTTTTATAAAGATGTTTTTGCAAGCTGCAGGCAGTTTTTCGACCACTGCATTTATTTTGATCAATAGTTCTTTTTCTATAAAATCAGAACTTGATTCGTCTAATAAAGCAAGATAGTTGATGTTGCGTCTTTCGGAATCACAATAATTTTGATATTTTTCACGAATCTTCTGGTGTTTAAAATAATCCAAACATGAATTCTTTACCATCTTAAAAAGATACGAATGTAAATTAATCGATAGTTCTAGCTTTTCGCGTTTCTCCCAAATTTTAAAAAAAACATTTTGAACAATTTCTTCCGATTCTTGTTCGTTTTCTAAATAGCTATTGGCAAAATGATGTAATTTTTGAAAATATAAATGATACAAGGTTTCAAAAGCGCTGTTCTCGCCCTGCTTGAGCTGTTGAATAAAAAAGGAAGTATTTATTTGGTCTTTATTCAAATCACTAAGTATTAAAACACAGATTATTTCTTGCTAATATCGTTCAAAAAATTGAAAGTCTAAGTTATTTCTAACTTTTAGCTGTAATTACTAAAGAATCTGTTTAAGAACTTCAAGATAAATTAAATTCTTTCTCAATGCCAATTATGCCTAAAATAACCCGTTCCAATTCTCCCACACCACATGAATAAACCATCCTAAAAAAACGACGCAAAGCATAAAGTTTAAAAAAGTACTGGCAAGAAAACCAACAAATGATCCTGTTGCTGCCTTAAAAGCTCTTTTATGATCCTTAGAATCGTAAATTAATTCGCCGACAAATGCACCGACAAACGGTCCAATTATAAATCCAAAGGGAATTGGAGCAAAAATACCAACAATTAATCCAATATTAGTTCCCCAAACGCCATAGCTGCTTCCGCCGTATTTTTTGGTTCCTTTTGCTGGAATCACATATTCTAGAATAGTTATGATGATGACCAAAAGCAGCGCAAAACCCATGACCCAATAGTTCATCGGTACAGTTTCTGTGCAATACAAAAGCAATAAACCAATCCAACTTAAAGTTAATCCGGGCACAACAGGCAAAAAACTTCCAAGTATTCCGCCAATCATAAATAGTAAACCTAAAACAAGTAAAACAGTATCCATAGAGTATTTTTATAAAATTTGAGAAGGACTACTAATTTCTAAACCGATAGTAGTTCAAGGGAAAATTACAATTAAAACGAATTAGAAATGTTACACTATTCCAATAAAAATTTCGATTCTACTTTTAATTTCGATTTACATTCAAAAACGGCATTTTTAGCTCAAATTATTCATAAATTTAATTAAAAAGTCGGCGCTTTTTAGATCTGCAATTGTCTTTATTTCTTATTCAAATAATAATGGGATTAAAAAAATTAGAAATTGCTGTCAGAAAACTACGAAGATTTGGTAGTTTTTAAAGCAACTCAAAAAATTATCGTAATTTTGCATCGTAATTAAGTAATTCCAATCCGTTGAAGCATTTTTATCTCTATATAGTTCTTTTTTCACTTGCGTCTTGTCAATATTTTGAGAAGCAAATTCCTGACGAAAAAGAGTTGTTGCAAAAAGAACTAAAATCCATCAATTGGCGTGAGGTAGACGAATATCCATCGGTAACCAACTGTGACCAAATCGCCGATAAAAAGCTGCGTCAACAATGTTTTTTCGAAACGATGGCACAACTTGTTCAAGAAAAATTAGACATTGACACTCTTTCTATTTTATACCCGGATTTGGATACAATCGAAGTAAAAGTTACTGTTTTTCCAAATGCAACCATGACTTTCGAACCGCAGTTTCCTAAAGATTCGGTCGCGTACGACACCATTAAAATTGACAGTATTTTACACGCGCGTTTAGTCGATTTTCCAAAAGTAAATCCAGCCATTAAACGCGGAATTCCAGTAAAAACTCAATTTATATTACCGGTAATTATTAAGTCAGAATAAGTTTTAGTAGCTCTTTCCTGCTATCCGCTATATCTTTTGCATCTGCCGCGGCAGACACAAAAGGATGCCGCTTTTATCAGGGCTAACAGAATGCGATCCATTTGTATTTTTAGGAATACGGTTTTTTAATCTCTTGAAGGGTTTTAAAATCATGAACGAATGAATTACGGCTTCTTTTTTAATCTCATATAATGCCTACAAAGGTCAATAAAAAGACCTGTCAGCAAACAATGGTTTTAGTTTAATATTTAAATCGCCTGCCTTTCCACTCGTATGTTCCAAACAAACTGTACAACGCCACAGCTACACTAAAAAAGGGATACCATAAACTACTCAACAACCAATTTGACATTCTTACGTTTCCTAAAAACCGATTGGTTGTGTAAAGCAATATAAAATCGATAGCAAATTTTAGAACCACAAACAATTCGAAAGTCAAAAAAGACCAAATCCCACAAAGCAAAAATACAAAGCCAAGTATAAAACTAAGATTGACTGCAAACACAAGCAAGCCCAAAGATTTACCAAATAGACTTTGATAAGAACCTGTTTTTGCCGCCCAACGAACCCGTTGAAAAAATAATTCATGCCAGAAACTAGTCGGTTGTGTCAGTACAATGGCCAATTTTGATTTTAAATAAGCCACTTTTTGTGGAGATTCTTCTATGGCCTTTTGCAACAAAAACACATCATCACCACTAGCAATTTTGGTGTTTCCAGCAAAACCCTTTAAACTTTCAAAAAAAGATTTCGTGTACGCAAAATTAGCGCCGTTGCACATAAAACCTTTACCAATTCCAAAACTTCCAATTGTGGCGCCTTGCAAACTCATTAGATCTAATTGCTGAAAATGTGCCAAAAAAGAGTTGGTGTTTTGATAGTTTACTGGAGCCGCAATCATTTCGACGTTGTGTTCTCTAATAAAACTATCAAAAGTTGCTAACCAATGTTTAGGAACCAAACAATCTGCGTCGGTAGTAAGAATCCAATCGGTCTTTACGTGAGAAATAGCAGTCGAAATGGCATCTTTCTTGGGGGAATTTGAGGTTCGAGTCGTATTTATGATTCGAATATGGAATGTTGAATTGAAGTATTGAAATTTTTCATCCGAATCATCGTCCACTAAAATCACTTCAAATAATTCCGTCGGATAATTCAATCGAGAAATGCTTTCTAGTAATAATGGTAAGTTTTGTGTTTCATTCCGAAAAGGTACAACTATAGTAAAAGTCGTTTTTGGTGTTTCAGCAAAATCAAATTTGTAAACTGGGACTTTTTTAAATCCGTGAGCCAACCACAGGATTACAAAGGAATAAAGAATCAAAATACCATATAAAAACACCAAAATCACAATGTTTTGGGTTTGAAACGCAGGACAAAATAAGTGCCAATTACAACGGGTAAAACCACATTTAAAAACCACATTAGTGTACTTATAAAAACTACAATCCATTCGTTAACACCTAGCAATCCGAAGAAAAACAAAGAAACGCCGCCTTTTACAGCAAAATCTAAAAATTGAAAAGTAGGTAAGGAGGATGCTAAAAAGTAAACTGCAGCAATGGTTGCAATCATGGTGAAATAAGGTAAATGCACATCAAAAGCCAAAAACAAAAAGTAATATTGATGCGAGAAAACCAAGTAGCGGCTGCAACCTAGAAGGATATTTTGGCGATGAATTTTTTTCGGAATCGAATTGATTTTATGAATCAGTTTTTCTATCGAATAGCCTTTAATAGCAATTTTTTTAATCGAAAATAAAACTAAAATTAAAACAACCAAACCAACAAAAACGATTGCTAAAGTCTGAGCAGTCACTACTGGGTATAAAGTGTTGAAATACAGCAATCCGAAAATTCCAAAAATAACGGTAAGCACCATTTGAATTCCGTTGCAAATCAAATTCAGAAACACGATTTGCTTGGTCTGCTCTTTTTTATAAAACAAAGCTTTTCCAGCATATTCTCCCACACCATTGGGCGTAAAAAGACCAGCAGTTAACGCGGCAAGCACTTGTTTGGTCGCTTCGCCTACAGTAATCTTTCGAGCAATTTGAGCTAAGTTCTGCCATTTTAAAATTTCAAAGTAGCGATTCAAAACACTCAACAATAAAATAAAAGTAATACCTAGAAATGATTGGTTTTTTTCAAACAAAGCGCTAAATTTCTTCCAATCGAGCTGGTCATTTTGTACGAGTTGGTCGTAAATAAAGTAAAATGCGCCACCAACAATTAAAAGTTTGACAACAAGAACTAGGAATTGTTTAGCTTTGTGAGGAATTGAAATCATGCTGCAAAGAAAAGGAAACTATTGTAAAAAACACTACTTCGCAAGCACTCGCAATTAAAATAACAAAGCATTGCAGAAATTTACATTTTAAGCATTTGTAAACTGTTCATCTTCATTTAAAAAACGCAGTCTAATCCCTCAAAAAAATTGACAAAAGAACGCATTATATTAGGCATCGATCCTGGAACCACGATTATGGGTTTTGGATTAATAAAAGTCGTTAACAAAAAAATGGAATTCTTGCAACTCAACGAATTGCTGCTATCTAAATACGACAATCATTACCAAAAACTGAAAATTATTTTTGAACGCACCATCGAATTAATCGACACGCACCATCCCGACGAAATAGCGATTGAAGCACCTTTCTTTGGTAAAAATGTGCAGTCGATGCTCAAATTGGGTCGTGCTCAAGGCGTTGCCATGGCAGCGGGATTATCCAGAGATATTCCGATCACCGAATACGAACCCAAGAAAATAAAAATGGCGGTAACCGGAAACGGAAATGCCAGTAAAGAACAAGTGGCCAAAATGTTGCAACAACTTTTGGGACTAAAAGAATTGCCTAAAAACCTGGATTCAACTGATGGTTTGGCCGCCGCAGTTTGTCATTTTTTCAACTCAGGAAAAGTCGTCGGCGAAAAAAGTTATACAGGCTGGGATGCTTTTGTAAAGAACAATGAGGATCGAGTTAAGAAGTAACAATTCAGCAGATTTTTAAATATTTTAGTACTATTAATTCGGAATGAAAAAGGATGAAAATATTTTGGTCCCTTAATATGTATTACTAAAAAATCAACCTATATGTCCGGCATCTATATACACATACCTTTTTGCAAGCAGGCTTGCCATTACTGCGATTTTCATTTTTCGACTTCGATGAAAAAGAAAGACGAGATGGTCTTGGCTATTGCCAAAGAAATTAAGCTGCGAAAAATTGAGTTTGTCAGTGAAATTGTAGAAACCATTTATTTTGGAGGCGGTACGCCAAGCGTATTGTCTTCAAAGGAGATAAATTTTTTGATTCAGGAAGTGTACGATAATTACGAAGTTGCCGAAATTCCTGAAATCACTTTAGAAGCAAATCCTGATGATTTGTCGCAGGAGCGAATAATTGAATTATCTAAAAGTAAAATTAATCGGTTGAGTATCGGAATTCAATCTTTTTTTGAAGACGATTTGCAAATGATGAATCGTGCTCACAGTTCGGCTGAAGCTCAAAAAAGTTTAGAACTTGCGACACAGTATTTCGACAATATTTCGATTGATTTAATATATGGAATTCCAGGAATGAGCAATGAAAAATGGAAACAAAATATTGAGAAAGCAATGAGTTTTGGCATTCCACACATTTCGAGTTATGCATTGACAGTAGAGACAAAAACGGCTTTGTATAAGCTCATTCAAGCTGGAAAAATAGGTGCGCCTAAAGACGAAGTGGCTTCAGAACATTTTTCTATTTTGGTAGAAACACTTCAAGAGAAAGGATTCATTCATTATGAGTTATCCAATTTCGCTAAAGAAAATTATTTTTCTAAAAACAATTCTGCATATTGGTTGGGCAAAAAATATCTCGGAATTGGTCCTTCTGCACACAGTTATGACGGTCTTTCTAGGAGCTGGAATATTGCCAATAATAGTTTGTACCTCAAATCAATTGAGGAAAATGTTTTACCCAACGAAGTCGAATTTTTATCCAAATCAGATCGGTACAACGAGTATATAATGACAGGTTTGCGCACGATTTGGGGCGTTTCATTGTATAGAATCGAAGCCGAATTTGGAATGGATTATTTGGATTATTTGAAGAAACAATCGCAGAAATTTTTAAATGATGATTTGGTCGTCATTATTGACACTATATTAAGGCCAACCGCAAAAGGCAAATTTCTGACCGACGGAATTGCATCCGATTTGTTTTTTTTAGATGTAAAATAAAAAGTAAGATAGTCAAATGCTTATAAGCATAGAAAATCAGTTTTTCAGAAATTTGTTTAAATAATAACTAAAGCTTTACGAACTTAGCTTTACAAATTAAATTCTCTGTACATTTCTTTCGTTTAAAACTGAATTATGCTAGCAACAATCAACAACTTTCAAATAGACTTATCGAAACCAATTGATATTTCGATTCCGCTAACCAATACCGATGAAAATCCGATCGCGTGGTATATTGAAAAGCCCATTATTGAACCTGTTGTTATTGGCGATTGGATTGGGAAAGTTTCAGACGGAAAATCTTCTACAAATTTTAATAACATCTTCTTTAACCCGCACGGACATGGTACACATACCGAATGTCTAGGTCATATTACAAACGATTTTTACAGCGTCAATCAATCACTGCAGCAGTTTTTCTTTTGCGCACAATTAATTTCAATTGCGCCAGAGCAAAAAGATACTGATTTGGTTATCAGCAAAGAGCAAGTTAAAAATAGTTTGTCTCTTGTGACTGCGAATTTTGATAAGATCGAAGCGTTAATCATTCGAACGTATCCGAACGAAAGATCGAAAAAATCTCGTAAGTATTCCAATACCAATCCGCCTTATTTGTCTGAAGAAGCGGCGATTTACATTCGCGAACGCGGAATTAAGCACTTACTTATTGATTTGCCAAGTGTTGACAAAGAGCACGATGAAGGAAAATTATTGGCACATAAAGCTTTTTGGAATTTAAAAAACGTTGAGAAAGTAAATGAAGATGCCAGATTTGATTGTACGATTACAGAAATGATTTTTGTTTCTGATGCAATCGCTGACGGGGATTATGTATTAAATATTCAAATAGCCTCTTTTGAAAACGATGCGAGTCCGAGTAAGCCGGTTTTATACGCTATACAAACACTTTGAATTTTGTAAATTAATCGATAATTCGTAGTTTTAACTGAGACCGTTAAAATTTAGTAGTTCTAAAGCAAGAAAGAACGAATAAAGTATTCGCAGGGTTAATATATAAAGAAGACTTAAATAGTGGGTGTAAACAAAATGGACATGATGAAAATAAAATTGGGATTATGCAGTATAATTACTGTATTGCTAGTTTCTTGTGGAGATAAAAAACAAGAAGTACAAACAGAAAACACGGTAGTAAAAGATACAATTTCTAGCGAAAAAACAACAAATGAAGTAGCAGATTCTAAGGAAGAAAAGTTAAAAAACTTTTTGACTACTGATTTCTTAAAAGACGATTTGAAATTTTTAAAAGAGGACGATCGTAAGTTTCAATACGAAGATATTGACTTGAACGGTGATGGTGTTCCAGAAACATTTGTTCGTTTTTCGTCATCGTATTTTTGTGGTTCTGGAGGTTGTACGTTTTTACTTTTAGACAATAATCAAAAAGTGATTACCAAATTCACGGTAATGGACGCTCCAATTTATATAGATGAAACAGTAAAAAATGGATGGAAAGTCTTGGTCATTAAAGATTACGGTAAAGTGAAAGAATTAGTTTTTGACGGGAAAAAATATCCTTCGAATCCTTCTATGATACAGAAAGCAGCTTACGAATCGCCAAGTAGTGAGGCAGTCATACTTTTTGATAAACCTTTTGCAGAAAGTAAAATAAGTATATTTTAAAAGGAAACGTAATCCTATGTTTATGAATAGTAACCTTACCGTTTCCACCGATAAAAGTAAGTTAGATGTAACTTTTATTCAAAATTTTCTAAAAGATATTTATTGGGCTGCAGGGCGAACAACACAAGAAATTCAAACTACAATTGATGCCTCGGTTTGTTTTGGACTTTATGTGAATGACAAGCAAGTTGGATTTGCGCGAGTGATTACTGATTTCGCTGTCTTTGCTTATGTGATGGATGTTTTTATTGATGAAAGTCACAGAGGTAAAGGATATTCATCGGTGTTGGTTGCTGCTATGATGAAAGAAGTGCAATTAAAAAATGTGAAAATTTGGCGCTTGGCAACGCGTGATGCACATTCATTATATGAAAAGTTTGGCTTTAAAGCTTTAGCACATCCCGAACGAATGATGGAAAAAATTGTGACAAAATGAATTTAGAAATCTTTTACGAATATTGTCTTGGCAAAAAAAGTGCTACCGAACATTTTCCGTTTGATGATACTACATTGGTATTTAAAGTTGGCGGAAAGATTTTTGCATTGTCCTCTCTTTCTCAATGGGAAAAAGGGGAGCCAGGAGTCAATTTAAAATGTGATACAGAACGGGCGGTAGAACTTAGAGTTGAATTTGAAGGCATTAAATCAGGCTATCACATGAACAAAAAGCATTGGAATACTGTTAGCATAAATAGTGATGTGCCGACAAAGCTTGTGAAGGAATTAATCGATCATTCATACGATCTGGTATTCAAAAGTTTGTCAAAGAAAATCCAGAATGAAATTATAGAAATAGAAAATTAGGCATTACATTTGCTTACAAAAACCAAAAAATTAGCACCTCTGTTACTTTGTAACTTAGCAACTTATACCCTATGAAAGATCAAATTAAAAAATTCTTAAACGAAGAACAAGATCCAAAAGCGATCGAGAAAATCACTTCGAAACTGAATGATTTATTAATGCGCAATGAAGAAGTTGGATACATTGCTGTTCAAAAGAAACCAGCGCTTACCGTTTTTCCAGATAGCATTGTCCTGACGAATAAAAGAATTATTATTTGCAAGCCTAAAAACTTAGGACTTTCAATGGATTTTACTGATTATACTTGGGATGATATAGAAGCCACTTTCGTAAAAGAGAATATTTTAGGTTCCGAATTTTCGTTTTCAACCAAAACAGATTTAACCATTTCTATTGATTATATTCCAAAAATTCAAGCTAGAAAGATATTTACTTACGCTAAAGAGCAATTGGATTTAATTAAAAATCCTATTATGGAAATTTCCCATGAAACGACTACAAGTTCTGAAGAAAATTATGTAGAATTTGAAGATGTGGTGGATGAAGTGGAGGAGGTAGAAGAGATCGAAACCGAAGAAGTAACTAGTTTTGCTGAAATAATGCCAGTAGTTCCGGTATACACCGAGCCAGCAGTCGCGCCAAGTGCTCCAGTAGTTGCCGACAGAAAACTAAGTGAATTGTCGCAAGATGAATTGTTTGAAAAGCTTCAAAATTATAAAAGATTACTAGATAACGGACTGATTATGCAGGGCGAATACGATGTCTTTAAAAAAGAAATTTTGAGTTATATGTAAGACTTGTTTTGTACATAAAAAAGTATTCAATAAAAAAGTCGGAAATTGTATGCACAGCTTCCGACTTTTTTATTTAAAGTTTCTTAAACGACTTTCACTTATCGCGTTCAACTATAAGGTTCGTTTTTGTTTTTCTAAAAATCCGTTAGATTGTAATTCTAATAATTCCTCGGCATTCTTTCTTTGTAAATCGTACAGTTTTTTGTCTTGGGCGATGTCTGCATAGACTTTGTCGTGCATTGTCGCACTAGTTTTGACTAATAATTCGCGCTGGTATTTGTTTTGTGTTAAAGTCGCTTTTAATGCCGTTTCTAATTCTTCTTGTTTCAAGTCATATTCGCCTTTAGGAGAAAGTAATTTTGCGATAATTGGCGAAGTTTCAATGGCTAAAAACAAAAGCATAATAAAAAAGGAAGGCAACCATGGCAATTTATCCAACGCATTAATTCGCGCCATTAAACCATCAAACCCTTCGATAATGGGTTGCGTTTCATTAACTTTTTTATCCATATCAGACTGAAAAGTAGCTGCCTGTTTTTCTAAGTCGGCAATCTTCGTATCGTTGGCTGTCTTTAAAAGTGCCAAATCTTGTAGGGCCGCGTCGTGTTTTTGTCTTTTTTCCGAGTAAACAGGTCCTTTTCCTAACTTTTTGGTTCCAGCAGTTCCTTCTGCTTCGGTTATGTAAGTAGAATATAAATCGTTAACTTCTTTTTCTTTAGATAAAATATCTGTTTTTAGAACTGCAATTTGCGCTTTGTTTTTATCTAAATCGGTTTTAAAGTAGGTACTAATTTCTTTCTTGTTTGCCAGTTCCATTGCGTTTTTTTCTTTCAATAAGACGGTATTAATTTCTTTTTCGAAAATTTTAATTTCCAAAGGTTTCGAAATTACGATGGCAATAATTACCGCAAGTATAATTCGGGGAGTCGCTTGCAGAAATTCATCCCAAAATCGGTCGCGTTTTTTTATAGTCGAAACAATAAAACGGTCTAGATTAAAAATGAGTAGACTCCAAACTAAGCCGAAAAGCAAAGCAGGATAAATAGAGTCGAATACCGTAAAAAGTGCATAAGCACTGGCGATAAAAGCCATAACGGCAGTAAAGAAAACGGTGGCTCCAATACCCACGTATTTGGTTTTTTCTCCTTGCGAACAATCTTCGAGGAGATCTCGGTCTGCGCCAGAGCACAGCATGAAAAAGTTTTGTAACATGATTGATGATTTTTGATTTGTTGATTTACTATTTCTAGTAAATTTTATTTGATGATTTTGATTGAAGCAAATTTAAGTCCAAAATTTTAATTTGAATGTAATTAGTTGATTTGTTTTAAATTACTACTTTGTAAAATTTGTTTTTAAAACAGTTTTTAGGTTTATTTCGCATAATTGAAACAATTTCAAATGTTAGTTTAAGGTAAAATAGTTTGATATAAAGTAGTGGTTTAGTAACGATATGGTGATCTATAGAGCTGCTTATTTTAACGCAACGCTTCTAGCTTTGCAAATCAAATTAATTAATCTATAAACCTAAAAATGAAAAAGATTTATTTAGTAACAGTACTTTTTTTACTAACGGTAGCAGGATATTCTCAAAAGGGAATAGTGTCGGGAAAAATTTTAGATGGTGAAGACCATTTGCCTTTGCCTGGTGCAATGGTGCAAATTTCTGGACAAAACAAATACACAATTTCTGATTACAATGGAAGTTTCGAATTTTTGAATGCGCAAGAAGGTTCTTTTGAAATTCAGGTAAAATATATGGGATATACGTCTGTTTCTCAGAACATCTTAATCATTAAAGGAACAAATACCGTAGTCAATTTTAATTTAAAAGCGTCCGGAACTGAATTGAACGAGGTGGTTATTGGCGACGCATTAAAAGGTCAAGCAAAAGCACTAAACCAGCAAAAGAATAATAATAACATCAGTAATGTTATTTCTTCAGATCAAGTGGGTCGTTTTCCAGATGCGAATGTTGGTGATGCTTTAAAACGCGTGCCTGGAATTACAATGCAAAATGACCAAGGAGAAGCCAGAAATATTATTATTAGAGGATTGGCTCCATCCTTAAATTCGGTAACCTTAAACGGCGATCGAATTCCGTCTGCTGAAGGAGACAACCGAAATGTACAAATGGATTTGATTCCGTCGGATATGATTTCGACTATTGAAGTAAACAAAACCTTAACGCCAGATATGGATGCCGATGCGATTGGTGGTTCTGTAAATTTAGTTACAAGAGCTACTCCAAACGGACAACGTATTTCGGCAACTTTGGCTGGTGGTTACATGCCCATTCGTGAAAAGGGAATGTATACGGCAGGACTGGTTTATGGAAATCGATTTTTGGATAATAAATTAGGAATGGTTTTGAGTGGTTCTTATAATAATAACGATTATGGCTCAGATAATATTGAAAATGTGTGGTCAAAAGATAAATTTGGTAATGAGTTTTTGTCGAAATCAGAAATTAGACGCTACGATGTGCAACGCATTCGCCGTAGTGCAGCCGTTTCTTTTGATTACAAATTCGATGATAATAATACCATTTTTGCAAACGCGATTTACAATTGGAGAGACGATAGAGAAAATCGTTTTAGAACAACTTACGATGATATAAAACCAATTTATCAAGGAGAAACAATCACTGGTTTTCAAGGTAGAGTAAAACGTCAAACCAAAGGTGGAGTAGATAATAGTAGAAATAAAAATGGAAGATTAGAAGACCAACGCGTTCAAAATTATGCCTTGCGTGGCGAGCATTTAGTAAGTTCTAATCTAGATATGGATTGGGCTTTAAATTATTCAGCTGCGAGCGAATACAGACCGAACGAGCGTTATATTGAATTTCGTCAGAAAGGACTGGGAGTAACGCAAGATGTATCAGATTCTAATTTTCCTTTAGTAACAACTACAGGAGAATCGGTAGATAAATTTAAGTTTGATTCGGTTACCGAAAACACCAACGATACGAGTGAAGAAGAATTGGGAGCAAAGTTAAATTTCAGAATTCCGTTTTCTATTATTCCTTCCGAAAAAGGTCGACTTCGAACAGGTTTGCGTATGCGATTGAAAGACAAATCAAGAGATAATATTTTTTATGCCTACGATCCAATTGATGCTGATTTCGCTACTTTGGGAGTTGTTCCGACTATCTACTTTGATGGTAACAGATTTAATCCAGGTACAAAATATGTGGGCGGAACGTACGCTGCAGCCTCATTTTTGGGCGGACTTGATTTAAATAATGCCAGTTTGTTTAATAAAGAAACAGATCCTTCGGAATATTTGACGGTTAACTACACTGCAAAAGAACAAATTTATGCTGCTTACATTAGATGGGATCAAGATTTTAGTGATAAATTATCTATGATTGTTGGCGTTCGAGTAGAAGATACGCATATCAATTATACCGGAAATCGTGTAGCAGATGAGGTGACTTTGGAAGATGAAATTACCCACAAAAATAGTTACACTAATGCAATGCCAAGTTTATCATTCAAATACAATGCGACTACTAGTTTGGTTTTGAGAGCGGCGGTAACTACTGCTTTGGCTAGACCTAATTATTATGATTTGGCTCCGTACGTGAATAATATCGCTTCTGACATGGAAATTTCGGCAGGTAATCCAAACTTAAAAGCGACCTATTCTTTTAATTACGATTTTATGGCCGAGAATTATTTTAAGTCTGTCGGTTTGATTTCAGCAGGAGCATTTTACAAAAACTTAAATGATTTTATTTACAAATACAGCAGTAAAACCTACAGTAATGGTAGTTTTTCCACTGATTTCCCCAATCAAATAAATCCAATTCCTGTAGGAGAAGAATGGAGTTTCGTACAATCTAGAAATGGCGATAAGGTTGCTGTTTATGGGTTAGAAGTCGCTTTTCAACGACAGTTTGATTTTTTCGAAAGTAAATTTTTAAGAGGATTTGGAGTTTATCTGAATTACACGTTTACACAGTCTAAAGCCAAAGGAATTGCAGATGAAGACGGTAATGAGAGAACGGATGTAAGTCTTCCAGGTACAACTCCTCACATGTTCAACGGTTCTTTGTTCTGGGAAAACAAACGCTTCTCGGCTCGTGTTTCGACCAATTTCACGTCTGATTATCTCGATGGTTTAGGAGCCGACGCGTATCAAGATTCATATTATGACAAACAGTTTTTTGTAGATGCAAATGCGTCGTATAAAATTACAACGAACTTGCGTCTTTTTGCAGAAGCAAATAATTTAACCAATCAGCCGTTGCGTTATTATCAAGGATCAAAAGCACATACGCAGCAAGTAGAATACTATCAAGGGCGTTATAATTTTGGTTTGAAATTGGATTTTTAATAATACTTTTTAATAAAATAAATAAACAGAATGGGATATAAAATCCAGTTCTGTTTTTATAAATCATAGAAATGAAAAAAATAGTTTACATTTTTTTATCAGTATTGCTTTTTCAAGGAGCAGCCGCACAACAAACAAAAAATAGAGAATTATCGGGTTATACGGAAGGCTATAATCCCGAATTGCAAAAGATAGATAAGAGTCTTAATTTTTTATTAATGGGAGATTTTGGTCGCTACGGTCAGTTTTATCAAAAAGAAGTAGCGACTCAGATGGGAAAAGCAGCCGCTACAATTGAATCTGAATTTGTGATTAGCGTGGGCGATAATTTTTATCCAAATGGCGTACAAAGTACTACCGATTATTCGTGGAAGGCTTCTTTTGAAAATGTTTACACCGATTATAGTTTGCAAACCGATTGGTTCGTGACTTTAGGAAACCACGATCACCGAGGAAAAGTGCAATCGCAAATCGACTACTCAGATGTTAGTCGCCGCTGGCACATGCCTTCCACTTATTTTAAAAAGGAATTTGATTTAGAAGATGGCAATAAAGTTTTGGTTTTATTTATGGATACCTCTCCCTTTATAGACAAATATTACGAGGCAGATTCTGGTATGAGTGAATCGATGAGAGCGCAAGATACAACTGCTCAAAAAAAGTGGTTGCTCAAGGAATTGGCTACGACGGATAAAAAAGTGACGTGGAAAATTGTAGTCGGTCACCATCCATTGTACAGTGGCGGAAAGCGTAAAAACAGCAAAGAGACTAAGAGTTTTGAAAACAAGTTTGCTGCTATTTTTGATACTAACAAAGTAGATGCTTATTTCTGCGGACACGAACACGATTTGCAAATTATAAAACCAAAAGGAAGGTATACGACGCAGTTTTTGTCTGGTTCAGCCTGCACCGTGCGTCCGAGTGGGGCGAGAGAGGGGACGTTGTTTTTTGCAGAAAAAGCTGGTTTTATGACATTTGCCGTATCCAACTCTAAACTACTGGCACAAGTAGTGGATGACGAAGGGAAGATATTATTTAGAACTCAAATCGATAAGAAATAATGATGAAAATTTCAAGTAAAATAGCCCTTGCATTTGGACTAATTTCTCTTGTTTCTTGCAGCGATAAACTCGTGCCCGTTCAGGAAGATGCGTTGAAGCCAATAGTTGTAACCGAAAAGTTACCGCACGATACTGATGATCCTGCAATTTGGATTCATCCGACGGATCCTTCAAAAAGTATTGTTATTGGTACAGATAAAGATACCAATGGTGGTTTGTATGCTTTTGATTTAGACGGAATAATTGTGGGCAAATCAAAAGTTTTAAGACGTCCAAATAATGTAGACATTGCTTATGGATTGCTTTTAAATGGAAAAAAAGTAGACATTGCTGTAACGACAGAACGTGAAACGAGTAAAATTAGAGTTTTTAGTTTGCCTGATTTGAAACCGCTTGATGATGGTGGAATTTCAGTTTTTGATGAAGAGGAATTCCATGCACCAATGGGAGTTGGTTTATACACCAGACCGGAAGATCAATCTATTTTTGCAATTGTAGGAAGAAAAGACGGGCCGTCGGATACGTATCTGTGGCAATATGAATTGTCCGATAATGGAAGAGGAATTGTAGGTGGAAAAGTAGTACGAAAATTTGGAAAGTATAGCGGTAAAAAAGAAATTGAAGCTATTGCAGTAGATAACGAATTGGGATACGTTTATTATTCTGATGAGCAATTCGGAATCAGAAAATACTATGCGAATCCGGCATTAAATGACAATCAAGAACTGGCTCTTTTTGGACAAGGTGATTTTAAGTCGGATAATGAAGGAATTGCTATTTACAAAAAATCAGTAACAGAAGGCTATATTTTGGTTTCCAATCAACAGGCTAATACATTTATGGTATATCCAAGGGAAGGAGTAAGTGGAAATACAAACTCCTATCCATTAGTGGCCGAAATTCCTACTTCAACAATTGAATGTGATGGTGTAGAGGTTACCAATGTAAATTTAGGAGGAAGTTTCGCCAACGGCTTGTTTGTGGCCATGAGTAACGGAATGACTTTTCAGTATTACAGTTGGAATTCAATACAAGAGTTAATCGATGTGCAGAAAAAATAGCTTAATGAAAACAATAAACATAAAAAAAAGCTGTTCTCAAGAACAGCTTTTTTTTGTTGAATTAGTAAGCAACGTTTATAGTAAAGGTGCGCCAGCCATTATTTCAGGATTGGCAAATTCTTCAAATTTGGCAAAATTAGCTTTGAATTTCTGAGCTAATTCTACCGCTTTACTGTCGTATAAGTCTTTATCTTCCCAGGTATTTCTAGGATTTAATATCTCACTTGGAACATCTGGACATGTCATTGGTTTTGCAATTCCAAATACAGCGCAGTTTTCAAAATTAACTTTTTCTAATTCTCCATTCAACGCCGCAGTAATCATGGCGCGGGTATATTTTAACTTCATACGGCTTCCGGTACCGTAAGGTCCACCAGTCCAACCGGTATTAATAAGCCATACTTTAACATTAGTGTCTTTTATTTTTTGACTCAACATTTCTGCGTAGCGAGTGGGATGTAGTGGCATAAATGGTGCTCCAAAACAAGCAGAAAAGTTTGGTTGTGGCTCCGTAACTCCTGCCTCTGTTCCTGCTACTTTTGCAGTATAGCCTGAAATAAAATGGTAAGCCGCTTGACCCGGAGTTAATTTTGATATCGGAGGTAAAATTCCGAATGAATCGGCTGTTAAGAAAAATATATTTTTTGGATTAGTTCCAATAGAACCGGGCTGTATGTTGTCAATATGATAAATTGGGTAGCTTACGCGAGTGTTTTGTGTAATCGAAACATCTTCATAATCTACTTCATTTGTTCCTTCTTTAAAAACTACATTTTCTAAAATAGATCCTTTTTTAATGGCTTTAAAAATCTCTGGTTCGTTCTCTTCACAAAGGTTAATTACTTTGGCGTAACACCCACCTTCAAAATTAAAAACGGTATTTTCTTTAGTCCACCCGTGTTCATCATCTCCAATTAATTTACGGTTTGGATCTGCCGATAAAGTGGTTTTTCCAGTCCCTGATAATCCGAAGAAAATCGCAGTATCTTCTGCTTCTCCAACGTTAGCACTACAGTGCATTGGAAGCGCATTTTTAAAGACAGGCAAAATAAAGTTCAAAGCAGAGAAAATTCCTTTTTTAATTTCTCCTGTATATCCTGTTCCGCCAATTAAAGCGATTTTTTTAGTAAAATCTAAAATTGCAAAATTACTTTGGCGCGTACCATCTACAGCTGGATCAGCCATAAAAGAAGGAACGCAAACTACAGTCCATTCTGGAACAAAGTTTTCTAACTCACTTGTCTCTGGGCGCAAGAACATATTGTAGCAAAATAAATTTGACCACGCAGTTTCGGTTACTACACGCACATTTAATCGGTAATTAGGATCAGCACAAACATAAGAATCTCTTACAAAAACTTCTTTGTTAGATAAGTAGTCACAAACCTTGCTGTATAATTTTTCAAAAGCCTCTGGTGAAAAAGGAATATTTACATTTCCCCACCAAACTTCTTTTTCTGTAATGGCATCTTTTACGATAAAACGATCTAAAGGAGAACGACCTGTAAATTCACCAGTATTAATTGCCAAAGCACCCGAAGAGCTTTCGATGCCTTGTCCTGAATCGAGCGTAATTTGATGCAATTCCTCTGGAGTTAGCTGATAGTGAACGGTTGCATTCTTAATTCCTAAGTCATTTAACGAAATCGATTTCGCTGAAAGTGTATGATTGTCCATAAAAATTTAAGTTGTGTGTTTAATTCTAATCACAGCAAAGATAAATATTTATTTGTAAGGCCGTTTTAAAAACTTGAATTTTGTGATTTTTTGTTAAATAAATCAATAAATAAGAAAAACCACGACAAAATTAACAATAAACCACCAACAGGCGTGATGAATCCGATTATTTTAAAGTCAAATGAAGTTAGAGAATTAGTCGCTAAAAGATAAATGGATCCCGAAAATAATGCAATTCCTATTACTGCTAAGGTAAAAATAGTCTTTCTCTTTTTTTCTGATAGCGGTTTGTAGGTTGTAACAAAAAATAAAAATAAGGCGTGATACATTTGGTAACGGACTCCCGTTTCAAAAGTGGTTAATTGTTCTGAGGTTAACACTGATTTTAAGGCATGAGCACCGAAAGCACCTAAAATAATCGAAACCATTCCTAAAAATACAGCCGTAAGTAAGATCTTTTTTTCCATTTTAATACGTAGATTGTGTCCCACAAAAGTAAGCCGAATTGGCTGAAGAAGAAAGGTTTTTCGCCTTTTGTTTGTTTTGTTTTTATAGAAAATAGAGCGGTAAATTGTTATAAATAAAACATTTTACTATGTTTGTGTTGTAAATAAAGTTAAAATGAGGTCAATTTTAATCATCGGAGCCGGTCGTTCAGCATCATCGTTAATTCGGTATTTGCTGTCAAAAGCTATAGAGGAGAAATTACATCTTATTATCGCTGATATTTCTTTGGAACAAGCTCAGAAAAAAGCTAAAAATCATTCTAATGCGACCCCAATTGCATTAGATATTTTTGATGAAGTGCAAAGGCACCAAGCAATCAAAAAAGCCAGCATTGTTGTTTCGATGCTTCCCGCACATTTACACATTCAAGTCGCTCGAGACTGTTTAACGTATGGCAAAAATTTAGTAACTGCTTCGTATGTCAATGATGCAATGTTACTATTGAATGAAGAAGTAAAAGCCAAAGGTTTAATCTTCATGAACGAAATTGGGTTAGATCCTGGTATTGATCACATGAGCGCCATGAAAGTAATCGATGAGATTAGAGAATCTGGTGGAAAAATGCTGCTTTTTGAATCTTTTTGCGGAGGTCTTGTTGCACCCGAATCGGATTCCAATTTATGGAATTATAAATTTACTTGGTCGCCACGTAATGTTGTTTTGGCTGGTCAAGGCGGCGCTGCCAAATTTATACAGGAAGGAACGTACAAATACATTCCGTATAATAATCTGTTTAAGAGGACAGAGTTTTTACAAGTCGAAGACTACGGACGTTTTGAAGCTTATCCGAACAGGGATTCTCTAAAATACCGCTCGGTTTATGGTTTAGATCACGCATTGACTTTGTACCGAGGAACGATTAGAAGAGTTGGTTTTTCAAAAGCGTGGAATATGTTTGTTCAGCTGGGTATGACCGATGACAGCTACATCATGGAGAATTCGCAGACAATGAGTTATCGGGAGTTTATCAATTCATTTTTGCCTTATCATCCAACGGATTCTGTCGAAATAAAAATGAGATTGATTCTCAAAATTGATCCCGACGATATTATGTGGGATAAATTGGTAGAACTTGATTTGTTTAATGCGACAAAGATTATTGGACTAGAAAATGCTACTCCAGCACAAATTTTAGAAAAAATACTTTCAGATAGCTGGACGTTGCAACCCGAAGACAAAGACATGATCGTCATGTACCATAAGTTTGGATATGAAAAAGAAGGGGTTAGAACTCAAATTGATTCAAAAATGGTTTGTATTGGGGAAGATCAAACTTTTACTGCAATGGCAAAAACGGTGGGACTTCCTGTAGCTATAGCGACCTTGCTAATTCTTAATAAAAAAATAACAACAACTGGCGTTCAATTGCCTATTACTAAAGAAGTTTATTTACCAATTCTTAAAGAATTGGAAGAGTACGGCGTCTTTTTTAGCGAGCAAAAAGCACCATATTATGGCTATAACCCAGATGTAGTTTTTAAATAATAGTTTTTTATAGTTTTTTAGTTTTTAGTTAATCCGCTTCCTGTTGGTTGGGAAGCGGATTTTTTTTATTGCTAATCTTTTTGATTTGAAAAACGGCAGTTTTATTAATTGTTTAGAAGAAAAAACATTTTATTTCTTCTAAACAATCGTACAAGTTTTTTTTAATTGGGTGCGATTGTAATCGGCAGACTGAACATTGTTCGTACAGGTAAACCCTCTTTTTTTCCTGGATTCCATTTCGGACATAGTTTTAATACACGAATAACCTCTTCGCCTGTTCCATGGCCAATATCTCTAAGTATATTGTAATCCGATAAGGATCCGTCTTTTTCCACTATAAAGGTGACATAAACTTTTCCTTTTAAAACGGTACCAGCTTGCGCTTGTGGTATTTGAAAATTTTGTCCAACAAATTTATAAAAATCAGCAATTCCTCCAGGAAAAGTTGGACTTTCAGAAATGCCACTGGTATTATAAACTTCATTTGTTTCTTCTTTAGTTACACTCTTTTTTATTTCAGCATTAGTTTCTTTTGGTACTTGAGCAACGGTCTTGGTGCATAGTAAGCATACAAGTCCTGTCAATACAGGAAATACAATCGATTTTTTGATCCAACTGTTTGTTTTGGATGTGGTTTTTGTCATCATAAGTAGTCTTTTTTTGGTTACTGAAAAATTTAAATTACTGGCCAAGTAATAGGTTGGGTTCGCGTTTGCTTTTGCCAGCAGCAAATTTTGATAGAACGGAACATCATTATGTGAGGTCACGACTTTCTCATCGGCGAGAAATTCATGGTTGAGTTGTATGGCTTTTTTATAAAAAACAAAAAGGGGGTTGAACCAAAAAATCACTTTCAAAGCCTCAATTAAAAGAATATCTAATGAATGTTTTTGGGTGACATGAATTAATTCGTGCGTATACAGTTCGGCTTCAATTTCGCTGTTGCGATAATTCAATTCATTAATAAAAATGGTACTCAAGAAAGTGTAAGGTAAAGTATCTTCTTGTACTAAAACCAGTTTGGCAGTTTTGTATGCGATTGCAGTATTCGATTTTGTTTTAGCCTGCAATTGCATGCTGTTTCTAATGAATCGAAACGATAGTATTGAAGTAATTAACCCGTACAGACTCCAGATCATAATAAGCCAAAAATTTGGTGCGTCTTTAATAATCTGCATGGACTGACCTTGCATTAAAATGGTGTTTTTTGCAAGGATAGGCAGTGCAACTTTTGGAATAACTTCGATGGTTATGAACGGCAGTACCAAAGAGAAAGTTAATGCAAACAGCAAATAGAAGCGGTTAAACTGATGCATCTTTTCTTTCTCGAGAAGTAAATAATACACTGCTAACAAAACAGCTAGTGCAATTGTGGATTTGATTAAAAAGTCTATCATTTTTTCTTGTTTTCAATGGCGCTGTCTACGATCTTTTTGAGCTCCTGTAATTCTGAAGCGGTCAAGTTGGTTTCGTTTGTAAAAAAGGAAGCAAACTGTGATGTCGAATTATTAAAAAAGTTTTTAATTAATCCGTTTACGTGTTTAGAGAAATAGTCGCTTTTTTTAACCAAAGGATAATATTCTCTTGAATTACCGAATGCTGTGTACGCGACGAAATTTTTATCAATCATCCGTTTGAGTAAGGTAGCAACGGTGGTTGTTTTGGGCTTGGGCTCTGGTAAAACCTCAAGCAAATCTTTCATGAAAGCCTTTTCGAGTTGCCAAAGATGTTCCATCAATTGTTCTTCGGCGTTGGTTAGTTGTTGCATGATTGTTTAATTTATGTTTTCTTCGGAAAGTAATTCTCCGTTTTTATAGTTTCTAGTCTTAATTAATTTTCCTTCGTCTGAATAAAATTTCCAGCGTCCCGTATAAAACCAGTGCGATTCTTTTGTGGTTACTTCTAATCTTGTAATGCCTTTAGATTGTCTTTTGCCATTGCTGTGTAAGTATTTTACTTTGCAGACATCAGACTTGTATGTTTCTCTTTTATAAAGTTTATCGTTTATAAATTCCTTCCAAGTTTTTACTGGGATGTTATTTTTATAACGTTCTACAAATTTATATTTTGTACGGTCAATTGTTGATTCGGTAATCCATAATCCTTCTTTCTTTTTGTTTATAGTTTGATTGGTCGGTTTGCTTTTGCAGCCAATAAGGAACAAAATTAATACTAAAAGAAGTGCTTTTTTATAACTCATATTCTACATACTAAAACATTGCTCTATAAATGTAGAATAAAAATTCAACTATCCAAATAAATTTGTGTAATTATTGAAAATGAAGCTGTTATGGTTTGCGTTAGGGATAGAAGCGGTATCCTTTTACTTTTTTCTTTAAAAAGTAAAAGATATAGTGGACAGCCCGCCCGCAGGGAACGCCTAAAAAAAAATCCGCTCATAACTGAACGGATTTAGGATTTTATAAAATTTTGAAAATTATTTTACTTTGATAATTCTACAAAATATTTGTAGAATAAAGGAATAGTTTCGATTCCTTTTAGGTAATTGAAAACTCCAAAATGCTCGTTTGGCGAGTGTATCGCGTCACTGTCTAAGCCGAATCCCATCAGGATTGTTTTGCTTTTTAATTCTTGTTCAAACAAAGCAACGATTGGAATACTACCACCCGAACGTACTGGAATTGCTGGAACGCCAAAGGTTTCGGTGTAGGCTTTATTGGCGGCTTGATAGCCGATGCTGTCAATTGGCGTAACATAACCTTGACCGCCGTGGTGTGGTTTTACTTTTACCGTAACGCCAGCGGGCGCGATGCTCATGAAGTGTTTGGTGAACAATTCGGTGATTTCTTCCCAATCTTGAT
The DNA here is from genome assembly GCF_050847115.1 of Flavobacterium sp. TMP13. NCBI lineage: Bacteria > Pseudomonadati > Bacteroidota > Flavobacteriia > Flavobacteriales > Flavobacteriaceae > Flavobacterium > Flavobacterium sp. TMP13. The sequence goes on from NZ_CP193656.1 coordinate 1,427,529, forward strand.
TGGGTACCAAACGCATAGATATTTTGGCAAATGCTTTGCTTGCAATGACCGTTTTGGCTCCTTCACCAATGTAACCTCCCCAGATTCCGTTTACGTCTAAGGTTGGACGTATGGAGTTTCTTTCGTTGGTTACGTATCCTTTTTCACCAGAAACATCGTTCAGGTCTAAGGCTTTTTTATATTTTTCTAAGCTAAAAGGTGCTTTTGCCATTTCGGCTCTTTCTTCTACTGATAATTCTTGAACTTTATCGTAGAATCCAGGAATGGTAATGTGATTGTTTTCGTCGTGTAATTGCGCAATCATTTTTGCTAAAATGTTGATTGGATTCGCCACAGCGCCACCATATAATCCAGAATGTAAATCTCGGTTGGGTCCAGTAACTTCTACTTCTACATAACTCAGTCCGCGAAGACCAGTTGTAATAGAAGGTTGTTGGTTGGAGATCATTCCGGTGTCTGAAATTAAAATCACGTCGTTTTTTAACTTCTCGTGGTTGTTTTCGACAAATGTTTTTAGGTTGACACTTCCTACTTCTTCTTCGCCTTCAATCATAAACTTAACGTTGCAAGGCAAAGTGTTGGTTTGCATCATTAGCTCAAAAGCTTTTACGTGCATGTACATCTGACCTTTGTCGTCGCAAGCGCCACGAGCAAAGATGGCTCCTTCGGGATGAATTTCTGTTTTTTTAATTACAGGTTCAAAAGGAGGTGAGGTCCATAATTCGATTGGATCTGGTGGTTGAACGTCGTAATGTCCGTATACCAAAATAGTTGGTAGGTTGGGGTCGATCATTTTTTCGCCATAAACAATTGGATAACCGTCTGTTTCACAAATTTCGACTGTATCACAACCTGCTTTTTCTAGACTTACTTTTACCGCTTCAGAAGTATCAATAACATCTTGCGAATAGGCGGCATCGGCACTAACCGAAGGGATTTTTAATAACTCTATCAATTCGTTAAGGAAACGTTCCTTGTTTTTTTGAATGTACGACTTTATAACTTCCATTTAGTGTGTTTTTTTAGACTTTCAAAAGTACGAAAAACAGATTTATATATTTTTTTAATATTTCCTTTGAAATTTCGTAGATATGATTATCTTTGCACCCACAATTACGCGGATATGGTGAAATTGGTAGACATGCCAGACTTAGGATCTGGTGCCGCAAGGCGTGTAGGTTCGAGTCCTATTATCCGCACTGAAACCCTTAACAAACTATTTGTTAAGGGTTTTTTCTTTTTAAGCTAGCCGATAATTAGATAATTAACGTTTTTGAATTTCTATTTTACTTTTCAGAGCGCTATTTTTCATAGATTAAAAAAGTAAATAAACGGTTAATTTTGCTCTCTTTTAAATTTATGTAGTGCTTGACTTTATCAAGGATAGACAAAATAGTATACTGATATGCGCTTTTAGATTTTATATGTAGTATTTTTATTTTCGTAAAATCACGATGGAATAAAAGAATGAAAAAAGAACTACAGTACTATTACGTGCATGGCTTGCACTCTTCAAAAAATGCTAAAAAATTTAAAGACATTCAAATAAAATATCCCAACGCCATCTGCTTGGATTGGTTGGTTGGTGACAATTTAGCCGAAAAAATTAAGGATTGGGTGGAAGTAATTAAAGAGTCAAAATTAGAAGCTGTACTGATCGGCTCGTCTACAGGTTGTAACTTAATAGTTCAAATGAATCAATTGCTAGCTACGTCTACTATTCATCCCAAAACAATATTTCTTAACCCATTATTAAGCCTTGAGCAAGTACTTATTAAAGAATTAATGCCAGAAGAAGTCGAAAAGTACATTAGCGAAATTAATTATTTTAAGGATTACCTTTTAATAGTTTCAGATAGTGACGAAGTTTTAGATCATAAAAAAATCAGTCTGCAAATTAAAGAGTCCAATCAAATGCTAATTTCGGAAAACGATAATCATAAGTTACTTAAATTTAAAGATCACTTTGAAACGATTGACGCTTATATCCATTTCTAATTGAAATTATGTATTTTTTACGATACACTTATGTAATTGTAATTAATTTCCTGCTATTTTAGAATTGTTAAACAGTTCTTAAATGTTTTTTTAACATTTTATTTGCTTAAGCGACTATTTTCCATATATTTATCACATAATCGATAAAATACCACACTTTATCGATTATTTAGAAAAATAGTAAATAATTTCACTTCATAAATCAGTACGTATGAACCCCAACTTACAAATTGAGCTTAAACGTTTTATTTCCTCCAATGTTGTTTCCAAGTTAAATAAATTTTATTTCGAGAATGATTCTTTACTAAATAAAGCCATCGACGCTGCAATTGGAACCTTGTTTTTAGGAATTTTAAATAAAAGTGAAGCCGAAGATTTGTACAAGGATACTCTTGAATATGTTGCTGAAATCGAATTTTATAATGAAATTGAGTTCGAATCATCTCGTTTGCTTTCTGTAGATGATTGTTACAAGACTTATGGAGATTCTATATTGTCACAACTCTTTGAAAATAAAAAGGAACGAATTACCGAAATGATTTCTAATGAAATTGGTATTAAAAGTGAAACAGCTTGTGAAATTTTTAATTTTGCAGCTTTACTAAGTTTTTCCTACTTCTGTAATAAAAAGAAAAGTTTAAGCGAATTAAAAGCACTAATTGAAGAGCAAAAAAGAGGAATTTTAAATACGATTCCTAGTGGAATAAAGATAATAATGGGTTATACTAATTACGAATATGTCGAAGAAAAGTCTGGCAGACGATTTTCTACTTCCTCGATCTTTAGCACTTTGTTTTCTTCAAAAGTTTCCTAAAAAAAATCCTGTCTTACAAAGTAAAACAGGATTTTTTATATTTATCTAAAAAGTTCTAAACGTTCTTTAAATTGATCACTTCTTGATCAGTCAAAAAGCGCCAGTTACCACGAGGTAAATTCTTTTTGGTTAAACCAGCAAACGCAACGCGGTCAATACGCAGTACATCGTAACCAGCTTGCTCAAAAATCGCACGTACTACTTTAACGTTAGACGAACGCAATTTTAAACCAATTTCACTTTTAGCTTCGTTTTCAATATAGCTTACATCTTCAACAAAAACGCGGTGACCATCAATAACAACTCCTTTATTAATTCGCTCTAAATCTTCAAACTTTAAGTTTTTATCTAAAGAGACTTGATAAATTTTAGACGATTTCTGATTCGGTAAAGTAAATTTACGAATCATGTCGGTATCGTTAGTAAACAACAACAATCCAGTCGTGTTTTTGTCCATTCTACCTACAGAACCAATTTTAGAATTCGTTGCACCACGAACTAATTCTAAAACATTACGATGCTCTTGACCTTCGTCTAGTGCCGTTGTAAAGTTTTTTGGTTTGTTCAACAAAATATATTCTTTTTTCTCTGGTGTCAAAGTGGCACCATCAAAATTCACTACATCTGTAGTTTTTACCAAGTAACCCATCTCGGTTACTGGAACGCCATTCACTTTTACGTTACCCGATTGAATATAAATATCAGCATCACGACGAGAGCAAACCCCCGAATTCGAAATGTATTTATTCAGACGCATCTCATCAGCAGCCTTCTGTCTTTTCGGAGCTTGATTCGGTTTTTTAGCCGCTTTTTTAGCTTCCTCTTCTACCTCTTTGGCAGTTGGTTTCACTTTTTTAGGACCTTGTGCGCGCTTCGCCATAGGTGGTTTTGGCTTGTTAGAGCTCGGTCTTGAGCTACTCGGTCTCGATCCGCCTCTTTTATTATTGCCTTCCTTGTTATTCATAAATTTCTAATTACTTCATCATTTAGGGCTTATCGCCTCAGTTTGCAAAGATACCATTTATTCATAAGCAAAAATAAAATTGCTTATTATAAAATAAGACGTAGTTTTTTAACAAAATCATGCTAATTTCTAGAAGCTGTTCCTGCTATTCGTTTCAAGCGTTTTGGCACAAATTTTTTTTTCAAAGTTGCTACAGGAGCTTCCTTTGGTCGCTCTGTTGCAACAAGAAAAAATAGATTTTTGCCTGCAAAGGCTTTTCTCTATTATCAGGGCTAACGGTACATTGCTAAGAAACCATACTGATGCATCAAAACTGGTTTAAACTCTCAGTAAATAAAAGTGAAATAAATTGAGTCAACGGAGTGGTAAAAAAGAGTCGTGCGATTTTAGAAATCGATTTTCAGGAAACTTCAAGTTGGTGGCCGCTAAAGCATACTAATTAGAAGTCTTTTTCCGTGCCATAAGACACTAGGATCAATTAAGACAATGCAAAAAACGCCAGCGACAATTAAAAACTTCAAAACGTTATGAAGTAGTAAGTAGCGTGCTTTTTTACGTGCGTCCCATAAAACCATTAAAAAGAAGAGCAATATAATAAAAGAGATATAAAAATAAATATCCATGTAACCCACATCGTAAATTTCGATTAAAATGTAAACCGGGAATACCGTTAAAAAGGTGAGAACAGTAATGGTTATTTTAGAGGTCGTGATGCCGTAAATAATCGGTATAGTTTGGTAATTGTTGGCTAAATCTCCAGCTAGATTCTCCAAATCTTTAATCATTTCACGAATTAGCAGCAGTAGAAATAAAAAGTTAGCATGAGCAAAAATAACGGCAAAATGTGCCTTTTGATTTTCTAGCTCTTCAAAAGGAACTTTATAATAGTAAAATAGGAGTAAAGCAGAAAAGGGTAAAATAGCCAAAACAGCAGCCATTAAATTTCCGACTAAAGGATATTTTTTTATTTTATGAGAGTAAAACCATACCAAAAATATATAAACAGAAAAGAAGAAAAAAGCGCGCCACGACACTACTAATCCCATTAAAACAGCAATGAAATTAAGTGTGAAATAAACTCTTAATTTGGTGCTTTGACTGACTAAACGATCCAGCATGGTTTTATTAGGACGGTTGATTAAATCTTTTTTGGCGTCGTAGAAATTATTGATAATATAACCAGACGCAATGGTAATCGCCGACGCAAAAACGGTAAGAAATAAGTTAAAGTCAAGTACGATGTCTAATGCACGTTGCTCCGGAGCTAAAATAAAAATTGCCGATAAATATTGTGCAAGTATAATTACCGGAATGTTGTATCCGCGAACCACAGAGAACAAACTGATAATTTTCATTACTAGAAGTTTGTTTTTTCTGCTTAACATTTATAAACTATTATTTAAAGATGAAATGATAAAAAGAAAAAACAGTTAGAACTGGTAAACCACTTCTAATTTATAGTCTTTAAGCGATTGCTTGGCGCGTTCTAAATCTTGGGTAAATCCTAAAATATAGCCACCACCACCAGAACCACACAATTTTAAATAGTAATCATTAGTGTCAATTCCGTTCTGCCAAATTCCATGAAATTGCTCCGGGATCATTGGCTTAAAGTGGTTTAAAACAACTTTTGATAATTTTTTAGTATTAGTAAACAACGATTTCATGTCTCCATGTAAAAAGTTTTCTACGCAAGCATCGGTATGTTTTACAAATTGATTTTTCAACATCGCACGGAAACCTTTGTCTTTTAAGTTTTCCATGAAAATGCTAACCATTGGAGCAGTTTCACCAATTATTCCAGAATCTAATAAAAAGACTGCACCTTTTCCGTCAAAACTTTGAGTCGGAATGCCAGTAGCTTCAATATTATCTTGGGAATTGATTAAAATAGGGATACTCAAATAACTATTCAAAGGATCTAAACCAGAACTTTTACCATGAAAAAAGCTTTCCATTTGACCAAAAATTCCTTTTAGTTGTAATAATTTTTCGCGTGTTAAATTTTCTAAAACCGTAATTTTATTGTGCGCATATTTATCGTAAAGTGCTGCAACTAAAGCACCGCTGCTTCCGACACCGTATCCTTGCGGAATGCTAGAGTCAAAATACATTCCTTCAGCCACATCGTTTTTTAACGTTTCAATATCAAAAGTAACCAATTCAGGTTGCTCGTTTTGTAAATTCTCCAAATAAACGGCAAATCGATTTAAGCTTGCATTAGATGCAATTGCTTCAGTCGATGGATCTTCGTTTTTCTTTAAAGCACCATTGTAAAAATTATAAGGAATAGATAGCCCTTTAGAGTCACGGATGATTCCGTATTCTCCAAAAAGTAATATTTTTGAGTAAAATAAAGGTCCTTTCATTCGGTGGAATTTATTTTTATGTTTTAATGTATTCTTTCATATCGCTTCATTTGCTTTTTAAAGCATTTGAGTCTGATGAGTGTATACTTTTATTTTAAATTATTTTTGAATCATGACTTGTGTGAAAAGTACTTTCAATGGTGTTTTTTGAGTAATTTGTCATATAAAACAAATTAGCCTCTTTTGCATTTTTCTAAACTTTCACTAAAGATACGAAAATTATAGTGCAATTGCACCGTCTCCAATTTCATCGCAAATGTACTGCCCATTTTGGCAAAAGTCAACTAATTCAGTCGTAATAAATTGCATTACTTTTTTAGTTGTATTTTCGGGGTATAAAACGTGAACATTTGCTCCAGCATCCAACGTAAAACAAATTGGTATTTTTGTTTCACTTCTAAATTTCCAAATAGCATTTATAATCTCAAGCGTATTGGGTTTCATCAATATAAAATACGGCATCGAAGTCATCATCATAGCGTGTAATGTCAAAGCTTCACTTTCTACCACTTTTACAAATTCTTCTAGATTTCCTGTCTCAAAAATATTTTTCAACAAATCTAAATTTTCGTGTGCCTGTGCGAAACGTTTTTCGGCATACGGATGATTGTGCATTAGATCGTGCCCAACAGTGCTCGAAACTTGCTTTTCGCCTTTGTCAACTAATAAAATGGTGTCTTGGTAATTTTTGAAATTATCATGAATCGCATATGGAAATTCTACTCCAAACCAATCAGAACTACCTTTAATATTAGCTTGATTTCCCCAAACTACTACTTTGCCTTTTACACTACGGCAAGCACTACCAGAACCTAAACGTGCTAAAAAAGAGGCTTTCTGAAAGAAATAATCGTCAGTCATTTTTGGGTGCAACGCCTTCTCTAAACTCATTAAATTCATTGCCAAAGCGGCCATTCCCGAAGCAGAAGAAGCGATTCCTGAACTGTGCGGAAACGTATTTTGGGTATTAATTGTAAAATGGAACTCTTTTAAGAACGGCAGATACACTTCGATTCTTTCAAAGAATTTTTGAATTTTAGGTTTAAAATCTTCTTTAGGTTTACCTTCAAAAAGCAAATCAAATGAAAATGCATTCGGCACCTCTTTTTTTGAAAAAGTCAATTTTGTATTCGTCTTGCAATTCTTTAACGTAAAACTAACCGACGGATTTGCGGGAATTTGATGCTCCTTTTTGCCCCAATATTTCACTAATGCAATATTGCTTGGCGCACTCCATTGGAAACTGCCATTTTCAATTGTAGACGTATATTTTTCAGGAATAAAATCAGCTGCTGTAAACATAAAAGATAAAATTTGAGCAAAGATACTTTTTTTGCCTCATACCTTTCTGAAATTATCAAATAGCTGTAAATTTTGTTTATTTTTGGGCTTTATAGAAAGAGATCTCATGAACAAATTAACTAAAATATCAGTATTGGTTGCAACCTGTCTTTGCGTAGGTTATTTTTCAGGCATAGTGACCAAAGAAAGCATTGCGACTTGGTACATTCATCTTCAAAAGCCATTTTTTAATCCGCCCAATTGGATTTTTGCACCAGTATGGAGCTCGCTTTATATTATGATGGCCGTCGCGGCAGGTTTGGTTTGGGATCGTTTGGACAGCAATAAAGAGGTAGTAAAAAAAGCATTGATCGTATTTGCAGTTCAATTGGCATTGAATGCACTTTGGTCGTTTTTGTTCTTTGGTTTAAAGAATCCGCTATTGGCTTTAATCGAAATAGTAGTTTTATGGCTGATGATTTACGAAACCTACAATCAGTTTGTAAAAATCAATAAAATAGCAGGCTACTTATTTCTTCCGTATTTGGCTTGGGTAAGTTTTGCAATGGTTCTGAATGCCAGTATTTGGTGGTTGAATAAATAGTTTTCAGTTTTCATCTGCCTTTTTCATCTGTTTAAATTCTTCATTTTTAGGATAGATAAAGTACGCGTATCTTGTAATAATTTTTTAGATGAGATCCTGCTGCTAAAACTGAAAATATAATGGCTTTTCGTCTGGATTCAAAAGAGACCTAACAGGTTTTAAAAACCTGTTAGGTCTAAGTCCTATTTATTAAAGAATATTATTTGCCACAACAAAGCCGCTTGTCCAAGCATTCTGAAAATTAAATCCACCAGTGATTGCATCAATATTTACAATTTCTCCAGCAAAATAGAGATTCTCGTGCATCTTACTCTGCATGGTTTTAAAGTTGATCTCTTTTAAATCAATTCCGCCAGCGGTCACAAATTCTTCCTTAAACGTACTTTTTCCGTTGACTTGAAAAGTTGCTTTGGTTAATTGTAAAGCTAGATTTTGCAATTGTATTTTAGTTAAATCGGCCCATTTTGTAGTGCCGAGCGTAGTCGAGGTATCAATTTCTGAAGCCAATACTAAACTTTCCCATAAGCGATTCGGAAAATCAAAAGGAGATTTTTTTGAAACGGCTTTTTTAGCATGCTCTTGCTTCAGCTCTTTCAACTTTTGCTCTGCGTCTTTGGTTTCTATATCGTTCAGCCAATTGACAAAAATGGTAAATTGATAACTTTTATCATGTAAAATTCGGGCTCCCCAAGCCGATAATTTTAGAATTGCAGGACCGCTCATTCCCCAATGCGTAATCAACAACGGACCAGTCGATTCAAGTTTAGTGTCTTTTACATTTACGGTAACTTTTGCTGCAACTCCAGGTAATTCTTTAATTCGCTTGTCTTTTATGTTGAACGTAAATAAAGAAGGCACTGGCGAAACAATCGCATGACCGTATTGCTGCAATAATTCCCATATTTTAGGATTGCTTCCGGTGGCCATGACTAATTTTTCGCAAACGTATTGCTCGTTTTGCGTGTCAATTTTCCAGATATCATCTTTTTTAAAAATGGCTTGCACACTTTGTCCCGTTAGTATTTTTATTCCGAGTTTTTCGGTCGCCTTCAAGAAACAATCAATAATAGTTTGAGAAGAATTGGAAGTCGGAAACATGCGTCCATCATCTTCAATCTTGAGTTCTACGCCGTGTTTTTCAAACCATTCGATCGTGTCTCCCGATCCAAATTGATGAAAAGGACCACGTAATTCTTTTTCTCCGCGAGGATAAAACTTCACTAATTCGTTGGGCTCAAAACAAGCGTGGGTGACATTGCAACGTCCTCCTCCAGAAACACGAACTTTAGACAATACTTCTTTTCCCCGCTCTAAAATGGCAACTTTCGCTTTGGGGTTTTTCTCCACAATATTAATCGCTGTAAAAAATCCGGCAGCACCGCCACCTACAATAATTATATCAAAATTTTGGCTCATATTCGGTCTGTAAAATCGGTAATAATTCCGTTTACGTTGTATGTTTTTAATCGATCTAAGTCTTCCTGTTCGTTTACCGTCCACGGAAAAACTAGTAGGTTATGATCTTGAATTTTCTTCGTATTTGCTGGATTCAGTAAAGTGAAATGGGGATGAATTGCTTTTGCCGAGATGTTATTGGCAAAGGATATCGCTAAATCTAAATTGGTTTCTGTTAAAATCCCGATCGGAATTTTTGGATTCGAATTGTGAATTTGCTGCAAAGCATTCCAATCAAAGCTAGAAATGATAAATGAATCATATTTCCAGTTTTTGGTAGTTACAAACTCTTCGATTAAACTAATTAGCAGTGCAGTCGCTGCTGAATTTTTAATTTCGATATTCAACAAACATTTTTGATTCACTAATTCAAGAACTTCTTTTAAAGTCGGAATTGGATGCTCGTTTGCAATGCGATATGTTTTTAATTCTTGTAAAGAAAAACTGCTTACTAAACCTGTTCCGTTTGTTAATCGGTCTAAAGTTTCATCATGAAAAACGACAAGTACTCCATCGGTACTTAGCTGAATGTCTAATTCTATACCGTCAGCCTTCATGTCTAATGCTGTAGTAAAAGCAGCCAAAGTGTTTTCGGGCTTGTACCCTTTGGCACCGCGATGTGCTATTTTGAGCATAGATTTTGTTTTTGTCGCAAAGTTCGTAAAGTTTTAGGCACGTTTGCAACGTTTTGGTTTTTAATTTTCGGCAATTTATCGGTACAAGGTGAATGTGATTTTAGGAACATCAATTAGTTAAGCACTTAAAAAATAGCAGCTAACTAATATAATTACAGAGAAAGCGATTTATTTTTATAATTATTGATTTAAAGAGTTAAAACAAAGCAACATAAATTTTTTATTAACATTTTATTTTAATAATTTAGAATCTTATTATTTTAATATTATGAAATATATAAACAAAACCAATCTTTTGCTGTTGTCGCTTTTTATTTTGCAAATCACTGTAGCACAAGAGTTACCAGAGCGCAAAATGACGATTCAGCAACTGGCCGATAGTTTGGTGGCTAAAAACATTCAAATCAAATTAGCTGATGTTTCGGTGAAGCTCGCAGATGCTAGAATTGGAGATGTAAAAATGAACCGGCTGCCGGACATTGGTGCTGATATGAATGCTATGTATTTGAGTGATGTTACTATATATGATAAACATTGGTCTCAATTTCAAAAAGTAGATCTCCCGAATTTCGGGCATCAATTTACACTTTCCGCAAAGCAACTTATTTATGGCGGCGGCAGAATTACCAAAGGTATTGAACTTGCCGAATTGAGTAAAAACTTAGCCGAAAATCAGTTTACTGACGTAGGCTTGGGCGTAAAGTTAAATGCGGCCGAGTTGTATTTGAACCTTTATAACTTACAAAATCAAAAAGAAATCTTATTGAACAATGAAATCTTGGCTAATGAACGATTGAAAAATGTTAAATTGTTCTTCGATCAAAATATGGTTACAAAAAATGAAGTGCTTCGAGCCGAGGTTTTAAGAAGACAGCTGGAACAGAATATTTTACAGATTCAAAATTCAATTGAAATCACAAATAAAAACTTGTTGCTGTATGCCGGCTTAAGAGAAGAGGTGCTTATTGTCCCAGACGTTAGTAATATTAATCATCAAATACGGGAGCAAGACGAAGCGTATTTTTTGGAGCTGGCGTATAAAAACAATCCGCAATTAAGTATAAGTGACATTCAGATTGCAATGAGCAAGAAGAATTTAGAACTGACAAAAGCTGAAAACATGCCTACTCTAGCTGCCTTTTCTGGATATAATGCCTCTCGACCAATGACGAGCGCGGTGCCTGCTTTAGATTTTTATTCTACTACTTATCAAGTTGGACTTAATTTGTCTTACAATTTTGAAACACTCTACAAAAATGGTAAAAAAGTACTTGTAGACAAAGTTTTAATTGAACAAGCAGAATTGGCAAAAATTGCCGTCATGCAACAAATTGAAACGCAGGTAAATGCGGCTTATAAAAATTACCGCCAAGCGGTTATGCAAACAGAAGTTAGTGCAATTAACGAAAAAGCAGCTGACGAAAATTATCGAATTACAGAGTTAAAATATAAAAATCAATTGGTCACCATTACAGAAATTATCGACGCATCGAATACGAAGCTTCAGGCAGAATTGCAAACTTTAGACGATCGCACGGCAATAATCTTAAATTATATCAAACTTTTACGCGTTACTGGACAGTTATAAATCATTCCCATTAAAAAATAAATCAATTATGGCAACTACAGATAAAAAAATCAAGTCAAAAAACAAACTGTACCTGACTCTTTTAAATTCGTTTGTGTTTATTGTGACGCTATTGGCCATCTGGTTTATCTTTAAAAATTATTTTCATTTTAATGACGACACGTATGTAAACGACGCACAAGTAAAAGCTTACATAAGTCCTATAAATTCTCGTGTGCCAGGTTATATCAAGCAAATTCGTTTTCAAGAACACCAAGAAGTTAAAAAAGGTGACACACTCGTCATTTTGGATGATACCGATTTTAGAAATGTAATTGCACAAGCGCAGGCTGGTTTAAATCAAGCGGTAGCCAATAAGGCATCTGCTAAGTCTTCGGTTGCCCGAGTGAGTACTGGCGAGAATACTGTAGTTGCAAATATTTATGGTGCAAAAGCACAATTGGATAATGCTCGAGCAGATTTAGCTCGTTATAAAAATCTATTAGATAATGATGCCGTAACCCTACAACAATACCAGCAAATAGAAACTACCGTAAAAACGTTGCAATCGCAATACAATGCCATTAAAACCCAAAAAAACACAGCGGTTTTATCTACAAATGAAACCCAGTCAAAAATTGCAATTAGCGACGCACAAATTGATGCTGCTAAAGCAACGTTGAGTCGAGCAGAGTTGAATTTAAAGTATGCTGTAATCACAGCTCCAGAAGACGGTATTATGGGAAGAAGAACCATTACAACGGATCAGTTTATTCAGCCAGGACAACAAATTGCAACTTTGGTTCAGAAAAATTCAAAATGGATTGAAGCCAATCTTTTAGAAACTCAGATGCCTCTAGTGAAAGAAGGTGATATTATTATGTTTACGATTGACGCGATCGGGAAAACAAAATTTGAGGGGAAAGTAACTTCAATTTCAGCAGCTACTGGATCACAATATTCGGCCATTCCTACAGATAATTCAGCCGGCAATTTTGTAAAAGTACAACAGCGTATTCCAATAAAAATTGAATTCACCTCAAATAATGATCAAAAATTAATTGATAATGTAAAAGCAGGAATGAATGTGGTGATGACTCTAAAAAAGTAAAGCATGTACAACAAAGGTCTATTTGCAAATTGGGTTCCCAAACCAGTACAATTGCTATTGATTGTCTTTTTTTTATTGCCAATTTTAGTTATTAGTGGAGTGTATACTGGGAATTTAAGTTATATGTCTGGCGATTTAGGAACGAACAATGAGTGGTTGGTTTTTGCTAATTACGCGGGAATCGTTGGTATGGGAGTGAGTATGCCTGTAATTTTCCGCTTTAAAATGGCTTTTCATACCAAGTATTTAATGCTGCGTACGTTCTTAATTCTAGCGTTATTGTCCTTTGCTATCGGAACTACCGATAGTAATTTTGTAATTGTAGCGTGCTCCTTTTTCATCGGGTTTTTTAAAATGTTTGCCATGATGGAGGTTGTTTTGCCGACGATGTTTATAATTAGTCCAACTGGCAATCGACCAAAATTTTATTCCATTTTTTATCCGCTAGCGATCATTATTCCGCAGGTGGCTGGATATCTCTTAACAAAAGTAGGGTTTTTTACTTTTTGGCAAAATGCTAGTTTTATAATGGCTATGATCATGTTAGTTTGTGCATTATTGGCAACCATTTTTATGCACAACCAACGCTATGATCGAAAAGTACCATTATATTACATTGATTGGATGGGAATGTTCGTTTACGCGACGGTATTTCTGGCAATGGCTTATTTTATAGCGTTTGCCAAACAGCAAAATTATTTTAGATCCGATGCAATTGTGACGGCTACTTTTATCGTAATCATTGGAATTATCATTTTTCAAATGCGCCAAAAACTTATTAAAAGACCTTTTGTAGATTTTAGAGCCTTGAATAAATATAACGTTATTCATGGCGTTATGATGCTTTTTATGTTGGGTTTTTTGTTAGCAGGAAGTTCGCTGCAAAGCAGAATAACTAGGGGAGTTTTAGGATTTAGCACCATTACAGACAACTCCTATAACCTTTGGATGATTCCGGGTATTATAGTCGCGAGTGCTTTTAGTTTACTGTGGCTAACCAAAGAAAAGTCTATAAAAACATACATTATTATCGGATTTACGGCCTTTATGTTCTATTACGTATGTATGTATTTTTTGATCTCACCGAACGTGAGCTACAATCAATTAATTTTTCCAAATGTCATTCGTGGTTTTGCTATGACCATTTTATTTATAGGCATTTGGTTGTATGCACTGAGTAATTTATCAGTAGATGCGATGTTGGGAGTGGCCGCGATTTTAATTATAACTAGAACAATGCTCGGACCAGGTGTGTGGAGTGTTCTTTTAAATTATATCGATGGATTTTACCAAGTAGAGTCACTAAATAACATTGCAGGAAAGATGGATGCTTCGGCTTATTCAAAAAGTACTGCCATGCAATTGTATCGAAATGTCAAAATAAATACCTTGATTAATGCAACCCAAAGACTGTATGGTTTTATGATTTTAATGGCGAGCGTTATTTTAGTTTATATTACTTTTTTAAATTTTGAAGGTTTAGGAAAACGAAAACTAATTTCATTTCGAAAGCGATTCAGACGAAAAAATAAACAAAGTGGTGAAGAGGATGACTTTCAATTAGAGGAAGAAGTAGGAGTTAATGCTGAAATAGAAGTACAGAAAACCGAGGCAGAAAGTATTAGTGGAGCAGCGATTTAAATTTGTTAGTAATAAAGAAGAACATTTGGACTTGTAGAGAATGTATTCACAGCGTTTTTCGGAAGATGTACATTTAAAACTATTTTACATCAGATAACAAATGTCATAATTTTTTCGAAAATAGTAATGGACTAATTTGTCCGCTACTATAATTATTACTTACCTTTGAGAGAAAGAAAAATTAAATATGTTTTCAAAAGCCTGCGAATATGGAATTAGAGCCTCTATTTACATTGCAGAACAAACGTTGTTAAGTCGCAAAGTAAGTTTAAAAGAAGTTGCGGCTGCCATAGAATCTCCAGTAGCTTACACTTCAAAAATCCTGCAGTTACTGGTGCGAAACAATACTATTAATTCAGATAAAGGTCCCAAAGGTGGATTTTATATGGATCAGGAGGAGCTGCCTAAACTAAAGTTGAGCGACATAGTTTCGACTATTGATGGCAATACTATCTACGTCGGATGTGGGTTGGGTTTAAGTAGATGTAATGAAAATAAACCGTGCTCTTTGCACAGTCAATTTAAAGTGATAAGAGACGAACTAAGACACATGCTTGAAAAAACTACTATAAAATCATTAGCCGAAGATCTAGATAAAGGTTTGGCTTTTTTAAAACATTAACAATAATTTTCTTAAATTGTAGATTGTAATATCCAACATAAATAAAAAGATGGAAACCAAAAACATATTTAGCGAGTCCGGAATCATTATTACCATAATTCTTATTTCAATTCCCTTAATAATTGCTTCAATTATTTTAATCATAAAAGCGTATGCCATACTTGATAAATATCTTAAAAAGAAAAAATTAGAAAAATTTAATGAATACCTCAAAGGGTTAGATCCTGAAGAAGTAAAAAAATTAGAGATTCGAAAGCGAGAATTGGAATTTGCACTTACCAATGCTGAGTTAGGTGGAGTTTCGCCTGCAGTTGACAATAAGGGATTAATCAACAATGTTAATGAAGTTGAAGGTTTTCGTTTCATCGAACAAAAAAGAAAAAGTCAGCCACGCCCCTACATCGGTACAGAATTGACAAACTTAATTTTATGGTATTTAGGATGTGCTACTTTTTGGTTGCTATTTGGAACAACAATCGGGGAATATTTGGGCATAAAATTCGTAGCTCCCGATGTTGATCATTACAGCTGGCTTAGTTTTGGTCGCCTAAGACCCGTTCACACCAATGCTGTTTTTTGGGGTTGGGCATCTTTAGCAATGATTGGATTAGGGTATTATGTGGTGCCGAGAGTTAGCAATACGCCAATCAATAGCGTGAAAACAGTATATTATTCGCTTATTCTTATCAACGCTTCCGTTATTATTGGGACTATTTGTTTGATGGCCGGTATCAATAATGGTGGTGGCGAATACAGAGAATATATTTGGCCGGTAATGGCATTGTTTGGTGTTGGAGTTTTCATAACATTACTCAATTATGTAAAAACAGTTGCTAAAAAAACGACTAAAGAAATTTATGTTTCCAACTGGTATATTGTTGCCGCAATGATGTATGTATTGGTTATTGCAATTGTGGCGTATTGGCCAAGTTGGCAAAATGGACTCGGTGAAACTATCGTACAAGGATATTACATGCATCAAGGTGTAGGAATGTGGTTTATGCTTTTTACGCTGGGTTTAATGTATTATTTCTTACCACAACAATTAAACAAACCCATTTATTCTTACAGCTTAGGTATTTTGGCTTTTTGGACTCAAATTTTATTTTATACATTAATTGGTACGCACCACTTTATTTTTAGTGCGATACCGTGGTGGTTGCAAACCGTTGCCATTGTTGGTAGTGTTGGTATGGTTATACCTGTAGTTGCGGGTACCACTAACTTTTTAATGACTTTTAAGGGTTCTTGGCATAAATTGGCAAGTAGTTATACACTCCCTTTTTATTTAATCGGAATCATATTTTACTTTACAGGTTCATTGCAAGGAACAGCAGAAGCTTTTCGATTTACGAATTTAGTTTGGCACTTCACTGATTTTACAGTGGCACACTCGCACTTAACGATGTACGGGATTATTTGTTTTATGCTTTGGGGTTTCATCTATACACTTGTACCAAGATTAACAGGAAAAGAGCCTTCGCAAGTACTTGTTGGTGCACACTTTTGGTTGGCGTTAATCGGCTTGTTGTTTTATACATTTCCATTAATGTACGGTTCAACACTTCGTGGATTAATGTGGATCGAAGGAAAACCGTTTATTGACAGTGTCGAATTAATGGCGCCGTATTGGCTGTGGCGAGCAATTGGTGGATCGTTAATGTGGTTGTCTCACATTTTATTTGCTTATAATTTTTATGTGATGATTAAAGCCAATACTGATGCTCCAATACCCACATCGGCAATCGACATATTGAGAGCAAAACAAGAATTGGATAAGCAAGAAATGGATAATCAAGGTCTAACTAATTAACATATACGAAATGGATTTTTTCGACAATCATAAAAAACTATTCTTAACCGCCTTGGGGTTATTTGTCATTTTAACTCTTGCAGTGGCTATTTTTCCTGCGATAAGCAACCAAATAAATAATGCGACTTTACCCAATTACGAACCTTTAAGTGCAGACGCACAGCGAGGAAAACTAATTTACATTAGTAACGGATGTGTGGCATGCCATACCCAACAAGTTCGAAATGTAGATATGGATAAAGTTTGGGGGAAAAGGCCAGGAATTGCTGCTGATTATGCAGCAAATACTAGAACCGATTTTTGGAGAAATACTGCTACTCTGATGGGGACGGAACGAACAGGGCCCGATTTAACAAATATTGGTACGCGCCAACCGAGCATGGCTTGGAATTTATTGCATTTATACCAACCAAGAGCTGTGGTAGAAAAATCGATTATGCCAGCATATCCTTGGCTTTTTGAAGTTAAAAATGAAGTTGGAAAAGATGAGATTGAGGTTATTGTTCCTGATGAATTTAGAGTAGGAATTACAGGTAAAATTGTTGCATCTAAAGAAGCGGTTCAGTTAGTAAACTATTTGCAAAGTTTAAAGCAAACAGAATTGCCAGACGGTAAAGTGCCTATGGAGTTTTTATATAAGAAGAAAGAAGTTCCGGTGGCAGCAACTGGAGCAGCAGCAAATCTACCAGACGGCGGAGCGCTTTATACACAAAATTGTGTTGCCTGTCATCAAGCGAATGGAGAAGGATTGAAAGGTGCATTCCCGCCACTAAAAGGAAGTCCTGTAGTTTTAGGTGAAGATCTCGAACTGTACGTAAATATTATTATGCAAGGCTACGATGCTCGACCAGAGTACGCAGCAATGAATGCGGTCGGAAAAGACAATAATCTGACACCCGAAGAAGTAACTGCGATTATAAATCACGAAAAAACCAGTTGGGGTAATGCTGCAAAACCAGTTACTGCGGAAGAAGTTAAAAAATTAATGGATTTAATTAAATAATAGCGAAATATATTATGATGGCAAATACAGAAATATGGTTAGAAAGTTTAATAACTAAGACACCACAAGAAGGAAGAGCTTTGGCTATATTAATGGCACGAAAAACAATTGGTGCCATTCAAACAGATCCAGAGAAACGCAAACAGCTTCGACCTGAATACGCTGAAGATACCGTTCAATTAATTAGTTCTGCGCAAGTTGTAGCAATTGAATTTCAAACTATTGCAAAAGCAAATAAGTACTGGAGAGATGAAAAATGATATTAAATATCTCTTGACCCTAGCAGCATTTTTTTGTATAAATGCCGTTGTGTGGGCTTGTCCTACCTGCGAAAAACAACAACCTAAAATTACACAAGGAATAACCCACGGCGGTGGTCCTGCAAGCAATTGGGATTGGGTGATTATTGCAGTAATTACATTAATCACAATCTTGACCTTAATTTTTTCATTGAAATTTTTAATAAAACCAGGTGAAAAAAATACCGATCATATTAAACAATCCATTTTAAACAATTAAAACAATGCACGAAGATAAAAGTAAAGTATCGCTATTTATCGATGATGATTTGCAGCCTATCGCTGAATTGTTAGCGCCTGTTCAATTTGAATTGGATACTCGAAAACTGACCGATGGCGAGCATACCTTAAAATTGGTTAGTAAATCATCAACGGGAAGGGAAGGTATTCGTAAAATAAAATTTATAGTCCGTAACGGACCTGCAATTGCTATCGAAGGAATATCAGAAAACGAGGTCGTTGATGGCTCAGTGCCGCTCATGATCAATGCATACGATAAAGGAAATCAAGAGAAGTTTATCATTGAAGGAAGTGAAACTCCACAAACGGTTCCGACTTGGCTTTGGATTCTTTTGATCGCTTTTGTGGGTTGGGCAGCCTTTTATCTGGTTACTAATATTAGTTTGTAAAATACAGTAAGCCAATTTGATAAGGGTTTAAAAACGGGTCTGATTTCAAATATCTGTACACTAGCTTTGGTAAAGATTTTGGGAATATGTGCTCAATAAACAGAGAGATTAGGAACGTGAAATCAGCAAATAATTCTAAATCTGTTTTACAAAAAAGGAGACAACAGACGAACGACCTTTTCCCACAGGTGAATGTGTTTAGGTCTATTCAACCAAGACTCTTTGTCTATTTGAATGGTATATTTTAAATCATCTTCAAAAGCTGCTGTAAGTTGCGATGCGATGTTTTTACTGTATACCATTGCATTCACTTCAAAGTTGAGATCGAAACTGCGATAATCCATATTTGCAGAACCTATTATCGCCAGATCATCGTCGATTACCATCGTTTTGGCATGTACAAAGCCTTTATTATATTGGTAAATTTTCGCTCCATATTCGAGCAATTCGGTGTAATACGCACTCGCTGCAGCATTTACCATTTTTGAATCAGAAATTCCCGGAATCAATACTTTTACATCCAGTCCACTTTGTATGGCAATAATCAAAGCATCCATTAAACTTTCACCTGGAATGAAATAGGGGCTTGTAATGTAAATGCTTTTTTTTGCAGAACTAATTGCTTCCAAAAGAGAATAAAATATAAGTGGTTGCGAGCTATCAGGACCAGAAGCTGCTATTTGAACCACCTCCTTCTCAATAGTGTCGGCATGTAAAACGTCTGGAAAATAATTTTTATTGTACGCTAATAGTGTACTGCTGCAAAAATTCCAATCGCACACAAATAGATACTGCAAGTAAGACGCCGCTTGTCCTTGTATCATTAGATGAGTATCTCGCCAGTACAGATGATTTTTAGCATTCAAATCATTTCTATACTTATCACTCATATTAATTCCACCTACAAAACCGATAGTTCCGTCAATAATAACTATTTTTCGATGATTTCTGTAGTTAATTCTATTGGCCAAGGCATACCATTTTATTTTATAGAAAGGAGCGGTTTGTACGCCAGCTTTTTGCAGTTTTTCAACGAATAATTTCCCCAAACCATGACTGCCAAAATCATCATACATAAAGCGTACTTCTAGACCTTCTTTTGCTTTTTTAATCAGTATTTCGGCGATTTCATTTCCAGTCTGATCATTTTCATAAATGTAATATTCAAGATGGATGTGCGATTTTGCTTTTTCTAAAGCTGTCAGTAATTCCACAAATTTTTCTTCGCCATTAATGAGAAGTTTTACTTTATTATTGGCCGTTAAAGGACTACTACCAGCACGACGTATAAACTCAGCCAATGTTTGATGCTTCTCTGGGACTAAACCAGAATTGCTTATGGCTTCGGCCTGCATGTTCATTTTGTTACGAATTTTTAATCGCAACGGTTCATCAATTTGTAGTTTTTTAGTGTACAGCTTTCGTTTTCGGTAATTTATACCAAATGAAAAATAAAAGATCATACCTACCACAGGAACAAAAATGATGAAAAGAATGTATGCCAAAGCTTTGGTGCTACTTCGAGTATCAAAAATCACTCGTAGAATCACAAAAAATATTAAAAGTAAATAAGCCGCTTGTGCAATTAAGATCCAATCCATATTTTTTTTTAAATCAGAGTTCTTATCTGATGTTTATTTATATTTTTTTTAAAACCTATTTTTTGAATATTGTTTTTCCTTCTTTAATAGTTTCTAAAACCTGAATATTTTTAATTTCCATAGGATCTACCTTTAGCGGGTTTTTGTCTAAGATCACAAAGTCAGCCAATTTGCCAGTGGTTAAAGTGCCTTTTAAATTTTCATCGAAAAATTCATAAGCGGCAAAAGAGGTTATGGCTTGCAAGGCGAAATAAGGTGTTGTTCTTTCGGCTAAACCAATTACAGCGCCTGAACGTGATACGCGATTCACTGCAGTCCAAACGGTGAAAATAGGATTAATTGGTGTAACCGTAGCATCAGAATGATTGGTTGGTTTTAAACCCAAACTCTTAGCAGTAACCATCGGACTAAGAAAATCGGCACGCTCTTTACCTAAGTTTTGTACGTGCACGTCACCCCAAAAATAAGCGTGATTCGTGAAAAATGAAGGTTGCAAATTGTATTTTACAAATAACTGCAACTGATCTGGTCGCGCAAATTGAGAATGAATAATAATCGTTCTTCGGTCTTTATCTAAAGGTTGTTTTAATTTTTCGCAGGCATTTTTATGTGCCAATAGTGCCATGTCAATTGTGGCATCACCATTACAATGAATAAATAACTGATTGTCTTTATTATAGGCCGTTTCAAACAATTTATTTAATGCGTCTTGGGTCAAACTTGGTAAACCGCGGCAATCATGATGGCAGCCAGGAACTTCGGTTAAGAATGGTTTACTAAAAAAAGCCGTTTTGCCTTGTGGAGAACCATCGGCCACGATTTTGGTTCCTTGCACTTTAAAACCGTTTTTATAGGTTTTAAATCTAAGTGAAGTGTCTGCCAAATTACTGTCTAATTCAGAATAGCCCGCAAGCGAAATTAAATCAATTTTGAATTTTCCGGAATCGGCTTGCGACTGAAAAAATCGAATTGTATTTCTATCCGTCATCCCATCTTGTGCAGTTGTTATTCCGTTCGAAGCGTAATAGTTTTGAGTAGTGTCAAAATATTCGGCTTGTTTAGAGCCTAAAATTTCTAACATACCTCTTACAAAAGGATACATTGCGGTCTCTTGAACGAGTCCCGTTGGTTCTTGAGAGTTAGGAAAACGATCAATATTACCACCATCTGGATTTTTAGATCGTGCTGAAATTTTTAATTTCTCAAGACCCATTGTATTGGCAACGCCCATGTGACCACTAGTATGCTGCAAATAAACAGGATTATTAGGTAAAACTTTATCAATGTCCTTTTTGTTTGGATGTCTTTTTTCCGCCAATTGCCCATCATCGTAGCCCCAACCAAAAATCCACTCACTATCGGCGATATTATTTTTTTCTTTATATTTTTTAAGATTATCCAAAATGTCATCGATATTTTTAACAGTTCCCACTGGTTCTGGATTCAAGTCTACTTGACCCATAGTGTTGGAAACCATACCAAAGTGACTGTGCGGATCAATAAAGCCCGGTAATAAAGTATGACCTTTCAAGTCAATTTCTTCTGAATTTTTATACTTAGATTGAGCTTCTGTTTTACTTCCCACCCATACAATTTTTCCATTTTCAACAACTACCGCTTCGGCATATGTTGGTTCATCTCCTTCCATTGTTAGGATATCACCATTGTAAAATAACTTTGAATTTTGGCTTACAATAGCTTTGTCTTCTTTACAACTGAATAAAGAAAAAAGTACAATTACATAAATGATTTTTTTCATCTTTTTAGGATTTTAGAATTGAATACTAAATACATAGCATTTTAAAAGCTTATCTACCGCAGTTTAAATTTCAATTAAATTAAACATTTTTTATCCAAAAAAGAAAATTGCAAAAGATTTAATTGCTGAAAATATATTTTAAATCGTTGATTCCTTTTTTTTTAACCTAGCAAAACAGTCGTAGCGAATGTGAAATATATTATGAAAGTCTTATTTTTCTCTCGCAGATCGTGATTACCTATTTTAAATAAAAACCTTTTTTAGATTTTTAAAAGTAGGTTACTTTACCGTATATATTATTTTTTAGATGCATTCAATACGTAGTTTAATTCAAAATAATCTACTTCTTAAAAAGCAAAAGTCGCAATGATTAAAATTTATCACTGCGACTTTTTTATATTTCGTCCAAAATGTATTCTTGAATTAGTTCCCCAATTCTAATACTAAACTTGATTTTGCTTCTATTGTAATTTCAGATCTTAAATTAATAGTTTTATCTGAAATGACATCTTTGCCCGTTGTGAAAGTTGCGATATTTTGTTTAAAACGATCTGTTTTTATGGTTTGCACCGTTTTGTTATTATTGATGATAACCATAACTGTTTTCTCGTTGTTGTAACGGAAATAGACATATATATTATTTTCCGGAATGTAATGTGTCATTTTTCCAGTATGAACCGCAGCATTGGTTTTACGCCATTGAAATAATTTTGATGTATAATTGAAATACTCTTTTTGAACGCTTGTTCTGCCTGCGTCAGTAAAAGCATTGTTAGCATCTCCTTCCCATCCACCAGGAAAATCTTGACGAATATCGGCATCTCCTTTGCTTTTGTCTCCGCCCATTCCAATTTCTGAACCGTAATACAATTGCGGTGTGCCACGAATGGTTGCCAGCAAAGTCATTACTAATTTATACTTCGCCAAATCGTATTTGTATAAATCATTAATTCTGTTTGTGTCGTGATTTTCTGCAAAAACTAATAAATTATTTGGATTAGGATACAAATAATCCAAAGCAAAATTATTATAAACTTTAATCATACCATTATCCCAAGTCGCCTCATCGTCATTAAATACCGAACCAATTTGATCTTGAAACGTAAAATCCATTACACTTGGCAAATTCGAATTGTAGTTCTCAATCGCTCCAATTTTACTATCTTTTTGCCAATACGACAATTGCGCCTGATTGTGCATCCAGATTTCACCCACAATATTAAAGTTTGGATATTCGTCGGTCACTGCTTTTACCCAATTTGCCATTGCTGTAGGGTCAGAATAGTTGTAAGTATCTACTCTAAATCCATCCAAATTGGCATATTCAATCCACCAAATGGCATTTTGAGTTAAGTATTTTGCCACTAGCGGATTTCTCAAGTTTAAATCTGGCATCGAAGGAACAAACCAGCCATCAATACACACTTCTAAATCTTCTTTTGAAGCATGAATATCGGTAATAACTTCGCGTCGGTGGTGCGTTTGGGTATACTGTTCAAATTGATTGATCCAGTTTTTAGTGGGTAGATCCTTCATCATCCAATGGGTAATTCCCCAATGATTGGTCACATAATCCATTACCAGTTTCATGTCTTTTTTGTGCATTTCGTTCGCTAGGCGCACATAATCTTCATTCGTTCCGTAACGTGGATCTATTTTATAAACATCAGATTGTGCGTAGGTATGATAAGAGAAAGTTGCATCATTGTCCTCGTTCATTGGCGTACTCCATATAGCAGTTGCACCCAATTCTTTGATGTAATCTAAGTTTTTTATAATTCCTTCAATGTCCCCGCCGTGTCTTCCGCCAGGTAAGGCACGATTCGCTTTTTCGGCTAGCGATGAGTTGCTGTCATTCTTTGGATTACCATTGGAAAAACGATCCGGCATGATTAGATACATTACATCCGAAGCATCGTAACTTTCTCGATTAGAAGAATCAGCTCTTCGTTCTTTCAGACTGTATTTTTGAGTAAAAGTTACTTTGTTTTTTTTATTTTTAAATGAAAACACGTACTCCGTTGCTTTGCTGTTTCTGGTATCGATTGTAACGAATACGTAATTGGGGTTTTCTGTTCTTTCGATCTTTGTAATCGCTATAGAAGGAGAAATCGAAGGCTCGTAGCTTGCAATGTTGTTTCCGTAAAACATGATTTGCAATTCTGAATTGTGCATCCCTGCATACCAAAACGGCGGTTCTACTTTCTGAATTTGCGCTTTCGCGGAAGTAACAAACAACAGCAGTACTATTATTATTTTAGTAATAAAATAGGTGGTTTGATAATTTGCTTTTTGAGTAATCATAGCTTTTATTTTTTAACGCGATTGAAATCGGAACCTTTAATTCTAAAGTTTACAAAACCTTCGAATTATAGTTATATTATCTTTAAAGCCTACAAGATCATAATTAAGACCTTGCAGGGTACTATCAGATTTAAAAAAAGGCAAGTAGTTTTTTGGGAGAAACTACTTGCCTTTAGAAATTATTTAGTTTCTATAATACTGATGGCATAACCGCCACCTGGAGCCGAAACTTGTGCTAATTTTGATTTACTAGTTATCTTGATGGTACGTATCGTATACGCTTGCGGATTGGTTTTATAATTAGCATCTGTTGCATCTGCATAGATAGTCGCCGTGTATTTTTTTCCTTTTTCTAAGAAATCAAATGCAATGTTCGACGTTCTGCTCGCCACTCCATTTACATTTCCAACAAACCAATTGTTTGTTCCTTTTGCTTTGCGAGCCACGGTAATGTATTTCCCTGGTTCTGCTTCTATATAGTTACTTTGGTCCCAATCGATAGCAACATCTTTGATGAATTGAAATGCATCTGGAAATTGTTTGTAATGTTCAATAAGATCAGCTGCCATTTGCAACGGACTGTACATAGTAACGTACAAAGCCAATTGGTTAGCAATAGTACTGTTTACGTGCGAATTATTGTCTGGGTTTAATTTGCTAACGTCCATTTCAAAAATTCCAGGCGTGTAATCCATTGGTCCGCCGATTAAGCGAGTAAAAGGTAAAACAGTCACGTGGTTTGGTTTAGACCCTCCAAAAGCCTGGTATTCTGTTCCACGCGCCGATTCGTTTCCAATTAAGTTTGGGTACGTTCTCGAAATTCCTGTTGGGCGAACCGCTTCGTGTGCATTAACCATTATTTTATAATCGGCAGCTTTTTCAATAGCATACTGATAATGATTGACTATCCATTGGCTGTAATGGTTTTCACCTCTTGGTAAAATATCACCTACATAACCACTTTTGACTGAAGTGTATCCATTGTCGTTCATAAATTGATACGCTTTGTCCATGTGGCGTTCGTAATTGCGAACAGAGCTCGAGGTTTCGTGGTGCATCATCATTTGGACCCCTTTCGATTTGGCATATTCATGAATTCCTTTGACATCAAAATCGGGGTAAGGCGTTACAAAATCAAAAACATAATCTTTAGAATGACCGAACCAATCTTCCCAACCTTGATTCCAACCCTCTACTAAAACGGCATCAAAACCATTTTCTGCGGCAAAGTCAATGTATTCTTTTACGTGAGCGGTGTTGGCTCCGTGGGTGCCATTTGGTTTGGCTTTGCTATAATCGGTCACGCCCAATTGTACCGAGGGAAAATCGTTTGTGTAAGCCCAAGAGCTTTTTCCTGTAATCATTTCCCACCAAACACCAATGTATTTTACTGGTTTAATCCAAGAGGTATCTTCAATTTTGCACGGATCATTTAAATTCAATGTCATTTTTGATGCTAAAATAGTACGCGCATCATCGCTTACCATAATGGTCCTCCAAGGCGAATGATTTGGCGCTTGCATGTATCCTTTATCTCCTTTAGCATCTGGCGTTAACCACGATTCGAAAATCATGTTTTTATCATCTAAATTTAAATGCATGCACGAATAATTAATAAGTGCTGCTTCGTGTAGATTGATGTACAAACCATCTGCTGATTTCATCATTAATGAGGTCTGAACTCCGGTAGTAGAAAATGATTTTTGAGAAACATTTGCCGTATAGGCTTTTTCAGACAAGCCTCTAATTTCAGATAATTTAGATTCAGTGTAATCGTATTCTTGGGTGTCGTAATCGCCAGGAATCCAAAATGCCGTATGATCGCCTGCCATAGCAAACTGACTTTTTTCTTCCTTAATTACAAAATAAACTAGATTTTTTTGAGATGGAAATTCATATCTAAATCCCAACCCTTCATTGAATAAACGAAAGCGAATAATGATTTGACGTTCTGTATCTTTTTGATTTAAAGTAACTGCCAATTCATTGTAATTGTTACGAATTTGATTGACTTCGCCCCAAACTGGTTTCCAAGTTTCATCAAAAGTGCTGTTTTTACTGTCGACAATTGTAAAATCATTCACCAATGACTTTTTATCATCTTTCAGTTCCAATCCCAACTTACTGGTTTTAATCACCGCTTTATTTTTGTAGGTTAACGCATAAGTGGGCGTCCCGTCTTTTTGAAGCGAAAACTGCATGACTAACTTTCCATCGGGAGATTTTAAGTCTTGCGCAATTGCCCAATTTCCGAACAATAAGCAAATGCAAAGGATACTAATAAATTTTTTCATATCTGTATAATTTAAAAAAATGAAACAACCCCAAAATGAAATGGGATTGTTTTAAAATAAAAGGAACTAACACAACTAACTTTATAATGAAAAACGTACTAGAAGTTCTTCAAAATATTTTTTACGCCATTACCGAGTGACCAGCAATGACTTTTTCTCCGTTTACAACTATTGTTAAATCTTGGTCGCCATCCACTGTAAATTGATTGCCGCTGTGACTTACATTCACTTTCAGAATTTGATTTCTGAAATTAATTTTAAATGAATATGCCTTCCATTCTTTTGGAATTTTTGGTGCAAAATGCAGTTCGTCATTTTTAACACGCATGCCACCAAAACCTTCTACAATACTCATCCAAGTTCCTGCCATTGAAGTAATGTGACAACCTTCTTCGACTTCTTTATTGTAATCATCTAAATCCAGACGAGAAGTTCTTAAATAAAATTGATACGCCATATCCATTTTGTCTAAAGCCGCAGCTTGAATGGAGTGGACACAAGGCGAAAGCGAACTTTCATGAACCGTAAATGCTTCGTAAAATTCGAAATTGCGTTGTAATTCTTCTTTCGAAAAGTGATCTTCAAAGAAATAAAAACATTGCAACACATCTGCTTGCTTGATATACGGTGAACGAAGTACACGATCCCAAGACCATTTTTGATTGATCGGTCGCTGTGCTTTATCTAACTCTTTTACAGGAACTAACTCTTTATCTAGAAATCCGTCTTGTTGCAAATAAACGCCTAATTTCTCTGATTTTGGAAAGTACATAGTATCAGCCACTTTTTTCCATTTCGAAATTTCAAGTTCTGATAAATTTGTTTTTTCAATGATGCGACAGAAGTCCGAATTGTATTCGTTCTTCACTTTTTCGATTTGTGTTGCTGCATAATCAATGCACCATTTGGCAATATAATTGGTGTAAAAATTATTATTGATGTTGTTCTCGTACTCGTTCGGACCCGTAACTCCTAATATTACATATTGCTTTTTAGGTTCAGAAAAAGTCGCTCTTTGGTGCCAGAAACGGGCAATTGCAATCAGTACTTCTAAGCCTTTTTCAGGAATATACGAGTAATCTCCTGTGTAGCGGTTGTAATTGAAAATCGCAAAAGCAATCGCTCCATTTCGGTGAATTTCTTCGTGTGTGATTTCCCATTCGTTGTGGCATTCTTCACCATTCATAGTAACCATTGGGTACAGCGCCGCTCCGTCTTTAAAACCTAAATTATTTTGAGCGTTTTCAATCGCCTTATCCAATTGATTGTAACGGTACGTCAATAAATTACGCGCCACTTGCTGGTCTTTGGTCGCCATGTAAAACGGAATGCAATAGGCCTCGGTATCCCAATAGGTTGAACCGCCATATTTTTCGCCCGTGAAACCTTTTGGTCCGATGTTCAAGCGGCTGTCTTTACCCAAATAGGTTTGATTGAGCTGAAAAATGTTAAAGCGAATTCCTTGTTGTGCTTTGACATCACCATCAATTGTAATGTCTGACATTTCCCAAATTTTTGCCCAAGCTTCAATTTGTTCCGCCAACAATTGATCATACCCTTTATTTAAGGCTTCTTTAATCACTTTTTCAGCAGCAATTTGTGTGTTACTGTGGTTTAGAGAAACCGTGTAGCCACCAATTTTCTGGATGGTTGCGGTTTTACCTTTTCCAGCAATAGTTCCATACGTATACTGTGCTTTTTCGGCAGTTGTATCTGTCGAAGAAGCCGAGATGTGACTTATTTCGCCATTACTAAAAATACTGTTGTGCATAAAAGTAGTGACTTTAAAATGAGTTTTAAAGGTTTGAGCCGTTACAAAAGCTTCATTTCCAGATTTTTTTACTTCTAGAGGTTCCCAGAATTTTTCATCCCAATTGGCATCTTCGTTGGTAACACCAGCATCGATATAAGGTTTAAAAATAATTTTAGCATCTTTATTTAAAGGAGTAATAGCATACTTAATCACGCCAACCTCATCTAGATTTAACGAAAGAAAACGACGCACATTGACGGCAATTTCGGTTCCGTTTTGCAAAGTAGCTTCAAAAGAACGATTGTACCAACCTTCCTTCATATTTAATTCACGGCGAAAATGATTTACTTTCACGCAAGTGTTTAAATCCAATTTCTCTTCGTTGATTTCAACATCAATTCCGATCCAGTTGGGTGCGTTCAATACTTTTGCGAAATATTTTGGATAGCCATTCTTCCACCAGCCCACTTTGGTCTTGTCAGGATAATAGATACCCGCAATATAACTTCCTTGAAAGGTCTCTCCCGTATATTTTTCTTCAAAATTGGCACGCTGTCCCATAGCACCGTTGCCGATACTAAAAAGACTCTCAGACGATTTTACTCTCTCGGCATCAAATCCTTCTTCAATTATGGACCAATTGTCTGGCTGTATATAATCTTGATTCATTTTTTTTATGATTTAAAGATTTAAGAATTTATGATTTTAAAGAATTTATACTTCAAATGTTCAGTCCTTAAATCATTAATTTTTTTAATATTTCAATAATTAAATATTTCAATTATTTAATTAGTTTCTCAATAAATGCTAACCCCATTTCATTAAAGTCTGTAAAAACGTAATGCGCTTCATTTAATATCTCAGCTTTGCCGATACCAACACTAATCATTTGGGCGGCATTGGCTGCTTGAATTCCGGCAACTGCATCTTCAAAAACAATTGCATTTTCTGGTATAATATTTACCTTTTGAGCGCCTATTAAAAAAACTTCAGGATCTGGCTTGGCGTTGGTCACATCATTACCATCGACCACGGCATCAAAGAAATCTATAATTCCTGTTTTTTCTAAAATCGGACGTGCATTTTTACTCGCAGAACCCAAAACGATTGCTTGGTTTTTTTCTTTTAAAAATTGTAAAGTCTGCAAAACGCCTGGCAACAATTCGCTAGAATCCATGTCGACTAAATACGACAAGTAATCGGCGTTTTTTTGAGCCAACCATTGGTTCTTTTGTTCTGCCGTGGCCGTTATATTTCCTAGTTCAAGGATAATATCCAGCGAGCGAATGCGACTTACTCCTTTTAAAAGTTCGTTGTGTTCGTGGGTAAAATTAATTTGTAAAGCATCGGCAATTTTTTTCCAAGCTAAATAGTGGTATTTGGCTGTATCCACAATAACACCATCTAAATCAAAGATGAATGCTTTTTTAGGTACTGAATTCATTGTTTTTTTATTGAGGTTTTTTATTGTTGAACGTCGTCAACATCTTTTACTTTGTACACTAAAGCAGCTGCAATTAAAAAACTGACTCCGCTAGTAATTAGGGCATAAATAGCATCACCATTGTACAGGTACTTTACAATTGGTCCGCCGATAAGTGCATTTATAATTTGAGGTATTACGATAAAGAAATTGAAAATTCCCATGTAAACGCCCATTTTTTTAGGCGCGATTGAACCCGCGAGAATGGCATAGGGCATCGCTAAAATGCTTGCCCAAGCTACCCCGATAAGAACCATTGGTAGAATTGCCCAATTTTCATCCGGCATAAAATAAATTCCGATTAATCCAATCCCACCAATAACTAATGAGGTGGCGTGCGTCGCTTTACGGCCTATTTTTTTGGCGATGTACGGTAAGAAAAACAAAGCAATAATTGCGGAAACTAAATTGTAGACACCAAATAAAATTCCGACCCAGTCGCCTGCATCTTGGTATTGCTGACTCGAAGTGTCGTCTAGTGGCAGACCGTAAATGTGATGCGCAATAGCAGGAGTGGTAAAAACCCACATTCCGAAAAGACCAAACCAAGAAAAGAATTGCACCCAACTAAGCTGACGCATTGTGGTAGGCATTTTCGCAAAATCGGTAAAAATATCACTCAGTTTTGATTTTTCCGTTTCTGGAATTTCGATATGGTTTTGCGGATTGTCAAAAGCCTCTAATTCTTCAGGTGAGTATTCTTTGGTGGTAACCATGGTGACCAAGATCGAACCAATTAAAATTACCGCGCCAATAATGAAAGACAGTGTTAAGTTCAAGGGTACGCTTCCCGTTGCAGAAACATTTGATACATCAAACCACTTGGTTAAAACATACGGCAAAGCCGAACCAATTACAGCTCCGAAACCAATTAATGCAGTTTGAATACTGAAACCAGCAGTGCGTTGGTCGGTTCTTAAATTGTCACCAACTAAAGCACGGAAAGGCTCCATGGCAATGTTAAACGAAGCATCCATAATCATTAACATTCCGGCTCCAACCCACAATGCTGGCAGAATAGAAATAAAAATATCGGCTTGCGGCATCAAAATTAATCCTACCGAGGCGAGAACAGCTCCAATTAAAAAGAACGGTTTTCTACGGCCTAAACGTCCCCAAGTTTTGTCGCTATAATGTCCAATGATCGGTTGAACAATCAAGCCCATTAAAGGAGCGATTATCCAAAACCAAGATAATTCATGTACGTCGGCACCAAATATTTGAAGTATTCTACTAGCGTTTGCGTTCTGAAGGGCAAACCCCATTTGTATTCCTAGAAATCCGAAACTCATGTTCCAAATTTCCCAGAAACTTAATCTACGCTTTTCCATTATCGTAATTTGAATTGGATACGATAAGCGCTTTGCTTATCAAAACTGAACTTATTTTTCGAAGTAAAAGTAAAAGTTTTGACTGGGTGTAAATTTATAAATAATTTCTTTACATACGCAAACAAAAAAGCCATTAAAATAATTAATGGCTTTATTTTTTTATAATGAGAGTGAAACTAATCGGTTGATTCTCTTTCGATAAGGTGGGTTTCTATGACTTCAGTGACGTAGTTTTCATCTTCATTTTCGTCTTCATTTTCTAATCGATCAATAAGAATTTGTGCCGCTTTATTGCCCATTTTAGCACCACTTTGACTCACTGTTGTAATAGTTGGGGTAGAATATTTAGAAATTATGCCGTCAGTAAACGCAATAACCGCTAAATCTTCGGGAACTTTCAATCCTCTTTTATTGGCTGTTTTAATGATGGTTACCGCAAATAATTCGTTCACAGCAAAGACTGCATCAATTAATTTGTCTTCCAGCAATTGAGAGATAGTAATTTCGCAAGTTTCTACATCTTCAATTTTAATAATTAGTTCTTCGTCAAACGGAATTCCATTATCCAATAATGCTTTTACATAGCCATCGGTTCTCAATTTACCAACACTCACATAATCTACAGTAGTTACTAAGGCAATTCGTCGTCTTCCTTTATCAATTAAACTTTGTACGGCCTCATAAGCGGCAGATTTATCATCGATGATTACTTTATCGCATAAAATTTCGTTGGTAACGCGATCAAACATCACCACGGGCATTCCTTGATTGATTACTTCGGTAATGTGATGAAAATCAGCTTTAAATTGTGTTTCTTTTGATAAGGACATAATGAAACCATCTATACTTCCGTTGGCCAACATTTCCATATTTAAGACTTCTTTATCAAAAGAATCATCAGACAAGCAGATAATTACACTGTATCCGTTTTCATTGGCCACATGTTCTATTCCGTTAATAACTGTCGAAAAAAAGTGATGTACAATCTCGGGAATGATAATTCCAATGGTTTTTGTCTTGCGGTTCTTGAGACTTAAGGCGATATTATTGGGCTTATAATTGTAAAATTTGGCAAAAGCTTGTACTTTTTCGCGCGTTTCGACACCAATTTCGGGACTGTTTCGTAAAGATTTGGAGACCGTAGAAATAGAAACATCTAATTCTTTGGCTATTTGTTTAAGGGTGACTTTTCGTTTCATACTATAATTATTATATAAATTATATTCGCATTAAAGGTACTTTAATATTTAAAAATCAATAATTTAATCGTCAAAAACTCCTGTAAATAATAAAGTTTTCAACACTATCACGTTTTCGTAATGGTTTTAAAATTGCGTTTCGTCGAGCGTGTTAATAAATCTATAAATTTGGAATTCGAAGTAAAATTAAAAGTTAAAAATTATTAACCAAACGCAAACTAATATTTAAACAAAAAAGGATGAAAGCAATTTACAAAAAGTTGTTATTTTTATTTTTACTACTGCCTTTCAGTATTCTGGCTCAGAATACTATAAGTGGGGTTGTGCTAGATCAAGCATCTGGACAACCTATACCAGGAGCAAACATAAACGTACAAGGAACTCCTACGGGAGCATCGACAGATTTTGATGGTAGATTTACATTAAACGATGTAAAGCAAGGAGACAAAGTAATGTTTTCTTTTATCGGTTACACGACACAAACAGTTATTTTTGCTGGTCAAAAGTCGATATCGATTTCGTTAAGCGAAGATGCCAATCAATTGAAAGAAGTTGTAGTGCAAGTGGGTTACGGAACTGTTAAGAAAAAAGACGCAACAGGCTCTGTATCACAGATTTCTACTAAAGATTTTAACAAAGGACAAAACACTACACCAGAAACTTTAATTAGTGGACGTATTTCGGGTGTAAACGTAACCGGAAGTGGAGCACCAGGTGCCAAAGCGGACATTCGTATTCGTGGAGGATCTTCGTTAAGTGCTTCCAACGAGCCTTTAATTATATTGGATGGATTGCCATTGAGCAATTCGGTTCCCGATGGATCAAAAGGTATTTTATCTACCATAGATCCTAACGATATTGAGTCATTTACGGTTCTTAAAGATGCTTCGGCTGCTGCAATTTACGGTTCTCGTGCTGCAAATGGAGTTATTGTTATTACAACCAAAAAAGGTTCAAAAGGCGGTATCAAGGTTAACTTTTCTTCACAAGTGGGTGTGAATACGGTTGCCAATACGGTAAATGTTTTGAGCGCAGATCAATTTCGCACTTTTGTAAATGATAACGGAACTGATAAGCAAAAAGCAATTATGGGAACTGCTAGTACAAACTGGCAAGACGAAATTTTTCATACCGTATTAACGGCCGATAACAATATTTCGGTAAGCGGCTCTTTATTTGATAAAGTGCCAGCGCGTTTATCTGTTGGAAACACAAATAATCCTGGAATTTTAAAGAACACTAGTTTCGAAAGAACTACGACTTCGTTGTCTTTAAATCCTGTTTTATTCGACAATCATTTAAAAATTGACCTTAGCGGAAACTTATCTTTCGGAAAAAACAGATTTCAAGATGAAGGTAGAGTAATTGGAAGTGCTATTGGATTTGATCCAACACAATCTGTTTACGATTCAAATTCTCGTTACGGCGGTTACTACGAATGGCTAGAATCTAGTGGAAACGTAAATTTATTAGCGGCTAAAAATCCAGTTGCTTTGTTAAATCAAACCAACAACCGATCTGAAACAACTAGAAAATGGGGTAACATTCGTTTGGATTATAAATTACATTTCTTTGAAGACTTAAGAGCAGTTGTAGAAATGGGAATTGACCGATACGACAGTAGTGGATGTACAGAAGTAAGCAACGAAAGCATTTCGGGCTACCAACCAACCAACTTTAGTGATGGAGCTTGGACAAACTTAGGTGGCTATTCTCGCTTTACAGATGAAAGACAGAATAAGAACTTAAATGCTTATTTTAATTATACAAAAGACATTAATTTATTTAAAATTGATGCTACAGCAGGGTACAACTACCAATTGTTTCAAAGAGAAGGTTACACTTCTGGACAAACCAGACAGCCTAATCCTGTTGAAGATGTTGCAACTGATCCAGATATTAACTTGCAATCGTACTTTGGTCGTTTAAACCTTGGTTTTGATAGCCGTTATTTATTGACTTTGAATGCAAGAAGAGATGGTTCTTCTCGTTTTTCTGAAGCGAATCGTTGGGCTAATTTCTTTGGTGGTGCATTTGCTTGGAACATTTCAAATGAAGCATTCTTAAAAGATAATGAAACGTTGTCTACTTTAAAAGTAAGAGTTGGTTACGGTCAAACAGGTCAGCAAGACATCGATGCTTCTTACGATTATTTAAGACGTGTTTCTTTAGGAACAATTAACTCGCAATACATTTTTGGAAACACAATCTATCCTGTGGCAAGAACAGAAGGCTACAACGAAAGTATAAAATGGGAAGAAGTAAATGAGTTCAACGTTGGTATCGATTACGGATTCATTAACGATAGAATTACAGGTTCGATTAACTATTTTGATAAAAAATCAAACGACTTATTAGCATACATCGCTTACCCTGATGGAGCAAATTTAAGAAATGCTGGTTTTGCAAATATTGGAGATTTACGTACGCAAGGTGTAGAGTTCAGTATTGAATCGGATGTGGTTAAAAATGATAATTTGACTTGGAACTTAGCGTTCAATACGACTTTCATTAAACAAGAAATCACCAATTTAGGAATCACAGTTCCAGGTTTTCAAGGATACACAACGGGTGATAATATTGCGGGAGGAACAAATAACAAAGTTCAAATTAATACGGTTGGTTTTGCGCCAAACTCATTCTATGTATACGAGCAATTGTATGATGCAGACAAAAGACCTATTCAAGGTGCTTATGTAGATAGAAACCAAGATGGTGTTATTGATACACAAGATCGTTACCGCAATCACAAACCAGCGCCAGATTATACTTTTGGATTGTTTAGTACTTTAAGCTACAAGCAATTTGATTTTACAATGAACTGGAGAGCAAGTATGGGGAACTATATTTTTGATAACATTAGTTCTGATAAAGGATATTCTGACGCAGGATTGCGTAGAGATAGCGACTTATCAAACATAGCTGTTGATTACTACAACACCGGATTTAATTTTGAAGACAACGGAACACAACGCTATTTCTCTGATTATTTTATCAAAGACGCCTCTTTTGTCAAGTTAGACAATGTTACTGTTGGATATACTCTTGATAAATCTATTTTGCAAGTGGCTTCCCTTCGTTTTTCTGCAGGAGTGCAAAATGTGTTCACCTTAACAAAATACAACGGTTTAGATCCAGAGAAATTCAATGGTATAGATGGTAACATTTATCCAAGAGCTCGAACTTATTTGTTTGGTGTAAACGCATCATTCTAATTCGGAACTATTTTGAAATAATTAAAAAAATAAATAAAATGAAACTATCATTTAAATATATATCTTATTTTCTCCTACTAGTTTTAGGATTAAATCTGACGCTTACCTCATGCACGAGTGATTTGGATGTAACTCCAAAAGACGATGATGAGTTTTTATCTGAAACATTCTTTCAAGATCCAGCTTCGTACAAACAAGTATTAGCCAAATTGTATTCTGGACTTTTTGTTGGAGGTAACGATGGAGATGGAAAGCCAGATATTTCTGGAATTGGAGGGGATTTTAGCAGTTACTTGCGTTTGCTTTTTGTAATGCAAGAATTTACTACTGATGAAGCAATTATTGCTTGGGCAGATGGAACCTTACCGACAATGAACACTCAAAAATGGGCGCCAGCCAATGAGTTTTTATACGGAGTGTATTCTAGAGCTTTTTATGAAATCAGTTTGTCTAATGAATTTTTAAGACAAACAACCGATGAGAAGTTAGACGCTCGCGGAGTAGACGCCAACCTGAAAGCAGAGATTGCTAATTTTAGAGCAGAAGCTCGTTTTTTAAGAGCCTTCTCATATTACAACTTGATGGATTTATTTGGAAATGTGCCAATTACAACAGAAAATGATCCTGTTGGATTTTACTATCCAGAACAAAAAACAAGAGCAGAAGTTTTTGCTTTCATCGAAAGTGAATTGAAAGATCTAGATGCAAGTTTAGTAGCTTCAAAAGCAAATGAATACGGTCGTATTGATAAAACAGCAGCTAAATTTTTATTGGCACAAATTTATTTAAATGCAAAAGTCTATACAGGTACAGAAATGTACGGTGAAGCTGCAAAACTAGCGACAGATGTAATTAATAACTCGGGCTATACTATTGCAAATGTTCCGTACAAAAATCTTTTTGCTGCAGACAATAATACCAATGGGGCACAAAGCGAATTTATTTTCCCTATTGTAGCCGATGGTAATGCGATTAGAGCTACGGGTGGTGGAATGAGTTTTATTTTACACGCCTCAATTGGTGGAAGTATGGACGCTGCCGCTCAAGGTATGGATGGTGGATGGCAAGGAATCAGAACTCGTAAAGAGTTTGTGTCTCTTTTTCCAGATGAAACTGCTACTGCAGATAAAAGAGGAACTTTTTATACAGATGGACAAAACTTGAGCATCACCAATGTTGGAACATTTACAGATGGTTATGCGGTTACTAAATTTACAAACGTAAAATCAGACGGTTCAAAAGCACAGCGTAATGATATTCCAGATACCGATTTTCCCATGCTTCGTTTGTCAGACATGTATTTAATGTATGCTGAATGCGCCGTAAGAGGTGCAGCTGGTGCCGATATGGGTACTGCAGTTGGTTATGTAAATCAATTAAGAACTAGAGCAAATGCTACCGCAATTACTGCAGTAAACATGAACCTTAATTTTATTTTAGATGAAAGAGGTCGTGAATTGTTTTGGGAATGCCACAGAAGAACCGATTTAATTCGTTTTGGAAAATTTACAGGCGGAGATAAAGTTTGGGAATGGAAAGGTGGAGTTCAAAGCGGTTCTGCTACAGCATCGTACCGAAATTTAATGCCAATTCCTGCTACAGCAATTCAGGCAAACCCAACATTAAAACAAAATACAGGATACTAACAACCAAATTTAATACCTAACAAAATGAAAAATATACACAAAATTTTAATCGCATTTGTAAGCATTCTTGCGGTTTCGTGTTCTGCCGATGATGTCGAGAACAGACCAGTTATTGAAAAAGGAACTACGCCAGAATTTGTTGCGCCAGAAACCGACAAACAGTTTGTTTTAGTTGAAGAAAATGCGACAAATCCGGCAGAACGTTTTGTATGGTCGGCAGCCACTTACTCAGATAATGTTGTCGTAGATTATACATTATTAATGGATGTTGCCGGTGGAGATTTTACAGCACCACAAACCTTGGCAACCGCAAGCAATAGTACACAAGCTTCGGTAAGTGTGAAAAACTTAAACCAAGCAGCAATCGAATTAGGAGCAGTTCCTGGCGAAGCAAAACAATTTGACTTAAAAGTAATGTCTAGTGTTTCTGGCGGAGTACCAATGGTATCTGCAGTTCCATTAACAATAAGTATAAATACATACTCTGGACTAATTGCTTACGAATTTACGGACTGGTATTTTGTTGGAGACGCAACTGTTTCGGGTTGGGATAATAACAAAGGAAACCAACCTTTATTCAGAAGTGGTACAAATCCAAAAGAATACATGTATACTGGTTTCTTCAAAAAAGGAGAATTCAAAGTAATTTCTAATCCTGGTAGCTGGACACCAATGCTTGGAAAAGCTGATGGCGTAAAAATGGCACCAAGAAATACAGACGCTGACGCTGATCCTGCAAATTTTGCTATTCCTACAGAAGGATACTATACTTTTAAAATGAATACAGAAACATTAGCATATACTTTGGTAGCTTTTGATGCTGCAGCTGCGCAGTCGTATGCAACAGTTGGACTGATTGGAAGTAGTACTGCAAAAGGATGGGATGGATCTACCGCAATGACTCAATCTACTTTTAATTCTCATATCTGGACTTTAGGTGTAACTGCCTTAAACGATGGAGAAGCAAAATTTAGAGCAAATGATGCTTGGGATGTAAGTTGGGGAGGAAAAACTACTTTCTCTGGTGGAGGAACAGGAGACAATATTCCGGTGATAAAATCTAAATATTTAATTTATTTTAATGATTTAGACGGAAGCTACTTGATGATTCCTAACCAAGAATAAAGAGTAAACATATTGAAAGGCTATCTGAATAAGATAGCCTTTTTTTTAACTTATAGATTATGAAAAAAGTTCTACTATTTCTATTCGCGTTGTTTACGGTTTTAACCACAGCCCAAAAACAACAACAAGTTACCTATGCGGTAACGCCTGCCACTTTTGAGGAAACTCAATCGGTTGTCATTACAATAAACGGCAACAGCATCAACGAATCTTCTTGGGGTATAACAGATAATTCTTTGTATTTATGGGCTTGGGCTTTTGATACAGATGACACCACTCAAAAAGGAACTCCAAACAATGGAGACTGGACAGCATCAAACGAAGCAAGTAAATTTACATACAATGCGGCCACAGATACGTATACCAAAACAATTACTCCAACGACTTACTACAATATAACAGGAATAGGAAAAATCGGGTTTTTAGTAAAAGCTAAGAATGGTACTGACGATAAGAAATCACAAGATATTTTGGTTGAGGTTGGCTCGTTTCAAGTCAATTTAACTTCGCCTGTGCAAAATAGCACTACCGTTCTTACTTCTGGAGCAAGCTTTACCATTGCTGCAACCAATACCAACGGAAACGCGAGTTATAGTTTAACGTCAAATGGCACAATACTAAATTCCAATTCAAGCACCGCTTCGTACTCGTATACCCAATCTGCGGTTACAGCCAACCAAAATTATGAATTAACGGTTACACAGGGTACAACAGTGAGTACTAAAAAATTCTCAGTTGTTGTTCATTTAAATACTGTTTCTGAAGTACTGCCTACTGGATTAGTAGACGGAATTAATTATGATAATTTAGACGCCGCAAAAGTGACTTTGGTTCTAGATGCACCGTTAAAAGATTTTGTGTATGTAGCAGGAAGTTTTAATAATTGGCAACCTTCATCGGCTTATGCTATGAAAAAAGACCCAACGACCGGAAAGTTTTGGTTGACACTAACAGGATTAGTTTCGGGAACCAATTATACGTATCAATATTGGGTGGTCGATGCAACTCCTTTAGCAGGATCACCTGCAATGGTAAAAACTGCAGATCCGTACTCGACTTTGGTGTTGTCACCATTTGACGATGCGGGAATTCCGACTACAAGTTATCCAAATATGCCTGTTTATCCGGTAGGACAACAATTTGAAGTTACGGTTTTAAAAACGGGTCAAATGCCATACAATTGGCAAGTGACTAATTTTGTAAAACCAGCCAAAGATAATCTGGTAGTATACGAAGTTTTAGTTCGGGATTTTGATGCGAATCGAAATTTTCAAGATCTAATAAATAAAATGGATTATTTTAAAAGTCTTAAAATAAATGCGATTGAGCTATTGCCTGTAATGGAATTTGAAGGCAACGAAAGTTGGGGATACAACACTTCGTTTCATATGGCTTTGGATAAATTTTATGGTAGTTCGGACAAGTTGAAAGAATTAATTGATTTGTGCCATCAAAACGGAATTGCGGTCATTCTAGATGTGGCTTTAAATCATGCTTTTGGTCGCAATCCGATGGTTCGTATGTGGATGAACGATCCTGATGGTGATGGTTTTGGTTCGCCAACAACAGAAAATCCATATTTTAATACTGTAGCAAAACACACGTATAATGTAGGCGAAGATTTCAATCACCAATCTCCTAGAACTCAAAATTATGTTCAACGTGTAATTAAACAATGGGTTGAAGAATATAAAATTGATGGATTTCGTTGGGATTTAACCAAAGGATTTACGCAAAATTGTACGGCTGCCGATGAAAGTTGCACCAATTCCTATCAGCAAGATAGAGTAGATGTGCTGAAATCGTATGCTGATTATTCTTGGAGTTTAGATCCAACACATTACGCTATTTTCGAACATTTAGGAAGTGCTACCGAAGAACAACAATGGGCAAATTATCGAATTGCCGAGACACCAAGTAAGGGAGTGATGATGTGGGGGAACATGAATAATGAGTACGGAAAACTTGCAAAAGGATACGCAGGAAACATTTCAGGAATGACTAATACGAGTCGTGGTTTTACTGCGAATAGACTAATTGGATATCCCGAAAGTCATGACGAAGAACGCTTGATGTATTATGCTAAAAAAGACGGCAATAGTTCCAATGCTTCCCATAACGTCAAAGATCTCAATATTGGTTTGTCGCGAATGTCAGCAATAGGAGCGGTTTCATTATTGATTCCGGGTCCAAAAATGATTTGGCATTTTGGAGATTTAGGTTGGGATACTTCCATCTTTACTTGCAATAACGGCACTGTAAATGATAATTCGGCAGCTTTGCCTGGAGATTGTAAATTAGATACCAAGCCGCAGCCACAATGGACAAATAATTGGTTGGCAGATACCAATAGAAGCGCTGTTAATAAAAATTGGTCTAATATGATCGCTTTAAAAACAACAGAGCCTGTGTTTTTAGGTACAGCTACCGTTGCAAATAGCAGTTCTTTACTGCCTAATATAAAAATTACCAACAACAACTTAGTAGCGACAGCACTAAAAGATGTCGTGGTACTAGCTAATTTTGATGTAAATAATAAAGAAGTAGTTACAGGTTTTCCATATGTAGGAACTTGGTACAATTTAATGGATAATAAGGCGCTGATTGTAACCGATTTAAACATGACCGTTGCCATTTCAGCTGGAGGATTTAGAGTTTTTGGAAACCAGAAAACAAGCTTGGATTTTAGTACGCCCAATTTTTCTTTACCCAAAAATAATTTTACCATTGAATCAAAAGGAGAATCTTGCCTCAATAAAAACAACGGTTCGATAATTATCTCTGCCTTAGAAGCTCACAAGTATACAGCTACACTAAATGGAGCATCTTATTCTTTTGTAAATAATACACTTTCAGTAGATGGCTTAGCTCCCAATGTCTATTCGCTATGCATTGGTGTCGAAGGCGAATCCTACGAGCAATGCTACACAATTACTATTCAAAAAGGAGCTACGATTACTGGAAAGTCATCTGTTGTTGCCGACAAGGTAGCGATCGAAATTTTGGAGGGTACTGCACCATTTCAAATTTCAATAAACGGATCAGAGCAGTTTGAAACTAGTAATTCGTCTTTTCTGGTTGCGGTCGAGAAAGGAGATTTAATAGAGGTGAAAACAGCTAAAGCCTGTGAAGGTGTTTTTTCAAAAAGTATAGATACATGGTCAAAAGAAGTAAAGTTATTTCCAAATCCTACCTCTGGAAGTTTTGAAGTTTCGGTTACTACTTCAGAGCGAGATGTGGAAATTGGAATTTACAATACTGCTGGAACACTTCTTTCAAAAAAAATGTATCCTGTGGCTAATAACAAAATACAAATGAAT
This sequence comes from Flavobacterium sp. TMP13, assembly GCF_050847115.1. NCBI lineage: Bacteria > Pseudomonadati > Bacteroidota > Flavobacteriia > Flavobacteriales > Flavobacteriaceae > Flavobacterium > Flavobacterium sp. TMP13. The sequence continues at coordinate 1,469,364 of NZ_CP193656.1, forward strand.
TTAGATAACCAATCCGCAGGAATCTATTTCGTTAAAATAGAGTTGGACACTCCGTCAATAGTAAAAATCATAAAAAAATAGAAATGAAAAAGTTTTTTTATCTAGCAGGACTTAGTTTGTTTTTAGTGGCTTGTGGAAAAAACACAGATGATCCCGCGCAGCCCGAATTAAATACTGCGCCGTCTGTGCCCACAATAGTTGCCCCCGCCAATGCGAAGTTGTGTGTTAATAATACCGTGTTTTTTCAATGGAATGCGTCGACAGATGCTAATAAAGATGTTATTTCGTATCAAATACAAATTGCAACCGACAATCAGTTTGCGCAAATTGTGAAGACACAAGAAGCTACTGTTACCGACCAAACTTTTACTTTAGAAAAAAATAAAGCCTATTACTGGCGAGTAAAAGCGACCGACAATAAAAATGCTTCTAGTGCGTATTCTTCGGTTAGTACGTTTTATACGGAAGGGAATGCCAAGCAGAATCATTTGCCTTTTGCGCCAGAATTACTGCTGCCAGCAGCAAATTCGGTGGTAAGTTCGGGTACGGTTAACCTAAGTTGGACTGCTTTAGATGCCGACGTTAATGATCGCTTAAGCTATGACGTATATGTAGGGACGACCAACCCGCCTACTGCACTAAGTGCTCAAAATAGTGATGCTGCCCAATTCAGTTTTAATGCTGTTGCAGCTACTAATTATTATTGGAAAGTAGTTGTAAAAGACAATAACGGTGGCGAAACAATTGGTCAAGTTTGGAATTTTAAAACGAACTAAATCTTCGTAGTTTGATAGTAAATAGTTAGTGAATTTGTTTTTTTTAGAGGAAAAAGCTGCCTTATCTTAGGCAGCTTTTTTGTGTTTAAAATTCAAAAAGTTTATTGAAATTTGTACAAAAGCTGTACGAACAAATTATGGAACAATTGAAACATGCGATCAATGAAGATTACCTCAAGAAAGTAGATGCCGATAAAAAAAGTATTTATTGCCACCACGATCTTATGGGAGAATTATTTGTTCCGACTCACCAACACCTAAAAGCGCAACTGCTCTATACCGAAGGAGATGTGGTTTTTGTGATTACCGATTCCAAATCTTATTTTTTGCCTGCTCGTCATTTTATATGGCTTCCAAGTGGTGTAGCGCACAGTATTCATCCTAAATCGGGAAAAGTAATTATGCGAAATTTGTATTTTCCTACCGAAGCAAATGAAGATGTATTTTACCAAACCGAAGGTATTTATCCCGTTAATGATTTACTACTACAAATGATGCTTTTTACCAATAGATGGAGCGGCGATCTAAAAAAGGGAACCGCAAATTTTGTTATCGCAAGCGGTATTAAAGCAATTCTTCCACAACTTTGCCTGCGTAATTTACCTTTAGAGTTGCCAAAAGCCAAAGACGAACGCTTGAGTAAAATTTTAAAATTTATCGATAACTCAATAGGAGAGCCTATTTTGTTTACTCGAGTTGCAGAGCAGTTTGGTTATAGCGAACGCTCTTTGTATCGCTTGTTTCAGAACGATTTGGGCATGTCTTTTATGCAATATTATACCATAAGGAGAATTATTAAAGCAATCGAATTATTGCTAGACAGAAAGCTTTCTATAAAAGAAATTGCCGAAAAAGTAGGCTACAGTAGTGTGCCGACTTTTAGTAATACTTTTTATAAAATACTACGACAACGCCCTTCTGATTATCTAAATCAAACGGGAATTCTAGAGCAATCAGTAGATTGATTTCGTCGCAGAGATGAATGTAGCGTAGGGCCGATATCGTTTTTTACGAATGTCCGAAATGAATACGATGTTGTCTTTTTAAGATAATCAGTCAATAAAAAAAATGTAACAACTTTGCATCTCAATTTATTTGATGCAATGATAATACCTAAAAAAAGTACGCTTTTGACAGATTCATTTTTTAAAAAAATGCTTCTTGTCCTTGTTTTATTTGGCCTAAATTCTTTAAAAGCGCAGCAAAATAATTTCTTATCACTTCGAGAAGCGTTGCAGATCGCCAAAGAAAATAATCTATCCATTCTGAAATCACAATTAGATATACATCTTTTAGAGGAAAATGTAAAAGAAAGTAAAGAACTCCGTTTGCCCGATGTTGAAATTAGTGGCGGGTATTCTCGTATTTCAAATTTGACTCAATTTAAAAGTAGTTTTATGAAAGAAAAGGAAGTTGTACACACCATTCCTGAAATGTATGATCTTAAAACTGACTTTAGAATGCCTCTTTATGCGGGTAATAAAATTAATAATGCGATTGAAATTGCCAAACAACAGGTTGAAATTGCTGGAATTACTAAAGAGAAAGTCGAAAATGATGTTCAGCTACTGGTTATTTCGACCTATTTAGAAATTTATAAATTGAGGGAGCTTCAGAAAATTATCGAGGAAAACATCAGAGAAGAACAAAATCGGCTGAAAGAAGTACACTCCCTACAAAAGCACGGAACCGTTACCAAAAATGAGGTGCTACGTGCAGAATTACAGCTGGCCGATCGTGAATTGACCGCATTAAACAATTCGAAGAATATTCAAATTTTACTGCACGACTTTAAAACCTTATTGCAATTGCCCGAAGAACAAGAAATTAGTGTTGACAGCAGTGCAATTATAAACGAAAATAAAGTTGATCCGTACGATTTGTATTTGAGCCGCGCTTTGAATAACGAAGACATTCGAATTGCGAATCAACAAGTGAATATTAGAAAAATAGAAATGAATTTGATTAAAGGGAATTATTATCCGAGAATTAATTTTTTTGGAAATTATGCTCTAAAATATCCCAATTATATGTTTTTTCCGCCAGAACCATATTTGTATAGTTTAGGTCAAATTGGTATAGAAGCTCGTTTTGATCTTTCGGAACTGTATAAAAATAAGACTAAAATGCACATAGCGGATACAAAATTAGAATGGCAAAAAATGGAAACTAAAATTGTAAAAGATAAGGTACAAGATGAGTTGTATAAAAACCACGTGCATTATCAAGAAGCTATAGAGACGTTTAAGGTGGTTGATAAATCGTTAGAGTTAGCAGAGGAGAATTACCGCATCGTCAAAGTAAAATACCTCAATCAGTTGGTTTTAATAACAGAAATGGTCGATGCAGACAATTCATTATTGCAAGCCAGATACAGTAAAATTGCCACTCGAATCGATGCAGCAATGAAGCATTATAAATTGCTCCATACCGCAGGTTTATTAAAAGAAGAATTTAAATTATAATAAAAACACGAGATACATCCAATGACAAATAAAAGTAATAAAACAAATCATATTTTTCACGTTTTTGTAAAATTAATCGCGCTACTGCTCATAGCAAGCGGAATTATTTTGGGGATTTGGTTTTATATTTTTAATGCCAATCACGAAGAAACGAACGACGCCCAAATTGAGCAATATGTAACCCCAATTATGTCCAGAATTACGGGTTATGTACAAGAAGTTCGTTACGAAGAAAATCAATTTATACATCAGGGAGATACGTTGTTAGTGATCGACAATCGCGAATATAAAGCTAAGTTAGAGGTGGCTTTGGCCGATGTAAATTTAGCGAAACAAAATACGATCGTAGCCCAAAAAAATGTGGCGACCACAGCGAGTAGTACTGCCATTGGTGAGTCACAGTTAAAAGCGGCTCAAACTAATCTTTTTAAAACGAAGTTGGAGTTTCAGCGTTATACAGCTTTGTTGGCTGAAGATGCGGCAACCGAGCAACAAGTAGAAAAAGTAAATGCCGATTATGAAGCAGCTCAAGCACACTATCAAGAGATGAAAGACCGAATTCGATTGGCTAATTTGAGCACATCGCAAGCAGCTGCGAATGTGCCTTCCGTACAAACATTAATTCAGGCAAAGCAAGCGGTCGCAGATCATGCCGCACTCTTTTTCTCGTATACAATAATAACAGCTCCGTATGACGGTTGGGTTGGTAGAAGAACGATTCAACGCGGACAGTTAATTAAAGAAGGGCAAACTGTAGTGTCTATAGTAAGCAAAGAGAAATGGATTACAGCTAATTTTAAAGAAACGCAATTGCAATATTTGAAGATAGGACAAGAAGTAAATGTGGAAGTCGACGCAATGAGTGGAGTTAGTTATATCGGAACCATCAGTAGTATTTCACCTGCTAGTGGTGCACGTTTTTCGCTACTTCCGCCAGATAATGCGACAGGTAATTTTGTAAAAATTGAACAGCGAATTCCAGTAAAAATTAAACTTAAAGAAATGAATAAGCAGTCCGATTTTTTGAGAGCAGGCATGAACGTAAAAGTCATCGCAGAACATCTTTAGTATGAATAATCAAAGTGTTTTTAAATCATGGGTTCCCAATTGGGCGATTATTGTAATTTTATTTGTTTGCTTGCTGCAATCGATGATTTTATTAGGAGTATATACGTCGAACGTGGCGTATGCAGCCAGTTTTTTAGACATAGAGCCCGAAGATTTGCAATTTGCAATGTCTGTAACTTACGGTACGCTGTTAGCCACGATTTTGATAGAAAACAGATTCTCTAGTTTCTTTCCTGCAAAAAATTACTTGATGGCGATTTATTCGCTGATTGCGATCACGATTATTTCATCTTCTTACACTCATAATTTTGCTTTATTTCTTTTATTACGAATGATCGAAGGGATGTTAATGGCGTTACCCGCAATTACCATTCGACAGTTATTAATCGAGCGTTTTCATAGCAAAAATGCTATTGTAATTGGCTTTTCATTTTACTACGGTTCTTTGTTATTGTCTACGCCTTTTATAATGAATATTGGGGTTTGGTTTCTGGATAATTACGATTGGAAATATATGTTGTATGTTTCGGGTATGTTGCAAGTTCTGAATGTTTTTTTAATTCTGATAACATTTAGAGGGCATCGAATTACAAAGAAAATTCCATTGTATCAAATCGATTGGGTCAGTTATGTTTTAGTATTGACTGCTATTTTATCTGGCGCGTATTTTTTTGTATATGCCGAAAAGCTGTACTGGTTCGACTCGTCACAATTGGTTTTTAGTTTGATACTTTCGCTCCTCACTGCAGGTTTATTTGTTTTTAAAGAACTGTCGGTGAAAAGACCAAGTTTTAATTTTGAAGTTTTTAGGTACGCCAATTTGCGAATTGGTTTTTTACTTTTTTTTCTGTTTTATATCTGTAGAGCAACACTCAGTTTGTGTCATACGGCAATGTTTTCGATCTGGAACTGGGATCCGTCAAGAGTAGCAGCGGTACAATATCTCAACGGATTTGGAAACGTGATCGGACTTGTTTTGGCAGCACTTTTTTTAATAAAGTCCGTGCCAACAAAATATATTTTTATAATGGGATTTTCGCTTTTAGCACTTTTTCATTTTTGGTTTAGTTTTCTTTTTGTGCCAGATGTTGCTTTGTCAGATATTGTACTCCCTTATGTAATTCAAGGTGTTGGCGTCGGGTTATTGTTTGTGCCTTTGGTGTTTTTTACCACATCAACTGTTCCTCAAAAGTTAATTCCTTCTTCGGGAATTGCTGCTGTTTCCGCTCGTTTTTGGGGAAGCACCATCGGATTTTGTATTATGCAAAATGCAGTAGTTTTTTTGCAGAAGAAGCATTTTTTAAAATTCAGTCAATTTGTAACTTCAAGTAGCATTGAAACTCAAGAAGCATTAGCAAAATCGGCTCAAGGTTTTATCGCTAAAGGATTTTCTGATGATGATGCTGATACGCTAGCTTTAAAAAAAATTTTGAACGCCGTGCACAAACAGTCAATTTTACTGAGTGATATGGAGATTTATACAGCAGTCGGTTATGGCTTAGTGCTTTTAATTGTTTTTATTTTCTTCAATCAACATTTAAAACAAAGCTTTAACTTCTTTAAAAAGAAACTCTGGATTGGTTAAAATAGAGTCATTCTGTCCTTTATAGATTTTCACTATCCTAATCTCTTTAATGGCGAAGTAACCAAAAACACCTAATCCGGATACTATAAGTGGCGTAAGAATAAATAATATAATGATTCCGAAAACCAAATCTTCTTGCTTATGAGAGAAGAATTTTGGCAAACCAAATTCGAATACACAAAAATAAGAGGCAGCAGCTAATACCGACCAAAGAATTCCTAATATTCTTTTGACTTTAGTCATGTTTACTATTTTTAAAAGTGGTTAATCGTTGGTCTTTTTAGTATTATCAATATAAATCATTCCGATGACAAAACAAATAGAAGCAATTGTGATTGAATACCAAAGCCCATTGGTCTGAAGCATTTATTGTAATTTCGGTACGACCGTCTCCTTTGCTTTTTTGACTAGCAGTTTCTGTAATTCTTTTGTGTACGGCAACTGTTTGATCAGTATAAATAATAGTAGTAGTAGCGGCGTAGCTTTGTTTGTTATCTATATTATTTGCTGAGGTAGCAAGAGTACATAATTCTGTTTTATTGACCAAGTTTGTGGTTTCGTACTGTTTTGTTAAATAGGACGATATAGTAAGACGGCCAAGAGCATCCCGCTCATCATGAGGTACTTTCTTCCAATTTTATCGCTTACCCAACCAAATAGCACGAAAAAAGGAGTGCCGAGTAACAACGCAATTCCTAGTAATTCACCAAATGGTCGTACAACAAATCCGGCAGCAAAAGTGGTCAAAGTAGATAAAAAGCAGTAAAAGTAGGGAAAGAGCGCTCGTATTTTCCAATTCACTTTTTTCGTGTCTAATTGTTTGCTGAAAAGCATAGTTGTAGAGCGGAAAATTTTAGTAGAAGAGAATGTATGTTTTTTACAAACTGTATAAAAACAAAAAACCCACTCGTTTGAGTGGGTTTTGTGGTACCTCCAGGGTTCGAACCAGGGACACATGGATTTTCAGTCCATTGCTCTACCAACTGAGCTAAGGTACCGTGCTTGTTGCGGGTGCAAATATAGGATGTTTTTTAGTTTATCCAAAACAATTTTTAAAAAAAATCTATTTGTACCTTTGTCAAAGCAAATATTTAAATATGATTTTAGCAATTGATGTGGGTAATACCCGAATTAAAGCAGCTGTTTTTGAGGATACTAGTCTTTTAGAAGTTTTTGTTTTTGACGCGATTGAGCTCGAAAAAAAAATTGAAAATATTTTAAAAAAATTTCGAAAGACTACCGTTTTGATGGTTGCTTCGGTTGGGAAAATAGAAAAACACGCTTTTTTGGCTTTCGAAAAACAACTCACCGTTCATTTTATCACACATAAGGATATTTTTCCCTTTCAAAACAAATACGAAACACCTACCACATTAGGAATTGATCGAATGGTATTGGCTGCTGGAGCTACTTTATTATATCCAAAGCAAAATAGATTAGTGATCGATGCAGGTACTTGCGTGACCTACGATTTTATAGATGCGGAAGATAATTATCTAGGCGGCGCCATTGCGCCAGGTTTGCGACTGCGTTATGAAGCGCTACACAATTACACGGCAAGATTACCATTGTTGCACCTTGAAGAACCACAAAGTTTTATAGGAAATTCAACCAATCAATCGATTCATTCCGGAATAGTGAACGGATTCATCTATGAGATAGATGGTTTTGTAGCCGAATATGCCACTTCTTTTTTAAATTTTATAATAATTTTAACGGGTGGAGATTCAGATTTTTTGGCTAAACGATTAAAAAATACCATATTTGCCAATTCAAATTTCCTTTTAGAAAGTTTGAATCAATTATATCTATACAAAATCAACAATGATTAAAAAAATTCTTATAGGCACTTTTTTGCTCGTGTCTCTTGTTTCTTTTGCTCAAGAAGGAACTTCTTCCCCTTATTCTTATTTTGGTATTGGTGATATTCGGTTCAAAGGATCATTAGAAACACGCTCGATGGCTGGAGTAGGAGTAGAAATGGATAGTATTCACTTAAATATTCAGAATCCAGCGAGCTATTCTGCTTTAAAGTTAACCACTTTTGGGGTGGGAGCCTCTTATTCAAGTACGACACTAAAAACAGATAAAGAAAGCGTGGGCACAAATCGATCTACTTTCGATTATTTAGCTGTTGGTGTTCCAATGGGTAAATTCGGAATGGCGTTTGGTTTGATTCCATATTCTTCAGTGGGATACCGCATCGAATCGATATCGAACGATCCAACAATCGCAAGTAAAAGAAACGATGGTTCTGGAGGATTAAGTAAAGTATTTTTAGGCCTTGGTTATATGATAAAACCGGGATTCTCTATAGGAGCTGATATTCAATATGGTTTTGGTAAAATAGAGTCGACTAGTTTAGAATTTATTCCGACTGTTCCAGTTGGAACGCGACAAAAAAATCGATCGGAATTATCTGGAGTTAATTTTAATGTGGGCGCCATGTACGAAACAAAAATTAACACCAAATTAAATTTGTACGGAAGCGCTAGTTACGGATTCGCTGCAAATCTTAATTCTGACAATATGCGTCAAATTTCAACTTTTGACTCTAATAACTTTATATTAGATAGTTTGCCTACAATGCGCTCGAAAGTCGGACTTAAAATTCCGGGAAAAATAAGTCTTGGTGCAGGTATTGGTGAAAAAAGAAAATGGTTAATAGGTACGCAACTTACTTTTCAAGGAGCTTCAGATTTTGATGACAACTTGGGAACTGCGCCGTCTACAGATGTGATTTATAAAAGCTATGCTAAATATGCCGTTGGAGGATATTATATTCCAAACTACAATTCATTTTCAAGCTATTTTGAAAGGATTGTTTACCGTGGAGGATTTAGATATGAGAAATCTGGATTAATTATTAATTCGGAAGATATTAACGATATCGCTCTTACCGTTGGAGCTGGATTTCCTATTACTGGAGTGTTCTCTAACGTTAATTTAGGATTAGAAGTAGGTAAAAAAGGAACTACTAACTCTGGATTGATACAAGAAAATTATTTTAATGTAAGTATCGGTTTTTCACTTAACGACAAGTGGTTTAGAAAGAGTAAGTTTGATTAATTCATTTTCTAAATTGGCGTGAATTTAAATGTGTTACATTTACAAATGATTCAACTAAAAAATATCAGAATACCTACACTTGTCACAGCTCTTGCTGTGACACTGTTTTTTGGTTGCGAGAGTAATTTTAAAGATGTTCAGAAAATAAACTACAGTGAGTTTGTACCTGCAAGCGACGCAGATACAGTCGATGTAAAATATACTGATTCTGGTCGAATTACAGGCGTTCTTAAAAGCCCTAAAATGCTAGATTATGCTACCGTAGCTTTTCCGTTTACCGATTTTCCAAAAGGTATTGATGTTACTTTGTATGATAAAAAAGGAAAACGTACCTTTATTGTCGCTAATTATGCTGTTTCTTACAAACAAACCGGCATAATTGATTTGCAAGGAAACGTAAGAATTAGTTCTGAAGCAGGGCAAAAATTAGAAACCGAACAGCTGTTTTTTGATCAAAAAAACGAATGGTTTTACACCGAAAGAAAATTTAAATTGACTGATAATGCGAAAGGTGTTTCGTATGGTCAAGGAATAGATTTTAGTAAAGATTTTAAAATTATTAATTCGCAACGCGTTAGTGGCGAGTTAGAAACAAAAGAGTAATATTATGCGCTATTTAAAATATACAACGTATGTTTATTTGTTTTTTGGGGTTTTTTTCCTCTACGATGGTTTTCTAAAAGTATCGCATGAAGATACAACATACTGGCTTAGTTTTGCTATTGCAGTAGTAGCCATTTCGATGTTCTTCTTTAGAAAAAGATTTGCCAAGAAAATGGAAGATCGCAACAAAAAACCATAAATAAATGGAAATTAGTATTATCGTACTATGTTTGTTTTTTTCTGCTTTTTTCTCAGGAATGGAAATTGCTTTTATTTCTTCAAATAAAATCTATTTAGAAATTGAGAAAAAACAAGACAATTTCCTGTCCAAAATATTAACCAGACTTACAGCAAAACCATCCAAGTTTATTGCTGCGATGCTTATTGGTAATAACGTGGCGCTCGTTATTTACGGGTTTTTTATGGGGGATTTAATTTTAAAATGGATCGTTTCTTCCGGATATGAGTTTTCAGAATTTACAGCTTTACTAATTCAAACCGTAATATCTACGTTTGTCGTCTTGTTAACAGCCGAATTTTTTCCGAAAGTCTTTTTTCAGATTTATGCCAATAGTTTAATTAAGATTTTTGCTATTCCTGCTTACATTTTTTACCGTCTTTTTTACTATCTCTCCACATTTTTTATTTGGGTTTCTGATTTTTTTCTGAGAAAATTTTTCAAAACTGAAGGAGATCAAGTGCAGTTGTATTTTTCGAAAGTAGAATTAGGCAATTACATTACCGAACAAATGAGTTCTGTTGAAGACAACGAAGAGGTTGATTCTGAAATTCAAATTTTTCAAAATGCATTGGAGTTTTCAGGTGTAAAGGCAAGAGATATTATGACGCCTCGTACCGAGATTTCTGCGGTTGATATATCAGACTCTGTATCTGAACTTAGAGAAATCTTTGTAGAAACAGGCTATTCTAAAATATTGATCTGCAATGAAAGTTTAGATGATATTGTGGGCTACGTACACTCTTTTGACTTATTTAAAAAACCCAAGACGATTCAGTCTATCTTAATGTCGGCAGAATTTGTTCCTGAAACAATTTTTATAAAAGATGTACTTAATATATTGATTAAGAAACGTAAAAGTGTTGCTATCGTTTTAGATGAGTACGGTGGAACGTCGGGAATAATAACGGTAGAAGATATTGTCGAAGAGCTTTTTGGAGAAATTGAAGACGAACACGATTCTGACGAAGAATTAATCGAAAAAGAAATTAAAGAGGGCGAATATCTGTTTTCAGCTCGATTGGATGTGGAGTATTTAAACGAAACGTACAAACTAGATATTCCAGAAGAAGATTCATACGGTACTTTAGGAGGGTTTATTGTGGATCACACCAAAGAAATTCCACAAATAGGAGAAGAAATTACAATAGGAAATTATCACTTTATCATAGAAGAAGCCATAAATAAGCGTGTCGAATTGGTTCGAATGACAATAAAAGAGTGATTATTTTTAGAAAATAGAAAAATCTTTTAAAATAAAACAGTACTTGTATTATTATTAAGTAGATAATTGTATTTTCGCAAACTGAATATCAAATTAACAACAATAAAAATGGCAGTTTTAGAAAAAATTAGACAGCGTTCCGCTTTATTGATAGGGGTTATTGCAGTTGCATTATTTGCTTTTATCATTCAAGATCTTATTGGTAACGGAACATTAAGTCAAAGTTCAAAAGATGTAGGAAGTATCAATGATAAAGATATTTCATTTGAAGATTTTAGAGTAAAAGTAACGAATGTTGAAAAAAGTGGACAAGGAATTACGTCTACTGAAGCTGCAAACAGAGTTTGGGACCAAGAAGTTTCGGTTGCTTTATTAACTTCAGAATTTGATAAATTAGGTTTACAAGTTGGCGAAAAACACTTATTAGAAGTTTTAAAAGCAGATCAAAATATTGGTGGAAACCCGATGTTTTTAAATGCTGCTGGAATGTTTGATGTAAATAAATTCAAAGAATTCTTTAAAAGCAATCCAGAGCAAGCGCAGTTTTTAAAAGATAGAGAAGCAGATGCTGAACTGAATGCAAAGTTCCAAATGTACAATACATTGGTAAAAGCAGGATTATACACTACAGTTGCTGAAGGTAAAATGCAATATGAAATGGAAGCTGGAAAAGCTAACTTTTCTTATGTTGCTGGTTTGTTTTCGTCTATAAAAGATAGTGATGTCAAAATTAGCGATGCTGATATTACTTCATACATGAAAACAAACGAGAAAAAATTTAAAGCAGATGAATCTCGTGAAGTAGAATATGTAGCAATTGAAGATAAACCTTCGACAGAAGATGTGTCAGATATTAAAACAAAATTAAATTCTTTATTGAGCGGAAGTGTTGTTTACAACCAAGCTACTGGTAAAAATGATACTTTAGCTGGTTTTAGAACTACAAAAAACATGTCTGAATTTGTGAACTCTAATTCAGATGTTCCTTACGATTCAACTTACATTGCTAAAAACAGTTTGCCAGCTGTAGATGCAGATAAATTATTCAATTTAGCTCCAGGAGAAATTTACGGACCTTATGTTTTTGGAAACTACATGTGTATTTCTAAATCATTAGGTAAAAAAAGTGGTGTGAATGTAAAAGCAAGTCATATTTTGATTAGCTATGAAGGAACTCAAGTTCCAAACCAAAAAGAAAAAAGAAGTAAAGAGGAAGCAAAAGCAAAAGCAGAAGAAGTTCTAGCTCAAGTAAAAGCAAATCCAGACAGTTTTTTAATGTTAGCATTTACTGCATCTGATGATTCTTCGGCACAACAAGGTGGTGATTTAGGTTATTTCGGACCAAACCAAATGGTAAAGCCATTTAATGATTTTGTATTTAATAATTCGATTGGAAGCATTGGTTTAGTAGAAACGCCTTTTGGTTTTCATATCATTAAAGTAACAGACAAACAAGACGGAATTCGCTTGGCAACTGTTGCTCAAAAAGTACAAGCTTCTGAAAGCACGTCGGACAGAATATTTACACAAGCAACTAAATTTGAAATGGCTGCTGCTGACAAAGATTTTAACGCGACTGCAAAAGAAATGAAATTGACTGTTGCTGCTCCAGTAACTTTAAAACCAATGGACGAGCGTTTTGGACCTATTGGAAATCAAAGAACGTTAGTGAGATGGGCTTTTGATAAAGAAACAAGCACTGGTGATGTGAAACGTTTCGAAGTAGCAAACGTAGGTCACGTTATTGCTAAATTGAAAAAAGTAAATAAAGAAGGTTTAATGCCTGTAGATCAAGCACGACCTTTTGTAGAGCCAATTTTAATTAAAGAGAAAAAAGCAGAAATGCTTAAAGCTAAGATGAAAGGAACTTCTATGGACGCAGTTGCTAAAGCGGCTGGGACTACAGTCTTACAAGCTACAGATGTTACTTTGGCAAATCCAATGTTGACTGGTGTAGGTTTTGAGCCTAAAGTAGTGGGAACTGCTTTTGCTTTGGCAGCAAACAAAATGTCTGCTCCAATTGAAGGTACAACAGGAGTTTATGTAGTGCAAACAAAAAGTGTTCTTAAAGCACCTGCTTTAAAAGACCACGCTTCGTACGTAGCTTCTTTAAATTCGCAAAATGCTTCACAAGCGGGTAGAGTTCTTCCTGCATTGAAAGACAATGCGAAGATAAAAGATAACAGAAGTCAGTTTAATTACTAAGATTCTCTGAAATTATAAAAGGTAAAAAAAGCCGAAACATATATTTGTTTCGGCTTTTTTTATTGAATAAATTTTTTGGTTATAAAAGTATCATTTCGTCGTAGGCCAAAATGGTATCGTAACCTTTGTCTGTAAAATATTGTTTTGGATTTTCTTTTGAGATAGCCATGACAAAATCGCCGCCCCATGCGCCTAGGCTTTTAATTACCCCATCAAAATCAGAGAAAAAATGTTCTTTGACTGTGTGCAGTTCTAAAACATTACTCATAAAAATCTCGTGCTGCTGCAGGGTCTTAGCGAAATCTTTTGCGGTCTCGGCAGTTAAGGTTTTTTCGGTGAGGTTGTTTATGGTCGCTATATTATGTGCTAAATTGTTGCTTTTGTGGTTGTAGTAAGCGTTGATGGCAGCTTTGCTACTTTGCTTTTTATTGAGGTAGATAAAGTGAATGTTAGCTGTAAAATAAGGTTCAAAACTGACGGTTGTAACTTTTGGTTCTCCATCGATTAATTGATAAGTTATGGGCTCGTCGTTTTGCGCACAAGCAATATCGTATCCACTGCCTCCAAAGCTATTTTTAAGCAGCGTAAACGCGTCAATTTTGGCCCATTGCGCTATGTTGTTTAATAGAGTGGAAGATGTGCCTAATCCCCATTTTCTAGGAAACGTAAGATGGGTTTCGACTTGATAGCCTTTTGCTGTTTTTATAAAATTTGGATCAAGTAAATACGCTTCGTGCAAAATGTTGATCAGCGTACTTTCGATGGTTTCTATTTCTGGTTTTTTGTTTGCTATGATGGCGTCAAAGGAAAAATTATTTTCGAACCAGATTGAACCGTCAAAATCGTAGCTTTTCCATTGAATTTGTTGATTTTCTCCAGGTGAAATAACTAAATTTTGTCCGGTTTTGGTGGGCAATGCCAAAGCAATTGCACCGTCTAAAACTAAGTATTCACCTGTAATTAGGAGTTTTCCGTTACTGTAATAAGTTTGTTGCATGTCGGTTTTTTTAGCCCCGGTAGCAGCGGCATCCTTTTGTGGCGGTGTTCGCCACAAAAGATACAGCGGATGACGGGATTAGCTACTACAAAATAGTAGTTCGAATTTCTTGAATATAATTAACAACGGCGCTATGAGAAACCGTGTGTTTTTTGAAGTGTTTTTGGATCAGAGCGCGTTCGTCGTCGGTTGCTTCAAATTGATTAATGATATTATTTAGGTGCATTTTCATGTGGCCTTCTTGTATACCAGTGGTTGTTAAGGAGCGTAAAGCAGCAAAATTTTGTGCTAAACCAGCTACGGCAACCACTTGCATTAATTCTGCTGCAGATGGTTTTTCGAGCATTTCTAAACTAAATTTCACGAGCGGGTGCAAGGAAGTTAATCCGCCAACTGTACCTAAAGCCAATGGAATGTCTAGCCAAAAAGTAAAAATTTCGTTCTCGATTTTGGCATGTGATAAGCTAGAATATGATCCATTTCTGGCTGCGTAAGCATGTACGCCAGCTTCTACAGCTCGGAAATCATTTCCGGTAGCAAGTACGACCGCATCGACACCATTCATAATTCCTTTATTGTGCGTAACCGCTCTAAACGGTTCTATCTCGGCAATTTGAACGGCTTGAACAAATCGCTTTGCAAACTCGTGTGGATTTGTAATGTGTTTTTCTTCGAGTTCTGCAACGGGGCAAGAAACTTCGGCTCTAACGATACAATTAGGAACGTAATTAGACAAAATACTCATAATTACCTCGACTGTTTCGTCGTTTTCTTTAAACAGTTCGTATTGGTGCGCGTTTTCAGTAAGCGTCTTAGCAAATTGCTCCAAGCAAGAATTGATAAAATTTGCACCCATGCTGTCCTTGGTGTCAAAAGTAGCATGCAATTGATAATAATTCGGGAGCGCTTCGGTTTTGTCTTTAAGAACAATATCCAAAATTCCGCCACCGCGCTGTTGCATGTTTTTGGTTAAAGCCTGCGTATCCTCAAAGAATTTGGCTTTGGTTTGTGCAAAAAACAGATCTAAGTGCGACGCATCTCCACTATATAAAAAATGAACTTGTCCTATTTTTTCGGTGTTTAGAACCGTTGCTTTGAAACCGCCACGAGTTGCCCAAAATTTTGCCGACTTGGATGCTGCTGCCACAACTGAACTTTCTTCGATTGCCATCGGAATTGTTTTGTATTGCCCATTAATTAGGAAATTTGGAGCGATACCAAGCGGTAAATAGAAATTGGTAATGGTGTTTTCGATAAACTCGTCATGCAGTTTCTGAGTTTTCTCGTCAGAATTCCAGTATTTTTGAAGTAAACTTATGGCTTCGTTTGGAGAGGAAAAGTACTGATTGGCGATCCAATCTATTTTTTCTTGTTTGGATAATTTTGAAAATCCAGCAACAGCGTTGTTCATTATCAATTGATTAAATTCGTAGTGAGTTGCAAAGATAGAGTTTTACAACTTTTAATGCAGCGTTGTTTGTAATCTTATCCCTAAGTTCTTTTCGCTCCAATAATGTTTAGTTTATTTTTCCTTAACATTTAACACACAAAATATGCTATATGTGTTTTTTTTTCATTAAAATTGGGCTCTTTTTTAGATTTAAATCAAAAGTATGAATTTACACAAATTTACTGCAGTTCTTTTATTTATAAGTTGTTCGATTTTTGCACAGCAACAAATTACAGTTGAAAGTCTTTACAACGGTACTTTTCGCACCAAAGGAATGGACGCGTTGCAAGCCATGAAAAATACGAATCAATATACCGTATTGGATTTTGACAGGGCTAGTCGTAGTATGAAAATTGATTTGTACGATTATGCAACTTTAAAAAAAGTATCTACTTTAATTGATACCAAAGAACATTCGGATTTACCGATGATTGATAGTTATACTTTTGATACCAACGAAAAATCGATTTTATTAGCGTGCAAAACCACTCAAATTTTTCGTCATTCGTTCACGGCCGATTATTATTTGTTTGAAATTGCCTCTAAAAAACTAACTAAATTATTTGATTTCCAGGTTCAAGAGCCTACTTTTTCTCCAGATGGAACGAAGATAGCCTACGCCAAAGATAACAATTTGTTTTTATACGATATCGCTTCTAAAAATAGTAAGCAATTAACTACGGATGGTAAAAAGAATGCTGTAATTAATGGTATTACGGATTGGGTTTACGAAGAAGAATTTGCTTTTGTTCGCGCGTTTGATTGGAGTAAAGACAGTAAAAAATTAGCGTACATTCGTTTTGATGAAACGCAAGTTCCTGAATTTTCGATGTCAATTTTTGAGAAGGATTTATATCCAACCATTCAAACCTTCAAGTATCCAAAAGCAGGAGAGAAAAACTCTGAAGTCTCTTTGCATATCGTCGATGTTGCAGCAAATACCACTAAAAATGTTGATTTAGGAAAGTACAATGATTTTTATATCGCAAGAATACAGTGGACCAATGAGGCTAATGTGTTATCGGCCCAAGTTTTAAACCGCCACCAAAATAATTTAGATTTACTTTTTATCGATGGTATTTCGGCAGCAGCCAAAGTGGTTTTGAATGAAAGAGATAAAGCGTATGTTGATGTAACCGATAACTTGACATTTTTAAAAGACAATAGTTTTATTTGGACTAGCGAAAAAGACGGATTCAACCATATATATGTATATGACAAAAACGGGAAACTTAAAAATCAAGTAACCAAAGGAAACTGGGAAGTAACAGGCTACTATGGTTTTGACGAAAAATCGAAAACGGTATTTTACCAATCGACAGAAAATGGTTCGATTAATAGAAGTGTGTATAAAATTGGTTTAGATGGATCTAAAAAAGTAGGATTGTCTAACGAAATTGGAACAAATAATGCCACCTTCAGTCCGAATTTTGACTACTATATCAACACTTTTTCTACTGCTTCACAACCCACAATTTATACTTTAAATAATGCTAAAGCTGGTAAAGTGGTTCAAGTAATTGAAGACAATAAAGCGTTAGCTGAAAAATTGAAAGCGTATAATTTACCGCAAAAAGAGTTTTTTGTCTTAAAAACTGAAAAAGGACAGGAGTTAAATGCTTGGATTTTGAAACCAAAAGATTTTGATCCAAATAAAAAATATCCTGTTTTTATGCATCAGTATTCTGGTCCAGGATCACAACAGGTAGCAAATCAATGGATCGGTTCTAACGATTATTGGTTTGCGATGCTCACGCAACAAGGCTATATTGTGGCTTGTGTAGATGGTCGTGGTACTGGATTTAAAGGTGCTGAATTTAAAAAAGTGACGCAACTGCAATTAGGGAAATACGAAGTAGAGGATCAAATTGATGCAGCGAAAGTTTTGGGCAATTACAGTTATGTAGACAAAACTAGAATTGGAATTTTTGGTTGGAGTTATGGTGGTTTTATGGCATCAAACTGTATTTTTCAAGGAAACGAGGTGTTTAAAATGGCAATTGCTGTGGCACCCGTAACCAATTGGAGATTTTATGATAGCGTTTATACGGAGAGATACATGACCACACCGCAAGAAAATGCAACAGGATATGATCAAAATTCGCCAATTAACCACGTAGATAAACTAAAAGGTAAATTTTTACTTATTCATGGTTCTGCCGATGATAACGTGCATGTGCAAAATACAATGCAAATGATGGAAGCATTAATTCAAGCTAATAAACAGTTTGAGTCGCAAATTTATCCAGACAACGATCATGGTATTTACGGTGGGAAAACGCGAGTGCAGCTTTACACGAAAATGACTAACTTTATAAAAGATAATTTATAATGAGTCAGATGAATACCGCAAAATTAAGCTTAGAAGAAATTCAAAATTTTGAAGGAAAGTACCCAAAACAGCTTTGGTATTTGTTTTTAGTAGAAATGTGGGAACGTTTCTGTTTCTACGGAATGCGTGGTGTTTTGACCATTTTTATGGCTGATCAGCTATTAGGTCTTTCGCTTTCTGATAAAGAAGCAAATTTAAAATACGGTGCAATTCAGGCTTTTGTCTACGCTTTTACTTTTATTGGAGGAATTTTTGCAGATAAGATTTTAGGTTTTAAAAAGTCCTTATTTTTTGGTGGAATTGTTATGATTGCGGGAAATTTAATCATCGCTTTTTCTCCTCAAGATTTATTTTATTTAGGAATCGCATTAACCATTATAGGGACTGGTTTTTTTAAACCTAACATTTCTTCGATGGTCGGTGAATTGTATAAAGAGGGAGACAGCCGACGTGATGCTGGTTTTGGTCTTTTTTATTCGGGCATAAATATCGGTGCACTTTTAGGAGGTGCTGTTTGTGTGTATTTGGGTACTAGTACAGATTACGGATGGAGCTACGCTTTTATGGCGGCAGCAATAGTTATGGTTTTTGGGTTGATTACTTTTATGATTACCAAAAATTCTTTAGGACCTATAGGCGATTCGCCACTTGTGGACTCGACTCCATCTAAACGAACGACTCAAGAAATAGCCGTTTATATTGGTGCTTTGTTAAGCATTCCGTTAATTTATATCATGATTAAGAATACTGATTATACCGATTATTTCATGTACACAATCGGACCATTAGCGGTATTGTATTTTTTATATGAAACGTTTAAAGAAAAGGACAATGCTGCCAAAAAGAAATTATACGCAGCCTTTATTTTTATACTTTTCTCGGTTATTTTTTGGGCCTTCTTTGAGCAAAGTGGCGGTTCTTTAGCCTTATTTGCCAAATATAATTTATCGGATGAACTGTTGTTCTTTAATATAAACCCGAATATCGTTAACAATACTTCAAATTCATTATTTGTAATTATTTTTAGCCCAATTGTTGGTTTACTTTGGTTGGGAATGGCCAAGCGAAAAATTGAACCGAATACAGTGATTAAATTTGGAATCGGATTTTTAATTTTAGCAGCAGCTTTTTATGTATTTTACTATACCCGATTTTTTGCAAATGTCGAAGGAGTAACTTCTTTAAATGTATTTACAGTAGCGTATTTGGTAGTTACTTTTGCCGAATTATGTCTTTCGCCAATCGGACTTTCGATTATGACAAAATTGTCACCGAAACGTTTGTCAGGAATGATGATGGGAATGTGGTTCTTAGCTAGTGCTTACGGACAATATGCTGCAGGTTTATTGGGTGCAGGAATGTCTTCGCCAGATGAAAACGCTTCTGTGCATGAAAAATTAATTGGTTTTACCGATGGTTACTATCAATTGGCAATTTATGCGTTAATTGCGGGAGTTATACTAATTGTAATTTCTCCGTTGATTAAAAAATTAATGCAAGAAGTAAAATAGTACAGTAGATCTAAAAAAAATGCTTTTCATTTTTTGAAATGTGCTTCTTTTGAATATTGTACAGTACTCACTTATTTAAAGATAACTTATAACTTAAACCTATATAATGATGGTATCAAAGCAGGATGAATTATTACTAAAACATTTAGAGAACAGAGGCGTTGATCAGGCGTTGGTTATGGATCACCCCGCTTCGTTATTTGTATTGTTTTTCACAGAAATGTGGGAGCGCTTTTCATATTACGGAATGCGTGCTTTATTAACAGTTTTTCTAGTAAGTGAACTTATCAATGGTGGATGGGCTTGGACAAATGAAGAAGCTTTAAAATTATACGGTGTATATACAGGGCTGGTTTATTTGACTCCCTTATTAGGAGGAATGATAGCCGATCGATTTACTGGCTACAGAAAAGCAATCTTGATTGGAGCTTTGGTGATGACTTTAGGTCATATTTCTATGGCGCTAGAAGGTTTTGGATCTAGTTTTTTTTATATAGGATTGCTCTTTATGATTTTGGGTAACGGTATGTTTAAGCCAAATATTTCATCAATGGTGGGTCAGTTGTATCCAGATACTAGTTCGAAAAAAGATTCAGGCTATACTATTTTTTATATGGGAATCAATGCAGGAGCATTTTTAGGAATGTTATTGTGTGGTTATATTGGTGAGAAAATCGGATGGCATTACGGATTTGGATTAGCAGGTGTATTTATGTTTTTCGGAATGTTACAGTTCTTCTTTGCGCAAAAAATATTCGGTGTAATTGGACAAGATGTAAATATTGCGAAAAAATCAGAATTAGCTGCTGAAGAAAGTGCGGAAGTTGCAAATGAGCCACACGTTGTTAGAGATCGATTAATCGTTGTTTCGGTTTTAATGATTGCAAGTATATTTTTCTTCTTTGCCTTTGAGCAAGCGGGAGGTTCGATGACCTTGTTTGCAAAAGATTATACGCAAAGAGCTTTAACAGGAGATTCGGCTGTATTTTTTAAATGGGTAGATGCTATTTTAACCATTTTTCCAATAGCGATTGTAACTTATGTTCTAGTTGGTTTGGCTAAGAAAATTTATGCGAAATATCCATTAACTATAATTTTTACCAGCATCTCTTTTGTGATAATCTGGGGATTAGGAATTTGGAAAGTTAACCGTGAGTTTTCTCTAGAAACTACGGAAGTTACTGTTTCTTGGTTTCAAATTTTAAATTCATTCTTCATCATTACGTTAGCGTCTTCTTTTAGTAAAATATGGGAGAAAGTATGGAATCCTTCGGGACCCGTTAAATTTGCAATGGGACTTATTTTTGTTGCAGTTGGTTTTTTTGCACTTTCCTACGGAAGTATGAGTATACCGCAAGGAGCAAAAACGGCGAGTGTTAGTATGATTTGGCTAGTTTTAGCATACTTCTTTCATACTGTGGGAGAATTGTGTTTATCACCGGTAGGATTGTCTTATGTTAGTAAATTATCTCCTAAGAAATTTGTTGGCCTGTTGTTTGGACTTTGGTTTACCGCTTCGGCAATTGCTAATTTTATTGCAGGATTTACAGGAGCATATATAGATAAAATTTCAGCAATGTATTCTATGTCTACTTTCTTTATCATTATCGCTGCCATACCGTTGTTCGCAGCTTTAATGTTGTTGCTGTTCAATAGGAAATTAGTAAAAATGATGCACGGTATTAAATAAAAAGAAACAACTATTTTATGAATCAAAATTCAACGGATCAATTTTTTGAAAATCCTGTTTTAGGTCACC
The DNA here is from genome assembly GCF_050847115.1 of Flavobacterium sp. TMP13. Classification (NCBI taxonomy): domain Bacteria; kingdom Pseudomonadati; phylum Bacteroidota; class Flavobacteriia; order Flavobacteriales; family Flavobacteriaceae; genus Flavobacterium; species Flavobacterium sp. TMP13. The sequence continues at coordinate 1,490,647 of NZ_CP193656.1, forward strand.
CTTCGGGTTTATTTGTTTTGTTTTTTACAGAAATGTGGGAGCGTTTTTCATTTTACGGAATGCGTTCGTTACTGATCTTATTTTTAACGACCTCTTTTGTAGACGGTGGTTGGGCATGGACACGTGAAAACGCATCTGCCTTATTCGGATCTTATGTGGGCTTGGTCTATTTATCAACTATGTTGGGCGGGTATTTTGCCGACAAAATAATCGGGTTCAGATGGGCTGTTGTTGTCGGAGCGGTGTTAATGACATTAGGGCACGCATCAATGGCGTTAGAATCAGAGTTTTCGATTTACTTGGGATTGGTTTTGTTGGTTTTTGGAAATGGTTTTTTTAAGCCAAACATGACCTCAATTATATCTGAAATGTACAAAGATCGACCAGAGAAGAAAGATGGAGCTTATACTCTGTTTTACATGGGTGTAAATGCGGGTGCTTTCTTCGGAATCTTACTTTGTGGCTATTTAGGTGAGAAAGTGGGTTGGAGTTATGGTTTTGGATTAGCTGGAATATTTATGTTTTTCGGAATGTTACAATTTTGGTTGTCGCAAAATATTTTTGGCGATATCGGTTTGAAACCAAGTAAGGAAAGTATTGCGAAAGCAGAAGCTTTGGATACCGATAAACGAAATCCGTTTGCACCTTGGCAGTTGGTTGTTATAGGTTTGTCAGCCACTTTAGGACTTTTGTGGATTTTGAACGATCCGGCATCAAAAATATCTGGTGGTAAAATAAATGTATTTAGTTTCTTAGGCGAAAATGGAAATTCAATTGCAATTGTAACTGCACTGCTTTTATTCATCATATTATTGGTATATCGTTTTACGCAGTATTCGACAATAACGCGTCAAAAATTAATGGCGGTTACGTTTTTTGCTTTTCTAACTATTTTCTTTTGGGCAATATTTGAACAATCTCCAAACAGTTTAACGATTTTTGCGAGTGATTATACTAATCGTGTGCTGGAAGGAAGTTGGAGTTTAACGTTCTTAGTCATCAATTCGTTAATCACTATTTTGCCACTTGCAATTATAACTTATGTATTATTATCGTTGTTTCAAAAAACATTCAAAAATTACGCAGTAGCGAATCTTATATTAAGCACAAGCTTTATCATTGTTTGGGCCATCGCAATTTGGATGTTAGCCCGCGATTATTACACTGCAGGTTATCTTACGCTATCAGATGACACCTTACAAATGCTTAAAATTGAAAAAGTTACCACGGCCTTGACTGAAGTTCCCGCTACATGGTTTTCTACTTTAAATTCATTGTTTATTATAACTTTAGCCCCTTTATTTTCTAAATGGTGGGAAAGTAAATACAACCCTTCTGCGAATATGAAATTCGGAATTGGTATGGGATTATTAGCGCTTGGAATGGCTTGCATTGCTTTTGGAGCCAATGGAATCGAAGCTGGAGCAAAGACCGCTTCTGTTAGTATGATCTGGCTGATTTTAGTATACTTATTCCATACGATGGGCGAATTGTGTATTTCTCCTGTTGGATTGTCTTACGTAAGTAAGCTAGTTCCAGCACGTATGATTGCATTTATGTTTGGAGTTTGGTATTTAGCCGTAGCTATTGGTATGAAAGGTGCTGGTATGTTTGGAGAGAATATTGACAAGATCGCTAATGAGCACGGTTTGAGTTATTTCTTTTGGATGTTAACGATAATATCGCTAGCCGTAGGTTTGTTCTCGATCGTGATGAGCCCTGTTATTAAAAAGTTAATGCACGGTGTACGCTAAAAAAAATAGTATTTTTGTAGCCTAAAATAAATTTTTAATGAAAAAGATAGTAATGATGCTCTTTGTGGTCTTTGGATCACTATCGATGCAAGCACAAAATTTGAATTGGCATACTGATGTTAAAGAGGCAATCGCTGTAAGTAATAAAGTAAAGAAGCCTTTACTTCTTTTTTTTACTGGAAGTGATTGGTGCGGATGGTGTATTCGTTTGCAAAAAGAAGTTTTAACAACGCCAGAGTTTGCTAAGTGGGCAAGTGAAAATGTAGTTTTGGTAGAATTAGATTATCCAAGACGTTCCAATCAATCTCCAGAAGTGAAGAATCAGAACAATGAATTGCAGCAAGCCTTTGGTATACAAGGTTTTCCAACCGTATATTTTGCAAGTGCAGAAAGTATTGATGGTAGAATAAATTTTAAAGGTCTTGGTAGTACTGGCTATGTAGCTGGTGGTCCAGCACCGTGGCTTCAAGCAGCCAATAGTATTCTTAGTCACAAATAGAATTTATTTTTAACTAATAGAAGTCCTTAATGATAACGTCATTAAGGACTTTTCTCGTTTAGTTATGCTATTTTGTTGCGCATCTTTTCTCTTAATTTATTTTTAACCGATAATTGTGTATAAAATAATCAATAAAAAAACATATAATAAAAAAATTATGTTAAATTGGCTTTTTAAATACCAGCAACGCCTCAAATATAGATACTATGAGAAGAACTTTACTATTTTTATTATTAGTCGTATTTTCAAATATAAACGGTCAAATACTTGAGTGGAAAACAAGTTTGACTGATGCTATAGAAATTAGTAATAAAACGCGCAAACCGATGCTAATCTTGTTTACAGCCAATAATATGGACGGAGATTTGCAAGCCGAAGTTTTTAAAACGTATGACTTCAACGATTGGTATAAAAAGAATGTCGTTTTGGTTCGACTAGACTTGTCTGATTCCAGCTTATTGCCAGAGGTAAAAGACAGCAATTTAAAGATTAAAAATGCTTTTGGTGTGCAGGACTTACCGGTGGTTTGCTACGCTAAAGCTAATATTCGGAACAATCGCACCACGTTTCAACTTTTAGGAAAAGTGGCTTACGATCGTTCAGGGGTTAAAAACTGGATTAGAAAATCCAATGATGCAATTAATGAAGTAGAATAAGTTTTTTTAGTGAATATTGTAGTATCCCATTTCATACGTTGTATGAAATGGGATTTTTTTAGCAGCACAGGTTTGTCTCCAACTATCCACAATATATTTAGAATTGCTTGCGTCAGCTATGACTAATTTTGCTGATGTAGCTTTAAGTAAACGCTCTAAATTTACTTTTGGCGATTCGCGAAGTACTACGATGTCAGATGCAATTGTGTCGATAAAAAAACTAGAGCTATCAATTATTTGTATTTTATGATTGTTGAAGAAAAGAAAATTAGGCATTTGTTTAATGGTGATCTTAGCTGTGTTTTTTGTTAGATAGGGCTTGGTGTCCCAATCACTATTTGATGTTTCAGTCGTGTTTAGAGATTGAAAAATTGTAATTTGATTGCCTTTCTTTAAGCTAATGATCGTTTGTTTAGGGCTGTTAAATACGATCATTTCTGATTCACTTTCTGTTTTTATTTTTTCATAAATTAAAACTAGCTGCAGTGAGACAAGAGCAATACCCATAACTATTAGATTGGGATAATTTGCTTTTTTAAGATAAAATACAAAAGTAACAATCAGCAGAAACGCACTTAACATTAGAATGCTTGAAAAAGAAATGTCTTGGATCACAAAATGCTTAAAGGAGGCGATTTGTGCGATGAATTTATTCAAATATATAATTAAGTAATGCAGTATTTTGCAAGGTAGGAAAGAAGGAATTCCGATTAAAGCTAAAATAATTGTAATAATTCCAACATACATAATTATAGATACTAACGGTATTACAACCAAATTAGTTATAAAAAATAGTCCTGGAAATTGATGAAAGTAGTAGAGGCAAAGTGGTAATGTTCCTAATTGTGCCGCTAGAGATACGGTTAGTAAATCATATACTTTCGAAAAAAAGTAATGTTGTGGTCTGTATTTTTTAAATAAAGGCTGCATCCAAACAATAAAAAATACGGCACTATAACTCAACTGAAAACCAACATCAAATAAACTGTTAGAATCGAATAGAAGAATTAAAAATGCCGAAAGTAATAAAGTGTGATACGTACTGCTAGGTCGTTTTAAGTAATCTGAAATCGCAAATGCAGAGAACATTAACGTGGCTCTAACTATAGAGGGAGAAAGCCCTGTTAGAATAGCGTAGAAAGACAAACAAACTAATGTTAATAATAATTTTGCAAAGTTGTTCCGTTTGGAATTAGGGATCCGACTCAAGAAGAAATTAATAAATAATAATACAAATCCAACATGCAGGCCAGAAACAGCTAGTAAATGTGTGGCTCCAGCAAATTGGTAATTTGTAATTGTCTCTGCATTTATATCTTGTCTTTGGCCTAGGAGTAAAGCAATGGCGACGTTTAATTCATCATTATTTAAGCCATTTACTTTTAAATTTTCAATTATTCTCGATCGTATCTCGTCACAGTAATACCAAATGTCTTTTCGGTAGGAGTTTGAATTTAGTAAAGAAGTGGGACTGCAATAGACTTGAGCATAAATTTGCTTGGTGTTTAAGTACTGCGCATAATTAAACTGAAACGGATTTTTAGGTGTTGCAATTGGTACTAGTTTCTCCTTCGTTGCTACTAGTAACCCAGTTTTAAATTGTTTGTCGCTAACGTCTTTTTTGACATTTAGGATAATTTTACCCGTGTAGTTTTTATTGTCAATGCTTTGTATTGTGCCGATGTATCGGTGATGAAATGAATTTGATTTTAATTTTTCTCTAATTACAACTTGCAGATAGACATCTTCCTTAAAGGCTTTAGGGTAGTTCGTATAGTTTGTTTGTTGTTTGCTTTGTGTCTGCAAGTTGTAGACAACAGATCCTGCTGAAAAAGCAGTGAAGCAAGTGAGTACGCCAAATAGTATCGTTTGCTTGTGCAGATAATTTAAGAAAGCAAGAATAACGGTAAGCAAAAACAAAAAAAGAATGTTTTTGTCAGTATCTAAAAATACTTCAAACGAAAATAAAATGCCTAAAATAAAGCAAATTATAAGTTTAGTTAAAGGAAATTGTAGCAGTTTCATCGCTGCTAAAATAATAAAATTTAGTAAGAAATACGCTTAATTTATTACTCGATTAATCTGCGCGAAACTATTTTTATAATAATTTTGTTTTGTTGAAGAAATAATAACTCCTTTAGAGGTTGAGGAGTGTATGAATTTTATTTCTTCTGCAGTGACTTCTGTAATTAAACCCACATGATTTATCTTGGAACTGTTGTTTGTTTTAAAAAAGATCAAGTCTCCTTTTTGCGCTTTTTTTATCGAAATAATAGTTCCGATTTTTGATTGTTCGTAAGAGCTTCGAGGTAATGATATCGATTTTGTTTGAAAAGTGTTGTAAACTAATCCCGAGCAATCAAAACCCGCTTTAGTAGTTCCTGCGTATTTATATTTGGCTCCCAAATTATTCGAAGCTGTGTTAACTAAATCAGTAGTAACTTTATATGTATCGGAAGTACTACTTGTTGCTGTTGGTGCAGTCGATTTACAAGCAGTAAAGAGCGCAAGAGCGATTACTATTAGTGTGATTTTCTTCAAAAGATTAATTTTTTAATGCTTCTACAATTAAATGTGCCGTTTTTTCGCTAGCACCTAAACCACCTAATTTCGACTCTAGTTCGTCGTATTTTTTTAACACTTTTGCTCTGTAAGTTGGTTCTAGTATTTTATTTAATTCTTCTTTAATGCGTTTGGTAGAGCAGTCGTCTTGTATCAATTCAGTTACAATTGTTTCATCCATAATTAAGTTAACCAACGAAATGTATTTTAACGTAATTATGCGTTTGGCAATTTGATACGAAATTGCGTTGGCTTTGTAACAGACTACTTCTGGGATTTTGAATAGTGCAGTTTCTAAGGTTGCCGTGCCAGAAGTTACCAAAGCAGCAGTTGAACTGCGCAATAAATCGTACGTCTTGTTGGAAACAAACGTAATGTTTTTATGATCAATGAATTGCTCGTAAAACTGAAAATCTTGACTAGGAGCACCAGCAATTACAAACTGATATTCTTTAAAATCAGGAACAACACTAAGCATTACTTGCAACATTTTTGTGATTTCTTGCTTGCGACTTCCTGGTAAAATGGCAATGATCGGTTTATCAGATAAATTATTTTCTTCTTTAAATTTTTTTTCATCAAATGCCGATTGATTATGTATCGCATCAATCAAGGGATGGCCTACAAATTCTACTGGAAAATTATGCTTCTTTTCGTAAAAGTCTTTTTCGAATGGCAAGATTACAAACATCTTGTCGATATCTCTCTTAATTGCTGTAATTCTGTTTTCTTTCCAAGCCCAAATTTGTGGCGATATATAATAGTATGTTTTGTATCCTAAACGTTTTGCCCACTTTGCAATTCGCATATTGAATCCCGGGTAATCAATAAAAATTAATACATCAGGCTTGAATTTTAAAATATCTTTTTTGCAAAAGCCAATATTACTTAAAATAGTTTTTAAATTAAATACTACTTCAGCGAAACCCATAAAAGCTAGGTCACGGTAATGTTTTACCAAATTTCCGCCTGCTTTTTGCATTAAATCACCGCCCCAAAAATGAATTTCAGCGGTCGGATCTTCTTTATACAAAGCCTTCATTAAATTAGATCCGTGCAAATCGCCCGAAGCTTCTCCAGCAATAATGTAGTATTTCATTTTTTGAGAATTAAAAGTGAAGCTCCAAAGAGTTTTACAAATATAAAATTAAATAATCAAAGTGAAAAAAGTGAGTAACAGCACTGCAGCAATAACTCCTTTTGCCATGCTTTCTTTGTTCTTTTTTAGCAAAAAAGCAAAGAGAATTAAATCGAGAATTGTGCCCAATGTAATTACTTTTCCTAAATGGTTATTGCTTTTTATAGCAAGATAACTTTCTCTAAAAGGTAAGTCGGTAAAAAGAATAATAAATAGTATGGTTCCAATAAGTGCCATTGCAATTCCGCTAAAAAGTCCGATAATAAAATCTTTTTTATTCATTCCAGTTCCAAGTGTTAAGTTGTTGTTTAAAATGATGTGCAGTTAAGTCGAATTGAACGGGTACGATAGAAATGTAGCCGTGTTTTAAAGCCCATTCGTCAGTATCTTCGCCTTGATCTTGATTGACAAATTCACCCGAAAGCCAGTAATAATCCTTACCCGAAGGCGTTTGTCTTTTGTCAAATTTCTCCACCCAAAGTGCATTGGCCTGTCGGCATATTTTTATTCCTTTTATTTCTTTTTTAGCAAGTTTAGGAAAGTTTACATTTAATACAACACCCTTTGCTAAGCCATTTGCCAGCGTTTCTAAAGTAATTTTTTTAATGAATGATTTTATTTCTTCAAAATTGGCATTCCAGTCATAATCCAGTAAAGAAAATCCTATGGCAGGAATTCCTTCGATTCCAGCTTCAACTGCAGCACTCATTGTTCCCGAATAAATTACGTTTATCGAGGAATTTGAACCGTGATTCACTCCTGAAACACATAAATCTGGTTTTCTTTTAAGTATTTCATTTACTGCTAATTTTACACAATCGACAGGTGTTCCAGAACAACTGTATTCAGGAATTTCGGCATCATCTTTCGAAATTTTGTTTAAATACAAAGTATTGTTTATGGTAATTGCGTGACCCATTGCACTTTGCGCTTTGTCTGGGGCAACTACGACAACCTCTCCAATTTCACTCATTACTTCAATTAAAGCGCGGACGCCTGGTGCCGAAATTCCGTCGTCATTAGTTACTAATATCAGTGGCTTTTTATACTTCATTTGTATATTTTTGTAATTTCTTATATAAGACGTAAAACAGGTCATTCTGCAAATGTACAGACACCATTTCTTTATATTTACTTAAAAGTAATATATTTTTAAAGTGTTCGTACAAGACGTTTTTGATAGAGAAACATTTGTCTATCTTTAACAAAAAATTGTGGCGTGCTTTTTTTTAACACGTCGTTTTTAATGTAAATTAGACTAAAAATTTTGGATGAATGCTTTAATTGAGTTTATGAAAAGAAATTATAAAATTATCTTAGCTGTTGTTTTGCTTTCGGCGACTTTGTTCGCGTTCAAAATGAACACAAAAGATACGATTGATGGTGAAGGAGGGGATAGCGATAAAGTATTGCTGGAGCTGTTGGCCTTTGTCATCGAAAAAGGACATTATAGCCCAGCGCCTATAAATGATGCTTTTTCAAAAGGAGTTTATAAAGATTATATTGAAGGGCTAGATCCTTCCAAACGTTTCTTTTTACAGTCTGATATTGATGAATTTTCGCAATTTGAATTGTTGCTGGATGATCAGTTTTTGAATAAAGACCTTACTTTTTTTAACTTAACGTACACGCGTTTGCAACGCCGTATGGAAGAAAGTAAGAAACGATACAAAGCAGTATTAGCGACCCCTTTCGATTATAAAACAAGTGAAAGTTTTAATACTGATTATGAGCATACTCCCTATGCGAAAACGAGCGCCGAACTGAATGAAAAATGGAGAAAGCAAGTTAAATTATCGACACTTTCTTCGTTAGTTACTAAAGAGAAAATTGAAGAAGATAAAAAAGCAAAAGACGCCACGTATCAAGTAAAATCATTTGCAGTCTTAGAGAAAGAAACTAGAGATAACTCTTTAAAATCTTTAGATGAATATTTTGACTTTATTGACGATTTGAATCGCAAAGATTGGTTTTCAGTGTATGTAAATTCAATTATGTCTCGTTTTGATCCACATACTAGTTATTTAGCTCCAGAAGATAAAGAGCGTTTTGATGTAAATATTAGCGGTAAATTAGAAGGAATTGGTGCACGTTTGCAAAAGAAAAACGATTATACCGAAATTTCAGAATTGATTTCTGGCGGACCAGCGTGGAGAGGAAAACAATTGCAAGCCGGAGATTTAATATTAAAAGTAGCTCAAGGCAACGCCGAAGCTGTTGATGTAGTTGGTATGCGCTTGGACGATGTGGTAAAGAAGATCAAAGGTCATAAAGGAACTGAAGTTAAACTAACTGTTAAAAAGGTAGATGGAACGATTGAGGTAATTTCAATAATTCGTGATATTGTGGAAATTGAAGAGACCTATGCGAAATCAAGTATCGTGACTAAGGATGGTTTGAAATACGGTGTTATTTACTTGCCTAAATTTTATATAGATTTTGAAAATAAAGACAGCCGTGATGCTGGAAAAGACATTGCGTTGGAAGTGGAGCGCTTGAAAGCAGAAAACGTAAGTGGAATAATTTTGGACGTTCGTGATGATGGTGGAGGCTCGCTATCGACGGTAGTTGATATTGCTGGATTATTTATCGAACAAGGTCCTATCGTGCAAATTAAATCGGCTGGCCGTAAAAAAGAAGTGCTATACGACAAGGACAAAAGAATTGAATGGGCTGGGCCTTTAGTAATTATGGTCAATGGTTTTTCTGCGTCTGCATCGGAAATTTTAGCCGCTGCAATTCAAGATTATCGTCGAGGTATTATTTTAGGAAGTAAGCAAACGTACGGAAAAGGAACAGTTCAAAACGTAATCGATTTGAATCAGTTTGTGCGTAGTAATGATATTGGAGATTTGGGTGCTTTAAAAACGACTACTCAAAAGTTTTATAGAATTAATGGTGGTTCAACACAACTAGAAGGAGTGCACAGTGATATTGTTGTTCCAGATCGTTATGCCTATTTAAAGATGGGTGAACGTGATATTGACAATGCAATGCCGTGGGATAAAATTGATCCTGCCGAATATACATTATGGGGAAAAGCGAATAACTTTAATCAAGCCATTGCAAATAGTAGATTGAGAATTGCCGCTAATCCGCAGTTTAGATTAGTGGAAGAAAATGCACGTTGGATTGACACTAGGAGCAAAGAGAATTCTTATAGCTTAAATATAGATGATTTTAAACGCACACAAAGTGAGTTAGAAACAGAAGCTAAAAAGTACAAACCAATTTCTGAGTATAAGAATAATCTTGTTTTTGCTTCGTTACCTTATGAAATTGCAGAAATTAAAAAGGACAGTTCATTAAGAGAAAAACGGGAAGCTTGGCATGAAGCATTGTCTAAGGATATTTACGTAGAGGAAGCGTTGAATGTTTTAGATGACTTGCAAGCAAAAGGATTGACTGGAAAGACATTATCTATTAAGTCAAAAAAAGATAAATTAGTAAATAAGTCATAACTTAAATTTTGATTTTTTTAAAGCTCCAAAAGTTTAGTACTTTTGGAGCTTTTTATTTTTAATAAATGATGTAGTATGAAATCGATGTCTATTTTATTTGGGTTTGCGTTTAGTCTATTACTTTTTATGGCTTGCAAGGAGAGTTGTGAAGTGCAACAGAATGTTTGGAAAGAATCTGTTTTTCAGGAGAAAGGGCAGTCAAATACTGCTTCTAAAAAGGATTTAGACTTTATGCCGACTTCTACAACGAATCAAATTGTAAAACATACCTATTACACGTTGTCTTACAATGAAAAGCATGAGCAGGCAGAGTGGGTCTTTTATAATTTAAAGAAAGAGTATTTGAAGAGTAATAATTTTAAACGACCGTATTTTATTCAAGATTCCAAAGTCACTACTGGGTCTGCAGATTGGCGTAATTATAAAAATTCGGGCTATGACAAAGGACATCTGTGTCCTGCTGGTGATATGGATTTTGATCAGCAGGCGTATGAAGATACTTTTTTCACGTCAAATATTTCGCCGCAAAATCATGAATTCAATAGTGGAATTTGGAATAGATTAGAACAAAAAACTAGGTATTGGGCCGCGCAATTTGAGGGTTTGTATGTGGTCACTGGAGGTGTGCTAAAGGATTATAGTAAAACTATAGGTTCAGAAAAAGTGGTTGTTCCAAATTCTTTTTACAAGATTTTGTTTCATCATTCTAGAGGAAATTATAAAATGATTGCTTTCTTAATTCCAAATAAAAAGTCAGATAGACCACTTTACGATTATGTGATCGCTGTTGATGAATTAGAAACAATAACAGGTATCGATTTCTTTCACAATTTGGAAGATGCTATCGAAAATAAATTAGAGAAAAGAGCTGATTATGAATCGTGGATTAAAAATTAATCTACCACTCATTTACTTTGTTGGCATCCATTTTTAAGAAGATAAACAGCAAGATAGTAAAGCCCCATAATCCAGATCCACCATAAGAAAAGAAGGGAAGTGGTACTCCAATTGTTGGAAAGACGCCTATAACCATCGCAATATTAACAAAGAAGTGCGTAAATAATATTCCTGCAACACAATAACCGTAAACGCGGCTAAATTTGGTTTTCTGACGCTCTGCTAAATAGATAACGCGCAAAAATAATCCAACAAATAAAGCTATCACAACAAAAGAGCCGAGAAATCCCCATTCTTCTCCAACCGTTGTAAAAATGTAGTCGGTATGTTGTTCGGGTACAAATCCGCCTTTAGTTTGTGTTCCTTCAAGAAATCCCTTTCCCATCCAGCCGCCAGAACCAATTGCAATTTCAGATTGATTGGTATTGTAACCGACACCTTTTAGATCGACAGTTTTTCCGAGTAAAATATTAAAACGGTCGCGGTGGTGTTGTTTAAAAATATTGTCAAAAACATAATCTACTGAAAGTATAAATCCGGTAATTAACGTAAAAATTATACCACTGGCCAAAATATTACGATCGACCAATCTGCTTTTAAAATAAACAGCTACTATCACCAATAAGGCTATTAGTATAACGTATTCAGGCTCTAATACTAATGTTAAAACAAATAGTAAAACGGCAATAAATCCAGTCCATACGTACCAGGAAGGGAGTCCTTCTCTAAAAAGGACAATTATAAAAATACTGTAAATAAGTGCACTTCCAGGATCGGGCTGTGGTAATATTAAAAGCACCGGTAGAAATACAATAGCTAATGCTTGAATTTGCCTGTTGACGTCTTTTAAATTGATTTGCGAGTCACTAAGATACTTTGCTAGCGCCAAAGCTGTTGCTGCCTTTGCGAACTCAGAAGGCTGTAAGGTAAAGCTTCCTATGGCATACCAACAACGCTGTCCAGCAATTGTTTTTCCGAAGGCGAATAAACCGAGTAAAGAGAGTAAAGAAATAGAGTAAATAATACTTGCATATTTTTCGTAAAATTTTCCATCAACAAACAGAACGATAAAAATCAACGGAATGGTTAATACAATAAATATAAGTTGCTTTTCGTAAGTGCCATCAGTAGACGATAGGGAAGAAGAATAAATATTCAACCAGCCCAAGCTCACTAAAAAAATGTAGATGATTACACTTATCCAATCAATATTATTTTTTACGCTTTGATTTTTCATTTAAAATGAATGCAATTTTAGTTTTGTTTCGTTGTGTCAACCTTTACTGGCTTCTGTACAGGTGGCGTGGTTGCTATTATTTTTGCTTGTAATCTTGGGTCTTTTGGTGTGCTTTCTACTGCACTTCCTGCTTCCATTCCACCCAAAATGGCATATCTTGGCTTTAAATTGCTATTTAATATGCGCGTTTCTAAGTCTGTTCTCGTAATTCTCTTACGCAAATACTGTTCAATCATTAAGCTCGCAATTGGTCCCGCGATTGCTGCTCCGTATCCCCCATTTTCTACCATAACTGCAATTGCTATTTTAGGATTGTCTTTTGGTGCAAACGCAACAAATATAGAGTGGTCTTCTAACTGAGTTCTCTTGCCATTAATTTTTGCGAAATTTTCTGCTGTTCCTGTTTTTCCACAAATTTCAATACCAGAAACTTTTAAAGACCTTCCTGTTCCAAAATTGAACACATCATACAAACCTTGAATTACCGGTGGGAAATATTTTTTATCAATGGACGTTTCGTGTCTTGTTGTATATTTCTTGTCTATTTTTTCACCTTCAATTTTTTTGATGATATGAGGTGTATAATAATGCCCTTGGTTAGCAATTGTTGCCATCATATTAGCTAATTGAATCGGGGTCATTAGTACTTCACCTTGTCCAATTGAATTGGAAACGATGGTCGTACTTCTCCAGCCTCCGCTAGGGTAGATTTTATCATATGTTTTTGAAGTCGGAATATTTCCTCTTTTACCGGTTGGTAAGTCGTAGCCCATAAAAGTGCCAAGTCCAAAACTCTTCAAGTGATTGGACCAAACATCCACTGCTTTTCCTGGATTTTTGTACTTGTTAATTGTCAGCATATACGTCTGTGCAAAGTACGTATTGCAAGAATTATAGATACCATTATTTAGCTGCTGGCTTGCAGGATGACTGTGGCATTTCATAAAACGACCTCTACCATAACTGAAACCATGATGACACACAAAAGTCGTTTTCTCATCAATAACTCCTTCTTGCAAGCCAATCAGTCCCGTTAAAATTTTAAAGGGAGATCCTGGAGGATATTCTGCTAGCAGACCTCTGTCGTACAACGGTTTTGCAATTGAGTCGTGGTATAATAAGGTATAGTTTTTAGAACGTTGGCGTCCTACTAAAATACCCGGATCATACGAAGGCGCTGTTACCAAAGCAAGTATTTCTCCTGTTTTAGGTTCAATTGCGACAATTCCACCGCGTTTGTTAATCATTAATTGTTCGCCATAGCGTTGCAGTTCAGCATCTATAGACAAGTTAATGTCTTCTCCTTGTACGGCGATCGTATCATATTTGCCCTCTTTGTAGGAACCGATTTCTCGATTGTATTTATCTTTTTGAATGTATTTTACTCCTTTTACACCTCGTAGAACTTCTTCGTAACTTTCCTCAACACCTTGACGACCAATTAAATCACCGCTATTGTAATATGGATTTTTTTTGAGTTGGCTTTCGTTTACTTGGGTGATCGATCCAAAAATATTCGCGCCATAGTCTACTTCGTAATCACGTAACGAACGCTTTTGAACATAGAAACCTTCAAATTTTCGAATTTTCTCTTGAAAAGCAGCAAATTCTGATTTGTTTAATTGTGAAACAAAAACACTAGGTAATCGTGGACTGTAAATTTTAGCTTTGGCTACCTTTTTAATAAAATCTTCTTTGGTAACGTTGAGTAGTTGGCAAAACTCCAAAGTGTCTAGATTTTTAATTTCTCTAGGAACAACCATGATGTCATAAGAAGGTTGGTTGGCAACTAAAAGCTTACCAAAACGATCGTACATGTATCCTCTTTCCGGATAGTCATATTTGATTTTTATTGCGTTGTTTTCCGATTTTAATTTAAAAGAATCATCAATGACCTGTAAAAAGAATATGCGCGTTAGAAGCACGACAGCTGCTAAAATTATTAAGGCTGGCAGCAAAACTTTTCTCATCTTTTATTGGGCTTGATTAAATAAATTAAAATAATACAAATTAGTATTGTAAATACGGTACTTGCTAAGGTACGAAGTAAGACATCCAAAACGAAATTAAATTGAAAGGCTTCAATTATAAACAATGTAAAATGATGAATAATTACCGATACTAAAATAAACGAAAATCGCTCTGGTGTTAGGTTGTCATTGATTCTAATAGTCTGATATTCGTAGCTTAAGCCGAAGGCAAATTTAAAAATATAAGGTCTGAAATAAGCGAGCATTAAACACGCTGTTGCATGAATTCCACCTGAATTTGAGAATAAGTCCATTACTATTCCTAATAAAAAACTACTGATAAGTAAGCCAGATTTGTTTCCGTTCACGGGATACAACATAATGAACAAAATATACGGGTACGGTGTAATGTAACCTAAAAAGTTCATGTTGTTGAATATGACTACTTGTATTGCCAGTAGCAATAAGAATCGAAAAACATTCATTAACAAAGCACTATTCATCTTTTCCTTTGTTTTCTAAATTAATAAGTTCTTCGCGGTCTTTACTCTTAATTACGTACACGTGCCCTAGATTAGTCATGTCATTAAATAAGCGAATCTTCAACGTGTAATAGTTTGTTTTTTTATCGATGTATACCTTATCGATGGTTCCAATGTTGATGTTCTCTGGGAAAATCACCGATTGTCCACCCGTAACAATTGTGTCGCCTTTTCTTACTGAAGCCAGACGTGGGACATCAGTCAATTGAACAAAACCAGTACTCTTTCCGTCCCAACTTAGAGAGCCAAAATGATTGGATTTCTTAATTTTTGCGTTGATTCTCGATTTCATGTTCAAGATACTTATAACAGTAGAATATCGAGGTGAAGTATCGTCAATAATTCCAATAATACCTTGGCTATTGATAACACCCATGTCGGGTTTGATGCCTTGTTTAGTACCTGCATTTAACGTAATAAAGTTTTCATGCACATTGTACGAATTGTGAATTACCTTAGTCACAATAATATCAGATGGATTGACCCCTTTTATAGAATCAAGATTTGGAATTTTAAGAGTGTCTTCAATATTGAAAACTAAACTCTTCAATCGCGCATTTTCTAATGCTAATTGTTCGTTTTGGGTACGTAAGTTTAAATATTCATTAACGTCACTAATTTTTTCATAAACATTTCCTGTAAAAAAATTAGCAGAAGTAATTACTCTACTTTTATGGAAAGCATGTGATTGAATAGTTAGCGCTAGCGATAATCCCAAAAGCAGCAAAAACAGTATTCGGTAACTGTTTCTTATAAAGAAATTAAAAATTTGCTGCATTTTTTTTATTTAAAATTATATAATTCAATTACTAAATCCCAATTTTGAGATAGTTAAAATCGGGATATAGTTTTTCTGAATTTGTTATTTTATAAGAATACTTTTAAATTTTGCAATGTTTTTTAATGCCATTCCAGTTCCACGAACTACCGCTCTTAAAGGATCTTCTGCTATATAAACCGGAAGATCTGTTTTTTGAGAAATACGTTTGTCTAAACCTCTTAGCATTGATCCACCACCAGCAAGATAAATACCAGTGTTGTAAATATCAGCTGCTAATTCTGGAGGGGTTTGAGATAAAGTTTCCATTACGGCATCTTCTATACGTTGAATTGATTTGTCCAATGCTTTAGCGATTTCGCGGTAAGAAACTTCTACTTGTTTTGGTTTACCTGTAAGTAAGTCACGTCCTTGAACAGACATGTCTTCTGGAGCAGATTCTAAGTCTTCAATGGCAGCTCCAATTTGAATTTTTATTTTTTCTGCAGTACTTTCACCAACAAAAAGGTTGTGTTGCGTACGCATATAATATACAATATCATTAGTGAAAACGTCACCAGCAATTTTCACCGATTTATCGCATACAATTCCGCCTAACGCAATTACTGCAATTTCGGTTGTTCCACCACCAATATCTACAATCATGTTTCCTTTAGGTTGCATAATATCGATACCAATACCAATTGCCGCAGCCATTGGTTCGTGAATTAAATATACTTCTTTGCCGTTTACACGTTCACACGATTCTTTTACCGCGCGCATTTCAACCTCTGTAATTCCAGAAGGAATACAAACAATCATACGTAAGGCAGGTGTGAACATTTTTTTCTTTAATGCAGGAATACTTTTAATGAACATATTGATCATTTTTTCAGAAGCATCAAAGTCAGCAATTACACCGTCTTTTAAAGGCCTTATGGTCTTGATGTTTTCATGAGTTTTACCTTGCATCATGTTGGCTTCTTTACCAACGGCAATGATTTTACCTGAGATCCTGTCTCGGGCAACAATCGATGGGCTATCAATAACAACTTTATCATTGTGAATGATTAAAGTGTTTGCGGTACCAAGGTCTATCGCAATATCCTCGGTCATGAAATCAAAAAATCCCATAAGTTTTTTAGGGGTTTAAAAAGTTATAAATTAGTAACGAACAAAGTTAAACAAATTAATGTTTAAAATGACGCGTACCTGTAAATACCATTGCCAAATTATTTTCGTTGCAATAATCAATGCTTAACTGATCTTTAATCGATCCGCCAGGCTGAATTACTGCCGTTATTCCTGCGTTTTTTGCTAACTCAACACAGTCAGGAAAAGGGAAAAAAGCATCACTTGCCATAGAGGCTCCTGTTAAATCAAAATTGAAGGCTTTTGCCTTTTGAACTGCTTGCAGTAATGCATCAACTCTTGAGGTTTGACCTGTTCCCGATGAAATTAAAGTGCCGTTTTTAGCAAATACAATGGTATTGGATTTGGTGTTTTTACAGATTTTTGAAGCAAATATTAAATCTTCTACTTCTTGTTCGGTAGGCGCTTTAGTGGTAACGGTTTTTAAGTCGGCTTTATTGTCGGTTATATTATTTCTTTCCTGAATTAACAATCCGTTAAGACACGTACGAACTTGTTTATTTGGTAATTCAACATTGTTCTGAATCAGGATAATTCTATTTTTCTTTTCTTCTAATATAACAAGTGCTTCATCATCGTAAGAAGGAGCAATTACTACTTCGCAAAATAATTTATTAATTTCTTGTGCTGTAGCAACGTCAATTTGTGTGTTTGCAATTAAAACGCCGCCAAAAGCTGAAGTTGGATCGCAAGCTAGAGCGGCCACATATGCATCGCTAATCTTTTCTCTTGAAGCTAAACCGCAAGCATTATTGTGTTTTAAAATAGCGAAAGTGGGTCCGTCGTTTTTAAACTCATTAATTAAATTTACAGCTGCATCAACATCCAATAAGTTGTTGTATGATAATTCTTTTCCGTGTACTTTGTTAAACATTTTGTCAAATTCTCCAAAGAAAAATCCTTTTTGATGTGGGTTTTCTCCGTATCGAAGGGTTTGACCCTCAGCAATACTTTCTTTGTAAAATGTTTCGTCTGTATTAAAATAATTAAAAATAGCGCCATCATAATGTGATGAAACGTGAAATGCTTTAGTCGCTAATAATTTTCTGTTTTCTAAAGTAGTTGTTCCTTTTTGCTCGGTAATTAAATCCAACAGCAAACCGTACTCGTTCATCGAAGCAACAATTACAGTGTCTTTGAAATTTTTGGCAGCAGCACGAATCAATGAAATTCCACCAATGTCAATTTTTTCTATAATATCTTCTTCACTTGCACCTGAAGCAACTGTTTTTTCAAAAGGATACAAATCAACAATCACTAAATCTAGCTGAGGAATATCAAATTCCTTCATTTGTTGCACATCACTTTCGTTGTCTTGACGATTCAAAATTCCGCCAAAAACTTTTGGATGTAATGTTTTTACTCTTCCACCTAAAATAGAAGGATAAGAGGTTACATCTTCAACAGGAACTACGGGAATTCCTAAATTTTTGATAAAATCTTCAGTGCCTCCAGTCGAGTAAATGGTCACATTTTGTTCGTGTAATTTTTTAACGATTGGTTCAAGTCCATCTTTCGAAAAGACTGAAATTAAGGCAGATTGAATAGTTTTTGTTGTGCTCATGTGTAGTTAAAATTATAAAATGCAAAAGTAGTTTTTTTTTAATTATATCAGACAAGGAATTTATGTAACATTTTCACAAAAAAAGGTACTTATTAGTAGCCTTGTTTTTATTAGGTTTTTTATCAAAATTTGTTGAATTTTACTTCAACCTAAACACGAATACTTATGTTACTTTACCTTCGCTTGTTAAAAGAAAGTTTTGGGTTTGCCATAAATGCCTTACGAAATAATAAATTAAGGACTTTGCTTTCTTTGTTAGGAGTAACGATTGGTATATTTTCGATCATCGCCGTATTAGCTGCAGTAGATTCTTTAGATCGAAAAATTTCTAAAGATTTAAGTAATTTAGATAAAAACACGATTTATTTAATGAAGTTTTCATTTGGTCCCTCTGAAATTCCACAATGGAAAAGAGAACAATTCCCGAATGTAAAATACGATGAATACACCGCTTTAAAAAATTCTTTGACCAATACAGATGCTGTGTGCTACCAGCTTTTTGTAGCCAGAGAAAGCATTAAGTACGACTCTAAAACAGTTGCTGCCGTAAAGGTTATGCCCGCTTCTTATGAATTTATAAATGTGCAAGGACTGGAATTTGATGAAGGTCGTTTTTACAACGAGTCTGAATCTAACTCTGGAGCCGCGGTAGTTGTTTTAGGACACGATATAGCCGAAGGACTTTTTGGTACTGCAAACCCAATTGGCAAAAACGTTCGTTTGTATGGCCAACGTTTTACAGTAATTGGAACTATTAAAAAAGAAGGTGCAGGTTTATTTGGTGATAGTAATGATACGTCCATTTATATTCCGGTAAATTTTATGCGTCGTATGTACGGAGATAATAATGATGCCCTGACACCTGTAATTGTTTTGAAGCCGACTAAGAGTGTGGACATGGAAGCCTATAAGGCAGAAGTTGCCTATAAGTTGAGAGCGATTCGTGGGATGAAAGCAGGGGAGATGGATAATTTCTTCATCAATGTTTTTTCTGGATTTACCGATTTTATTGACGGCATTATCGGTCAGATGAATGTAGTAGGCTGGATTATTAGTGGATTTTCGCTATTGGTAGGTGGATTTGGAATCGCTAATATCATGTTCGTTTCGGTAAAAGAACGAACAAACTTAATTGGAATTCAGAAATCGTTAGGAGCTAAGAACAGGTTCATTTTGTTTCAATTTTTGTTCGAGGCGATTATCCTTTCTGTAATTGGTGGTTTAATTGGTTTATTGTTGGTTTGGATCATTGCATTTATCTTATCTAATGCATTTGATTTTGATTTTGTGCTTGGTATGGGTAATGTTTTATTAGGAACTGGTCTTGCTGCGCTGATAGGTTTAATATCGGGTATCTTACCTGCAATTTCAGCAGCAAAATTAGATCCAGTAGAAGCAATTAGAACAGGAATGTAATAATCGTAAGATTTTAAAATCTAAGCAATAAAAAAAGGCGCAAATTGTAAAATTTGCGCCTTTTTATTTTTGGATATTTTGAATTATCTAATTTCATTATTCTGAATCAAATCAATATATAGATTGATTTTGTCTTTTAACTCTTTTCGTGGTGTTATAAAGTCAAGGAAACCGTGTTCTAACAAAAATTCAGCAGTTTGAAAACCTTCTGGCAAATCTTTTCCA
This sequence comes from Flavobacterium sp. TMP13, assembly GCF_050847115.1. NCBI lineage: Bacteria > Pseudomonadati > Bacteroidota > Flavobacteriia > Flavobacteriales > Flavobacteriaceae > Flavobacterium > Flavobacterium sp. TMP13. Next base: position 1,510,477 of record NZ_CP193656.1, read on the forward strand.
GTAGTATCACGAACCACGCGTGGACCAGCAAAACCAATTAATGCGCCTGGCTCAGAGATATTAATATCTCCTAACATCGCGTAAGAGGCAGTTGTTCCGCCCGTTGTTGGATCAGTACATAAAGAGATGTAAGGTAATTTTGCCTCAGCCAACTGTACTAGTTTTACAGATGTTTTAGCTAATTGCATCAGCGAGTAAGCAGCTTCCATCATGCGCGCGCCACCAGATTTAGAAATCATGATAAAAGGCGTTTTGTTTTTGATAGCGTGGTCAATTCCTCTTGCGATTTTTTCACCAACAACCGCTCCCATAGATCCACCAATAAAGGCGAAGTCCATACAGCAAATAACAACTTCTTTTCCTTTTGATTTTCCGACTCCAGTACGAACTGCGTCTTTAAGTTGTGTTTTCTCCATAACGTCTTTCAAACGCTCTGCATATTTTTTTGTATCAACAAATTGCAGAGGGTCTTTTGAAGTCATGTTTTTATCTAATTCAACAAATTCGTTGTTGTCAAATAAAATCTCAAAGTAGGTTGCGCTTCCAATTCTAACATGAAAATCATCTTCTGGACTTACAAATAAGTTGCGAGCCAATTCATCAGCATCGATAATTTTTCCTGTCGGAGATTTGTACCACAATCCTTTCGGCACGTCCATTTTGTCTTCTGTCGCGGTCGTAATCCCTTTTTGTTGTCTTTTAAACCAAGCCATTTGTCAAGTATTCAGTGTTCAGTAATCAAATATTCGGTTTAGCGTTCAGTTTTTTAAGATGTGATTGTTGGTAATCAAGCCTTAAAAAACTGAAAACAAAACACTTTTTTTATAATGTATTTACATTGTTCAAGTCAGCAAAAGCTTGCTCTAATCTTGTGTTGAATGTAACTTCGCTTTCACGAATCCATTTTCTTGGATCGTAATATTTTTTGTTAGGAATGTCTGATCCGTCTGGATTACCAATTTGTGTTTTTAAGTAATCGATATTTTTAACCATGTAGTCACGAATACCTTCTGTGTATGCAAATTGCAAGTCAGTGTCAATATTCATTTTGATTACTCCGTATCCAATCGCTTCTCTAATTTCTTCTAAAGTTGAACCTGAACCTCCGTGAAACACAAAATCAACTGGGTTAGCTTCGGTGTTGAATTTCTTTTGAACGAAATCTTGAGAATTTTTTAAGATTTTTGGAGTCAATTTTACATTACCTGGTTTGTAAACACCGTGAACGTTTCCAAAAGCAGCAGCAATTGTAAACTTCGGACTTACTTTAGATAATTCTTCGTAAGCGTATGCTACTTCTTCTGGTTGTGTGTATAATTTAGAGCTGTCAACATCAGAGTTGTCTACACCATCTTCTTCGCCACCAGTAATTCCTAATTCGATTTCTAATGTCATTCCCATTTTGCTCATACGAGCTAAATACTCTTTACAGATTTCGATGTTTTCTTCAATTGGCTCTTCAGATAAGTCAATCATATGAGAACTGAATAATGGCTTTCCTGTTTCAGCAAAATGTTTTTCAGATGCATCTAACAAACCATCAATCCAAGGCAATAATTTTTTTGCGCAGTGATCAGTATGTAAAATTACAGTCGCGCCGTAAGCTTCTGCCAATGCGTGAATGTGTTTTGCTCCAGCGATTCCACCAGCGATAGCTGATTTTTCTCCAGCATTAGAGAGACCTTTACCTGCATTAAATTGTGCTCCTCCGTTAGAAAATTGAATAATAACGGGTGCATTTAATTTAGCAGCAGTTTCTAAAACACCATTTATAGTACTTGAACCGGTAACATTTACTGCAGGAAGTGCAAAGCCTTTTTCTTTTGCATAGTTAAAAATCTCTTGTACTTGATCTCCTGTCGCTACTCCGGGTTTAATGTTGTGTGCCATTGTAATTCTTTTTTAGTTTTTAGTTTTTTAGTGTCAAGATTGCAAAAATAAGAATTAATTAGCATTAGAACGGATAATTTATTCCAAAATTTAAAACCGAGCTTCCTAAGTTGAAATCTTTTAGCCATCTTCTTCCCGTTTCATTTGCAGGATTATAGACTTTAAAGCCTAAGTCAAGGCGAATTACAAAGAAGTTTAAATCATATCGAAAACCGTATCCTGTGCCAAGTGCTAATTCTTTTAAATCTTTTAAACTATCAAATTTCGCATCTGGATCTGTAACTATATCAGCGATATTCCAAATGTTTCCAGCATCTACAAATAAAGCTCCTTTTAAATCCCCTAAAACTTTAAAACGATATTCGGCACTTAACGATATTTTCATGTTAGCTTCGTTAAAATCATTTAAGGCGTTCGTGCTTCCTGGCCCTAACGAGTACGGTTGCCAACCTCTATTATCGTTTGATCCGCCGGCGTAATAACTGCGAGAAAAGGGAATATAATTTGCGTTTCCAAACGGAATCGCGATTCCGAAGAAGCTCCTTACCGCTAATACATTTTCTCGTGAAAAATCCCAGTGTTTGATGTAGTCAAATTCGGTTTTTATGTATTCTGAATATTCAAGATTGAAAATTTGATAATTACCATTTTCGTTTCTCTTTAAATTTCCGACGTCAGAAATTAAAGAAAGTAATGTTCCCGCTGATTCTATTTTAGCTTTAAATACGTAGAAATTATTGTCTAGTAAGTTTCGCTTGGTCGTTGTTGTAAACGTGTAGCTTGTGGCAAAAATAAAATCATTTTCTGTTAAACGCATTCTACGCTCTTCAATGCTTTCGACAGTTTGATAGGCTTTATCGGTTGATCGCAACGCAGTTCTATCTGCCAAAACATCATCAATAAAGGCTTGTGTGCCAGTGTTTATTATTAAATTTTGATCTCCATCGATGTTCGAAATATCGGTGTTGTATAACTTTCCAATTTCATTTAAAGACTTATATGACGAATTGTAAACATTAAAATAATTGCTTGGATTTAGATTTCGAACGTATTGCGAGTTAAACAAGTCAAAGCGTGCTGTATTATTTCTTTTTGGAGTCCAATTGTAGGTAAAAGCAGTGCTGAAGTTTTCTTTGTCCAAACCGATATTGTTCTGTTTAGAAAAGCCTATCGATGCTGCAGTCGACGGAATCATACTTTTAGGTATGATTTTCTCCGTTCCAAAGGGGAGTAATATTCTTGGAAAATTTAAACTCATGTCCACTCCATACTCAGAGGCATTGAAAAATATATTTCTGGGGTTTGCAAAATCTTTTGAGGAACCAATATTTCCTCTAGCAGAGATTTGTAGTGTTTCTGCACCGTTAAATACATTTCGGATCGTTTGAGTGATCGTCATTCCTATTCCGAAATCCTGAATGTTAGAGTGTGTAAAATCCAAAGAACTTCCAAAACTGAATTTCTTTCGTGGCGTCAAATAAATTTTTGCTATGAGTGAACGTCGTGTCGAATCTCGTTTATCTACTTCATATTGCACCGACGGATAATTAAAAATCTTCAAATTATTAAAATACCGAGAGGTCAAAATGGTATTATTGTCTGCAAAGTAATCTCCTTTATTAATAAAAACGGCATCAGCAATAGCGCGCGGTTTGTATTTTAATTTTTCATAACTGTATAAATGTACATTGTTGTAGGTCGCACTATCTCTAATAACTCCTTTTGCTTTTGCAGCAGTATAATCAGTATAGACATGAACGTCACTTATTTTATATAATTTAAAAGGCTCTGTTCTAGTTGAATCTCCGTCTTGATACGAGTAATCATTAATGATCATATTTATGTCTAACTTTTTGCCTTTTTCGATCGTATCTATGTCAAAAGAAATGTAATTGGGCTGAAAGTTATAGGCGCCGTGATTTCTAAAATAGGTTGTGATTCTGTTTTTTTCTTCTTCAAAATCGGTAGTCTTGTACTGTTTTCCAGGAACTAATAAACTAGTTCTTCTGGTCGTTTTAAGTAATGAGTCTAATGCAGGTGTTGTTATGGTAGCGCGAACAGAATCTATAATGTAAGCGCTTCCTGTATTTATTTTATAATCTATTCTGGCTTTTTTTCGTCCAGTGCTATCAATGTCATAATCTGTTTTAACATCAAAAAAGCCTTCGTTAAAATAATAGTATCGCAAGCGAAGCATTGATTTCTGTATCTTGGTCGTGTCAATAATTACAGGAGCTTCTCCAGTGCTTTTTAAGAAATCGTTGATGCCAGAATATAAAAAAGATTTGCCTAAACGATCTACTTGTTTAGCTGAATATATTTTGGATAAACGCTCATACCGACCTGGATTTTGGTCAAATTTTGCCTGAAAAGTAGAGTCAGGATTTAGGTTTGCTAAATTGTACAGATTCAGCCTTAATCGAAAACCTAAGAGCTTTCCATTTGGCTTTTGATACAATTGATTGTACGCATTTTCATCCTTTACTGATTTATCATTTACAAAAATTGAGTTTTTGGTCAGTAAATTTTTGTTTTCAGGAACTCGTTTTACACTATCACAGGCAGATATAATAATCCCTATTAAGATAAATAAAGCTATTTTTGTGGTAATATTTTTCAAGTGATTTACTAAATTTAATTCAAAAGTACATTATTTTATGGTTAGTAAAAACCAAATAAAACTTATATCGAGTTTACATCAAAAAAAATACCGGTTTGCCAATCAATTATTTTTTGCTGAAGGCGTAAAAGTAATTCAAGAGCTTTTGGACTCTGATCTTGAGCTCGAACATCTGTTCACTACTCAAAACGATTTTGAAACGGTTTCATTGCATAAGAGGTCAGAAATATCAGAGAGTGATCTAAAAAAAATCAGCGCGCTAACGACACCTAATTCTTGCTTGGCCGTTTTTAAAATTCCTGTCGAAAAATCTTTGACGCAATCGGGACTAATTGTCGCGCTAGACGACGTTCGCGATCCGGGAAATTTAGGAACAATTTTGCGTTTGTGCGATTGGTTTGGTATCGAGCAACTAGTGTGCTCGGTTGGAACAGTAGATTTGTATAATCCGAAAGTGGTACAAGCTACAATGGGCTCTATTACTAGGGTTAATGTAGTGTATACTGATTTAGGAAAATTTATTTCAGAAAGTAATTTGCCTGTTTATGGTACATTTATGGATGGGGAATCAATCTATAATTCAAAATTACCTTCAGAAGGAATTATTGTTATGGGAAATGAAGCGAATGGAATCTCTGGTTCGATTGAAAATAAGGTGTCGAAGCGAATTGCAATTCCTCGTTTTGGAGACATTCAAAAGACAGAAAGTTTAAATGTTGCTACAGCGACAGCTATCATTTTAAGTGAATTTAAAAGGAATTCATAAATTTAGAATTCCTTTTAAAGTAAAATATTTTAATGAAAAGTGAAATTAACCAATAACGCTCTTGATTTCATAGAATCTATGTTCCCGGTCCAAGGACTATTTGGGTTGTTGTCGCGAATAAGCTCGTCTCCAATTCCGAATTGACCTCTAACCGAAGGAGAGAAGATGAAGTATTCCGTAAAAATATCAATTCCAAATCCGATCTCATAATTGAATGTCCACGGCTTAACTCTAAATTTTTGATCGTAATTATCGTCTATAGACTTGTTATTAGCCGATAAATTTAAAGTTGTTGATGCTCCTCCTAACAAATAGGGACGAACATTTCCAGCACGCAAAGCAGAAAATTTTAGTAAAAGCGGAAAATTAATATACGTACTACTTACTTCTCTTAAATAATCTAACTCTTGATCAAATCCTGGATAATATAAATCACGTTTGGTGTAGTACAATCCTGGTTCAAAACGAAGATTAAAGTATTCGTGTAAACGTAAATCGGCTACTACTCCAACATTAAATCCAATAGTTTTTTTTACCTGAATATCTGTGCCTTCTGGCACGAAATTCTTGTAATCAAATTTTAAATCGTAGCTGTTAAATCCTAAATAATAACCAAAATAGAGCCGTTGCTTTTGCCACGTTTCTAAATTGATAATAGGATCCTTGCTAAAAATGCTTTTAGTAAATTGAGAATTTGCATGAATGGCAAACAGAAGCAGGAAAACAACAATTAATTTTCTCATATTATTTTTTAGAAGCTGAATATATAGTAGCCACACCAAAAGTTTGCGGCATAGCTACAACATCTATAAACCCAATTTTTCTCAAAATATTGTTAAAGGCTTCTCCAAAAGGAAATGCAGCTGCAGATTCAGATAAATAACCATAAGCACTATTGTCTTTGGAAAACAATTTACCGATTAGTGGTAATATATTTTTAGAGTAAAAAGTATAGCCTTGTTTATAAGGTGCTTTGGTTGGCACTGAAGTTTCTAGTATCACAAAAACACCACCCGGTTTTAAGACACGAAGTATTTCAGAAAGTCCAGTTTCTAAATTCTCAAAGTTTCGCACACCAAAAGCAACCGTAATAGCATCAAAAGTATTGTCATCAAAAGGGATTTTTTCTGAATCGGCTAAAACCATTTCAATACGCTTAGAAAGATCTTTAGCATTAATTTTCATTTCGCCAACCTTTAACATTCCTGCCGAAATGTCCAATCCAATAATTTTTTCGGCTTTGGTCTCAGCCATCAATATCGCTAAGTCGCCAGTTCCTGTAGCAATGTCAAGTATTGTTTTGGGTGCTTTATCAGCGACAATTTTTAAGACTTTTTTACGCCATTTCACATCGATACCAAACGAGATAACACGATTTAAATTATCGTAATCACCCGAAATGTTATCAAACATTTGCGCTACTTGTTCTTTTTTGCCTAGAGCCGAATCTTTATATGGAGTTATTTTCTGAGTCATTTTTTTTGTTTGTACAAATATAACACAAACCCGATAAACAGTAGTGTTGTTTTTTAAATTCTGCGTTTCTTGTATTTTATGTTTTTTTGATTGTTTTTTAAATTATTTTGGTTTAAAAGATGCAGTATGTTTTGGTTTTTAATGATTTTATTAAATATCACTAAAAGTGGGTATTGTGCGATGCGTAGAAATTTATGAATTTAGCCAATGTAAAATAGTATTATTTTTCAATGACCAATAGAGAATCAATGACCGACATCAAATGGATAGTGCTTGCGCTTGTTATCTCGTTTGTTCTAGTAAGCTGTTTTGAGGGTGTTGTTTTTGAGGGCAACACTATGTTTAAAGCGCAAAATACGTTCTTAGGATTAAATTTGTTTTTGGAAATTTTAATTTTCTTTGTCTTTAGTACCTTCGTGGTATTTGGTATTAAAGGCTTTTTTGAGATGTACTCTCAGAAACTATCAAATATTATTATATTCATTTCTGGTGTACTTTTAATATTTGTAATTTTTATTTTATGTTATCAAATACTCTTTCTAGAGTAGGTTGTAACTTTAAAGGTCAAAAAAAACATCCCAATCGGGATGTTTTTTTATTTTATAGCTTATCGTAAGTTTCGTAAGTGTAATCGTAGGCATGTCGTTCATCTTTAGCATTGAACTCCGATTCAATTAATTTCCATTCTTCAGGTTGTATTGTCGGAAAAAAAGCATCTCCTTCAAATTCTCCGTGAACCCTTGTAATTTCGAGGCAGTTCGCAAATGGTAACGCAAGTTTATAAATTTCCCCTCCACCAATTATGTAACTATCTTGATCATTAGGGCAAAGTTGCAACGCTTTTTCGATACTGTCAACAATTAAACAACCCTCTGCTTGATAGTCTAATTGTCTGGTAATTATTATATGAGTTCGATTAGGCAATGGTTTTGGGAAACTCTCAAAGGTTTTTCTTCCCATTACAATATGATGACCTGTTGTTAGTTTTTTAAACCGCTGAAAGTCGTTAGGTAAATGCCAAACTAATTCATTGTTTTTCCCTAAAGTGTTATTTTCGGCTACAGCCGCAATCATAATAATCATAATTATAAGGTATGTGTGTCCGTTTCTTCGACAAGATCGTTTTGTAATTGCGTGATTCGCTTTTGCTGTAGCGATACTAAGCGCTCAATTTGAGCTTTTTCCCAATTTTTATTCATAAAGCGATCAGTGATGTATACTTTGATAAAGTGTAAGATGAAAATAAAGAACCAACATGTTATTGCCCAAACAGCCCAATTTGTAGTAGTGCTAATGTCTAGAAATCGGTTGGCGACGAACATAAATAAACTTCCAAGTAAAAAGAGGACGAAGTGAAAGTAAAGGTTTTTTTTCTGCTTAATTCTTTTTCTAGCGTATTCGTATTGTTCAAATTGTTCGTGCACTTCTTTTTCCATGTTATTTGAATTAGATTATAAAGTTAAAATTTATTTTGAATTCATCATACAGCGCTGCTAATAATTTATTTTGAAAACGATTTCGATTATTGGAATCGCAATATGTAGGTTGACTTTCAACAGGTAATTTAAAGTTTACAATTGTGTAAATCTCTTAGTAAGACGATGAATCAAGTGTTCGGGCGTTTGTCGAATCGGATAGGAATTACCTTCACTTTTGAAAATTATTAGAATTTCTTTACTAGAAGCTAGCAAAAATTTTGTTTAAGTAAAGTTTTATTTTAGACCTAAAAAAATCCGCAATTGCGGATTCTATTTTATACAGCTACGCTGCCTTTAATACCAGCATGCGGTTCATAATCTAGTAAAGTGAAATCATCGAAAGTGAAATCGAATATGTTTTTTATTTCTGAGTTCAAAATCATTTTTGGTAATGCTTTCGGTTCACGAGAAAGCTGCAACTCTAATTGTTCGACATGATTGTTATAAATGTGCGCATCTCCAAAAGTATGAATAAATTCTCCAAGTTCTAAATCGCAAACTTGAGCGATCATCATGGTAAAAAGAGCATAAGAAGCGATGTTAAAAGGAACTCCTAAAAAAATATCTGCCGAACGTTGGTACAATTGGCAAGATAATTTGCCTTTTGTTTCACCTTTAGTTTGATCGGGACTTGCAACATAAAATTGAAAAAAAGCATGACAAGGTGGAAGTGCTGCTTTATTATCGGCTACGTTTTCTTCAAATGATTTCTTTGTATCTGGCAGAACCGAAGGGTTCCACGCCGAAACTAACATTCGTCTGCTGTTTGGGTTCGACTTTAATTCTGTGATTAATTCTGCAATTTGGTCAATTTCTTCGCTGTTCCAATTGCGCCATTGGTGTCCGTAAACGGGTCCAAGATCGCCGTTAGAGTCTGCCCAAGCATCCCATATTTTTACCCCGTTTTCTTGAAGGTATTTAATATTGGTGTCGCCTTTTAAAAACCAAAGTAATTCGTAAATGATTGATTTTAAATGTAGTTTTTTGGTTGTAACCATCGGAAAACCCTCGTTTAGATCGAAACGCATTTGGTAACCAAAAACACTTTTTGTTCCTGTTCCTGTGCGGTCTCCTTTTTGGCAACCATTTTCTAATACATGTTGAACCAAATCTAAATACTGCTTCATTTTTTGGATTTTATATAATAAAAAATAGGTTTTATTCTCTTTTAGAAATTTCGTCTCTTATTTTGGCTGCTTTTTCGTAATCTTCATTTTCAACTGCTTGCTCTAATAATTCGTTAAGTTCTGAAGTCGTGTGCGAGCTGTACTGATCACCAGATTTATTGCTTTCTTCGTTGTTCCCAAAAGTGTCAGGATTTGAAAGTACATCGTCTAAGTCTTGCGAACCTTGATGTGGATCTGAAATCGGATTCGACTTTAAATAAATCCCAGCTTTGTCTAAAATATTTTTATAAGTAAAAATTGGAGCTGCAAAACGCAATGCTAAAGCGATAGCATCAGAGGTTCGAGCGTCTATAATTTCTTCAATTTTATCTCTTTCGCAAATTAAACTGGAGTAAAAAACGCCATCAACCAATTTGTGAATTATGACTTGTTTGACTACGATGTCAAATCGTTCAGCAAAATTTTTAAACAAGTCGTGCGTTAAGGGGCGAGGAGGTTTTATTTCTTTTTCTAACGCAATGGCAATCGATTGAGCTTCAAAAGCACCAATAACTATCGGTAATTTTCGTTCGCCATCAACCTCATTCAATATCAAGGCATAAGCGCCATTTTGAGTTTGACTGTATGAAATTCCTTTTATAGATAATTTGACTAAGCTCATAAGATGCAGAAGTAAAAGGTTTTATAACCTTATTTTAAATGTTGTTTTGTGTGTAATTTGAAGGTGCAATTTTAATCAAAAACTAAGAAATAAAAAAGCCGACTAAAAGCAAAGATACGATTATCTAGTTTTTAGTCGGCACATTTGTTGAGTTTCTATTTTTTAGATTTCTAAAGCTACGATTGTTGCGCTTTAAAAGCTTTTAATTTTTCGATTAATTGAGGTACAATTTCGAACGCATCACCTACAACTCCGTAGTCTGCCACTTTAAAGAATGGAGCTTCTGGATCATTATTGATAACAACTTTTACTTTAGATGAGTTGATTCCGGCAATGTGCTGAATTGCTCCTGAAATTCCGATGGCGATGTATAAATTGGTTGCAACTGGTTTTCCTGTTTGTCCAACGTGCTCTCCGTGAGGTCTCCAGCCTAAGTCAGAAACGGGTTTAGAACAAGCTGTCGCTGCTCCAAGTACAGAAGCCAACTCTTCGATCATTCCCCAGTTTTCTGGACCTTTTAGTCCACGACCACCAGACACAACGATGTCTGCATCAGCAATCGAAACTTTTCCAGACACTTTTTCTACCGATTCAACTTTAACGCTAAAATCGTTGTCTCCGATTGTTGGGTTAAAATCTTGCTCCGTTAAAGTAGAAGCGCTTTCGTGAATTCCGTAGGTGTTTTTTGCTAAAGCCAATACTTTTACATCCGTATTGATTTCTGTAATAGTAAAAGCTTTGTTTGAAAAAGCAGTTCTTTTAACCTGAAAAGGCGAAGTACTTACCGGAAGGCCTACAACGTTTGATGCGTATCCAGCCTCTAAAGCAACTGCTAAAAGAGAAGATAAATAAATACTATCTGTTGTTGATGATAATAAAATTAATTTAGATGATTCTTGTTGTGCCGCCTGTTTGATTACATCAGCGTAAGCTTTTGCAGTAAAGCCCGAAAGTTTATCGTTGGCTACTTTTAGCACTTTATCTACTCCGTATTTGGCCAATTCGCTAACATCCGAAGTGTTGATTGTTACTGCCGTTACTGTTGTACCTAATGATTCGGCTACCTTTTTTGCGTAGGATGCCAACTCAAAAGCTACTTTTTTAAATTTTCCTTCTGCAGATTCTGCATATATTAATATTGACATGAGATTTGTGATTTTAGATTAAAGAATTTTGGTTTCAAATTTTAAATCGAAACACTAAAAACTAAATGAGATTACTAGATTACCTTCGCTTCGTTATGTAATAAACTGACTAATTCATCCAAATTATCTGGAGAAACTAGTTTCACAGCCGATTTTGCAGCAGGCTTTTCAAATTTAACTGCTTTGGTATTTGTCGAAGCATCAATTGGTTCAACAATAGTCAACGCTTTAGAGCGAGCAGTCATAATTCCTCTCATATTCGGAATACGTAAATCTTTTTCTTCAACTAATCCTTTTTGACCACCGATAATTAACGGGAGTGAAGTGCTTACTGTCTCTTTTCCGCCATCAATTTCACGAACGGCCGTTACGTTTGTTCCTTCAACCGTTACACTTGTACACGAGTTTAAGAAGTTATAACTCAAAATTCCGGCAATCATTCCAGGAACCATTCCACCATTATAATCTAAAGATTCTTTTCCAGCAATTACTAAATCGTAATTTCCGTTTTTAATAACTTCTGCTAATTGTTTTGCAACAAAGAAACCATCAGTTGGTGTTGCGTTGACACGAATCGCTTCGTTTGCACCAATTGCCAATGCTTTTCTTAAGGTCGGCTCCGTATCTGGTCCGCCAACATTTACAACAGTAACCGTTGCTCCTTGTTTTTCTTGAAACCAAATTGCTCTTGTTAAACCAAACTCATCATTTGGGTTAATCACGTACTGTACTCCGTTGGTATCAAATTCAGAATCACCATTTGTAAAGTTAATTTTTGAAGTAGTATCAGGCACATGGCTGATGCAAACTAATATTTTCATAAGTATATTTTTTATAAATTTTGATATCGTTTTACAAATTTAAAGCTTTAATTTGAATATTTTACTATGCACGCATAATATTTTAGTAAAACTATTTCGATTTCGTTATCAGAGTTTAATTTTAGCAGAGACCATGTAATATCCTGCTAATGTTTGCGATGTTTTCTCTTGATTGTAGTTGGCGAATCTCAAAATTTTGATTTCTTCGTTGTTCTTAATGTTGAAAATATTACTGCCGAAAGCACTTAGTTCAATTTTTGATTTTGGAATTTTGTATCTGATCTTTGGACTAAAATTATAAATCGTATTTTGAGCAGTGGTAGATTTAAAATTTTCAACACTAAAGGAACTACTAAAGGACAGTTGTTGTGTTAGCTGTATGCTGGTGTTGAAATTTGGGCTTAGTACCGTAAGTAAGTTTTTAGAGAAATTGTCGGTATAGATTTCTTTAGAATATTGTATGCCGGTTTCAAACTGTATATTTTTATTCTTTAACCTTGATACCAATGCGATAAATCCAGTAGCTGTTTCCGAATGTAGAGAATTTTTTAAATTCTCGTAGAAAATGTGTTTTACATTGGCCGAATATGAAATGCTGCCTTTTACTGAAAAGGGAAAATTTGTAAATTGTTTTTCTGAAAACACAAACGAATCAAAGTAGTTTTCGTACGGTGTAATTTTATAAAGGATTAAATTCGAGTTTTGAGACGCAAACGAATTAGTAGTGATTGGATTTTTAGAACGTAAGGAAGAGACTCTTGATAAAATATTAAATTTTCTTTTAAAATTATTATAATAATATTCAGCAGTAGCTTGGCTGCTTTTATTAATAGTATTATATCTAACATCATCATTTCCGTATTGAGTTCTGTAATCAGTACTAATTTGATTTTGAATGGTGTTTTCTGATGCAACCAACTTGGTGTTTAATGCATAATTGAATTTGATGTAATGCTGTTTGCTAAAATTAGTCTTCATTGTAAAACTGGGTGTAAATAATGATTTATTCGTCTCGTTGTAACGTGTCTGAAGTTTAAGTGAAGTATGCGCTAGTGAAGTAGTAAATTTTGTTTTAGAAGTTAGATTAAATTGAGAGACAAGACCTATCGTGTGGATGCGGTTTTGTATATATTCACTATTGTTAAAAGAGCTAAAGTTGGTCTCGAAGCTGTCAAATTGATCTTTTTTTTGAGTCAGTTCTGTAAGTAAAGTTAATGGTAGTTTATGGATGTTAAAATCATAAGAGGCATTTAAACTTATAGTCTTTTTTATCGATTGGGTATTTTGATTGATTTGATAAGTGCCTGACGGAAAATTTAAGTTTAAAAAAGGTTGATTCGCTGTGATTTGTAAGTCATTTAATTTGTTGCTTATATCTTGAGCTGCTCTAATTTTTATGTTTTTATTGTTTTTCAAGGATGTTGTGTATTCTAAACTATGGCTGAAGTTAAAATCAACAGCGTGGTTTTCTGATTCATTTGAACTGTTAGTATTCGAAAGAAATAGTAGGTTGTTTTTCTTAAAGCTTGACACTGAAGAACTATAATTTACTATGGATTTTTCGTTGCTTTTATAAGTTGCATCAATCGCAGTTGTGTTAAAAAATGATTTCTCAGAGTCTTTTCTAGTTTCTCTATTTAAAAAACTGCTAGTGCTAGTATAGAATTCTTCTTTAATTAGTTGTTCTTCTATTTGTGTGCTAGTGTTGAAAAGAGAAAATGCATTGACTTGAACTTTTTGGGACGAAAAATATTTTAAATTTAAGCCAGTAAAGTAAGAGTCTCTGTTCTTGACATTATTTCCCAATGTTAAAAAACGAGGTAAATCTTCATTTCTCGAAAATGTAACTTCGCCAGCGTTGAGGTCATTTTTTTTATTAACGAAAGTTTGATAGTCATTTACAGTAATCGATAGTTCGCCAGTAGTATTAGAATCACTAATAAGACTGATAAATATTTTTTTTCCAAAATTAAACAGTGTTGCATGTAAATTAAATTTGTTTTCACCAACACCAGCTAACAAATTTCCTGTTACTCTGTTTTTATACTGTTCTTTAATTGAAACATTAATGGCTGTTAATCCTGATTCTTCATTCTTTTTAATTTTTTTAAAATCAGTATAATTTTTAATAATCGCAATATTTTTTACCATTTCAGCATTAATATTATCTGTCGCTATTTTATGTTGGTCTGTAAAAAATTCTTGACCATCTATTAATAATCGGTCCACTGTTTTTCCGTGCACTTTTATTTTTCCTTGATTGTCAACATTTAGTCCCGGTAATTTATTTAAAATATCTTTAAGGTTTTCTTCGGTACCATTCATGAATTTTTCGATGCGATAGTGTAAAGTATCTCCAACTTCAGTCATCCCAGAACTTTCTTTTTCAATAAGAATCTCTTTTAATTCTATAGAAGACTCTTCTAAAATAATGTTTTTTAAATCGAGTAACGAGCTGGTTATATTAATTTCTTTTATACTAGTTTTAAATCCTAAAGCGGTAATTCTAAGGTGATAATTTCCTTTCTTATTTATATTTAGGTTAAAAACACCTATGTTGTTTGATTGTCCAAAAGCAATAGTTTGTTCGTCTTTACTTAATTTTATTTGTACGCTGGCATTACTAACTGTCTTGTTTGTTTGAGATACAATTTTTCCTGTCACCATATTTTGCGAATAAATACCACTTGAAAGGAACAAAAAAAAGCAGATGAACTGCTTTTCTATATTTTTTCTAGTTTTTAAAATCTTCATTACCGATTTTTTTGAGCAGAAAACTCTTTATAGCTTAAATCTGCTGCATTGTTTTTAGGTTCCTCTATGGATGTATTCTCTTTAGATACTTGCAATTTTTCAAATGTTTCAATGACGCTGTCATCTAACTCTATTTGCATGATAAAACCAGGTAAACCTGAATAATGCGTCGGCCCTCCATCTATTGGAATATCTTCGCAATACCATGCAATAACTTTTTGGTTACTGTTAAAATAGGTGTTTGTAGTGGTTGCTTTTTTGCAGTTGTATCCGCTGATTATTTGGTTTTCAGATTCTAATTTCCAATTAAATTTTGGTAAAGGCTCTTTTATAGTAACGTCGTTGCTCTCTTTTGTATACAGTACTTTGTATATTTTACTTTCTTCGTTTTTAAAATAAGTGACAGAAGACGCTGTTTTGTAGGTTCTTGTTGTCTGAAAAGCATGGTCATCTTTGTTTATGGAGGCGGTATCTACAGTGGTTCTTTCATCAGAAATCAATTTTTGAATTGACTTCTTATTTGAATACAGATAACTATAGATTTTTGGCTTTTTAGCTCTTTCCGACAGTTCTGTATGGTCTCCAACTCCTTTTAATGATTTAGAAATTAGAATGGCTTTAAGCGTTTGAGAGTAGCAAAAAGAAGTTAGTAGAAATGCAATTAATAATAGTAGATTTTTTTTCATTGGATTTTAAAATCGTTGATTAAGTATAAGTGCTGTCAATTAGAATTCTAAGTGTTCAAGAATTAAAAATCGAACCTAGACAAAATTGTGTATTTCTGGAATTTGCTGTCCCTATTTTATAAACTATTTTCACTTTGCTGATTGTATTAATTAGAGGAATGATAGTCCCTACGATTACTTGTAATTTTTAGGGGTTAAATAAATAGAAATAAAATGAACTTTGCAAGAATTTACTGCAGAAGATTGCTGTGGCTTTTGAAAGATAATTGGGTTAGATATTTAAATAATTAATGTGCAATTGCATATTAATTATTTGCTTTGTTGCCAGCTAAGATGCATTTTTGTGAAATCTGTTGGAATTGCCACATCAAAGGCATCGAATATGTTTATTTTAAACTAACATTATGCTTTTTAATGAGATAAAATAATTAATTTTGCAGTTCGAAAATTACATCAACAATAATAAATATGAGAACAATACAATTTAGAGAGGCCATTTGCGAAGCGATGAGTGAAGAAATGCGTCGCGATGAATCCATATATTTAATGGGAGAAGAAGTTGCTGAGTATAATGGAGCTTACAAAGCATCAAAAGGAATGCTTGATGAGTTTGGTGCAAAAAGAGTAATCGACACACCAATCGCAGAGTTAGGTTTTACGGGTATTGCAGTAGGTTCTGCTATGAACGGTTGCCGTCCTATTGTAGAGTACATGACGTTCAACTTCTGTTTAGTAGGTATTGATCAAATTATTAATAATGCAGCAAAAATGCGTCAAATGACAGGTGGGCAATTTAATGTGCCAATCGTTTTTCGTGGACCAACTGCTTCGGCAGGACAATTGGGAGCAACGCATTCACAAGCTTTAGAAAACTGGTTTGCAAATACACCAGGTCTTAAAGTGATCGTTCCTTCTACTCCTTATGATGCAAAAGGATTATTAAAAGCAGCTATTCGCGATCACGACCCGGTTATTTTTATGGAATCGGAGCAGATGTATGGTGACAAAGGAGAAGTTCCTGACGGAGAATACGTATTGCCTATTGGCGTGGCTGATATTAAAAGAGAAGGTACGGATGTAACAATTGTTTCTTTCGGAAAAATTATAAAAGAAGCTTATGTTGCTGCTGATGAATTGGCTAAAGAAGGGATCTCTTGTGAGATTATTGACTTAAGAACCGTTCGTCCAATGGATAAAGATGCGATTATCAAATCGGTTAAAAAGACAAATCGATTGGTTATTCTAGAAGAAGCTTGGCCGTTTGCTAGTATTTCTTCTGAAATCACGTACTTAGTTCAAGAGCAAGCATTCGACTTTTTAGATGCGCCAATACAACGTATTACAACTGCAGATACACCAGCGCCTTATTCACCAGTTTTGTTAAAAGAATGGTTGCCAAATTCTGGTGACGTGATCAAAGCAGTGAAAAAAGTATTGTACAAATAATAAAAACAGCATACTACTTAAGCTTCATCATTTAGTTATATTTGATGAAGCTTTTTTTGTAAATTA
This sequence comes from Flavobacterium sp. TMP13, assembly GCF_050847115.1. Taxonomy (NCBI): domain Bacteria; kingdom Pseudomonadati; phylum Bacteroidota; class Flavobacteriia; order Flavobacteriales; family Flavobacteriaceae; genus Flavobacterium; species Flavobacterium sp. TMP13. The sequence goes on from NZ_CP193656.1 coordinate 1,527,413, forward strand.
TGAAAAAATCAATTTTTATCTGCGTTAATTTTCTCGTTGCTTTTGCTAGTTGCGTTTTTGCACAAACTAAAGTGAGCGGAGTTGTTTTTGATGCGTCTAACTCGCTACCGATTCCGTATGCGAACGTTGTTTTTCAGGGTTCTAAAATTGGAACAGTCTCAAATGAAGACGGTCGTTTTTATTTAGAAACAGAGCAAGATTTTGACGCACTTATTGTCAGTTCGGTTGGATTTTCAGATAAAATACTGTCTTTAGATAAAGCGGTGAGCTACAACTTGAAAATTTTTCTAAAAGAACCGCAGGCGTTAAGCGAGGTAATGATTTTTACCGGAAAAACGTCCAAAAAAGACAATCCTGCGCTTGAAATCCTAAGAAAGATTTGGGCTCATAAACGTAAAAATGGGTTGTATCTTTTCAATCAATACCAAATGGAAAAGTACGAAAAAGTCGAATTTGACATGAACACTATTGATAGTGCATCCATGAAAAATAAGCTTTTTAAAGGAATGGAGTTTATCTTTAATCACGTAGACACTTCTAGCGTTACGGGTAAGACTTATTTACCAATTTTTATAAATGAATCATTGTACGATGTTTACGGCGATAATACGCTTAAAAAAACAAAAGAAAATTTAAAAGCAAGTAAAACGTCTGGTTTTGAAGGAAATCAGCAAATTTTAGCGTTTGTAAAAGACTTGTATTCTGATTATAATATATACGACAACCATCTTAAGTTTTTCGATAAAAGTTTTACTAGTCCATTATCGACTACAGGAATTGATGTGTACAATTATATTTTACGCGACAGTACTTTTATAGGTAACAAATGGTGCTACAATATTGTTTTTTATCCGAGAAGAAAAAATGAACTGACTTTTAAAGGTGATTTCTGGGTAAATGACACCACTTTTGCCATCAAAAAAATTAATATGGCCGTAACGAAAAGTGCTAATATTAACTGGGTAAAAGACATTTATATTGAACAAGAATTTGACGTAGAGAACGATTCAGTGTTTTTGCTAACGCGAGATTATATGATGTCTGATTTTGCTTTGAATAAAAAAGAAGAATCAAAAGGAATGTATGGTAAACGTACCACGCTTTTTAGAGATCATCAATTTAATGTAGAGAAACCATCTGAGTTTTATAAAGAAAAAGTAAACTATATCGACAACGAAGTTTACAATAAATCTGAAGAGTTTTGGACGGAGAATCGTTTTGAGAAATTAAACAAAGACGAGCAAGGTATTTATAAAATGTTGGATACGTTACAAACGGTCAAAAAGTTCAATCAATTGTATAGTCTCTTTACTATTTTAGGTAGTGGTTATGTAGCATTTCCTAATATTGATTTTGGACCTATTCTTTCGACAATTGGGTATAATGAAGTTGAAGGGTTTCGTTTGCGAGTTGGTGGTCGAACGTATTTTGGACGCAATGACTTATGGCGTCTTCAAGCGTACACCGCGTACGGATTTACAGATAACAAATTTAAATACGGCGTTTCTGGAAAATGGATGGTTGACACCAAAAACCGAATTATTCTATCGGCAGGAAATCGTCGCGATGTAGAACAAATTGGAGCTAGTTTAACGTCAACGAGTGATGTTTTAGGTCGAAGTGTCGCATCTTCTTCTTTGTTTACAGTTGGCGGAAATGGAAAATTAACCAACATCAATTTGTCCAGTGTCGCCGCAGAAATAGAGCCAGCTAAGAACTTAACTGTTGCCTTAGCATTTTCGTATAGAACTTTAGCATCGGCATCGAAAACATTTAGTTTAGATTATTATACCGCATTGCCAAACACTTTAAATCCCGCAGGTGTAGTAGAAAGTAATGTGAAACAATCGGAGGCGAGCATAGAAATCGAATTCACTCCAAAGAGAAAAACAATTGGTTACGGTGTAGAACGAAGTGATGTTGATAGTCCATACAGTCGCTTTTTTGTAAATTACAGCCACGGTTTTAAAGGTGTTTTAGACAGTGATTTTATGTACGATAAAATTCAGTTATTCTATAAACAACCGATAATTATTGGACCTTTAGGTCGATCTGATATCATTTTAGAAACTGGTAAGACGTTTGGAACTGTTCCTTTGGGTTTACTGAGTATTATTCCAGGAAATCAAAGCTATTTTACCATTAAAAACACGTTTAATAATTTAAGTTATTATGAGTTTGTATCCGATGAATATGCCACTTTAAAATGGGAACACAATTTTGGAGGCAGACTTTTTGGAAGAATCCCGATGATGCGTAAATTGAATTGGCGCGAAATTATTGGTGTTAAATCGGTTTACGGACACATATCAGAAAACAATAGAGCGATCAATGCTTCTGGTTTAGTGTACAAAGCACCAGAAGATGTATATTGGGAGTACAGCGCTGGAATAGGGAATATTTTTAAAGTATTCCGTTTGGATTTTTCTTGGAGAGGAAATTATCGAGATATGCCAGATGCAAATAAATTTGCATTAATAGGCTCTTTCGGTTTTTATTTTTAAGAAAAAGGCTCAAAATCAAATATTGTTGCCACTCAAGCGATCTCATTGAGCATTAATACAGATATAACTGTAAAAAGCTTTTGAGAAAGAGGATTCTTTGCCTATTTTTGCAACCGAAATTAAAAGACTAATAAAAAATAAAATGACCGCAGACAAAATAACTACTTTCGATGTTTTAATCGAAATACCAAGAGGAAGCAGAAATAAATACGAGTACGATTTTGAAATCAAAAGAATGCGTTTTGATAGAATGTTGTTTTCGTCGATGATGTATCCTGCAGATTACGGATTTATTCCTGAAACTCTAGCATTGGATGGAGATCCATTAGATGTACTCGTTTTGGTAACCGAACCAACTTTTCCTGGTTGTGTTATGGAAGTGAAGCCAATCGGTGTTTTTCATATGGCAGATGATAAAGGACCAGATGAAAAAATTATTTGTGTACCGATGTCAGATCCAATCTGGAATTCATTAAATGACTTGTCTGATATGAATCCGCATTTGGTTAAAGAAATCGAGCATTTCTTCCAAGTGTATAAAGATCTTGAGAACAAAAAAGTTGATGTTGGTGGCTGGGGAGACGTAAAAGAGGCATACTCTATTATTGCAGAATGTACCGAGCGTTTTAATGCAATTCCAAATAAACCAGAAGGATTATTTAGTATTAAATAAAGGCATATTAAAATTTTATAAAAAAAGCAACACTCCGTTAAGAGTGTTGCTTTTTTGTTTAAATTCGTTTAGTAACAGACTATTAACCAAAACCAAAAACCAATTATGAATGCATTTATGATTTATTTGCCAATAGTTATGGCCATTTTAGGATTACTTTTTATGGGAATAAAAAGGAGTTGGGTGTTAAAGCAAGATCCTGGAGATGGTAAAATGAAAACCATTTCTGATCATATTTACGAGGGAGCACTCGCTTTCTTAAAAGCAGAATATAAATTATTAGCCATATTTGTCGTTTTAGCTAGTATTGTTTTAGCTGGAATTACTTTCATTCCAGGAGTTCAAACCCATTTACTTATTGTCATCGCTTTTGTTTTTGGAGCTTTTTTCTCCGCCTTGGCAGGAAATATGGGAATGAAGATTGCAACCAAAACCAATGTTAGAACTACACAAGCGGCAAGAACAAGTTTGCCACAAGCTTTAAAAGTTTCGTTTGGCGGAGGAACCGTTATGGGACTAGGAGTTGCCGGTTTAGCTGTTTTAGGTTTAACCGGTTTTTTTATTCTTTTCTTTCAAATTTTTATGGATGGCGCTTGGACTTCTACTGATGACATGACCAAGGTTTTAGAAACATTAGCAGGATTTTCGTTAGGTGCGGAGTCTATTGCTCTTTTTGCCAGAGTAGGAGGCGGAATTTACACCAAAGCTGCTGATGTGGGAGCCGATTTAGTGGGAAAAATAGAAGCTGGTATTCCAGAAGATGATCCAAGAAATCCCGCTACAATTGCGGATAATGTAGGTGACAATGTAGGTGATGTAGCCGGAATGGGAGCCGACTTGTTTGGTTCGTATGTTGCAACCGTTTTGGCTGCAATGGTTTTAGGAAATTACGTCATCAAGGACATGGGCGGTAATTTACAAGATGCTTTTGGCGGAATTGGTCCTATTTTATTGCCAATGGCCATTGCTGGTTTCGGAATTCTATTTTCTATTATAGGAACCATGTTGGTAAAGATATCAGATGAAAATGCTAAAGAAGCACAAGTACAAAAAGCATTAAATGTAGGAAATTGGATTTCTATCGCCTTAACTGCCCTTTGTTGTTTCTTTTTGGTACAATATATGTTGCCCGAAACCATGCAAATGAACTTTTTTGGAGAAGGAATAAAAGATATATCTTCCATGCGTGTATTTTACGCAACAATTGTCGGACTTATTGTTGGTGGAGCTATCTCTTCAGTAACCGAATATTATACGGGTTTAGGAACAAGACCTGTTATGGCTATTGTTCAGAAGTCTGCTACAGGAGCAGGTACAAATGTAATTGCCGGTTTAGCCACCGGAATGATTTCTACGTTTCCAACGGTGCTTTTATTTGCCGCAGCTATTTGGTCTTCTTACGCCTTAGCGGGGTTTTACGGAGTAGCTTTGGCTGCTTCAGCAATGATGGCGACTACGGCGATGCAATTGGCAATTGATGCTTTCGGACCAATTTCTGATAATGCAGGAGGAATTGCAGAAATGAGCGAATTGCCAAAAGAGGTACGTATGCGGACTGATATTTTGGATTCAGTAGGAAACACCACAGCGGCAACAGGAAAAGGATTTGCAATTGCTTCGGCAGCGCTTACTTCATTGGCTTTGTTTGCTGCTTATGTCACTTTCACTGGCATTGACGGAATTAATATTTTTAAAGCGCCTGTTTTAGCCATGTTATTTATTGGAGGAATGGTTCCCGTAGTTTTTTCTGCTTTGGCAATGAATTCTGTAGGTAAAGCAGCCATGGATATGGTCTACGAAGTGCGCCGTCAATTTAGAGAAATTCCCGGTATAATGGAAGGTACAGGAAAACCAGAATATGGTAAATGCGTGGAGATTTCTACAAAGGCTGCTTTGCGCGAAATGATGTTGCCAGGAGTGTTAACCATTGGCTTTCCTATAGCAATTGTATTGTTAGGAAAGTTGGTTTACGGAAGCAACAATCAGTTGATAGCGGAAATGTTAGGAGGATATATGGCAGGTGTGACTGTTTCAGGCGTGCTTTGGGCCGTTTTTCAAAACAATGCTGGTGGTGCGTGGGATAATGCTAAAAAATCTTTTGAAGCTGGAGTTTTAATTAACGGAGAAATGACTTTTAAAGGTTCTGAGGCGCACAAAGCAGCAGTAACGGGAGATACAGTTGGGGATCCTTTTAAGGACACTTCTGGTCCTTCTATGAATATTTTAATCAAATTAACTTGTTTAATTGGTTTGGTGATTGCGCCGATTTTAGGAGATGGACACAGTTCTCAAACGAGTATGAGTTCTAATGCGTGCTGTTCTGAAATGGAAATGCAGATGGGAAACAACATGCACAATAGCTCGGCAAAAATGGTACAAATGAGTAAAGAAGAATGCATGCAAATGTGTAAAGAGGAAGGCCATACTGAGGAAGAAATGAAAAAATGTATGGCTAGTCATAATGCTGCAAATGAAAAGGGCAAATTCCAAAAAACTGATTGTTTTGATACCACTAAATATAGTAAAAACAGTGTTGAGGTTAATTTGTCTACTGAAAATGGAGTCACGGTGGGAACGTTAACTAAAACCGAAAATGGTAAAGCCACGACTAGAATTTTTGAAGGGACAGAGGCAGAAGTAAAAGCAAAAATTGACGCGGTACATTAAATGCTATAATTACTTTTAAATATAAAATGCCTCGTTTATAGCGAGGCATTTGGTTTATAATTTTTTGTAGATTTAAAAAAGACCGTTGATTTCGGCGTCAATTCTATTAATGATGTTTCCTAAATCTTCAGGATTGTCAACAAAATTGATGTTGTCTACATCGATAATCAAAAGTTTTCCTTTGTTGTAGGTTTGTACCCAAGCTTCATATCTTTCGTTCAATCGGCTTAAATATTCGATCGAGATTGAGTTTTCGTAGTCACGTCCTCGTTTATGAATTTGCCCTACCAAGTTTGGAATCGAACTTCTCAAATAAATCAACAAATCGGGTGGCTTTACTAACGATTCCATTAATTCAAATAATGAAGTGTAATTTTCAAAATCACGACTCGTCATTAAACCCATTGCGTACAAGTTGGGAGCAAAAATATAAGCATCTTCATAAATTGTTCGATCCTGAATTACTTTTTTACCTGTTTCTCTTATTTGTTGCACTTGGCGAAAACGGCTGTTTAAGAAATAAATCTGCAAATTAAACGACCAACGCTCCATTTGATGGTAAAAATCATCCAAATACGGATTGTCAACAACGTCTTCATAATGAGGTTCCCACTTAAAGTGCTTCGCTAATAACTTGGTTAAAGTAGTTTTTCCTGCGCCTATATTTCCTGCTATTGCTATATGCATTACGGTAGTATGAGTTTATAATTTGTCTTCTCAGCAGATGTAAAAATAGATAAAATTTGGTCTTTGTAGTAGAAATTTTCAAAGGTTTTTTCTGAAAGTAAAATGGGCATTTTTACGGAATTTTTCTGATCGATAATTTCAGTAAAAAACAAGAGATTATCCTTCATATAAATAAATTGGGAATCATTTAAAAGCTGAATTCGATCAAAAAGAGGAGCTTTTGCCAGTAGGATAATTTTTCCGAATGGATCGCAACTGTACCAATTTTGGTCTGTATCAATCCAATAGAAATTATTGAAATCTGTCTGATAATAGATAAAATTACTTTTTAAAGGAATTGATATGTTTTTATATTCATTATTCAAATAATTGTAAAGCCCAATTTGCTGCGTTAAACTATTGTAGACCCACAATTGATTTTGAGAAGCCATTCCGACAGCGGTCGCCATAATAGCATTAGATTTCTCCGAAAAATGGATCACAGTAGTTTCGTTGAGCTGATTGTCGATCAACGCGACACTATTAAAACCTTCGTAAAATACGGCAATTCGTAGCGGATTGATTAAATCGACTGTAGTGATTTTTCCTAAATAAATATTCTTATACGTAAACGTTTGATTTTTATCTGATTTAAAGAGTGTGTTATCTTTGATTTTATACAAATAATCAAAGGAATCTACTCCAACAAACAGAACTTTATCAATAGTTTGAGTCGAAAGATATGACGCTGATAAAGTTGGTACTTGAGCCACAACTGCGCTAAGTTGTAAAATCAAAAACAGCAGAACTATTTTTTTCATAATGGGTTAAAATGCTAAAATACAAAAATTAGCGGTACAACAGCTTTTGATTAATGAGGCTTAGTACCTGCTGTTCTCGCTCTAAATTACTTTTTAACCTTTACCAATATTCTCAAAGAATAAGTATTTATAGACTTTTTAGTACTATTTCTAGTTCCGTTTAAATTTATGTACTGAATTGAAATTTGATATTTTGAATGGTCAACCACCTGCGTTATTCTTTTCTTATCAGATCTCTCTTGATCAAACACGAGATTGTTATTTATAAACTCAAATATCTTTAAAGGAATTACATCATTATTTAAATGTAAATCAAGTCCATACTTGCTTTTCGTTGATTTGATTGAGTAGTTTATTTTGTTAATTGCTATACAATCTGTACAATTAAATTCAGAATAATTAGTAACAGTAAGAGCCATGTCGTAACCGCTTATGTTTTCTACAGTACTATCTGAATTTTCGTAAAAAGAGTAATAAAAATTATTTCTAACATCGTTTTCTGTCGCATATTCAGAATGGTATTCTAAACCTAAAGCCTCCATTATTTCAGTTGAACTGGGATTTTTATTCTTTTGAAATAAATTAGTTAGTTTGTCTTTTGTTTGCGGAATGATGAGGATGTTTGCATCATAATTTTTATCTAAAAAATTCACAATGCTACTTAAGTCTTTCTCTTGATTAAAATTTAATTTCTCTTTTTCTGTTTTTTTAATGTATGATTCATAGCGATTCAATTGACTGTTTTTAGAAACGCTGCTGGCACTTTGTGGGCCAATAATCGAAAGAAGTCCTGCAATACACATACTGATAGGTATGAATTTTATTTTAGGTTCTTTTTGAATTAAAAGATAAGCCACCACAAACGCTAGCCAGATGGAAAGTAATAAAACATAAAAGCGTTCAGGAGTAACTCCGTAAAGGCTGATGCGATAAATAATGGCCCAGAAAAGTAAGCCTAATAAAGGAATTAATAGAAAATAAAACCATCGGTTAAAAGTGCGCATCCAAAGATTTCCTACGTTTGAAGCTATAGGGTACACTAGTAGAAAAGATAGAATTCCGAAAATTGCAAATATCAAAACCAAATAGGAAACCCATCCAATTGGCAGAGAGAACGTCAGAATTATTTGTACTTCATAACCAATTAAAATAATTAGGTATAAACTAATCAATGGTAGCAAAATGAACTGCGTAAAATTTTTAAGTCCGTTCGGATACTTTAATTGCAGCGGTTCTGTGTCATTTTTTATGAGTGGAATGCCGTTTAAAAAGAAGATTGAATTGAAAATTCCTGCAATCACATAAAACAGATAAGCAAAAATTTCGTTTGGAAAAGGAACTTGGAATAATTCTTTAACAGCAAATAGGGCTAATGCTAGTCCAGAATAAAGAACAATACTATACAATGATGCCGTTAAAATTCTAAGGAAAAGTTGCTTATTAAATTCCCAAAACTCATTTTGATTGTATTTTTTCGGTAAAAAAGCGGCAAAAGAAACCAGTAAATGCAAGCAAATACTGAGGACCAAGAATTGTTGTGTTTGTAAAGTTGTTATTTGTTCATCAAAATTAAAAACAAAAGCTACTAAGAGTGCTCCTAAAAGTAAGCTAGTAGCAAAGCGAAGCAAACTATTTTTTTGAGAAGTTACAAAGTATAAACTAACAGATATAAATAATACAAAGCATAAAGAACTGCTTAGGATGGCTTTAATAAAAAGTTCTTTTAATGGGTTGTCGTATTCAGCATTATCAAGTAAAATAGCAAAAATTGTCCCTAAGATAGCTGCAGTAACTTCCAACGGAAATCTTAAAACTGTTTTGAAAGTGGCTTTTAAGACGTTTTTTATGGAGGGAAATTTCGACATTTTTTAATAGTTTGTTAAAAGCACAGAAAAATAGCACAAGTTACAAAAGTAGCTTTTTAAGGATATTTTCTTCTACAGATTTACAAAAAAAACCGCAATTAGTTACAATTGCGGTTTTTGATGTATTTATAATTTAAATTTTTACAATCCAAAAGCGGTTTTAATTTGGTCAACAAAATCAAGTTTTTCCCAAGTAAATAATTCAACGGTAACTGTTTTTTCATGACCACCAGGAGCCGAAAAAGTTTTTGTTACTGTTTCTGGTGTACGTCCCATGTGTCCGTAAGCAGCAGTTTCACTGTAAATAGGATTTCTTAATTTTAAACGTTGCTCAATAAAGTACGGACGCATGTCGAAAATTTCAGAAACTTTTTTAGCAATTTCGCCATTAGTTAATTTTAATTTTGAAGTTCCGTAAGTATCAATAAAAATTCCCATTGGTTCAGCAACTCCAATGGCATAGGATACTTGTACTAAAATTTCATCTGCAACACCAGCAGCTACCAGGTTTTTAGCAATGTGACGTGTAGCGTAAGCTGCACTTCTGTCTACTTTACTTGGGTCTTTACCAGAGAAAGCACCACCACCATGAGCACCTTTACCACCGTAAGTATCTACAATAATTTTTCTTCCCGTTAATCCAGTATCTCCGTGAGGACCTCCGATTACGAATTTACCTGTTGGATTAATGTGGTATTTAATGGTATCGTTAAATAAATGGGCACTTTGTGGATTTTTAGCAACAATTCTCGGAATTAAAATTTCGATGATGTCTTTCTTGATTTTAGCCAACATTTCTGGCTCACTATCAAAATCGTCATGCTGTGTCGAAATAACAATTGCCTCAATACGAGTAGGTTTGTTGTCGTCGCTATATTCTAAAGTTACTTGCGATTTTGCATCAGGTCGTAGATAAGTGATTTCCTTATTTTCTCTTCTCAAAATTGCTAATTCTTGTAATAACTTGTGTGACAAGTCCAAAGCCAAAGGCATAAAGTTCTCGGTTTCGTTGGTTGCGTAACCAAACATCATTCCTTGATCTCCTGCACCTTGCTCTTCTTTGCTAGAACGATCAACACCTTGATTAATATCAGCAGATTGTTCGTGAATTGCAGATAAAATTCCGCAAGAATTTGCTTCGAACATGTATTCGCTTTTTGTGTAACCAATTTTCTTGATTACATCACGAGCAATTTGTTGTACATCGAGGTAGGTATTCGATTTTACTTCACCAGCCAAAATTACTTGTCCGGTAGTAACAAGAGTTTCGCAGGCTACTTTAGAGTCGGCATCGAAAGCCAAAAAGTTATCAATTAATGCATCCGAAATTTGATCTGCAACTTTATCAGGATGTCCTTCGCTAACAGATTCTGACGTAAATAAATAAGCCATAATAATTGTAAATTAAAATTAATTAAGAGGAGAATTTAATTGCGGAAAATGCTAAAGGAGAGTTCCTGCTTTAGCATTTTTTACTATCGAAATATTTTTTCAATAGTCATAACGAATCGTTTCATTATGAAGAGGTTGCAATCAGTTCAAATTTTTCCTCTGTATTTGATTGCAAAGGTATGAAACGATTTTGATTTGCAAATTAAAGTTTATGTTTTTTTATTTAAAACAAAAGTTAAATATAGCATCGCACCATTGCCTGAAATTATTTGCACATAAACTTGCATATGTAAAAAACTCTTCGCAGTTTTGTCTTTCTAAAAATAGAAAAAATGAATTTAATGATGGTCAACATGTTTTGCATGAAGTCGAATATATCGGCAGAGCGCTTTATTGACTAAATTTTAATTTTTAAAATATACCGATAAAACCTCTGCCCACAGCAGAGGTTTTTTTGTTTACATAGAAATATACTAAAAGATGATTCAGATACTATTACATAAAATGATAAAGTGCAACACGAAGTTTATGTCCGTGCCCGTCTGTTATTGCCAAAAGCGAAAGAGTTAACTCTTTTTATAGTTCACTATAAGCCCTTTTGGTCACATTCCAAAAGGGCTTTTTTTATAATCTTAAAGTTAAAAAAATCATGAAAACACACTATATATTTAAAATAATTTATTTTTTATTCCATATCAAAAAAGAGGGCTACCTTTTGCACAAAAATAGATTCAAAGGTTTGCTACATAGTGATGAATCACAGTCGCTGCATTCGCAATTGTATTTGCAAGAAGAAGAATCTCTTTTTATTTGAACCATTAAACTATTAACCTTAAAATAAAATTTACAATTATGAACACGCAACAATTTGAAACTAATGCATTGCATGCTGGACACGATGTTACCAAAACCGAAGGAACAAGAGCGGTGCCTATTTATCAAACCTCTTCTTATGTTTTTAAAAATTCAGAACATGCTGCCAATCTATTTGGATTAACAGAGCCAGGCTATATTTATACACGTTTAAACAACCCTACCAATGATATTTTAGAACAACGTTTGGCTGCCTTAGAAGGTGGAATAGGAGCAGTAGTAACTGCTTCGGGAACTGCGGCAATTACAACAGCCTTATTAGTTTTATTAAAAGCAGGCGATCATATTGTAGCGTCTAGCAGTTTGTATGGCGGAACATTTAATTTATTTAATGTTACGTTGCCAAGATTAGGCATTACAACCACTTTTGTGGATCCTGCTGATCCTGAAAATTTCGCAAACGCAATTAAAGATAATACTAGAACTATTTTTGTGGAGTCTTTAGGGAATCCAAAACTAGATATTTTAGATCTAAAAGCAATTTCTGTTGTGGCCAAGAAATTCGAAATTCCTTTTATTGTAGATAATACGGTTGCCTCTTCTTATTTATTGCAGCCCATTGAGCATGGAGCAGATATTGTAATTCACTCATTGACTAAATATATTGCTGGAAACGGAACTTCTTTGGGAGGAGCTATAATTGATGCTGGAACCTTTGATTGGAGTAGCGGAAAATTCCCAGAATTTACGACTCCATCAGCTGGATATCACGGATTAATTTATCATGAAGCGCTAGGTAAAGCCGCGTTTATTGCTAAAGCGAGAATTGAAGGGCTGCGTGATTTCGGCGCTGCTTTGAGTCCGTTTAACGCTTTTCAAATTATACAAGGATTAGAAACGCTTCCGCTTCGTGTACAAAAACACAGTGAAAATGGTTTAGCATTGGCTCAATGGCTAGAAGAGCAAGAAGAAGTGGCTTGGGTAAATTATCCCGGACTTCCGTCGAGCAAATACTACGACTTAGCAAAGAAATATTTTCCTAAAGGACAAAACGGACTGTTGACTTTTGGTTTGAAAGGTGGTTTTGAAGCAGCTAAAAAAGTAGTAGATAATACTAAATTATTCTCCCTATTAGCAAATATTGGAGATACGAAATCGTTGATTATTCACCCAGCAAGTACAACGCATCAGCAATTATCGACTGATGACCAAGCGGCCTCTGGCGTTTTTGCTGATTTGATTCGCCTTTCAGTTGGAATTGAAGCTATTGAAGATCTGAAAACAGATCTAAAAAATGCTTTTGGTGCTATATAATTGTAGAGATGTTTCTGCTTTCTAGTATTTAGTTTTTGTAAGAATTTTGAATTTAGTACGCATGCATAGTGTTTAGAGCTGTTTTTTTGCTAACCTATTTGTTTGTAAATGATAAGCCTCAATGGTTATCGAAATTTTCTTTGTAAAATCACTAAGAAAACATTGTAAATTATTAGGAAAAATTAAATATATTTTGCACTTTTGTAAAACCCAAAGAAAACCAGAATGAAATTTAATATTTGTAACCTAAATATCGTCCGTTCGGAAAAAAATTCCGGGTTGTGATTGCTTTAAAGTAAAGACTTTTTATATAGCAAAAGCCTCCCGTTTATTCAGGAGGCTTTTTGTGTTTACAAATAGAATATTCAAAATTAAATACTATGAATAGTAATTTTTCAAATAAAAAAAACCTTTTCTCTCTTGTCACCATTCGGTTTCAAGTGCAGGTCAGTTGATATCATAAGATTTAAGTTATAGCGCTTAAACCCTTTTGGTATTACAAATTCCAAAAGGGTTTTTTTATTAAAAAAAAGTACGTAACAATAAGATAAAATTAAAATAAACATATACTAACACGCATCTAAAAATAAAAACATGGAAACTAAAAATTACTTCGCAAGAACCTTCGGTTACTTAAGAACTTTTAGAACAAGAAGAAACGCAACAGCAAAAGTTGTAAATGAATTAATTCATTTAAGATTAGGATTTAATACTACAGCCAAAAAAGACGGTGCAGACACGGCCGACTGTTTAACATTTTTAATGTATTCAAAAGACAATGAAAACCTTTTCATCTAGTAGTGAAAGGTGATCTGTCTTAATTAGCAATCGTTTAGTACTGGATATATGTTATATTCAGCGATTGCTTGCGTCTATATGTTATATTTTTGTGAGAGTTGTAAATGAAAAATTTTAAATTTGTTTGTTTAAAAAATTAGTAGTTAATTTGCGTTAATAAGTTCACATACGTATTGAAATGTTATAAAGAAAGGACGAGGGATTAGACCCGGCGAATCCTTAGCAACCCTTCGGTAAATCGAAGAAGGTGCTGCATTCTACCACGCTCAACGTGGAAAGATAACAACAAGAATATCTCTAGTTCAATTCTAGTTTTTTCTTTTTAATATTTCCAGATACAAATCAAAAATAACAAAAGATTTGAAATTGGAAAATATAATCAACCCAATCCTGTTACAAAATTTTACTACCGAAAGTGGTGCTGTTTATTCTGAGTTACCCTTAAGCTATGCGCTATTTGGCCAACCTTTGCATACTGCTCCGATAGTTTTGGTTAATCATGCCTTGACAGGAAATGCGCAAGTTATTGGCGAAAATGGCTGGTGGAACGATTTGATTGGTGCAGAGAAAACAATCGACATTAATAAATACACCATTTTAGCATTTAATGTTCCAGGAAACGGAGTAGATTCTTTTTTAATTGAAAATCATCAAGATTTTACAGCAAGAGATGTTGCTCGTTTGTTCTTAAAAGGAATTGAAGACTTAAATATTAGTAAGTTACATACTGTGATTGGCGGTTCGGTTGGTGGAGGAATTGCCTGGGAAATGTTGGCTTTGTCTCCAAAAATTACCGAAAATTTAATTCCGATTGCAACCGACTGGAAGTCAACTGATTGGTTGATTGCCAATTGCTATTTGCAGGAGCAAATTTTAAAAAACTCCTCTCAGCCCATCGAAGATGCGCGCATTCATGCGATGTTGTGCTACCGTTCGCCCGAATCGTTTAAAGAGAAATTCAATAGAACGATTAATGAAAATTTAGCAGTTTTTAATGTCGAAAGTTGGTTGCAACATCACGGCACAAAATTACAGGAACGCTATCAATTGGCTTCTTATAAAATGATGAATCAATTATTAAAGACAATTGATATTACGCGGAATTCAGATGATTTTGAAACATTACTTTCAAAAACGGATGCTAACATTCATATTGTGGCGATCAATTCGGATTTGTTTTTTACACCCAGAGAAAATTTAGAAACGTATACTGACTTAAAAAAGTTCAAAGAAAATGTTTTTTACAAAGAAATAGATTCTGTTCACGGACATGATGCTTTTTTGATCGAGTACAAACAATTAGATAATTTGCTTAAATCTATTTTTTAAGCCAAAAAACCATACAATACAATGAAAATATTAAAATTTGGAGGTAGGTCATTATCAAATGGAGAAGGCCTTCAGAAGGTAATTTCGATTATAACTGATAAAGTAAACAACGGAGAGCAAATTGCTGTAGTAGTTTCGGCAAGAGGAAAAGCAACCGATGAATTGGAAGAAATTCTAGAAGTTGCTGCAAAGAATGGCGATTACAAAATACTTTTAGAGCAATTTAAAAAATACCAATTAGCAGATTTTTTAAATATTGATTTTTCGGAGGAATTTCAAGTTTTAGATAAATTATTTGAAGGAGTTAGTTTGATCGGTGATTATAGCACTAAAATTAAAGATCAAATTTTATCAAAGGGAGAAATTCTTGCGGCTAAATTGTTGACTGCTGTTTTAAAAGAAAAAGGAATTAACGCTCGTTTTACTGATTCGAGAGAGTTGTTAAAAACGGACTCCAAGTTTGGTGACGCGCAACCTTTGGAACAATTGTCAAAGAAAAATGTGATTCATTATTTTAAAGAAAACAATGGATCGACAGTAAATATTGTTACCGGTTTTATTGGTTCGAACAACAATAATGACACGACTACTTTAGGAAGAAATGGCAGTAATTATACAGCGTCGTTATTGGCGAATTATTTAGATGCCGAAGAATTACAAAACTTTACGCACGTAGATGGAATCTATACGGCAAATCCTGATTTGGTAGGCGACGCCAAAAAAATTGATCATTTGTCTTTTAATGAAGCGAATGAGTTGGCTAATTTTGGTGCAACAATTTTGCACGCTAAAACGATTATTCCATTATTGGAAAAAAATATTCCACTTCGAATTTTAAATACCTTCAATCACGAAAACCAAGGCACTTTAATCACATCGGATTCGACTCAAGAAGGAATTAAAACCCTTTCTGTTTTAGAGAATGTGTCTTTGGTGAATTTGGAAGGTCGCGGATTATTGGGTAAAACGGGAGTCGATGCTCGAATTTTCAGAGTAATGGGCGATAATGATATTAGTGTGAGCATTATTTCGCAAGGTTCTTCAGAAAGAGGAATTGGTTTGGTAGTTGCAGCAGACAAAGCAACTACGGCGATGATTGAATTGGAAAAAGAGTTTGAAAATGACTTTTATTCTAAAGATGTCAATCGCATTTCGGTGACCGATGATGTGTCGGTAATTTCGATAATTGGTCAAGATTTAAGTACTTTTCACAAACCATACACGGCATTGATCAAGAATAAGATTATTCCAATTTTATTCAACAATACGGTAACGGGTAAAAACGTGAGTTTAGTTGTAAAAAAATCGGAATTAAACAAAGCGTTAAATGTTATTCACGGAGAGATTTTTGGAGTTTCAAAAAAGATAAATATTGCTGTTTTTGGCCACGGATTAGTAGGTGGAACATTAATTGATCAAATTTTAGCTTCGGCCAAAGCCATTGAAAAAAGAAAGGGAATTAAACTGAATGTTTTTGCAATTGCGAATTCTAGAAAAGTTCTTTTTAATAAAAATGGAGTAGGAACAGATTGGAAAAAAGATTTGGAAAACGAAGGGGTTGCTTATACAATTGATGAGGTAATTGCGTACGCGAATGCCAATCATCTTGAAAACTTAATTGCAGTGGACAACACGGCAAGTAAAGACTTTGTTCAAAATTATATCTCGCTAGCAGAAAGCAGTTTCGACTTAATTTCTTCGAATAAAGTAGCCAATACATTGAGTTATGGCTTTTACAAAGAATTGAGAAAGGTTTTAGAAGAAAATCAAAAAAACTATTTATACGAAACTAATGTAGGTGCTGGTTTACCACTTATTGATACCATAAAATTACTGCACCTTTCGGGTGAAAATATAACGAAGATAAAAGGTGTTTTTTCGGGGACGTTGAGTTATTTGTTTAATAAATTCTCTGCCAATAATGAGCCTTTCAGCGCTGTTTTGAAAGAAGCAATTGACAATGGATATACAGAACCAGACCCGCGTGAAGATTTATGCGGAAATGATGTAGGTCGCAAATTATTGATTTTGGCTAGAGAATTGGATTTGCAAAATGAATTTGAAGAGGTAAACATTCAGAACTTAATTCCAGAGCATTTACGTGAAGGAAATGTTGCTGATTTCTTGACTAAATTAAAAGAATTCGATCCTATTTATGATAAAATAAAAGCCGATCAAAAACCAAATCATGTGTTGCGATATATTGGTGAATTGTCGGGAGATTTGCAACATGACAAAGGAGTTCTGGAAGTTAAATTGGTTTCGGTGCCAAGCGATACGGCATTGGGGGGTCTTAAAGGATCTGATTCTTTCTTCGAAATTTACACCGAATCGTATGGCGATCGCCCAATTGTAATTCAAGGAGCAGGAGCAGGATCGGCAGTTACTGCAAGAGGTGTATTTGGCGATATTTTGAGATTGTCGGATAAAGGATAGTAATGGTCTTTCGAAAGAAAATAAAATTAGTTAAGATGAAAACAATACAGCAATTCTTAAGATATCGGGTACGCATTTTAAAATAGTAAAATCTTTATTTTCTTTAAAAATTAAAAAAACTCAAACCATGAAGCAAATTATAATTTTATTGTTGTTTTCGAATGTGATGTTGGCTCAGATTTCAAACGTGCACAGAAATAAAGAAAGCTACACGCAAGATGTGTTTCCTTATAAAGGGGTGAGAGCAATTCAAATTGATGAAGTCAACTTTGTAGATAAAGAAGATAATGTTTTTATTTTTTCGAAAATAGAGAAAAATGCTAATCCTGATAAAATGTATTTTCAGCGATTTACAAAGGATCAAAACGGTTGGATTTTAAAATCCTTTGTGGAAATTAGTTATGATGGCATAATTTCTTCATGGGGAAGCAGAAAGGCATTTGCAGATTATGATGGTGATCAAAGTGTCGATGCGCTTTTTATTTACGGTTTGTATGATGCAAACTTTATACAAAAATCAGTGCATTTAATTTATTCTTCAAATGAGCAATTCTATACTATCGAAGCTTCTGTTTCAGATGGCTTCAAAAAAGATAAATTTTCAGCTAATTTTAATAATTTGGATAGCCGCTCGAAAAAACAAATCTTGGAGTATTGGAATAATTTAGATAAAGTAGACCAATCATAATCTGATGAAAACAATAGTTAACTATCTCTTTTTAATAAGCGTCGCTTGTCTTTTATGGCAGTGTAAGTCAGAAAATAAAGAGGAAAATAAAGGTGAATCTAAAGCTAAAATTATTTTTGAAACTGCATCAGATCAAATGATCGACGCTATTGTAAAAGATGATGTTAAAAGAGTGACTTTATATCTTGATCAAGGCGAAAGCGTGGATGGCAGAGCTAAGGGGTATTGGAGAGGTGGCAGGCAAGAAGGTGAAAATGATAAATCTGATCAGGATTGGACCCTTTTAATGTTAGCGATTTATAACAATAACGCCAACATTGCCCAATTGCTTTTGGATCGAAAAGCTGCTGTTAATTTAGTAAATGCAGCGGGACACAGTGCATTGTTTATCGCGTGTGCCAACAGAAGCGAAGAAATGGCTTTATTGCTATTAAAAAACAATGCCGACGTAAAAAATTCGGGTTCTGATATAAGTGGAATGTCGGCATTGCAATGGGCGCTCGCTTATGAGTGGAATGAGGTAGCGCTAAAAATGATTCGATTGGATGCTAATGTAAATTCGAGTTCTTCAGAGACGGGACATACGGTTTTGTTAGAAGCGTTGTCTGGAGATAGTATACAGGCTGAAGTGGTTCATTTAATCATCGATTCAGGTGCAGCAGTTAATAAAGTCAACTCAAAATACAAAACGACACCGCTGATGTTGGCTTGCCAGCGCAATGATATTGTCAGTGTTAAAAAAATAATTGCTCAAAAAGTAGATGTCAATGTAGAAGATGAAAATGGCAGTACTGCTTTGTGTTATGCATCCAGAAATGATGCCGATGATTTGATTGTTTTAAAATTTTTAGTTGCCAATGGAGCAAACGTAAATATTAAAAATTCCTACGGAAGAAATGCATTGATAGAAGCGGTGAGTAGTAAGAGTATAAAAAAAGCCAAATATCTAATAGACAAAGGCGCAGAAATCAATAGAAAAAGTGACGGTTTTGGTGGTGTAAATGCAATTGGTGACGCGGTTTCAAATGGCGATTTGGAGATGGTTAAACTTTTAATAGAAAGTGGTGCAGACGTTACAAGTGAATCTAGTAATGACGAAACAGTATTGTTGAGAGCAATTGTGAGTGAGGGTAGTAGTGAACCCATTGTGAGGTTGCTGATTGCTAATAATGCTGATGTAAATAGTGCAAATAATGACAAACACACGCCTTTAATGAAGGCTGCACAATACAATATGTATAGCGTTTGTAAATTATTATTACAGGCAGGAGCTGTAAAAGAAGGCAAGGACTTTTTTGGTAAAACGGCCAAAGATTATGCTGAAGAAACTGCCAGTAGAACTGGAGACAATGCTATTTTGTCGCTTTTGAATAATTAGATGGAGCGTAAACTGAATGCTGGTTAAAATTGGCCTTCAAAGATTCTTATAAATTCAATTTTTAGTAATACAAAAAACATAAAAATGAAAATTACATTAAATAGAGTAAACGATGATTACCATTTTCGATTGAAAAATGAACGTGGACATGTGGTAGATGTTGATAACCGTTCTGAATTTGGAGGACACGATTTAGGTGCGAGTCCTATGGAGTTGGTTTTGATGGGCGTGGCAGGATGCAGTGCTATTGATATGATTTCTATTTTGAAGAAGCAGCGTCAAGAAATTACGTCTTTTAATGCAGAAGTGGAAGGACTTAGAGTACAGGTGGACGAAGCAAAACCTTTTAAGGAAATTGCAGTAGTCTTTGTATTAGAAGGAAATATTGCAGTAGACAAAGCAGCACGAGCAGCACAACTTTCTTTTGAGAAATACTGCTCAGTTTCTAAAACTTTGGAGCCCACTGCAACGGTAACGTATAAAGTAATTTTAAACGGAGAAGAATTAGCTAAATAATAATAAAATGGAAGAACAAGATTTTGGTTTTGAAACCCAAGCCATCCGCACACATTTAGAAAGATCACAATTTCAAGAACATTCGACACCTTTGTATTTATCGTCAAGCTTCGTATTTGAAGACGCGGAGGATATGAGAGCTTCGTTTTCTGAAGAAAAAGACAGGAATATATATTCGAGATTTAGCAATCCAAATACCACAGAATTTGTAGATAAGGTTTGCGCTATGGAAGGTGCTGAAGCCGGTTTTGCATTTGCGACCGGAATGGCAGCAATTTACTCCACATTCGCAGCCTTACTTGTTTCGGGTGATCATATTGTTTCTGCCGGAAGTATCTTCGGTTCGACTCATAGTTTGTTTATGAATTATTTTCCAAAATGGCACATTACTACTTCGTACTTTGATATTAATAAGCCAGAAACGATTGAAAGTTTAATAAAACCAGAGACAAAAATTTTATACGCCGAAACGCCTACCAATCCAGGAGTTGACGTAGTAGATATGGAGTTATTAGGTCAAATTGCTAAAAAGCATAATTTGATTTTAATTATCGACAACTGTTTTGCAACACCTTACATTCAACAGCCAATAAAATACGGAGCACATTTAGTAATCCATTCGGCGACTAAGTTAATGGACGGTCAAGGTCGTGTTTTGGGCGGAGTAACGGTTGGAGAATCAGAATTGATTCGTAAAATATTTCTGTTTTCAAGAAATACGGGACCGGCAATGTCACCTTTTAATGCTTGGGTTTTATCCAAAAGTTTAGAGACTTTAGCCGTACGCGTCGACAGGCATTGCGAAAATGCGATGATCGTTGCAGAGTTTTTAGAAGCACATCCGAATGTTAATACGGTTAAATATCCATTTCTGAAATCGCATCCAAAATATGAAATTGCCAAAAAACAAATGCTTTTAGGCGGAAATATAATTGCTTTCGAAATTAAAGGCGGAATTGAAGCAGGGCGTAAATTTTTAGATAAAATAAAAATGTGTTCGCTTTCTGCTAATATTGGAGATGTAAAAACAATAGTTACACATCCTGCATCAACGACACACAGTAAATTATCTGTAGAAGAAAAGTTAGCAGTCGGAATTTCTGAAGGTTTAGTGCGTGTTTCTGTTGGTTTAGAAACGGTAAAAGATGTAATTGCCGATTTAAATCAGGCGCTTTCGTAAAGATTAAACGATTTTGGGATAACGGTTTTTGTTTGTGGAGTTACTCGTAGTGTTTTTTAAAAGCTACGGTTGTTCTAAAAACAGAAATCGTTATTTTTTTGTTTTAAATCAATCTAAAAATAGTAGTTTTGATTCGTAAATCAAAGAGTAAAAATGCTTTCAAAAAAGACAAAATACGGAATAAAAGCGTTGACGTACTTGGCTCGCCGAGAAGATCAAACACCTGTAGCTATTGCAGATATTGCAAAGAGCGAGAATATTTCGATTAAATTTTTGGAAAGTATATTGTTGTTACTGCGCAATTCTGGTTTTTTAGGAGCTAAAAAGGGCAAAGGTGGTGGCTATTATTTAATTAAAGATCCTGCAGAAATAAGTATGGCAAAGGTATACCGCATACTTGAAGGTCCGATTGCTTTACTGCCGTGTGCTAGCCACAATTTTTACGAAAAATGTGATGATTGCAAAGATGAATCTAGTTGTGCTGCGCGCCGTTTAATGATGCAAGTTCGTGACAATACGCTTAAAATTCTAGAAAGTAATTCACTTGCCGATATCGCGTTTTAAGCAGTTTGTTTTTTTTATATTTGGGAAGCTAGTTCAATATGTTTAAAAAACCAGTTTATAACCGACCATAAATAACATTACAGCAATAGCGTTTCGTAAAAATGAATCAGGAACTTTTCCGCTTAACATACTTCCCACATAAATACCAGGTAGCGATCCAATTAATAGTTGACCTAGTAGACCTAAATCCAAATTTCCCATAGTGGCGTGCCCTAAACCAGCAACCAAAGTCAAAGGAACTGCGTGCGCAATTTCTGTTCCAACCAATTTTGGAGTTGGCAAGAGGGGATATAAAAAGAACAAAGTGACAGTTCCTAAAGCACCAGCACCAATCGAGGTAAGTGTTACTACGGCACCTAGCATCACTCCAATTGCTATAGTCAATAGATTTTGAGTATTACTTTCGTGAAGAAATTTATCACCGGCATGTTTCTGAGATAAAACCAATAATTTCTTTTTGAACAGAACTGCGATCGAAGTGAAGAGTAATGCCCAACCTAAACTGTATCGTATAATGGCATTCATTGCAGTGATGTCTGCTGTACAATTATCTAAGATCCACAAAGTAAGTAATGCGGCAGGAACACTTCCTAAAGAAAGCCAACCTGTAATTTTCCAGTTGATGTTTCGTTTTCGATGATGCACAACCACTCCACCCATTTTAGTGAAAGCCGCATATAATAAATCGGTTCCAACTGCCGTAGTTGGAGGAATTCCAAACCAAAGTAAAATAGGAGTCATTAATGAACCACCACCAACGCCAGTCATTCCTACTACAAATCCAACGAATAAACCAGCTACTACAAGTCCAATATGAAAGTCCATAATTAAAAATTTTTGACAAAAGTAAAACGTAATTAGTTATAATCCTATCGATTTAGTCGAGTTAAGATTTTTATTTTTGACGAGTTAATTTTAAGTAGTTGTAATAGAGCGGTTTGAAATTAATTATAATCAGTGCTTACTTCTGTTTTATCCGGTTTATAGCTTTTTATAACGAATTTTAATTCAATTGTTAGATGCTGCTAAAAACAATAGATATTGTTTTGAATTTTAGAATTTATTACTATTTTTGCAGAGTAATCTAGTAAACCGATAGGGTAATAGGTTTTAAAAAAATTAGAAATAAATGAATACATCGATAGTAGCTCCTTTATTAGAAAGAACAAAAAATTTTTCGTTAGAAGAGACGTTAACATTTCTAGCAACAGCCTATCCTGGTAAAGTTGTTTTTTCGACTTCATTTGGACAAGAAGATCAAGTAATTACAGATTATATTTTTAGAAATAATAATGCAATTACAGTTTTTACATTAGATACGGGGCGCTTGTTTCAAGAGACGTACGATGTATTTCATAAAACGATTAAAAAGTACAAAAAGCAAATTGCTGTTTGTTTTCCAGAAGCTGCAGCAGTCGAAAATTTATTGCAGACCAAAGGACCAAACAGTTTTTACGAATCGGTTGAAAACAGAAAAGAATGTTGCTTCATTCGTAAAGTTGCTCCTCTTAGAAAAGCTTTAGCGGGAAACGAGGTTTGGATTACGGGTTTACGAGCAGAGCAATCGGAAAACCGTCAAAATTTAGATTTATTTGAATACGATAATCACTTTAAAATAATCAAATTTAATCCATTGTTAAAATGGAGTTTGCAAGAAGTGGAAAATTATTTAATCGAAAACAATGTTCCGCAAAACACATTGCATAAAAAAGGCTTCGTAAGTATTGGTTGTGCGCCTTGTACCAGAGCAATAATGCCAGACGAAGACATAAGAGCTGGAAGATGGTGGTGGGAATCTAGTCATAAAGAATGTGGCTTGCATCAGAAATAAGTAATACTAAAGAAAAAAAATAAAGAGAAAAGAGCAAAAGATTGTCCAGTAATGCATCTTTTAATCATTCAATTATTTACTATTTAAATTAAAAAAATGAGTTCAATATTAAAAACAAATGCGTTAGAAGCAGAAGCGATATATATATTTAGAGAAGTAGTTTCTCAATTTGAAAAACCAGTACTACTTTTCTCAGGAGGAAAAGATTCGATAACGTTAGTTCGTTTGGCTCAAAAAGCATTTTTTCCTGCAAAGATTCCGTTTCCTTTATTGCATGTTGATACAGGACATAATTTCCCTGAAACCATTGTTTTTAGAGATAAATTAGTAGAAGAATTGGGGCTGGAGTTGATTGTAAGAAATGTACAAGATGCTATCGATACCGGTAAAGTAATTGAGGAGTCGGGTAAATATTCTAGTCGAAATAGCCTGCAAACCACTACACTTTTAGACGCGATTGAAGAATTTAAATTTGATGCTTGTATTGGTGGCGCGCGTCGTGACGAAGAAAAAGCCAGAGCTAAGGAACGAATTTTTTCAGTTCGCGATGATTTCGGTCAGTGGGATGAGAAAAACCAACGTCCAGAACTGTTTGATATTTTAAATGGTAAAATTGAAAATGGACAAAACGTTCGGGTGTTCCCAATTTCAAACTGGACTGAATTGGATGTTTGGAGTTATATCGAACAAGAACACATCGAAATTCCATCCATTTACTTTTCGCACAAGCGTAAAGTTTTCTTAAGAGACGGCTTAATCTGGTCACATTCTCCTTATGTATATCAAGAAGAAGACGAGCAAATTGTAGAAAAAATTGTTCGTTTTAGAACAGTTGGTGATATGAGTTGTACTGCTGCAGTAGAATCTTACGCCGAAACAATTGCTGAGGTAGTAGGGGAAATTAGAGAGTCTACTATTTCTGAAAGAGGTGCTCGTATCGACGACAAACGTTCGGAAGCTGCGATGGAGAAAAGAAAACAACAAGGATATTTTTAAGAAGTAAGTCATAAGGAGTAAGTCGTTGACTGATCCCCTTTAATACTTAAGCCTTAATACTTAAACCTTAATACTTATAAAATAAAAATGGAAGTTTTAAAAATAGCAACAGCAGGAAGTGTAGATGACGGAAAGAGTACTTTAATCGGACGTTTATTATACGATACCAAATCATTGACTACCGATAAATTGGAGGCAATTGAAAAAAGCAGCAAGCAAAAAGGATATGATTATTTAGATTTTTCGTTAGCAACCGATGGTTTAGTTGCCGAGAGAGAACAAGGAATTACTATTGATGTGGCGCATATTTATTTTTCGACTGCGAAAAAGAGTTACATAATTGCCGATACGCCAGGTCACGTAGAATATACCAGAAACATGGTTACTGGAGCATCGACTTCGCAAGTTTCAATTATTTTAATTGATGCTAGAAAAGGAGTAATCGAGCAAACCTACCGTCACTTTTTTATCAACAATTTATTGCGAGTTAAAGAGGTAATTGTAGCCATTAACAAAATGGACTTAGTTGATTACTCAGAAGAGATATACAATAAAATCAAAGCGGACTTTGAAACGCTAAATGCTAAAAGTTCATTTAAAGAACAAAACGTAAGTTATATTCCCATTTCTGCATTAACAGGTGGAAATGTAGCACAACGTGCTGCCGAAATGCCGTGGTATGATGGGCAAAGTGTATTAGAGCATTTAGAAGGTTTAGAGCCTGCTGATGTTTACGAAGCCGAACAAGCCCGTTTTCCGGTGCAAACCGTTATTCGGCCAAAAACCCAACAATACCATGATTTTAGAGGATATGCGGGTAAATTATATGGTAGCGCTTTAAAAGTTGGAGATGCTGTAACGGTTTTGCCATCTTTGACAGAGTCTAAAATTTCTAAAATTCACTTTTTTGATAAAGAGTTTAATGAAGCGCCTGCTGGATCTTCTATTACCATTGAGCTAGAAAATGACATTAATGTGACCCGTGGAGATATGATTGTAAAATCGGCAGAACTTCCCAAAATAGAAAAAGAAATCAACACTACTATTTGTTGGATGGATTCGAAGAAGTTGGTGGCTGGAACAAAGTATTTAATTCAGCACAACACCAATCGCATATTAGCTAAAGTCGACCGCGTTAAAAATGTAGTAGCGACCGATTATTCAGGTACAAAAGAGGCTGACCAATTAGCGATCAATGAGATAGGCGAAGTAAGTATTAAATTAAGTAAAGCTATTTATTTTGATGCTTACAACAGTAATAAATCAAACGGTGCATTTATTTTAATAGACACTAATACCAACACCACTGCAGGAGTTGGGTTTATAAATTAAATTTTAGCATTTGGCTTTTAGCCTTATAAGTAGTACGATAAAATATAACAGTAAGCGCTAATAGCTAAAAGCTAGAAGCCAAAAGCAAAATAAAAAATGAAAACTTTTAGATCAGAAATTGAAAATCCAGTAGTTCAAAAAGAAATCATTGAATTAGAGAAAAGAATTCATGCATTTCGTGGCGGAACAATGGATGGCGAGCGTTTTCGTAGCCTTCGTTTGGCACGTGGTATTTACGGACAACGTCAAGAGGGTGTACAAATGATTCGTATTAAGTTGCCTTACGGGAAAGTAACGAGTGAGCAATTAAGCAGAATTATTGCTGTGTCTAACGAATATTCTACCGGACGTTTGCACATTACAACCCGACAAGACATACAAATTCACTTTGTTAGTTTAGACCGAACGCCTGAACTATGGTCGCAATTGGCTAAAGACGATATTACATTAAGAGAAGCTTGTGGAAATACGGTACGAAATATTACTGCTAGTGAATTAGCGGGAGTTGATGTTAATGAACCTTTTGATGTCACGCCTTATGCACATGGAATGTTTCAGTATTTATTGAGAAATCCAATTTGTCAAGAAATGGGACGTAAATTTAAAATTTCGTTTTCTTCTTCTGATGAAGATACTGCATTGAGTTATTTGCACGATTTTGGACTAATTGCAAAAATTGTTGATGGAGTTCACGGATTTAAAGCGGTTATTGGTGGTGGTTTAGGATCTCAACCTGCGCATGCAGAATTGCTGAGCGAATTTATTCCAGCCAATCAAATTGTCCCAACTGTTGAGGGAATCATTCGAGTTTTTGATCGTCACGGCGAACGTACCAAAAGAATGAAAGCGCGTATGAAATTCTTAATTAAAGATTTAGGAAGAGATGCGTTTTTAGAATTGGTTGAAAAAGAGAAAAAAGCAATTGCTTTTGAAACCTATGAAATTGATTCTAGTGGCTACAATGGTGCGATTCCAGAAACACTATTGGAAGTGCCAAAAGTTACAGTCGAAGATACTACTGCTTATGAAGCTTGGAGAGAATCGAACGTTATTGCGCAGAAACAAAAAGGCTATTATGCTATTGGAATAAAAGTATTGTTAGGTGATTTTTATACGGATAAAGCACAAATTTTAGCAGACTTAATTAAAAATTATGGAGCTAATGAGTTGCGTTTTTCACTGCGTCAAAATATTGTTTTACGTAATATAAAAGAAGAAAACTTACCGTTCTTTTATCAAGAATTAGCCAAATTAGATATGGTGGCTTTGGGTTACAATTCAACTGCTGATATTACAGCTTGTCCAGGAACCGATACGTGTAATTTAGGAATTGCAAGTAGTACCGGAATCGCAGCGGAATTAGAGAAAGTAATTCATGCAGAATACCCACAATATCTTAAAAATAATGAGATAGAAATTAAAATTAGTGGTTGTATGAACGCTTGTGGACAACACAATATGTCTGCCATTGGTTTTCAAGGAATGTCTATTAACGCAGGTAAATTAGTAGCGCCGGCGTTGCAAGTTTTATTAGGAGGTGGACGCTTAGGTAACGGTCAAGGTCGTTTTGCAGATAAAGTAATTAAAATTCCGAGTAAAAGAGGACCAGAAGCGTTGCGTACTGTTTTAAATGATTTTAATGCCCACGCTAACGGACGATCATTTTTAAATTACTACGATGAAAAAGGGGAGAAATATTTCTACGAAATTTTAAAACCACTTGCTGATGTAACTAATCTTGCTGAAGCCGATTATATCGATTGGGGAAATGCAGACAACTATGTAAAAGCAGTTGGTGTAGGAGAATGTGCGGGTGTTGTAATTGATTTAGTGGCTACTTTATTGCTAGAAGCCAAAGACAAACTAACGAATGCAAAAGAATCTCTAGAAGAAAATAAATATGCAGATGCCATTTACCATGCTTATGCTGGTTTTGTAAATGGAGCAAAAGCATTATTAATTTCAGAGGATCAAAAAACAAACACACATTTTGGTATCATTGAATCTTTTGATAAAGTGTTTGTAGCAACAGGGAAAGTGGATTTTAAAACTTCTTTCAGTGCTACTGTTTACCAAATCAACTCAAGTGAGCCAACCCAAGAATTTGCCATACAATACCTTAACGAAGCCATAGCGTTTTTTAATACAATTGAAGCTTTTAGAGCTCAAGAACTAGCCAATGTTTAAAAGAAACCCCAAAGTAACTTTAGTAGGAGCAGGTCCGGGTGATCCCGAATTGTTAACTGTAAAAGGAGCAAAAGCACTAGCCGAAGCCAATGTAGTTTTGTACGATGCTTTAGCGTGTGAAGCTATTTTAGATTACGCTCCAAAAAATGCAATCAAAATTTTTGTTGGAAAAAGAATTGGTAATCATTCCTATACGCAAGACCAAATCAATCAATTAATTGTTGACAATGCTTTGACTTATGGTAATGTGGTTCGCTTAAAAGGTGGTGATCCATTTGTGTTTGGAAGAGGAAGTGAAGAAATTGACTTTATCGCAAGTTTCGGAATAGAAACGGCGGTTATACCAGGAATCTCTTCGGTTATTGCCGTACCAGCTTCACAAGGAATATCCATTACCAAAAGAGGAGTTTCTGAAAGTTTTTGGGCCATAACAGGTACAACTTCCGACAGAAAATTATCAAACGATGTCGCTTTAGCAGCAAAATCATCAGCTACCGTTGTCATTTTAATGGGAATGAGTAAATTGCCACAAATTATTTCTTTGTTTCAAAAAGAAGGAAAAGGCAATCAAGCCGTTGCTATTATTCAAAACGGTACCACACCTCAAGAAAAAGTTGGAACAGGTACGATAGATACGATTACTGAAATTGTAAAAGAACAAAAATTGGGTTCTCCAGCAATTATAATAATTGGAGAAGTAGTACGAGAAAGCACCAAATTAAAAGGAATTTATCAAGAATTCGCCGCTAATAAATACAGTTTACAAGCACGATGAACACAGTAACAACAAGCAATTTAGAACGAAACGAATTGTATCCCGTTTTTTTAAAACTTCATAATCTGAATGTTTTAATTGTAGGCGGAGGAAATGTGGGTTTAGAAAAATTGTTTTTCATGTTAAAGTCAAGTCCTAATGCTAATGTAGAGGTGGTGGCTCCTTTTTTCTTGCCAGAATTGGTAGAATTAGCCGCTAAACATCCAACAGTTTCTTTGACAAACTTGAAGTATAAAAAGCAAATGTTAAAAAAAAGGCATTTGGTTATTGCTTGTACCGACAAAATAAAAGTGAACGAGAAAATTTTTAAGCAAGCTAGAAAGAGATATTTAATGTGCAATATCGCAGATACACCTGATTTTTGCGATTATTATTTGGGAGGAATAGTGACCAAAGGGCATGTAAAAGTTGCTATTTCAACTAACGGTAAATCGCCTACAACTGCCAAAAGACTTCGCGAATTTTTTGAAGAAATTATTCCAGAAGATATCAATGAAATGGTTCAAAATTTAAATGAATACCGTAAAACGTTAAAGGGCGATTTTGAAGACAAAGTAAAGAAGATGAACGAAATAACGTTGGCATTAAAAAACAAAGAATAAAACAATCTTACAAAGAAGATATTGATAATTGTCATTGCACACTTTTGCTTTTATTTGTTTCTTTGTAGTTATTAAGAATTATTATAAATAATTACACAATGATTAAGACAGACATACTCATAATCGGAGCCGGACCCACTGGCTTATTTGCAGTGTTCGAAGCAGGTTTATTAAAATTAAAATGCCATATATTAGATGCTCTCCCACAAGCGGGTGGTCAACTATCAGAATTGTATCCTAAGAAGCCTATTTACGATATTCCGGGTTTTCCAGAAGTGTTAGCAGGTGATTTAGTAGACGGATTAATGGAGCAAATTAAGCAGTTCGAGCCCGGTTTTACATTAGGCGAACGTGCTGAAACCATTGCAAAACAAGAAGACGGTAGCTTTATTGTTACGACGAATAAAGGCAAGCAATTTAACGCTCCAGTTATTGCTATAGCAGGAGGTTTAGGAAGTTTTGAACCGCGCAAACCACTTATTGATGGAATTAATTTTTATGAAGATAAAGGAGTTAAATACTTTATTAAGAATCCAGAAAAATTTAGAGATAAAAAAGTTGTCATCGCTGGTGGAGGAGATTCTGCTTTAGACTGGAGCATCTTTTTGGCCGATATCGCTTCAGAAGTAACCTTGGTTCACCGAAGAAACGAATTTAGAGGCGCTTTAGATTCGGTTGATAAAGTACAAGAATTAAAAACAGCGGGTAAGATAAAATTAATCACTCCAGCTGAGGTTGTGGGTATTAATGGAGCGGAGCACATCGAATCTGTAGATTTAGATGAGAATGGCGCACACCGTAGTGTGGCATGCGATTACTTTATTCCACTTTTCGGGCTGACACCAAAATTAGGACCAATTGGAGATTGGGGATTAGAGATTGAAAAAAATGCCATCAAAGTAAACAATGCCTTGGATTACCAAACTAATATTCCGGGAATTTTTGCAATTGGAGATGTAAATACGTATCCAGGCAAATTGAAGTTGATTTTATGTGGTTTCCACGAAGCAACTTTAATGTGTCAAGCAGCGTATCAAATTATCAATCCTGGTAAAAAATACGTTTTAAAATATACAACCGTATCAGGCGTAGATGGTTTCGACGGAACGCGCAAAGAAGCACCAAAAGCAGTTGTAAAGGCAATTGTTTAAAAAAGAGAATAAGATAGTAAGGTTCTGAGTTGCTGAGTTTTTTACTTGCTAACTCAGGGCCTTTTCACTTAGTAGCTTGCTCCCTTAGATCCCTTGAAACTTTAAAGAAAAAATTTGCAAGTCGCAGGCCTATTGCTTACCTTTGCACTGTTCTTAATTTTATTGAAAGTTATCACGAAAGGCGGAGGGAAAGACCCGATGAAACCTTAGCAACCCTTTACTATAAAGAAGGTGCTACATTCTACTTTAAACTGGTACTCAGTACAAAAGATAGATAACATAAATACATCACGTATTCTTCAAAACTTTTCATGAAACTTTATCGATATAACAACAGTAAGCTGTAGTAGAAGCACTAACATTGGCGCTTTTTTAGCAACAAGGTTCCTGTTTTTCGCTGTATCTTTTTTGCTGAACCCCAGCAAAAAAGGATGCCGCTGCACCCAGGGCTAGAGGCTTACAATAGTGAATTTTTAGAAACAATCCATTTGGATGCAAATAGCTTTGCGCGGTAGCGTCTTAGCAAGAAATTGAATAAAAAAAAGGC
This sequence comes from Flavobacterium sp. TMP13, assembly GCF_050847115.1. Lineage (NCBI taxonomy): Bacteria > Pseudomonadati > Bacteroidota > Flavobacteriia > Flavobacteriales > Flavobacteriaceae > Flavobacterium > Flavobacterium sp. TMP13. Next base: position 1,558,438 of record NZ_CP193656.1, read on the forward strand.
AACGTGAGTTTACACTTTGCGAGAAATATAATAGTATGGCAACAATTCAAGAGGCGATAAAGGAAAGAATACTAGTGCTCGATGGAGCAATGGGAACGATGTTACAACGCTACAATTTTTCGGAAGAAGATTTTCGTGGCGAACAGTTCAAAGATTTTCCCTATTCTGTAAAAGGCAATAACGATTTACTATCGCTTACCCAACCGCAAGCGATAAAAGACGTGCACACTTTATATTTTGAAGCAGGCGCAGACATAATCGAAACAAATACATTTTCAAGTACAACAATTGGTATGGCCGATTACCATCTCGAAGATGCGGTTTACGAATTGAACTACCAATCGGCAAAAATCGCTAAAGAAGTAGCCCAAATTTTTACAGCAAAAGATCCATCAAAACCACGTTTTGTAGCAGGTTCAATTGGACCAACAAATCGTACGGCAAGTATGTCGCCCGATGTAAATGATCCCGGATACAGAGCCGTAACTTTTGATGATTTACGAATTGCCTACAAACAGCAAGTCGAAGCCCTGTTAGACGGTGGCTGTGACTTATTATTGGTAGAAACAATTTTTGATACTTTAAATGCCAAAGCAGCACTTTTTGCTATCGAACAAGTAAAAGAAGAACGCAATATCGATGTGCCAATCATGGTTTCAGGAACGATTACCGATGCATCCGGACGAACACTTTCGGGACAAACTGTAGAGGCATTTTTAACCTCTGTTTCGCATATTCCGCTATTGAGTGTTGGTTTCAATTGTGCTTTGGGAGCTGATTTGCTAAAACCGTATTTAAAAACACTATCGCAACGCACTTCTTTTAATGTTTCAGCGCATCCAAACGCAGGTTTGCCCAATGCTTTCGGTCAATACGACGAAACGCCAGAACAAACGCAAGCCTTTATTCGCGAATATTTAGAAGATGGTTTAGTAAATATTATTGGTGGTTGTTGCGGTACCACTCCAAATCACATCCGATTGATAGCAGAAGCTGCAGCAGAATATAAGCCGCGCGTTTCAACAGCGACGATGTAAATAAAAGATTAAAAGATTTTATAACCTTTTAAATAGTAAACATGTTGTCGTTTTTTTGTCAATCCGACAAATGAGAAATAGTCACAAGTGAATTGTCTATCGGAGATTCGTTCTTCGTCGGAAGCGCAAGATTATCGATTACTGTAATTTTAGAGAAATTACAATAATCGATTTAAATTACAAAACCGCGTGAGGGATAGTAGTGGAACTCTTTTTTGTTGGTTTTTTACCAAGAAAAAAAGTGGGAGCGAATAGCCCGACCCTTTAGGGACACGCCCAACTAATAAAATGAATTGCTTTGAAAAGAGCAAACAATATAAACTTAGAACCTAAGCAACTTAGTGTCTCAGTAATTCAAAAAAAGAAATGGCAGAAGTAGAAAAGAGAAGAAACCTTGTTTTATCGGGATTAGAACCGTTAATCATTACACCCGAAAGTGTTTTTGTTAATATTGGTGAACGGACCAATGTAACTGGTTCGCGAAAATTTCTTCGACTAATTAAAGAAGAGAAATTTGAAGAAGCATTGAGCATTGCCAAAGAGCAAGTGGAAGGTGGGGCGCAAATTATCGATATTAATATGGATGAAGGAATGCTCGATGGTGTTGAGGCAATGACCAAATTCTTAAATTTAATTGCTTCGGAGCCTGATATTTCGCGCGTGCCTATTATGATTGACAGTTCGAAATGGGAAATCATTGAAGCGGGATTGAAAGTGGTTCAAGGAAAAAGTGTCGTAAACTCTATTTCATTAAAGGAAGGAGAAGAAGCTTTTATTCATCATGCCAAATTGATAAAGCGCTACGGAGCTGCTGCGATTATTATGGCTTTTGATGAAGTAGGTCAAGCCGATAATTACGAACGACGCGTTGAAATTTGTCAGCGCTCGTATGATATTTTAGTCGATAAAGTAGGTTTTCCTCCGCAAGACATTATTTTCGATTTAAATATTTTTCCCGTAGCGACAGGAATGGACGAGCATCGCTTGAACGCTTTAGATTTCTTTAGAGGGACTAAGTGGGTTCGCGAAAATTTGCCACACGCACACATTAGTGGTGGAGTAAGTAACGTCTCATTTTCGTTTAGAGGAAATGATGCAGTTCGGGAAGCAATGCATTCGGTTTTTTTGTACCACGCCATTAAAAACGGAATGACAATGGGTATTGTTAACCCAGAGATGTTGACTATTTATGATGATATTCCGAAAGATTTATTAGAACATGTTGAAGATGTTATTTTAAACCGTCGCGACGATGCCACAGAACGTTTGTTGGATTTTGCTGAAAATGTAAAAGGAGATGTGAAAAGCAATGAGAAAGCAATTCAAGAATGGCGTTCTGGTTCTATTCAAGATCGAATTTCACATGCGTTGGTAAAAGGAATTGATCAATTTATTGTTGAAGATGTAGAGGAAGCGCGTTTAGCAGCAACCAAACCAATCGAAGTGATCGAAATTAATTTGATGACGGGAATGAACGTGGTGGGTGATTTATTTGGTAGCGGAAAAATGTTCCTGCCACAAGTAGTAAAATCAGCACGTGTAATGAAAAAGGCCGTAGCTTATTTGTTGCCATTTATCGAGGCAAGCAAGCAAGCAGGCGACAAGCAAGGAAACGGAAAAATATTAATGGCAACCGTAAAAGGTGATGTACATGATATTGGTAAAAATATAGTTGCGGTAGTTTTGGCGTGTAACAATTACGAGATTGTAGATCTTGGAGTAATGGTGCCTCCCGAAAAAATTATTGCAGCGGCTATTGAACACGAAGTCGATATTATTGGTCTGAGTGGTTTAATTACACCTTCGCTAGACGAAATGGTGTACGTAGCCAAAGAATTAGACAAACGCGGACTAAAAATCCCAGTAATGATTGGTGGAGCAACCACTTCGCGCGCGCACACTGCCGTGAAAATTGCACCTCAATACAGAGAAACGATCATTCACGTAAACGATGCGTCTAGAGCGGTAACGGTTGCTGGAAATTTATTGGATAAGAATAAAAAAGTCTATGCGAGCGATATTCGTGCGGAATACGATGCGTTTAGAGAAACGTTTTTAAGCCGTTCGAGAGATAAAAATTATCTAACAATCGAACAAGCGCGAAAAAACAAATTGCAATTGGATTGGGAGGCTTACGACTTTGTAAAGCCTAAAAAGATTGGTGCGCAAGTGGTCGACATTGAGTTGGATGTTTTGGTTCCCTATATCGACTGGACGCCGTTTTTTAGAACTTGGGAATTGCATGGCAAATATCCAGCAATTCTTACCGATGAGGTCGTTGGTGAGCAAGCGCAAGCGGTATTTAAAGATGCGCAGGAAATGTTAGACTTAATTTTGAAAGAAAAGAAATTTACCGCCAAAGGTATTTTTGGAATTTTCCCTGCCAATCAAGTTGATGACGATGACATTCAATTGTACGATGAAAACGGAAAAGCAATCGAAAAATTCTTAACGCTTCGCCAGCAATCACAAAAAACAAAAGGAGCACCAAACATTGCTTTGGCTGACTTTATTGCGCCAAAAGATTCTGGCAAAACCGATTATATGGGTGCATTCTGTGTAACCACCGGATTTGGAGTTGAGGAATGGGCTGATGAATTTCGTGCCAATTTAGACGACTACAACTCGATCATGGTTAAGTCACTAGCGGACCGTTTAGCAGAAGCTTTTGCCGAATACTTGCACGAAAAAGTACGTAAAGAATATTGGGGTTATGCGTCTGATGAAGTGTTAAGTACCGAAGCTTTAATTGAAGAAAACTATAAAGGTATTCGTCCTGCGCCTGGATATCCAGCTTGTCCAGACCATTTAGAAAAACCAACTATTTGGAAATTACTAAATGTAGAAGAGGCAATTGGAGTAACCTTGACCGAAAGTATGGCCATGTGGCCTTCTGCGGCAGTATCGGGTTATTATTTCGCAAACCCAGATAGTAAGTATTTCGGCTTAGGTAAAATGAAAGAAGATCAAATTGTAGACTATGCCAAGCGTCGCAGCACATCAACCGACAATGCGACCAAATGGTTGAGTCCTAATATAGCAGATTAATCCCCACCCCACCTCCCCAAAAGGGAGGAGTAGGAAATTAAGAATTTGTAATAATCCTGGTGCCCTCTCAGGAATGCCCCCTTAGGGGGTTAGAGGGATGACTTATGAAAGTAACCGAACACATAACCGAAGCCAAGGGGAAAACCTTATTCTCTTTTGAAATTATTCCGCCTCAAAAAGGTAAAAACATCCAAGAGTTGTACGACAACATCGATCCGTTGATGGAGTTTAAACCACCATTTATCGACGTGACTACTTCTCGCGAAGAGTATATTTATATCGATAAAGGCAACGGACTTTTAGATAAAAAGTTAACGCGGATGCGTCCGGGAACATTGGGAATTTGTGCTTCTATCAAGCATAAATACAATGTCGACACCGTTCCGCATTTACTTTGTGGTGGGTTTACCAAAGAAGAAACGGAATATATGTTGGTCGATTGCCATTATTTAGGGATCAATAACGTGATGGCGTTGCGTGGTGATGCCATGAAAGACGAGCAATCGTTTATTCCTAAAGCAGGTGGAAATTGTTTTGCCACTGATTTGGTGAAACAAATTGATGATTTGAACAAAGGAAGATATTTGCATGAAATGATGGATATCGATAATAAAGCAAACTTCTGTATTGGAGTAGCGGGTTATCCAGAGAAACATTTAGAGTCGCCTTCGTTGATTTCGGACTTAAAACGTCTGAAAGAAAAAGTAGATGCTGGTGCTGATTATGTAGTAACTCAGATGTTTTTTGACAATTCAAAATACTTTGAATTCGTAAATAAAGCGCGCGAAATTGGAATCACGATTCCAATTATTCCAGGAATTAAACCGATTGCCGTACACCGTCACTTGCAAGTTTTGCCACAAATTTTCCGTATTGATCTGCCTGAAGATTTAATCGATGCGGTGGAAAAATGCAAAAATAATGCAGACATCAGACAAGTCGGTATCGAATGGGCCATTCAACAATCGAAAGAATTAAAAGAAGCGGGAGTTCCTGTTTTACACTATTATTCAATGGGTAAATCAGAAAATATTCGTCAGATCGCCAGTACGATTTTTTAAACCAATTGCGGCATATCTACAAAAAAGGAACCTCTATTTGAAATAATTTTCGATGCAGGTTCCTTTTTTTATTATACTATCTTTCAGGAGCTAATCCGGCTGTCCACTGTATCTTTTTTGTCTTCAAAAAATACAAAAAAGGATGTCGCTCCCATCCGGGCTAGTAGAGTAGTAATTGTTCGCAATTTTATTTCACTAAGAAGTATAGTTTTACAAACATATTTCTTTACGGATACGATGCTAAAACAAAACCAATGCGATTTAGAAAACATTCTGTAAATGTTTAAAAATAAAGGACTTCTTTTTTTTCAAACCTTACCAACAACTATTAGTGGCTTATGTCAAAAATGGAATACAAGAATGATTAGAGCATAGTATCAGATGGCTCGTTTACTTACTGATTTTATACAGGAAAGTTCTTATTTTTGAATTATTAGTACCCACTATCTTGAATAATGTTTGCTTTACTTTAAAAGGGTAAAAAAATTAAACCAGAGTTTCGGAATAGCTAAAAAACTAAATCATATTGATCAATTTTTAATGCCACCAAAGCTGTATCAAGCGAAATACGCAATTTAACCTTCAATTTTGAACTGGAGAACTATCCAAAAAGACGTTCAAATTGTCAGTGAAGCGAAGACTTTTACCGCAAATAATAAAAGCAGCTATTAAAAAAGCCATTTGGGAGCGTCGCATTAAAATGTTATATTTGAATTTAATACCATAGATTTTCTCCAGATGAAACCCATTTATTATACTTTTTTAGCGGCGGCACTTGTACTTGTTTCTTGTAAAAACAATGCAGAAGAAACCTCAAAAGCAGATCCGAGATTAATTACTCCGTTTACCCAACAAACTACAGACGCGCTACAAACGCAAACTTCGCAAGAGCCCGCAGCACAACAACATAATTTATTTCACGAAACTTCAGCAACTGGAACGCCTTCGATGGCAGCAGGCATTAATCCTGCGCATGGACAACCCAATCACCGTTGCGACATTGCTGTTGGAGCACCATTAAATAGTCAAGCAAACGGAGCAACTACTGCAACGCAAGCGCAAACTACACAAGCGCAAACACAGCCGCAAATGCAAACAGTAATGCAAACAGCGAAAACTGCAAAAGGAATGAATCCGCCGCATGGCGAAAAAGGACATCGTTGCGACATTTCTGTTGGAGCACCTTTAAACTCCAAGGCCACTACAACAACTACAGCAGCTACACCCTCTACAGCTTCGGGAGAAGTTACCAATAGTTTTACCGTTCAGCCTCCTGTGCCAACATTATTATCGACTAGTTCTGCAAACACAGAAACTGCCGTTGGAATGAATCCGCCACACGGACAAGAGGGGCACCGTTGTGATGTTTCTGTTGGAGCACCATTGCCAAAAAGCTAGGTATACGAAAATTAATTATTTGGTCATTTCTCTAAAAACAGCTTCTAAGTTCTTGTTTTTAGTATTTAACTGTAATGTTTTTAATCCGTTTTCGGTTGCGAAATCAAAGATTGCAGAACGCATATCCTTATCTGATAAAAAAGTCAATTCCCAAGTCATATCATGGGTGTTTATGTAGGCGGTAATGTTTTCGATACGTGCAATTAATTGTTCTTCTATTTTATAATCAAATTCCACTTCAATCACTTGTTCTTTATCAGCAGATATTAAGTGTTCTAGTTTTTTATCAGCAACAATTTTTCCGTTATTGATAATAATGACACGATCGCAAATGGCTTCAACTTCTTGCATAATATGCGTAGAAAGAAAAACGGTTTTGTCTTTTCCCACGTTTTTAATCACATTTCTAATCTCAACCAGTTGGTTCGGATCTAAACCTGTTGTAGGCTCATCTAAAATTAAAACATCAGGATTGTGCAGCAACGCATTCGCTAAACCCACGCGCTGACGATATCCTTTAGACAATTGCCCAATTTTTTTGTGACTTTCTTTATTCAATCCCGTAAGAGTAAGTACTTCTTCAATACGCGATTTGGCAACTTTATAAACGTCGGCGTTAAACGATAAATACTCTCGTACATACAAATCTAAGTACAACGGATTGTGTTCGGGCAAATAGCCGATGGACAATTGTACATTTTTCGGATTGATTGTAACGTCAAATTCGTTAACAGTAGCCGTACCTGAATCTGCTTCTAAATACGTAGTTAAGATTTTCATCAAAGTTGACTTTCCCGCACCATTCGGACCTAGGAAACCTACAATTTCCCCTTTTTGTATGGAAAATGAAACAGAATCTAATGCTTTTTGTACGCCGTAACTTTTTGAAAGATTGTTTACTACTATTGACATAACGTAATTTATTTACAGGCAAAAGTACTCAGAAAAAACGATGTATTAAAAAGAATATTTTGTGCATTACCAAGATTTTGTAATGCACAAATTGTCGACTATTGAGAATATCGGTAACACGAATAGCATTTTTGTCATGGGAGAAATTAAACACAGCACCGCGTTGCCATTTGAAGTATAATTTTCTTTGGCGTTAGTTTCTCGATTTTTTAAAGAGATGTTGCGTTTTTGAACTTGATCCGCCTGCAAACATCATAATCATTCCGGTGTGTTCGCTGTAGTTGTTGATAACAAGTAAGTTGTCTTTAGAGATGCTTAATCGGATTCGTTCAATATGCGTAACCCAGTAAAAGGGTGGTAGAATGATTTGATTTCTTTCAAAGAAAATTTGGTAATAATGTTTTTTAAATTTCCCTTTAAGTACGATCGATTTTCGTTCTCCCTTATGATTGTCATAGTCAATTTGTAGTTCTCCATTGTTTTGAATCGCTAATTTTACTTCAGAAATTGTATCGGTAGCCTCTATTTTAAGTAGCTGAAGAAGTGAAGTTTGACTTTTAAATGAACCTTCTTTGATTGCCCTATTTTCATAAGATGCTGAAAAGTTAGGATCTAAAGAAGACAAGTTGTGATAGCTTATGTTTTTTGAGGTTTTGCAGGAGGTAAGTAATAATCCTAAAATTAGGATGTACAGTAAGTGTTTAGCATTCATTATTTATCTATTTAAAAATCTTTTCAATATCGAATCTCAAAGGAATTATTAGTCGACTAAAATATAAGATTAAATTTTAGATTATCGTAAGAAATGTGCCACGGTAAATTTTTTAAATTTAAATGAAAGTAGGAGTGACATCCAAGGATTTTAGCGAGATATTGATTTTTTTGTCAAAACTCAAATGGTATAGCACTTATTTTAGGTCTCAATCGGCTTAAACCAACAGTTCCTCTGAAAAAGTTTTAAAATAAAACGTATTTTTGATTTTTTAAAATTCGAAATAAGTCTTAATTATTATTTAGGACGATAATCTACAATCACAATGAACTGGGAACAACTTTTATCTCTAAAGCGTCAAGGCGACACCAACAAACGATTACGCTCCGAACAAGATGATACGCGTTTGGGTTTTGAAGTTGATTATGACCGAATTATTTTTTCGGCTGCTTTTAGAAGTTTGCAAGATAAAACACAAGTAATTCCGCTTTCAAAGACCGATTTTGTACATACGAGATTGACGCATAGTTTAGAGGTTTCGGTAGTAGGTCGTTCTTTGGGCCGTTTGGTTGGAAAGAAAATTATCGAAAAATATCCCTATTTAAAAGAAGTTCATGGCTATCACATGAATGATTTTGGAGCAATTGTAGCGGCAGCATCCTTAGCGCATGATATCGGGAATCCGCCTTTTGGACATTCGGGCGAAAAAGCGATTGGCGAGTATTTTTCTATTGGAAACGGACAACGATATAAAGAGCAACTTTCTGAAAAAGAATGGCAAGATTTAATTGATTTTGAAGGAAATGCGAATGGGTTTTCAGTATTAACAGCTAGTCGTCCCGGTATTGAAGGTGGATTGCGAATTTCGTATGCCACTTTGGGAGCTTTTATGAAATATCCAAAAGAAAGTTTGCCTAAAAAACCAACTAAAAATGTTTCAGATAAAAAGTACGGTTTTTTTCAAACGGATAAAAGATTCTTCGAAAAAGTTGCGGAAGACATGGGAATGTTGCCCAATAAATCTGCTAATGATATTGGTTTTGAAAGACATCCGTTAGCTTATTTAGTAGAAGCTGCCGATGATATTTGCTACACCATCATCGACTTTGAAGACGGTATAAATTTAGGTCTGGTTTCAGAAGACTATGCTTTAGAATATTTGATTAAATTGGTAAAAGACAGTATCGGAGTATCAAAATACAAAACCTTAACAACCAAAGAAGATCGTATAAGTTATTTGCGCGCCTTGGCAATTGGTAGCTTAATTAATGACGCCGTACAAGTCTTTATAGAAAATGAAGAAGCAATATTAAAGGGGAAATTTCCTTTTGCTTTAATGGATAAAAGTAAGTACAAACCACAAATGGATGATATAATCAGATTGAGTGTGGCTAATATTTATCAGAGTCGTGAAGTAATCGAAAAGGAAATCGTAGGATATCAAATTATTCAAACGCTGTTGGATAAATTCAGCACAGCTTATAATAATAAATTCAACGATAAGGCGTCAAATTATGACAACCTTATTTTAAAAATGTTACCCGAAAAACACCAGATCGAAAAAGACAGCTTATATGAGCGATTGCTTCATATTTGCCACTATGTTTCGTTATTAACTGATGGAAATGCATTGGAGCTTTTTGAAACCATAAATGGTCGAAAAAGAGAATAATTATTGAAAGGCGTAGACAACACCAACTCCTAAAACTTGTCTTAATTGTGCTTTTGGTCCTTCGGTGATTTGTTTGCCTTCTACTTCTATTTTATTTTTGATATCGTCATCATAAATTAAATGAAAGCCAATATTTGCTCGCACATATTCATTTACAACCAAGTCAAGTTTGGTCTCATAATCGACATCAATATTACCAAATTTGTTTAAGTAGTCTGTATATAAACTCAGACGGTTTTCAAAGACCATATTTTTAAAAATTTCTTTTTTCAAATAGGCAGTTCCTAAAATACCAAATTCTGCTTTTACTTTTTCTCCTGGAGAAATCAAGTTTCCATTAACATCATAGATGGCTTTCTTAACCCCAAATGATCCTTGATTGGCTAAATACTGGTCTAAAACTAAGGTAGTTTTAAGTGTAATTGGAGAGAAGTAGAATACGCGATTTCGATCTTTTGATGCATTTTCAGCTCCAGCTCCTAAAAATATATACGCTGGCGCAAAAGGGCTAGAGATTGGTGTATCCTTATTTGGGTATTTGTAACCGTTCGTAAATTGAGTATTAAAATTAAATTTCCCAGAGTAGAACCAGTTTGAAGTTGAATCAGATCGGAAGCCGTAGGTGGAGTTAAGCACTAGTGCATCATCTGTTTTACGCAATTCTGTACCATCTTGTTTGTTAAGTCCATATTTCACCAAAAGTTCGTTTGCCCATTTGTGATTTCCATTAATGTAAACGCGTGTAAATTCACTTTTAAAAAGTCCCGAAATAGAACTCGTTCCACCAGCACTCCAGTTGACAAAAGCAATTTCGGAAATATCAAAACCCAGTTTATTCTTTTTTGTCCAATTCGAAACGCTGTCATGCAATTGTGTCTGAATGATCAAACCTTGCGGACTGCTCATTTTGTTTTTAAAAGACCAAATAGAACTAGTACTTTCTGGTAATTTAGTACGGATGATGACTTCTTGCGACCAAATGATCGTGCAAAATAATAGAGAAAGAACTAAAAGGGAGTAACGTACTAGTTTCATTAAAAAGGTTTTAGTTTTTGGTTGTGCAAAATAATTATTTTTAGTCAGCTGCAAAACGTTTTACTAAACTTTTAACGTCAATTTTACAAATTTGTTGCAATTCTGATACCGTACCATGTGTGATAAATTCATCGGGAACTCCTAAAACATCTAGGTTTCCTACAAAATTTAACTGCGCTGCAATTTCTGCAATCGACGATCCAAAGCCACCAATAACCGTACCATCTTCTATGGTTAATATGGTTTTATATTTTAAAAATATTTCTTGTAGTAATTTTACATCTAAAGGCTTTACAAATGGAAAGTCATAATGCGAAATATTTTTATTTTGACTCTGGTGTAGTGCTTGCGTCACATTATTACCGATAGTTCCTGTAGATAAAATTGCAGTCTGAGTTCCTTGCTGTAAGCAATACGCTTTGCCAAGTTTTATTTGTTGGTACTTTGCAAAATAATCAGTTTTCCAATTGCTAAATTGACCTCTACCTCGTGGATAGCGGATGGCAATTGGTGCGTCTAATCCTAATTGTGCGGTGTACAATATATTTTGTAAATCGATTTCATTTCGAGGAGCGTAAATCATGAGATTAGGAATACATCGCAAATAAGCGATGTCAAAAACGCCGTGATGCGTGGCGCCATCTTCGCCAACCAATCCCGCTCTGTCCAAACAAAAAATAATCGGTAAATGCTGCAAAGCAACATCGTGAATAATTTGGTCGTAAGCACGTTGCAAAAAAGTGGAGTAAATGTTGCAATACACAACCATGCCTTGCGTTGCCATGCCTGCAGCCAAAGTTACGGCGTGCTGTTCTGCTATGCCTACATCAAAAGCGCGTTCTGGAATTTCGTCCATCATAAACTTCAAAGAACTTCCTGAGGGCATTGCAGGTGTAATACCGATAATTTTTTCGTTCTTTTTAGCTAAATCTAAAATGGTCAGTCCAAAAACATCTTGATATTTAGGAGGAAGGTTTTCTTCTGATTTTATAGTTAATTCACCAGTTGCTGCATCAAACTTTCCTGGTGCGTGGTATTTTACCTGATTTTCTTCTGCTTTTTGCAAGCCTTTCCCTTTGGTAGTAATTAAATGAAGAAATTTTGGACCTTTGATTTTCTTTAATCTTTGCAATTCTCTAATCACAGCAAAAATATCATGTCCATCAATTGGCCCCGAATAATCAAAATTCAAGGATTTGATCATGTTGTTTTGCTTCGGATTTTTACCATTTTTAACTGCTGTCAAATAATTTTTTAAAGCACCAACGCTTGGATCGATTCCGATGGCATTGTCGTTTAAAATTACTAATAAATTGGCATCTGTCACGCCTGCGTGGTTTAATCCTTCAAACGCCATTCCCGAGGCTATGGATGCGTCGCCAACAACTGCAATGTGGTGTTTTTCGACATCCTTTTTTAGGTTGGACGCTAAAGCCATTCCCAAAGCGGCAGATATCGCTGTAGACGAATGTCCAACCCCAAAAGTGTCGTAAATACTTTCGCTGCGTTTTGGAAAACCCGAAATGCCTCCAAGTTGTCGATTGGTATTAAAAATGTTCTTTCTTTCCGTTAAAATTTTATGCCCGTATGCTTGATGGCCTACATCCCAAACCAATAAATCTTCGGGAGTATTAAAAACGTAATGCAATGCAATAGTAAGTTCAATGACGCCAAGACTTGCTCCCAAATGTCCTTCCTTTACCGATACGATATCAATAATGAAATTGCGCAATTCTTGTGCTAATTGTGGAAGCTGTGCCTCATCAAGTTGACGTAAATCTGCAGGACTATTGATGTTAGAAAGTAATTGTGTTGACATCTCACAAATGTACAAATTGAATTCTTATTTTTGTAGCTATGATAAATCCTTTCACCGACGAATATTTTATGAAAAAAGCTTTGCAGGAAGCTGAGATAGCTTTTGATAGAGGCGAAATTCCTGTTGGAGCTGTCATCGTCATTGCAGATAAAGTTATTGCACGAGGTCATAATGCGACCGAAATGTTAAACGATGTGACAGCCCATGCCGAAATGCAGTCCATCACTGCAGCAGCAAATTTTTTGGGAGGCAAATATTTAAAAGATTGTACACTATATGTGACTTTAGAACCTTGCCAAATGTGTGCGGGCGCTTTGTATTGGAGTCAGATTTCTAAAATTGTTTATGGTGCCCGTGACGAACAACGAGGTTTTATCACAATGGGAACCAAATTGCATCCTAAGACAACGGTAGTTTCGGGTATTATGGCGACTGAAGCCGCCGATCTAATGAAGCGCTTTTTCGTAGAAAGAAGAAAATAAGTGAAATCCATTTGTCTGATTAATCATTTTGTTATTCTTACACGATAACCGTTGTGTCAAAATTAAAACTATTTAAAATCGATCGTTTACACTTTTTGTAGTGCTATCGACCTACTTTATTTGCCATCTCATTTTATAGGATTACTGATCTAAGCGAATTTTCTTCTTAAAAATAACAAAAATTACCTAGTTTTACATTTCTTTAATTTGAACAGCATTAAATAGAAGTGTATGCTGTTCTGTTATTTTTAATAATTAATCCTACTTAAATTGAAAGCAAAAAAATTAGTTTATATATTCGTCATTTTCTTCATTTTTCAGGCGTGCGGTAAAAAATCGGGTCTTGATTTTAATTCTGATTTCTCCTTATTCAGACCGTATATTTCTAGCTTTACAGGAGGCATTGTTCCTTCTCAGTCGGACATTCGCGTCGTTTTAGCTTTTGACAAAAAAGAGTGGAAAATAAACGAAGTTTTAGACAATAATTTATTTGATATTTCGCCAAGCGTTGACGGAAAAGTTGTAGCTCTGTCTAGTAATACCATCGCGTTTATTCCGGAAAAGAAACTAAAATCAGGGACAGAATATCAGGTTACTCTAAGGTTAGATAAATTAATTGTACTTCCGAAGGAAGAAGAAAAAACACTGTCTAAATTTAATTTTACGGTTAAAACAATCAAGCAAGATTTTGTAATTAATCCGGCAGACATTCAGTCGCACAGCAAAGAATTTCAGTATTTAAATTGCGTGTTGAAAACGGCAGATGATATTGATTTAGAGACTGCTCAAAAATTAGTTTTAGCGAGTCAGAAAGGAAACGATCTTAAAATTAAATTTGATACTTCTACGAAATCGGGTAAGGAGTTTAAATTTACAATTGATAATATCCAGCGTTTTGCAGAACCAAGTGAACTGGAAATCGCTTATGATGGTAGTAAGTTTGATATTGATCAGAAAGGGACGATTACTTTTCCGATTTCAGGAATCAATGAGTTCAAAGTTGTTAATGTTGTAGTACCAGATGAAGACACACAGTCGGTTTTAATTAATTTTTCGGAACCGCTTGAAAAAGGCCAAGATTTTAAAGGTTTGGTTGCGATTGAAAATACAAACAATTTAAAATTTTCGACTCAAGGAAATCTTTTAAAAGTTTATTTTTCTAATGAAAAAGCGACTTCAAGAATAGTGCATGAAGTGGTTGTTGCTGATCCAATAGAAACAGTAGAATCAGACTCGACTGCTGTCGTTGTTGACAGCGTTGCGATTGCTGTGGCAGAAGTAGCTGAAGAACCAGTTGCCGAAGAAGTAGTTGAAGAAAGTAGTGCAGAAGAAAATATTACAGGCGAATTGTTGCTCGAAGTCTTTCAAGGAATTGAAAGTCAATACGGCAAGAAAATGAACGAAAGTTACTCACAGAAAATATCTTTTGACCAGATAAAACCGAATGTGCGCTTTGTGAAAAATGGGACAATCTTGCCAAGTTCTAATAACTTGAAACTGAATTTTGAAACTGCAAATTTGGGTAAAGTTGATGTAAAAGTCTATAAGATTTATAAAAATAATATTTTGCAGTTTTTGCAAGACAATCAATTAAATGGTTCGCAAAACTTAAAGCGCGTATCACAACCCGTGGCAAAAACAACTATAAATCTCAAAGAAAATAGTTTAGTTAATTTGCATAAATGGAACACTTTTGCGCTCGATTTGTCTACCATTATTAAGCCAGAACCGGGTGCAATTTACCGAGTAGAGTTTTCGTATAAAAAGAAATATTCCATATATAAATGTGACTCTTCCGAAAAAGATTCAGAAGAAAACGAAGAGGAGGATGAAGTAGATGAAAACGATGTTAATTATAGTGATAATTCGTACGATGATTACTATTATTACGACGATTATAGCTGGAGAGAAAGTGAAGATGCTTGCAGTGGATCGTATTTTTACAATGCCCGAATTGCGACTAATATTTTGGCATCAGATTTAGGTGTTATCGCAAAAAGAGGCGAAAACAAATCGTATTTATTTGCGGTAAATAATATTCTTACAACGGAGCCTGTTTCAAAAGCGACAGTTGATTTGTATACGTATCAACAACAAAAAATAACTACAGCAACAACAGATAGTGATGGACTTGTTTCCTTTCAGCTTGATAAATTTGCCTATTTTGCCATTGTTACTTTAGGAGAACAATCTACTTACGTTAAATTGGATGATGGAAATTCATTATCTGTCAGTAATTTTGACGTGGCTGGTGAAACGCTTCAAAAGGGATTGAAAGGATTTATTTATGGAGAACGAGGCGTTTGGCGTCCCGGCGATAATCTCTATTTATCGTTTATTTTAAATGATGCTTCGAATAAACTACCCAATGCACATCCAATAAAATTTAGACTAACCGACCCCAATGGGAAAGTCGCTTACCAAACTGTACAAAGAACCAATGCACTAAATCACTATGCGTTTGTTGTGCCAACAGATCAAGATGCGCCAACAGGAAGTTGGGAGGCAATGGTAAGTGTTGGTGGCGCGAAGTATTATAAGAATATTAAAATTGAAACGATTAAACCCAATCGGTTAAAAATTAAAAATACGTTTCAAAGAGGCGTATTGTCCTCGTCGTATCCAAATTCAAGCAATTTAGAAGTGACCTGGTTGCATGGTGCTATTGCAAAGAATTTGAATGTAGAAATGCAAGCTAAATTCTCGCAACAACAAACTACTTTTAAAGGATATGAAAAGTACAATTTTGATGATTTAGTGCGTAAGTTTAGCACTGAAGAAGTAAATGTTTTTTCTGGAAAATTAGATCACGAAGGAAAAGCTTCGGTGCCTATTAATCCGAAATTGCAAGGGCAAGCACCTGGAATGCTGCGCGCTTCGTTTATTACAAAAGTGTATGAAGAAGGTGGGGATTTTAGTATGGATGCCATGGCCAACACCTATTCTCCTTATAAAACCTATGTTGGTGTAAAATCTCCTGAATTAAATAAATACGGAATGTTAGAAACTCGAACCAACAATCGATTTGATGTTGTGACAGTCGATGAAAACGGGCGACCAAAAGCAGTACGTAATCTTGAAGTTAAAGTATATAAAGTTGAATGGCGTTGGTGGTGGGATGCTGCCAATGATAATTTATCAAATTATAATTCATCGGAAGCAACAACTTCTTATAAAACATTTACCATAAGTACTAATGCCAGCGGAAAAGGAAGTGTGCAATTTGCATTGAGTGATGAAGAATGGGGTCGCTACTTAATTCGAGTTTCAGATAAAACCAATGGTCATGCGACGGCGCTGACCGTAAATATTGACTGGCCAATTTGGTCAGGAAAGACTAGAAATAACGATGTTTCATCTGCTAATATGCTTGTTTTTTCTACGGATAAAAAAGACTATGCGGTGGGAGAAAATGCATTGATTTCTTTCCCTTCTAGTGAAGGTGGTAGAGCTTTAGTCTCTATTGAAAACGGATCAAAAGTGGTGCAAACGCTTTGGGTACAAACGCAAAAAGGGGAAACAAAAGTCGAAGTGCCAATAACGGCTGCAATGGCTCCCAATGTTTATTTTAATATTACCTTATTACAACCACACGCCACTACAAAAAATGATTCCCCAATTCGTATGTATGGAATTGTGCCAATTGGTGTGGTGGATAAAAACACTAAACTTGAACCACAAGTTATAATGGCAGATGTCTTGAGACCAGAACAATCATTCCCAATAAAAGTGAGTGAAAAATCGGGTAAAGAAATGACCTATACTATTGCTGTTGTGGATGAAGGTTTGCTAGATTTAACGCGTTTTAAAACTCCAAATGCTTGGGATGCCTTTTATATTCGCGAAGCTTTGGGTGTAAAGACTTGGGACGTGTATGATGATGTTATTGGCGCTTATGGCGGAAAAGTAAATCAAATTTTTAGTATCGGTGGAGATCAGGACTTAGGCGGAGGAAAGGCGAAAAAAGCCAACCGATTTAAGCCTGTTGTTATTTATTTAGGTCCATTTAAATTAGAGAAAGGACAAGCTAGAACGCATCAAGTTACTTTGCCAAAATATATTGGTTCGGTACGAACAATGGTTGTGGCTGGTGATGCGACAACGAGTGCTTATGGAAGTATAGAAAAAGCGACCGCCGTTCGCAGTCCATTAATGGTTTTGGCTACTTTACCGCGAAAAATTTCACCGTCAGAGAAAGTAACGATTCCGGTAACGGTTTTTGCGACAGAAAAAAACATTAAAAATGTAAAAGTTCAGATTAAAACCAGTAATGGATTACGAGTGGTTGGAAGTGCAATTCAAAATGTTAGTTTCGAACAGCCTGATGAAAAAATGGCTTATTTTAATCTTGCCGTAGGAAGTTTGACAGGAATTGCGAAAGTGCAGATTATTGCGACTTCAGGAGCTGAGAAATCATCATATGACGTAGAGATTGATATGACGAATCCAAATCCGGTAACGAATACCTACACCGATGTGATTTTAGAACCGAATAGCACAAAAACAATTTCTTGGAAAACCTTTGGTGTAGCAGGAAGTAACAAAGCAAAATTAGAAGTGTCTTCTATGCCGACTATTAATTTAAATGGCAGATTACAATTTTTGATTCAGTATCCGCACGGCTGTGTAGAGCAAACCACTTCAGCTGTTTTTCCGCAATTGTTTTTAAATGACGTAGCCGATATCGATGCGAATCGCCAACAGTTGATTCAGAAAAATGTAACGGCTGGAATTACAAGATTAGGAAGTTTTCAATTAGCAAACGGCGGATTGCCGTACTGGCAAGGAAATGCGATTGCAGACGATTGGGGAACTTCTTACGCAGGACATTTTTTAATTGAAGCAGAAAAAAAAGGATATGTTTTGCCAATTAATTTCAAATCAAAATGGCTTTCCTATCAGAAGAAAGAAGCTAAAAAATGGCGTTTTGAGCCTCGATATGGAAATGATTTAGCGCAAGCCTACAGATTATACACGATGGCCTTAGCAGGTTCTTCTGATTTGTCTTCGATGAATAGATTGCGAGAAACAAAAGGAATATCAAACGAAACAAAATTACGATTGGCAGCGGCCTATGTTTTAGCAGGACAAAAAAGTGCGGCGACATCGTTACTTTTAAGTAGTAAAATTGATGATGATTCAAGTAGTTATCAACATTACTATTACGGCTCAAGTGATCGAAACAGAGCGATGGCGTTAGAAACTTTACTATTGTTAGATCTCAAACAAAAAGCGTTTGAAATGGCGACAAAACTAGCTAAGAGCATGGCAAGTGATCAGTGGATGAGTACGCAAACTACTGCGTATTCGCTATATGCAATGTCAAAATTTGCACTGAATAATGGACCTAAAGGAATCGATTTGCAATTTAGTAAAGAGGGTAAAGCGCAAACGATAAAAACAGGGAAATCAATGGCCGATCGTACCTTGGCGGTAAAATATGGTGCCAACAGTCTGACTTTAAAAAACAACAAAAAGAACACTATTTACATACGAGTGTTAAATACGGGTATTTTACCGATTGGTCAAGAAAATGTGATTCAGAGTAATCTTGCTGCAGCAATTGTTTTCAAAAACAGAAAGGGCAGCGTTATTGATGTTTCGAAAATTGCACAAGGAACCGAGTTTATTGCTGAAGTTAAAGTGAGAAATCAAAGTAATGAGCGTTTAGAAAATGTAGCTCTAACCCAAATCTTACCTTCTGGTTTTGAAATTGTAAACACTCGCTTTACCGACTATGGTGAAGCAACGAACAATACGGCAGATTATATCGATATTCGTGATGATCGAACTAATTTTTACTTCGGATTAAAAGCAGGCGAGGCTAAAACCTTTACGATATTGCTCAATGCTTCGTATTTAGGGAATTATTATATGCCTGGATTGCAATGTGAAGCAATGTACGATCATACGTTTTTGGCAAGAACAAAAGGATTTTGGGTTGAAGTAGTAAAGTAATAGTTTTGAATTATAGATTTTGAAAAACCACCTAAAAACGTTTTTACAGCGACTGATCAATTGGGTACAAAGAAATAAGATAAAATCACTAATAGTATTTGTGCTGTTAGTGATTTATTATTTCTCGCTACCATCAACCTTGTTTAAGGAGCCCTATTCTACAGTAATTGAAAGTAGAGAAGGAGAATTGCTTGGCGCTAAGATTGCTGGAGACGGTCAATGGCGTTTTCCGGCACACGATAGCGTTCCAGATAAGTTTAAACAATGTATCGTTTATTTTGAGGATGAGTATTTCTATACACATCCTGGGTTTAATCCCGTGGCAATGGTCAATGCGATGCAACAAAACAGCAAAGCAGGCAAAGTGGTTCGTGGGGGGAGTACATTAACGCAGCAGGTGATTCGATTGTCTAGAAAAGGCAAACGAAGATCTTATTTTGAAAAAGTTATAGAACTTATTCTGGCCACTCGATTGGAATTGGGTTATTCTAAAAATAACATTCTCGAACTGTACGCGGCTCATGCTCCTTTTGGAGGTAATGTGGTCGGCTTAGAAATGGCTGCTTGGCGTTATTTTGGTGTTCAATCGAACCAATTGTCTTGGGCTGAAAGCGCAACTTTAGCGGTTTTACCAAATGCACCAAGTTTAATTTATCCAGGTAAAAATCAAATTAAACTAGTAGCAAAACGCAATAGACTTTTACTGAAGTTAAAAAGCGAAAGTATTATTGATGAGCAAACGTATGAATTGGCTATAGAGGAACCTTTGCCGCAAAAACCTTTTGATTTGCCTCAGATCGCACCACACTTATTAGAACGTGTGGCAAAAAATGCAAAAGGAACACGAGTAGAAACTACAGTCAATTTTGAGTTACAAAACAGAGTCAATCAAATTGCTAAGTATTACTACAATCAATACCAGCAAAATGAGGTTCATAATTTGGCGATATTAGTGATTGATGTTCAAAATAGAGATATTATAAGTTATGTGGGCAATGCTCCAACAGATCGTGATCATCAAAAAGATGTAGATATTATTGAGGCAGCCAGAAGCACAGGAAGTATTTTAAAACCTTTTTTATATGCTGCGATGCTCGATGATGGCGAGATTTTGCCAAACACTTTAATTGCCGATGTTCCTACTCAAATAGCGGGTTATACACCACAGAATTACAATTTAACTTTCGATGGAGCGGTTCCTGCGCATCGGGCATTGTCTCGTTCATTAAATATTCCGTCTGTCTTAATGTTGCAAGATTTTGGCGTACATAAGTTTTATGAAGAGTTGCAGAAATTCAAGTTGCGTAATATCAATAAATCGGCGGATCATTATGGATTGTCACTTATTTTAGGTGGCGCCGAAAGTAATTTATGGGATTTATGCCGATCGTACGCAGGCTTGTCGTCCACGTTAAATTATTTTACTAAAAATGATGGAAAGTATCGTACGCATGAATTTGCGGAACTAAATTACAATACTGCTTTTAAGACCGATTTTGGAGAAGAATCGAGTCAAAAGAATATTGTGGGAGCCGGATCAATTTGGATGACTTATAATGCCATGGAGGAAGTAAATAGACCAGAAGGTGATGAGTCTTGGAAATTTTATGACAGCTCTTTAAAAATTGCTTGGAAAACAGGAACCAGTTTTGGAAACAGAGACGCATGGGCAATAGGAACCAATTCGAGATATGTAGTGGGTGTCTGGGTCGGAAATGCAACTGGCGAAGGACGACCAACTTTAACAGGAGTCACTAGTGCAGCGCCTATTTTGTTTGATGTATTTAATTTGCTGCCAAGACAAAGATGGTTTGAAACACCTTACAAAGATTTAGCTGAAGTAGAAGTTTGCAAATTAAGTGGTTATTTGGCGAAAGACGGATGTCCCAAAATCAAACAATGGGTTTCGAAAAAGGGAAAATCGACTGCAGTTTGTCCGTATCATAAAATGATCCATTTAGATAAAGCGCAGCAGTTTCAGGTTAATAGTAGTTGCGAAAGTGTCGAAAATATGATAGTGAAGAATTGGTTTATCTTGCCGCCCGTTATGGCTTGGTATTATAAAAGTAAACATATTGAATATGTGTCTTTGCCGCCTTTTAAAGACGATTGTATTGGAACACAAACCGGTGCTATGGACTTTATTTATCCAAAATCGGGTAGTAAAATATACCTAACAAAGAATTTTAATAGTGAGGTGCAACCAGTAATTTTTAAAGTTGCTTATTCTGATCGAGAGAAACAATTATTTTGGTATGTAGATCAAATATATAAAGGTGCAACTGCAGTTTTTCACGAAAAGCCAATTTTGATGGGTGCTGGGTTTCATTACATTACTGTAGTGGACGAACTGGGAAATGAAATTAGCCGAAAAGTTGAGGTAGTTAGTGATTAATAATTTGAGCACTAAATCCTAGCCCTGATAGAAGCGGCATCCTTTTTTGCCTTTCTTTAAGGCGAAAAAGATACAGCGAACAGCAGGAAATAGCTCCTTCAAATTTTCAAAAAAGACACAAAAAAACCGCCAATCTTTCGAGAGGCGGTTTTATTATTTATTCTTTGATAACATTTCCTTGTTTGTCGTAGAAATGATATTCTAAGTACGTGTAAGCGTCACGTGGTATGATTTTTACCCATTTTTTGTGTTCAAAAAACCATTTTGAACGCAATGATGGAAAACCTTGACTGAGGTATGCAGCCACAAACGGGTGTACATTAAGTACGACGTTTTTGTGGATTTTTAAAATTCGTTCTAGATCAAGAGCGATTTTATCAATGATTTGAATTGGTGCTTCAATTTCACCATTTTCATTGTTTGGATCTTCTTCTCTAGTTTTAATGTTTACTTCGGGTCTTACTCTCTGTCGAGTAATTTGAACAAGTCCAAATTTACTAGGAGGCAAGATTTTATGCTTGGCTTTATCGTCGCTCATTTCTTCTCGCAAGAAGTCGAACAGAACTTTCCTGTTTTCTGGATTAGACATATCGATAAAATCAATCACTATGATTCCGCCCATATCACGCAAACGCAATTGTCTGGCAATTTCGGCAGCTGCAATCATATTTACTTCAAGAGCTGTGTCTTCTTGGTTGGTGGCTTTGTTTGATCGGTTACCACTGTTGACGTCAATGACGTGCAAGGCTTCGGTATGTTCGATGATCAAATAAGCTCCTTTACTCATAGAAACCGTACGGCCAAATGAAGTTTTGATTTGTCTCTCAATGTTGTATTTCTCGAAAATTGGAGTGTCGTTTGATTGATAAAACTTTACAATCGATTGTTTGGAAGGTGCAATTTCTTGCAAATATTCCTTCGTTTGATGGTACAACTCTTCGTCATCTATCTGAATACCACTGAAGGTATCGTTGAAAACATCTCTTAATATTGAAGACGCTCTATTGAGTTCTCCTAATACTTTGGATGGATGATGAGCAGTAGGTAATTTTTTACACATTGCAGTCCATCTGCCTAGCAGGTTCTGCAAATCTTTTTCTAATTCTACTGTACTTTTGCCTTCGGCTACTGTGCGAACAATAACACCAAATCCTTTTGGTTTGACTGATAGAACAAGTTTTTTAAGACGGTCTTTTTCTTTTTTGTCTTCTATTTTTTGTGAAATAGAAACACGGTCAGAAAATGGAACTAACACAATAAAACGTCCGGCAAGAGAAAGCTCAGCGCTAATTCTTGGTCCTTTGGTTGATATTGGTTCTTTGACAACTTGAACTAAAACAGATTGATTGGCACTTAAGATATCAGTTATGATACCGTCTTTGTCAATTTCTTTTTCAAACTGAAAAGCTTTTAGGGAGAAATCTTTTAATTTACCTGCGCTTACAAGTTTTATGAATTTCAGTTGGGAAGCTAAGTTAGGACCTAGATCGTGATAATGTAAAAAGGCATCTTTTTCGAAGCCTACATTTACAAAAGCAGCATTAAGTCCGGCAACTGGTTTTCGTATTTTGGCGATAAAAATATCACCAACTTGAAAGTTGCTTTTCTCTTCTTCCTTGTGTAATTCAATTAGTTTTCCATCTTTTAATAAGGCAAAATCTACGGCTTCAGAACTAGATCTAATGATTAATTCTTTATTCACACTGTAAATTTTTATCCGAACTTTTTAGTTTTCAGTTTTAGGTTTTAGTTTTCAGTTTTACAACTCATAACTCCTAACTTATAACTCGTGACTGAATTGTAAGGATGGATTAAACAATATTTTAACAGGTATTGAACCCGGGGAAAATTAGCTTGCAACAAACAGTTTAAAGTGATCAGCGAACTGAAGACTTATTACTGACGGGCGAATACTAACTTTCGATTTCAATGAACGTTTAAAAAGAAAAAAGTAGTTTAAAACTACTTTTTCTTTTTGTGACGGTTAGCTCTCGCTCTTTTCTTTCTTTTGTGCGTAGCTACCTTATGTCTCTTTCTTTTTTTACCACTTGGCATATCGTATCGATTTTATGATTAATTAATAGTGTTATTTTGCTTCGTTATTTATTTTTACTCCTTCTACAAAAACTTTTGCAGGTTTAAACGCAGGAATGTTGTGAGCAGGGATTTTGATCGTGGTATTTTTAGAAATATTTCTTCCTGTTTTTTCAGCTCTTGTTTTTACGATGAAACTACCGAAGCCTCTTAAATAAACATTGTCTCCAGTTTCTAAAGAAGATTTAACCTCTTCCATAAATGTTTCAACTGTTGCTTGAACATCTCCTTTTTCAAGTCCTAATCTCTCTGAAATTTTCGCTACGATATCTGCTTTCGTCATTTTCTTTCGTATTTATAAATGGTGTACTATTTTTTTTGAGTGTGCAAATATAACAATTAAAAAAACAATAATTCAAGCTAAATCGTTAAATTTTAATAACATAAACTTTTACTTTTGTGGTCTAATAATTAATAATGAATTTTTCTAAATTGCTTATAAAGTGGTATTTACAAAACAAACGTGATTTGCCATGGCGAAATACCACCAATCCTTATCCTATTTGGCTCTCCGAAATTATGTTGCAGCAAACGCGTGTAGCGCAAGGAATGCCTTATTTCATGTCATTTACAACCGCTTTCCCAACCATTTTTGACTTGGCTGCTGCAGAGGAGCAGCAAGTACTTAAGTTGTGGCAAGGCTTAGGTTATTATTCTAGAGCGCGCAATTTGCATTACACCGCAAAATATATAGCAACCGAGTTAAATGGAGTTTTTCCGGCAACTTATAAAGAACTCTTGCAATTGAAGGGAGTAGGAGAGTACACGGCGGCAGCCGTTGCTTCTTTCGCCTATAATGAAGTTGTTCCTGTGGTTGACGGAAACGTGTTCCGGGTTTTATCGCGTTATTTTGATATAGAAACCGATATTGCCAATGCTGGTGCTAAAAAGGAATTTGCCGCATTGGCTTTTGAATTGATGCCCAAAGATAATCCCGCAATTTTTAATCAGGCGATAATGGAGTTTGGTGCGTTACAATGCGTACCTAAAAGTCCAAATTGTTCCATTTGTGTTTTTAACTCGAGCTGTTTGGCTTTGCAAAAAAATAAAGTGGGTGTGCTTCCTGTAAAATTAAAGAAGGTGAAAGTGACCAATCGGTTCTTTAATTATTTTATTTTAGAAGATACGCTTGGCAATACGATTTTGCAACAAAGAACAGCCAAAGGCATTTGGCACAATTTATACGAGTTTCCGCTTTTGGAAACTGAGGAGGAAAAGGAATTTGAGTTTGTTGCTACAGTGCTTACAAATGAATTCTTTAGTCATTATACTATTACAGGTATAGAAGAATTGAATACTAAAGCGATTATGCATAAATTATCACATCAGCATCTTAATATTAAATTCTGGAAAATTCGCGTTGGTCAATCAATTGAAAATGGTATTTCGATCGCAGAAGCTAAAAAATTTCCGTTCCCGATTGTGATTCATAATTTTTTAGAAACGCTTTTCGTATAGCTTAGGCGAACTGTTTTTAGGTGAAGAATTCTTTTTTGTATTTAATTTGTAAGATTTTTATCTTTATAATTATTATTGTCGTATTTTCGCCACGGTATACCAAAATAATTAACCTTTAATTTTTAAATCACGTAAAAAGAACCATTTTTTTATTTGCATTTTATCTGTTTCTTTATTTGCTAGTGCAAATGAGGTAGGAACAAAAACTTTAATTCCCAATCAAATTAAAGAAATTAACACGAAAGAAGTTAGCTTATCTGAAGAAGACGGAGATTCAGAACTTTTAGTTGATTTCTGTATTACTCGTACAAATTATTGGTTTGTTGAATCGGGTTATGATATGCAAGGTTATCATGAAATATATGATGTAGAAACTACAACAACTTGTTATTAAATCTGCTACTTAATTTTTTAAACTAAACCAAAAAGCAAATTGTTTTTTAGAAACAATTTGCTTTTAATAATAAAAATAAAATGAAAATAAAACATTTAGTATTTTTCTTCTTCCTGTCTTTAATAGGATATTCTCAAGCAGTTACAGTGAATTATTCGGAAAAAAGAATTATCAGTAAAGAAAAGCTGGAAGCTACACCGGAATTTGCTAGAAAGCATATTTTAGCATCGTATAATTATACTTTAAAATATCAGAATGGAATTTCGCTTTATGAAAATAGTTCCCAAACGAAAAATACCGAAAATTCAGTAAATGAAATTGCGAATGAAACAAATGATGGAGGGGGAGTTCATAAAAATACTGCTACTTATAGAATAACAGACAAAACAAAGGAGAAATACTACTATAAAGATATAGCTGGTAATGAACTACTCTTTAAGTTTTTTAATGGCAATAAAGATTTCTTTGGTAAAGATCATTTACTAAATTGGAATTGGCAAATCACCAATGAAACTAAAGAAATGAATGGTTTCACTTGTAAAAAAGCTACATCTGATGCGTTTGGTTATTTTTTTACAGCTTGGTTTACTGAAGATATTGCGATAAGTGCAGGTCCGGAAAAATTTGATGGACTTCCGGGGCTCATATTATATCTAAGCACAGGAGGAATTGAGTTTGTAGCCACTAGTGTGAAAATTGATGAAAATCCAATAATAATAGTAAAACCCGAAACACCAAAAGAAACCGTTACCATGGCGGAAGTAGAGAGTTTCGTAAAAGAGAAAGTAAGTAAATTGAAATCGAGTTCTACAACTACAGTAAATGGAAATACAACCACTACCAGATCTACGATTATTATAAAATAGGCTATACCATTTATGCGAATCATATTGTTTTTTTTTATTTTTTCATTTCTCCAAATTCAAAGTCAAACCACTATTAAAGGAACAATAAAAGATTCATTGCAAAATCCAGTGTCACTTGTAAATGTACGATTGTATAATAAACTGGATAATGTACTTATTGATTTCAAACAGTCCAATAATTTGGGACAATTTGAATTGGTTTGTCCTGATGCTGAAACTAAAATTTTTCTACTCAAGGCAAGTTTTTTGGGATATAAGCCAGTTGTTTTTGAATTTAGCACTGATGGCAATCGTTCAATTATTGAGAAAAACATTATTTTAAAAAATGAGGTTGTAGCCATGAAAGAGGTTGTGATCAAAGCTGATTTTCGTGATGTTAATGAAAAGAACGATACAATAACTTTTAATCTCAAAAGATTGCTCAATGGGTCCGAGCAGAAACTAAAAGATGTAATAAAGAAATTACCTGGACTCAGTATCGATAAAAATGGTAAGATAAGATATCAAGGAAAAAAAATTGATGATGTGTTGATTGATGGCCATGAGTTTTTTGGAACTCAACATCAACTAGCTACAGAAAATCTTAAATCGGAAATGATTGAAAAGATTGAAATCCTTAAGAATTTTAAAAATTTATCTTCTATTACAGGATTTGACAATAATAAGCGAACAGCACTAAACCTTTCTCTAAAGAATCAGTATAAAAACACTATTAAAGGTGATGTTAGCCAAGAATATGGTTATAAGAAAAGTTACAGACAGCACAACACTATCTATAATTTTGGTGGTAAAATAAAGGTGAATGTTATTACAGATGTCAATAACACAAACAATCCGGCTTTTACAGTAACTGACTACTTAGAGCTTAAAAAAGGGATTCAAAATGAGTTGTTTAGTGAGAACTCATCCAGTTCTATAACTGTTGACGAAGACGTGCCTTCTTTTTTGTTTGCTACTGATAATGTTAATGCTAAAGACATTCAGTTTTATTCTGTCAATTTTAGTGACAAAATTTCTAAAACGAGCAAGGTCAAGTATTCTTCAATGTTAAATTATATTAAGCAATCGGAGTTTCTGCAAGCCAAGCAAAACTTTTTTTCTACTACTGATATTATAATTGATAAAAATTCAAGTATTGCTGGTAAATCCCTCTTTAGTACAAATAAAATCAGTTATGAGTATAAGCCAAATGAAAATAATTATTTTAATTACGTCTTAGCTGTAAATTACAGCGCGAATAAGCGAATTAATCTTGTTCGTACGATATTAGCTACTAACCAGGCCAATTTTGATGATAGTAAAAATAACGTTGATACGGGTGTTGGTCAATTTTTTTCGCACAAAATTAAATTGAATGACAAATTTCTTTTCGAGTATAATTTGTTTGCCGACTTCACGAGTTTTACCAAACATTTAAATATTACTGCTAATCAGCCTTTTTTTAATTTAAAATTTAATGAAGATTTCTTAATCAATCAAAGAACTGATGGTTACAATAATTCTTTAGGAGTGAACTCTAAGTTGCGAATAAAGAATGAATTTGGAACTTTAATTTTAAATGCGGGTTCTTCACTTAAAAACGATTCTTTTAATAATTTTATAGATGACTTGAATCCGCAATTTAGTACTGAGCTAAATTTGGTAAGAACCAACAATTATTTGGGCGTTAATTTTAGTAAAAAGAAAATTTATAAATTTAATTATGCTCTAGGTGCTCGCTTAGAGTATGTTCAGTTTGAACACAATTCTAAAAGAGCCGATAACTTGGTATTTTTGCCATCTGCTAATTTTTCTTATGAAGTTTCAAATGAAATAAATATTAATTTAAACTATAAAAGAGATTTTTCAAACGTGACTATAGATAAAGTTATAACAGGTATGCTGATAGAAGACTATAGAACGGTTTTTAGAAGTAAGAATGTGTTTTATAATTCAATTTTACCTAAAAACACAATTACATTAAACGGTTCGTATTCTAGTTCACGTACTGGCATAAGGTCGTTTTTTGGTTTATACGGATAAAATAACAGATGTTGGTTTTAATACTTTTAATTCTGAAAACATAAGCATTAGAGAATATGATTATATCGATTTGGATAATTCAAAATATTTGTTTTTCACAATCGAAAAAAAATTAAAAAGTATTCCTTGGTCGGCTAAATTAGAAACACTACAATCTTTTTCGAAAAGAGAATCCTTTATTAATTCTAACGCGACAACTTTCGGTACGAATCAAACTAAACTGGATGTTACTCTTTTGTCTTATTTTAAGTCCAATGACTTTAATGTCAGTTTAGGTGTAGAATACCTTGTGAATTCTTCCGTAAATGATTCGAATAAAGAAAAAAGTCAACTAAACACAGTAGCTGCTTTATTCGCATTCAATGGTGTGGTTTTTAAAGATAAATTAAATTGGGATTTAGAAAGTAAAATTATTCATTTTGATTCCGCTAATTCAAAGCAGAAAGATGTTTTTGAATTGAATCCAAGCATTACTTATTCAATTAAAGATTGGAAATTTATGTTAAGAGGCGTGAACATATTAAATATTAGAGATAATAATACCCGCTTACGAGTAAATAATAGTGATTTTTATTTTGAAGCACAACAGTACAGTTCTCTTGCAGGATTTGTTACCACGGGTTTTTCGTATTCATTTTAATTTTCAAAAGAGAAGAAAACTACACCCGTGTACTCTACTAGCAATAAATTTTCACTTCAATATTTGCTCCTTTATTTTAAAAATTTTAAAAAAAATTCCGTTCCCGATTGTCATTCATAATTTTTTGGAAACGCTTTACTATTGTTTTTAAAAAAATGTATCTTTGGTAAAACACCTTAAATACCATGAGCGGAACGTTAAACAAAGTAATGTTGATAGGCCATTTAGGCGAGGATATAAAAATGCATTATTTTGAAGGAGGCAATTGCATTGGACGGTTTCAGTTGGCAACCAATGAAGTGTATATTAATAAATCAACTAGCGAAAAGATAACGTCGACCGAGTGGCACAATTTGGTGGTTCGCAATAAGGCTGCCGAAATTTGTGAAAAATATTTGTCTAAAGGAGATAAAATTTATGTAGAAGGTCGAATTAAATCGCGTCAGTGGCAAGGTGAAGATGGTGTGACTAGAAATACGGTTGAAATTCAGGTTACAGAATTTACTTTTTTGTCTACCAAAAAAGAGAATGAAAGCAATAAGCAAAATCAAGTTACAGAATTGCCAAAAAACACTAACTTTGACGCTTCAAATAATGGTTTGCCTATTAACGATTTGCCATTTTAATTGTTTAACTAATCTTTTTTAATTTGGACCCAGAGCCCAGTTTGTACCTTGCAACAATTGTAGATCCTAATATTGTCATTGGATTTGTCGGAATAGTTATTTTACTATTTTTTTCGGCTTTGGTTTCTGGTGCCGAAGTCGCGCTTTTTTCGCTTTCGCAGAAAGATATCGAGGAAGCAACACAAGAAAATCAATCTAAAGGAAAAATTATTGCCAATCTTTTAGAAAAACCCAAAAAATTACTCGCTACGCTTTTAGTTTCCAACAATTTTATCAATATTGCAATTGTGATTTTGTTCTCTTTTGTGGGAAAAAATATCTTTAGCGCCATCGAGTCGCCAATTCTTAAATTTATATTAGAAGTAATTTTAGTTACTTTTTTAATCTTGTTGTTTGGTGAGGTTTTACCAAAAGTATACGCAAGTCGTAATAATATTAAATTTGCTAAACAAGTCGCTTACCCAATGGCTTTTTTGGATAAAATTTTGTCGCCTTTAAGTATTCCAATGCGTTGGACGACCATTTATTTGCACAACAAACTGGGGAAACAGAAATCTAATTTTTCGATCGATCAATTGTCTCAAGCTTTAGAATTAACTGATTCTGATGAAACATCAACCGAAGAACAAAAGATTTTAGAAGGAATTGTCTCTTTTGGAAATACAGATACCAAACAAGTAATGAGTCCGCGAATTGATATTTTTGCGTTGGATATCGAAGAAACTTTTGGGGAGATTTATCATAAAATTATTGATAAAACCTATTCGCGTATTCCAGTTTATAAAGATAATATCGATCAAATTGAAGGCGTATTGTTTGTCAAAGATTTATTGCCACATATTGATAAAAAAGATTTTGAATGGCAAACTTTAATTCGACCTCCCTTTTTTGTTCCTGAAAATAAAAAATTAGACAATTTG
This sequence comes from Flavobacterium sp. TMP13, assembly GCF_050847115.1. Classification (NCBI taxonomy): domain Bacteria; kingdom Pseudomonadati; phylum Bacteroidota; class Flavobacteriia; order Flavobacteriales; family Flavobacteriaceae; genus Flavobacterium; species Flavobacterium sp. TMP13. The sequence goes on from NZ_CP193656.1 coordinate 1,588,987, forward strand.
CTTAAAGATTTTCAGAGCATGAAAAGTCACTTGGCAATTGTAGTTGATGAATACGGAGGAACCTCAGGCTTAGTTTCTTTAGAAGATGTTATAGAAGAAATTGTGGGTGATATTAGCGATGAATTTGACGATGAGAGCATTAACTTTTCACAGATTGATGAGAAAAACTTTTTATTTGAAGGAAAAATAAACCTAAAAGATTTTTATCGAATTATAGATGTAAACGAAGATATTTTTGAGGATAAAAAAGGCGAAGCCGAAACTTTGGCTGGTTTTATTTTAGAAATTATTGGAAATTTTCCGAAGAAAGGTCAAAAAATCGCCTACGAGAACTGTCTCTTTACGATAGAAACAGTAGATAAAAAAAGAGTAAAACAAATTAAAGTAACGATTGACTAATGAAATTGATTAAAAACAGCTTTTTGATTCTTGCTTTTTTGGGATTAGTAACCACTGTTTCTAGTTGCAAAGATGATGTTTTGCCAAAACCAGCAAGTTATTTGCGACTGGATTATCCTGTTGCCAAATACGTTTCGTTTGAAAATCAATGTCCTTTTAGTTTTGAAATGAATAACGATGCTATTATTAAGGGGGAAAAAGATTGTGGTTTTGCAATTACGTATCCAAAGATGAAGGCGACTATTTATCTAACGTATAAGCCCGTTTCTGGAAATATAGACAAACTACTTCGCGATGCTCAAAAGCTTACCTTTGAGCACGTGATAAAAGCAGATGATATTTTAGAGCAACCTTATCTTAATCCAAGTAAAAAAGTGTATGGTATGTTTTACCAAGTGGATGGAAATGCCGCTACCAATTCGCAATTTTACGTAACTGATAGTACCAAACATTTTATAACAGGTTCAGTTTATTTTTACGCAAAGCCCAATTTCGATTCAATCATGCCTGCAGCAAGTTACATTCAAAACGACATGAAGCGTTTAATGGAAACTTTAAAGTGGAAGTAAAAAAAGATATTCGCATTTAGCGGATATTTTTATATAATAGTGTAAGTCAAATTACGATTTTAAGTTTGAAACTTTATACGTTTTTCCATCTGCGCTTGCTTGAACTGCTTTAGTTAAGCTTTCTGGGTTTTGAAGATTTTTATCAAAACTTACGGTAGCGGTTTTGGTATCAAAATCAACTGTCGCTTCTTGAATTCCTTCCATTGCAACTAATTCTTTTTCTATAGTTCTGGCACAACCCACAGCGCAAGTCATTCCTTCGATTTCAAAACTAGCAGTTTGTAAGTTTTCGGGAGCTACTGCTTTTTTAATTATTGCTGCTTCTGTAACTTCTTTTTTAGGACTTATTTTTTCAGACTCGTTCTTTTTGCAATCGATAAAAAAAATACTCATTATAGCTAAAGCCGCAAGTGATTTAATGTTTTTCATGATTTATTTAGATTAATTTTTTGATGTTACTCACTAGCAAAAATATGCAAAAATTAGAGCTAAATCACAAAAATTATTACACTTTTGCAGCAAATTAAACAGGATGAATGCGAAACAATTAAAATGGGTCTATCTTTTTATACTTTCCTTAATTTGGGGAAGCTCCTTTATATTAATAAAAAAAGGGTTAGTTGGTTTGTCGGCGTTGCAAGTTGGTTCACTACGAATTATTTTTGCAGCTTTATTTTTGCTTTTAATTGGATTTAGAAGTTTAGCTAAAATTCAGCGCATACAGTGGAAATATATTGCTATTACTTCTGTGCTAGGTACTTTTTTGCCAGCTTATCTTTTTGCGATTGCCGAAACAGAGATCGATAGTTCGACTACAGGAATTTTAAATTCGCTTACGCCACTTATTACTTTAGTGCTTGGCGTATTAGTGTTTGGAATAATGGCGCAACGACGACAAATAATAGGCGTTTTTATTGGTTTAATTGGTAGTGGTTTATTAGTTTTTAGCGGAGCAATGAATCATCCTGACCAAAATTACTACTACACTTTATTGGTGTTAATTGCCTGTTTTTGCTATGCGTTAAATGTAAATTTAATTAAGAAATACTTATCTGATTTGAATTCATTGAGCATCACAACTGGAAATTTTACAATTTTGGTAGTGCCAGCTTCTATTGTTCTTTTAACCACAAATTTCAGCGAAGTTGTTGACGTAGCAGAAGTGCAACATTCGTTGTTTTTTATTTTAATACTTGGTATTGTGGGAACAGGAATTGCGAACATTATCTTTTTTAAATTGATACAAATGTCATCACCGGTTTTTGCTACTTCAGTAACCTATCTTATCCCAATTGTTGCTTGTTTTTGGGGATTTTTTGATGGAGAATTATTGTCGCCATATCAATTGCTTGGTGCTCTTGTCGTTTTACTTGGTGTGTTTTTGTCTGCACGAAAATAATCGTGCGTTCGGATTTTTTTAATCATTTTCAGAAACAATACGAAATAAAAAAAGCTGTCCGAAGACAGCTTTTTTTGTACCATTGCACATGCTTATTTAAAATCGGCATCCGCCACATCTTCATTTACTTTTACTTCTTTCATTTTAATGTCTAATTCAAAACCAACATTCTGAATCATATTAAAAGGTAATTTAACGCCTTTGACTTCTTTGTAATCACCAAAATTGGTGGTTACGGGAACTTCTTTTCCGCCTTGGTCAATCAATTTTGTTTCAGCAACTTTTAAACCAGTTGTAGTGCTGTAAAAATAAGTTGACTTTCCGTTCTGTATTACGTAAGCATCAGCATTGTTAACTGCTTCTATTCGGTCTACCTTTAAGTCTGTTCTTTTAGCAAGATTTAACTCCTCAAAAGGCTTAGCACTATTTTGCATGTCTTTTAAAACCGCACCTTCAAAATTCATGCGCTGTCCTTGTTGCATCACGTACGCTTCTTTTTCATTTACCACTTGCTTCATCACGTTCATTGTTCCCATATTCAATTCTACCATCGATTTTCCTTTTGCGTCAATTTTTGAGGTAAAATCTAATGGAGATGGCGCTTGCGGAATAGTAGTTGTTCCAAACATCGCAATCGTTTTTACTTTTACAATGTTTTTTTCGCCACCAATAGCATTAATGTATTTTTCAAAAATACTTTTAGCTGTTACTCCTTGGGGTACTTCTTTTGTAGCTACCTTCTTTTCGGTAGGATTTGCATATTTGTCGTAATATTTAATCGGGATGTTTAGTTTTTCTAAACCTGGTAAAACCTCACTTCCTTTTCCAGCAATAACAATACGCATATTGTCCATCAAAAAGTATTTGTTGGCAACGCGCAAAATATCATCGGCTGTAACGGCATTGATGGTCTGAATGTATTTCTCGTAGAAATCTGCTGGTAAATCTTCTGTTTCAATGTTCAATGCATAACGGGCAACTGTTTGTGGCTTTTCAACTTGCATTACAAATCGACCGATATAACCTGCTTTTACATTTTTAAGATTGGTTTCGTCAACTTTCTCTGTTCTAATTTTTTTAATTTCCTTCATGAATTCAACGACAGCGCTATCCGTTACTGCATTTCTAACAGCCGACTTTGCGATGAATTTTGAATCGTATTTGCTACTTCCAATAGAAGAACTTGCGCCATAAGTCCACGCGTTGGCTTCTCTCAAGTTCATATTTAAGTAACTATTAAAATCTCCTCCTAAAATTTGATTCGCAATTACAATTGCAAAAAAGTCAGGATCGTTCATTTTTAATTTAACCGTGTTCACTACAGCAATTTCAGATTGAACGGCGTTAGGAACATCGACAAAGTTAATTTCTAGTTTTGCAACATTTGCTGGACTTGCATAAGTTTGAGTTGGAATAGTTGATTTTTTCCAAGCGCCAAAAAGTTTTTCTACTTCAACCTTTACATCTTTATATTTTACATCTCCAATTATAATTAAATAAGCGTTTTCTGGAGCAAAATAAGTCGCGTAATTATTTTGAACGTCGGCAAGAGTAACATTGTTAATCGTTGCTGCAGAAATAAATTCGCCAAACGGATGATGTAAGCCGTAAGCCAATGCATCAGTTACTCTATTGGAGATTGCTGGAACACTTTTCTCGTCGGCTTTTAAGCTTTCGATAATTTTATTTTTTTCTTTATCAAATTCTTCTTGAGTGAATTTTGGTTGTAAAGTACCTTCAGCAAGTAGCTCTAAAACCCTTTTACTGTATTTTGATAAAGCATTGGCATTGGCTCCTTGCGAATTAAAGTTGATACTTGCTCCTAAAAAGTCGATCTCTTCGTTAAAAGTGTCTTTGTCAGTTTTTTGAGTTCCGTCGCCAATCATGGCGCTCGTTAATTCGGCAACTCCTTTTTTATTTCCTTCTACAAAAGGAGGATTGTCAATCGTTAAATTAAAAGTTACTCGCGGTAATTTATGATTTTCAACAACCATGACTTTCATGCCATTTGCCATCGTAAAACTTTCTGGTTTTTTGATATTTACTTTTGGCGAAGGTCCTGGTTTAGGTTGTGTTCTGTCTTGTGCTTGCATCATTCCTGTAATAGTCAGTGCTAATATTAATAGTGTTATTTTTTTCATGTTTCGAAGCTTAGTTTTGTGTTTTTGCTGTTGCTGGTACATAATCTAAAACCAATCGTTGATTTGGATTCAAGTATTTTTGGGCTACTTCTCTTATTTCCTCTCTCGTAATCGAATGAATCATATCAATTTCGGTATTGATCAAATTAACGTCACCGTACAAAAGGTAATAACTCGCTAAGTTTTCTGCAATTCCTTCTACACTAGAATTGGCGTTTACGTAATTGTTGTCGAATTTATTTTGTAATTTTTGAAAATCTTTTTCAGAAATTAAATCCGTTTGAATTTTTGCAATCTCGCCGTCAATTTCGCTCAAGAGTTCTTTTGAAGTCGTTTTTCCCATCGGAATTCCGTACAAAATATACATACTATAATCTTCTTGATTGTATCCGAAAGCTCCAATTTGTAACGCTTTTTTCTCTTGATCTACAATTTTTTTGTACAATTTAGAGCTTTTTCCATCACTTAAATACGAAGAGATAAGATCTAGAACTCGAGCATCTCTTGTTTTCATAGAAGGGGTACGATAAGCAGTCACTAACATCGGAAGCTGTATGTTTGGATCTTCGTATGTAGCTGTAATAGTTTCGGTAATTGGCTTTTCTTCATATGTTTTCTTAACTATGTTTTCGCCACGCGGAATTACGCCAAAGTATTTTTTGACCCATTCTTTAGTTTTTTTAGTGTCAAAATCTCCAGCGATTACTAAAACTGCATTATTAGGAGTATAGAATTTTTTATTAAAAGCTTTAAACTCTTCCAAGGTGGCAGCGTCTAAATGTTCCATCGAACCAATAGTGGTCCAGCGGTACGGGTGTACTTCGAACATTTTTTCTTTGACCACAGTAAAAATATTACCATACGGTCTATTGTCGTATCGAGATCTTTTTTCTTCTTTAACGACTTCATTTTGGGTATCGACACCAATTTGATTGATTACAGGGTGTAATAGACGTTCTGATTCCATCCATAATCCCAACTCTAGGTTGTTAGAAGGAAAAACTTCGTAATAGTAGGTTCTGTCGTCTGAAGTATTGGCATTGTTAACTCCGCCATTTGCAGTTACAATTTTAAACCATTCTCCTCTTTGAATGTTTTTGGTTCCTTCGAATAATAAATGTTCAAAAAAATGAGCCACTCCAGTGCGATCTGGATTTTCATCTTTAGATCCCACATGATACATAACTGATGTAATAACTACGGGAGCTGATGGATCGTTGTGCAAAATAACATGCATTCCGTTATCTAAATCGTATTCCTCAAAAGCAACCTTTTGAGCCGAAGCGATTCCGCCAAGTAGAAGTGATGCGCCTAAAACCATTATTGTTTTTTTCATAGAAGGTTAATAAAATTAGTTTTAACTTAATTAGTACTTAATAGTGCTTTAATGTTACCTCAAAAGTAGTTTTTTTTGTTTTGAAACTTAATTTTTCGGTGTTTTTTCCGATATTTTTAACATGTGTTTCGTAAAACAGTTTTAATGTAATGAGCTGTTTTTCATCGGTGTTGTAAGTTTTCTAATTATTTTGTAATTAGCGATTGTATCATAAATTTTTAATTGTATATTTGCAACCTTAAAATTATTAAAACAATTTGATATGTATGCAATCGTAGAGATAGCAGGGCAACAATTTAAAGTAAGCAAAGACTTAAAGGTTTATGTGAACCGTTTGATTGACAAAGAAGGAGATGCAATTTCATTTGCAAAAGTTCTTTTGTTAGATGATAACGGAACCATAACTTTAGGCGCCCCAGCTATAGAAGGTGCTTCTGTAGAAGCTAAAGTGTTACAACACTTAAAAGGTGATAAAGTAATTATTTTCAAAAAGAAAAGAAGAAAAGGTTACAAAAAGAAAAATGGACACCGTCAGTACTTGACGCAAATCCAAATTTCTGGTATTACCACTGGTGGAACTAAAAAAGCAGCTACAAAGAAAGAAGCAGCTGAACCAGTAGCTAAAGATGAAGCAGCTCCAGCTCCAAAGGCTAAAAAAGCAGCTCCAAAAGCTAAAAAAGAAGATACTAAAGAATAATAACAATATTAAAACTAAAACATCATGGCTCACAAGAAAGGTGTCGGTAGTTCGAAGAATGGTAGAGAATCAGAATCAAAACGCTTAGGTGTTAAGATTTTTGGTGGTCAAGCTGCTATTGCTGGGAACATCATCGTAAGACAAAGAGGTTCTAAACATAACCCAGGTGAAAACGTTTACATTAGTAAAGATCATACTTTACATGCAAGAGTTCCTGGTATTGTTAAGTTCCAAAAGAAAAGAGACAATAAATCATACGTTTCTATCCTTCCATTCGAAGCATAATAACTGCGATTATATTTTATAAAGCCCGTTCTGTAAAGTTCGGGCTTTTTTATTGTTAAATTTTTAACTACCCTGTGGTTCGATTTAAGGGGGAAAGTAGAAAGTTATTATCGTCGGAATAAATAATTTAATGCTGTTAGAGAAATCGATTTGTTTCTGCGTTGCTGTGTCAAATCTGCTTGGAGCGACATTGTGCTTCTTAGTTGTGAATTGGCTTTAAAGCGCTTGCCAAGACCTGGTGATCACTCGATTTGGTTACTAAAGTAATTTTTAAATTGTTTTTTGAAAGAGATAGTGTTTTTTTTTCAATTAAAACTGTATTGCTGCGTATTGCGCTTGTCTGACCGTTCAATATTAACGCTGATGCTAACGTCATTTCGTTTTCTGACTAAACATTAAGATATTATTTCAGGAAAAATTAGAATACAATTTTTAATTGCAACAACTGAAGCACTTTTATATGAATGAATGATTCAGTTATTCAGTTGATTTTACTGGTTTACTTTTTTTGAATTTACTTCTTAAAAATATTTCCAAATTCTTTTCCCAACTTTTGTATCGTCTCAATTCCTTTAGATAGCGGTTCTGAGGAAATATTTTCATATCGTTCTCGTATTAAATTACGATTGAATTGCTGGGGATACACTACAATTTTATTATTGAAAGGGAAGTGTTTTTCGAGTTTATTGGGTAAATTTTCTAATACTGATAGGTGAGAGGTCGCTCCTCTATGGGCCGAAATCAATACAAACAAATCGTCTTCTCGCACGTTTCTTGCTAGAATAAGAAAATCATCCCAGTCGCTAAACGGATTAAAAACGATTGATGCACTTAATTTTGCTGACTTTAGTACCTTGGCAATGGCTCTCTCAGTCGCTTCGTTGCAAAACAGTTGAATTGATATGCTTAATTCTTGCGCTAAAATGGCGATTTTAGTTAACCAATGCTCGAAGCCATTTTCATGTTCGGCTAAAGGCGGAACGGCTATAATAATTCTTTTATGAGTTACTAAAGGTTTTTCAAGATCGCATACAAAAGTTGTCTTGTCTGTATTGCTCAAAACGCCTTCTACTTTGTCGCCAATTAATTTGTCGATAAATCCAATTTTTCTAGGCCATCCGAGAATAATAATGTCGGCCATAATTTCTCTAGAAATACGTGAAATACCACTTGTCGGGTTGTGATCAATGGTTGTAATTATGTTGACATTTGTTTCGGATGCAGAAGCTTGCTTTACAAATTCTTCAAGTTTATTTCTGGCTTTTAAAATATTTATTTCTGCTTCATCATTATTAGAAACAACCGAAAGAATTGAAATTGGATTTGGTGATTTTTTATCTTTGATGAAAATAGAAAATTCCAATAATTTTTCAATACTATCCACATTTGCTATTGGTAATAATACGTGCTCGTTGTGGCTAACTATTAAATCAGTATTATCATGTTCACTTTCAATTAGGATTTTTTTAGCTGCTTTTTCGGTAACAAACGAAGCTACAATACAGGTCACCAAAATAAGTATAATGGTTCCGTTTAATATATTCTCATCTAGAATTCCAGCTTTATAGCCTACTAAAATTACCGCAAGTGTTGCCGCGGCATGTGCGCTGCTTAAACCAAATATAAGTTGACGTTGTGCGGTTGAGTATTTAAAAATTTGCTGCGTAAACAATGCGGCAAACCATTTTCCAAATAAAGCGACAACAGTTAGGGTTGCGGCTACAATAAGTGCTACTGGACCACTTAAAATAACGCTAATATCAACAAGCATTCCTACGCTTATTAAGAAAAACGGAATGAATAAAGAGTTGCCGATAAACTCTATTCGGTTCATTAATGCAGAAGAATGAGGAATTAGTTTGTTTAAAGCTAGTCCAGCAACGAATGCTCCAATGATTGGTTCTACGCCGGCTACTTCTGCTAAAAACGCTGCAAAGAAAACTACGGCCAATACAAATATATAATGTGAGTGCTTTTCACTTTCAAGTTTTCGGAAAAACCATTTTGCAATTCTCGGAATGATGAGAAACATAATAGCTGAGAAAATGGCAAGTGAAACGGTTAACTTAATCCAAAAGGCTTGATTTAGGTTTCCTTGACTATTGCTCATTATCACCGCTAAGATGATTAATACAGCGGTGTCGGTTAAAATGGTACCTCCAACAGTGACGGCGACTGCTTGGTTTTTTGAGACACCGAGTTTACTAACTATCGGATAGGCTACAAGTGTATGTGTGGCAAACATGCTCGCGGTTAGTAAGCTTGCGTTAAAATCATATTCTAGAAAGTAAAAGCAAACCGGAAAGCCTAATCCTAAAGGGACGATAAAGGTAAATAGTCCGAATAACAGGCTTTTATTTCGATTGGATTTAAATTCATTCATGTCAAGTTCAAGACCTGCAATAAACATGATGTACAATAATCCAATTGTTGAGAACAGATCAACTGCTGAGTTTTTTTCCAGAATGTTCAGTCCGTAAGGACCGATCACAACTCCGGAAATAATTAATCCTATAATGCCAGGAATATTTAGTCTTTTAAGTAGAATGGGAGATAAAAGAATAATGAAAAGTATTAATGAAAAAATTAGCACAGGATTATCAAGTGGTAATTTAAATTCGTGTAATAGGTGGCTAAAAAAGTCGGTCATATTATATGCTCTTTGTTCGTTTATTGTATTGTATTGTAAAAGATGTGCCACAAGCGGTGCTGAAATTAAAGTAAATTTGGTACTTATTTAAACGTTGCATGTTTGTAGAATAATAAATTTGAATTACTATTTCGATCAGATCTTTTTTGAAAACGTAAATTTTATAAATTTGTCCCGTTAGGAATTAGTTTAAGTGTTTGATTTTAAGGGGATCAATATGCTGAAAGCGCTTTATTATGGAGGTAATTTTATTTCTAGTTTTGTTAGTACTTGTTAAATTGCGCAAATAATTTACATATTGAAATTAGCAACTAAAGTAGTATTTTTTTTAGATCTATCAGCAGTTTTTTAAATTTTAAAAAGACTTAAAATCAAGGGTTGAAAGGGCTGTTCGTAGGGGGTCGTAGGGTTTTAAGCTTGCGAACTATAAGTGCTAAAATTTACTGAATTAGATAATAAAATTAAGCTTGCTGCCGTGGGGGTTTTTATCCTAAAAATAGTTGAAGTGCTACAGGAGTAATTGTATTTTGTTTCAAAAAAAAACCTCTAAAATCAAATGACTTTAGAGGTTGTAATTCTGTGGGCGATGAGGGGTTCGAACCCCCGACCCCCTCGGTGTAAACGAGGTGCTCTGAACCAGCTGAGCTAATCGCCCTATTTTACTAGGTTGCTATCATTTTGTGATTGCGAGTGCAAATATAAGGCAGTTTTATTGATATGCAAAACATTTTTAAATAAAAATTAAAATTATTTTTTAGTGCCTTGACAACTAGATTTTTACTCCTTTGTTTTTTGTGCTTTTTAATTGAATTTAATATTTAATCCTATTTTATGAAACAAAAACATAATAGTGTGGTTATGCTGTGTTGAGTTTTTTGGATAAGCAGCATTACAAATTCGGTATTTCGGCAATTACAAAATTACTTCCTCCAATAAAAATGAAATCAGCTGTCGAAGCCGCTTTAACGGCGCTTTGATAAGCAACTGCAACTGATTCGTATGTTACGCCCTTTAAACCATGAGAAAGAGCTTTGTTTTGAAGTGTTTCGGTGTCTAGCCCTCTAAAATTATTCGGTTTGCAAAAATAATACTGGGCTTCAGTTGGAAATAAAGGTAAAATGCTAGCCAAATCCTTATCGTTTACGACTCCTAAAACAATGTGAAGCTTTTTAAAATTTTGTTTCTGAACTTGATTCATTACAATTTGCAGTCCATTTTTATTGTGCGCAGTGTCACAAATAATTTTTGGCGAAGTGCCTAATTGCTGCCATCTTCCTAGAAGATGTGTGTTTTTTACGACTTTCAAAAGTCCGTTTCTTATTTGTTCTTCAGAAATAGTAAAACCGCTATATTGATTAAGTACCGCAATAGTTTGCTGAACCGTTTTTTTATTGTGTTGTTGATAATCGCCCAGCAAGTCTGAAGGAAATGCCTCTTCAACACGTTCTGAAGCAAAATAAATTTCGCTTTCTAATTCTTTCGCTCTAGCTAAAAAAACAGGTTTGGTTTCTGCAGTGTATTCGCCTATGACAACTGGAGTTTGGTATTTAATTATTCCTGCTTTTTCAGTAGCAACCGATTCTACTGTATTTCCTAAAAATTGAGTGTGATCTAAATCGATATTAGTAATTACTGAAATAAGTGGTTTAATGATATTAGTGGCGTCCAATCTGCCGCCCATTCCTACTTCAATAATGGCAATATCCACTTTCTCTGCAGCAAAATAATCAAAAGCCAAGCCTACTGACATTTCGAAAAAACTTAAGGATTCTTTCTCAAAAAACGACTGGTGTTTCTTTACAAATTCACAGACGAAATTTTCTGAAATATCATCGCCATTGATTTTAATGCGCTCTCTGAAGTCTTTTAAGTGGGGAGAAGTATAAAGTCCGACTTTGTAGCCGGCCTCTTGTAAAACAGAAGCAAGCATGTGCGAGGTAGATCCTTTTCCGTTGGTTCCTGCAACGTGAATGCATTTAAGCTTTTCTTGTGGATTGCCAAGATAATTGCACAATAGTACAATGTTGGTTAAATCTTCTTTGTAAGCACTTGCGCCTTGAGTTTGGTACATTGGAAGTTGATTGAACATCCAATGGGTAGTTTCTTGGTAATTCATGTAGTCTATAAATAATAAAAACCCAAAGATACTTGAGTTTTTATTATTTTAGTTATGATTATTCTCCCAATTTAAAATTGACAGTTATGAAGCCAACTTGCGTTTCGGGTGCATTAGAATCGGGTTGCCATTTGTATTTTTTAGCTGTGGCTATAGCCGGCTCAACCAAACATGGGTTGGTATTTGTGGTTCCCTTTGTGTATTTTGCTGCAATTACATTTCCGCTTCTATTTACTGTAATTTGAACGACCACAGTCCCGAATTCATTGCATTTTTGAACTTCTTTTCCTGTTGCGCTTAATTTTCTACCGTTTAATCCCCAGCCTCTTCCGCCTCCAGTTCCTCCACCAGAACCATAATAACTGTTAGCATATGGATCACCGTTTGGATTTCCTTTGTCTCCAGCTAAATTGTCGTTGCCTTCGCCACCGCTTGCTTTTCCGTCAGATTTTGGTCCGTTTAGTAAACTCGATAAAGCATCAGAGGTACTTTTGGATGGTTTCGGGCTTTCGACAGCCTTCGGTTTAACTTCTTCTTTTGCAGTGCTTTTAGTTGGTTTTTCTTTTTTGGTCTCTTTCATAACCACTGCCTCTTCAATGTCTTGCGACATAACTTCATCATCGCTTGCTGCTGCAGGTTGCGCGGTGGTAGGCTGTGGAGCAGATTGAATGGCTTCGGTTGGCTGAATGTCTCCCATGCCTACATCGGTGGTCCCAAAATTGATGGCTATTCCATTTTCCGGAGGTGGGTCCAAAGAGGTTAGTCCTAAAAAGAAAAACAGCAAAAACATAATTACAAACAAGACGCTTGTAATAGCAAATGATTTTCTTTCTTCTTCTGTTTCTAAATATTTCATAAGGAATACTTCTTGCGCTTCTGCACAGAATTATTTGGGTCTAACGGCTAAAACTACTTTAATCTGATTGCGGTTGGCGATATCTAAAACACTAACAGCTTTCTCTATCGGCACGCCTTCTTCGGCTCTTAGAATAATTGCTTTGGTTTTATCACTTCCAAAAATAGAAAGCAATTTTGGCTCTAAATCAGTTTCAGAGATTTTTTCTTTGTCAATATAAAATTGCAAATCTTTGTCGATACTTACCGCAATATTTTTATTGCTGTCGGTTTTTCCTTTTGCTTTTGGCAATACTAAATCTAAAGCATTAGTGGTAACCATTGTTGATGTAAGCATAAAAAATATCAATAGTAAGAATACAATATCAGTCATGGATGACATATTGAATTCGGGACTTACTTTATTTCTTCCTCTAAGGTTCATAATTAAGATGGGTCATTTAATAGGTCTAGAAAATCAACAGCATTAGCTTCCATCATGTGAACAACTTTATCTGTTTTTACCACTAAGTGATTGTAACCAACATAAGCAATAATTCCAACAACTAATCCAACTACAGTTGTTGTCATTGCCGTGTAAATTCCTTCAGAAAGTGCACCAACTTCAATTTGTCCGCCAGAACTTGCCATTTTGTGAAACGCAAGAATCATTCCGACAACCGTTCCAAGAAAACCAGTCATCGGTCCAGCTCCAGAAATAGTCGCTAGCATGCTTACGTTTTTTTCTAATTTGTAAATTTCAAGTTTTCCAGCATTTTCGATCGCAGTGTTAATGTCATCTAAAGGCTTACCAATACGAGAAATTCCTTTTTCAATTAAACGAGCAACTGGTGAAGTAGAGTGAGCACAAAGCATTTTAGCGTTATCGATGCGTCCGTTTCTAATATTTTCGCGAATTTGATTCATGAAATTACTGTCTATTTGTGTAGCTTTTTTGATAGCCATTAAGCGTTCAAAATACAAATATAGGGCAGCGAAAAACATTAAAAATAAAGCGAACATTATGATTTGACCTCCTATTCCTCCGCTAGTTAGGAGTTCGATAATAGATAGTGTTTTTTCAACAGGAACGGCGTCCGCCATAGTTTCTTGTGCAACAGATAAACTATCTGTTTGAAGCAGTATACTCATAAAAAATTTTCTTTGTTATTGAAACGCTAATATATTACAAAAATTGTTAGTTTTTCTTCAAATATGGGAAAGTCCAAAGATGTTAAGAAAAAATTAGCGTTTCAATACAAAGGTTCTTTTTATACTAATTGTTTGAGTGCAATCTCGAATGCAGTTGCACTTATATTAGTTTTTGATGGATTCAAAGCATGTGCTTTTTCAATAGCCTTTCTGATGGTTTCAGAGGTGTCTTCAAAAATAGCTTCATCGGTCATCTCGACTTTTTTCTCCATGAAATAAGCAAAAACACGCGCCATACCACAATTTGAAATAAAATCGGGAATTAAGCTCACTTTATGATCAACCTCTTCCATTATTGGACCAAAGAAAATAGCCGTGTCTGCAAAAGGCACATTAGCACCACAAGACACCACTTCTAATCCGTTGGCAATTAAGCGCTCCATTTGGTTTTGCGTAACTAATCTTGAAGCGGCGCAAGGAGTGAAGATTTCTGCACCGATGGTCCAGATTTGTTCGTTAATTTCGTCAAAAGGAATCATGTTTTTGGCAACTAATTTATTGCCATCTTTTGCCAAATAGAATGTTCTGATTTCTTCGAAAGTAAACCCTTCTTTATTAATTATACCACCGTCTCTATCGATGATTCCGATAATTTTAACGCCCATAGCAGCAAGGTAAAATGCGGCAGCAGAACCGACATTTCCAAAACCTTGCACAATGGCTTTCTTGCCCTTAACATTCCCGCCGTAAATAGCGTAATAATGACGAACGGCTTGAACGACACCATAACCAGTAATCATATCTGCAATGGTGAGTTTCTTATTGACGTCTGGAGAAAAAGCGGGGTTTTCGATTACTTTGATAACGCCCTGACGCAACTGGCCGATTCTATTAATTTTGTCTGCTTCGGTCGGTTTAAAGTGACCATTAAAAACACCTTCTTGCGGATGCCAAATTCCACACTCTTCGGTCATTGGTATAACTTCGTGAATTTCATCAACATTCATGTCGCCACCTGTTCCGTAATAACTTTTCAGTAAAGGGTAAACGGCTTTATACCAGCGTTGCAAAACTCCTTTTTTTCGTGGATCAGTAGGGTCAAAGTTAATTCCAGATTTAGCACCTCCAATCGCAGGGCCAGATACCGAAAACTTAACTTCCATGGTTTTGGCCAAAGACAGTACTTCGTTCATGTCTAGGCCTTTTCTCATTCGAGTTCCACCGCCAGCAGCGCCACCTCTAAGCGAGTTTATTACGGTCCAACCTTCAGCTTCTGTTTCTGAGTCTTTCCAATTAAAAACTATCTCGGGTTCTTTATTTTCAAATTTCTTTAATAAATCTTTCATTTAATTGCGATTAGTTTAATTTTTGCAAATATAACGAATGTAATAATGTGAAATATTTATTTTAAAGTTAAAACGAAAAAAACCCGATAGAAAAATTTATTTTAAATTTTTCTATCGGGTTAAGTATAGATAAAACGTTGTTTTTACTTGTATCTGCCTAGTAAATCTTCTTTTAAGATTTTATCAACCGGGTCTTCTGATAGCCAAATTCCGAAGAATGCTTTTTTAAATTCAAAACCATCAATTTTACCTTCGTAACGATCATTTTTATAAATTAATAGAGCACTGTCCATTGGACTGTATATTAAATTAAAAGCATCTCCTTTTTTGGTTTCCTCTTTTCCAATAAGTCTTTCCAATTGCAGCAACTTATCAGTAAGCTTTACGAAGCCTTTAGGTCCAACCGATCTTTCAACTCCTTTTTCTAAGGCTTTAGATAATTTTTTTGAAGAGACTAATCCAGAAGTAACTTGAATTCTAATAGCCATTTCTGTATCACTGTCGATAATAAATGCAGCATCTTGAGACAATTGCGATAGGTACAATGCTTGCACGTACAGCTCAGTAAACATTTTTGAACGCTGACCTACGCCATTTAAAGACAATTCTCTACTTTTAAATTCTAATGTTCTTGGTACAATTACACCATTTACATTAAATTCTTTTTGTGCCATTACATTCGATAATGGTAAAATTAAAAGTAAGCTTAAAAGAGGTAATAATTTTTTCATATTTTTGTGGCTATTTATTTTTTTTGCAAAAGTAGCTGAAAATTATAGCTTTACGCGTTTTTTATACGGTCTTTTTGCTTGAAAATGGCCGCAAATGCATAATTATGAAAATGATAGGGAATTAGTGAAAAAATATATTATCTCTAATATATTTAACCAATTTTATAAAAAATACTTCCAGAACTGTGGTCTTTTTTAGCTCCCGTAACACTTGATAAGCAATTATTCTCATTTAGCAGTCTTAAAATTCCTAATAAAGCAAAGATTAGCGCTTCTTTATATTCTAAAATTTTATTGTCAGGAATGACAATAGTCATCTTTGGTAGTGTTTCCTGTATTGCTTCTATTAAAAAATCGTTGTAAGCTCCACCACCAGTTATCAATATTTTTTGCTCAATTACTGGAAGCGCGTTTTTGGTTTGAATGGCAATGTGCTTCGTAAACGTGTGCATTTTATCTTCTATACTAATTGGATACGATTCTAATAGGGGTAAAACAATTTGATTTACAAACTCGACACCCAAAGATTTGGGGAAAGAAAGTTGGTAGTAATCCAACTGATTGAGGTCTTCTAACAAAGCAGTATTAAGTTGCCCTTTACGTGCAATCGCACCTTTGTCGTCGTAAGGTAAATTTAATTGATTGGCATAGAAATTTAATACTGTGTTAACCGGACTAATATCGAAAGCAATTCGCTTTTGATTCGCTTCGAAGGAAATATTCGAAAATCCACCTAAATTCATACAATAGTAGTACTCACTAAATAAAAGGCGGTCACCAATTGGTACTAGTGGAGCGCCTTGACCGCCCAATGCTACATCTTGTATTCTAAAATCGCAAACGACAGTTTCATTAATGAGTGTAGCAATTTTCGAAAGATTTCCAATTTGTAACGTAATTCCTTTTTCGGGTTGATGTAAAATTGTATGACCGTGTGAGCAAACGGCATCTAGATTTTTAATTTCGTTTTTTTGTATAAAAGTTAAAATACAATTTGCCAGTAAATCTGTGTAGTTTTCGTTCAGTTGCTCTAGTTCATCGTTCGAATAATTGACGGCAGTTTTTAACTGTTTCAGCCAGGCTGCGTTATAAGGAATTGTCTCCGCTTCTAAAATCGAAAATTCCCACTGTTCCTCTTTTTTAGACAAATGAATATGAGCCAAATCAATTCCGTCGAGCGATGTTCCAGACATAACTCCGATAACGTTATAGTAATTTTCTTTCATAGGTCAAAATTACAAATGATTATTGAAAAATTAATAATTAAAAAAGTATATTTGGAGACAAATTTTAGCTAATAGCCAAACAAATTTTAACAACGTATAATTATTTTTCATGTCAGTTGAAGCAGCTCAGTAAGTTGTTTTGGTGATTTTCGGATGAAGAATTTAATTTTTAATAGTATGGATTTTAATCTTACGGAAGAACATTTGATGATTCAAAAAGCAGCAAGAGATTTTGCTCAAAATGAATTGTTGCCAGGTGTTATAGAAAGAGACGATAAACAGATTTTCCCAACAGAACAAATAAAAAAAATGGGAGAATTAGGTTTTATGGGAATGATGGTGGACCCGAAATATGGCGGAAGTGGTTTAGATGCAATTTCGTATGTGATTGCAATGGAAGAAATTTCTAAGGTTGATGCTTCGGCGTCGGTAGTTATGTCTGTTAATAATTCGCTAGTTTGCTGGGGTCTTCAAGAATTTGGAACTGAGGAGCAAAAGGAAAAATATTTACCACAATTAGCATCAGGTCAAATTCACGGTGCTTTTTGTTTGAGTGAGCCAGAAGCCGGTAGTGATGCTACTTCGCAACAAACTTCAGCTATTGATATGGGCGATCATTATTTGGTAAACGGTACGAAAAACTGGATTACTAACGGAAACACGGCTTCGGTTTATTTGGTAATCGCACAAACGCATGCTGAGAAGAAACACAAAGGGATTAATGCTTTGATTATGACCAAAGACATGCCTGGTTTTTCAATTGGTCCAAAAGAACAAAAGATGGGAATTCGCGGTTCGGATACACACTCTTTAATGTTTACCGATGTAAAAGTACCTAAAGAGAATAGAATTGGTGAAGATGGTTTCGGATTTAAATTTGCGATGAAAACTTTGGCAGGTGGACGAATTGGAATCGCATCGCAAGCGTTAGGAATTGCATCTGGTGCTTACGAGTTGGCCTTGCAATATTCTAAAGTTCGTAAAGCTTTTGGAACCGAAATTTGCAACCACCAAGCTATTGCGTTTAAATTGGCAGACATGGCTGTTAACATTGAAGCTGCACGTCATTTATGTATGAAAGCTGCTTGGGACAAAGACCAACATAATAATTATGACGTAAGTGGTGCTATGGCAAAATTATTTGCTTCGCAAGTTGCTATGGATACAACTGTTGAAGCAGTTCAAATTCATGGTGGAAATGGTTACGTTAGAGAATATCATGTAGAACGTATGATGCGAGATGCAAAGATTACTCAAATTTATGAAGGAACTTCAGAGATTCAAAAAATCGTAATCTCGAGAGCTGTTATCGCAGGATAATTTTTTTTAGAACTATATTAATTGCCCTTTCGATTTAATGTTCGGAAGGGTTTTTTATTTGTTTTTTTGTTTTTTCCTTAGCTTGTTCCAATTGTGTGAGATCAAAATCTTGTCGAACTTGGTTTTTATATAAATTTGAAATAGTTGTATATTGCAGCTATTTACTTTCGATATAACTTTACAAATAATAGTATGAGATATCTTTACCTATTAATTCCGTTTTTATTTATTAGCTGTAAAACAACTTCTCCGCAACAAAAGGCAGAGACAGAGATGGCGAGCAAGCCTTCAAAATCATTAAAGCCAATTGAAGTTACCTATAAAGTAAATCCAGACGAAGTAAGTTTTTTTCTTAAAAAATTGGCATCGGATGAAATGGAAGGACGCGAAACTGGAGAAATCGGAATGGTAAAAGCAGCCGACTTTTTAATTGATTTTTTAAAGAAAAATAATGTAAAGCCTTATTTTAAGTATTACCAAGATACGCTAGTGCGATTTAAAGGACCTGCTTATAATGTGGTTGGATTTATAGAAGGCTCCGATCCAGAATTGAAAAATGAATTTATTCTTTTAAGCGCACACTATGATCATATTGGTGTAGAAAAAAATACGCCGAACGCCGATAAAATTAACAATGGTGCAAATGATGACGCTTCGGGAGTAACTGCTGTTGCTGAAATGGCAAAGTATTTTAGCGAAACTAAATCGAATAAACGCAGTGTTTTAATTGTGTTTTTTACTGGAGAAGAAAAAGGATTACTAGGCTCTAAGCATTTGGCTAAGAAATTATTTAATCAAAAATTTAATCTATACGCACAACTAAATGTTGAAATGATTGGAGTACCAATGAAAAGAGATTATTTAGCCTATATAACGGGTTTTGAATTATCGACTATGGCTAAAAAAATAAATGAATATACGGGAAAAAGCACGGTTGGTTTTTTACCAAAAGCAAATGAATATCAATTGTTTAAGCGATCGGATAATTATTCGTTTTACCAGCAATTTAAAGTGCCTTGCCAGTCGGTGAGTACTTTTGATTTTGAAAATTTTAAATATTACCATCATGTAAAAGATGAGTTTGAATTAATGGATACCGCACACTTGACTACTTTTATTCAAGACTTTTTACCAGCAGTCACTGCAATGACAACATCAGCGAAGAGAGAAATTAAAATGAATACAAAATAAATTGCTTTATAGCGATTTGCTTATTTTTACGAAATGAAAAATATTATTGTTACAGGAACAAGTAGAGGAATTGGTTACGAATTGGCTTTGCAATTTGCAAATGCAAACCATCAGGTTTTGGCTATTTCGCGTAAAGTTCCGAAACAGCTATTAGAACATCCTAATATTACTTGTTTGTCTGTTGATTTGGCTAATGAATCTGATTTAAATAAAGTAACAGATTTTTTGAAATCAACATGGAAAACGGTAGATGGATTAGTACACAATGCGGGCAGTATTGTTTGCAAACCATTTGAAGAATTGACACAGCTTGACTTTGAAAATGTTTTTAAAGTAAATGTTTTTGGTGTAGCCAATTTAACGCGTCTTGCTTTGCCCTTTATGCACAAAGGGAGTCATGTTGTTACCATCAGTTCTATTGGTGGTGTCCGCGGCAGTCTTAAATTTCCGGGTTTAGCAGCGTACAGTGCGAGCAAAGGCGCTGTGATTACGTTGTCTGAATTATTGGCAGAAGAATACAAAGAGCAGGGTATTTCGTTTAATGTCTTGGCATTAGGAGCCGTTCAGACCGAAATGTTAGAGGAAGCTTTTCCAGGTTATCAGGCGCCTATTTCAGCAAAGGGGATAGCTGATTATATTTATGATTTTACCTTGAATGGGAATAAATATTACAATGGTAAAGTGCTGGAAGTATCAACTACAAATCCTTAATGTGAATTGCTTTTGGACAATCATTGCACCTTTAATTATTTTCTCAGCGAAAGACATTTAACTCATACTTTATAATTCACAATTAACTCAAATTTTGAACGATACTTTATCCAAATATTTACCTGAACATGCTGTGAAGCCTGTGTTCGATTTAATTGTAACGCATCGTGTTCATCTTAAAATTGTTAACGAAAGGCAAACGCGTCACGGTGATTATAGAAAAGGATTGAGTGGTAAACATGAAATTACAGTCAATTCGAGTTTAAATAAGTATAAATTTCTTATTACGCTGGTGCACGAAATTGGTCATTTAGTTGCTTTTGAAAAGTACGGGAGAAATATAAAACCGCACGGAAAGGAGTGGAAGCATACTTTTCAGCAATTGATGATTCCATATATTCGACCAGAGATTTTTCCAGGGCATTTGTTACCATTACTAGCGCGTCATTTTAAGAATCCAAGTGCAAGTAGTGACACGGACACCACTTTGTCGTTAGCCTTAAAACAATTTGATGCAGCAAATGATAAAAATTATATTTTTGAAATTCCTTATGGAACCGTATTCCGGATTCAAAACGGGAAAATTTTTAAAAAAATAGCGGTACGTACGAAACGATTTGAGTGTTTAGAAATTAGTTCAGGCAAGACGTATCTTTTCAATCCGAATGCCGAGGTCGAGGTTTTGTCAAGTTACTAGATTCTAGTTGTTGAAAAATTTTTATTTGAACATTCGTCTGGTGTCGCAAGGATAATACTAGCATGAAGTGACCGGCAATTCAAATCGAGAATGTTTAGTAAATTTATAGCTGACAGTACTCTTGTTTTTTGACGAAGAAAGTATTGGCTAATTTTTACTCTTTGTACTTTGTGGCTTAAATAGTCATTTTTTATGTGAATATAAATGTATAGCAAAAGTAAAACCCCAATTTCCAGTGTAGTAAACAATTGGAATTTGGGGTTTTTTCTAGTAGAACTTCTATGAATTTTATCCTTTTAAATATGCTTCTCTAACTTTTCTAAATAAGTTAGAAGAATAAACGAAGTCAACTACGGCTTCATTATCGGTAATAAAAATTTCTTCTTTGGTCCCTTGCCAAGCTTTCAAGCCATTTTTTAGGAATACAATATTATCACCAATCTCCATAACCGAGTTCATATCGTGGGTATTAATAACCGTCGTGATATCGTATTCTTCGGTAATTTCCTTAATTAAATTATCGATCAAGGTAGACGTATTTGGATCTAAACCAGAATTTGGCTCGTCGCAAAATAAATATTTAGGACGGTTCACAATTGCGCGCGCAATGGCAACTCTTTTTTGCATTCCACCCGAAATTTCGGAGGGTAGTTTTTTATGTGCATCTACAAGATTTACTCTTTTAAGAACAAACTCTACTCGTTCTGCAATATCAGCACGATTCAGTTTTGTAAACATGCGTAACGGGAAAGCCACATTTTCTGCAACAGTCATCGAGTCGAATAATGCACTTCCTTGAAAAACCATTCCAATTTCAGTTCTCAAGTCTCGTTTTTCAGAGGCGTCTAAATTCGAGTAAATTCTGCCATCAAACTCTATCGTTCCAACTTCGGGATGATGAATTCCGAGTAGACTTTTTAATAAAACAGTTTTTCCAGAACCACTTTGTCCAATGATTAAGTTGGTTTTTCCTGTTTCAAAAACAGTCGAAATTCCTTTAAGAACCTTATTGTCTCCAAACGATTTTTCTATGTTTTTTACTTCTATCATGATCCTAGTAACAATTGAGTTAATATGTAATTGAAAAGAATAATCGAAACTGCTGTCCATACAAAGGCAACTGTACTTGCTTTACCAACTTCTAGCGCACCACCTTTCATATAATACCCGTGAAACGAAGGAATAGTTGCTAATAACATGGCAAATATCATGGTTTTAATAAATGCGTAGGCAATGTGAAACGGAATAAAATCCATTTGTGCTCCTTGAATAAAAGCTTCGCTGGTTGTAAATCCACCGTAGGCACTAGCTAACCATCCACCAAAAATTCCTAAAAACATTGCGATACCAATAACAAATGGATACAATAGCAATGCAATAATTTTTGGAAAAACTAAATAATTTACAGAATTTACTCCCATTACTTCCAACGCATCAATCTGCTCAGTAACTCTCATGGTCCCAATACTTGATGTAATATAAGATCCCATTTTACCGGCCATAATTACCGAAATAAATGTAGGTGCAAATTCTAATATAACCGATTGTCTCGTGGCAAAACCAATTAAATATTGAGGAATAAGTGGGTTAGTCAAGTTTAAAGCAGTTTGAATGGCAACAACTCCACCAATAAAGAAAGAGATGAAACATACAATTCCTAATGAATCAATAATTAAATCATCGATTTCCTTAAATATCAAACGGCGCATTACCGGCCATTTGGTTTGCTTGGTAAAGATTTCTTTGAGCATCAAAAAGTATCTTCCGACTTGTGATAAATAGCGAACGAGCATCATAATTTTACAAATATGGGCTAAGTTAAAAAGAACTTATGAGTTATGGCGTATGCGTACAGTTTTTTAGACTATTTTATGAATCAAATTAACTTTTGTTTCATTTTTTGTAATCTGTATTTTCGAACAAATTTCGCTTGCTCCTCGGTTACTAGCATCGTCTTGTTTTCGCGTTTTGCTTTCCAAAAACCTTTAATGTAATCGATAAATAACAAAGGTTTCCCTTTTCTTAGTGCTAATTTTAAAGAAGCAATAGAGGTAATTACAAAACCGTAACCTAAAGTGTAAAACGCTTCGCCTTGTTTGTACCGCGCTGCTTTATTGTAGCTCGCACCAGTCGGTTTGAGGTGTTTTACGTGCAAACTTTCATCGGTAACCACTTTCCAATGGTAGAATTTGCACAGCAATTCGTCTGCAGTGTCCCAACCCATTTGTGGTTTGAGACCGCCAATTTGCTTGAATGCTTCTTTTCGGTATGCTTTTAAGGCACCGCGTATGTGATCTTTATCGGTAAGGTTTTCTAGAACCCAATCGTTGTTCTTCTTGATGTAACAAAATCCGCCAACCATACCAATAGTAGTATCTGATTTAAAATGCTTGATAATGGTTTCAAAATAATTAGAAGGGAAAATTAGGTCAGCATCTACTTTGACAATAATATCGTAGTGGTTGTCAATGTTTTTTTCACCTTCTTGAAAAGCTTGAATGACTTTGCTTCCTGGTAAATGTATAGCAGCTGAAACCTTGTTCACTAAAGAAATAAATGGATATTTTTGACTGAATTGAGTTATAATTTGTGGGGTACTGTCGGTAGAACTGTCGTTGACGACAATTATTTTTGAAGGTAAAACGGTTTGCTCGACCAAGGATTGCAGTGTTTCAGCCATAAAGGCTTCTTCGTTGTATGCTGGAATTATTATATAATATTTCATTGGCAGAATTGTAAATTATAAATTATTAGTTATTAATGGAAATCAGTATATATAATTTTCAATTTTTTAATAATTTAAATCCGCTCGGCATACACTATATAATACCTGTTGGTGAAATAGCGCAATAAAGGTCTGATTCCGAATTTTTTTACTGGATTGGTCCATTGTTGGCGGTCGACAATTTTCCAGCCTGTTTTTTCTAAAAGCCAGTCGAGTTGCCAGTCTTCAA
This sequence comes from Flavobacterium sp. TMP13, assembly GCF_050847115.1. Taxonomy (NCBI): domain Bacteria; kingdom Pseudomonadati; phylum Bacteroidota; class Flavobacteriia; order Flavobacteriales; family Flavobacteriaceae; genus Flavobacterium; species Flavobacterium sp. TMP13. Next base: position 1,612,741 of record NZ_CP193656.1, read on the forward strand.
ATTCGTGGTAATGTCTGTCCCACATATCGGTTTTGCTTCGGTATGCCGGAGAAAACCACAAACGAAGTGGAATAGATATAATTAATTTGTTTGCTTTAATCTGGTTTAGAACGACAAACGGGTTGAGTAAATGTTCGAAAATTTCTAAAGCAGTGACTACTGTTTCTTGAGATTGTTGTAATGAATTTTGATTGAAATCTAGATCTTCTCCCGTTGTGTTGGTAACAGCATATCCTGCTTCTTTCATGATTTTAGAAAAAGGATTTTCTACGCCAAGGTCTAAAATTGTTTCGGAAGGTTTGATGTGCTTTTGTAGAAATTCTAAGGTAAGTTTGAATCTTTTATTGGGAAATGTTTTTTCGTACATTGATTTTTTTGTTTGAAACAAGAGTGCAAATGTACAAAGATATCTGTTTATTTTTTTGATTTTTAGCCCAGATGGAAATGAAAAGCCCACGACAACAAAAAGATAGTTTTTTTTGGACTAAAAAAGCGACCAGCGGAAGCTCTTTTTGGGCTTTAAAAAAACATTTTTTTGTAACGTGGGCTTGCAATGAACAGCTGGATTAGCTGCAAATAGTTAATATCTGTACACAAATGCATTGATGTTCATGCCTGCACCAACAGATGCAAAAATTAGGACATCACCTTTGTTTATTTCGTGGTTTTCAATTTTTCCTTGAATTAATAAATCAAATAAGGTTGGAACGGTAGCTACACTACTATTTCCTAAATCATGAATGCTCATTGGCATTACGTCTTCGGGCACGGCTCTGTCGTATAGTTTGTAAAAACGATTGATGATCGCTTCGTCCATTTTTTCGTTGGCTTGGTGTATCAATATTTTTTTGACATCATCGATGCCTAAACCACTTTGATCCAGACAGCTCTTCATAGCCGTTGGAACGTTGTTTAATGCAAATTCGTAAATTTTACGACCGTGCATTTTGATGTATTTGGTGTCTGAAACTATTTCGGGATTGTATGATTTTCCGTAAAACAAATAATTAGCTTCATCCATGGCGTAGGTCGCATTTTCATAAGATAACATTCCGCTTTCGTCATCAGAAGCTTCGATAATTGAGGCACCAGCACCATCGGAATAGATCATAGAATCGCGATCGTGATCATCGACTACTCTAGATAACGTTTCGGCACCAATAACCAAACAGCGTTTTGCCATGCCTGATTTAATGAAAGCGTTGGCTTGTAATACACCTTCGATCCAGCCTGGACAGCCAAAAAGAATGTCAAAAGCGACACATTTTGGATTGTGTATTTGTAATTTGTTTTTAACACGCGTTGCTAAACTTGGTAAAATATCGGTTTGTGAAGTGCCGAATTTTACGTCGCCAAAATTGTGTGCAAATATAATGTAATCTATAGTTTCAGGATCGATTTGTGCATTCTCTATGGCTCTTTGAGAAGCAAAAAAAGCTAAGTCTGATGAAGTGAGATGATCTTCGGCATAGCGACGATTTTCAATTCCGGTTATGCTTTTAAATTTCTTAATAACAACTTCATTATTGTAACCAAAAGGAGAGCCGTCTTCGTTTAAAAATGTATGATTATTAAAATCGGTATTGCTTACGCTTTTCTCTGGAATATAGCTACCTATTCCTGTTATTTTTATGTTCATTGGTGTATATCTTTCTCAAAATTTAAGCTAAAGTAAATATTATAAATTAAATCACATCATAATTTTTAGTATGCATGCATATAATTATGGTAAAATTATATTTTAGATAAAATTCTGAATTATTGCTATAAATTTAGCTAATTTACTGAATCTAATTATATGATTTTTATCATATTCCGATTTACTTCTGTTGAAATTCGGTAAAATTGTTATAAAAAAATGCCTCGCAAAAACGAGGCATTTAAAGTATAGGATTTTGTTAATTTTAGCTTTCCATATAGGCCTCGATTGGAGCACAGCTGCAAATTAAATTACGATCTCCGTAAGCATCATCGGCTCTTCGAACAGAAGGCCAGAATTTGTTTTCGGCAATGTATTCTAAAGGAAAAGCGGCTTGTTCTCTCGTGTACGGAAATTCCCAATTCTCAACCGTTAGCATCGCTAAAGTATGTGGAGAATTTTTCAAAACATTATTTTTGTCATCGATGTTTGCGGCTTCGATTTCTTTTCTGATAGCAATCATAGCGTCACAAAAACGATCTAATTCTTCTAAATTTTCACTTTCTGTTGGTTCGATCATTAAAGTTCCAGCAACTGGAAATGAAACTGTTGGCGCATGAAAACCATAATCCATTAAACGTTTTGCAATATCGGTAACTTCGATTCCTTTTTGTTTAAAAGGACGGCATTCTAGAATCATTTCATGAGCAGCACGACCCATTTCTCCACTGTATAACGTTTCGTAATGTCCGCTCAATTTTTCTTTGATGTAATTCGCGTTCAAAATAGCATGTTCTGTAGAACTTTTTAATCCTTCTGCACCTAACATGCAGATGTATCCGTAAGAAATTAAACAAACCAATGCAGAACCCCAAGGCGCGGCCGAAATAGCGGTTATTGCTTTTTCGCCTCCTGTTGGAATCACCGGATTAGTTGGTAAAAAAGGAACTAGTTGTGGAGCTACACAAATTGGCCCTACTCCAGGACCTCCGCCACCGTGAGGAATAGCGAAAGTTTTGTGTAAATTTAAGTGACAAACGTCTGCGCCAATTGTAGCAGGATTGGTCAATCCAACTTGCGCATTCATATTGGCACCATCCATGTACACTTGACCACCGTTATCGTGAATCAATTGGGTGATTTCTTTAATAGCGCTTTCGTAAACACCGTGAGTTGAAGGATAGGTAACCATGATACAAGACAAATTGTCTTTGTGTAAAATAGCTTTTTCACGTAAATCATCTACATCAATATTTCCGTTTTCTAATGTTTTAGTAACGACTACTTTCATTCCAGCCATGGCGGCAGAAGCAGGATTCGTTCCGTGTGCTGATGATGGAATTAAAGCAATATTTCTGTGGTGATCGCCACGAGATTGGTGGTAGGCACGAATAACCATTAATCCAGCATATTCTCCTTGCGCTCCTGAATTAGGTTGTAATGTAGTACCTGCGAAACCAGTAATTACATTTAATTGCTGCTCTAGTTTACGCAACATTTCTTGGTATCCTTGTGCTTGTTCTAGTGGAGCAAATGGATGAATATTATTCCAATTGGCGTTACTTAAAGGTAACATCTCTGAAGCAGCATTCAATTTCATCGTACAAGAACCCAATGAAATCATCGAATGGTTCAATGCTAAATCTTTGCGCTCTAGCATTTTGATGTAACGCATTAAAGCCGTTTCCGAATGGTATTTATTGAAAACTTCGTGTGTCAAAAACGTTGAAGTTCTACTTAAATTTTCAGGATAATGAGTAGCAGTTGTAAAAGAGTCAATTTTTGCAGCGTCTTTTCCGAGAGCTGTAGCAAAAATAGAAATGATTTTATTTATTTCATTAATTCCAACAGTTTCATTTAAAGAGATCGCGATGTTTTTTGCATCGACATAGTAAAAGTTTACTTCGCGTTCTTCCGCAACTGCTTTTACTTTATCACTATCCGCTTGTACCACGATTGTATCAAAAAAGGCTGTATTGGTTTGTTGAACGCCCAATTTCGCCAACTCATTTGTTAGTGTTGCTGCTGCCGCGTGCACTTTGTCTGCAATGTATCCTAAACCTTTTGGTCCATGATAGACAGCGTACATTCCTGCCATAACAGAGAGTAAAACTTGAGCCGTACAGATATTTGAAGTTGCTTTATCGCGTTTAATATGTTGCTCGCGCGTTTGCAATGCCATACGCAAAGCACGGTTGCCATTGGTGTCAATTGATACACCAATAATACGACCTGGCATACTTCTTTTATATTCGTCTTTTGTCGCAAAATAAGCAGCGTGCGGACCACCATAACCTAACGGAATTCCAAAACGTTGCGTCGTACCAACAACAACAGCAGCTCCCATTTCTCCTGGAGGCGTTAATTTTGCTAAACTCAAAATGTCAGCAGCAACAGCTACTTTTATTTCTTGTGCGTTTGCTTTTGAAATAAAAGCACTATAATCGTTCACTTGACCGTATTTTCCTGGATACTGTAAAATAGCTCCAAAAAATTCAGTCGAGAAATCAAAGGTCTCATGGTTTCCAATTACTAATTCCACACCAATTGGAGTGGCACGAGTTTGTAAAACAGATAGAGTTTGAGGTAAAATTTCTTCTGAAACGAAGAATTTATTAGTGTTCTTCTTCTTTTGGTCTCTCGTTCTAACATCAAACAACAATGCCATAGCTTCAGCAGCAGCAGTTGCTTCATCTAATAAAGAAGCATTTGCAATTTCCATTCCTGTCAACTCAATAACAGTAGTTTGAAAGTTTAAAATTGCTTCTAAACGACCTTGAGCTATTTCTGCTTGATACGGTGTATAAGCAGTGTACCATCCTGGATTTTCGAAAATATTGCGTTGAATTACAGCCGGAACAATAGCTTGATTGTAACCCAAACCAATATATGACTGAAAAACCTTATTTTTGTTTCCTAACTGCTGAATATGATTTGCAAATTCGTATTCGGTCATTGCAGGTTCAAGATCCAGTGGAGCTTTTAGACGAATATCGTCTGGGAGAGTTTCATATACGAGTTGATCAATTGATTCTACTCCAATGGTTTTCAACATGTGTTGAAGGTCGGTGTCTCTTGGACCGATGTGTCTTAAAGCAAATGCATCTGTTTTCATATGGAACTAAAAGTGTTGTTTTTTTGTCGCGCAAAATTAAGTATTATTAATAATTTAATACCAAATAAGACTCTTAAATTTTGTGAATTTTACAATTAAAGGGTTGATTTGTTAGTAATTGATTAGATTTATCTTATGAAAATAGGCTCTGCGCTTTTAAATTTTTATATTAACGGCAGTATTCACGTGGCTTTGTCGTGTTACGCTTTAGTGCATTTAACGTTTCACATGTTTCAAATTCCGGGAGATGAAAGCAGCGCATTATTTGTCTTCTTTGGTACAATAGTCGGCTATAATTTTGTAAAATACGATGCCTTAGTACGAGTGCAACGTATTGCGATGCGTATTCAGTTAAAATTTATCGCTGCACTGAGTCTTTTTGCTTTTGTAATGGTGGGTTATTATTTTTTTCAACTGCAACGAATCACTCAAGTTCTTTCGATAATAATTTTAGCATTTACCCTGTTGTACACTTTGCCTTTTTTTCCGAATAAAAAAAATGCGCGCAATTGGGCAGGAGTGAAAATTTATATTGTTTCCTTATGCTGGGTCGGCGCTACTGTAGTGTTACCAGTAATAAATGCAGAAATCCCCATCACAACTGACTTTTTCTTGAAATGCTTACAGCGTTTTATATTGGTTTTTGTTTTGATTTTGATTTTCGAAATTATTGATGTCGAAAATGATGATCCTCATTTGCAAACCGTTCCACAGCAAATTGGTGTGAAACGCACAAAAATATTAGGATTATTGTTGTTGCTGCCTTTTTATTGCTTCGAATTTTTAAAGATTAATTTTGATAAAAACCAGCTCATTGTCAATTTGATTATGGTGAGCGTGCTATCGCTTTTTATAATTTACGCCAAAGCCAATCGTTCCAGATATTACAGTTCATTTTTTGTAGAAGCTGTGCCAATTTTTTGGTGGCTTTTAGTGGTTTTTTTTGATTTACGGATGATACAATTATAAAAAAAACCGAAGTAGAAATACTTCGGTTTTTAAAATATATAATGATTGATACTCCTATAAAAGTCCAGCTCTTTTCAACAATGCATCTGGACTTGGTTCTTGTCCTCTAAAACGTTTGTACAGTTCCATTGGTAATTCGGTTCCACCTTTTGACAGAATGTTGTCTTTGAATTTTGTTGCCACTTCTTTATTAAAAATTCCTTTCTCTTGAAAATAGGCAAAAGCATCTGCATCCAAGACCTCAGCCCATTTGTAACTATAATATCCAGAAGAATATCCGCCTTGAAAAATATGCGAAAATGAAACCGACATGCAATTTTCGGCTACATCAGGATATAAAGTAGTGCCTTCAAATGTTGCTTTTTCAAACGCTTTGATGTCATTTATTGCAGTGGGGTTGTTGCTGTGAAATGCCATATCCAAAAGTCCAAAACTAATTTGTCTCAAAGTTGCCATACCTTCTTGAAAACTCGCACTTTCTTTGATTTTTTCTACATATTCTTGCGGAATAATTTCGCCAGTTTCATAATGTTTGGCGAACAATGCCAAAGCTTCAGGTTCGTAACACCAGTTTTCCATTACTTGACTTGGCAATTCTACAAAGTCCCAATAAACGGAGGTTCCAGACAAACTTGGATAAGTGGTATTGGCCAACATTCCGTGCAATCCGTGACCAAATTCATGAAACAAAGTTGTTACTTCATTAAATGTCAAAAGCGAAGGTTTGGTTTCTGTGGGTTTGGTAAAATTACAAACGTTAGAAATATGGGGGCGCTCATTTACACCATCTTTAATGGATTGTGATTTGAAAGAAGTCATCCAAGCACCATTTCGCTTTCCTTTTCTTGGAAAGAAATCTGCGTAAAATATGGAAACCAGTTCGCCAAATTCATCTTTCACTTCATAAATCATCACTTCTTCGTGGTATTTATCAATGTCAAAAACCTCGGTAAAAGTCAATCCGAATAATTTTCCAGCGATGGTAAAAGCGCCGTTTAGAACATTTTCTAATTGAAAATAAGGTTTTAATTTTTCATCGTCTAAATTGAATAATTTCTGCTTCAATTTCTCCGAATAATAAGCGGCATCCCATTTCTCCAATTTGTCAATACCGTCTAACTCTTTCGCGAAAGCGGTTAATTCGGCAAACTCTCTTTGAGCAGCAGGTCTTGCTTTGGCTAATAAATCATTTAAGAACGATTTTACTTTATCTGGGTTTTGAGCCATTCTTTCTTCCAAAACAAAATGAGAATGCGTTTCATAGCCTAATAAATTGGCTCTTTCAAAACGAAGTTTGGCAATTTTTAAAGTGATTGCTTTGTTGTCGAATACGTTGTCTTGAAACGCTTTTTTACCAGCAGCAATGGCCATTTCTTTGCGCAGTTCGCGATTGTCGGCATACGTTACAAACGGAATATAACTAGGGTAATCCAACGTAAAAATCCAGCCTTCTAATTCCTTGCTTTTTGCTAAAGATTTTGCGGCTTCTATAGTTCCGTCTGGTAAACCTGCCAAATCGCTTTCGTTCGTAATGTGCAATTGATAACTGTTGGTTTCGGCCAATACATTTTCTCCAAAAGTCAATTTTAATTTGGCCAATTCGGTATCAATTTCACGCAATTTTGATTTTTTATCTTCCGAAAGTAAAGCGCCATTTCTAGAAAAGCTTTTGAATTTTTTATCCAATAAAGTGGCTTGTTCAGCAGATAAATTCAAACTATCTTTTTGCTCGTAAACTGTTTTTATTCTCTTAAATAAATCTTCGTTTAAAGTAATGTCGTTGCTGAACTCTGTTAGCAAAGGCGAAACTTCTTGGGCGATTTTTTGCATTTCGTCACTCGTTTCTGCCGAATTCATATTGAAGAATATAGACGACAATCGGTCCAAGGCATTTCCTGAAAAATCCAAAGCCTCAATTGTATTTTCAAAAGTTGGAGCTGCTGAATTGTTAATTATAGCATCTATTTCAGCTTTTGCGGCAGCGATATTTGCTATAAAAGCGGGTTTGTAATCGTCCATTTTAATTTGAGAAAATGGCGCTGTATCGTATTTGGTATTGAATTTCTGAGTAAGTAGTGTCATTATGGAGTTGTTAATTATGATTTTATGAAACCTAATTTTTCGAATGGTAAATATAACGATTTATAAAAACAAGAATGCCTTCGGCTGTTTTGATTACTGTTAAACTTGACAAAAGGCTGTGTGGCAGTGGGCAATAAAAAGGTATCTTGTAGGTTAGCTTCTGCTTCAAGAAGTTCATAAGCAAATAATATAGTAAAGATGAATTATAAAATAGAAATAAAGCGCGTTGATACGGTTGATGAATTGGAAGGATATTGGTCTAATGATGATTTGATTCAATTGTTAGAAAAGTTCAATTATCCAGATGGCGCAACCGCAGATAAAAGTAGTTTGTTTGAGTTATTACAAATGGCGATTTCTGACTACGAGCCAAGTGGGGCCGCAGAAATTGCACTTGCCCACAAATTGTCTGAAGAACTCAATGAAGGACAAATTCAGCAAATTGCACACAACATGTTGATCGATAAAGTGTGTGAAGAATATCCTGAAATCCCTTTGCAGGGGCGATTGTATCATGTCAATCAGTTGCTTTTTAAGGCCTATAATGGAACGTTTCCTAATGCTAAAGCTTCGGTTGTTTATTTTTCAATGACAGCAGAAGAAGCGGATGCAGCAAAGATATTAACAAGAGAGAATGTGTTGAAATTATTGAATACTGGTTTGTCGGATCGAAATTTAATCAAGCGATTATTTGACGACCAAATGACACAGAATATTCCGTTTCCAGAAGCAGAAGGAATTATTTGGGAATTAATTACAGAAGACAATGTTAATTATACTTTGGTAACTTCTGAAAACTGGATTAATAGAGAGGATTTTACCGATTTTCAATTTGAAAGTGAGCTGGAAGAAATAGCGGAAGAGGCATAAATACTTTGCTTGAATATTTTAGATGAAAAAGGCTTCCAGTTCATAGGAAGCCTTTTTATTTGTCTGTTTTTTTGAACACGGATTTCACGCATTAGCACAAATTAATTTTCTAAACTTTGTCTGGTTTATGGTGTGATTATTATTTTTTCAAACTTTCAGAAGCTTTGATTACGGCTTCTTTCAGTTCTAATTTATAAGCAATTATGCGGTCTAAAACGTCTTTATTGCTGCTTCCAATAATTTGCGCCGCTAAAATTCCAGCATTTTTAGCACCATTTAGTGCAACAGTTGCAACAGGAACGCCGCCTGGCATTTGCAAAATAGACAAAACAGAATCCCAACCGTCAATTGAATTGCTTGATTTTACAGGAACTCCAATTATAGGAAGAGGAGACATCGAAGCTACCATTCCTGGTAAGTGTGCCGCTCCGCCAGCTCCCGCAATAATTACTGAAATTCCGCGGGTGTGTGCGTTTTGACTGAAATCAAATAATTTCTCGGGCGTTCTGTGCGCTGAAACGATATCTACTTCAGTTTCGATATTAAATTGTTTCAAGATGTCTATGGCTTCTTGCATGACTGGCATGTCTGAGATGCTTCCCATTACTATGGCTACTTTGCTCATTTTTTTTATTTTGATTGTGGGATTGAAGAAATTAAAAAAATAGTTTGATAATTTTTTAATCTTTCATTCTTTAAATTTTTTAATTATTTCGAAATCACTCGAATCGTGTTCTTCACATCTTCAGCAATTCGCCTGGCTTCAGCCATATTTTCGTTCACGATGGTTACATGTCCCATTTTTCTAAAAGGGCGGGTTTGTTTTTTTCCGTAAATATGTGGTGTCACGCCATTCCAGCCTAAAATGGTTTCTATGTTTTCATAAACAACATCTCCAGAAAACCCTTCTTCACCTACCAAATTCACCATAATTCCAGCTACTTTACTTTCAGAATTTCCTAAAGGTAAATCTAAAATAGCACGCAAATGATTTTCGAATTGTGAAGTAAAACTTCCTTCAATACTATAATGACCAGAATTGTGTGGGCGAGGAGCAACCTCATTCACGATAATTTCGTCATCAACGGTTTGAAACATTTCTACTGCCAAAAGTCCAACATGATTGAATTTTTCGGAAACATTCAATGCAATTGCTCTTGCTTTCTCAGCCACCGTTGCATCAATACGGGCAGGGCAAATTACATACTCGACTTGATTTGCTTCTGGGTGAAATTCCATTTCAACCACAGGATACGTTTTTATTTCTCCTGATGGATTGCGACAAACAATCACAGCCAATTCGTTTTTAAACGGAATCATTTGTTCCACAATACATTCTACATTAGGAAGACTATCTAAATCAGCGATTTGGCGAATCACTTTTACACCATTTCCATCGTATCCAAATTCGGTACATTTCCATACAAAAGGCAATTCAATCGCTACTTGTTGCTTACTCATTTCTAACTTCAGATTTTCTAAATTAGAAAATCTTTGATATGCCGCAGTTGGAATATTATGTTGGGTATAAAAATCTTTTTGAGTGCCTTTATTCTGAATTTTTCGTAATGTTTTAGGAGAAGGATATACTTTTAAGCCTTCGCTTTCTAATTTTTCTAAAGCTTCCAAGTTGACCAATTCAATCTCAAAAGTCAAAACATCAACTTGTTTTCCGAAATTATAAACGGTGTCGAAATCCATCAAATCACCTTTGAAGAATTTATTGCAAGCAATTTTACTTGGAGCTTCATCGCTTGGGTCCAAAATGTAAGTTTGTATGTCGAACTTTCGAGTGTCAAACAAGAGCATTTTTCCTAATTGTCCGCCGCCTAAAATGCCTAATTTAAAATCAGAAGAAAAGTAATTCATCGTTGTGTGTTTGTGATTGGCAAAGATACTTTATAATGCGTAAATACTAAAACGCTATTTTATTTTCTTCAAAACTTCTCTTGCCACTGCTTGATAAGCATAAGAATGAGCCGCATAATCTTTAGTCAGTATGATTTGCAGTTCAGGATGAATCCAATCGTAATACTTTCCTAAAATATACAAAGTACGCATGCAATACGCTTTGGTGGCTACTTTAATGTCGTTTATAAGCCAGTCAAAAGAAGTTTCAATACAGTCTTGTAGATTTTTTTCAGAAATAAAAATGCCGTTCTCCGATTTTTTATAATGTGCTTGTATCAAAAGCTGTGTCACTTTTGCAATGGGCCGAATCGAACTTTCGTTTTTTAAAACTTTCAAATGAGAGCAAAAAAAATCCAGCTGCGGTTGCAACCAAATTAATTTTTCATAAGCGACAAACTCTAAAATATAGCAGGCTTTGTGGTTGTTTTTATCAGTCGGAGAAAAACAAATTTCAACCAATTCTTCAAATAATTGTTTGTTTTCAAGAACTTCCTGCGCATATTTTAAGCGACTTTCTCTGTACGCAGTAACAAGCTCTAATTTCCGTTGTAATTCAGACTGTATTATTTGGTTGATTTTGATCGTCTAAAATAAGTAATTTAAAGCAACGGAACCATAATAATTTACAGGCAAACCAGGATAGTAATATCGCGGCAACGCCTTCCCGAAAGCAACAGCATTAGGCAGAATTAAAGTTGCGTACTTTTCGTTGGTTGCGTTATTTACGCCCGCTGCAAGGTGCGCATTCCACTTTGGAAGGATTTCAAAACGATAACCTGTTTTTACGTTTAGTACACGATACGAATTTGCGTAAACTGAATTAGCGTCATTTAGCGGAATATCATCAATGTACTGAAAATCGCCACTCAGGTAAATGCCTAAAGTGGTATTAATGAGCACACCAACATTCGCTTTGCTTGCAGGAACTCCAGTTAATTTATTTCCAGAAAAATCAGTTCCATTGTCATCGAATTCTTTAAATTTATAATTGCCTACTGAAGCAGATACATGCGATTGAATGTCCAAAAAGGAATTTATTTTCCAATTGTAATTGGCTAATATTTCGACACCTTCGTGCAATGTTTTGCCCGCATTGGCACCAACATATTGATCATCGCCTACACGTTTGGCAACTAATAAATCTTTAATTTCCATGCGATACAAACTAACCTCTGTGTACAATTTTCTACTAAAAAAGTAGAATTTTCCGCCCATTTCAAAATTATAGCCATTCTCGGGTTTGATGCCTGTATTGATAGTCCCTGTACTGCTGAGCGTTTCCTCGGTTGCTGGTAATGAAAAACCGCGGCTTGCCGATAAATAAATGGTTCGTTCGGTACTTGGGTTGAATAACAATGACAATTGTGGCGAAAAAATACCGCCGTAACTGTATTTTTCAGTTGATTTTAAATTGTAATTTTCTATTTCAAATTGTGTCGCATTGTAATTTATTCCTGCTTGCACTTCAAATTGCTCAGCAAGTAAAGTTCTAATTTGCGAAAACACATTGTAAAACTGCCTTTTTTGACCTGTTTCGGTAAGTGAATTGCCTTGTAAACTGCCTTGATTGTTATTTTGCTTGTATAAGTTTTCGAAAGTATTGCCTTTGTAGGTATCTTGAAAATATTCGATGCCAGTTATAAAATGATTGGCAACATTTTTAATCTTAAACTTTCCTGAAAATTGTGTTCGTGCACCACTTGCAAACGTATATTGTTTTAAAATGTCAAAAGGTCTGGCTTCGTTGTTGTCTTTGTAATTGACGAAAATTGAAGTTGAATTTTGTAAATTATCGTTGAGTTGAAAATCATAAGCCAATCCTGCCAATGTCGATTTGTATTCTTTATATCCTTTGGAAGCAACCCAAGTAGCTGCTCCAGATTTTGGATTATTTTCGAACAAATCTTTGCTAATTGAACTCGGAATGAAAGCTTTTAAATACGTGTAATTTGAAAAATAAGTCAGTTTGCTATTTGCTTTTTTTAGCAACTCAACGGCTAAGGTTATTCCTTCTCTATTGTAGGCGCTATTTTCTCGCCAACCGTCTGTTTCTAGCTTATGGTAGCTTAAATTTACACTTGCTTTTTCTTTGTTTAAATTATAGTTGAACGTATTCTTCAATAAACTATTGGAACCAACAACGGTGCTGATGCTGGCGCTTTGACCAATGGTAGTTGACAACTTCGGAGAAATTAAAATTGCTCCGCCTAAACCAGCGCCGTAAACGCTAGACAATGGTCCTTTTATAATTTCAATTTGGTTTAAAGTTTCCAAATCAATATCATCGATAACTGTTTCACTATTGCCAGAAGTCAACGGAATACTTCCGTAAAAAGCCCTGATTTTATTGGTTCCATAAGGTGTTCTCGCACCAATACCTCGAATTGAAATTCGGCTTGTCGTAAAATTTGCTGATTGCATGAACACGCCAGGAATGATATTTAGCACTGTACTAATATCTGTGCTGTTGTTTTGTGCTAAATCGGCTTGAGATAAAATTCCGATAGATGCGGGTGCATTTTGTAATTTAGTATTAATGTGCAGCGGACTGATAATTACTTCTTGCAGCTTTTCTGTTGTAAGCGTGTCAATTTTTTTGCTGCTTTTATTTTGAGCACTTATATTTACAAAACACAAGAGCAAAAAATTAAGAAAGTAGTATTTTTTTGGAATCATAATCCGTTGAGTGAAATTATTAAACACATAGAAACATAGGAATTTGAATTGCGCTACAGAACTTTATTTCAAAATTTTGGAGCCACATTTCTTCGTGTTGCATTTAAAATTGAATTCACGTCTGCTTGCCTAAAAAAATATGTTTCTATGTGTTTAAAAAATTTATAGATAGTCTATTTGTTTGCTGTTACTTTCCAGATAACATTCCCGGTATCGTCATTTACCAATAGTGAACCGTCATTCATAACGGTAACCGCAACAGGACGACCGTAAACTTCTGCTTTAGATTGATCAGCTATAAAACCAGTCAAAAAATCTTCGGGCTTACCAGACGGATTTCCGTCAGCAAACGGAACAAATACCACCTTATATCCTGCAATATTCGCGCGATTCCAAGAGCCGTGTTGGCCTACAAAAATTCCGTTTTTGTATTTTGAAGGAAAAGCATCTTTGTTGTAGAAAGTCAAGCCTAGCGAAGCAGTATGTGCTCCAACAGAAACATCTGGAATAATCGCTTTTGCAGCTAAATCTTTGCCTTCGCCCTTCAATCTAGGATCCAAAATATTTCCGTAATACGAATATGGCCATCCATAAAACCCATCTCTTTTTACGCTAGTAATATAATCGGGTACCAAGTTGTCTCCCAATTCGTCTCTTTCATTAACTGCTGTCCAGAGTTCGCCATTAACTGGATTAAAATCCATTCCCACTGGGTTTCTTAAGCCAGCGGCATAAATTTTTTCACCCGTTCCATCAGGATTAATTTCTAAGATATTGGCACGACGAATTTCTTCTTTCATGCCATTTTCGCCAACATTACTGCCTGATCCAACCGATATGTAAATTTTTGTCCCTTCGGTATTGGCAATTATATTTCTTGTCCAGTGGTTGTTGTAACCTCCCGCAGGAAGATCAAGAATTTTTTCGCCTTTAGTTTCTAATTTTAGCGGATTATTTTTATACGGATAACGGTACAAGCCATCGGTGTCTGCAATGTAAAAAAAGTCTTTCAGCACTAACATACCAAATGGTTTGTTGAGGTTCGAAATAAAAACATTTCGCGTTTCAAATGTTCCATCTTTGTTGGCATCTCTAAAAACCGTGATCTGGTTTTTTGAAGTTCTCGTTCCGCTTTCCACTACAAAAATATCAGCATTGGGAGCAATGTAGGTCCAACGCGGGTTTTCTAATCCGTCAGCAAATTTAGAAACCGTAAAACCTTCGGGTGCTTGCGGCAGTTTGCCTTCAGGCCAATTGACCATTCGGCTGCCTTTTGCAACAGATTCTGTGGCATAGGGCGGCGGCAATACCAAGTCGCCAACCGCTGTTTTTACTGTAACTTCTGGCTGCTGTGCCAACTTTTCTTTGGTTGCTTCTTTTACTTGTCCGTTGCAGGCCGTCAAAAGAAGTATTAGGGATGTAGAAAATACTTTGGTTATGGTTTTCATTTCAATTTCAGATTAAATTTATAGCACAACAATTTACCTAATTTAAAAGAATTTTATAGGAAATATTTGTAAAAATTAAGTGATATTTAACTTTTTCAAAATAATAAATCAGCCTTATATTTTCACGTTTAGTTTTATTTGTAATTCTGTATCTTTGCAGCTTATTTAAAAAGTAAGAATTAATGATCCAACTTCACGATAAACAATTTGTTCCGTTTATTTCTGCTAAAGAAATTGAAATTGCAATTGCAAAAATGGTGGTAAAAGTAGAAGCAGATACAGCTAATGAAACTCCAATTTTCATCGGAGTACTTAATGGCTCTTTTATGGTGGTTGCTGATTTTGTGAAAAAATACAGTTATCCGTGCGAAGTTTCTTTTGTGAAATTAAACTCATACGAAGGGACGGAGACGACCAATGAAGTGAAAGAACTTATTGGGATTAACGAAGATTTAACTGGGCGAACAGTAGTGATTTTAGAAGATATCATTGACACTGGAAACACATTGGTAACATTAAAAGAAATGTTTGCCAATCAAAACTTGAAAAGCTTGAAAATTGCCACTCTTTTTTTTAAACCTGAAGCGTACAAAAAAGACATTACAATAGATTATGTTGGAATTAGAATTCCAAATAAATTTATTGTTGGCTACGGTTTAGACTACGATGGTTTGGGACGCAACTTGCCCGAAGTTTATCAGGTTCAAGAGTAAAAAGAATTAACTGAAACTATAAATACATAACTACACAACTAGAAATATTTTAGAAAGAAAAATACAACTTTTCATTTTTAAATGTTTCAACTTTTAAATTACATTATGATCAACATTGTTTTATTTGGAAAACCTGGAGCAGGAAAAGGAACTCAAGCTGAATTTTTAAAAGGAAAATACAATCTAACACATCTTTCAACCGGAGATATTTTTAGATATAATATTAAAAATGAAACCGAACTAGGGAAATTAGCCAAAACCTATATGGATAAAGGCGACTTAGTTCCAGATGAAGTAACGATCCAGATGTTGCAAAGTGAAGTAGAAAGTAATCAAGATTCAGCAGGATTTTTATTTGATGGTTTTCCAAGAACAATTGCGCAAGCAGAAGCACTAGATGCTTTTTTAGTTTCTAAAGGAGAAAAAATCACCGCAACCGTTGCATTAGAAGCTAATGATGAAATTTTAGTAGCGCGTTTGTTAGAAAGAGGAAAAACTAGCGGAAGACCAGACGATCAAGACGAGGAAAAAATTCGCAACAGATACCAAGAATACAACGAGAAAACTGCACCATTAATGGGTTATTATAAAGAGCAGGATAAGTTTTACGCTGTAAACGGAATTGGTTCTGTCGCAGAAATTACTGAGCGTTTAGGCGCTGTGATTGATAGTTTGTAATTCAAATAAATAGAAACAGTTTGAGGTTTAATCACCATACAATTCAAACTGCACAAAATAATTTTCCGCTAAGAAATTGAGGCGATTGACGTTCAATGAAACTTAATTTCTTAGTGGTTTTTTTTAAATTAAAAAGGGTTTGTTGGCTAACAAATCTTTTGTTGTTTAACGTAAAGTGTAACTCTTTTTCAAAATATATGGCACTATTTATTATTTTCTTATTGATTCTGCTCAATGGCTTTTTTTCGATGTCAGAAATTGCATTGATTTCTGCTCGTAAAAGTAGATTAGAGACTTCAGCAAAAAAAGGAAATAAAAGTGCTAAAATTGCATTAGAGCTGGCCAATTCGCCAAATAAATTTTTATCGACTGTTCAAATCGGAATTACGTTAATCGGAATTTTAACCGGGATTTACAGTGGAGATAAAATTACTGCCGATGTGCAGGTTTTTATTGGAGAATTTGCTGTATTGCGTCCGTATGCAGATTCTATTGGTGTGGGAATTGTCGTGGTTGTTTTAACTTTTTTCTCGTTGGTTTTGGGAGAGTTGCTACCGAAACGAATTGGATTAAATTTTCCGGAAACCATTGCAAAAACATCCGCGATGCCAATGAAATTTGTTTCGATAATTACAGCGCCATTTATTTGGTTATTGACCCATTCGACTGATTTTTTACTGAACGTTTTACAAATTAAACCTTCAGCAGACGGCAAGATAACCGAAGAAGAAATTAAGGCCATTATAAAAGAAGGAACAGAAGGTGGCGAAGTACAGGAAATTGAGCAAGACATTGTAGAACGCGTTTTTCATATCGGTGATCGAAAAGTGAATTCGTTAATGACACACCGCAAATCGGTAGACATGCTAGTTTTAGATTGGGATGCCGCCGCAGTAAAAAAAGCAGTTTTAGAAGATTTACATACTACTTATCCCGTTTACAAAGACAATTTTGACGATATCGTTGGTATTGTTACACTTAAAAATATTTTTGCAACTATTGAAAAAGAAGATTTTAGTTTGGCTAAAATTATGACCACGCCTTCTTTCATTATGGAACATACTACTGCATACAGAGCGTTAGAGAGTTTTAAATTAACTGGCGTACATCATGCTTTAGTAGCAGATGAGTATGGCATTTTTCAAGGAATAATTACGCTGAATGATATATTGGAAGCGTTAGTTGGTAATGTATCGGATTTTTATAAAGAAGAATTTCAGTTATTAGAAAGAGAAGATGGTACTTGGTTGGTTGATGGACATTATTCGTTGCATGATTTTTTAACCTATTTTGAGTTGGATGATTTAATAAACGATTATGATGTTACAACGGTCAGCGGAATGATAATGACAGAGTTATCAAGAATACCGAAACAAGGCGATAAGTTAAATTGGAATAATTTTCAATTGGAAATTATCGATATGGATGGTATTAAAATTGACAAAGTTTTGATTAAAAGAAGAAAAGAAAAAGAATAGAAATAGTTTTTATATTTAGAGGAGAATCTACAATTTCTCGGAATTCTAGATTTTAAAAGCTAAGGTTGACAACAAGAATAGAAGACTAAAAGTAAGAAGAAAAGCAGCTAAGGGCTGATTTGCTTTTTATTTCGGTCAAAATAAAAAAAAGTTATGACAGAAGGGAATTTTGTAGATTACGTAAAAATATTTGTTTCTTCGGGAAAAGGAGGAAAAGGTTCTACACATTTACATAGAGAGAAATTTATTGAGAAAGGTGGTCCAGATGGTGGAGATGGTGGACGTGGTGGGCACGTAACTTTAATTGGAAATAAAGGACTTTGGACATTATTTCACTTAAAATTTGCGCGCCATATTAAAGCAGGGAATGGTGGAGATGGAAGTGGTGACCGAAGTACAGGTGCCGATGGAGAGGATAAATTTATCGAAGTACCATTAGGAACCGTTGTTAAGGATAAAGAAACTGGAGAAATTCTTTTTGAAATTACGGAGGATGGCGAACGTCAAATTTTGTCAAGAGGAGGAAAAGGTGGATTAGGAAACTGGCATTTTAGAAGTTCAACAAACCAAACTCCAAGATATGCACAACCGGGTTTACCTGGAATAGAGATGGATATTATTTTGGAATTGAAAGTACTGGCCGATGTAGGTTTAGTAGGTTTTCCTAATGCTGGAAAATCAACTTTGCTTTCAGTATTAACATCTGCAAAACCAAAAATTGCTGATTATCCGTTTACGACTTTAAAACCTAATTTAGGAATTGTAGCCTACCGCGATTATCAATCGTTTGTAATTGCCGATATTCCAGGAATTATTGAAGGTGCTGCCGAAGGAAAAGGATTGGGTCATTATTTCTTACGTCACATTGAAAGAAATTCTACCTTACTGTTTTTAGTTCCTGCAGACGCCAAAGACATTAAAACAGAATATGATATTTTGGTGAATGAATTGACCAAGTACAATCCTGAAATGTTAGACAAAGAACGTTTGTTGGTAATCTCTAAATGCGACATGCTCGACGATGAGTTGCAAGTAGAGCTAAAAGCAGAACTAGATGAACAATTAAAAGGAGTTCCTTTTATGTTTATTTCATCTGTGGCTCAGCAAGGTCTGACCGAATTAAAAGATAGACTTTGGAAAATGCTTAACGACTAAGTTAGTTTCCAATCAAAATACAGGCGTTCTAGAGATAGAGCGCCTTTTTTTAAGGTTTAAATTGCTAGTATCGTAAAAAAACATGCTTTTTATAGCTGTTTTCTACACATTTATGATTTTCAAGTGGATGTAATTTCGAAAATGACTTATCTTCGCAAAACTAATTCAATTATTATATGAAAAAAATAATCTTATTTGTATCGATGTGCCTAATGGCATTTCCTGTAAGGGCCGATGAAGGAATGTGGTTCTTAATGTTTCTAGACAGACTCAACCATAGAGATATGGAAAAAATGGGTTTGCAACTGACTGCTGAAGAAATTTACAGCATTAACAATCACAGTTTAAAGGATGCAATTGTGCAGTTTAACGGTGGTTGTACAGCAGAAATGGTCTCTAAAAGTGGTCTTGTTTTAACGAATCACCATTGTGGATACGATGCCATTGCAGAACTTTCTAGCGCTGAACAAAATTATCTAAAAGATGGGTTTTGGGCTAAAAGTCGTGCCGAAGAAATGAAGCCAAAATCACTATACGTTCGTTTCTTTGTTCGTATGGATGATGTTTCAAAACGAATTTTATCAAAAGTGGATGATAAAATGAGTGAAACCGATCGCAACAAAGCAATTCAGCAAGAAATGGCTTTGATCGAAAAAGAGAACAGTGAGAACGGAAAATATGTAGTGTCTGTTCGACCTTTTTTTCAAGGAAATGAATATTACTATTTTGTCTACCAAGATTATAAAGATGTACGTTTAGTAGGAACGCCACCAGAAAGTATTGGAAAATTTGGAGGAGATACGGATAACTGGGAATGGCCACGTCAAACGGGAGATTTCTCTATGTTTAGAGTGTATGCTGATAAAGACGGAAATCCGGCAGAATATTCTAAAGACAATGTGCCTTTGCAACCTAAACACCACTTACCTGTAAGTTTAAAAGGTGTTAAAGAAAATGATTTTGCTATGATTTTGGGATATCCAGGTAGAACCAATCGTTGGATGCCAGCGGGCGGAATTGAGCAAAATGTAAAGTATGCTTATCCGGCTTGGGTTGAAGGTGCAAAAACTGGAATGGACCAAATGAAAAAGTATATGGACAAAGATGCAACGGTTCGTTTGCAATATGCGTCAAAATATGCTTCTACAGCCAATTACTGGAAAAACCGTCAAGGTATGATTGATGCGTTGACGAAAGCAGGAACAGCCGCTACAAAAGCAGAACAAGAAGATAAGTTCTACGAATGGGCAATGAAGCCAGCGAATAAAGAAAAGTACGAAAACGTAATTCCGACTATTAATGAGTATTACAGAATAACAAATGTAAAAGCAGCTCACGATAGTTATTTAATGCAACTTTTACGTACGTCAAGTTATGCAACGGGACCAGCCAATTTAGGAAACTCTTTGATTGCTTACTACAAAGAAAACGATGCTAAAAAAGCAGAAATGCTACCTAAGATTACTGCATTAATCGATAATATTTATGGAGAGTTTTATGCACCGCTTGAAAAAGATGTGTTGGCTGCTCAATTAAATCTATATGCTTCTAAAGGTACTGAATACGGTTTGCCAGCGCAAATTGCTAAGATGAAAGCAGAGAATAACGGTAACTTTACAGCTGATGTTGCAAAAGCAACGGAAGTAAGTTATTTTACATCTAAAGAAAAAGTGCTTGCGTTTATGGCAGATCCTAAACCATTGGCAATTGTACACGATCCTTTGTATATTATTTCTAACGATTTATTGACAAAATACCGTGCTAAGAGTGATTACCAAGCCATATCTGATGATGGATTTGCAATTGCTTACCGCAAATTAGTAGAAGGTTTAAGAGAATCAAAATTAAATACGATTCAATATCCAGATGCTAACTCTACTTTACGATTATCTTACGGAAAAGTACGCGCCTTGCCTGAAGACAAACGCAATGACGTTAAAATCAACAATTATACAACCATGGAAAGTATGGTTAAAAAGTATAAAGCTGGTGATGCTGAATTTGATTTGCCAAAAAGATTGTTGCAATTAAATAAAAAGAAAGATTTTGGTCAATATGCCGACAAAGAAGGGTATATGCCAGTTAACTTTTTAACCGACAATGATATTACAGGAGGAAACTCAGGTTCACCGGTGATTAATGGCAAAGGAGAATTAGTTGGTATTGCATTTGATGGAAATATCGAAGCAATGGCTGGAGATGTTATTTTTGATCCAAACTTGCAAAGAACAATTAACGTTGATATTCGTTATGTGCTTTGGGTGATTGATAAGTACGCTGGAGCTAAAAATATTATTGACGAATTGACTATAGTGAAATAGTTTAATTTTGACTGTAAAGATTTAAACCACCATGACCTTGTTATGGTGGTTTTTTTTTGTACAAAACAGTATGAAATACAATTATTTCCCAAAAGTAAATGCAGCACAATTTATTTACTTATTTTTGAGCTATGAAGCAACTTGTAATATTCTTTCTTTTGGTAACCAATTGTATGTGGGCTCAATCTGATTTTGAAAAGGGAGAAAAGCTTTTTCAGAAGAAACAATATGCGCCAGCGAGAACTGCGTTTGAAAGTGTTGTAAAAACTACTCCAAATAATTTAAAAGCAATTGAATATTTAGGAGATATTGCGGGGGCAGAAAAAAAATGGGATACCGCATTAGTATACTATAAAAAGTTAAAGCTGACTAAGCCATCAGAAGCTGATTATTTTTATAAATACGGTGGAGCTCTCGGTATGAAAGCACTAACTGTTAATAAATTTAAAGCTTTAGGAATGATTGATGAAGTGAAAGGATCATTTGAAAAGTCGATTCAGTTAGATTCTAAACACATTCCTGCACGTTGGGCATTAATCGAATTGTATCTGCAATTACCTGCAATTGTTGGCGGAAGCGAATCTAAGGCAGTCGCATATTCGGATCAATTGCAAAGAATTTCTGCAGTCGATGGTTATTTGTCACAAGGCCGAATTGATGAATATTTTAAAAGATATAAAATGGCAGAAGAACAGTATAAAAAAGCTGTTACTGTTGGAGGAACAAAAATTTGCTATCAAAAATTAGCCGATTTATATCAGAATAAAATGGAGCAACCAGATAAAGCCAAGATCGTTTTAGAAGAATACAAAAAGAAAATATCAAATTAATTGACCAACAATTCGAATACAATATGAAGACACATTTTATTGCCATTGGCGGAAGTGCAATGCATAATTTAGCTTTGGCGCTACACAATAAAGGATATAAAGTAACGGGCAGTGACGATGCTATTTTTGAACCATCAAAATCACGCTTAGAAAAAAAAGGAATTTTACCTGAAGAAATGGGTTGGTTTCCTGATAAAATTACCGCTGATTTGGATGCGATCATTTTAGGAATGCATGCCAAAGCTGATAATCCAGAACTACTGAAAGCGCAAGAATTAGGTCTAAAGATATATTCATATCCTGAATTCTTATATGAACAATCCAAAAATAAAACGCGTGTTGTTATTGGAGGTTCGCACGGTAAAACAACTATTACTTCTATGATTTTGCATGTCATGCATTATCATGCTATTGAAGTTGATTATATGGTTGGTGCACAATTAGAAGGTTTTGATACGATGGTGCATCTTACAGAAGAAAATGATTTTATTGTTTTAGAAGGTGATGAGTATTTGTCTTCACCGATTGATCGAAGACCAAAATTCCACCTATACCAACCTAATATTGCTTTAATTTCCGGAATTGCTTGGGATCATATTAATGTTTTTCCAACCTACGAAAACTACGTCGAGCAATTCGAAATTTTTATTGAAAAGATTTCCCGTGGAGGAATATTAATTTATAATGAAAATGATTCAGAAGTAAAACGTGTGGCCGAAGCCGCTACAAACCCAATTCGTAAATTACCCTATTCAACGCCCAATTATAAAGTTGAAAATGGAAAAACGTTATTAGAGACGCCCGAAGGTTTAATGCCAATTGAAGTATTTGGTGCGCATAATCTAAATAATTTGGCTGGAGCAAAGTGGATCTGTCAAAATATGGGTGTTGATGAAGCCGATTTTTACGAAGCCATTGCTAGTTTTAAAGGCGCTTCAAAAAGATTAGAGAAAATTGCAGAAGGACATGGTAAGGTCGCCTATAAAGACTTTGCACATTCACCAAGTAAAGTAGCTGCGACCACAAAAGCAGTAAAAGAACAATATCCAGATCGAACACTTATTGCGTGTTTAGAACTGCATACCTATAGTAGTTTAAATGCGGAATTTTTGAAAGAGTATGAAGGTGCTTTGGAATTTGCAGATACCGCAGTGGTTTTTTACTCGCCAGATGCAGTAAAAATAAAACAATTAGAAGAAGTGACTTACGAGCAGATCGCGAATGCTTTCAATAGAAAAGACCTCGTTATTTACACAAATCCAAGTGAATTTAAAGACTATCTTTTTAATATAAATCTAGAAAATTCGGCATTATTACTAATGAGTTCAGGTAATTATGGTGGACTTGATTTTGATGAAGTGAAACGTTTAATAGAATAATTTTAGAATAATTAGATTAGAAGCCAATTAGCAATCGTTAATTGGCTTTTTTATTTCTGCTCACTTCAGATTTTATTGAAAGATTTTTCTTGTATATTAGTAAGTTTTAATTGTAATTTTTCAAGAATATGGAACAAACAAATTTTCCCATTACACACTGGTCAGAAGATGATAGGCCTCGAGAGAAATTAATGTTGAAAGGGAAAAGTGCGTTAAGCGATGCCGAGCTAATTGCTATTTTGATTGGATCTGGAAGTCGAAATGAATCGGCGGTCGATCTCAGTAAAAGAATTTTAGCAAGTGTAGCTAATAACTTGAATGCTCTAGGAAAAGTATCTTTATCGCAATTAATTAGTTTTAAAGGAATAGGAGAGGCAAAGGCGATCACAATTATTGCTGCACTAGAGTTAGGACGCAGAAGAAGAGCGGAGGAGGCTGTAGAACTTACCAAAATCACATCGAGCAAAGTTGTTTTTGAGATTATGCAACCAATAATAGGCGAGTTGCCTCACGAGGAATTTTGGATTTTATATTTGAATAATTCCAATAAAGTGCTTTCTAAAGCGCAGCAAAGCAAAGGCGGTATTACAGGAACGATGGTTGATGTTCGTTTGGTTTTTAAAGCAGCACTCGAATTAGGGGCAACCGCAATAATTTTGTGTCACAATCATCCATCTGGTGCTTTAGTTCCCAGTGAAGCAGACAAGCACATTACAAAAAAATTAAAGTTGGCTGGTGAGAGTTTAGATGTTAAAGTTTTAGATCATCTTATCGTTACTGAAACAAAATATTATAGTTTTGTAGATGAAGGAATATTTTAAAAATGAAAAATACTATAACAGATGTCTTTTTTGACTTAGATCACACACTTTGGGATTTTGACAAAAACTCAGAGCTCGCTTTTGATATGATTTTTAAAGAAGCACATCCCACTGTTTCAACGACTGCTTTTATCGAAAAATATGTACCAATCAATCAAGCGTGTTGGCAATTGTATCAAAACGATAAAATTACACATCACGAATTGCGGTACAATAGGCTCAAGCATTCTTTTGATGCCATAAATTATAGTATGTCTGATGAACAAATTCATCAGATGGCAAAGGATTATATTGAATATTTACCACTGTACAACCATCTCTTCGACGGAACGATAGAAATATTAGAATACCTGCAGTCAAAGTATACCTTGCATATTATTACAAATGGTTTTGCGGAAGTACAATACAAGAAAATGACAAGCTCAGCAATCATACAGTATTTTGAAACAATTACTAATTCTGAAATGGCAGGTGTTAAGAAACCCAATCCAATTATTTTTGACTACGCAGTCTCTTCGGCGAAAGCCAATAAAGAAACATCGTTGATGATTGGAGATTCATTAGAAGCCGACGTTCTTGGCGCTATAAATGCAGGAATGCACGCTATTTTTTTTAACGAAAAAAGCATACAAGTAAATCAAGATATTAAACAAATAAATCATTTATTAGAACTTAAAAACTATTTATAATTATGAAAACCAAATTCCTCTTTGCGTTTGTTTTATTTTCAACTTATTGTTTTTCGCAATCAATCAATGATTATAAAGCCGTTATTGTGCCTCTAAAATTTGATTTTATTAAAACGGATAATCAATATCGTTTGGCTACGTTGACTAAATTTAATCTTGAAAAAGCAGGTTTCACTGCTTTTTACGCTAACGAAGAGTTACCGCAACAATATACGGCGCAACGTTGCGATTTATTAAATGTAAATGTCGTTCGTGATAATGCTTTTTTAATAACTAAATTATACGTAGAATTTAAAGATTGCTATGGTAAAGTAGTGTATACTTCTGAAATTGGAAAAAGTAAAACCAAAGAATATGAACCGGCTTACAAAGAAGCTTTAGATGGCGCTTTCGTTTCTGTAAATGAATTAAATTATGCGTACAATGGTACGGTAAACAAGAGTGAAGTTGGAAAAAAGCAAACAACTGTGCAAGCCACAGCAATTGCAGCAACTGCTGTAACGAGTGCAAAAGCGGTTGAAAGTTCAGTTCCTATGAGTACGATTAACTCCAATACAAATAGTGTTGATGTTTTATATGCGCAGCCCACAGAAACGGGCTATCAACTTATTGATAAAACGCCAAAACTGGTCATGAAGTTAATGAAAACATCGCAACCTGACTCATTTATTGCAATTAAAGATGGCGTTCAAGGTTCACTAATAAATAAGAACAACCAGTGGTTTTTTGAATATTATAAGGATGATAAATTGGTTTCAGAGCCAATTTCAGTAAAATTTTAGTAGATCAACTAATACTTGTACTTTCCTTTCCAACGGTTCTTTAAAAATTCACGGTTGCTATTCTCTCTAGAATTGTTGCCGGGATTATAAAGAACCGTTTCTTTTATAGCATCGGGTAAAAATTCTTGTTCAGCAAAATTATTAGCATAATCATGCGAGTATTTGTAAGTGTCTCCATATCCTAATTCTTTCATTAATTTGGTTGGCGCATTTCTCAAATGAATGGGAACGGCTAAGTCTCCTGTTTGTTTTACCAATTGCTGTGCGGTGCCAATTGCTACATACGAAGCATTGCTTTTTGGGGAAGTAGCCAAGTAAATGGCACATTGACTTAGAATGATGCGACTTTCGGGATAGCCAATAATGGCTACTGCTTGAAATGTACTATTGGCCATTATAAAAGCCGTTGGGTTGGCATTTCCGATATCTTCGCTTGATAAGATCAACATTCTACGCGCAATAAATTTCACATCTTCACCACCTTCTATCATGCGCGCTAACCAATATACAGCCCCATTAGGGTCACTTCCACGGATGGATTTAATAAAAGCCGAAACAATATCATAATGTTGTTCGCCGGTTTTATCGTACAGTACGGTGTTTTGCTGTACTAATTCAAATACCCGATCGTTGGTAATTACCACTGTGTCTTCAGAAGAAGCGTTGATGACCAACTCAAAAATATTAAGTAATTTTCTACCATCTCCGCCAGACAAGCGGAGTAAGGCCTCTGTTTCTTTTAATTCAATTTTTTTAGAAGCTAATTCTTTGTCAGTTTTAATCGCACGATGCAACAAAGCTTCCAAATCAGACTTGCTAAACGCATTTAAGATATATACTTGACAGCGTGATAATAGTGCAGGAATCACCTCAAAACTTGGGTTTTCGGTCGTTGCTCCAATCAAAGTGATCCAACCTTTTTCTACCGCAGCCAAAAGCGAATCTTGTTGTGATTTGCTAAAGCGGTGAATTTCATCTATAAATAAAATCGGATTTTTAGTTGTAAATAATCCGCCACTTTGTTTGGCTTTTTCAATGACATCACGAATGTCTTTTACACCCGAATTAATGGCACTCAAAATATAAAAGGGTCGTTTGGACTCTTGAGCAATAATCTGCGCTAAAGTCGTTTTTCCAGTTCCGGGTGGTCCCCAAAAAATTAAAGACGGAATTATTCCTTTGGCAATTTGCTGAGTCAAAGATCCGTTTGGTCCAACTAAATGTGATTGGCTAATGTATTCTTCTAAAGTTTGAGGTCGAATTCGTTCTGCAAGTGGTGCTTCCATCATACAAAACTACTATTTTTTTGGAGCATTTTCCAGCTGTCCATTGTATCTTTTTTAGTCTTCGAAAAAGAAGACTAAAAAAGGATGCCATTTCCATCTGGGCTAGTCACTTTTCAAAATCAGGTTTTCTGCTGTCAATACGTCGCATTTCTTTTTTGGACTTGTTTTTGTTATCTTGATGACACATTTGTTTGTATTATGAACGACGATCAATTTAAGTTTTCCAATTCAGTTATTGCCTTACCACTTTTTTTTGTGCTCGTACTTTGGGTAGTGTACTGGTTGCAAATTCGATTCGATTTTGATTTTTTCGATAACGGAATTTACCCAAGAACGTTGTCTGGTTTTCAAGGTGTTTTGTTTAGTCCGTTTATTCACTCCGACTTAAACCATTTATACAATAACTCGATTCCGCTTCTGGTCTTGCTCGCGGCCCTTCGTTATTTTTATCCCAAACAAACTTTTTCGGTAGTTGTCTTTGGCATTTTACTATCAGGAGTTTTAACATGGTTAATTGGTAGAACTAGTTACCACATTGGTGCCAGTGGATTAATCTATGTGTTGGTTAGTTTTATTTTTTTTAAAGGAATTCAAACGCGCTATTACCGATTGGTTGCCTTATCATTATCGGTTATCGTGCTGTATGGAGGAATGATTTGGTATGTTTTTCCGGAAATAGACAATTCTATTTCTTGGGAAGGTCATCTTTCTGGCTTTGTTGTAGGCTTGGCGCTGTCGTTGCTTTATGAGTTGCCTGAATATAAAAAAGCAGTCGTTTACGAATGGCAAAAGCCAGATTTCAATCCAGAGGCAGATGTTTTTATGCGTCAGTTTGATGAAGACGGTAATTTTGCCAATCTACCAAGTCCAGAAGAAGATCTAAGAGTGGAGGAGAAGCCCAAAACCTATTTTGTTTCCAATTACCAAACTAATTACGAAATAACTAAAAAAAAGTTATAGTCTCTATTTCAATCAATAAAAAAGCACGAACTTATAGTTCGTGCTTTTTGCTAATTTATTTTTAAGAATTATTTTTCACAAATTTTTATTCGTGATAATTTTCATTTTAAATACACATTTATTGCAATTATGAAATGAAAGAATTGATCCTATTATTTTCTTTGTCTAACTGCTTCATATAAAAATGCACCACAAGCAACAGAAACATTTAGAGAACCTATTGTTCCAAACATTGGTAATTTTGCTTTTTCATCTACAATTTTAAGTACCGAAGGATTGATTCCACGATCTTCAGACCCCATTATAATGGCAACTCCTTCAGTTAAATCAATGTCGTAAATACTGTCTTCCGTTCTTTCAGTAGCTGCAACAGTTTTTATTCCAGAACCCTGTAAATAAAAAACAGCATCTTTAATATGTTCTACTTTACAGATAGGAACATTAAATACGGCTCCAGCTGATGTTTTTACCGTATCACCATTTACAGGTGCAGAACCCGTTTTTTGAACGATAATTCCATTTACCCCAGTACATTCTGCAGTTCTAATGATTGCACCAAAATTACGTGCATCCGAAAGCTGATCTAATATAAGAAAAAGTGGTTTTTTATTCGCTTCTAAAGTAGATTCTACTAAATCCTCTAAACTTATAAATCCAATAGGAGAAATAGTTGCTACTGCACCTTGATGGTTATTTGGAGTTAAACGATTTAGTTTTTCTACAGGAACATAAGAAAAATTAACGCTTGCACGTTTCATCACTTTCATTAAGTCTTTCATCAATTCGCCAGAAGCTTCTTTCTGAATGAATACTTTATCTACGTCTTTTCCAGCCTGAATCGCTTCAATGATCGCTCTGATTCCAAATATTTGATGTTCTTTTTCCATGGTGCAAATATATAAAAAAAACCACCAGCTTTTAACTGGTGGTTTTAGTATTATAGTTGGAGACGATTATTTATCCCACCATAAAGGACTAGTTACGTTACTTACTACAGTTGCGTTACTATTGTACTGTCTTTCTTCAACAGGCGTTGGAAGTCTAACTGGAATAACTTTTGTATTCGATGACTGGTTGGGTACCAAGGAAGGGAATCCAGTTCTTCGGTAGTCGTTAAATGGCTCCATTGTTAAGAAAAGCGCGATATATTTTTGTTGCATAATAGTAGCTAAATTAACAGTAGCAGTAGCAGCTGTTAAAAAGGCTGGTGTGGCATCTGTTCCTGTAATTTTTAAAACTGAAGCAGTAACAGCTTGCTCTAATGATTGCTTAGCATTTTGACCCAGTCTAAATTTAGCTTCAGCTTCAATAAACTTAGCTTCTGAATACGATACAATTCCTATTGCTGAAGTTGGAGCTGCATAAGCAGAGCCAATATAAGAAGTTGTTGTGGTGCTTTGATTGTCTGCAGCATTACCAACATAATTACCAGCACCATTTTTAGCGATAGAAAATGCTAATCTTGGATCGCTACTAGTAGTAAGGTAGTCAACAAAATATTTACCGGTTTTTAAATAGTTTGTACGATCTTCGTTGAAAGCATACCATTGGTTAAGACCATTTGCAGTGCCGGGAAAAAATGTATTTGCGTCATCATCGTTAGAGCTTATACCTGACATTGTGATGTAGTCTAACGCTTTTTGAGCTGCATTTGTATCCACTTGAGAGAGTCGTAAGGCATATCTTGCTTTTAAAACGTAAGCAATTTTAATCCACTTTTGCGTATCACCACCAAAAATAAAATCTTCATCACCTGGAACTGATGTATTGCTTGCTGCAGGTTTCTTTAGATTAAGTATAGCTGCATCTAAAGTTGACTGTAATCGCTGATAGATTTCTTCTTGAGTATTATATTTTGGTGCTTTGATGCCTTCTTCTGCTCTAAATGCTTCGTCGTAAGGAACATCACCCCACATGTCAGTAGCATATCCTAGGTTTAACGCAGTTAGAACTTGTCCAATTCCATTATAATGTGGGTAATTTTCAGCAAAATCGCGTGACAAAATATGTCCGCTAATTAATGTTGTTCCAAAAATAGCGTTCCATTCGTTAGTTACATCATTTTCTGTAATTACATACTCTGCTATTGGCCCCATCTGTCCAACATCTGTTCCAGCCAACTGTTGTGTGAAAATGTTAGCATTTCGAATTAAACCACTTGTATGTGTGGCAAAAGTCGAAACTTCCATAGCAGACAAAAGTAAAGATGGAGTTGTAGTTGTCGGTGAATTTGGATTTTCGTTAAAATTATCTAATTCTGTTTGACAGCTTGCAAGTAGTCCAATGCCAAGCACTGCTACAAGCATACTTTTTATATGTTTTTTCATTTTTATATATTTTAGTTTAAAAACCTACTTTTAGGCTCATGATGAATGATTTGCTACCTGGGTTGTTAAAGTAATCTAGTCCGTTGATTCTTGAACCAGCACCAGTTAAGCTAGTTTCTGGGTCAACACCTTTGTAATTTGTGTCCAAAAACAAGTTTCTTCCTGTAAATGCTATTTGTGCATTATTAATTGCTGGAAATCTTTTAACATTGAAATCGTAGCTCAAGGTAACATCACGTAATCTAACCCAATTAACATCAGTAACTGCTTCTTCTGCAGCTCCTCCACCATCTCCCAAATATTTTCTAAAATAGTCTTTTGCACTTATAGCAATATCATTAGGACTTCCATCTGCTTTAACGCCTTCAATAATGTAGGTACGCTCTCTATCGGCAGATTGTTCTGAAATACCGAAGTTATGTAACCTCGCTAATGTTCCGTTATAAACTGCTCCGCCACGCCTAACATCTATAAATGCAGACAATGTAATACCTTTGTAAGCAAATGTATTTCTAAATCCACCGGTCCAGTTTGGAGCAGAGTTTCCTAAGTTACCAGTTTCATCTGCAATAACAGCTAGACCGTTAGAACCTATTATTTTTTGACCATTATCGTCGCGTGCCCATTTTGTGCCGTAGAAGCTACCTAGTGGCTGACCTTTCACCGCATAGTATCCGATTGACGCAAAAGCTGATTCAACAGAAACCTCTGTTAATCCTCCAGAAATATCGATAACCTTGTTCTCGTTTTTAGCCCAATTTAAATTAATGTTCCACTGAAACGGATTCGATTTTTGAAAAATATCGTAGCCAAGTTCAACTTCAATACCTTTATTTACTAATTCTGCAGCATTTCTATAATCTGTTCCAAATCCAGATGATTGTGGTAGAGGAACATTAATCAATAGATCTTTGGAAGTTTTATGGTACAAACTAATATCTGCGGACAATCTATTGTCAATAAATTTTGTACTCAAACCAAGATCATGACCCAATACTCTTTCGGGCTTTAGGTTTTGATTTCCTAATGTACCTGAAACAGTCATTCCGTTTATTCCATCGTATGGAAAACTTAAGCCGTCGGTAAAACCGTCTGTCATAAATGGCTGAGAATAGGTACTAATTGTAGCATAAGCTCTTGGTGCAATACCTACTTCACCGTAACCATAGCTTAGCTTTACATAATTGTTAAGATCAAATGTGTTAGAAGCTATCCAAGCTGCTGTTCCAGAAGGAAATATAGCACTGTTTACGTTTGTTCCATAAGTGGAAGACCACTCTTTACGAACAGTACCCGCTAGAAAAATTTGATCCTTGATATCAAATTCTACCTGAGCAAATACAGCTCTTGATATCGTATTAGCTTCATAATTGGAGGCATAAAGTTCTGTAGCGTTGCTTAAATTGTACAGTCCTCTTACAGCAAGATCTCTACCTCTAGAATATAAACTAAGATACTGAGATGAACGTAAATTAAGACCAGCAGTATAGTTGATTTGTAGCCATTCTGTTTTAAGTGGTATCAAACCAGTTGCTAATAAATCTCCGTAAAATTCTTTATTGTTGATACTGTTAAATGAAACCTCGCCAATTCCTCCTGCATTGTTCGCAGATACTGCAAATATTTGCTTGCGTGCGTCAGAATACGCATCAATACCACCTTTTGCAGTTAGAGCCAACCACTGAGCATGCTTGTATGTAAGGTAAATGTTGCCTAAGACACGGTTAACATCACTTGTTGCAGGATTTTCATTTACAGTGAAATACGGGTTATCATAAGAGCTAAAATAGTTTTTATTATTTCCTTCTTCATCAATGTAATCTCTTAAATCGTAGTTTGGGACAGATCTAAGCAAACTTAACATGACACCAGATACGTTACTTCCGTTTTGAACCAAAGTATTTGTTGTACGTGTATATTGCATACTAGCTCCAGCTTTCCAACTGTCACTTAAGTTTAAGTCTCCAACGAGTCTAATTGTATTGCGTTTTAATCCTGTTTCCGGTACCATTCCTGTTTGAGACAAGTTTCCGTAAGAAGTTCTAAATGTCGCTTTCTCATTACCACCATAGAAAGCAATATTATTATTGTGTGTAATACCTTCTTGAAAAAAATTTCCGACGTTGTCATATACAGGTATTCCTAAAGCAGCAGCAGTAGGACCCCAACTTTGAGGAGTACTTGGTGCTATCGCAGTAGCAGTTGCACTGGTGCCCTGAACGTATTTTGATTGTCTTGCAGGTAATTGACTTACTTTGTCAATAGCTAAAGATGTGCTAAAGTCAATTCCTAAGCCTCTTTGTGCTCTACCTTTTTTTGTTGTGTAAATAACTACGCCATTTCCTGCTCTTGCGCCATACAAAGCAGCGGCAGCTGGTCCTTTCAGAATTGTTACACTTTCAATATCGTTTGGATTGATGTCCAAAGCTCTGTTAGAGTTGTTAATCCCAGATAAGTTTGCGTTAAACGGATTGTCACCTGCAGATGTTTGATCAGTACTATTATCAATTGGTATTCCATCGACTACAATTAGAGGATCAGTTGATCCTGTAATTGTGTTTAGGCCTCTTATAATAATTTTACTAGAGGCGCCTGGAGTTCCACCAGAACCTACAATTTGCACACCAGCAGCTTTTCCTGCTAATGCTTGAATAAGATTTTGTTCACCTGATTTCGTAATTTCGTCTCCGCTTACTTTTGATACTGCGTATCCAAGTTTTTTCTCGTCTTTTTTAATTCCGAGAGCCGTCACCACAACTCCTTCAAGCTCTACTGACTCATCCTTTAGACTGACATTTAAATTAGTTGAATTGGCCATTATTTCCTGGCTTTTCATCCCAATATAGCTAAATATCAAGATTTGGCTTGATGTTGCTTTAATGGAAAATTTTCCATCAAAGTCAGTTTGTGATCCAGTTTTAGTTCCTTTTACTAATACACTCACGCCTGGTAATGGCATTCCTGAATTATCGGAAACATTTCCTGAAACAACTCTTTCTTGCGCAAAAGCAACTTGCGTCAAAAGTGCCAATAGTAGCACTAAGAATCCATTGAACTTTAGTTTCATTTTTAAATTTTTTGAATTAGTTCTTATAAATGTCATAATAATTTCTTAACAGACCTAATTTTATACAAATTTTAACAAGTATAATGGTGTTTTCATTTCGTTGTTACTAAAAAACGCACTGTTTTTGACACTTTATAACTTATTACTAAAACTGTAAAAAGTGTTCTGATAAATTAAATCACATCGTTAATTAACTGCATTTTTGAGGTAAAAATTAAAATTGAAAAATCATTACTGGATGAAATAAATTATTTATTTGCTTTTGCTATGTTAGGAAATTTTAATGTTGGAGGAATTTGAAATGAATTGGAGATCATAACACAAGAGATAATGAAAGTCCATAATCTGTATTTAAACAGTCAGTTGGCTTTAGTTTTTGCAATTTCAATGGCAAAGAGCTGTTGTTTTATTGTAAATAGTTGTATAAAAAAAACCACCAGCTTTCGCTGGTGGTTTCTAAATATAATTTGTGAATTAAATTAGTTTTTATCCCAAATTAACTTTGTATCTAATTTGTCACCACCAATAGCGGCAGCAGCAGCAGTTACATTTTCACCATTAATTTGCTCTAAATTTACTGGGTAAGTAAATCTTGCTGGGATAGCTGTCAATTTGCTTAAGGCTTCAAATGTGTACGTAGTCACTCCGTCAATAGGTGTGTTCAGTTTGTATGTTCCTCCTGGTTGAAGAAGAGTGTTTGGATATCCAGTTCTTCTGTACTCTGCATATGCTTCATAAGGTTGCATGAATAAAGCGATGTATTTTTGAGTAAGTACATTCTCCTTATTAGCTATTGCTAAACTTGCAACGTAAGAAGTAATTTTAGCTGCATCTACTCCCCAACGTTCCATAGAAGCTGTAACACCTTTTTTGTAGTTAGCAATGTTCCAATTGTCATTTTCAGATAACAAGAACTCTACTTCAGCATATTCCATCAAGATCTCTGTGTAATCTTGTTTCAAAACGTTTGAACTCCAGAATGAAGTACCAACTTTTTGACCAGCAGTTTGAGCACTAGTTATACCGTAAGGCATACCAACATACTGAGTTAAATCATCAGTTTCTAGGTAATCTTTTGTCTTAATTTTGGTAGTTGAAGCCGTTTTTGGAGCTGCAAACTTTTGCAACCTTGGATCAACTCCAAAAGATGTGCTTAAGTTTCCTTTTAATAAATCAACAAAAGTGTTCGTAATCCCAAAGTCACTTCTTTTTCCAAGGAAAAATTCATCGTAAAAAGGACTTGGATTAACGTCATTTGCTTCATATTTTAGACCAACGTTGTCAGCGTTAGAAGTCATTACTCCTTCAGCTATAGCTTCAGCAATATGTGTTTCAGCGCCTGGCACTACACCTTTAACTCTATTAGCTATACGCAATCTCAATGAATTTGCAAATTTCTTAAGCTTTCCTGGACTGTTGAATAATTGGTCTCCATTCGTAAAAACTTTATCTTCTGTAGTTACGATCATTGCTGACGCTTCTTTCAGTTCCTTCATAAGATCGGTGTAGATCTTTACTTGAGAAGCAAATTTTGGTTTTTCAAATCCTTCTATCAATTGTAAAGCTTGAAAATCAGCATCTTTATTTCCGTAAGAATAATAAGGAACGTCTCCATAAGCATCAACTAATTGTAAAAAAGTGTACGCCAACATAACTCTTGCTGCAGCAATTTGGTTATTGTTTTTTCCGTAAGCAGAATTTATATCTCTCGTAGCCGGATCTGTGTTCAGATCAATCACTGTTTTGAAATCCTTTGCTACTAAATAGTAGTCACGGTACAAATTTTGATTTGTACCCTCTCTAAATTGAAATCTATCTTCTTCAGTATAGTTTCTTTGAGCTGAATACTGTACCCACGGCAATGCCATTCTTCCAGAAGAAAAACTTCCTCTTGAATTGTCCATAAGGTAAACCGAAGCATCGTTAAAGAATGCGTAAGCGGGAATATTGTCGACAGCAGGAGCATTAGGGTTTTTATTTATTTCCTCTAATTGATCAGAACAACTTACAGTAGTTGTAAGTAATGCTGTAATTGATAATATTGATATAAGTAATTTTTTCATCTTGATTTTTTTTTAGAATTTAAATTCTACATTCATACCGTAAGTTCTGGTTGATGGTAGAGAACCTCCTTCAAGACCTTGAGTGTTACCACTACCATAAGAAGCCATCTCTGGATCCATTCCTTTCCAATCTAATCCCCATGCAAATAAATTTCTAGCAAAGAATGAGAATTTAATGTCAGTGAATAATGAACCTGTAATTTCTCTAGGGATGTTGTAACCAAGTGTAAATTCTCTTAATTTTACGTAGCTCGCATCAAAAACATTCAACGCATCAACACCACCGTAGTGATTTTTAGCGTAATCTTGACCTGCTAAAACAGTAGTGTTTTTAGTTCCGTCTGCATAAACACCATCTAAAACTATTCCGTTTTCTCTAAGATCGTTAGCAACTGATTCTTCTAACATACCAGAGTACATTCCCCACATGTGAGTAGTTGAGAAATAATTACCTCCTTTTTGAATGTCAATTAAGAACCCTAAACTTAAGTTTTTGTATTTAAATGCATTTCTAATACCCATATTGTATTCTGGAGTAATAGTACCTAATGATTTTCTTTTTGATGCGATGTAAGCACCATCTTCATCTATTATTTTGTTTCCTTTGTCGTCATAAGTAAAGTCCGTTCCGTAAATCTGGCCGTAAGGTTGTCCAGTTACTGCTAATAATGTAGCTCGGAAAGGGGCACTACCAATGATTAACTCATTAAGACCTGGAGACAATTCAAGTAATTTATTCTCATTTTTAGCAAAGTTCCAAGTAAGGTCCCATCTAAAATCTTCTGTTCTTATTGGGTTAACAGTTACTGTAGCTTCGATACCTTTATTTTGTAATTTACCAGCATTTTTTAATGCGAAAGTATAACCCACTGATGGATCAACTTGAACTGGAGTAATTAAATCAGTCGTAAGTACATCATAATAAGTAACATCTAGTCCAACTCTTCTGTTGAATAAGCTTAATTCTAGACCAACTTCTTTTGTTGTTTTTAATTCAGGAACTAAATCAGGGTTTGAAGCTGTATTTGGTTGACTGTATCTAATGTCATCTTGAAAAGGAGTGTCAGCTAAACCATCAAAAGATAATCTATATGGCGTTGTAGCATTTCCTGCTTGAGCCCATCCTCCTCTAATTTTACCATAATTTAACCAATCTACGTTAGTCAATTCAGAGAAAACGAAACTTCCAGTTACAGAAGCGTAATTAACATCTTTATTTACTGTACTAAACCAGTCATTTCTATCAGTAACTTCTAAGAATAAGAAATCATCGTATCCTAGTGAAAGAAATCCGTAAACACTATTTGTTCTCGTTTTCTCTTCGTAGTTTATAGCTTTAGCTGAATTTGCACTGTTAGATAAGTTGTAAATATTTGGAAGAACTAATCCACCAACTGTTTCTCCAGTTACTCTACTTAAATTATAGCTTCTTCTGTTAACCCCAGCAAATGTATTAACACTAAATTTGTCGAATCTTTTGTCATAATGCAAACGACCTTCATAGTTAAAATCTGTCAAAGTTCTTGCGCTAGTTGTAAAGCTAGAAGTGGCTTGTGATCCAATTGCCACTCTTTCGTTAATATTTAAAGAGTAAGTGTCTCCGTAAACGTTACCTACAGCGTAAAAGTCTGGTGTGAATTTGTACGTTATTTTTCCATTACCATACACTCTGTTTCTTGTGTCAGCAGATGTGTTCTCATTGATAATCCAGTATGGGTTATCTGAATAAGCTGGCGTTCCGTCGGTAGCAGAAATTCTATTCCATGATCTTTGTCCTCCGTTAGCTAGTTTGTAATCTTTCAGTTTGTTGAAGTCTAATTGTCTTTGACCCCACTGAAAGAATTTTTGAGCTAATCC
Source organism: Flavobacterium sp. TMP13 (assembly GCF_050847115.1). Lineage (NCBI taxonomy): Bacteria > Pseudomonadati > Bacteroidota > Flavobacteriia > Flavobacteriales > Flavobacteriaceae > Flavobacterium > Flavobacterium sp. TMP13. Next base: position 1,649,857 of record NZ_CP193656.1, read on the forward strand.
ATTATCTCCATATCCAACTTCTGGTCTGTTAAAACCTCTCGTTTGAACATAAGTCATCATCCCTTCAACTTTAAGTTTTTCTGATAGTTGCGCATTAGCATTTACAGATAAAGTATTCTTAGTTAAAGTAGAATTTGGAACTATACCTTCCGTTTTTTGGTTGGCATATGAAAATCTAACACCTGAATCTTGACTTGATTTTGTGAATGATATAGAGTTATTTCTAGTAATCCCTGTATTAAAGAATGATCTTACGTCATTTGGAGATGCTATCCAAGATGTTTCTTTAAGATAATCATTAGCAAATTCTGGATCAAACGCGTTCCAAGGAAGGTACTTTAAATTATTGTCAAATTTTGGTCCCCAGCTTTCATCAACAGAATAGTCAGCAACGTTATATATTCTTCCATTGATAGTTTCTGTTTCAAAAGTTTCTGCCGATCCACCACCATATGAATTTTGAAGTTGTGGCATAATGTAAACACTTTCAAATGTAATTCCACTATTGATTGCTATTTCAGCTTTACCACTACCTTTTTTAGCAGATTTTGTTGTGTATAGAATTGCACCATTACCAGCTCTGTTTCCGTAAAGAGCCGCTGCTGGTCCACCTTTTAACACAGTAACTGATTCGATGTCATCTGGATTAATATCAGCAGAAGCATCACCATAATCTCTACCTCCAGCACCTCTTTGAGTACTTGTAGTATTATAGTTTCCGTTATCCAAAGGAATACCGTCTACTACGATTAATGGTCTGTTTTCTCCTGTAGTTGACCCAATACCTCTTAAAATGATTCTAGTTGAACCTCCCATTGTAGAAGGTGAAGTAACTTGCAAACCTGCAACATTTCCAGAAAGAGCTGAAACCGCATTGTTTGTTCCTCCTTCACTAAGAACGTCTCCTTTTAGATCTTGCGCAGCATATCCAAGAGATTTTTTCTCTCTTTTAATACCTAATGCTGTTGTTACTACTACGCTTTCAAGTTCCATTGCATCTGGTGCAAGAACTACGTTAGCTGTAGTAGCAGAAGCAGCTACTTCTTTAGTTTTCATTCCAATGTAAGTAAATACCAATACTTGACTTGGGGTTGCTTTAATGGAATATTTTCCATCAAAATCTGATTGAGTCCCGGTTTGCGTTCCTTTAATTAACACACTTACACCTGGTAAAGGCATTCCTGTGTCGTCAGAAACAATTCCCGAAACAATTCTTTCTTGCGCAAAAGTAATTTGCGTCATTAGCGCCAATAGGAGCACTAATAGTCCTTTGAACTTTAGTTTCATTTTTAAATATTTTGAATTAGTTCCACAAAACTCACAATTATCTGTTAAGTAACCTAATTTTTAAAAAGCTTTTTTTTTATTAACTCAAAATTTAACATTATAACAGATGTTTAAGATTGTGTTATATAATTCAATTTTCTCGTTGCCGCTGCTGCCATTCGCTAAAGATATTTTTACGATATTACTTTTAGTTTTTAAATTAATTTCGATGCCAAAACTTTTTAGAGTTTTCTGATTTCCTCTACTCATATTTACGGTTCTATCTTCGTAAACACCGAAGTCTAGTACTGAATTCAGATAAAGGTTTGAGTTTACAATATATAAATATTCCGTAGTTATGTACGATACATAGTTTGCTTGAATACTGTTTTCTGAAAATCCTCTTATGGATTTTACACCCCCAAAGCGATAGAGTTCATTTGTTAAATAATTGTTACTTATTAACAAATAATTTAAATTTCTAAGTCCAAAGTAGTTTTTGGGATTAATTGTAAAAGTGTACGAAAAATCAGTTTTAAAGTTTTTTTGCGTACTTTTTGATTTGTTTGTTGTCCTGACGCCGTAGCCAACGTCTAAGTCTAGACTCGTATTGTTGTTTAAAAAGGAATCGTTATCTCTTTGCTTGATGTACGTATAATTTAACGAATTGAATTTGCTTTGATAGTCCTTGATTATGCTCGAGTTTATGTTTTGTATGTTGCTCGACTGCGTTGTTTGATGCTGTAGTTTTATTTTGGAGTCGAGATTTATAATATAACCTACAGTTGCGGCTATTTTAGTGGTTTGAAAGGTGCTGTCTTGTGTAAAAATGTTCAATACTCCTTTGATGAGAAATGGAGTTCCGAAAACAAAAGGAATTTCCAATTGAGTGTCAAAAGTTTTCCGTTCTTTCCCATCGTTTTTCCAATACAGTGAAAACTCCTCTCCGGCGTGCATGATGTTCTCCAGTTGAATATCCAAGTAGCCATTCAAGCGGAGTTTTTTATTTTCGTCTGTGTTAAATCCAATGTAACCATCGAAGTTGCTTGAATTTTGTTTTTCTAGGTAGGTGTATATTAGTGTTGAATCTTTTTTGAATAAAGCTTCTGGATGTTTTGTACTTGTGACGAAGCTTATTGCACTAAGTGTTTTGTTTATTTTTTCAATATTTTTTTTGGTATATTCTCTTCCGACAAATTTCTTAGATATAAATTTTTGGTACGCTTTAGGGAGTGTATTTGATTTTTGTGGATCTGAAAAATTGTAAGTTATAGCATTTATAATTCTTGTCTGCTCTGATTTAATTATCAATTCGGCTATGAGATAATTTTTTCTCTGCTGTATATTCTCTAGTTTAATTTTTGTAAATGGTTTTCCCAGAGCGGCCAACTCGTTGTACTTTAATTGCAAATATTGATCAATTTTTGGATACGGAATAAGTACAGTGTCGTTGATGCCTTTAGTAAACAGTAATTTTATTTCCTCTTTATTTCGGCCAATGTATATGTGTATATTTTTTATTTGATTATTAAGGTTGATTTTGTAATATAAAGTGTCTTTGGTCGAGGTGGGATTAAATGAGATCTCATTGTTTATGTAGCCAAGTTGAAGTAATTTGTTCGTTAATGCTGTAACTTCTTTTGTTGCCGTTTGCGCGTTGAATTGAATTTTACTGTATTGTAATGAGTCAATAATTTTAGTTTCTTCCGCTGTTTTGCCAGAAACAGTTAAAATGATGCTTTGAGCTGAAATCGGAGCAGTCAGCAGGAATATAATTAAGGTTTTGAGGATTGTTTTCAAGTTCCATTTTAATTTCAATAAAAGTAGTATTTTTTTTATTTCTACTGAAATAAATAGGAATATCAAATAATTGTATTGAAAATTAATGTTTTAACGTTTGTCAAGTAAAAAATATTTTCTACATTTGCAACCCCGTAAAAAGCGGGAATTAAATATCATAATAATTTTTAGTATTAATTATGCCAACAATTCAACAATTAGTAAGAACAGGAAGAACTCAGATGACTAAGAAGAGTAAATCGGTTGCTTTAGATTCTTGTCCTCAAAGAAGAGGGGTTTGTACGCGTGTTTACACTACTACACCAAAAAAACCAAACTCTGCAATGCGTAAAGTAGCGCGTGTACGTTTGACAAATGGTAATGAAGTGAATGCTTACATCCCTGGAGAAGGACACAATCTACAAGAGCACTCGATAGTATTAGTTAGGGGTGGAAGGGTAAAAGATTTACCAGGAGTTAGATATCACATCGTTCGTGGTGCGCTTGATACATCAGGTGTAGCAGGAAGAACGCAAAGGAGATCTAAGTATGGTGCAAAACGCCCAAAAGAAGTAAAAAAGTAATTTAAAGTTTGCATCATAGAAACACGATATATTGTGAGTTTATAGATGTTTAATTTTGTTAAAACAAAGACATGAGAAAAAGAGCGGCAAAGAAAAGACCACTTTTACCAGACCCAAGGTTTAATGACCAATTAGTTACACGTTTCGTGAATAACTTAATGTGGGACGGTAAGAAATCTACAGCTTTTAAAGTATTTTATGATGCAATTGACATTATAGAGTCTAAAAAGCAAGATTCAGAAAAATCATCTTTGGAAATTTGGAAAGATGCACTTACAAACGTTATGCCTCACGTAGAAGTACGTAGCCGTAGAGTTGGTGGAGCTACATTTCAAATTCCAATGCAAATTAGACCAGATCGTAAGATTTCTATGGCAATGAAGTGGTTGATACTTTATTCTAGAAGAAGAAACGAAAAATCTATGGCACAACGTTTAGCGTCTGAGTGTTTAGCTGCGGCTAAAGAAGAAGGAGCTGCGGTTAAGAAAAGAATGGATACTCACAAAATGGCAGAAGCTAACAAAGCTTTCTCTCACTTTAGATTTTAATCGAGATGGCTAGAGATTTAAAATATACAAGAAACATTGGAATTGCGGCTCACATTGATGCAGGTAAAACTACAACAACAGAGCGTATTCTTTTCTATACAGGAAAAAACCACAAACTAGGTGAGACTCACGAAGGTTCTGCAACAATGGACTGGATGGCTCAAGAGCAGGAAAGAGGTATTACAATTACTTCTGCTGCGACGACTTGTGAATGGAATTTCCCTTCAAAACAAGGTAAAGCGTTACCGGAATCTATTCCGTATCACTTTAACATTATCGATACACCAGGACACGTTGACTTTACAGTTGAAGTGAATCGTTCGTTGCGTGTACTTGATGGTTTAGTTTTCTTGTTTAGTGCAGTTGATGGTGTAGAACCTCAATCTGAAACTAACTGGAGGCTTGCAGATCAGTACCGTGTGCCGCGTATGGGATTCGTTAACAAAATGGACCGTCAAGGATCTAACTTTTTAGCTGTTTGTCAGCAAGTTAGAGATATGTTGAAGTCTAATGCAGTTGCGATTACTTTGCCTATTGGTGATGAGCAAGATTTTAGAGGAGTTGTGGATTTAGTGAAAAATCAAGCTATTGTATGGCATGATGAAAACCATGGTGCAACTTACGACATTGTTGCTATTCCTGAAGATATGATCGAAGAGGTAAAACAATACCGTTCGGCATTAATCGAAGCAGTAGCAGATTACGATGAAAATCTTTTGGATAAGTATATGGAAGATGAAACTTCTATTACTGAAGAAGAAATCAACAATGCTTTAAGAGCAGCTACTATTGATATGGCGATTATCCCAATGCTTTGTGGATCGTCGTTTAAAAATAAGGGGGTTCAGTTTTTATTAGATGCAGTTTGTAAATACTTGCCATCTCCAATGGAGAAAGAAGGTATTTGGGGAATTCATCCTGATGATGCTGAATTGCTAGAAGAAGATCAAACGAAAATTTTACGTAAACCATCGGTTACTGAACCATTCGCTGCTTTAGCTTTTAAAATTGCTACTGACCCTTTCGTAGGTCGTTTAGCATTTTTCCGTGCTTATTCAGGACGTTTGGATGCAGGTTCTTATATCTTGAACACTCGTTCAGGAAACAAAGAGCGTATTTCTCGTATTTACCAAATGCATGCTAATAAGCAAAACCCAATCGATTATATCGAGGCTGGTGATATTGGTGCGGCAGTTGGATTTAAGGACATTAAGACTGGAGATACAATGTGTGATGAAAAGCACCCAATTATTCTTGAGTCAATGAAGTTTCCTGCGCCAGTTATTGGTGTTGCAATTGAGCCTAAAACTAAGGTTGATGTAGATAAAATGGGTATGGCTTTGGCTAAATTAGCTGAAGAAGATCCTACGTTTACAGTTAGAACTGATGAGGCTTCAGGGCAAACAATTATATCAGGTATGGGTGAGCTTCACTTAGATGTGCTTATTGATCGTATGAGACGTGAGTTTAAAGTTGAAGTGAATCAAGGTGAGCCTCAAGTTGAATACAAAGAAGCATTTACAAGAGCGGCACAACATAGAGAGACGTACAAGAAACAATCTGGAGGTCGTGGTAAATTCGGTGATATCGTATTTACATTAGAACCTGCTGATGAAGTAGATGGTAAAGCTCCAGTTGGATTGCAATTTGTTAATGCGGTAAAAGGTGGTAACGTTCCTAAAGAATATATCCCATCTGTTGAAAAAGGTTTTAGAGAAGCTATGAAAACAGGTCCTTTAGCTGGATACCAAGTAGATAGTTTGAAAGTAACTTTAACAGACGGATCTTTCCACCCTGTCGATTCAGATGCATTGTCTTTTGAATTAGCTGCAAGAATGGGATACAGAGAAGTGGCTAAGGCTGCAGGTGCTGTTATTCTTGAGCCTATCATGAAGATGGAAGTTATTACACCAGAAGAAAACATGGGAGATATCGTAGGTGATATCAACCGTCGTAGAGGTCAGGTTAATGACATGGGTGACAGAAATGGTGCGAAAACAATTAAAGCAGATGTGCCTTTATCTGAAATGTTTGGTTATGTAACTACATTACGAACATTGTCATCAGGTAGAGCTACTTCTACAATGGAGTTTTCTCACTACGCAGAAACACCTTCAAATATTTCGGAAGCTGTAATTAAAAAAGCAAAAGGAAACGCTTAATCTTAAGAAAATGAGTCAAAAAATCAGAATAAAACTAAAGTCTTACGATCATATGTTGGTTGATAAATCAGCAGAGAAGATTGTAAAAACGGTAAAAACTACCGGTGCGGTTGTAACTGGACCAATTCCATTGCCAACTCACAAAAAACTGTTCACTGTTTTGCGTTCACCTCACGTAAACAAAAAAGCAAGAGAGCAGTTTGAAGTAATGTCATACAAGAGATTAATTGACATTTATTCATCTTCATCTAAAACTATCGATGCTTTAATGAAACTTGAATTGCCAAGTGGAGTTGAAGTTGAAATTAAAGTTTAAGTAAATTTAAGAGTAAAAAAAGGACGCTGCTTTTAACTAAAAAATATTTTTTTGTTTTGTGTGTAAATAAGTTATACTTTTGCACCACTAAAAAAAAATAGGATTTGGCTAAAAGCTGCGTTCTATATTTATATTTAATAATTAATAATTAATATTTATGTCTGGGTTAATTGGTAAAAAAATCGGCATGACTAGCATTTTCGACGAGAACGGGAAAAATATTCCTTGTACAGTAATCGAAGCTGGTCCTTGTGTTGTTACCCAAGTCAGAACCAAAGGTGTTGACGGGTACGAAGCGTTGCAACTTGGTTTCGATGACAAAAACGAGAAACATTCCACTAAAGCGGCTGTAGGTCACTTTAAAAAAGCTGGAACTGTAGCTAAGAAAAAAGTCATTGAATTCAAGAATTTTGCGACAGAACAAAAATTAGGAGATCTTGTAGATGTTACTATGTTTGTTGAAGGAGAATTTGTAGATATACAAGGTGTGTCTAAAGGTAAAGGTTTTCAGGGGGTTGTAAAGCGTCACGGTTTTGGTGGTGTTGGTCAAGCAACTCACGGTCAACATAACCGTTTAAGAGCACCAGGTTCTGTAGGGGCTTCATCTTATCCATCTAGAGTATTCAAAGGAATGCGTATGGCTGGACGTATGGGAGGAGTAAATGTAAACGTTCAAAACCTTAGAGTTTTAAAAGTAGTTACTGAAAAGAATCTACTTCTTGTTAAAGGATGCGTTCCTGGGCATAATAACTCTTATGTAATCATTCACAAGTAATGGAAGTAAAAGTATTAGATTTCAACGGAAAAGATACTGGCAGAAAAGTTCAACTTTCTGATTCAGTATTCGCAATTGAGCCAAACAATCACGCAGTATACCTTGATGTTAAACAATATTTAGCAAATCAAAGACAAGGAACGCACAAAGCTAAGGAAAGAGCTGAAGTTGCTGGTAGTACACGTAAGATTAAAAAGCAAAAAGGAACTGGTACTGCTCGTGCGGGTAGTATTAAAAATCCATTGTTTAAAGGTGGTGGAACAATTTTCGGACCAAGACCAAGAAGCTATTCATTCAAATTGAATAAAGGCGTAAAGAGATTGGCAAGAAAATCAGCTTTCTCAATTAAAGCAAAAGAGGCGAATATCATCGTTCTTGAAGACTTTAATTTTGATGCACCAAACACTAAAAACTTCATTAACGTTTTGAAGGCTTTAGGTTTAGAGAATAAAAAATCGCTATTTGTGTTGGGAGAGTCAAATAAAAATGTATATTTGTCCTCACGCAATTTAAAGGCGTCTAATGTTGTAAGTAGTTCAGAATTAAGTACTTATGCAATATTAAATGCTAATAACTTAGTGTTTTTAGAGGGTTCTTTAGAAGGAATTGAAGAAAATTTAAGCAAATAATAGGAATATGAGTATTATTATTAGACCTATAGTAACAGAAAAAGTAACCAAAGAAAGTGAAGTTTTGAATCGCTTCGGGTTTGTTGTTGATAGAAAAGCGAACAAAATACAAATTAAGAAAGCTATTGAAGCTGCTTATGGAGTAACTATTTTGAGTGTGAATACTATTAATGTAAGACCAGATAGATCGACAAAATACACTAAAAGTGGTTTGATCAGTGGAAAGACGAATGCAATTAAGAAAGCAATTGTTCAAGTACAAGCAGGAGAAACAATTGATTTTTACAACAATATCTAAGATAGAAAAATGTCAGTAAGAAAATTAAAACCTATTACCCCAGGTCAGCGATTTAGAGTTGTGAATGGTTATGACGCCATTACAACTGATAAGCCGGAACGCTCTTTGATAGCGCCGATAAAAAACTCTGGAGGTAGAAATAGTCAAGGAAAGATGACCATGCGTTATACGGGTGGTGGTCACAAGCAGAGATATCGTATTATTGATTTCAAAAGAACTAAGGAAGGAATTCCTGCAACTGTGAAGTCTATTGAATACGATCCAAATCGTACTGCTTTTATCGCTTTGTTGGCGTATGCTGATGGAGAGAAAACATATGTTATCGCTCAAAATGGTTTAAAAGTTGGTCAGAAATTAGTTTCTGGTCCAGAAGCACAACCTGAGATTGGTAATACATTGCCTTTAAGTAGAATCCCTTTAGGAACTGTTATCTCATGTATTGAGTTGCGTCCAGGTCAAGGAGCAGTTATTGCTCGTTCGGCAGGTACATTTGCTCAGTTAATGGCAAGAGATGGTAAATACGCTACGCTTAAAATGCCGTCGGGTGAAACAAGATTGATCTTGTTAACTTGTGCTGCTACAATTGGAGCGGTTTCTAATTCAGATCACCAATTAGTAGTATCTGGTAAAGCAGGTAGAACTAGATGGTTAGGAAGAAGACCTAGAACAAGACCTGTTGCAATGAACCCTGTTGATCACCCAATGGGTGGTGGAGAAGGACGTTCTTCTGGTGGACATCCACGTTCAAGAAATGGAATACCAGCAAAAGGTTATAGAACTCGTTCTAAGAAAAACCCGAGTAACAAGTATATCGTAGAACGTAGAAAGAAATAATAAGATATGGCACGTTCATTAAAAAAAGGACCTTTTGTTCATTATAAGTTAGACAAGAAAGTTCAAGAAAACATTGCAGGTGGAAATAAGGGAGTAGTAAAGACTTGGTCTCGTGCTTCTATGATTACTCCAGACTTTGTTGGGCAAACTATCGCAGTTCATAACGGTCGTCAATTTGTACCTGTTTACGTTACAGAAAACATGGTAGGACACAAATTAGGAGAATTTTCACCAACTAGATCTTTTAGAGGTCATGCTGGAGCAAAAAATAAAGGTAAAAAATAAGAAGCAATGGGAGTTCGTAAAAGAGAAACAGCAGATGCGAGAAAAGAGGCTAATAAGTCTATTGCTTTCGCAAAATTGAATAACTGCCCTACTTCACCTAGAAAAATGCGCTTAGTAGCGGACTTGGTAAGAGGTCAGAAGGTAGAAAGAGCACTTAACATCTTAAGATTTAGTTCAAAAGAAGCTTCAAGAAAATTAGAGAAACTAGTATTATCTGCAATCAACAACTGGGAGCAGAAAAATAGTGAAGGTAATTTAGAAGAAGCTGGATTATTTATTAAGGAGATCAGAGTAGATGGTGGAATGATGTTGAAAAGACTTCGTCCAGCTCCACAAGGTCGTGCACACAGAATAAGAAAACGTTCTAATCACGTAACAATCGTGCTTGGAGCTATCAATAACATACAAAGCAATTCTTAAGCAGCATGGGACAAAAGACAAATCCAATTGGAAATAGACTTGGTATCATCAGAGGATGGGACTCAAACTGGTATGGTGGAAATGATTACGGTGATAAATTAGCCGAAGATCACAAAATCAGAAAGTATATCCATGCTCGTTTATCAAAAGCTAGTGTATCAAAAGTAATCATCGAGAGAACTCTTAAACTTGTAACCGTTACTATCACTACTGCTAGACCTGGTATTATTATTGGAAAAGGTGGACAAGAGGTAGACAAGTTAAAAGAAGAACTTAAGAAGATTACTGACAAAGAGGTTCAGATTAACATCTTTGAAATCAAAAGACCTGAGTTAGATGCTTATCTAGTTGCGACTAGCATCGCTCGTCAAATCGAAAGCCGTATTTCTTACAGACGTGCAATCAAAATGGCTATTGCTGCTTCTATGCGTATGAACGCGGAAGGTATCAAAGTTTTGATTTCTGGTCGTTTGAATGGTGCTGAGATGGCACGTTCTGAAGGATTCAAAGAAGGTAGAATTCCTCTATCAACTTTCAGAGCTGATATTGATTATGCACTTGCTGAGGCGCATACTACTTATGGTAGAATGGGAATCAAGGTGTGGATCATGAAAGGTGAAGTTTATGGAAAGAGAGATCTTTCTCCGCTTGCTGGAATGGACAAAAAACAATCTGGTGGTGGTAAAGGTGGAGATGCTAGAGGCAAATCTAACTTTAATAAAGGTGGAAAACCAGACGCTCGTAAACGAAAGTAATTTTTAAACTAAAGAAAAATGTTACAGCCTAAAAGAACAAAATACCGTAAGGTACAAAAAGGTAAAATGAAAGGGAACTCTAATAGAGGGCATGAACTTTCTAATGGAATGTTTGGAATTAAATCGGTACATGAAGATGGAATGTTCTTAACCTCTCGTCAAATCGAAGCTGCGCGTATTGCTGCAACTCGTTTTATGAAAAGAGAAGGACAATTATGGATCAAAATATTTCCAGACAAACCTATCACTAAGAAACCTCTTGAGGTACGTATGGGTAAAGGTAAAGGTGCAGTTGAGTATTGGGCTGCCGTTGTTAAACCCGGAAGAATTATGTTTGAAGTTGGAGGAGTACCTTTGTCAGTTGCAAAAGAGGCGTTACGTCTTGCAGCTCAAAAGCTTCCAGTAAAAACTAAGTTCGTAGTTGCTAGAGATTTCGAAGCATAATTTATATTATATTATGAAACAATCAGAAATAAAAGATCTTTCTGCAGCGGAGTTGCAAGAAAAACTTAGTCAAACTAAGAAGATATATGCTGACCTAAAAATGGCCCATGCTATTTCTCCAATTGAGAATCCGCTTCAAATTAGAAGTGTAAGACGAACAGTTGCAAGATTGGCTACAGAGCTAACTAAAAGAGAGTTACAATAATTGTATTCTGCTGAAAGATGGAAGAAAAAAGAAATTTAAGAAAAGAAAGAATTGGTGTGGTTACGTCTAACAAAATGGATAAATCTATTGTTGTTGCACAAGTAACTAAAGTAAAACACCCATTATACGGTAAGTTCGTGTTGAAAACAAAGAAATTTGTAGCACATGACGAAACAAACGACTGTAACATTGGAGATACTGTGAGAATTAGCGAAACGCGTCCTTTAAGTAAATCAAAATGTTGGAGATTAGTTGAAATCCTAGAAAGAGCTAAATAATTATGGTACAACAAGAATCAAGACTTAAAGTAGCAGATAACACGGGAGCAAAGGAAGTTTTAACTATCCGTGTTTTAGGAGGTACCAAAAGAAGGTATGCTTCTGTTGGTGATAAGATTGTAGTTTCTATCAAAGATGCAACTCCGAACGGGAACGTAAAAAAAGGAGCTGTTTCAACTGCAGTTGTTGTACGTACCAAAAAAGAAGTGAGAAGAGCCGATGGTTCTTATATCCGTTTCGATGACAATGCATGTGTTCTTTTGAATGCTGCAGGGGAAATGAGAGGAACTCGTGTTTTTGGTCCGGTAGCAAGAGAACTTCGTGAAAGACAATTCATGAAAATTGTATCATTAGCACCAGAAGTGCTTTAATTCGTTTTAAGATGATAAAGCTAAAAATAAAATCAGGAGACATTGTAAGAGTAATTGCTGGAGACCATAAAGGTTCTGAAGGTAAAGTTTTACGTGTGTACCGTGAAAAAAACAAAGCGATAGTTGAAGGTGTAAACATGGTTTCGAAACATACAAAACCAAGTGCAAAAAGCCCTCAAGGTGGTATCGTTAAGAAAGAAGCTTCTATACAAATTTCAAATATCTCTTTAATTGACCCTAAGTCAAAAGAGACTACAAGAGTTGGAATTAGAGTAGAAGGAGATAAGAAAGTAAGATTTTCAAAAAAATCTAATCAAGTACTATAGTAATGGCATATATACCTAGACTAAAAGAAGAATATAAGAGTAGAGTTATCTCTGCTCTTAAAGAGGAATTCGGTTACACAAACGTGATGCAAGTTCCAAAGCTTGAAAAAATCGTTTTGAGTAAAGGAGTTGGTGCAGCTGTATCTGATAAAAAACTGATTGACTATGCAGTTGATGAGTTAACAAAGATCACTGGACAAAGAGCGGTCTCTACTATCTCAAAGAAAGACGTTGCGTCTTTTAAATTGAGAAAAGGGATGCCGATTGGAGCAAAAGTTACTTTGCGTGGAGAAAGAATGTATGAGTTTTTAGATAGACTTATTACTTCAGCTTTACCACGTGTAAGAGATTTTGGTGGTATTAAAGCTACTGGATTTGATGGTAGAGGTAACTACAACCTTGGAGTTTTAGAGCAAATCATTTTCCCAGAAATTGATATTGATAAAGTTAACAAAATTTCAGGAATGGATATTACTTTTGTTACTACTGCTCAAACAGACAAAGAAGCAAAGTCGTTATTGACTGAATTAGGTTTACCTTTTAAAAAGAATTAAGACATGGCTAAAGAATCAATGAAAGCCCGCGAGGTGAAGAGAGAAAAAACGGTAGCGAAGTTTGCTGAGAAAAGAAAAGCTTTGAAAGAAGCTGGAGATTTCGAAGGTTTACAAAAATTACCAAAAAATGCTTCACCAGTTCGTTTACACAATCGTTGTAAATTAACGGGTAGACCAAGAGGTTATATGCGTCAGTTTGGTCTTTCGCGTGTAACTTTCCGTGAAATGGCTAACAACGGTTTAATACCAGGAGTTAAAAAAGCCAGCTGGTAGAATAAGAATTATAAATTGGTCTAAGGTTCGGTAGAAATAGTTTTTACCGAAAACCAAGATCGTAAATTAATACAAATGTATACAGATCCAATTGCAGATTATTTGACGAGAGTTCGTAACGCTGTGGCTGCAAACCACAAAGTTGTTGAAATTCCGGCATCTAATCTAAAAAAAGAAATAACTAAGATCTTATTTGATCAAGGTTATATTTTAAGTTACAAATTTGAAGACAACGCTGTTCAGGGTTCAATCAAAATCGCTTTAAAGTACGATAAAGATACTAAAGAGCCAGTAATTAAAGATATCCAAAGAATTAGTAAACCAGGTTTGCGTAAGTATGCAGGTGCTACTAAATTACCTCGTATCCTTAACGGATTAGGTATTGCTATTGTTTCTACGTCAAAAGGTTTGATGACTGGAAAACAAGCTAAGCAATTACATGTTGGTGGTGAAGTAATTTGTTACGTATACTAATCATAAAGACTATATAAGATGTCAAGAATAGGTAAAAATCCAATTGTAATCCCTGCTGGAGTAACTGTAGAAGTTAAGGAAGGTATCATTACAGTAAAAGGAAAATTGGGTCAACTGACACAGGAGTTTTCGGACAGTACTGTAGTAGTTGAAGGTGATCAAGTGCAAGTAAGCAGATCATCTGATCATAAAGACCAAAGAGCAAAACACGGACTTTACAGATCATTAATCAATAACATGATTATTGGTGTAAACGAAGGGTTCACTAAATCGTTAGAATTGGTTGGAGTTGGATATAGAGCTTCAAATCAAGGTCAAAAGTTAGATTTAGCTCTTGGATATTCTCACAATATTATTTTAGAGATTGCTCAAGAGGTAACTTTAGAAACAATATCTGAAAAAGGTAAAAACCCTATCGTAAAACTAACATCTTACGATAAACAACTTTTAGGTCAAGTAGCTGCGAAAATTAGAGGTTTCCGTAAGCCAGAACCGTACAAAGGTAAAGGGGTTAAGTTTGTGGGTGAAGTATTAAGAAGAAAAGCAGGTAAATCAGCTTAAAAAATAAGATTATGTCATTAACAAAATCTGATAGAAGACAGAGAATTAAATTCAGAATTAGAAAAACGATTAGCGGTTCTGCTGCTAAACCAAGACTATCTGTATTTAGAAGTAATAAAGAAATTTACGCACAACTTATTGATGATGTAAATGGAATTACTATATTAGCTGCCTCTTCAAGAGAAAAAGAAATTGGAAAAGGTACGAATGTTGAAATTGCAGCTGCTGTTGGAAAACTAGTTGCAGAAAAAGCATTAAAAGCTGGGGTTGAAACGGTAACTTTCGATAGAGGAGGATACTTATACCACGGTCGTATTAAATCATTAGCAGACGGCGCAAGAGCAGCTGGACTTAAATTCTAATATATTATGTCTAAATACAAAAATGTAGAATTGGTAAAACCTAGCGGTCTTGAACTTAAAGATCGTCTGGTAAGTGTGAATCGTGTTACTAAAGTTACAAAAGGGGGTAGAGCTTTCGGTTTTTCTGCTATTGTAGTTGTAGGTGATGAAAACGGTGTTGTTGGACATGGATTAGGAAAATCTAAAGATGTTTCTGAAGCAATTGCGAAAGCAGTAGAAGATGCTAAGAAAAATTTAGTTAGAATTCCTTTGAATGGACATTCAGTTCCTCACGAACAAAAAGGTAAATTTAGTGGAGCGCGTGTATTTTTAATTCCTGCGTCTCACGGTACAGGAGTTATTGCTGGTGGATCTGTTCGTGCAGTTCTTGAATCAGTAGGGATACACGACGTATTGTCTAAATCTCAAGGATCATCAAATCCTCATAACGTAGTAAAAGCAACTTTTGATGCTTTGTTACAAATGAGAAGTGCTTACACTGTTGCAAAACAAAGAGGCGTTTCTTTAGAAAAAGTTTTTAAAGGTTAATTCAAGGAAATTATGGCTAAATTATTAGTAAAACAAGTTAGAAGTAAAATCAACTGTCCACTTGATCAAAAAAGAGGATTAGAAGCTTTAGGTCTACGCAAAATGGGTCAGGTTGTAGAACATGATTCAAACCCTGCAATCCTTGGGATGATAAACAAAGTTAAACACTTAGTTTCTGTAGAAGAAGCTAAATAACAAATACTGGTATGAATTTAAGTAACTTACAACCAGCTGAAGGATCTACACACAATCAAAATAAGAGGTTAGGTAGAGGAGAAGGTTCTGGAAAAGGTGGTACTTCTGCAAGAGGACACAAAGGAGCAAAATCTCGTTCTGGTTATTCTAAAAAGATTGGATTTGAAGGAGGGCAAATGCCACTTCAAAGACGTGTGCCTAAGTTTGGTTTCACAAACATCAATCGTAAAGAATACGAGGGTGTCAATTTGGACACGCTTCAATTATTAGTAGACAATGGTGTGATTACAGATGCTGTCAACATGACAGATTATGTATCAAATCGTCTAGCTACCAAAAATGAGATCGTTAAGATTTTAGGTAGAGGAGAGTTGAAAGCAAAATTAAAAGTAACTGCTCACAAATTTACTGCTACTGCAAAAGCTGCTATTGAAGCTGCTGGTGGAGAAGCTGTAACAATATAATTTTTCTATTAGGATGAAGAAATTTATTGAATCGATAAGTAATGTTTGGAAAATCGAAGAACTAAGGAATAGAATCCTAATTACTTTAGGGTTGCTTTTAGTATATCGTTTTGGTGCACACGTTACGCTTCCTGGAATTGATGCAACGCAATTGACCGGTTTAGCGGGACAAACAAAAAATGGTTTAGGGTCTATCCTAGACATGTTTACCGGAGGAGCATTCTCTAAAGCATCTGTTTTTGCTTTAGGAATTATGCCTTATATTTCTGCGTCTATTGTAGTTCAGTTAATGGGGATTGCGATTCCATATTTGCAAAAACTTCAAAGTGATGGAGAAAGTGGTAGAAAAAAAATCAACCAAATTACTCGTTGGTTAACAATAGGTATTACATTGGTTCAAGGACCAACTTACATCTATAACTTATACAGAACATTGCCTAGTAGTGCTTTTCTACTAGGTTTTAATTCTTTCGAATTTTTGTTCTCTGCTGTAGTGATCTTAGTTACTGGCACAATATTTGCTATGTGGTTAGGAGAAAAAATTACAGACAAAGGTATTGGTAATGGTATTTCATTGTTGATTATGGTAGGTATTTTAGCTCGCTTTCCGCAGGCTTTTATACAAGAGTTTACTACCAGAGTTACCAATAACAATGGAGGGCCGATGTTGTTAGTTATAGAAATTATTATTTGGTTATTGGTAATCATTGCTTGTGTCATGTTAATTATGGCAGTACGTAAGATTCCAGTTCAGTACGCTCGTCGTACTACATCTGGAAGTTACGAACAAGATTCAATGGGTGGTAATAGACAGTGGATTCCACTTAAGCTTAATGCTTCAGGTGTAATGCCTATTATTTTTGCGCAAGCAATTATGTTTATTCCTGCAGCTGTAGCTGGATTATCTACATCAGATGCGTCACAATCTGTTGTTGGAGCTTTTAGTGATATGTTCGGATTTTGGTATAATTTAGTTTTTGCATTGCTTATTATTGTATTTACTTTCTTTTATACTGCTATAACCGTTCCTACCAATAAAATGTCTGATGACTTAAAGAGAAGTGGTGGTTTTATTCCTGGGATTCGTCCAGGTGTAGAAACTTCTGATTTTTTAGATAAAGTGATGTCTTTAATAACTTTCCCAGGATCTTTATTTCTTGCTTTAATAGCTGTGTTTCCAGCCATTGTTGTAAGTTTTATGGATGTACAACAATCTTGGGCAATGTTTTTTGGTGGTACTTCATTGATCATTATGGTTGGTGTGGCAATAGATACCATCCAACAGGTTAATTCATATTTGTTGAATAAGCATTATGATGGTTTAATGAAAACTGGTAAAAACAGAAAGGCGGTAGCTTAATTTTATGGCAAAACAATCAGCAATAGAACAAGACGGATCAATAATTGAAGCATTATCAAATGCTATGTTCCGTGTAGAATTAGAAAATGGACATATTGTAATTGCTCATATCTCTGGTAAAATGCGTATGCATTACATCAAATTATTACCTGGTGATAAGGTGAAACTAGAAATGAGTCCATACGATCTGTCAAAAGCAAGAATTACTTATAGATATTAAAGGATATTCACAATGAAAGTTAGAGCATCAGTAAAAAAGAGAAGTCCCGAGTGCGTTATCGTGCGTAGAAAAGGGATATTGTACGTAATAAACAAAAAGAATCCTAGATTTAAACAAAGACAAGGATAATTATGGCAAGAATAGCAGGGGTAGATATCCCAAAAAACAAGAGAGGTGTTATTGCACTTACCTATATCTTTGGATTAGGAAAAAGTAGAGCAATTGAGATTTTAGAAAAAGCTCAAGTAAGCCAAGATAAAAAAGTTCAAGATTGGAATGATGACGAGATCGGAGCAATTCGTGAAGCTGTTGGAACTTTCAAAATTGAAGGAGAATTACGTTCTGAAGTTTCTTTGAACATCAAACGTTTAATGGATATTGGTTGTTATAGAGGTATCCGTCATAGATCAGGTCTTCCATTAAGAGGGCAAAGAACTAAAAACAACTCTAGAACAAGAAAAGGTAAAAGAAAAACTGTTGCTAACAAGAAAAAAGCAACTAAATAATAAGTAATATGGCTAAAGCAACTGCAAAAAAGCGTAAAGTTATCGTTGAATCAACGGGTGAGGCTCATATTTCTGCCACTTTCAACAATATTATCATTTCTTTGACTAATAAGAAAGGTGAAGTTATTTCATGGTCTTCAGCTGGTAAAATGGGCTTTAGAGGTTCTAAAAAGAACACTCCATACGCGGCTCAAATGGCAGCAGAAGATTGTAGTAAAGTAGCACTTGAAGCAGGATTGAAAAAAGTTAAGGTTTATGTTAAAGGACCAGGAAACGGACGTGAGTCTGCTATTCGTTCTTTACATAACGGTGGAATTGAAGTAACAGAAATCATTGACGTTACTCCTATGCCTCACAACGGATGTCGTCCTCCTAAAAGACGTAGAGTATAATATTAATAATTTAAGTATAACCAAGGTAGAACTTACGATTATCGAAGGATATGACCTGAATTCATAATCTCTACCTTAATTAATTTTTGAAATGGCAAGATATACTGGTCCTAAAACTAGAATTGCTCGTAAATTTGGCGAAGCAATCTTCGGAGATGACAAATCTTTCGAAAGAAGAAATTACCCACCTGGACAACACGGGATGGCTAAAAAAAGAGGTAAAAAATCTGAGTATGCAATCCAGTTGATGGAAAAGCAAAAAGCTAAATATTCTTATGGAATTTTAGAAAAACAATTCAGAGGTTTATTTAAAAAAGCAGCAGCTACTAAAGGTGTTACTGGTGAAGTTTTGTTACAATTATGTGAAGCAAGATTAGATAATGTTGTTTTTAGAATGGGTATCGCTCCTTCTAGAAGAGGTGCTAGACAATTAGTATCTCATAGACACATTACTGTAAATGGAGAAGTGGTGAACATTCCTTCGTACCACTTGAAACCTAGTGACAAAGTTGCAGTTCGTGAAAAATCTAAATCTTTAGATGCTATCGAGCGTTCTTTATCTAATTCAAGTCATGTTTATGAGTGGATTACTTGGAACTCTGATCTTAAAGAAGGAACTTTTGTTTCTGTGCCTGCAAGACTTCAGATCCCAGAAAATATTAAAGAACAATTAATCGTAGAGTTGTACAACAAATAATAATTGACTTAGTCGAAATTTATGGCAATATTTAATTTTCAAAAGCCCGATAAAGTTATCATGATCGATTCAACCGATTTTGAAGGTAAATTCGAATTTAGACCTTTAGAACCTGGTTATGGATTGACTGTTGGTAATGCACTTAGAAGAGTTTTGCTTTCAGCATTAGAAGGTTATGCAATTACATCCGTTCGTATAGAAGGTGTAGATCATGAGTTTTCTACTATCTCAGGTGTTGTTGAAGATGTTACCGAAATTATCCTTAATCTTAAACAAGTTCGTTTTAAACGTCAAATTGAAGATATCGATAACGAAGCAGTTACTATTTCTGTTTCTGGTAAAGATCAACTAACAGCAGGAGATTTTCAAAAATTTATTTCAGGTTTTCAAGTTTTGAATCCAGAGCTGGTTATCTGTAATTTAGATAGTAAAATCAAACTGAATTTCGATTTAACAATTGAGAAAGGTAGAGGATACGTTCCTGCTGAAGAAAACAAAAAACAGAATGCTGCAATTGGAACTATATTTACAGATTCAATTTTTACGCCAGTAAAAAATGTAAAATATGCTATCGAAAACTTCCGTGTAGAGCAAAAGACAGATTACGAAAAATTAGTTTTTGAAATTAAAACTGATGGCTCGATCAATCCTAAAGACGCTCTTACTGAAGCTGCAAAAGTTTTAATTCACCACTTCATGTTATTCTCTGATGAAAGAATTACACTCGAGGCTGACGAAATTGCACAAACAGAATCATATGATGAAGAGTCATTGCATATGAGACAATTGCTTAAAACTAAGCTTGTTGATATGGATTTATCTGTTAGAGCATTAAATTGCTTGAAAGCGGCTGAAGTTGATACACTTGGTGATTTAGTATCGTTCAATAAAAATGACCTAATGAAATTCCGTAATTTTGGTAAAAAATCTTTAACAGAACTAGATGAACTAGTAGCTGTTAAAAATTTAACTTTCGGAATGGATCTAGCGAAATACAAATTAGATAAAGAATAAATTACTTCATATTTTGATCTCCAAAATGGATAGCATCAAGATGAAAGTATAAAAAAACACGTCATGAGACACGGAAAAAAATTCAACCACTTAAGCAGACAGACTGGACATAGGAAAGCTATGTTAGCTAATATGGCTTGTTCTCTTATTGAGCACAAACGTATTAATACAACTGTTGCTAAAGCGAAAGCGCTTAAACAATTCGTTGAGCCTTTAATCACAAAATCAAAAGATGATACGACTCATAATCGTCGTATTGTTTTTGCATACTTACGTAGCAAATATGCTGTAACTGACTTGTTCAGGGATGTAGCTGCTAAAGTAGGAGATCGTCCGGGTGGATACACTCGTATTATTAAAGTTGGTAATCGTTTAGGAGATAACGCTGATATGGCGATGATCGAATTGGTAGATTTTAACGAGCTTTATAACGGTGGTAAAAAAGAAGTTAAAAAAGCAAAAAGCCGTCGTGGTGGTAAAGCAAAAAAAGCGGATGATTCTACTGAAGAATCTCCAGTTGCTGAGTCAGACAAAACTTCAACTGATGCTGCTGAATAATTATGAAAATAATAATTCAATAAAAATTAAGGATAAGCTATTTATAGTTTATCCTTTTTTTTTGATGTTTTCATTTCTATTTATATTTTTATAACTTTTTGCAGCTAAGAGGTTTTATTTTTATAATTGAATTTTTGAAAAATGTTTGCAACCACTCGATTAATCGAGTAAATTTGCAAAATAGTTGAAGATGGCAAGTAAATTTGATTTTTGTCGAGTACAATTACTAAAAAAACAACACAAATTAACAGATGAAATATACAACAAGACATAAGGCGATCCTTTTATTAAGTGATGGTACGATCTTTCACGGTAAATCTATTGGGATAAGCGGTACTACGTTTGGCGAAGTTTGTTTTAATACTGGGATGACTGGTTATCAAGAGATATTTACAGATCCTTCGTATTTCGGACAGCTTATGGTGGCTACCAATGCGCACATTGGTAATTACGGAGTGAACGACTCAGAAGTTGAATCTGCTTCTATTAAAATTTCCGGTCTTATTTGTAAAAACTTTAGTTTTAATTATTCTAGAGAAGATGCTTCTGGAAGTTTAGAAGATTATTTCATAAAAGAAAACTTAATTTGCATCTCGGATGTAGATACACGCGCACTGGTGAGTTACATAAGAGATAATGGGGCCATGAACGCTGTGATTTGTACAGATGATACATCTATTGAAGAGTTGAAAATAGCACTTCAAAATGTTCCAAATATGGAAGGCTTAGAGCTGGCTTCAAAAGTGTCTACAAAAGAGCCATATTTTTACGGAGATAAAAATGCTAAGTATAAAATTTCTGTTTTAGATTTAGGAATTAAAATGAATATTTTGCGTAATCTCGCGAAGAGAGATTGCTACGTTAAAGTATTTCCATATGATGCAACCTATGCCGATTTAGCAGAATTTAATCCAGATGGATTTTTCTTATCCAATGGTCCTGGTGATCCCGATCCACTTTTTGGCGCAATCGAATTGGCTAAACAGATTTTAGCTGAGGATAAACCACTATTTGGTATTTGTCTAGGACACCAAGTTATCGCTTTAGCGAATGGAGTTTCAACTTATAAAATGTTTAATGGACACCGTGGGATTAATCATCCAGTTAAAAATGTAGTAACAGGAAAAGGAGAAATTACCTCACAGAACCATGGTTTTGCGGTTAATAAAGAAGAGCTTGAAGCAAATTCTGACTTAGAGATTACTCATTTGCATTTAAATGATGGTACAGTTGCTGGAATGAGAATGAAAAACAAGAATTGTTTTTCTGTACAATATCATCCTGAAGCGAGTCCTGGACCACACGATTCTTCTTATTTGTTTGATCAATTTATCGAGAACATTAATAAAAAGTAACGCTACATCGTTTTAGTTAATAAGTAAAGATTTTTTATTGAGTAAGTGTTCAAATGATATGAAATATTTTTATAATTTCGAAAAAGATTTATAATTTAATAAAAATAAAATAAATAATGAGTATTATAATTAAAATTCACGCAAGACAAATTTTTGATTCTAGAGGTAATCCTACAATTGAAGTTGATGTAATTACAGAAAATGGTGTTTTAGGTAGAGCCGCTGTTCCTTCGGGAGCTTCAACAGGAGAACATGAGGCTGTTGAGTTACGTGATGGTGGTAAAGCCTTCTTAGGAAAAGGAGTTTTGAACGCTGTGAAAAATGTTAATACTCTTATTGCTGAAGAGTTAGTTGGGGTTTCGGTTTTCGAGCAAAATACAATCGATCAGTTGATGATTGATTTAGATGGTACTCCAAATAAATCTAAATTGGGCGCTAATGCAATTTTAGGAGTTTCGATGGCTGCTGCAAAAGCGGCTGCAAACGAATTAGGATTGCCTTTGTATCGTTATATTGGTGGAGTTTCTGCTAATACGTTACCAGTTCCAATGATGAACATCATCAACGGTGGGTCGCACTCTGATGCGCCGATCGCTTTTCAAGAATTTATGATTTTTCCTGTAAAAGCAACTTCTTTTACGCATGCAATGCAAATGGGAACTGAGATTTTCCATAGTTTGAAAAAAGTATTACATGACAGAGGTTTAAGTACAGCTGTTGGTGATGAAGGTGGTTTTGCTCCAAACTTGCCAGGTGGTACTGAAGATGCTTTGGATACAATTAAATTAGCGGTTGAAAATGCTGGATATACTTTTGGTGAAGAGATTATGATTGCTTTAGACTGTGCAGCTGCAGAGTTTTATGTAAATGGTAAATATGATTATTCTAAGTTTGAAGGTGAAACTGGAAAAGTAAGATCTTCAGCGGAACAAGTAGAGTATTTGGCTGAATTAGTGGATAAATACCCAATTATTTCAGTTGAAGATGGTATGGATGAAAATGACTGGGACGGTTGGAAATTATTGACTGAGAAAATTGGTGATAAAGTACAATTAGTTGGTGATGATTTATTTGTAACTAATGTAGAGCGTTTGTCTACTGGTATTGAAAAAGGAATTGCTAATTCTATTCTTATTAAAGTAAACCAAATCGGAACTTTAACTGAGACGATTGCAGCGGTTAATATGGCTAAAAACGCAGGCTATACTACTGTAATGTCACATCGTTCTGGTGAAACGGAAGACAATACAATTGCTGACTTAGCGGTTGCATTGAATTGTGGTCAAATCAAGACTGGATCAGCGTCTCGTTCTGATCGTATGGCAAAATACAATCAATTGTTAAGAATTGAAGAAGAATTAAGTTCTACGGCTTATTTTCCTGGTTTAAATGCCTTTAAAATAAAGTAATTCTTTTACACCTATATTTACAGACCACTCTTTGATTAAAAAGAGTGGTTTTTTTTTGGTTTTTTTGTAAATTCATATACCGATTATCTTTTTATTTAATCTTAAATTCCTTAGATTTGGTAAATTATTATTTATAGAATTATTTCCAAATTATATTATGTCAAAAATAGCTACACTAGAATTAGATGGTAAGAAAATTGAGCTTCCGATCGTCACTGGAACCGAAAATGAGTCTGCTATCGATATTAACAAATTACGTGATTTAACGGGAGTAATAACGCTTGATCCCGGGTACAAAAATTCAGGTTCGTGTAAAAGCGAAATTACCTTTTTAGATGGTGAAGAAGGAATTTTACGATACAGAGGATATTCGATAGAACAATTGGCAGAAAGTGCTCATTTCTTAGAAGTGTCTTTTCTTTTGATATTTGGTGAATTACCGACAACAGCAGAATTAGAAAAATTTGAAAATGATATTAAAAAGCATTCGTTGGTAAACGAAGAAATGAAAAGTATCATAGATGGCTTTCCTAAAACGGCTCACCCTATGGGAGTTTTAGCTTCTTTAACAAGTGCTTTAACAGCTTTCAATCCTAAGTCAGTAAATGCTGAGAATGAAAAGGAAATGTATGAAGCAGTTTGTAAGACTATCGCAAAATTTTTAGTTATTGCAACGTGGACGTATAGAAAAACAATGGGTTATCCATTAAATTACTATGACAACACGCAAGGGTATGTAGAGAATTTTATGCAGATGATGTTTAGATTGCCAACACAGCCTTACCAGCCTAGCAAAACAGTGATCAGTGCATTAGATAAATTGTTCATTCTTCATGCAGATCACGAGCAAAATTGTTCTACATCAACAGTACGCATGGTAGGTTCTTCTCATGCTGGTTTATTTGCGTCTATTTCTGCGGGTGTATCTGCACTTTGGGGACCACTGCACGGTGGAGCAAATCAAGCAGTTTTAGAAATGCTTGAAGAAATACACAGAGACGGCGGAGATACAGAAAAGTTTATGTCAAAAGCAAAAGACAAAAGCGATCCATTCCGTTTGATGGGATTTGGACATAGAGTGTATAAAAACTTTGATCCAAGAGCTAGAATTATAAAAAAGGCTGCTGATGAAGTGTTAGAAACTTTAGGAGTAGATGATCCTATTTTAGAAATTGCAAAAAAATTAGAAGCTGCAGCTTTAGATGACGAATATTTTAAATCGAGAAATTTATATCCAAACGTAGATTTTTACTCAGGAATTATTTACAGAGCATTAGGTATTCCTACCGATATGTTTACGGTAATGTTTGCTATTGGTAGACTTCCAGGTTGGATTGCGCAGTGGAAAGAAATGCGTGAGAATAAAGAGCCAATAGGTCGTCCGAGACAAATTTATACAGGACACCCACTTCGCGAATATAAAGCGAACAAATAATAAATCATTTGAAAAGCTTCACGTAACTGTGAAGCTTTTTTTTATCTTTGCTTAACAAAAAGCAAAAAAAATGTTACAAATTAATATACATAACGAAACATCAAGATTAAGGGCTGTGGTTTTAGGAACTGCCGAAAGTAATGGTCCGACACCTGCAATTGATGAAGCTTATGATCCTAAATCACTGGAACATATAAAAGCAGGAACATATCCTGTGGAGAAAGACATGCTTAAAGAGATTAATGCGATTGATGCTGTTTTTCAAAAGTATGATGTCAAGGTATATCGTCCGAATTTAATTGAAAATTGCAATCAAATTTTTACTCGTGATATCGGTTTTGTGATTGGAGACACTTTTGTAAAATCAAATATTTTGCCCGATCGGGAACTAGAATTGGAGGCAATTCAATACGTATTAGATGAAATGAATCCTTTAAAAGTTGTTCGTCCGCCAGAAGAAGTTCATATTGAAGGTGGAGATGTGATGCTTTGGAACGACTATATTTTTGTTGGTACTTATAAAGGTGGAGACTACAAAGATTATATTACAGCGAGAACCAATCTACAAGGAGTCGCTTATCTAAAAGAAACTTTCCCTAATAAAATTGTAAAGGAGTTTGACTTGGTGAAGTCAAAAATAGAGGCACGTGACAATGCCTTGCATTTAGATTGTTGTTTTCAACCTGTCGGAAAAAATAAAGGAATAATTTATAAAAATGGTTTCAGAGAAGAAGCAGATTACGAGTTTTTAGTTGGTCTTTTCGGAAAAGAAAATTTATTTCATATTGAAAGAGAGGAAATGTATCATATGTTTTCTAATGTTTTTTCTATTGATGACAATGTGGTCGTTTCAGAAAGAAATTTTACCAGATTAAACAATTGGCTACGAGATAATGGATTTATTGTGGAAGAAGTTCCATACGCAGAGATTGCCAAACAAGAAGGGCTTTTACGTTGTTCTACTTTGCCTTTAATTAGAGATTAAATTATATTAAATATGAAACAAACTACTAATTCTATTTTGATGATTCGTCCTGTTGCTTTTCGTATGAACGAGCAAACAGCGGTAAATAATTACTACCAAAAAGTCCTAGATGGACTTTTACCTACTACAGTAAACGCTAAAGCGCAACAAGAATTTGATGCTTTTGTTGAGAAGTTAAAAGCGGTTGGAGTTGATGTTACGGTTGTTGACGACACGTTAGAGACAGATACTCCAGACAGTATTTTTCCAAACAATTGGATTTCTTTTCACGAAAATGGAGATGTTGCCTTGTACCCGATGTTTGCAGAGAATCGCAGATTTGAACGTCGTGAAGATATTTTAGACATTCTAGAAGAAAAAGGTTTTGTGATTACTAATATTATGGATTACACTTCTGCAGAAGAAGATTCATTTTTCTTAGAAGGTACAGGAAGTCTCCTTTTAGACAGAGCTAATGGCAAAGCATATTGTGCATTGTCGCCAAGAGCCGATGAGGAATTGTTTATCGAGTTTTGCGAAGATTTTGATAAAGCACCAATCATTTTTGAAGCTTTTCAAACAGTTGGTAAGCAACGGGAGTTAATTTACCACACGAACGTAATGATGTGTTTAGGAGAAACTTTTGCCGTTATTTGCGCCGATTGTATTGATGATAAAAAGGAGCGAAAAATGGTGTTGGATAGTCTTAAAGTAGATAAAAAAGAAATTATTTTAATCACAGAGGAGCAAGTGAATAGTTTTGCAGGAAACATGCTTGAAGTTCGCGGTGCAGCTGATAAAAAATATGTAGTAATGAGTACGTCGGCGCATCAAAGTTTGACTCCGAAACAAATTAGTCAATTAGAGAATCATGCTGAGATTTTAAGCTCAAGTTTAGATACAATTGAAGCTTGTGGAGGTGGAAGTGCCCGTTGCATGATGGCAGAAATTTTTCTTCCTAAAAAATAAAATTTTTAATATTTACTAAAAAAAGGGATGAAGCGCAGTTTGTTTTCATCCCTTTCTCTTTACATCAAATTCCCTTTAATTATATTAATAATCGAGCTTACGATATATTGAACTCCAATTGCGATAACAATAAAGCCGATGATTCTCGAGATTGCTACAATTCCAGACGCTCCTAAAAACCGAGCTAAGTAATGTGCACTTCTTAAAATTAAAAATATTAAAAATGCAGTGGTTAAAATTGCTAAAACTGCAACAATTATATCAGAAGTTGAATGGTGCTCTTGGTAAAATGCTATTAGTAAAGAAATTGACCCTGGACCTGCTAACATGGGTATGGCTAAAGGAGTTAATGCAATATCGTTTCTTTTTTGGGCATCATTTTCTACTTTTTTATTGATGCCTCTTCTTTTATTCATTTGACCAGATAACAATGAAAAACCAGAATTTGCAATCACCAATCCACCAGCAATACGAAGTGCATCGATACTAATTCCAAAAAAAGTGAGCACATATTGTCCGATGAAAAAAGAAACAATCAAAATAATAAAAACATTAATCGCTGTCCACAATGAAATTCTAGAGCGCTCTGCCTTGGAGTCGTCTTGGGTAAGTCCGACAAAAATAGGAACGGTACCGATTGGGTTAATTACAGAGAACAGCGCAGCAATTAAATAAATGAATAAATCCATGAAGTTTTGTTTGTTTGCTCAAAAATACTATTAATAATGTAATTTTTGAATGCCTAATGTTACTATTGTGTTTATTTTTTAGTTTAAATATAAGTTTTCTACCTACGAATGACCAACTTATTTTTGTTTACTTTTGTGTTATATATTAAAAACATGAAAAGTAAAAGAACTTTAGTGCTTGGAGCGAGCACAAAAACAGATAGATACGCTTATAAAGCAATTACGATGCTTGTGGAAAAAGGACATCCAGTGTTAGCAATTGGCCAAAGAGCTGGTGAAGTAGCGGGAATAAAAATTCATACCAAAGCAATTCCAGTAAAAAGTATCGATACGATAACACTCTATCTTAATCCAATGCGTCAGCGTGATTACTATAATTATATTATAGAAGCCCAGCCCAAACGAGTAATCTTTAATCCAGGTACCGAAAATCCAGAGTTTTATCAATTATTAGAGCTTAATAATATTAAAGCTGAAGTTGCTTGTACGTTGGTTTTATTGAGTACCAGTCAGTATTAAGTTTTTAATTTGTAGCTAATCCAGCTATACGCTATATCTTTTGTGTTGGTCCAATAAAATATTGGCTCAACGCAAAAGGATGTCGCTGCTATCTGGGCTAAAATAGTGTAGTATTGCAATCAGGTACTTGTTTAAAATTGCAAGTTTTCTAATAAAAAACAGTATTTCTTTAGTATGGAATTCTCATCAAAATTAATTGAAAAAGCCGTAAATGAAATGTCACAATTGCCAGGCATTGGCAAGCGTACGGCATTGCGTTTGGTTTTGCATTTGTTGAAACAGCCTAAAGAACAAACTGCCTTTTTAGCCGAAGCGTTAAATACGATGCGAAACGATATTCGTTTTTGTGAATCCTGTCATAATATTTCAGATACCGATTTGTGTGAAATATGTGCTAATACTTCCCGAAATCACCAAACTATTTGTGTAGTCGAAGACATTCGTGACGTTATGGCTATTGAAAACACTGGTCAATACAAAGGCATATATCATGTGCTTGGCGGTAAAATATCTCCTATTGAAGGAGTTGGCCCCAGTCAATTACACATTGGTTCCTTGGTTGATAAAGTAAAGTCAGGAAAAGTGGTCGAAATAATTTTTGCCTTGAGTTCGACTATGGAAGGAGATACGACTAATTTTTACATCTACAAGCAAATCGCCGAGATTTCCATTATTATTTCGACTATTGCCAGAGGTATTGCAGTTGGTGATGAACTAGAGTATGCAGACGAAGTTACCTTGGGTCGCAGTATTTTGCATCGTGTGCCTTTTGAGAAAAGTTTTAAAAGTAATTAATTTAGTCTTTTAAAATTCGATAGTATTCAAATAAAAAACGAAATCCTATATTTGCGTTTCAAAACTTAAAAAATGACTAAAAACAGTCTTTGTCTCTTGCTTTTATTGAGCGTCTTTGTAACGTCATG
This sequence comes from Flavobacterium sp. TMP13, assembly GCF_050847115.1. Lineage (NCBI taxonomy): Bacteria > Pseudomonadati > Bacteroidota > Flavobacteriia > Flavobacteriales > Flavobacteriaceae > Flavobacterium > Flavobacterium sp. TMP13. Next base: position 1,678,553 of record NZ_CP193656.1, read on the forward strand.
CATCCCGTTAAATGATCTTGTGTATCTGCAAGATAAAGATAAAAACGGAATTGAAAGAGCAGTTTCCGCGGTAGAATCTAAACCGTACCGCTTGCAAACTAATGATGTTATCAGTATCAACATAAAAGCGATTGATCCAAAGCTGGTGTCTATTTTTAATACTACAAATAGTGAAAGTGGATCCGCACAAGGTCGTTCAGAAACCGCTTTGTATTTTGATGGATTTACAGTTGACGATCATGGAAATATTCGTATTCCAGTTTTAGGTGAAATAAATGTTCTCGGATTTACATTAGAAGAGGTTCGCTTAAAAATTGAGAATACTCTTTTAGATACTTATTTTAAAGCAGAAGCCAATATATTTGTTACGGTAAAATTAGCAGGATTTCGCTATACGATTAATGGCGAAGTAGGTAGTACCGGAACTAAAGTTTTATATAAGGATAATGTAAATGTTCTGGAAGCTATTGCTAATGCTGGAGATATTACAATAACAGGGAATCGAAAAGCAGTAACAATTATTAGGCAGTTACCAACCGGTATAGAAATGCGTACTATTGATTTAACGGATATTAATGTGATTCATTCGCCGTATTATCATTTACAACCGAACGATTACATTTACGTTAAACCATTAAAACAAAAAACTTGGGGAACTGGTAGAACCGGTATAGAGTCAATAGGTACAATAATTACTATTTTATCTCTGGCTACGACAACGTATGTTCTCTTAAAAATATAAATCAAAACGAATGTTAGATATAAAAGATTTTTCAATTTTTGACAATCAGCCTAGTTTTGATTTTAAAGGCCTACTTCTTAAAATTTTAGGATACTGGAAGTGGTTTGTAATTTGTATTGCCCTTGGACTTATTATTGCGTATCAAATCAATATTCGTAAGGAGAAGATTTATGCCATGCAAACCATGATTTCGATTAAAGAAGAAAGTAATCCATTTTTTACTTCTAATACAAGTTTAGTTTTTAATTGGGGCGGAACTTCAGATCAAGTGAGTAGTACTTCTACTATTTTACAATCGAGATCTCATAATGAGCTAGTTGTAGATAAATTGCAGTTTTACATTGACTATCTTTCTCAAGGAAAATATAAGATGGTTGATGCTTATGGATCAGTTCCGTTTTCTATTTCGATAGATAAAAGCAAAGGACAACTCGTCAATCAAGTGATCGGAATTAAATTTATAAATGCGTCTGAATATGAAATTCGAATTCCGTTTGAAGGCAATTCTGTTTCGCTAGTTCATTATACTGATAATTCGTATAGTAATACCGCAGTTGCAGTCGGTGATTTTGTTAAGAGATACAAAGTAGGTGAACGCGTTTCCCTGCCATTTTTAGATTGGAAATTACAAATCAATGATAAGCCTGGTTTTTATACAGGCAATGAATATTATGTGCGTTTAAATGATTTTGACGGCACGGTTTCTCGTTATCGAAACATTAATGTAAATGTTGATGCAAAGGCTGGTTCTATTTTGACATTGAGCCTTCAGGGAACGAATAAAGCGCGAATGGTGGAATATTTGAATGCCACTGTAAAAATGTTGATTAAAAATCAGTTGGATTCTAAAAACCAATTCGCAACCAATACGATTAGCTTTATTGATAGCACCTTAGTGGCTATGGAAAAGCAGCTAAAAACTACAGGCAACGAATTAAAAGCATTCCGAAAGGATAAAAATATTTTCGACATCGAAGAAGGAGGCGCTAAATTCTCTGATAAGATGTTGGATTTTGATGTAGAACGAGATCAGATTACTCGAAAGGTTGCCTATTACAACTCCCTTAAATCGTATTTAAAAAACAGTGTTGATTATTCTAAGTTGCCGGCTCCGTCAGTGGCTGGAATTGAAGACCCTAATATTGCTGCCAATGTTTCTAAATTAATTGCGCTTTCAACGCAGCGTTCAGAAATGGCTTACGCCGTAAAGAGTGATAAGATATTTAAAGATTTTGACAATCAAATGGCGGCGGTCAAAAATGTACTTTTAGAAAATATTAATTCTGCAAAAGGCTCGTTACAATATGACTTGGCGTTAATCAATGGTAAAATTGGTCAAGCGGAGAGTACTATAAAAAGACTGCCAGATGAACAACAAGAACTGCTAAAAATTAAAAGGAAATACGATTTAAGCGATAATATCTATAATACTTTTTTGCAAAAAAGGAGTGAGGCTGATATCGTTAAAGCGGCGAATCTTTCTGATATTCACTTTATAGATCCTGCAAAAGATATTGGCGGAGGTCTGATTGGTCCAAAAACATCTGTAAATTATGTGTTGGCTATTTTCTTAGGAATTTTGATTCCTTTACTTTTTGTGTTTATTATATTTTTTATTAATAATTCTATTCAGAACACCGAAGACATAAATAAATTAACTCAAATCCCATTAATTGGTGTCATTGGCTTAAATGAAGAAAAAACAACATTAGCTGTTTTTGAAAAGCCGAAATCGGCGATGTCTGAATCATTTCGTGCGATACGTTCGTCGCTGCAATTTTTATATAAAAAGAAGCAGTTGGATGGTGCGAAGACGTTAATGATAACGTCGTCTGTGAGTGGAGAAGGTAAAACATTTTGTTCTATTAATATAGCAACTGTTTTCGCGTTGAGCGAAAAGAAAACGGTTATATTAGGTCTAGACTTAAGAAAACCAAGACTTGCGGAAGAGTTTGGAATAGAAAATAAAGATGGTATTGTTAATTATTTAATTAAGCAAAAGTCACTTCAAGAAATAACTAACAAAACCGTTATTCCGCATTTAGATGTTATCTTATCTGGCCCTGTTCCTCCAAATCCTTCAGAACTCATTATTAGTGAAGGAATGAATGAGTTAATGGAAGAGTTGAAAAAAAAGTACGATTATATTATTTTAGATACGCCACCTGTTGGTTTAGTTTCAGATTCTTTAGAATTAGTGCAATTTGCAGATACAACTATTTATGTGGTGAGACAGAATTATACTAAAAAGGATATGATTATGTTATTAAATACTAGAATACGACGCGGTGAACTTGAAAATGTTAGTATACTACTAAATGGGTTTGAGAACAAAGCAAAATATGGTTCAGCATATGGTTCGGCATATGGATACGGTTACGGTACTTATGGTTATTCATATAACGATAATCAAGAAGTCAAAAGTACCATTACCGACCGTTTAAAAAAAATATTTAAAAAGTAGAGAAATGCAAGATCAAACAAGTTTTACCGTATTAATAACTGGTGGCGCCGGATTTATAGGTTCTAATCTATGTGAATATTTTTTAAATTTGGGTAACAAAGTAATTTGTCTCGATAATTTTTCTACTGGCCATCGACACAATATCGTTGCTTTTTTAGACAATAAAAATTTTACATTAATTGAAGGTGATATTCGAAATCTTGAAGACTGTAATACAGCAGTAAAGGGAGTCGATTATGTTTTGCATGAAGCTGCGTTGGGTTCAGTTCCGCGCTCGATTAATGATCCAATTACAACTAATGATGTTAATGTTTCCGGTTTTTTGAATATGCTAGTTGCATCAAGAGATGCGAAAGTGAAGCGATTTATATACGCTGCAAGTTCTTCGACTTATGGAGATTCAAAAGAATTGCCTAAAGTAGAAGACGTGATAGGAAAGCCACTTTCTCCGTATGCAATTACAAAGTACGTCAATGAATTATACGCTGATATCTTCAGTAAAACTTACGGATTGGAAACCATTGGATTGCGTTATTTTAATGTATTTGGTAGAAGACAAGATCCTGAGGGTGCTTATGCCGCGGTTATTCCTAAATTTGTCAAACAATTAATGAATTTGGAAAGTCCTTTAATTAATGGTGATGGAAATTACTCTCGTGATTTTACTTACATTGACAATGTGATTCAGATGAATGCGTTGGCAATTAAGGTGACTGATTCAGAAGTTATAAATACTGTTTACAATACGGCTTACGGAGAACGCAATACGCTTAATGATTTGGTTCGCACCTTAAAACAAATTTTATCAGCATACGATTCGAAAATTGCTGCTGTTGAAATTTTGTATCAGTCGAACCGAGCAGGAGATATACCTCACAGCTTAGCAAGCATCGACAAAGCGAAAAATAATTTAGGATATGATCCAAAATTTTCATTAGAACAAGGCTTGCAAGAAGCCATTCAGTGGTACTGGGAAAATTTAAAATAACGATCCTACTGATAAAAGTAGAAAAGAATTGCATTTAAATTGATATAGATGAATATTAAAAAAATATGCTGTATTGGAGCAGGTTACGTAGGAGGGCCAACCATGACAGTCATTGCTCAAAAATGCCCGCACATTGAAGTTACTGTTGTTGATTTGAATGCGGAGCGTATTTTAGCATGGAATGATGAAAATGTGGAAAATATTCCAATTTACGAACCGGGATTGTCTTCGATTGTAGCAGAAGCTAGAGGGCGCAACTTATTCTTTTCTACTGATGTTGAGAAGGCAATTGATGAAGCAGATATTATTTTTATTTCGGTAAATACGCCTACAAAAACGTACGGAAAAGGAAAAAATATGGCAGCTGATTTAAAATACATTGAATTGTGTGCCCGACAGATTGCTAAGGTAGCTAAAAGTGATAAAATTGTTGTAGAAAAATCTACTTTGCCTGTGCGAACTGCAGAAGCTATAAAAAGTATTTTAGATCATACTGGAAATGGCGTACAATTTCAAATCTTGTCCAATCCAGAATTTTTAGCGGAAGGAACTGCAGTGGAAGATTTGCTGCATCCAGATCGTATTTTAATTGGAGGCGATAGGACGCCAGAAGGTCAAGAGGCCATTGCAGCTTTGGTGGCTGTTTATGCGAATTGGGTAGATCGTGACAAGATTTTAACCACGAATGTATGGTCTTCGGAATTGTCAAAGCTAACCGCTAATGCTTTTTTAGCGCAACGCATTTCATCTATAAATGCTATGTCAGAACTGTGTGAAAAAACAGGTGCTGATGTCAACGAAGTTGCGAGAGCGATTGGAATGGATAGTCGAATTGGAAACAAGTTTTTGAAAGCTTCTGTTGGCTTTGGAGGCTCCTGCTTTCAAAAAGATATTTTAAATCTAGTGTATATAGCCAAATCCTATGGCTTGCATGAAGTCGCTGATTATTGGGAGCAGGTTATCATTATGAATGATCATCAAAAAAGACGCTTTTCAAATAAAATTGTTCAAACACTGTATAACACGGTTGCTGATAAAAAAATTGCTTTTTTAGGGTGGGCATTTAAGAAAGATACGAATGATACGAGAGAATCGGCGGCAATTTACGTAGCCGATGCTCTAATCAATGAGCAGGCAAAAATTGCGGTTTTTGATCCGAAAGTCTCTGAAAGTAAAGTGCTAAGTGACTTGAATTACTTACAATCACGTAGTTCAGATGAAAATAAGGATGCGATTAGTTCTTTAGATTCAGCTTACAGTGCATGTAAAAATGCGCATGCGGTTGCTGTACTGACAGAATGGGACGAGTTTAAAGAATATGATTGGACAAAAATATATGAGAGTATGCAAAAACCAGCTTTTATTTTTGATGGTCGTAATATTTTAGATAAACAAATTCTAGAAAAAATTGGTTTCGTATACTGTGGAATTGGAGTTTTGTAATGCAACCTCTCGACTGTTTTCTCTGTGACACTGTCGTTTATGGTGCATCTCGACTGCGCTCGATGTGACACTTTGGTATATGTGGTGTGCCTCGATTGCTTTCAATGTGATAGTTTGGTTTGTCTGGTCGAGCGCAGTCGAGGCCTTTTTAGAATTAAGTAAATGCCTTAAAAATATATAGTAAATGAATTGGTATGTAGTTTATACAAAGCCGAAGTGGGAAAAGAAGGTGGCAGAACAACTCAATCAATTAGGTGTAACCTGCTATTGTCCGTTACTTACACAAGTCAGGCAATGGGCTGACAGAAAGAAAAAAGTAGTTGTTCCGTTATTTAATTCGTATGTCTTTGTGCAACTGGAAGAAGCGCAACGGAATGCTGTTTTTGGAGCTTCGGGTGTTGTGCGCTATTTATTTTGGTTGGGCAAGCCCGCTATTGTTAAAGATGAAGAAATAGCTATTATTAAAAAAAGTTTGGAATCGACTGTTATTTCGGAAATACTGGTAGAATCTTATAAAAAAGGAGATCGAATAACCGTTGAAGCAGGCGTTTTTAAAAATCAAGTTGGCGTTGTTCAAGAAGTTTCGAATACGGAGTGTGTTTTGATTTTGGAATCATTGGGTTGTGTATTGCGCATTAAATACAAGTAATATCTTATACTATCGCTCGAATTTTAATTGAATTTTACTCACTAAATCTAGTGATATTTTAGTATAGTGGTGTTGTTCTGATCGCTGATCGTTAGAAAGTTGAGAATTTAAGTACATTTATTTATAAGTAACGGGTCATTCCTGTTCGTTTTCCTGTTGAATTTACGGACTTAATATGTTATATTTGCGGAAATTTAGTTTTCGAAACTCTCGTTATTTATGTGACTGAGGGTAGCGAAGCTGTGCAAAAAATCATTTGATTTTATACTAAAATGCTTAAAAAAAAGAAAATAGCTGTAATTGGTTTAGGTTATGTAGGTTTGCCCCTGGCTCGTCTATTTGCTACTCAATACGCTGTTGTTGGTTTTGATATCAATCAAGAACGAATTAAAGAATTGGAATCCGGTTTCGATGCTACTTTGGAAGTGGAAAATAGTGCATTACAATCGGTTTTAAAAATTGAGAATTCATTAGCGAATGGCTTGTTTTGTAGTTCAGCTGTCAATGAAATTCAAGATTGTTCAGTTTACATTGTTACTGTTCCAACTCCTGTAGATAAAAACAACAGACCCGATCTAACTCCGCTGTATAAAGCCAGTGAAACTGTTGGGGCTGTTTTGAAAAAAGGAGATATTGTCGTTTATGAATCGACCGTATATCCTGGCGTTACTGAAGACGAATGTGTTCCGGTTTTGGAGCGGGTTTCTACACTCCAATTTAACGTTGATTTTTTTGCGGGTTATTCACCTGAACGTATCAATCCGGGAGACAAAGAGCATACTGTTGATAAGATATTAAAAGTAACATCGGGTTCGACACCTGAAATAGGGGAAGAAGTGGATGCCTTGTACCGTTCTGTAATTACAGCGGGGACCCATTTGGCTCCAACGATTAAAGTAGCTGAGGCTGCCAAAGTTATAGAAAACTCACAACGTGACATCAATATTGCTTTTGTAAATGAGTTAGCAAAAATATTCAATTTAATGGATATTGATACGCAAGCTGTATTGGAAGCAGCTGGTACAAAATGGAACTTTTTACCTTTTAAGCCCGGTTTAGTTGGTGGTCATTGTATTGGTGTTGATCCTTATTATCTTGCGCAACGCGCACAAGAATTTGGGTACCATCCTGAAATAATATTGGCAGGAAGACGTTTAAATGATAGCATGGGACAGTATGTGGCTTCTAGCGTAGTGAAATTGATGATTAAAAAAGGCATTAACGTTACTCATTCTAAGTTGTTGCTAATGGGAATAACATTTAAGGAAAATTGTCCGGATGTTCGCAACACTAAAATTGTAGATGTTGTTCGCGCTTTCGAAGAATATGGTATCGCAGTCACCGTTTTTGATCCTGTTGCAAATCCTGCTCAAGTGGAGAAAGAATACGGAATTTCAATTTGTACTGAAAAACCTTCTTCAAAATTTGAAGCTATTGTTTTAGGAGTAGCTCATAACGAATTCTTGCAGATGGACTTAAGTTTGTTCCGTAGCTCAAAAAGTATTTTGTATGACGTGAAAGGGGTTTTAGGTCAAAATGTCGATGGTCGATTATAAACTTATAAAGTAAAAGATGAGTTCAATTGTACATGTTTTATTAACAGGCGGGATTGGTAGTCGTTTGTGGCCACTGTCTCGCAAAAGTCAGCCTAAGCAGTATTTAGAATTGTTTAATGGCGAGTCTTTATTCGAAAAAACAATTATTCGCAATCGAAATTTTGCAGATCGGTTGTTGGTAGTAGGAAATGTAGATAACTGTCATTTGAGTCAGAAAATCTTGCTGAAGAAAGACATCTCCTATGTCGATATTGTTGAATCAACTCCTAGAAATACAGCAGCAGCAATCGCTTTTGCCGCCTTTGCAGTTGATCCAGAAGATGTGTTATTAGTAACTCCTAGTGATCATATTATTGAAAATGAAGAAGCGTACGAAGTCGCATTGAAAGAAGCCATTGGTAAGGCAGAGGAAGGCTATCTCGTTACTTTCGGTGTGCAACCGACCAAGCCGGAGACTGGCTATGGCTACATCGAATTTAAAAATGACACGGTACTTTCTTTTCGTGAAAAGCCGAATGCAGTTACTGCTAAGCAGTTTATCGCTACAGGTAATTTTTTATGGAATAGTGGAATGTTTTGCTTTAAAGCGGGTGTTTTTTTAGAAGAACTTCATAAATATCAACCTGAAGTATTTGAAAAAGCACGAGCAACTTGGGATTCTAATATCCAAGGAAAATTAGATCTGGAGTTGTCCTCGGTGATTCCCTCTATTAGCGTAGATTATGCGGTTATGGAGCGCAGTAAAAAAATCAAGGTAGTTCCGGCTGCTTTTGAATGGTCGGATTTGGGTTCGTTTGAGTCGGTTTATGATTACCTATTAAGTACCGGAGAGATCGTCGATGCTAATGGCAATATGACTATTGGCTGCGAACTGCCCACTCATTTTTTAGGACTCAAAAATGTTATCTTTGTGCACACTCCGACAGCTAATTTAATACTACAAAAAGAGCATTCTCAGGATGTTAAAGATATTTACAATCAATTGGAAAAAGAGGAATCAAAATTATTAGACTAAATGAAAAAGATATTAATTACTGGTGGAGCGGGTTTTATTGGATCTCATGTGGTGAGACGATTTGTTACTAAATATCCAAACTATCAAATTTATAATTTAGATGCGTTAACGTACGCGGGTAATTTAGAAAATATAAAGGATATTGAAGCTGCCCCTAATTATACTTTTGTAAAGGGTGATATCGTCGATGCCGATTTTATCAATTCTCTATTTGCTATTCATAATTTTGATGGAGTTTTACATTTGGCTGCTGAATCTCATGTCGATCGTTCGATTAGTGATCCACTAGCATTTGTGCGTACTAATGTTATTGGTACCATGAATTTACTTAATGCGGCTAAGAATCAATGGAAAAATGATTTTACGGATAAGCTCTTTTATCACATTAGTACGGATGAGGTTTATGGTTCCTTAGGAGCAGAAGGTTTGTTTACAGAAACAACGGCTTACGATCCAAATTCTCCTTACTCAGCTTCCAAGGCTAGTTCAGACCATTTTGTTCGTGCCTACGGTGAAACCTACGGCTTGCCTTATGTACTTACAAATTGCTCTAATAATTATGGCTCTTATCATTTTCCAGAGAAATTAATTCCTCTTTTTATTAATAATATTATTCATAATAGGCCTCTTCCAGTATATGGCGATGGAAATTATACCCGTGATTGGCTTTTTGTTGAAGATCATGCTGTGGCTATTGATTTGGTTTTTCACGAAGGTAAGAATCACGAGACCTATAATATTGGTGGTTTCAACGAATGGAAGAACATCGACTTAGTAAAGTTGCTGTGTCAGCTTATGGATCAGAAGTTAGGGAGAACGGAAGGGACCTGTGCAAAATTGATTACGTATGTAAAAGACCGTCCGGGGCATGATTTGCGCTATGCAATCGATGCTTCTAAAATTAATACAGAATTGGGTTGGAAGCCGTCTGTCACATTTGAAGAAGGACTGGAGCGTACCATTAGTTGGTATTTAGATAATACCGAATGGTTGGATAATATTACATCTGGCGCTTATCAGTCGTATTATAAAGATCAATATTCCGTTTAATACTACAGTTACTGTTGGTAAATAGTACGCTAGCAATTCTTTTGCTTTTACGTTTTAAGGTTTAGTTTTATGAAAAAAATAGTTTGGTTTTTTGTTTTTTCCGTTTCTTTTTTAGTGTCATCTGCGGCTTTTGCGCAGGACATTTTAAAAGGAAAAGATTTGAGTACGGTTCAAGTTGATTATATGTCTGACGCTGATGTACTAAAGGTTAAAAGTCAGTTAGACGCTAATAAGATGAGTATTGAGCAAGCTGAAGGTCTCGTGATTGGAAAAGGAATGCCTCCGAGTGAATTTGCTAAGTTGAAACAACGAGTGAAGCAGTTGGAGACGAAGAATGCCGCGGTGCCAACTCTTCAAACAGCAAACAAGAAGAACGATTTTGGGCGTGAACAAGAAAAAATAAATAACAATAAAGTTAAAGATTCTACGAATGCGTTAGTATTTGGATCGGAATTGTTTGATACGCCTACTTTGAATTTTGAGCCCGATTTAAAACTGGCTACTCCAGTAAATTATGTTTTGGGGCCAGGGGACGAGTTGCAAATTAGTGTGTATGGCGTTCAACAATTTAGTGAAAGTACTACTGTAAGTCTAGAAGGAAAAGTTAGTATTCAGTACGTAGGAGAATTGGCTGTATCCGGAATGACTATTGAAGCCGCGACTCAAAAAATAAAAAATTCAATCGCCCGTGTTTACAGTACGGTTGGTTCGGGTCAATCACAAGTTAGTGTCACTTTAAGCGGTATACGAACGATACGCGTTACTTTAATTGGTAGCAGACAGCCGGGTAATTATTCGGTTTCGTCCTTGGCTACCGTGTATAATGCGTTGTTTTTAGGTGGTGGGCCAAGCAAAAATGGAAGCTATCGAAATATTGAATTGATTCGAAATAACAAAGTGTATAAAAACATCGATATTTATCGTTTTTTGACGAAAGGAGATCAGTCTGATAATGTTAGTCTAAAAGATAATGATGTCATTCGAATCCCGAGTTACAGTGCGCGTGTTACTGTAGAAGGGGAAGTGAAGCGAGCAGGTATTTTTGAAATGAAAAAAGGCGAAACTTTTTCGGATTTGTTACTATTTGCGTCTGGTTTTACGGACTTGGCTTATACTGCTTCTGTCAATGTATTGCAGAAGACCGGTAAAGAGTTTAAAGTACAAGATATTAAAGCTACTGAATTTGGTGTTTATCAGCCACAGTCTGGTGATGTGTTTCGCGTTTCTAAGATTTTAAATCGTTTTGAAAATCGAATTACTATAGAAGGTGCTGTTTTTAGACCTAACATTTATTCCTTTTATGAGGGCATGCGTATTTCTGATTTAATTAAGCAAGCAGAGGGATTGAAAGAAGATGCTTACAGTAAGCGAGTTCGTATTATTCGATTGAAATCGGATTTGACTACTGAAATCATCAATGCCAATTTGGAGAAAGCTTTGTCGGGAGATTTGGTTTCCGATATTGCTTTGCAAAGAGAAGATATTGTGACGGTATATTCGGTTTTAGATTTTAGAGAGGAATATGAAGTCACTATTGACGGAGAAGTTAAAAATCCAGGTACGTATCCCTATTTCGAAAATTTAACCCTCAATGATTTAGTTGCGCAAGTGGGCGGATTTACTGGAACTGCATCCAAAAGAGTAGAGGTTGCACGTCTAGTAAAGTCAGAAGTGGTTGATGGTAGTACGAAACGCATCGAACTCATTAATTTGGAAATTTCAGCTCAAAATAATGAACAATTAAAAAACTTTGTTTTAGAACCGTTCGATGTTATTAACATTCGACGAATCGTTACGTACGAACGGCCAGAATTAGTTGTTGTTTCTGGTGCTGTTTTATATCCAGGAAAATATGCTTTAGCAACAAAAAAAGAAACCGTTTACAGTGTGATTCAAAGAGCGGGTGGTTTGAACGCTGTTGCAAATGCTGAAGGAATGAAAATTCATAGACCGATTAAGCAAGATCAAATCGATCAATTGGAAAGTATCGATTTAAGGTTAGATTCAAAAGATTCGACCACTACTAAATTGTCTAAAAAATTAAAAGAAGAATTGAAATTTGCTACTATTCCTGTCAATTGGGATAAAATTGCTAAAGATCAATCTCATTATTCGAATGTTACGTTGTTTCCGGGCGATGAAATAATTATTGCAGAGATGAATGAAGGAGTTAAAGTTACTGGTAATGTTTTATTGACTTCGGAAATTCCTTATCGTAAAGGCAAGGGTTTTCGATATTATCTGGATGCTGTTGGTGGTGAAAATGCGAAAGGTTGGAAAAAGAAAGCTTATATCATTTATCCGAATGGCAAAGCTGATGTTACGAGTTCCTTTTTATTTTTCAGAAATTATCCCAAAGTGGAACCCGATTCTCAAATCGTTGTTCCTGAAAAACCAGAAACTACCAAAATGAGCACTGGGGAATGGGTCAGTATTGGTAGTGTGATCACTAGCTTGGCTTTGTTGATTGTGACTGCTTTTAGATAAGTGAATAGGTGAGATATAAATAGTGAATAAAAATAGGTAATGGATATTCAGTTATGAGTATTTTTATGATGTTAAGTAAGTCAAAATTTTTTGATTTTACCAGATTTGATTTAAAATTCTAATGAAATTATGTAGCTTCGATAATATATGACTGAACAAACCCCAAACGACGAAATATCGTTAAAGGAATTAATAGAAAAAGGAAAAGAATGGTTCAACTACCTTTTATCACAATGGAAAATAATCCTATTAGCTGGAATTATTGGTGCAGCTTTGGGCTTAACCTACTCCTTTACTAAAAAACCAATTTACACAGCTTCATTATCTTTTGCCTTGGAAGACGAAAAAGGTGGAGGTGGTGGCCTTGGTAGTTTGGCAAGTTCTTTTGGATTTGATTTAGGCGGTGGCGGTGGTAGTGTTTTTACAGGGTCTAATTTAACTGAGTTGTTTAAATCCCGTTCTATGGTAGAACAGACTTTATTAACTCCTGTAGTCTATAAAGACAAGCGCATCTCATTGGCCGAAATGTACATCCAAGAAAATAAATGGCGAGAAAGCTGGGCATCTAGACCCCAACTAAAATCAATACAATTTTTACCAGAGACCAAACGCAAGTCTTTTACAAGAATACATGACAGTATCTTAGGTGTGATTTATAATGATCTATCTAAAACAGGATTGTCTGTAGGGCAAAAGGATAAAAAAATCGCAATTACTACGATAGATGTAAATTCTACAAATGAACTGTTCGCTAAATATTTCACGGAGGCTTTGGTCAAAAACGTATCTGATTTTTATATCGATACAAAAAGCAAAAAGGCACGAGAAAATATGGCAATCCTACAAAGACAAACGGATTCGGTTCGAGGGGAACTTAATGGAGCTATAACTGGTGTAGCAGTGGCAAATGATAACACTTTTATGCTAAATCCGGCACTTAACGTACGTCGTACACCTTCTGCAAGGAGGCAAGTTGATGTGCAGGCAAATACAGCTATTTTAACGGAATTAGTAAAGCAAAACGAAATGGCTAAAGTAGCTCTACGAAAAGAGACTCCATTAATTCAGATTATAGATCAGCCTATTCTGCCTTTGAAAAAAGAAAAATTTGGAAAAGCAAAGGGGATTGTTATTGGAGGTGTTTTGGCTGGGTTTTTAGTAGTGATATGTTTGGTCAGTAGAAGAATTTTAAAACAATTGCTGTAAAAATGTAATAGAATATTATTCTAGTTGAAATGTTTCTAGTGCGTGTTATTTTTTAAATAATGCGCATATAAAAGAAGACAAATTACCTGTGATTATCATCTTGTCGCATTGCTAGCATATTCTACGATTAAATCGTTATACATTTTCGGAAATTTCATAAATTAAGATTAACTTAAAAATTATTTTCCTTCAAGCTACATATTCAACAATAAGCAGAAACAGTATTATTTATATTACTAATGAAAACAGAATCAAAAATTTATATCGCAGGTCACAAGGGAATGGTTGGGCGCTCTATTTGGAGAGTATTAGAAAGTAAAGGCTATACAAATTTAGTTGGGGCGTCTAGCGGCGAATTAGATCTCAGAAACCAACAGGCAGTTCGAGATTTTTTTGCCAATGAAAAGCCGCAGGTTGTTATTGATGCAGCCGCTAAAGTAGGAGGGATTTTAGCGAATAATAATTTTCCATTTCAATTCCTGATGGAGAACATGCAAATTCAAAATAACTTGATTGATACTGCATTGAAAGCTGATGTTGATAAATTTATTTTTTTAGGTAGTTCTTGTATCTATCCCAAATTTGCTCCTCAACCTATGAAAGAAGAGTATTTACTAACAGATTCTTTGGAACCAACCAATGTGTGGTATGCTGTTGCAAAAATTACTGGAGTAAAAGCCTGTGAAGCGATACGCAATCAGTTTGGAAAAGATTACGTAAGTTTAATGCCTACAAATTTGTATGGAACACATGACAATTTTGATTTAAATTCATCACATGTTTTGCCTGCCATGATCCGTAAGTTTCATGAGGCAAAAGTAAATAATAATAGTACCGTTGAGCTTTGGGGAAGTGGAACGCCAATGAGAGAATTCCTGTTTGTGGATGATATGGCAGAAGCTGTAGTTTTTGCATTGGAAAATAAATTACCTGAATATCTATATAATGTCGGTACAGGGGAGGATTTGACAATTAAGCAATTAGCAGAAACAATTCAGAAAATCATCGGACATCAAGGGAAAATTATTTGGGATAATACTAAACCAGATGGGACACCAAGAAAATTAATGGATGTTTCGAAAATGAGCCATTTAGGCTGGAAACATCAGGTGAACTTGGAGAGAGGTATTCAAAGGACTTACAATTGGTTTGTAGAAAATATCGAGAATTATAAAGAACTTAAATTGTAAACTTGTATCCATTGATTTAAGTAGTTTCATCCTTAAAGTCTTAATTTAAAAAGCATTAATAGAACATTAAATGAAAGTAGCATTAGTAACAGGAGTCACAGGTCAAGATGGGTCTTATTTGGCTGAATTATTATTAGAAAAAGGATATGAAGTACATGGGATTAAACGGCGTGCTTCCTCCTTTAATACTCAACGTATTGATCATATTTACCAAGACCAACATGAAGTACATGTGAATTTCAAATTGCATTATGGTGACTTGACTGATTCCACTAATATTATACGAATAATTCAGGAAGTACAGCCCGATGAAATTTATAATTTAGGAGCCATGTCTCACGTAAAAGTATCTTTTGATTCTCCTGAATATGTTGCCAATGTAGATGGAATAGGCACCTTAAGAATACTTGAGGCTGTCAGAATTTTAGGTTTAGAAAAGAAAACTAGAATTTATCAAGCATCAACTTCAGAGTTATATGGTGGTTTAGCAGAAAATAAAAATGAAAAAGGGTTCTATGATGAAAACTCTTCATTTTATCCACGTTCTCCTTATGGAGTTGCAAAAATATATGCCTATTGGATTACAAAAAATTACCGCGAAGCATACAATATATTTGCTTGTAATGGTATTTTATTTAACCATGAATCGCCAAGACGTGGCGAAACTTTTGTAACTCGTAAAATTACGATGGCAACTGCAGCTATTGCTAAAGGAAAACAGGACTGTTTGTATCTTGGAAACTTAAATTCACAAAGAGATTGGGGTCATGCAAAAGATTATGTTGAAGCCATGTGGAGAATTTTACAACAAGATGTAGCTGAAGATTATGTAATTGCAACTGGTGTAACAACTTATATTAGAGATTTCGTAACAATGGCTTTTGCTGAAATTGGTGTTGAACTAATTTTTGAGGGTGAAAACGAAAGTGAAATTGCTAAAATAGCAGTTTGTAATAATCCATTGTATCAATTAGAAATTGGTAAAGTTGTTGTTCGTGTAGATCCAGAATATTACCGACCTACAGAGGTTGATTTGCTAATAGGTGATCCTACCAAATCTAAAACTCAGTTGGGATGGAAACCACAATATGATTTAGCAGGATTAGTTAAAGAAATGGTTGCAAGTGATTTAAAATTATTTTAAAAACTTGATACCATTACATTAGCCTAATTTTTTGATCAAATGAATAAAAAAAATTATTGATATTTTAATTTTTAAAATATTTAATTGTTTTTAAAAATCTAACTAAAGCTAACTTCAAGTGACAAGTAACTTAAGTTATAATGACATCCGATTTATTTCATTTAAACATAATTAAATAAAAATCTAAAAATTTATAAAGATTTAGTTAGATATAGAGATAACAAACAATTTAAATTTTAACAAATAAGAAACATGTTAAATAACAAAATAATTCTCATTACAGGTGGTACTGGATCTTTAGGGAAAGCGTTAACAACACATATATTTGCAACTTATCCTTCCGTGAAGAAGTTAATTGTTCTTTCTAGAGATGAGCAGAAGCAATTTCAAATGGCTCAAGAATTCCCTACTAGCAAATACCCTCAAATCCGTTTTCTCTTAGGAGATGTTAGAGACGAACAGAGGTTGATAAGAGCTTTTCAAGGAGTAGATTATGTAATTCATGCTGCCGCTATGAAGCACGTTCATTTAGCTGAATATAATCCCGACGAATGTATAAAGACAAATATTGGTGGTGCGCAAAATGTAATTCATGCAGCTATGCAGACTAGCGTGCAAAATGTAGTAGCGTTATCAACAGATAAGGCATGTGCACCAATTAATTTATATGGAGCAACTAAACTTACTTCTGATAAATTATTTGTTGCTGCTAATAATATTAAAGGATCTAACCCTATAAAATTTTCAGTTGTACGTTACGGGAATGTTATGGGCTCTAATGGCTCTGTAATTCCTTTCTTTTTAAATAAAAAGAAAGAAGGAAAATTACCAATTACTGATGTTTCGATGACCCGTTTCAATATTTCGCTTCAAGGAGGCGTAGATATGGTTATGCATGCTATGGAACATGCTTGGGGAGGAGAAATATTTATACCAAAAATACCGTCATATAAAATTACTGATGTCGCTGAAGCTGTAGCTCCTGACTGTTCTTTAGATGTAGTAGGAATTAGACCAGGTGAAAAAATTCACGAAGAAATGATTACTGCTTCTGATTCATTTTACACCTATGATTTAGGTAAATATTATACTATTTTGCCTTCTGTTCCTAATTTTAAATTAAACGACTATTTAGATCATTTTAACGCAAAATTAGTACAGCAAGGATTTAATTATAATTCGGGAACCAATGATGATTGGGAATCAGTCGAGTCTTTGAGAGATTTAATTAAAGAACATGTGGACGCTAATTTTGAAGTGTAATGGTAAATAAAATTATTCCTTACGGACGACAAGATATCACTCAAGATGATATTAATGCTGTAATAGAAACGTTGCAATCTGATTTTTTAACTCAAGGGCCTAAAATTAAGGAGTTTGAAGAAAAATTTGCTCAATATGTAGGTGCGACATATGCAGTAGCCGTTAATAATGCCACAGCAGGACTTCATATTGGAGTTA
This sequence comes from Flavobacterium sp. TMP13, assembly GCF_050847115.1. NCBI lineage: Bacteria > Pseudomonadati > Bacteroidota > Flavobacteriia > Flavobacteriales > Flavobacteriaceae > Flavobacterium > Flavobacterium sp. TMP13. The sequence continues at coordinate 1,695,948 of NZ_CP193656.1, forward strand.
TGGCACTTGGTTTAAAAGAAGGTGAAAGAGTAATTACTACTCCTATTACTTTTGCTGCATCTGCAAATTGCGTGCGATTTGTTGGAGGAGAAGTTTGGTTTGCAGATATTGATAGAGAAACTTATTTATTATCTCTTGAAAAAACAAAGGAACTTATTGAAAGTAAACCGAGAGGTTTTTTTAAAGGAATTATTCCTGTCGATTTTGCTGGCTTGCCAGTAGATTTAGAAGCTTTTAGAGAATTAACAATTGAACATGGATTGTGGCTATTAGAAGATGCTTGCCATGCACCAGGTGGTTGGTTTTTAGATTCTAAAAAGGAGAAGCAATTTTGTGGAAATGGTGTATATGCAGATGCCGCTGTTTTTTCATTTCATCCAGTTAAACACATTGCTTGTGGAGAAGGAGGAATGGTAACCACTAATTCTGAAGATGTTTACCAAAAGTTATTGCTTTTGCGTTCGCACGGAATAACAAAAGAAAATATGTCTGAGAATCATGGTGGTTGGTTCTACGAAATGCAAACTTTAGGGTTTAATTACAGACTTACTGATTTTCAAGCTGCTTTGGGAATCTCACAATTATCAAGAAACGAGCAAGGTGTTGCAAGAAGAAATGAAATTGCAAAGCAATATAAAGATGCTTTTGATGGTAAAATTAAATTTCAGGCCTTAAACGATAATAGTTTAAATGCACATCATTTATTTGTGATAGAAGTAGAAGACAGAAAAGGATTATATGATTATTTACATAAAAATAATATAAATGCTCAAATTCATTATATCCCTGTACATCAATTGCCTTATTATAAAGGTATCGGTTATAATGATTCAGATTTAAAATACGCAGAGAATTATTATTCGAAGTGTATCAGTTTGCCGATGTATCCGACATTAAGTAACGAAGAACAGGAATTTGTTATTTCATCGGTATTTGAATTCTATGACGGAATTATCTAAAATAGGAATTGGTTCGGTTCAGTTTGGTTTGCCTTACGGAATTTCAAATACTACGGGACAAACTTCTGAGGAAGAAGTATCTAAAATTTTTAAAGTAGCTTTCACTAATGGTATAACTATCATAGATACAGCTACATCTTATGGTAATTCTGAAAGCGTTATTGGAAAAAATGGAGGTGAAAAATTTGATATTGTTACAAAGTTTATGCCTTCTTCATATGGTATCTCTGTTATAGATCAATTCGAGCAAAGTCTTATAGGTTTAGGTATTAGTGAATTGTATGGTTATTTAGCTCACCGTCCATTAGAGTTGATTTCTAATAAAAATGATTGGAGAGTAATCCAAGATCTTAAAATAGAAAAAAAAATAAATAAAGTAGGGTTTTCATTAAACGATCCGAAAGAATATTATCAACTGATAGAAGCTGAAATTTTTCCCGATATTATTCAAGTTCCTTTTAATTATTTTGATTCTCGTTTTAAAGAAATTTTGATAGAGTTAAAAGAAAATGGTTGTGAAATACATACTCGTTCCACTTTTATGCAGGGATTATTTTTTATGAATAAAAATAATCTTTCTGATTTTTTCAAACCATTATTTACTGAATTAGATTATATTCAAAGTATAAGTAAAAATGAATTGAGCTCTTCTCTGTTAAAATATGTTTTAGAACAACCTTTTATTGATAAAGTTATTTTAGGAATTGAAAATGCTAATCAATTGGAAGATAATATTAAAGGTTTATCATTTGCAATAGATTTAAAACCGATTTCAAAACGTTTTTCAGACGAGTTATTAATGCCTATGTATTGGCCAAAAATATAGTTATGGTTTATACTTTTGATTTAAAGAAAAAAATAATTTTGATTACTGGTGGTTATGGATATTTAGGTAAAGCTATTACTGAAAGTCTGTTGTTTCATAAAGCTACCGTTTATGTTTTAGGGAGAAATGAAGTAAAATTTGATGTAGCCTTTGAGAATAATGAGTTCCATTCTCAACTTTTTTTTGTTAACTGTGATATATCGGATTCGGATTCTATTTCTTTTGCTTTTAAAAAAATTTTTGAAAAAGAAGGTAAGATCGATGTAATCATTAATAACGCATTTTATAGTAAAGGACAATCTCCTGAATTGATGACAGATAATGAGTGGGAAATCGGAATTGATGGAACATTAAATAGTGTATTTAAAAGTATTAGAAACATTATCCCCTATTTTAAAGAATCTAATGGAGGTAAAATAATTAATGTTTCTTCGATGTACGGTATTGTAGCTCCTCAATTTGATGTTTATAATGATTTCCCAGAGTTTTTAAATCCCCCACATTATGGGGCTGCAAAAGCTGGGGTTATTCACATGACTAAATATTATGCTTCCTATTTAGGGAAATATAATATCAAAGTAAATGCAGTAAGTCCTGGACCGTTTCCTTCTAATAATGTTCAAAAAGTAACAGGTTTTATAAAGGCTTTAGAGTCCAAAACTTGTTTAAATACAGTTGGGAAACCTGAAGATTTAGCAGGTGCTTTTGTTTTTTTAGCTTCTGATGCTTCCAATTATATAACCGGTCAAAATATTATAGTCGATGGTGGATGGACTTCAAAATAAGAAAATAGCCTTTATTATTCAGGCTCGAATGCAATCTACTCGGTTACCGGGCAAAATCTTGTTACCTATGCCAATAGGTAGTGATTTTTGCTTGTTAGACCAAATTATTATAAGTTTAAAGTCATCAAAAAGAGATGCGAGTATTTATATAGCTACTTCTGAAAATGTAGAAAATGATGTATTAGAAAAAATAGCAATTGTTAATGAAGTTAACTATTTCAGAGGTTCAGAAAATGATGTGTTAAGTCGTTTTATTTCTATTATTGAGCAGAATTTTATTGATGTTGTGGTTCGATTGACAGCTGATAATCCTGTAGTTGATGTAAGTTTATTGGACGAAACTATTGATTTTCATATTAAAAATAAAAAGGAATATACAAATACGGTTGGATTGCCTTTAGGTATGAATTTTGAAGTTATTGATGCTAATGCTTTATTGTCCTTAAAAAATAAAAATCTTACGAGCCAAGATAAAGAACATGTGACTTTGTATATTAAAAATTCGAGCGAGTTTACTTGCGAATCATTCAAAATTGGATTGCAAGACAAGTATAATAATGTTCGCGTTACTATTGATTATCCTTCTGATTATTTAGTAGTGTCGAGTCTTTTCTCATTGTATTCGATCACCAAAATTCCTTTAGGATTAAGAATGATTGAGTATGTTGTTGATAGGTTTCCTTTCTTGTTTGAGTGCAATCAGTCTAATATTCAAAAAGATAGCTGTAAAACATTAGAAGAAGAAATTGATTTTGCTATTCCTATTTTAGAAAAATTAGAATTAACTAGGCTTGTGAATGTTTTTAAATCTAAAATTCATGAAGGAATATAAAATATTAAATAGACAGCGATTTGCTGATGGAATTTACTCTATTTTGCCATTAAGGTTTGAGGATCGGATGCTTATAATGAAGTGGCGGAATGAACAAATATATCATTTGAGACAGAATGAGCTACTTACTTTAAAAGATCAAAATGATTATTTTGCTACAGTAGTCGCAAAACTTTTTGAACAAAATGAACCAAATCAAATTTTATTTTCTTTTTTAGAAAATGATGTCTGTATTGGCTATGGTGGTTTAGTTCATATCAACTGGACTGATAAAAATGCGGAGATTTCTTTTGTTATGAATACCAGTTTAGAAAAAGATTTTTTTCAATTTCATTGGAAAAATTATCTGAGACTAATTCAGAAAGTTGCTTTCGAAGAATTAAAGTTTCATAAAATATTTACTTATGCTTTTGATCTCAGACCGCATTTATATAGAGCTTTAGAATCTGCAGGCTTCTCTAAAGAGGCAGTTTTAAAAGAGCATTGTTTTTTTGATGGCGAATATCGCGATGTAATCATTCATTCTAAAAAAAAGAATGATAGTATAGAATTATGTTTGGCAACATTTGATGATGCGCAATTATTATTTGATTGGGCAAACGATAAGTTGGTACGACATAACTCATTAAATGTTGAACCTATATTGTTGGATAGTCATTTAAGATGGTTAAGTCATAAATTGAATTCTCAATCCAAAATTTATTTATTGCGTTTTAATAAAACTTCAGTTGGGCAAATTAGATTTGATTTTATAGATGATTTTTGGTTTATTGATTATTCTATAGATGAAAAATATAGAGGTAAAGGTTTTGGAAAGATTCTAATTGAGTTAGGTATGCTAAACTTCAGACAGGGAGATGCTTTTAAAGCTGTTGTCAAAAAAGAAAATATATCTTCTTTAAGAATTTTTCAGAAATTAGGTTTTGAAGGTCTTGAGACAGATTCTAATATTATTACTTTTGTAAAAAAAATAAATTAAATGAACCGATTTATAGTTTTATCTGAGAAGAAATGGCATGAAGAAGCATTTTTTAATCTAAAGAAAGAATTTTCTGAAGCAAATTGGATTCATATTTTTAAAAAAGAAGATTTTAATTATGAGAATTTACAATTGATTAATCCTACAAAGATATTCATACCACATTGGTCATATATTATCCCTAGTGAAATTTATGATAATTTTGATTGCATTGTTTTTCACATGACTGATTTGCCTTATGGTAGAGGAGGTAGTCCTCTACAAAATCTAATTGTAAGAGGCCATAAATCAACTAAAATATCTGCTATAAAGGTTCAAAAAGGTATTGATACAGGTGATATTTATATAAAGGATGAGTTGAGTTTAATAGGTAGTGCACAAGATATTTTTAAGAGATCTTCTGAGGTAGTATATGTAATGATTGAAAAAATTATAAAAAATAATATCATTCCGATTCCACAGGTTGGTGAAGCTGTTGAATTTAAAAGGAGAAAACCTGAAGAGAGTAATTTAGAATTCTTAGAATCGTTAGAAAATGTCTTTGATTATATCCGAATGTTAGATGCTGATGGTTATCCTAATGCTTTTCTGGAAACAGAATTTTTAAAATTTGAATTTTTTAATGCGGAATTAGATAATAAACAAAAAAGTATAGATGCCCATGTTAGAATTTCTAAGAAATAAAAAAATATTAATTGTAGTTGCCCACCCTGATGACGAATTATTAGGATTAGGTGCTACAATGAATAAATTAGTAAATGAATACAATGTTAAAACTCATGTTATTATTTTGGGCGAGGGGATAACTTCACGATCAGATTCAAGAGATTTGATTAAATGGGAGGAACAATTACTAACTCATAAGATGAATATTGATAATGCTAGAAAAGCTATTGGATATCATTCTGTAAAAGCATATGATTTTCCAGACAATAGATTTGATTCTGTTGCATTGTTGGATATTGTTAAAGTAATTGAAAAGGAAAAAGAGAGTTTTATACCAGATATTATTTTTACACACCATGGAGGTGATTTAAATATTGATCACCAAAGAACTTTTGAGGCTGTCATGACTGCATGCAGACCCATGTCTCATGAAACTGTAAAAACCATAATAACATTTGAAACACCATCTGGAACAGAATGGCGTGCTAACACAGATCCTCGTCATTTTTTGCCTAATTTTTTTATAGCAGTGAGTTCGGATAATTTAGAAGCGAAAATAAAAGGAATGGAAAGCTATGAATTTGAAAGTAGAACTTTTCCTCATCCTAGATCTCCGGAAGCACTAAGAATTCAAGCACAACGTTGGGGCATAGCTGTGGGAATGAGCTACGTAGAAGCATTTAATATTGTTAGATCAATAAATTAATTATTATGAAAATTGGAAATTTTAAATTCAATAAAAATTCAGAAGTCTTTATAATTGCTGAATTATCAGCTAATCATAACGGTAGTATCGACACTGCAATTGAGACTATAAGAGCTGCGAAAAGAGCTGGTGCAAATTGTATTAAATTGCAAACTTACACTGCAGACACTATGACCATTGAGTGTGATAAAGAAGACTTTATTATTAAAGGAACTATCTGGGAAGGCGCCAATTTACATAAATTATATCAAGAAGCTTACACTCCTTGGGAATGGCATAAGCAATTGTTTGAAGTTGCTGATGAAGAAGGCTTGGTTTGTTTTTCTTCGCCTTTTGATAAAACAGCAGTAGATTACTTAGAAGTACTCAATGTTCCAGCTTATAAAATAGCGTCTTTTGAAATTACCGATATTCCATTAATAGAATATGTCGCTTCGAAAGGGAAGCCAGTAATTTTATCTACAGGAATAGCAACAATTGAAGATATTGAATTGGCTTTAGATGCTTGTCATAGAATGGGTAATCATGATATTGCCTTATTGAAATGTACTTCTAGTTACCCAGCTCCAATTGAAGAAGCCAATATGTGTATGGTTAAAGATTTGGCAGAACGTTTTAATGTTATAAGTGGATTGTCTGATCATACATTGGGAGCTACTGTTCCTGTTGTTGCCACTTGTTTTGGGGCAAAAATTATTGAAAAACATTTTATTTTAGATCGTTCTATTGGTGGCCCAGACGCTTCATTTTCAATGAATGAGCAAGAATTTACGGAAATGGTAAAGGCGGTTCGCGAAGCAGAAAGTGCGATTGGAGTAGTTGATTATAAGTTGACAGAGAAACAAGAGAAGGGTAAAGATTTTTCCAGATCATTATACATTGTGGAGGATATAAAGGCAGGTGAAATAATTACGGAGAAAAATGTAAGATCTATTAGACCAGGTTTTGGAATGCACCCAAAATATTATCAGAAAATATTGGGAAAAAAAGTCACTTCTGATCTGGAAAAGGGTGACGCAGTAAAATGGGACTATATAAACTAACATTATGAAAAGAATATTAGTAAGTCTGATTTTCGGCTTTCTTTTTTGTACTTCTTGTACTTCACAAGATGAGGATGATAAACAATCAATTCCAGTTCAAAAGATAACAAATGGTAATGGTAAACATCAGGCTTTTACAGATTTAACATTCTTTGAAAATCATTTTTATTTAGTTTTTAGAGAGTCAGATTCACATGTCTTCGGTGCAGATGGAATTATTAAATTACTGAGGAGTTCCGATGGTAAAAATTGGAAAGTAGTTAAAGAGTTTAATGTTTTAGGAGTTGATCTAAGAGATCCAAAGCTGAGCATTAATGATAAAAAATTAATGTTATATATACATGGAGCGACTTACGAGAATAATAAAAATATTAGTTCGTTTGATTATGTATCCTATTACTCTAATAGCAGCTGGCAAGATTTAAAAAGTGTCACGCTAAATAGTGCAGGAATCTCCACTACAAAAATTCAAGGAAATGAAGCTTGGCCATGGCGAATTACATGGTTTAATAGTAAAGCTTATTCAGCTGGGTATAATTTGAATGGGATTTTTAATTTGTACGTTAGCGAGGATGGAGAGTCTTTTACGAAAAAAAATGTTATTAGACAAAGACCTAATGTTCCAAATGAAGCCACGATTCGTGTAAGTAGTGAGGGAGAATTTTTTATGCTTGCACGAACATTCGGGAGTGCACAATTAGCAAGATCAAAAAATCCAGAGTTGACCTGGGAATGGTTTGGGGAGATTAATATCGATAGTTTTGGAGGCCCGAATTTTTTATTAGTGAAAGACAATAAAATGTTAATTTCGGGAAGAGAGGGTGAAAGATTAATCTTAGGGGTTTACGATTTAGAGTCAAATAGGTTTAAAAAGCTTGTGGAACTTCCAAGTGGAGGTGATTGCTCCTATCCAGGAATGCTAATTAAAGACAAAACGCTTATGATCAGTTATTATTCATCTCATGGCGATAAAAAAGGATCATCAATTTATTTTGCTAAAATTAAGTTAGAAGATTTAAAAATAGACTAGTATAAACTTAAAGCAAGAAGTTAATAATGTTTTTAAATAAAGAAGAAAATTCTAAACTTGAATTTTATGAAAATTTTTTCGAGTTTGAAAACACGTATAAAGTATTTGATTTAAATACAGAGAGAGGATTTCCATTTTGGGATATCTTAAGGTATAATATTTTTTTAGAACTACTTTATGGTGATAAAATTAATGTTTTTGAGAAAAGATCTGTACTTAGTAAATTAAAAGGACGCATAAAAATTTCAGTAAAGCTTTTATCATCCCTCTGTAAGCTTTTCGTATTACAGTATCAAGATTTTTTCTTGTCAGAATCGAGAATAAAAGATGACAAAGAACTTCAATTTGATAGTTACTTCGACCAAGTTTCATCGCTTATTGGAAAAAATATTTATTATGAACTAAATTCCCCTACTCTAAAATATAAATATTACGAACGAAGAGTTTTTGATGTTAGAGTTATATTTCGAAAACTTGGAATTTTTACAGCTGCAATTTCAGACCAGGAAAAGAAAAATTTAAATACAATAGTAAATGATATTGAATCTTATTTTAATCAAAAAATTGATTGCAAGAAATACAAGTTATTATATGAGGACTTCTTATTTGATTATAATTTCTATCATTTTATATTGAAATTTAAAAAGATAAAGAGAGTTTTTATAGTTCAAAGAGGTTTACAAAAAGCTCTTTTTCTCGCGGCAAAAGATTTAAATATTCCAACTTTTGAATTTCAACACGGTGACATTGTTAAGTCTACACTGTTGTATAACTATTCCTCATTACAGAACATAAATCTAAATAGTATTTCATTTTCAAGATACTTGCTAACTTTCTCAAAATTGTGGACCGATAATAAAAATATACCATCCAAATGTATAGAAATAGGAAACGAAGAATTATCAAAAACAGTAAAAAAAAGCGTATGTAATAAAAATATAGTAATAATTTCTTCTCCTCAGTATTCTCATATTCTAAAAACTCTTGCTATCGATATTTCACTAAAGTATCCAGATAATAGAATTTTATTTAAATTGCACCCAATGGAATATATATTATTTGACAAATATCTAAATATATTTAAAAATTATACTAATATTAATTTAATAGCAGATCAGTCAAATATGTTAGATTTGATGCGAATTTGTAATAATTTCGTTGCAGTTTATTCTACAGCTGTATATGAACTTATCCAAAATAACAAAAACATCCATATATACAAAAAAATGGATTATAGAAAGTTCGAGCATACAACTGATATTCCAAATATTTTCTTATTTGAAAATATAAATGATTTCTCATTACAAAAGGAATTAAAATTAGAAACAAATCGCACTCATAAATATCCTGTTTTTTTCAAAAAATTTGATGTGGAGAGTTTTCTAAATGTAATTAGTAATCAAAAATAACCCTACGTTAAAGGTGCAAGAAAGCAAACAATTAGTTAAAAATACCACTATATACGCTTTGGGAGATATTATACCAAGGCTATTGGGTTTTATTTCTTTTCCTATTTTAACATCTTACTTAACACCTGCTGATTATGGTGTAGTAAATTACGTAAATACATTAACAACTTTTATGTTAGTGTGTTCTTTTTTGTGCACTAATACTTATTATTTGGTTTTTTTTTACCGATGTGAAAATGAAATTGCTCAGAAGAAATTATTAGGTAATCTTTCTACTTTTGTTATTGGATTCAATATATTAATTGTCCTATTCTTTTTACTGTTTGGGGAATATTTGTTTGGTTTTTATGAAAGCAATATTCCATTTTATCCTTATATTATTATAGGTGTATTAACTAATTTTTTTGCGATCTTCTCTATCTTACCTTCTGCATTGTATAGGTTATTAGAAAGACCTATGTTTTTGACTGTTTTAAATGTATCTAGAGGACTTATTTCTTTAGTTTTAACTATTGTTTTAGTAGTTTGTTTTGGTTATTCCGCGTTAGGTGTACTCTATGCTAATTTAGTTGTAAATGCTGTTTATGCAGTTGTGTTTTTATACACTACGCGCAATTATATTATTTGGAATTTTAATATAAAACAGCTGAAAACTGTTTTAATTTTTTCACTGCCACTTGTACCTGGTTCACTAGCTTATTATGTTACGACTATTTCAGATCGTGTTTTAATTGATAAATATTTAAATCTAAATGATTTAGGGATTTATAGTACGGCAGCAACGTTAGCGCTTATATTAAATGTTTTTTCATACGGGGCATATAAAGCATTTGAACCTTTCATATTTAAAAGTTGGGGCGGTGAGAATTTTTTAAATATTTTTGAAAAAATAAGAAATAATTTTGTTTATATTTTATTATTGGGTGCGGTAAGTTTGTCAATATTTTCAAAAGAATTTTTTCAGGTAATGTCAGGCGTTAAATTTCATGGTGCGTATTTTTATGTACCAATGATTATAATAGGAGTTTACTGCTCATCAATAAAAATGCTATACGGTACTGTAGTTACCGCAAAAGGTAAAACTAAGGTCAATTCGTTAATCAGCATAATTGGAGCCGTAATAAGTATTGTATTAAACGTTCAATTGCTGCCAAGGTTTGGATTAATTTCTGCAGCTTTAGTCTCTAGTTTAGCCTTAACGACAGAATGTTTAATATTAATTTGGTATGCAAAATTAGAAATTGAGAGAATTAGACCTGTTTTAGGTTTTATTTTAGGAGTACTGACAATATTCTTATTTGTTTATCTTATAGATATTGATAATTTCTTTGCATCAATTTTTATTAAAATAATTGTCCTATCAAGCACAGTGTTTTTACTGTCAAAGATATTAGCAGTGAATCCATTTAAAATGATAAAAGGATTAGTCAAAAAATAAAGTACATGAATACAAAAGCCAGAGTAATAGCATTTTATTTGCCACAATATCATCCAATACCTGAAAATGATGTATGGTGGGGAAAGGGATTTACAGAGTGGACAAATGTAGGTAAAGCTAAAGCATTATTTAAAGGACATTATCAGCCAAGAGTACCTGCAGATTTAGGTTATTATGATTTACGTGTGGCCGAAACTCGTAAAGCACAGGCTGATATGGCTAGAGAGCACGGAGTTGAAGGGTTTTGTTACTGGCATTACTGGTTTGGTAATGGGAAGAGATTGATTGAACGACCATTTAATGAAGTTTTAAGTTCTGGAGAGCCCGATTATCCATTTTGTTTAGCATGGGCAAACGAAACTTGGAAAGGTTTTGCTCATGGTATGAATAATAGAAATGTTTTAATCGAGCAGTTTTATCCTGGCATCGATGACTATACAGCTCATTTTTACGAAGTTTTACCAGCTTTCAAAGACAAAAGGTATATTGAGATACAAGGCAGACCTGTGTTTATGATATATAAGCCGCTTGCTAGCAGTGAAGTTTCGATATTTATTGCGACATGGAGAAAATTAGCTATTGAAAATGGATTGAATGGTATTTATTTTATTGGCCATTGTAATAATTTAGAAATAACTGCAAAACAGCTTTTGACATTAGATCTTGATGCTGTAAATACGGTAAGGCTTGATAATTATTTAGTCAATTATAGATCTTTTACAGAAAAAGTAATTTCGAAAGTAAAAAAAATGTTCAACGGAGTTCCATTGACATATTCTTATAAAAAAATGTCCAAAAGATTTTTAAAACCTGAAGAGGATCAGTTAGATAATGTTTTTCCAAGTATTATACCTGGTTGGGATCATACTGCAAGAAGTGGTAAAGAGGGATTAGTAATAACAAATTCAACTCCCGAAAACTTTAAGGTTCATGTGAAGCAAGTTATTGAAATGGTATCTCATAAAAAGAATGAAAATAAAATAGTCTTTATTAAATCTTGGAATGAATGGGCGGAAGGAAATTATATGGAACCTGATTTAAAGTACGGTAAAAAATATTTAGAAGCTTTAAAAGATATTTTAGCACAGTGATATGATGAATTCCTTTTTTCCAACTGTTTCACTTATTATTCCTTGTTATAATAATGAGAAATATATCAAAAAAACACTAACTTCGGTCAAAGAACAAACATATAGTTCTTGGGAGTGTATCATTATAAACGATGGCTCGACAGATAACTCTGAAGAAACGATTTTAAACTATATTGAAGGTGATCCGAGATTCACTTATAAATATCAAGAGAATCAAGGTGTTTGTACGGCAAGAAATTCTGCCATAAAAAATTTTTCCAAAGGGAAATATATTTTGTGCTTAGATGGAGATGATCTTATTTCAAAAAATTTCATTGATGAAACTGTAGAAATATTGGAAAGCAATACGAATGTTATAATTGCAACCTCAAAAATACAGTTCTTTGGGAGAAGCAGAGGCAACTTTAAGGTGGCTTCTTATGACATGGCTACATTACTTGCTGAAAATCAATTGGTAATAACGTCGTTATTTCGAAAAGATGATTTTGACAAAGTTGGTGGATTTAACAACAATATGAGTGAAGGGCTTGAAGATTGGGATTTTTGGATTTCCATTCTCAAAAACAATCCTTCAGGCCAAATTAAAAATGCTCCTAATGCATGTTTTTACTACAGACTTTTAAATGTATCAAGAAATAATCAAATAACGGAAGATAAAGAAAAGAGATTGAGATACCAGCTATGGGAAAATCATAAAGAGCTTTTCTCACTCTATTTTGTTGATCCAACTAAAAGTTTTGAGTTCAGAAAATATTCAAATTCTATTGAATATAAATTGGGAAAAATAATTTTGGCACCTGTCAGAAAGTTGAAATTTCACTTCGTTTCTTTTAATGAATTTCTATTTAATTGAACTAAATAAATATGTTTGTACAAGAATGAATGATAAGGGTATATATATAGTTATAGTTCTATATAAGACAAAACTGGAAGAATCAAAAACAATAATTTCTTTACAGGAATGTTTAGTAGGGAATATTTCAATATTGGTATTTGATAATAGTCCAAAGTCGCAATATGAAAGTAACAATTTTGTATTTAATAAATTTAACATTCTTTATCATCATGATTCAACTAATCCTGGACTAAGTGGTGCATATAATTATGCATTGTTTTTAGCAAAAAACACAAAAAGCAGATGGTTGATGTTATTAGATCAGGATACAATAATAACAAAGGATTATATTAATGAAATTGAAAATTTAAATTTTAATGAAATATCAAATAGGGTTGTTGCAATAATTCCAACAGTTGTTTCTTTGTCGCACAATAAAATTATAGCCCCTGTGAAGGTTTTAATTGGCGGCATTTTTAGACCAGTCACGCTTTCAAGCGGAGAAGTTAAGGATAAAATTAGCGGTATTAATTCTGGTACACTTTTGAGAACTTCCTACCTGGATTCTATTGGTGGATTTTCGAAGAACTATACTTTGGATATGTTAGATCATTGGTATTTTAGAAAGATTTTTAAAGATAAAAAAAGCATCTATTTATTAAGAAGCAATATTCTTCAAAATTTATCTATTGATAGCGGTTTTGAAGAAAATGTTTCGTTCAATAGATATAAGCAAATGTTAAAAGCTGAAAAATTATTTGTCCAGGAAGATGGCTTATTGAGCAGGTTCGTCTATAAAGCAAGGTTAATTTTTAGGTTATTGAAACAGATTACATATCGAAATAAAGATTATTTCAAGTTGACATTAAAACACGTTTTTATAACACAATAAATTTCTTCTAAGAAAGTTTAAGCTTTTAATAATCAAAGTAAAAAATGAAAAAATTTCCAGCTTTTATAAAACAAATATTTTTTTGTTTGCTGATAGGTTTGCTTTTAGTTTATAGATACACAATGATTGGAATCCAGAACGACCAAATAATAAATTTTTCTATTTATTATTGTTATGCTAGTTTTGCATTAGTACTTTCAAATATTAGATATAAAGCAATTATTAATCCAATTTCAATTTTTGTACCTTTCTTATACTTGCTCTCTTATAGTTTTTTACAATTATCATCAGAACAGTTCAGTTATTCGCCAAAAACATTTTTAATAATTAACTGCTCTATAATTTTATATTTATTTTTTGCAACATTAAATTATAATTCGGTTCCTGTTAAGATTTTTACATTCAATAATGATATAAGGCAAAAACTACTGTGCTTTATTTGTTTAATGGCATTATTTACTTTTGCAGTAGAATGTTACGTGTTTGGCTTTATTCCTATTTTAAATATTACTAATGCGGATCTTTATGGAGAGACAAATGAAAAATTGGTTCCCTTTCTGCACTATTTTATTCTTTTAAATCCTTTGCTTCCGACTTGGGCATATATTTTTCTTAAAGAAAAAATTATTTCAAAAAAAGAATTCAAATTCATTTTGTTTATTTCCTTATTCATTTTACTCAATTATCTTAGTAAGCAATTGTATTTATTGTTTGGAATCTCTTTTTTTGTTACTTATACTTTTTATAATAGTATAAATGTAAAAAGTCTGGTAAAGGCGTTAGGAGTTATGGTCTTAGTCCTAGGTGCAGTTGGATTTGTACGTTTAGATTCTGAACTTACTATGTCTGCGAATGAATTTTATCGTGCGATTGCTGGAATTGATAATGAAAATATTTCTATTTTGGAAGCCGTATTTGTAGAGTATAGTTCTAAACGTTTTTCGGTTTTAGATCAAATGGTGGAGTATAGTGATTATATTTCTTTTTTAGGTTATGGGATCTATACGTTCAGACCTTTTACTTCCTTTTTTTTATTAGAAAAAATTGGTATAATTCAAAGAGTAGTCGAGTTGAATTCAGAATCAAGGGTAGGGACATTTTTAATTGATCCTTATTTAGATTTTGGAATTATTGGAGTGGTATTGCTAAATGCCTTCTACGGTTATCTAGCAGTTCGTTATTACAATCAGTTTAGAAAGAAGTATCCCGAAGCTGCAGTAAAATTTGCCATTATTATATTCTGTATATTAATGGGTATGTTTGTTAATTATTTTAACTCAATGTTAATTTGGTTAGGGCTCATTATCAATAAAATTATATTAGGAAGTCTTAGTCCAAAAAAAACAATTATATGATTTCAGTATGTATGGCTACTTATAATGGAGAAAAATTTATAAAAGAGCAATTAAAATCCATTCTACAACAATTAGGAGATAAAGATGAAGTGATAGTTAGCGATGACGGTTCTTCAGATAAAACATTAGAAATAATTAAATCATTTAATGATGACAGAGTAATCATATTCAAAAACGCATTTAAAAATTTGGTTTTAAATTTTGAGTTTGCATTAATGCAGGCGAAAGGTGATTATATATTTTTATCAGATCAAGATGATGTCTGGTTACCCAATAAAATTAAGGTTTGTACAGAGAATTTAAGATCTTTTTCACTTGTAGTTTCAAATTGTAAAGTAGTAGATCAGGATTTGCAAATTATTAATAATTCTTTTTTTGAATTAAATAATTCGAAAAAAGGATTACTTTCTAATGTATTTAAAAATTCTTATTTAGGGTGTTGTCTCGCTTTTAGAAATGAAGTTTTGCAAACTGCTTTGCCTTTTCCTAAGTCAATTCCTATGCATGATATTTGGCTTGGTTTCGTTGCTGAACTTTATTTTAAATCAAAATTCATTGAAGAGCCTCTTTTGTTATACAGAAGACATGGTAAAAATGAGTCACCAACTGCTGAAAATTCGCCATATAGTTTATTTCAAAAATTTAAATTTCGATTTGATATTATTAAAAATTTGCCAATTCTTTTAAAAAGAAGGACTCAATCTCATCATTAAAGAATTTTCAGTTCGTTAAAAAATTATAAATGAAAATTACAATAATTACCGTTTGTTACAATAGTGCCAGAACTATTGAGAAAACAATTCTGTCCGTTGCAAATCAAACATACAAAAATATTGAATACATTATTGTTGATGGAAGTTCAAAAGATAAAACTGTAGACATAATAGAAAAATATCATACTGTTATTTCTAAGTGGATTTCAGAATCAGATAGAGGACTTTATGACGCAATGAATAAAGGCATTGCAATGGCGACTGGTGATTTGATTGGTATTCTAAATTCTGATGATGTTTTTAATAATGAGTTTGTTCTTGAAGAAATGGCTAATTTTCATCAAAAAAACACAATAGATGCTTCAGTTGGAAATATTCTTCAGCATAAGGAGAATGGTAAAATTATAAGATTTTATTCTTCGAAATATTGGATTCCAGAAAAGTTAAAAATTGGTTTTATGCCGCCTCATCCCTCTATTTTTTTAAAAAAAGAGCTCTTTAACACATTGGGTAATTATGATTTAGGATTTAGAATTGGTGCTGACTATGAGCTTATTACTAGATTCTTTTTGAAAAACAATATTACATGGAAATATTCGGGAATTACTACAACTGCAATGCTTGTGGGTGGATTGAGCAGTTCTGGCTCAGACTCATATTCTTTAATTACCAAGGAAATTCAAAAAGCGCTTAGCATGAACGGTCTAAAATTTTCGCCATTGAAAATACAATGTCGGTTTTTATGGAAAATAATTGGATTTTTGAAGAAATGAAAATAACAATTACAGGAGCGACAGGTTTTGTTGGGTCTAATCTTCAAAGTTATCTTAAAGAGAATTATCAAACTAAATCATTAAGTGCACGATACATTCCAAATCAAACATTCAATATAGATGGGGATGCAATTATTCACTTAGCAGGCAAAGCTCACGATTTACAGAAAGTGTCGGATCCAGCAACATATTACGATGCCAATTTTGAGTTGACCAAACAATTGTTTGATTGTTTTTTAGTTTCGGATTCATCGATTTTTATTTTTATGAGTACTGTAAAAGCGGTGGCTGATAGAGTAGCTGGAATCTTAACGGAAAATGAAATTCCAACCCCTAAAACACATTACGGTATTGCCAAACGACAAGCAGAGGCTTATATTTTATCCAAAGAATTACCAAAAGATAAAAGAGTTTACATTCTAAGACCTTGCATGATTCATGGGCCAGGAAATAAGGGAAATCTAAACTTATTGTATAAATTGGTTTGCAAAGGAATGCCTTGGCCGTTAGGAGATTTTGAAAATAAGCGCTCTTTTCTAAGCATAGAAAATCTTTGTTTTGTTGTCAATGAGTTATTGGATAACGAAAACATTGAATCTGGTATTTATAATGTCTCAGACGATGAAGCGCTCTCAACAAATGAATTGATAGCTATTGTAGCTCAAAGCATCGGAAAAAAACACATGATTTTAAACATTAAATCAACTTGGATCAAAAGAGTAGCGAAAATTGGAGATACTTTTCGATTGCCACTTACTTCCGAGCGACTGCAAAAGCTTACTGAAAATTATCTTGTGAGTAACGATAAAATTGTAAAAGCAATGGGCAAAAATTTACCAATAAATAGCCGTCAAGGTCTTATAAATACATTTAAGTCATTCAAAAGCATATAATAATGCATTACAATTGTATTTTTTTCAAGTAGAATAAATGATAGTTAATTCTACTAAAGTCAAATATTGTTTTGAAGTTATGTTTATAGTAGCTGCTATTGCCTATGCTTTTTGCAATTTTATTCTTCTAAAATAATGGGTGCAATTGACGATGGAGCTGGGCATAAAGAAATTCAAATTTTAACTTCGAGTCGTATATTGGTACATATAACTTTATTTTTACTGCTTTTTTTTATAAGATGATTACACTATTGTTATTATTATTACTTACCTATTTGAGCTTTTATTTTGCTTGCTTAGCAAATCCTAGTGCTAAAATGAGGTTCATTTACGCAGGTTTATTTGTCATAATCTCATTCTTGTTGAGAGCAATAATAGATATCGAATTGAGTAATGACTATTTCCTATACTATAATTTCGAAATTTTTCATCAACCTAGCGGTTTTCTTTCTTATTTAATAAACGAGCCATATCTATTTGCAGTTTATTCATTTTTTAATTGCTTACTAGAGGACAAAACAGATGTTTTTAGTGCAATGTTCTGGTTTAATTTTCTGCTAAGTACTGCATTCTTTGTATGGTTAATCTTTAGAAATGATATCGAAGCATGGAAGAAAATACTTCTATTTGTAGTACATTATTTTTTGTTTGGCTATGTTTTACTTCGAAATGGACCTTCTTACCTATTATTTGCTGTATTTTTTTATTATACTTTTAGAGATCAAAAATTCAATTGGATTTTATTGACCCCATTTATGCATATTAGTTCTAGTTTAATGTTAATCACTTATTTTCATAAATGGAAGCATTATTTTAAAATGCTGCTGGCGGTGCCAATTATCGCTTTCTTATTCTATTTAATTTTAAAATATTTGTTATCAGAAATTATAGCATTTGATTCGATTAGGTCTAAAATTGAAATATATTCACAAGGAATGCCGTTAATTGGGTACATGCACATACTCTTTTTTTTATGCATTGCCGGTTTGGTTGGTTTAGGTTATATAATTTACAAACGTAAAATGCTTCATCCAATATTGGTAACAACCTTTCTTTTTTACTGCGTAACTTTTTTTATTAATCCTATTGTAGCGCATCGTTTTTCGCCCTACCTACTTTTTGCGCTATTATTATTTCCATTCGATAAAATTAAAAATGATAAAGCTGTTTTGACTATCAATCGACTTAGTGTTTTGCTTTTTCCTATGTTTGTCTATTTTTTATACCAGACACATCGTGTAACAATTTTTGAAGATTTTCTTTAAAAACAATCAAGCGATTTACCGAAAAGATCACTTTTATCTAATTCCATTTTCGGATTAAAAACAATAAATAATTATTAAAAATAATATCTAATATAAAATGACTGTAGAAAAAACCCCAATCCAAGATTTAGTTATTATAAGCCCAAATGTATTCAACGACGACCGCGGATACTTTTTCGAAGCTTACAATAAAGCAAAATTTAATGAGAATGGAATTATGTATAATTTTATTCAGGACAATCAATCTTTTTCTACTAAAGGCGTAATTCGTGGTTTGCACTTGCAAATAAATCCTTTTGCACAAGCCAAATTAGTCCGCGTGCTGCAGGGAGAAATTCTCGATGTTGCCGTAGACTTACGTAAAAATTCGCCAACTTACGGGCAGCATTTTAGTGTTGTTTTGAGTGCCGAGAATAAAAAACAATTGATGGTGCCGCATGGTTTTGCACATGGCTTCTCCGTGTTAAGTGAAACGGCATCGGTACTGTACAAAGTCGATCAGCTTTATGATAAGGAAAGTGAAAGAGGCATTAGGTACGATGATCCTACATTAGCTATTGACTGGAAAGTGGAATCGTCAAAGGTTATTGTTTCTGAAAAAGATATAATTTTGCCTGGTTTTGATGCTATTGATTGGGAGTTTTAATTAGTAACAAGTGAGGCGTTACTGTGAGTGGCGCATTATAGTTATGCTTGGCTGCGAATACTGAGTGGTTAAGAGTTATGTGAAATGAAAAATTTATAATTGTGAAAAAAATATTAATTACCGGAGCCAATGGTCAATTGGGATCCGAATTGAAAGTCTTAGCGGAAAAATACCCGGAATATGAGTGGATTTATACCGATAGAGAAGAATTGGATTTATGTAATTTAACAAAGCTGGAAACAGAATTGGATGATATAAATCCGCAAATTATTATCAATTGTGCTGCGCATACAGCAGTTGATAGAGCAGAATCTGAACTTGAATTGTCAGATATTTTAAATCATAAATGTGTCGAAATTTTAGCAAAGTGGAGCGCGGCGAATGGCTGTCAATTTATTCATGTGTCAACCGATTACGTTTTCGATGGAACATCAGCGATTGCTTTGACTGAAGAAGCAGCTGTTAATCCTATCAATGTTTATGGAAAAACAAAATTAGCGGGGGAAAACGCATGTCTAGAGAACAATCCAGATGCCATCGTCATTCGTACGTCTTGGGTTTATTCAAGCTACGGTGCTAATTTTGTTAAAACGATGTCGCGACTAATGCAAGAGCGAGATGCGCTAAGTATTGTAAATGACCAGATCGGAAGCCCTACCTACGCAGCTGACTTAGCACAAGCAATTATGGTAATTCTTACCAGCTCAAATTGGAAACCTGGAATTTATAATTTCTCCAACGAGGGCGAAATTAGTTGGTATGAATTTGCATTAGCCATTCAGGAAATAGGTGGATTTAAATGCGGAATTAGTGGCATTCCGAGTTCGGCTTATCCTACGCCCGCTACAAGACCAGCCTATTCGTTGCTAGATAAATCTAAGATTAAAAATGTATATGAAGTAGCTGTACCATATTATAAAGACAGTTTGAAAAAATGCATGCAATTGTTAAATAATGTCACTTAGTAAAACATTTTAATATATTTAATTTAAAATAAAAAAAATGAAAGGAATAATATTAGCAGGTGGCTCAGGAACAAGATTACACCCATTAACCTTAGCAGTTAGCAAACAGTTAATGCCTGTATACGATAAACCCATGATTTATTATCCATTATCAACTTTATTAATGGCAGGTATTCATGAGATATTAATAATTTCAACGCCACACGATTTGCCTCATTTTAAGAAATTATTAGGGGACGGTAGTGCTATAGGATGCCAATTCAGTTATGCTGAACAACCCAATCCTAATGGCTTAGCGCAAGCATTTGTAATTGGAGAAGAATTTATAGGAAACGATAACGTCGCTTTAGTTTTAGGAGACAATATTTTCTTTGGAACCAATATGCAACAACTGTTAAAAGAGAATTCAAATCCAGAAGGCGGAGTTGTTTTTGCTTATCACGTTTCTGACCCGGAGCGTTATGGTGTCGTAGAATTTGATGACAGTAAAAAAGCGATTTCTATTGAAGAAAAACCTATAGAACCCAAATCAAATTATGCGGTACCCGGATTGTATTTTTATGATAATTCTGTGGTTGAAATTGCTAAGAATATTAAGCCAAGCGCTAGAGGAGAATATGAAATTACGGATGTAAATAAAGTCTATCTAGAGCAAGGGAAACTAAAAGTTGGTATTTTAAGTCGCGGCACCGCTTGGCTGGATACGGGGACTTTTAATAGTTTAATGCAAGCAGGACAATTTGTTCAGGTTTTAGAAGAACGTCAAGGTTTAAAAGTGGGTTGTATTGAAGAAATTGCTTGGAGACAAGGTTTTATCACTTCAGACCAACTACGCGCTTTAGCTGAACCCTTAAAAAAATCTGGCTATGGGGAATATTTAATCAATTTGTTGAAGTATAGAATTTAGGGGGAATGAAGTAAGTGTTAATTATTAATTATTAAGTGTTAATTATTAAGTAGTGAGTAGTAAGTGTTAATTATTAATTATTAAGTAGTGAGTAGTGAGTATTAATTATTAAGTATTAATTAGTGAGTAGTAGTTAATTAGTTTTGAATAGTTAGTATTAATTATTAAGTGTGAGTAGTAGTTGGTAACTCCTATATCACTTTGCATTGCTAGTTCGCGGCTTACAAGGCTTCTATCTCGAACAATCCAAGTTTTAGATCTCATTTATAGTTCAAAATTCAATTTTTACAAAGTTCACGGTTGATAATTCAAACAATTTATAATTTTAAAATGCAGTATTTTTTTTTATTCTTTCTTTTTCTGGGTATTGAGTTGCTTTACTTTAGACTTGCAGATCACTATAATATAATAGACAAGCCTAATAGTCGTTCTTCTCATACTTCTATTACTTTGAGAGGGGGCGGAATTATCTTTCCAATTGCCATGATAGTCGCCTGTTTTATGGGATATTGTTCGTGGTATTTTGCGCTGGCAGTTGTACTGGTTGGTGCTGTTAGCTTTATAGATGATATTAAACCCATTTCTCAATTGCCCCGTTTTGCCTTTCATTGTATTGCTATTTTATTAGTTATTTACGATTTAGACTTGTTTCATGAACCTATTTGGTTGTTGGTTTTGCTTTTTATTTTGGTGATTGGATGGGTGAATGCTTTTAATTTTATGGATGGAATTAACGGTATTACTGTTTTATATGCTTTAGTGGCTATTGGCTCTTTTGCTTGCTTACCGATTAATTTTGTTCATTTATCGTTACTTTCTACTATGGCTATTGCAGCTGCGGTTTTTGGAATCTTTAATGTTCGAAAAAAAGCAAAAACTTTTGCTGGAGACGTGGGTAGCATTAGTATGGCCGTTTTTCTGGGCTATTTTATGATTTTTACTATTTTAGAAACAGGTCAATTTGGGTACATTTTGTTTTTTGCAGTATACGGAATTGATGCTGTGGTGACTATTTTTACTCGTTTACTTAAGAAAGAAAATATTTTTGAAGCGCATCGCTCTCATTTGTATCAATATTTAGCCAATGAGATGCAATTTTCTCATTTACAAGTTGCCTTTTTATATGCTTTTTTACAAATTATTATAAACCTACTTTTAATATTTTTAGATAAAAACGATATGCTAACCTTCTTAGTTAGCTTAGGAATTTTAGTCGTTCTAAGTTTTGCTTATTTGTTTATGAGAAGAGCAGTGGTGAAGAAAATTGCTATTTAATGAATTTTTTTAAAGGGTGAAAAATTCAAAAATTTGGTTGTCTGTTCCACACATGGGCGGTGCCGAGCAAATCTTTATTAAAGATGCATTTGAGTCCAACTGGATTACGAGCGGTGGAGAAAATGTGGATGCATTTGAAGAATCTTTAGAAAATTATCTAGGCGGTTATCATATCGCAGCTGTAAATTCGGGCACTTCGGCTTTGCATCTCGCTTTAATTTTACTAGGAGTAGCAAAGGACGATCTCGTTTTATGTCAGACCTTGACTTTTACTGCATCTGCCAATCCAATTTTGTATTTAGGTGCTGAGCCTATTTTTATTGATAGTGAAACAGTCACTTGGAACATGTGTCCTATAGCATTAGAAGAAGCAATTATAGAAAATATTAGTAAAGGGCAGAAGCCAAAATGCATTATTATAGTCACTTTATATGGAATGCCTTTTCAGGTAGAAAAAATTCAGGCCATTTCAAATAAATATAATATTCCAATTCTTGAAGACAGTGCTGAGGCGCTTGGAAGTCGTTATAACGGCAAACTCTGCGGTACTTTTGGCGAAATTGGGATATTTTCTTTTAATGGTAGCAAAATCATTACCACTTCAGCAGGAGGTGCCTTAGTATGCAAAAGCTTAGAAATAAAGCAAAAAGCAATTTTTCTATCCACACAAGCTAAGGACGCAGCTCCCCATTACCAGCACAGCGCGTTGGGCTATAATTACCGAATGAGTAATATTTGTGCTGCAATTGGTCGCGGACAAATGCAAATTTTAGAAGAGCATCTGCTATTGAGAAAGTCTATTCACGAATTTTATAGTACACTTTTTCAATCCTATGATAACATCCAATTATTTGAAAATCCGGATGACAATTATGATTCGAACTTCTGGCTGAATGCCGTTATTTTTTCATCTTATGCAGCGCGAGAGAATTTCAGACTGGCGCTAGAACAAGATAATATCGAAACTAGACCTTTGTGGAAACCACTTCATTTACAACCATTATATCAAAAATATCAGTATTACGGAAAGCAAGTTGCTGAAAATCTTTTTAATACAGGATTGTGTTTACCTTCAAGTTCTAATATGACCGCTTTAGAATCTGAACGAATAGCAACGATTTTTGAGACGATTTTAAAATCATAAATTATTATGGTATGTAGAAAAAATCTTTATTAAATGTTTAAATTTGTGGAGATTGTTTCTTGTTTTTAAACAAATAAAAAGACAACAATCTAAAATATTTAGAAATAAAATTATCCTTACTACTTTGACTGAAAAACCATTTTCCAGAAAAAATTTGAAATTTGAGATTCATAATCTTGGTTATTTGCCACGTTGGATTATTGTTATCATGGACGTTCTGGTACTGTTGTTCTCTTTTACTTTTACTTTTTTGCTTTTCAAAGGTATGGGGCTGAAGTACCTCATTGCACCACATAATTTTTTGCTAGTAATGTGCTTGCTAGGAGTAAATGTATTTTTTTTCTGGTTGTTTCGTACCTACTCTGGAATTATAAGACATTCGTCTTATATTGATGCAGTAAAATTGTTTTTTTCTCAGCTGTCTGTGCTAATCTTTTTTCTTTTTTTTAATACCGCCTATGATCTTTATATCGGAAGCAAAGTATTTTTAAACACCGCACTGTTTATTAATATTGTACTCTCTTTTTGTGGTTTGTTTTTGTACCGTGTGGTCGTTAAACAAACTTTTGAACTGTATTTTTCAGAGAATAGTTCAAGTAAATTAATTCGCGCTGTAATTTACGGAACAGATGCCAACGCCATATCTGTAGCCAATGCATTGAAATTTGAAACTCCTTCACGATTTAAGATTGTTGGTTTCGTAGATAAAAATAGTCAAAACGCGTCCAAGCGTATGTTGGATTTGCCTATTTTAATTCAGAAGAAGCGATTGCCAGCACTTATGCGTTCTGTAGCTGCGGAAGGGGTAATTATTGCTGACAAAAGCTTAACTAAAGAAGAGCGATTGATTATTGTGGATCACTGTTTAGAATTTAATTACAGAGTGTACACTGTTCCTTTGATTACTGACTGGGAAAATCAAAAGGAGATTTCTAGAAAGGTAAAAAACATACAGATTGAGGATTTATTAGAACGCAAACCAATAGTTTTAGACGGTAAATCAATTTCCAAACAATTGAAAGATAAAACCGTTTTAATTACTGGTGCGGCAGGGTCTATCGGTAGCGAGATTGTGAGACAAGTTCTGACCTTTAATCCTAAAAAGATCATTATTTTAGATCAGGCGGAAACTCCTTTACACTCTTTATGTATTGAAATTGATAAATTTGAGAATGATGTCAAAATTGTTCCAGCTATTGTAGATGTCCGCAACAAAAAGGCATTAGAGCGTATTTTTGAGCAATATAAACCTCAGGTTGTTTTTCATGCTGCGGCGTATAAGCATGTTCCATTGATGGAAGAAAATCCGTCGCAAGCGGTGATCACTAATGTAGAAGGAACCAAAAATCTAGCCGATTTATCGTGTGTTTATAATGTTAAGAAATTCGTGATGGTCTCCACAGATAAAGCGGTAAATCCGAGTAATGTAATGGGCGCCAGTAAACGTATCGCTGAAAAATACGTACAATCACTGTCACTTAAAAATAAAGAGAGCGAAGCTTTTTCTACGAAATTTATTACTACCCGTTTTGGAAATGTACTGGGCTCCAATGGTTCTGTTGTGCCTTTATTTACACAGCAAATTGAAAACGGAGGACCGTTAACGATAACTCATCCCGATATTATTCGATATTTTATGACTATTCCCGAAGCTTGTCAATTGGTTTTAGAAGCGGGTGCAATGGGTAAAGGGGGTGAAATTTATATCTTTGATATGGGTAAGCCTGTTAAGATTATTGACTTGGCTAAGAAAATGATTAAACTCGCTGGATTTATTCCTGATAAAGATATTATGATTAAAATTGTAGGCTTGCGACCAGGTGAAAAACTGTACGAGGAGTTGCTCAATGATAATTCGAAAACTTTACCGACGTATCATAATAAAATTATGATTGCACAAGAATTATTGGAAGAATATGAGAATTTACATGCAGATATTAGCGAATTGATTTTAACTGCCAATAGTTTTGCGAATGATGCGATTGTTAGTAAAATGAAACATATTGTTCCTGAGTTTAAGAGTATGAATTCTGCTTTTGAAGTATTAGACAATTAAAAATACTATGTAAAGTATTTTAAAAAAGGCCTCCTAGTGAGGCCTTTTTTTTGTTTAGTTTTGAATGAGAAGTGATTGGTGAATTGTAAGTAGTAAACAGTAAATAGTGCGTTGTGATTAGTGAATACTGAGGGATGAGTAGTAATAGCGTCGTGTCCCTGGGGAGCAGTTCATAAATGTGTTATTGCAAATTGTAGTTGCTAGTCATGGAATCATTGTTTCCTCTTCGGAAAAATTGAATAGCAAAACGGAACTTCCTTTGAATGGATTGAAAGTGGGTTCGTACTTTATGTAGCCCTTGTCGTTGAGTTCGCGCATGCATTTGTGGTACGTAGCTCGAGAACCTATTTTACTCACGAGCATGATTTCTTCTCGCGTTATGGTAATGGGATTTTGAAATCGATTGATGTTCCAGTACTGAAAGAGGCTGAAGTATAAGCTGATGTGGGTGGGCTTCATGGTTCGGTCTTCTGTGAAGCGATCAAATAAACGCGAAAGGTGCTTGTTGGGTTGCATTTTTTAGTAGGGTTTGAGGTTAGATTTGGAGTGAGTAGTGAGTAGTGGGTTGTGAATAGTGAGTTGTGAGTTGTGAGTTGTGAGTTGTGGGTTGTTAATAGTGAGTTGTGAGTTGTGAGAAGTGAGAAGTGAGTTTGGGTTTTGAGAAGTGAGTAGTGGGTTGTGAATAGTGGGTTGTGAATAGTGAGTAGTGAGTAGTGAGTAGTGGGTTTGGGTTTTGAGTAGTGAGTATTGGGTTGTGAATAGTGAGTAGTGACTTTGGGTTTTGAGTAGTGAGTAGTGGGTTTGGGTTGCTATTTGAGTCGGAGCTAGCAGGGGCTCTTCTTTTTATTAATTTCATTGGCTTTGAGGGCACGGATTGCAAATCCGCGCTAACTAATTTCAAATACGAGCTACCTGATAACCTGTTGTTCCAAAATGAAACCTTATTTTTTCTTTTACCGTACTTGTTCTTCGATCTAAATTTGCATCTTCTGCATAAAGTTGTACTACTCCCTCTTTTTTCGCAGCTGCGACTACTTCGTTCACTGTGTCCATAAAATTATTGTGCTTTATTTTTGCCATTTTCTTCTTGATTTTAGTTTGTTTGTTTGTAATTTCTCTATAAAAGTGTACAAAATAAATGAAAGAATTTTCATCCGATAGCGTACTATTCCCAAAATGACAACTAAGATTCCTGTATTGACAAGTTATTGTGTGATTTGCAACATATACTGCCGAATGCACAATTTAATTTGAAGTAATTATCGTTAATTTTGTTAATTAACACTATTTGAATGAGCAGGTTATGACAGAGTCACCCGATTGTTACGAGAATCAATATGCACGCTTTTGGATTGCTGACGGTATTCTTTTTTTTGTATACAAAGAAAATGTTTGTATCGATCGAGCAGCCGCTCAACAAATCGTTTCGGATCGAATTCATTTTCAAAATGAAAAAAGCTATCCGATTTTATGCGACATTCGAACCATTAGTTGTGCTGACAAAGTAGGTAGAGATTATCTGGCACAGTCTGGTTCTGTATTTACCAAGGCAGTGGCCCTACTGACGAATCAACAAGTTTCACTGACGATTAGCAGTTTTTATCTTGAAATTAGTAAACCTGCGGTGCCCACGCAAGTTTTCATCGTACAACAAGAGGCGATTGCCTTTCTCCAGAACTATGTTTAGTTTCTAATCACTATTATAGCAGACAAGATCGTATGGATAAACTTCACAATCAACAAAGACTTCAAGCGGTACGCCTCATGTTATTTGAGATGGCAAAAGGTAATTTTAACATCCGTATTCCTTCCAGTGCTCTCGATGACGAGCTAGAAGCATTGGTTGTGCTTCTTAACATGGTATCCGAAGAGATGAATGAAGCTATTTTTCAATGGGGATATGTCAACACCCACAAATCACATCATTTTAGTACGCAGTTTAGCTTAGTCTTAGATTCTAATTTATGCATCACCAATTTAACTACTGCTGCTGTTGCACTATTGGGTTATGGAAGCAGCGAATTAGTGAACAAGCCTTTATCCGTTTTTTTAACTGCCGAATCGATCGAAAAAGTAAGAGCTGCGCATCAATTGCTCCATCCTAGCAGTTGCAATCAAACCCATGCCACCCTTCACTTTGTGACCAAAGACAACCTTTTTTTACTGGTAAATTGTACGTTACTCTCTCTTTGTCACGATTCGGCTATCCTCTTGAATGGTGTGAATTCACTACCCGAAACAGCGGTATTCGATCTTTTAGTAACCGATCAAGAGCCTGAAAATGCAAAGCAAATCAAGTCCCGACAATTAGATGCTGTACTCCTACAGCGACTCTACGACTATATACTGCATCATCTG
The DNA here is from genome assembly GCF_050847115.1 of Flavobacterium sp. TMP13. Classification (NCBI taxonomy): domain Bacteria; kingdom Pseudomonadati; phylum Bacteroidota; class Flavobacteriia; order Flavobacteriales; family Flavobacteriaceae; genus Flavobacterium; species Flavobacterium sp. TMP13. Next base: position 1,723,789 of record NZ_CP193656.1, read on the forward strand.
GACGAACCGTTGCCTCCCTTGAAAGCTCTTTCTAAATTATTTTCGACCAATGAATACAAATTGAAAGATGGTTTTAGGTATTTTTTCAACACGAGTATTTACCAATTTTACAATGAAGAACGTTTGAAACGATCGCATCTGATGGTCACAGAATCCAGCATTCCTTTGAAAAACATTGCTTATCTGAATGGCTTTAGTGATTATTCTAATTTTTCTAAGTCTTTTAAAAAGCGTTTTGGGTATTCGCCTAATGAACTGAAAAGGAGTAAACCTGTTCGTTATCTGCCTTTGAGGGGCAGTTGTTAATTGTTAATTATTAAATGGTAATTATTAATTATTAAATGGTAATTATTAATTATTAAATATTAATTGTTAAGTATTAAGTAGTACGTGGTAATTATTAATTGTTAAGTAGTCGTGGTAATTATTAATTGTTAAATATTAATTGTTAAATAGTAAGTAGTAAGTATTCAGTGGTAATTATTAATTGTTAATTATTAAATATTAGTTAGTAAGTATTAAGTATTAAGTAGTGCGTGGTAAGTAGTACGTGTTAAGTGGCAATTATTAATTGTTAATTTTTAAATATTAGTTAGTAGGTATTAAGTAGTGCGTGGTAAGTAGTGCGTGGTAATTATTAAGTAGGAACTAATACGTAGTACGGGGTCAGTTTGGAGTACTGAATCTTTGATGGTGGTTGGTGAGTTTTGAATTGTGGCTATTTGTTGTTTAGTGCTTTGTGAAAAAAATATTTTTCGGGCATGAATTGTAAAACGGAGCTATTACGTTTTATACCTTTTACTCAAACTACTATTCATTGTGGAATTTCTCCGCTTTAGCCAAGTTCTATTCCAGATTTTACAAGTGGAATTGTTTTGAAATTCAGAAATTTACTTCATTGAAACTAAACAATGAAGTCATGAGCGTACATGCCAAAATACGAAATTTATTTATTGAGGGAATTTGTCTCCTTTTCGTTTTACTTTTTGTTTATGCTGCCGTAAGCAAACTGCTAGACTTTGAAAATTTTAAGGTTCAGCTGGGGCAGTCGCCTTTATTGAGCAGTTTTGCGGAGTATGTATCTTGGGGAGTTCCAGTACTAGAACTCTCCATAGTTGTCCTTTTGATTGTGCCAAAATTTCGTTTTGCAGGATTGTTCGCAGCCTTTAGTTTGATGGTGATGTTTACAACTTATATCATTATTATTTTGAATTACAGTTCTTTCGTACCTTGTTCTTGTGGGGGCATACTGGAGAAAATGAGTTGGAAAGAGCATCTTATTTTTAATTTCTGTTTTCTTCTTCTAGCTGTAGTGGGCATGTTACTGTTTAAATGGAATCAACAGAATGCTTTCTGCTCTTTCAATTCAAAATTGGAAGTAGGTGTCTTTTGTACTTCTACTTTTTGTAGTATTTCATTAGTTGTAGTGCTGTTCCTGCTTTCGGAAAATAATATGCACTATCGTAATGATTTTATAAGACGCTTTCCACATTTTCCCGCAGTGAAAGCAAAAGTAGCAAACCTTCCATTCAATTCTTTTTATATCGCGGGGATTGCTGACGATAAACTTTACTTGGGTAGTACAAGTGCGCAATTGTTACTGACCGTACTGGACTCTAATTTGCAAAAAAAAGAAGAATATCATATCGAATTGGACCACAAAGAGCTTCCTTTTAGGGCGCTCACTGTACAAGTAGATTCTCCTTATTTTTATGTTTCAGACGGAACTGTTCCCTGTGTGTTTAAAGGAAAAATAGGTGATTGGAAAGCTCATCTAGTAAATACTGGCAACGCGTATTTTACGCTTTCCGTACCTATAGATTCTACAGCACTGATTGTACGTGCTCTGCAACGAGGCACTGCCAAAAGTATAATCGGCAGGATGAATCTTCTAGAGAATTCGGAAACGTTGTTCAATTCTCAAATTTTGGAAGAACAAATTGACGGACTTTTTGATACCGATGGCCATCTTGTATACAGTAAAAAGATGAAACGGTTTATTTATCTCTATGCGTATCGCAATCAATTTACTGTTGTAGACCGTAATCTTATGATAGACTTTAGAGGGAAAACTATAGACAGCATAGGTCATGCTAAGCTCGAGGTAGTTACTATCCCTAGCCATGGTGTAAGAAAATTGCGGAAGCCGGCATTAGTTGTAAACAAAGCTTGTGCGGTTTTTGATAATCTGTTGTTTGTTAACTCAGAAATAATGGGACGTTACGAAAGTATTAAAATGTGGAAGAGTGCAAGTATTATAGATCTATATAATCTTTCAGACAATAGTTACTTGCTTAGTTTCTACCTCTACGACGAAGAAGGAAAGAAAATGAAAAGTTTTGCAGTACAAAATAATCAGTTGTATGCTTTAATAGGAAATCAGATTGTACGTTATACTATGGGAGCGGCGATTACAGCTCATTATAGTACAACTACTAAAAAGTAAATTACATTAAAATCTATTGGCCAAGTAGCAGGAATTTGATCGAAAACCTGTAAAAAAGAGTAGATCATAATTTATAAATAGAATTATTATGAGAACTAAAATCTTTGATTTAGCAGCTCCGATTGCAGTACTTGCATTTGGATTTTTAGGTGCACTTCAGGCTGATGCAACGAGCAAGGCTGAAAGTAAAACGGCACCTGAGTGGGGTTATAAACATGTCAATGCTCCTCAGAATTGTGAGCGGGTTCAGATGTGCGACAATACGGGAAATTTTATTTGTACGTCAGACATTGATGGATCTACTCTTTATGAATTAGATGCAGAGAATCCAACCTCTTGTCCAAATGTGCTTAAAAGAAGTGTCCAATAATAAAAAGATGAGTTGTAGAATGCCGTTTGGAATTTTCCAAACGGCATTTTTAAACTATGACTACCATTTTATGGATTATTTGCATCCATCCATTTTTTTCTTTTTTCGCTTTTAAGATAATACCCAAACCATTCACTGATACGTTCAGTTAAATCTTTTTGATTATGTTCGTTCACTACTGCGTGATCTTCATTGGGGTAAATTAATAGTAGATGCTTTTTTTTAAGTGTTCTTAATGCCAGATAAAATTCAATACTTTGGTGATAACTAATCGTACGATCTTTTTGACCGGACCAAGCTAGTAAAGGAGTTGTGATCTGTTCCGCATTCAATATCGGAGAATTCCTGATATAGCTAGACATGTCTTCAAAGAATGACTTTCCAATACGCAATTGATGCTCCTCAAACCTCCAAAATTCTGGTTTTAAATAGCTTTCTCCGATGGAAAAATAAGTGCTCACCAAGTCGGTCCATGCTGCTCCCGAAACTGCTGCAGCGAATTTATTAGTTTTTGTGAGAATAAAATCAGTTTCATAACCTCCGAAGGAATGCCCAATTAAGCCAATTCTCAATGAATCTACCAGTCCTCTGTTTATGATTTCGTTAGTTGCTGCGATTGTGCAAATTTTAGCTGACTCTCCAGGATCTCCAAATTTATAATTGATATCCGGTAACAAAACGAAATATCCTTGTGTTGTAAAATTAGTTATGTTAAATCCTCCTTGCTCATAAACAGAGGGGTTTACGTAATCGTTTACATAGTGTGATTGGCGCTCATAAATTTGTACTATCATAGGATACTTTTGTTCTTTTTTATATTTTGCTGGGTAATAGAGCGCAGCTCTTATTATTTCGCCATTTACCTCATAATTTACTAGCTCGGATTTACCCCAATTAAAGTTTTTTTGTTGCGGATTACTTTTCACTAGCACTTTTGGTTTTACCATACTGTTGGCTTGAAAAACGAGTGTGGGGGCTTGTTCATAGGTTTGCTCCATGTAAACAAAAGCTTCACTTTTAGCCGTTTTCATGAAATGAGATCTTTTCCCGTTGAGGGGTACTACGACTTTTTCTCCTATTTTCCGCTTCCATACGTAATAGCCAACCGTTTCTGTGCGTTTATCATAGGCTTCCAACAGTAGTTTCTCTTGGCTGCAAAAGCTACGCGTATTAAAGTCAAGTAAGCTTTCGGCAAATTGTTTTTCGGGACTTAGCGGGACGACTCTAAAGCGCAAGTGCTTTTCTCTACCGTGGGTCAATCGACTAGCTGAGGTTCCGTCGGGGGTTATTTCCCAGATGTCAAATTGGTCGTATACATACACCGTTTTATCATTTTCCGTCCAACCGATGTTACCGTACATTTGAGCTTCTCCAGGGGTGTTGTTGTCTTCTCTAAAAAAGTTCACCCCTATGTTGCGGGTAATATTGGTATGAGTGCCATTGCTTATTTTATAGATCCACCAATCCCCATTTTTAGTATAAGAAATAAATTTGCCATTTGGAGACATCAGTACGGTCAGGATGTTACCGGAATGTTTTTCGAGAAGTATTTTTTGGCTTCCATTCGAAAGATCCGTAATATAAATGTCTCGGTCGCTGTTAAATTTAGCTTGAGGCTCGTATGCTAAAGGGTCAAAAGTAAGTGCATATTTGTAATTTCCATTGAGCATCGCTGAGGGCCGTTCTTTTGTTGTTATCTGCAACATGCAATTATCCTTTGGCCACCATACCGCAAGCTTGTCTCTCAAGGGTGTGAACCCGTTCTTTTTTTTATTGCTGTACAGTTGTTTGTCTTCTGTGTTCCATATTTGCACGGATGTTTCATCACTATTACTATCATTATTTTTTTCCTTTATCAAGAAGAATACGCGCCGGCCATCTTTGGATAGTGTGAGCGATCCGTAGGAATCAGAAATTCTACTATCGGCAGGAAAATCGTCATGCTCTTCAGGATCGTAACGAAATAATCTTTTAGTAGTGTTGTTGAAGCAGAATAACTTGGTACTAGTTTTGCCTTTTTGGGTAAATGCAATTGTATTTTCGCGAAAGACAAGGTTTTGGAAATCTACTTCGTTATCCACTACTATAGATTCTTTACTTAATTGTTTTCCAAACTTAATTAGTTCCACGTTATATTGCCCATTACGATCATTACAATAGACAATAGAATTACCTGAGCTATCGCTTTTCCAACTACTAATATTTGGAATTATCTCAACGACTTTTTCTTGCATGTCTTTAATAATTAATTGCTTCCTACCATCACGATCGTTCAAAAAAGTAAGTAGAAATTTACCATTTGAGTTAAAAAAGAAACTAGCTACATTTGGAGTGTACCTTGTCGTACCGCTTACTAAATTTTTTAGTACAAGCGTGTCCTTTACTAGGCATGCAAACCACTGTTCCTGATTAAATACACCGTTGCTACCGTTTGGGAAAACATACTTTTTATCGCCTTCTGTCTTTTGCACAAACAGCGTGTCTTGGTGTAATTTGTATTGTAGCGCATAGCTTACCCATTTTCCTTTGTCTGAAATTTTTTTAGGCCAAAGTTTACTCCACTGCGAATAGTCATCAGTAGACAGTTGTTTCTTTTCTTTAATTTGTGCCATGAGAGGGACAGCTTGTATTACAAAATAATAAATTGCTGCCCATAAAAAAAACAAAACAACTTTATGTAAACGATTGGGCTTTTTACGATACGGAAGTTTAATATCCTGCATTTTGAGGAGAGAGATTGTCGTTTAACAAAAGTTCAGATTCAGGTATCGGAAAAAGTCTGTCTGTCGAATTCCATCCTGTTTTTAGTGTTGTTAGAACTGGATCAAGCATTCCTGTTCTTTTGAGATCAAAGAATCGATGTCCATACTCCGTAAAAAACTCTAGTTTCCTTTCCATCCAAACCGCCTTGATGATTTCAGAAGCGGTGTAGGCTGAAGTGTCAGCTAGTCCTGCCGTATGTCTAATCCTGTTCAGGTCTTCTTTTGCTCCAATTAGATTGCCTTGGTGTGCTCGTGCTTCTGCTCGGATTAGATATTGCTCTGCAAGTCGAAACATAATGGAATATTCTTTAGAGATTCCTGTGTTTTTTGTAGCTTTATATTTGGAGGCGTGGTACCATACTTCGGCACCCTTTGTAACAGCAGTTAGCCAGTACATTTTTCGTAAATCGTTTGAGGAGAACGCTGCGTGTAGTGCAGGATTAATTGCTGATGCAGGAGGAGGGCCTTTTATAAAGCTGAAGACTGTAGCCTCTATGGTGTTGCCGCCTTGAAGTTCAGGCATTAGTTGCCAAATTGTTGTAGTAGCGTCTTTAAGAAATATATTGTTTAAGTCGTCTTCTGGCTGGTAAAGTGCTGTTTGATTAATGACTGTTGATGCAGCCTGCTCTGCTTTATCCCATTCCTCTGCGTACAAATGAACTCTTGCCAAAAATGCTTGTACCGTCCATTTGTTCGGTCTTGTCCTGTCTGAAGTCAGATATTTTTCAGGCAGTAATGACTTTGCATCAATTAAATCTGCGTTGATGTGGTTGCGAATTTCATTTTCGGACATGCGTTTTACTAGTCGATTCTGCTTATAATCTGTAGTTAGGATGTAGGGGATGTCTCCAAAAATATTAAGTAGATGGAAATGTACCAATGCCCGCACAAATAGCGCTTCTCCTTTTAATTCTTTTTTGTCCAGTTCTGTAAGTGCAGTGCTCTTATTGACTCCTTCCAAAACCGAATTCGCAGCATAAATTTGATTGTAGCTGCTGTTCCATAACTCTGCTACTTGATAATCCGATGACAGAATTGAATTGTTGTAAAAGTTTAGCTCTCCGCCGAATGCTGTAAGTTCGTCTGCGTATAATCCAAGTTGATTGGACAGTCCTGACGGATTTCCTGTAAATAGACCCTTGTTGCGGATTTTTGCATAAATGTCTATCATTGCAGCAGTTGCAGTAGCTTTGTCATTAAAAACTGATTGCGCTGGAAGTTGCGAAACGGGCAGGTCAACTTGTATGAAACTATCGCAGCTTAGCATACTATTTGAAATAATTGCAAAAAACAATACCGTAGTTAATGAAGTATTTTTATAGTTTATAAAACAGCGTAGTTGTAAGATGTTGTATTTTTTCATTTTATACGTTTTTAGTTAAAAGATAAGTTGTAAGCTGCTGGTGTAAATGCGAAGCGGAGGTAAGAATCCAGCCGTTTTAAATTCGGGGTCCGCTCCTTTGTAAGAAGTAATGGTTAGCATATTTTGGCCTTGGATACTCACTTTACATTTTATGTTTTTGGTCCATCTGTGTGGCAGGTCAAATGAAAGTGAGATATTCTTCAGCCTGATGTACGAGGCATCACTAATTCCAGCATTGCTTTGGGCATGTCTTGTATTTGCTACTTGTACGTTATACTTATTGCCACTGCTGTAGATCTGAAATGGTTCGGAGTCACCGGCGCTCTGCCAGTGTGCAATAGCTGCGGTAGGCTGGTTAATCATTAATCCTGGCATTGGCGCACTGAATGTTTGATTAAAGTTCAGTTGCTTGACAAACTGGAAAAGGAAATCGAGCTGTACAGGGCCATATTGCAATTGATTTTGTAAGCCTCCATAAAATTTAGGATTAAGATCTACACTATATTTTTTATCTGCGCCTGCAGAGATTATTTGGTCGCCGTTCACATCTTCGAACTGATATATGCCGCTTTGAGTGTCTAAGCCCAAGTATTTGTACACTTTAGTGCTATTTAGCGGTTTTCCTATTTCAAATTGGTATTTGTATGTTGAGCCTTCGAGATCTGGAAATGAAATAAGTTTGTTGCGTGGTTGGGTGAAATTGAGATTTGTAGTCCAATTGATTTTGGACGTTTTTATGTTGATCGTACGAAGACTAATTTCTAGGCCTGTATTTTCTACCGTAGCATTTAGGTTCGCCTGTACTTCGCTGAAACCTGTAGTTCCTGGTAATGGATTGCCAACCAACTGGTTAGAAGAGCGGTTTTTGTACCATCCGACAGTGCTAAAAATTCGATCGTTTAAAACACCTATTTCGAGTGCTACTTCTATTTTTTTATTGGTTTCCCATGCAAAATCAGGGTTGAATAGCCTGGTGGGAGCTAGTCCATTAATTCCTTGATAGTGACTTCCTGAGATGCTATAGGTGTCCAGGTACTGGTAGTCTCCGATTTGATCATTGCCCGTAGTACCATAACTTGTTCGTAGTTTTCCAAAACTCAAAAAAGGGAGGTTCTCTTTTATGATTTTTTCGTTTCCAAAAAGCCATGCCATACCTGCTGCGCCAAAAACAGCAAATTGTTTTCCTGGGCCAAAACGACTGGATCCATCTCTTCGGCCGGTAAGATTGATAATGTAGCGGTCTTTCCAGTTTACATTTATCCTTCCGAAAAAGGCTTGGTATTTATATACTGATTGGTTACTGTTTCTGAGTTTATACTGGTAGGCTGCTGCTGGATCATTAATCAAACTATTGCTTGCGAATCCATATCCTGAGTTTACAATCTGGTTGCTGTTTTGTTGTTGAAAGGTGGCTCCTGTAAGAATGTTGATTTTTAAATTGGTGTGTTCATAGTTGTACACTAGTTGCGGTTCAATTATCCAAGACTGCCTATTTGTTCTGTTTTTAAAAATTGACGAAGCTTCGCTACCAATTCCGTAACTCGGGTTGTACCTTGTGGAAGGTAATGTTTGTGTTTCTTCATGACGGAGGTCGTTGAATCCAAAATTAGATTTGATTGCTAGTCCTTTCAGTAGGTCGTACGACACTATTGAATTGGCTAGTAAGTCGTAAGTGTTGCTGTCGAATTTCCCAGAAAGAAGGGCCAGGGGGTTGTTGAACGTATTGTTCTCCCAATTTATTTTTCCATTTATATCATACAGAGCAGGAGCATTAGGTGGCAGTTTTATAGCCTCACGTGTAAAATCGACAGAAGGAAGGAGATTATCTTGTATTGAATAACTCGTTGTAGTATTTATCTTGAATTTTTTACTGTCTGATTGATGGTTGACATTCAAGTGAAAATTACCTTTATTGTACTTAAAATTACCAGGAAATACAGTAGTTTCTTTGCTGTAATTGCCACTAAGTATAAACTGTGTCTGAGCCGAGCCTCCCGATAAAGAAGTTTGAAGGTTTGTAAACATTGCGGTCCCCCCTGTTAATTCTTTTTGCCAATCGGTATCTCTATTTTGGCTCCAGTTTCCATTAATATCATAAGCAGCTTCGGGATAATTGGTAATTCCGTCATTTTTGTAAGCTTCTCTTCTCATTTGTAAGTACTGAGAAGTGTTCATGAGTTTAAGGAAGCGAGTAACTTGTCCAACACCGTTTGAATAGTTTGCTGTGAAATTCGTTTTGCCTTCCTTCCCTCTTTTAGTTGTAATGAGTACCACACCGTTTGCTCCTCGGGAGCCGTAAATAGCTGTAGCATCAGCATCTTTTAGTATCTCTATGCTTTGTATGTCGGCTGGATTGAGACTGTTTAGTGGGCTAGTTGATTGGGGAGTAGTACTTGATGTGAAGGAACTTCCGATTGGTTCAGAAGCGTAGGGTGCACCGTCAATAATATATAAAGGTGAATTTCCATCGAGCCTCAAGCTATTTCGGCCTCTTATTTGGATGTCAAATCCTCCGCCAGGCACACCTGTAGTTTGCGTAATATTTACCCCCGCCATTCGGCCTTGCATAGTAGCCAGAACATTAGTTACGGGTTGCGTTTCAATGTCTTTGGACGTAATTCTGGCAATGCTTCCGGTTCGTTCGCTTTCTTTAACGCTGTAGTAGCCTGCATTTATTTTTACTTCTTGCAACGAGGTAGCCTCTTCCTGTAGTTTTACGTTTATGACTTTTTGTGCATTAATGGGTATTTCCTGTGTTTTATAACCCATGAAGTAAAAGATCAGAATGTCTGTAGGACTGGCATCAATCGTATATTGGCCGTTGTAATCTGAATTGGTAGTCGTGTTTTTTCCTTTTACCATGATGCTGACTCCTGCCATGGGGGCCAGATTATCGGTAATTGTGCCGCTTACGATTATCGTTTGCTGTTGTATTGCAAGAGTCGATTTATGATTGTTGGACTTACTAGGGGCGGAGTATAGGCAGATTGTTGTTATGAGCGCATACTGGATTGCCCTTAACGCCTTGATTACTGAATTATTTTTCATAATTTTGGTTATTGGTTAAATGGAACGAGCGTTTTATTTGACTTTGACCCTCTGCTTTGTTTGCCGACAGGAATAGAGGGTCTTTTTTATGTTTTGCCGTATCGAGATACGTCGTGTAGTTAGTGTTTTTTATTGCGTCATAGGCGAGCGTTTTTGTTTGTTGTTATTTGTAAAATAACCTGCACCTTTTTGTACTAAATTCAAATTAAAGTCAAGGAGTAGTTCTGTTTATAATCCTTTTGGTGCAGGTATTTTTTAGTTATTTTAGGGCATCGATTTGCTTGACTCCCTAAGTTTTTTTAATTCTAGGAGTTAAAAATGTAGCCGGTTTGCTAGGGTGACCGAACTAATTAGAAGTAGGTTGGGGCTTTAAGGGTGTTTTTTTGTTTGACTCATAGGCATTTGGTTTTATTATTAAAACTTTTGCGAGACGACCTACAAATGAGTAAACGCTAGGAATAAAAGAGAGTAAAAAGACCAAAAAAAATGGCATGGAACTCATCTTACTGCATCAGAGGCATTGGCATACCTTAACCACAAATAAGTGAGCCCACGCCATGGTCGTGAGCATCTTAACTTATCATCTCGTGGTTATAAAACGCCAATTTTCTGATACGAGATTCAAAGCGAATGCTTCAAATGTTTTAATATGAAGAGACGCAAAATTACATTAAATAAAATGTAATTGATAGTACAAATATATAAATAATATTTACACATGTGTAATTGTATCGATGTTTTTTTATAATTCAATTTGTTTATATGGGAAAACAAGTAAAAATTGAAGAACTAACTACCGCCATTTCTAATGTTATTAAGAAACTTTATAAGGATCGTAATGGAGTAATCTTAAGTGAAAACAACGAATACTTTATAGAATTCGGTAAAAACTTAGGACTAGAAAGATATATTAGTAATCATAACGTTACATGTAGTAAGCTTTTTGCAATTTGTGATTTTTTAGAAATTTCTTTATCTGATTTCTTTAAATTAGTAGAGAATGAAGATGAAAGATTAAAATTTAGTAAGGAGGCTAAAGGAAAGCTAGTTAGAAAAGCTTACAAACAACAATAAGTATTTTATAATTATAGATAATTGAATAAGAAACAAATGAGATGCCTAGGCATCTCCATTTGTTTTATAGCACTACAAAGTACTAGTCAATTTGGGAATACTAGTTGTCAAAAAGGTAATTTCTAAGGTGCTTGTAAAGCGTCTTTTATTTGTCCGTTCTACATTTGATGTATGGAATGGTATGAGATAATAGGATTTATTGCGGTTTGGATTTTAGGTCTTTACCTGAGGGAAAAGATTTATGAGCGTAAGAGAAATTATAATTGTAGTTGGAAGACACGACATAGCTCTACCTATAAAGATTTTAAAAGATACTGAAAGGTATCTTTTTTTTATGTTTGAAGATTAAAGATAATTTGAACGTATAGAAATATGCGCTGCTGGTGTCTCCGTAGTTAAAAGCCTCTACTTTCTGTGCTTATTCTCTCTATCAGCTACGGACTCTATTGTTGGCGCTGTAGTTTATGTTAATGGAGTCTCCTTTAATTATAAGTTCTCTTCGTTTTCTACTTGCATCTTGCTCTATTTTGTTTAGTGTTCGCTTAAAATTAGCTTCTTTGGTCTCTATCTCTTTATTTATTTGCACTAATTCTTTTTCTAACAACTTTATTTTTTGATGACGAAAATAGGAGGTTATTACTACTGCAAATAGTGAAAACAAACAAATTTTTATAAGGTGTCTATTTGTCATTTTGTTTTTTTGATTTAAAATTGGTCGTATAAATATAGTATAATTAATTTTTATGAACAGTGCGTAGAGAGGAGTGAATAGTTAGCGGTGTCTTACAAAAAAAGACCCGCTCGCGCGGATTTTCAATCCGTGCTCACTACCACATTCCTTATCTGCAAAATTTAAGATTAAAACAAGTCTAGTAAAATCACTTCTATATCATTCTCCAGACCCGCATAATTTCTGGCAGAGCTGAAATAATAGTCTTCGGGTACTAGTACTATTTTGTCCTTCACAGGATTCATGTGTATATATTCGACTTTCTGTTTTATAAATGTATTGCTATACATATACTCCGCATGGTAACCATCTTGCCAGACTTTATAATGCTGAGTTCTTTTTAAATGGATGCAGGCTTTTTGAAAATAGTCCAATAGCCATTCTCTTCGGCTCTCCGGTTCCTCGATAATAGTTTGAATTATTTTTTTAGAGGTGAATTTTTTAAAATCTCTAACTACATCCGATAGGATAAAACCATGTGTTGCTCTACAAAGCAAATGGACGTGACTACTCATAATGCAATACCCGTAGATTTCTAATCCTTTGTTTTGCTGACAATGAATCAAAGCATTGATAATGCCATTTTTCTGATTTAAACGAGTAAAAACATCCACCCAGCCCACGGTGGTTAGTGTAATAAAAAATGCTTCCTCTTTTGCTGTAGCTTTGTATTTTGTTGACATGGTTTTTTTTTATGTTAGGCACGGATTGCAAATCCGCGCTATCGAGTTGCACATTCGCGCTATTATTTACTGAGAACTGCTTTTTTTTGTTGACATGTATTTATGTTTACGATGGGCACGGATTGCAAATCCGCGCTATCGTTTACTGGGAAATACTTTTTTTTTGTTGACATGCTATTTCGTTTATGTTAGGCACGGATTGCAAATCCGCGCTATCACGTTGCAAATCCGCGCTATCACGTTGCAAATCCGCGCTATCACGTTGCAGATTCGCGCTATCGTTTACTGGGAAATACTTTTTTTTTGTTGACATGTATTTATGTTTATGATGGGCACGGATTGCAAATCCGCGCTATCACGTTGCAGATCCGCGCTATCGTTTATTGGGAAATACTTTTTTTTTGGCATGTATTTATGTTTATGATGGGCACGGATTGCAAATCCGCGCTATCGAGGTGCACATTCGCGCTATTGAGTTGCACATTCGTGCTATCGAGTTGCACATTCGCGCTATCGTTTACTGAGAACTGCTTTTTTTGTTGACATTCTATTTCGTTTATGTTAGGCACGGATTGCAAATCCGCGCTATCACGTTGCAGATCCGCGCTATCGAGTTACACATTCGTGCTATCATTTACTGAGAACTGCTTTTTTTGTTGACATTCTATTTCGTTTATGTTAGGCACGGATTGCAAATCCGCGCTATCGAGTTGCACATTCGCGCTATCGAGTTGCACATTCGCGCTATCGTTTACTGGGAAATGCTTTTTTTTCACATATATTTATGTTTATGGTGGGCACGGATTGCAAATCCGCGCTATCGAGTTGCAAATCCGCGCTATCGAGTGCGAGTGTAGTCTAAATCTTTTTTAGAAAAAATGAAATATCCTATTATAAATATAAAACAAAATGTAAGATTAATCTTTTTTATTTTAATTTTTTTATTTATTTAAAATTGCTTAGGGTCACGTTTAGTGGAGTTTGTGCAACGAAAGACTTTGTTTTTAAAAAAAAAGAGTCCAGACTTAGGGTCTGGACTCTTTGCGGAAAGTTCTCGGTGGGAATAGATTTATTTTCCTGTCTTTCGAAACAGTATTTTCAGTAGTATGGAGATACCGAAACTAACTATTGCCCCTATACTAGCTAGTGCTACAGTTTTTAGAATGTCCTCTGAGTTTAAATTTGGGACTATACTTAAAAAAGTACCACTTGCCGTTGCCACGAGCGAATGGTTACTCGACTGCATTCTCCGCTGATTTTAATTCGACAGTGAGCTGGCTTACCGCAGATACCACACCACCTGCTACGGCCAAATAGCCGCCGAGTGTTATTATGGCTGTGGGCAATGCTATGGGGGCTGCAAAAACAGCACTGCCAATGGCTGCCAGCACTAAGCCAATTGCGCGAAGGGTTTTGAAAAATTTTGGTGTGGGAGCTTGTGCTCTTTTGATTGCATTCATAATTTTTGGGTTTTAATTTTCTACTTTGGATTGTGATTGAATAAGGAGTAAAACGCTCTCTTTAGCGTCGAGTTCTCGAAATACTATAGCCGTAAGTTGTTGCATTGCTAGTCGAGATTTACGACCTTGACCAGGAGCAGCAAGTTGACTGACTGGTGCTATACAACCGCGGAGTTGCAGTGCGGCATTATTTGCTGGATGGATTAAGATTAGACTTCTATTGGGTACCTCTACTAGTTCTAGATGCCAGCCAAATTTTGTGCTGTACCGCTTCACTATGAAATATTCCCCTTCAGGAATACAAGAAATTTGGGGTCGATTTGCTTTCCAAGGCAATTCGATGGTATGGCAGATGGTTTTTCCTTTATATACCAATGTTCCGTTTGTTCCTTCAGGGAAATAGATTCGGTTTAAGACTAGAATCATTTATAGTCCGCTTACAGCTACCAAGGCTAGTGGATTGTACGACCCATTTTTTAACGCATAGAACTGGCCATTGACCTCCTGAAAGAATTCTATACCCACAGCAAGAAATAGTGGTTTGGTACTGTTTGCAGTTACTGCATTGATGTGGCTGATTGCGACAGTAGGTAGCATGTTCCACGGCAAAGTGGCCGTTTCATTGTTTGCAGAAACGAATGTTTCTGCTTCAAAATCTACTTCTGTTCCTGCTGAAATAATTTTAAAATGGGTTGTTCCAGAGGGAGCAGCTATCATGTTTGCCGGTACAAATGGTGCAATGGTTATTGAAATTTCGCCTGTCACTCGGTTGATGGTTTTGGTGTATTCGGCAAATAAGGTGGATCCCAACGTACTTTTTATGTTGAATTCAAATCCCGCTAACAGTTCGGCTTCGCCGTCAATAACGTTGCGTAAACCTCTTATGCTGATGAGGTCTGCCTGAATTACTTTGATCATAGATTGTGTCAATCGGCTGACCATTCTGCTGTCTGCAGCATTTAAAAGCAAGGTGCGTATCGATGATCGCAATATTTTTCCTGCTTTACCGGCTCTGCCAAATTCAGCTCCATTTTCTCTAGTACGTTGAAAGGCTGGATCAGTAGCCATTCTTTTGGCATCGATTCCGCCTTTTTCGCGAGCTAAGTGACCGTCTTTTGTTTTGTAAAAAGTAATATCTCCGATAGTACCTCTTAATTTGATAATCCCTTTTTGTTGCGCCATAATTTCTAAGTGTTAATTTATGAAGTATAAAATGTTAGGTACATTTTTTCAAACCTGATAAAGCCAATTTCGATGCATCTAAAAGCGGATTTATAGTACAAATCTTTCGCTATTTAATTTAAAATCAAAGTGGTAGGGTTCGTAACAGACCATAAAGGACTATAATGGTCGTATTTGCCTAGTTTTGAATGAGCAGTAAGAGGTAATTGTTAATTATTAATTGTTAATTATTAATTGTTAAGTATTAAGAAGTAATTATTAATTGTTAAGTGTTAAGAAGTAATTATTAATTGTTAATTATTAAATAGTAAGTATTACGCAGTAATTGTTAATTGTTAAGGATTAACTAGTAAGGATTAAGTATTTCAATTATTGAAGTATTGAGTCTAAAGGATTAAGTAGTAAGTATTAAGAAGTTATTGTTAATTATTAACTAGTAAGTATTAAGTATTAAGTATTAAGTATTGGATTAGTGCGCAGTGAGAATTGGCAAGTAGAGTTGTTTGTTTGCTTTTATTAATACGTTTTAACTTGTTAATTTTATTATATTTGATTGGCTAATGAAATTCTTTTTTCTTTTTATAAAAGTAGAATCTTGGTCTCAGATGGACGTTTATGAAGGCAGAACTGAAGAGAGTATGTATTTACCCTAAAGATGTTCAGCGTATTACTGGTAAGAGTTATCGTTACGCGCGATTACTCTTGATTGCTATAAAAAAGAACTTGGGAAAACAAGAACATCAATTCGTAAGCATTGAAGAATTTTGTTTGTACACGGGCTTAAATTTAGAACTGGTACAGCCGCTGATTGTGGGTTAAAAAATGTGATGGTTCACCCATTACTTTTTTACACTTTATTCTAACCTGTTCAACAACTAGTTCAGTAATTGAAGGAATGTAGTTATAGTAAGAGCTCAGGGTGTTAATTTGCTTTTAATCGACTTTTATTTGAGATGTATCTTTACTTATTCTCTAGCTTCAAGATTGCTTCTTTGAAGATCCAATTTCGAGAGGCGACTTTTATTTTTTAAAAAGCACTATTAAAACTGTAAGTTTCTGTATTTGCTGTTTAGAGTGTATAGTAATTGATTGGAAGTTCTGTTTTTAAGTGGATTTCTCTTTCAACCACTCTATTAGGGCAAACGATTTATACAAAACAGAGGGTTAAAGTGGATTAATTATCTATTTTTGCCATTGCTAGTTTTTTTAGAATTCTGTATAGACTTGGCAGTAAATTAGTTAAATTTTGCTAGTTGATGTTCACTGATTAATGCTTAGAAAGTGTTGGTGGGGATGCCGTAGGCTTGTTTAATTAGTGATTATAAATAATTAGTGTGTGTTACGCACTGTAGCATGTAAATAAATAGAGCAGTGAATAGTGCGTACGTTATTTGTAGTGCGCTGCACGTATTGCTTAAGGAATACTGTTATTGAAGACTTATTACTTGCGAATTAGAGTACAGCGTTTTTAGCTCTTCATCCTGTTGAAAATAGTATTATATTAGATTTATTTTTACTTAACTTATAAAAGATGGCAAAATTAATTGGGCCTTTTAAAATTACGGGAAAGCTCGACGATTTGACTTTTTATGAGACTGCTGACGGTACTATCGTTCGTATGTGTGGTAAGACAGGAATTACGAAACAACAATTTAAGGAGAATCCTATTTTTGATCGAATTCGACAGCAAAGTACTGAATTTGGACTTTGCTCTAGGAAAGCGAAGCGCTTTAAATTACTTGTACAACCTTTTTATACTTATGCTCAAGAAGCTTCTACCTTTGGTCGCTGCATTGGATTGTTACAGGCTATTTTAAAAGAGGATGCTATAAATCCTATTGGAAGCAGGCACATATATGTTGGACTGCAAACTCCAACTGGCCTTGGTTTTTTAATTGGATTTGAAGGCAATAGTCGACGACCTTTGTCTGCTGTATTGCGAGAAGAGCTCACTTTTGATTGGAAAAGTTTGCAGTTGAATTTGAAAGTTATTAGCCCTAGTATTGCCATCGACTGGCCAGAATTGTCTACACAGGTGGAAATACAGCTCGCTGTAGCCAATTGGAATTGTTTAGGCGATACCCATGAAACACATTACAGCAATTCGATTGTCGTCTCGAATCGTACTGAAGAGGTTGTTCTGGATTTTAAAATCAATGCTCCCCAAGAACAGGATTTGTGGTTGTGCTACATTCATTTCAAATTTAGTTACACTGCGGCTTACGGCAAAGTGAAGGTCTTGCACAATAAGTTTAATACCACTTCTTTAATTGGCTGTTTGTCTTTTGGAAGGAAGTGATTGGCAATTAGTGCGAAGTGAATAGTTGTGAGCGAGTAATGAAGTGTTTTTAGGAGTTACTTGATTGCAATTTACTTGTATACCTTCTGCAGGATAATTGATTTTATTTACTGATCTCCTATATTTTTTAAAATTTAAAAAAGAATTTATTTTTTATGCCCCATAGCCCGTCTGACAATGATCCTTGGTTGTTTGAAATAACACCAAAAAACAAGTTCTTTTCTTTAAACCTGCAAGAAGTTTGGCAGTACCGCGATTTATTAATGCTTTTTGTCAAGAGAGATGTGGTGACTGTTTACAAACAAACGGTTTTGGGACCATTGTGGTATTTGATTCAGCCATTGTTTACCTCCATTACTTTTACCATTATTTTCAACAATGTTGCCGGAATTGATACTGGATCGGTACCTCCATTTTTATTTAATTTAGCCGGCATAACAGTTTGGAATTATTTCACAGCCTGCTTATCTGGCACGTCGGATACATTTCGAGCCAACGCTGGAATATTTGGAAAAGTATATTTCCCACGAATAATTACGCCACTCTCTGTGGTAATTTCCAACTTGCTGAAGTTTGGGATACAATTTTTTATATTCATCGCATTTTATATCTTTTACTACTTCAAAGGCGCAGCAATTGGCTTTAATAGTTTGACCGTATTTTTTCCTTTACTAATTGTAATGATGGGAATATTAGGACTCGGACTCGGAATGATGATTTCATCAATGGTCACAAAGTACCGCGATTTTAGTTACTTAATTGGTTTTGGTGTGCAGTTACTAATGTATCTTTCGGCAGTAATGTATCCGATGGAATTGATAAAAGAGAAACTACCCAGTTATGGTTGGTTAGTGCAATATAATCCGCTTGCGTACATTATCGAAACCGCACGGTACATGCTATTAAATGTAGGGGAAGTTTCATTGTTGGGATTGCTATATACGCTAATTATAACTTTAGTTGTATTTTTTGCGGGTTTATTGTTATTCAATAGAACTGAGAAGAGTTTTATTGATACGGTTTAATTCCTCCCCCAACCCCTCCGAAGGAGGGGAGCAGGAACGATTTGATTTAATTGGAAAAGAATATTTTAATTTGTTTGAATTAAAAAAAAAGATAAAATTACCTATACGTGTCAACTCCCCCCTCCTTCGGAGGGGGCTGAGGGAAGGACCAAAAAGCAAATGAGTAAAGACATTATATTAAAAGCTGAGAACATCTCCAAACAGTATCGTTTGGGGCAAGTAGGCACTGGAACTTTAAGTCATGACTTCAACAGATGGTGGTATAAAATTCGTGGTAAAGAAGACCCTTATCTTAAAATTGGTGAAACCAATGACCGAAGTACAAAAGGTGAAAGTGATTATGTATGGGCACTTCAAGATATTAGTTTTGAGGTGAAGCGGGGTGAAGTTTTAGGAATTATTGGTAAAAATGGTGCTGGAAAATCCACACTCTTGAAAATTTTATCCAAAGTAACCGCACCAACAACGGGAAGCATCAAGTCAAGGGGACGTATTGCTTCTTTGCTAGAAGTTGGTACTGGTTTTAATCCAGAGCTAACCGGTCGTGAGAATGTCTATCTAAACGGGGCCATACTTGGAATGACCAAGAAAGAAATCACCTCAAAACTGGAAGAAATCATTGATTTCTCGGGTTGTCAGCGTTACATAGATACTCCAGTAAAAAGATACAGTTCTGGAATGACCGTAAGACTAGCATTTGCCGTTGCGGCTTTTCTGGAACCCGAAATTTTGGTTATCGATGAGGTTTTGGCAGTTGGTGATGCCGAATTTCAAAAGAAAGCCATTGGTAAGATGCAGGATATTTCTAAAGGAGAAGGAAGAACCGTTTTGTTTGTGAGTCATAATATGGCGGCGGTTAAAAGTTTGTGTACGAGGGGGATAGTTTTGGAGAATGGAAAATTAAAGTTTGATGGGAATATAGATGAATCAATTAATTTATATCTTAATTCCGATAAGAATAATTTTGATTCCAATTTTCTGGATGAATATATAAGGGATCAAAATGATGAATATTTCAACCTAAAAAATATTAAAGTAAGACAAAAAAACGTATCTGATTGCGTTTTTTACACAAATGAGACTATATCTATTCACTTTGATTATACAATAGTTAAAGAAGTTTTGGGATTAAGAATAGGATTTGATTTAATTGACTTAAATACTGAGACAATTATTTTCAGATCTTTCCATGATGATTTAGAATGTGAGATACAATTGATTGGAAAAGGTCAGTATTGCATTACTGCAACAATTCCTGCAAACTTATTGACGAGCGGATCATTTGGAATAAAACCTGCTATCGGAATTCATAATAAACGATGGATAATATTTGATGATAATCTTATAATTAAAATTTCTGTCATGAATATAGGTGGACTTAACAGCGCATTCGCCGATTCGCGACCTGGAGTAATATCGCCGGAATTATTATGGTGTAATATTGAAAACTAAAAAAATCATGGACAATAAGATTTTCAAAAGACCTTTATATAAAATTGCGGGTAAAATATCTAAAATATTAAGAAATTTTCAGAAACGAGAAGACGATAAATTAGTAAAGCGCAAAAATGAATTATGGGATAATTTATTTAAAGACAATGTCTTTTTTGAATTTAAATTAACTAATGATGTTAAAATTAATCTTTATAAAGACAGTGTTTTATCGAAGTTAATTTACAACGGATTTGAAAAGGAGGAAACTGATTACCTATACCAGGTTTTAAATGAAGGAGATGTCTTTCTGGATATTGGAGCAAATGTTGGATTATTTGCCTTAATTGCTTCGAATCTTGTAGGTGCAAATGGAAAAGTAATTTGCTTTGAGCCATCGCCATTAACTTTTGCGAGATTAGCGGAAAATGTTAAATTAAATGATTTTAAAAATATAGAATTAAAGAATATAGGGCTTGGAGAAACCAAAGATCAATTGAACTTTTATCTTTCTGAAAACGGACACGATGCTTGGAATTCATTTGCACCAAGTCAAGATAACAAGTTGGAAAAGATTATTCAAGTTCCAGTTTCAACTTTGGATATAGAATTGCAAAATGTCGATAAAGAAAAGGTTTCATTGGTTAAAATGGATGTTGAAGGCTGGGAAAAGTTCGCATTAAAGGGAGGGCGAGAATTTTTGATAAATTTTAGTCCTATCGTAATGGTAGAATTTACAGAAGAAAATACATTTAATGCTGGATACTCAGTTCATGAAATATACGATATTATGATCACTTTTGGATATCAATGGTTTACAATAAAAAATGGTAAGTTAATTGAAGAAACTAAGAAGCTCCATTACCCATACAACAATCTCATTGCCATTAAAAAACAGTAGCGGAGCTTAAGTTATTTTTTCTAACATAGTTTACAATGAAAAAAAAGATCTCTATCATTACTATCAATTACAATAATCTTGAAGGACTGAAAAGGACTGTGCAGAGCGTTGTCAATCAAACCTGGAAAGAATTTGAGTATATCATAATTGATGGCGGTTCAAGCGATGGTAGTGCAGATTATATCGAAAGTCAAAATCATTATTTTGATTATTGGGTAAGCGAGAAAGATTCGGGTATCTATAATGCCATGAATAAAGGTATAAAAGTTGCGACTGGAGAATATTTATTGTTTTTGAATAGTGGAGACGAATTATACACGAAAACGGTATTATATGAAAATAATAGTCAAATTCATACGGAAGATCTCCTTTATTTTGATATATGCCAAGTCTTTGAAACAACTACCAATATTTATAATTTCAAAGATAAAATCAACTACAGAACTTTCCTAAATGGAACTATTGGACACCCCACAACATTTATTAAAAAAGAATTATTTCAGAAGTATGGACTATATGATGAACAATTAAAAATAGTTTCAGATTGGAAATTTTTTTTTGTAGTTGTTGCCAAGTTTAATGCCTCCAATAGA
Source organism: Flavobacterium sp. TMP13 (assembly GCF_050847115.1). Classification (NCBI taxonomy): domain Bacteria; kingdom Pseudomonadati; phylum Bacteroidota; class Flavobacteriia; order Flavobacteriales; family Flavobacteriaceae; genus Flavobacterium; species Flavobacterium sp. TMP13. Next base: position 1,745,156 of record NZ_CP193656.1, read on the forward strand.
AAGGTTAATAATATTCTTTCTAAATTTTACATGGATGGATTATCAACTACTAATAAGTCACAAGTAAGCTTAGAGCGGAATAATGTTCTTAAATCTGAATTTTATGATTTTGTCAGATTAAATGATTTAGAAATCTTATTAAATAGCTTAAACAAATCTAGGACAATAAAATTTTTAAATAAATTAGGACTTTTAGAATATGTAAAAAATTACAACACTTTAAAATGATCGCATATGTAAGTAGAGGATAAAAAATTTTGTATTCTTCAACGTTTAAATTTTTTACAAAATTACAAGTTCAAAATGATAAAATTTTATACAGACATGAGAAGTAAGATAATTACGATTTTAAATTTTTTTGGAATAAAGGAAATTGCAAAAAACTTCTACATTACTTTTATTTATTATACTTCAATTAACGGCATTAAACAGTCTTTTAATTATAAAAAGATTCCTATTATAATAATTAGTTTTAATCAGTTATTCTATTTAAGAAAATTAGTGCGTTTTTTGCAAAGGAAAAAGTATCTTAATATAATAATAATCGATAATAATTCAACCTATCCTCCTTTACTAGAATACCTTAAATCTATTTCAGGACAAGCTACTGTATATATGTTAGATAAAAATTATGGTCATTTAGTATTTTGGAAAAACAGAGATATATTCAAAAAGTATATGAGAGGCTACTACGTCATTACTGATGCTGATATTGTTCCAGAATCCTATTGTCCAGATGATTTTCTGCTTGAATTTAAAAAAATATTAAATAAGAATCGCAAAGTATCAAAAGTTGGTTTTAGCTTAAAAATTGATGATCTGCCAGCAAAAAATACCAATAGAGAAAAAGTTATAAGGTGGGAATCTCAATTTTGGAAAAATATTAATATAGATGGAAATTATCAAGCTCCAATCGATACAACTTTTGCCTTGTACAAACCAGGATTTATTGAGTATAACTCTAAAGTTTTTTACAACGCTATTCGTACTAAGAATCCTTACGTAGCCATTCATGGAGGTTGGTATATTGATTCCCAAAATCCAACAGACGAGCAAAAGTATTATTTAAAAGTAGCCAGACATTCTGCTTCTTGGCTGACAGATGAAAACGGAGATTTATTAAATAAAATGTATCAATAAGTTATGTTAGCTATTGTAATTCCTTATTACAAACTTGCCTTCTTCGAAGCTACCTTACAATCACTGACTGATCAGACAGATAAGAGGTTTAAAGTCTATATTGTTGCCGATGCGAGTCCAAGTAGTCCTTCTGTACTGTTAGAAAAATTTCGCGGAAGCATCGATTTTGTTTACCATCGTTTTGAAACAAATTTAGGAAGAAGTTCGTTAACTAAACAATGGGATCGTTGTATTGCTTTATCAACTAATGAAGAATGGATAATGATTTTGGGGGATGATGATATTTTTCGAAATAATAATTTGAAGAGTTCTATAATTGCTCTGAAGAGATAAATAAAGCTGCAATATACACCTCATATTATAGGCAATAATAATAATAATAATAATAATAAGTGTCTACAAAATAAACTTAATTTCAACAATCCAGTTAGATTAAAAAGAATACAAATTAAAAATGACTTTTATATAAAGGCTATTGAAAACATTTATAATAAAGAGAAACTTTTAATATATTAATATGAAAAAAAAATATAATATTGAAGAAATAATGATAAAATAAATAGATGGCTAATGTTACAATAATAATTCCAAGCTACAACCATAGTAATTTTTTATTAGACCGATTGAAAAGTATTGCTAATCAAACCTACAGTGATTGGGAAGCTATCATCATTGATGATAAATCAACTGATTGTAGTGTCAAACTTATTACTAATTTTATTGAAGGTAATACAAATTTTAAAGTTAAGCATTTTATAATTAATGAAAAAAATTCGGGAAGCGGTTATCTCTCATGGCAAAAAGGAATTGAACTAGCAGAAACTCAATATATCTGGATTGCCGAAACGGATGACGTGTCTGATAATATTTTCTTAGAAAGTCAAATAAAACTCTTAGAAAAATTTCCTGAAGCTGCCTTAGTCTTTTCAAATTCTCAGTATATTGATGAGAATGGGCTTTTCTTGTACACTTCGGAAAAAAGAACTGAAAAATTAAAAAATTTAAATACAGATTATAACGAACTGAAAGCTTCCATATTAATCACTGATATGCCATTTGAAACATTAATCACTAATGGGAGTAGTGTTGTATTTAGAAAATCATCTGATAAAATTCCAGAATCTATATTTAATAATAAACAGTGCTCTGATATTTTTTTGTGGACTTACTTAGTCAAAGATAAAACGTTTATTTTTAATAATTTGACACTTAATTATTTTAGACGTCATGACAATTCAACAACAACTTTAAGTACAAAATATAAGTTGAAATCAATTTATATTGAAAAATTTCATTATTTAAATTACTTTTCTCAAACGGACAAAGTAAAGTTACTTTTAAAGCACTACATTCAAGATTATATTTTTCACGATAAATCTGAATGGTTTATAAATTCTATTTTTAAAGAAATTGAATCTTTAAAGAAATTTAAATTCTACTTTTATATTATATTAATTAAGGAAGTTTTAAATAAAATATATAATAAATGCCACATCAAAGCCCGTTAGTCAGCGTTATTATCACTACTTATAATAGGCCTTTGTATTTACGCTTGACCATAAATAGTGTGAAAAATCAAACTTATGAAAATATTGAAATAATTGTTGTTGATGATGGTACTGTAGGGGATGAAAATCTTAAAATATGTAATTCGTACGAGGGTATAAAGTATATAAAAACACACAATACTAAAACGCCCGCATCAGGAAGAAATCTTGGTTTTAACAATTCAAATGGTAGCTTAATTGCTTTTCTAGATGACGATGACCTTTGGATAGAAAATAAAATTGCTATACAGGTCAGTATTTTATTAGAAAATCCTGATTTTGGATTAGTGCATTCTCCTTGTAAAGTCGTGAATTCGGATGGACTTTTGCAACATGAAATTATAGGAGAAAGTTTTAAGTGGAGAAATAAACATGGTGATGTTTACATGAATATGTTAGGTAGATTCACTTTAATGATGCCAACTCCGTTACTAAGAAAAGAATTGGTAGAAAAAGTTGGTTTGTTTAATGAAATTATGTTGCCTGCAGGTGAAGATGTTGAATTTTGGACAAGGTGTTCTTTCGAAACTAAATTTTATTATTATGATCAACCATTAGCAGTATATAGAGTACATTCAAAAAATTTGTCACTTAATAAAAAAGCATACATTGATTTGCCTCTATATTTAAAAAAAATTCTAGTTAAACAAAAAGGAAAAAATCGTATCAGTTCTGAAGAGTATAATTTACTTTTGAAAATCTGTGTTAAAATGCAGTGGCAACACAAAAAAGACAATTTTTTTAGAACATTATTTAATATGTTTTTAATTGATTATTTGTTTTTTGTTAAATTTAAAAAATCATAGCGATTTCAATTTTAGATTATTATTAAATGGAAGAGATCTCAATAGTAATAAGAAATAAAAATCAAGCAACTGCTTTAGAGTTTTTACTTTCTAATCTTAGCGTAAGGTATTCTGGCGATTTTATAGAAATGATAGTGCTAGATAATCAATCTACAGATAATAGTGAAGAAATTAGTACAAAATATGGAGCGAAATTCATAACTATTGAGAATTTTAGTTATGGAGGTAGTGCAAATAGAGCTGGCATAGAAGCGAAAGGAAATATTGTAATAATTTTTAGCGCTCATGCATTTCCAATTAGTCATGATTTTTTTAAAATAATTAAAAATAGCTTTTCTGGGAGGATGGATGAATTAGCAGGAGTACGCTGTTTGCATAATCATAATGATTATCGCGCTTATTTAAATAAAACTACAGCCGAAGAAGATTATAACAAAGCAGGTTTGATATTTGCATGTTCTGCATTTAATAGACACATTTGGTTGAGAAATCCTTTTAAAGATAATATTTTGACTTTTGAGGATAAAGAGTGGACTAAAAGAATTGTCGCATTAGGTTTTAAAATTGAATTTGTACCAGCTATCTTCTGTTACCATATTGTAAGAACAAGAGCTGAAAATTATTTTAGATTTAAAAATGAAACGATTGGAAGCTATCAGTTACATCACACATCAGTTACATTTTATAAATCAATTAAATTTTTTCTTTTTTCTATTTATATCCAAACAAAATCTTATTGCTTGGATATTTTCTATTCCTGTAAAAGATTGTTATTTATGCTAAAGTTTTTATTAAATAAGCCAGAAAAATTCTAAAATAAAATGAGAGTAGGGTCTAATCCGCAAAAAGATAAAAAAATAGAGTCATCTGATTATTTTCATCAAGTTATTGTTCCCGTTTATATTCCTAATCAAGAAGGATATTTTAAAGATGGTTTAGCTATTTTACAATACTGTTTAGAATCATTGGTTAAAACAAGTCACAACAAAACTTTTATATCAATTATAAATAATGGAAGTTGCGATGTCGTTTCCGAATATCTTGAGAGACTTAGAAACGCTGGTACTATTCAAGAGCTCATTCATACAAGCAATATTGGAAAGATGAATGCCGTTTTAAAAGGGATAGTGGGACATTCGTTTGATTTGGTTACTGTTGCTGATGCCGATGTTCTTTTCTTGGAAGATTGGCAAACGTCCAGTTATAAAGTTTTTGAAGCCTTCCCCAAAGCGGGTATGGTATGTACAACTCCTTCATCAAGATCCTATAAAGTACTGACTTCAAATATATATTGGGATTATCTTTTTTCTAAAAAATTAGCTTTTAGATCGGTTAAAAATCCGGAAGCATTAAAGGCTTTTGCTCACAGTGTGGGTAATGAATCATTTTACAACCAAGAACATTTAAATAACTATTTAACAATTAAGGAAAACAATGTAACCGCTGTAGTAGGCGCTGGACATTTTGTAGCCACATACCGAGGCGGTATTTTTGAATCGGGAGTGATGCGTAATTCTTTATATAAAATGGGAGGTACCAGTGAAAGTGATTTGTTAGATGTTCCAGTCGTAAAAAAAGATTTTTGGCGCTTGTCTACCGAGGATAATTATACCTATCACATGGGAAACGTTTTGGAGGATTGGATGAAAACTATTTTAGAACATCAATCAAAATTGCCAAATACTACTTTGATTTCGTGTCCTGAGTTTAGTTTTTATGGTAATTCTAAAATAGTGTATTGGTTTAAAAGTAAGTTGTTTGGTAAAATTATATTTGACAAACCAGTTTTAAAATGGGTTTTTAGAATTAAGGGGCTTTCAAAAGAAACAGCAGATTTTTATATAAAAGGGTAAAAATGTAAACTAAGGTTATAGTGAAATTTTTGGAGCAAATAAAAATGTATAATTTTACTATTTTATCTAGATAGGAAATTATGATCAAATCATTTAAAAAATAAATGGAAAAAATTCTACTGTGTTTTGGAACTCGTCCCGAAGCAATAAAAATGGCACCATTATATCATAAGCTTAAATTAGATTTTGTCGATGTTAGAGTTTGTGTAACTGCTCAACATAGAGAGATGTTGGATCAAGTTTTGGGCTTTTTTGAAATTGTACCAGATTATGATTTGAATTTGATGAAAAAAAATCAATCATTAAATGAATTAAGTTCACGAATTTTACAAAATATTGATAAGTTGTTTGATGATTTCAAGCCAGATATTGTATTAGTTCATGGAGATACAACTACTAGTCTTATTGTTTCTTTAGCTGCTTTTTATCGACAAATAAACATCGGTCATGTAGAAGCTGGACTTAGGACTTACAATAAAAAATCTCCTTTTCCAGAGGAAATTAATCGTCAATTAACAGGACGTCTAGCAGACCTACACTTTGCACCTACAAAATGGGCTTCAGAAAATTTGATGAAGGAGGGTATTTGTCGTGAAAGTATTTTTGTGACCGGAAATACAGTAATTGATGCTTTAGGAATTGGTTTAAAAAAGATTGATGAAGGTTATTTGTCTGATGATTTAAAATTAGTTAAATCATTAATAAACCCTTCTTGTAAAATTATTTTAGTTACTGGACATAGAAGAGAAAGTTTTGGAAAAGGTTTTGAAAACTTATGTTTAGCCATTAAAGAAATTGCACAGAATAAAGATGTACAAGTAATTTACCCCCTACATTTAAATCCTAATATACAAATACCTATAATGAAAATTCTAGATGGTATTGATAATGTACATTTGATTAATCCAATTGATTATCCTTCTTTTCTTTTTTTGATGAATAAAGCGTATTTAATTATGACAGATTCTGGTGGTGTTCAAGAAGAAGCACCTTCTTTAGGGAAACCAATTTTACTTTTAAGATCAAACACAGAACGTCCAGAAGCATTATCTACGGGTAATATAAGAATGGTAGGGATGGATAAGGAAAAAATAGTTGAAAATGTAATTGAATTATTAAAAAACAGAGAATCGTATTTAAAAATGTCTCAAATTAATAATCCATATGGCGATGGTAAAGCTTCAGAACGGATAACAGAAATTTTAAAAATGAAATTGGGATATTAATTATATCTTGAAATTTAATTTTCATAATATGAATATTGGAATAGTTACTACTTGGTTTGAAAGAGGAGCATCATATGTTTCTAAAAGTTTTCGAGATGCATTGATATTAAATAATGAAAATGATGTTTTTATTTTTGTTAGAGGAGGAGAACAATATGCTATTGGAGATAAAAATTGGGATTATGAAAATGTTTTTTGGAGTAAAAGAAGAAATATCCCCTCTGTGGGTATGGTCATTGATAAAGATGATTTCAACAATTGGATTAAGGAAAACAAAATAGAACTTGTTATTTTTAATGAGCAACATTGGTTTATTCCTTTACTGTGGTGTAAGGAATTGAATGTTAAGACTATTGCTTATATAGATTATTATACGGCAGAGACAATTCCTCTTTTTGATATTTACGATGCAGTAATTTGTAACACTAAGAGACACTTTACGGCTTTTAGAAATCATAAAGAAGTTTTTTATTTGCCATGGGGTACCCAACTGGATGTATTTAAACCGACAAATTCAGATTTAGTAAATTCTGAAGTTGTTACTTTTTTTCATTCCTGTGGTAGAGATAAAAATAGAAAGGGTGCTGATTTAATTTTGAAGGTATTTGATCGAATTAATGCAGATTTTAAATTAATTATTCATACTCAAGTTGAGTTTAAAGAGTTTGAACACCTAAAGTTAATAAAGAGTTTGCAAGAAAAGAATAAGCTCGAGATAATATGCAATACAGTAACTGCTCCTGGTTTGTTTTTTTTAGGAGATATTTATGTTTACCCATCACGTCTTGAAGGTGTTGGATTGACCATTGCCGAAGCACTTGCATCAGGATTAGGCTTAGTTACTACTGATATGGCACCTATGAATGAGTTTTCTAATGAAAAAAATTCTTTGTTGGTTAATGTGCTCTACCAATATTCTAGGGCAGATGCGTATTATTGGCCAATGTGTGAAATTGATTTGGATGATCTACAAAACAAACTCGAAAGCCTCTGCCATAACAAGCAAAAAGTTGTTGAAATGAAAATGCAAGCAAGAATTTATTCAGAACAATTTTTAGATGTAAAAAAGAATTTAACAGCACTGAATGATATTGTTGGAAAAGTTCAATTTACTGTTCTTGAAGAAAAATTAAAAAATAAAATTCTGTCTTATGAAAAGAAAGGATTAAAAAAGTATTCCAGATTTTATTTACAATTCTATTGTATTTATAATTTTTTGAGAAGAATTAAACGAAAATTAGAGAAATAAGAAATGGTTAAAGTTATTTTAATATCACAAATTCAACTGCCTTTTGATAAAATTGGAAGTTGGACAACTCTGTATAAAAATTATTTAGCCAAAAGTTCGTTGATTGATTATTTGGTTTGTAAAAAACCATTAAATGAATTTCCTTCTGTTAAATATTCTTTTGTAGATTCAACATGGTTTTCAAAAATTAAAAAGAAAATTAAGAGGAATCCCTATTTAGATTATTTTGAGGCACTTTTTAAAATAATAAATTCAAATCAAAAATTCGTTATTCAAGTTGTAGACAATTTTGGTATTATCAAACCTTTACAACAAGAATTGGTTAAAAAAGGGTTAAGAGAAAATTGTTATATACAGTTTTTTTATCACGGTTATTCGCCATTTTGCAAAAATATTGAACAAAGTTGGTTTTTTGAATATATTGATGAGATGATACTTTTGACGTATTTGAGTTATGAGGAGCATAAAAAGTATTATACTGTTTTACCCACTCGCTTTTCGGTTTTGCATAATGGAATTGATACCCATAAATTCCGTACAGTAAGTCCTGTTGAAAAAGTAGCCTTGAAAGAACGCTTTAATGTATATGCTAAAACTGTTTTTGTCTGGTGTTCGCAAGACCGTCCTAAAAAAGGATTACATATTGTTTTAGATGCATGGCAGCAAGTTCACCAGCAGCAACCCAATACAGTTTTATGGGTCATTGGTTGTGAACCCAAAACGCCTCAAGAAGGAGTTGAATATTTAGGAAAAATTCCAAATGATGAATTGCCAAAGTATTTTCAAATATCAGATTGTTATTTGTTTCCAACATTATGCCATGAAGGTTTTGGAATGAGTTTAATTGAGGCTTTGCATTGCGGAAATTATTGTATTGCTTCATCCATCGGAGGTGTTCCTGAGGTTTTGCAATATGGTAAGCTGGGTAAGTTGATTGATACTCCGCATTTTGTTTCAAGTTGGGAAGATGCTATGATAACATATCTTGATAATCGACCAGAAGCTTCTACTTTACCTTCTGAATTATATTCAGCAGAAGCTTGGGCATTGGGTATGAACACCATTATAAATAATGCCGAACGATATTTTTTGTAATATGAAAACAATCGCTATTATTCCAGCAAGAGGCGGCTCAAAAAGACTGCGTGATAAAAACATATTATTGTTAGGAGGAATTCCGTTATTAGCACATAGTATTTTGTACGCTCAGGAAAATAATGATATTATAAATGATATCTATGTTTCAACAAACGATGAGTTAATCAAACAAATTGCATTGCAATTTGGAGCCAAAGTGATCGATAGACCAGATAGTATTTCGGGTGATTTAGAACCTACTGTTTCGGCGTTAAAACATGTTTTAGAAACTATAGATGAGCTTGTAGAAAATGTGGTTTTATTACAGCCCACTAATCCTTTGCGTACTAAAGAGCTGTTAAACCAAGCTTTTGAACTATATCGTACAAGGAACTATGATAGCTTATTTACGGTGACTAGAAATCATCAAAAATTTGGTAAGATTACTGATGGAAAATTTATTCCATTTAATTATGAAATTGGGCAAAGAAGCCAGGATTTACAGCCGCTCTTTTTTGAAAATGGCTTGCTTTATATAACGAAAGCAACCCTAATTTTAGAAGACATAATTATCTCAAAAAAGGCTTTTCCTTATGAAGTAAATCATATTTTTGCCAATCTCGACATCGATACTCGAGATGATTTTAATTATGCTGAATATTTATATAAGCGGTAACTCATAATGAAGGATAAAATTTATTTTCCTAATCTTAATGGTTTAAGATTCATAGCTGCTTTTATGGTGATATTTAGTCATTTAGAATTGAATAAACCCTATTTTGGTATGCCAAACTATTTTCGAGAAGTTAAACATCTGGGAAAATTGGGTGTTTCGCTATTTTTCGTATTGAGCGGATTTTTAATAACTTTTCTATTATTGATGGAAAAGGAAAACGGTTCAAAAATATTATATAGAAGTTTTTACATGCGAAGGATTTTAAGAATATGGCCTTTGTATTATTTTATTGTAATTTTATCATTGTTTGTTCTACCATATTTTGAATTGTTTAATATCACAAATTTCAAAATGAATCTGGTAAACCCTTTTGAATATTTAAAGGTTATTTTACTCTTTCTCCTTTTTTTACCAAATTTATTAATTCAGATTAAATTAGTTCCTTTTGCAACTCAAACTTGGTCTATTGGAACTGAAGAACAGTTTTATCTTATTTGGCCTTGGATAATTAATAATGGTAAAAGATTAAAATTGTTGTTTATTGCCTTAATTATTGGTTATAATCTCATTTCATATTTAGTTGAAATTAAAGATTTTCAAAACCTTCCATATTTTAATATGATAAAGGGATTTGTTCATCTACTTCAATTAGATGTCCTTACAATAGGAGCTCTAGCGGCTTATCTACTCTACAGTAAACATAAAATCTTATTCTTTTTTGCAAACACTCCTTTATTTATATTCTCCATTATTTCAACAATATTGATTATAGCATTAAATGTTAAACTTATTTTTGGAAACTCAGTATTATACGGTTTTCATTTTGCTGTAATAATTTTATGTCTTATTCATAATCCGAAATTAAAGAATCTCTTAGAAAATAGATTTTTTAATTATTTAGGAAAATTTCTTATGGTTTATATATGTATCATCAAATAATAATAGTTTTTACAATAAATGTTTTATTAAAAACAAATACAATTGATAATAAGTTACTTTATGCTTTGTCTATTATTCTTACAATACTTGTCTATAGTATTTCTTATAAATATTTAGAAGGATCTTTCTTAAATAAAAAAAGAAAATTGTCAATTTTTAATAATGAAAAATAAAAATATGAATTCATATATAGAAATTTCCGGAAGAAAAATAGGACAAGATTTTCCGCCTTTAGTAATTGCCGAAATCGGAATTAATCATGAAGGTTCTTTAGAAGTTGCTAAAGAGATGGTCGACGCAGCACATCGAGCAGGAGTTGAGGTTGTAAAGCATCAAACCCATATTGTAGCTGACGAAATGAGTGCAGCAGCCAAGAAAGTGATTCCTGGCAATGCTAATGTTTCTATTTATGAAATCATGGAACGTTGTTCTTTAAACGAAGCCGATGAATTGGAACTTAAAAATTATGTCGAAAGTAAAGGAATGATTTTTATATCGACCCCTTTTTCGCGTGCCGCTGCTGATCGTTTGCGAAAATTTGATGTTCCCGCTTACAAAATAGGTTCTGGTGAATGCAACAATTATCCTTTGTTAGAACATGTTGCCTCTTTTGGTAAACCAGTAATTTTAAGCACAGGAATGAACACGATAGAAAGTGTTCAAAAAGCAGTCGCTATTTTTGATAAACAGAAAGTTCCTGTTGCCTTATTACATACTACGAATTTATATCCAACTCCAATTCATCTCGTACGTTTTGGAGCGATGGTCGAGTTGGGTGAAGCCTTTCCAGATAAAGTTTTCGGACTAAGCGATCATACTTTAAATAATAACGCTTGTTTAGGGGCAGTAGCACTTGGCGCAAGTATTTTAGAAAGACATTTTACAGATACCATGGAACGCAGTGGACCTGATATTGTATGTAGTATGGATGAAAAAACCTGCATAGAATTAATTGTTTATAGTAAGGAAATTGCTCTAATGCGTGGTGGGAAAAAAGAGCCAGCTCCAGAAGAACAAGTTACCATTGATTTTGCTTTTGCCACTGTTTGTACAATTGCAGCTGTAAAAGAAGGAGATATTTTTACTAAAGAAAATATTTGGGTAAAACGTCCAGGAACAGGGAAAATTTTAGCAGAACATTATAATGCTATTCTTGGTAAAACAGCTACAAAAAATATTGAGAATGATGAGCAAGTATGCTGGGAGGATGTCTCGACTTCGCTCGACATGACAGTGAGTAAGTAAATTGAAAGTTTGGTTTTTTTGTCGAATCTAGCGCAGTCAAGATTGATTTTTAATTGAAAACGCTTCGTTATAGTATGGATGTCTCGCCTGCGCTTGACATGACGATGAATAGTTAATTAGAAAGTTTAGTTTTTGTCAAATCGAGCGCAGTCGGGAGTAACTTCTGAACTAGAAGAAAAAACAGAATAATATAATACTATTTAAAGTAGATTAAAGTACCATTTTATAATCTATAAATTAGCATACCGAAGTTTTAAAAATGAAAAAAATTCTCTTCTTAACAGGAACTCGTGCCGACTTCGGAAAAATAAAATCACTGATAGCCTCTATTGAAGATAATCAAGATTTTGAGGTTTTCGTTTTTGTAACTGGAATGCATTTGCAAGAAAAATACGGATACACCTTGATTGAAATTGAACGTTGTAAGTATAAAAACGTTCACACTTTTGAAAATCAGACGCACGAAACTACCATGGATTTGACTTTAGCAAAAACCATCGCAGGTTTATCCATTTATTGTAAAACAATACAACCAGATTTGATTGTAGTACATGGTGATCGGGTTGAAACCTTGGCTGGTGCTATTGTGGGTTCGTTAAATAATATTTTGGTTGCACATATTGAAGGTGGAGAACTTTCGGGAACAGTAGATGAGTTAATTCGACATAGCGTTAGCAAATTAAGTCACATTCATTTTGTCTCTAATAGTGAAGCAGCTAAACGATTAATCCAAATGGGAGAGATTGAAAAATCTATTTTTACAATCGGATCGCCCGATGTCGATATTATGTTTTCAACAAGTCTACCAAAGTTAGAGGTTGTTAAAAAATATTACGAAATTCCTTTTGAAAAATACGCCATTGTTATGTTTCATCCTGTTACGACAGAATCAAATGAAATGAAACAATATACTGCGAATTTTGTAGCTGCTTTAGAAGAAGATTTTCATAATTATATAGTTATTTTTCCTAATAACGATTTAGGAAGCCAGTATATAATCGATGCATATCAGAATCTTAATAGTAATTCTAGATTTAGAATATTTCCATCAATCCGATTTGAATATTTCTTAACATTACTAAAAAACGCACAATTCATAATTGGTAACAGTAGTGCTGGTATTAGAGAAGCACCTTATTACGGAATTCCGACTATCAATATCGGAACGAGACAACAAAACAGGTCTTTTTATAATGAAATCATTAATGTCGATTATTCGAAAGCAGAGATTATTAAAGCATTGAATCATATCGATAGCCATCAAACTAAGGTTTTAAGTGCCGATTTTGGATCAGGAAATAGTGCCGCTTTGTTTTTACAATGCTTACAAAATTCAGATATTTGGCAAATCAATCATCAAAAACAATTTCGAGATAATTTATGAGTAATAAATCAAAAGTATTTGTGCTGTTACCAGACGGAATAGGCCTTAAAAACTTCGCTTTTTCAAATTTTTTTAAAGAAGGGAAAGAACAAGGATTTGAAACTATCTATTGGAATAATACTCCATTTGATCTAGCTTCTCTTGGATTTAGTTCAGTTGATATACAAAATTCAAAATCACACCGATTGACCGAAATTTTTAAAAATGCTAGGAAGCAAATAGAGCTCAATTTATTTATAAAAAAAACAAATGATTTTGTTTACGATACGTATCGTTTCCCTTTTTCTTATGCTACATTAAAAAAATGTATTAAAAGTATATTGACTCATATAGTAGTGCAACTCCATAATAATGACAAAGGACTAGAAAGGTTAAGAGCTAAGATTAAAAGAGCTGAAAAAAACACCATATATTATAGAGAGTGCATCGCTACCTTAAGGACAGAAAAGCCAGCTCTTGTTTTTTGTACTAATCAGCGACCGATGACGGCAATAGCACCCATTTTGGCAGCACGAGTTTTAGGAATTCCTACAGCATGCTTTATTTTTTCGTGGGATAATTTACCAAAAGCGACATTGCTAATAGAAACTGACTACTATTTTGTTTGGAGTGAACACATGAAAAAAGAACTTCTCTATTATTATTCATATATCAAATGCAATCAAGTTTTTATAACTGGAACTCCTCAATTTGAAAATCATTATGATTTTTCGCTAATGAAAACAAGAAAGATGTTCTACGAAGAGCACTCATTAGATTTAAATAAAAAATACATTTGTTATTCAGGAGACGATATCACTACTTGTCCAGATGACCCAAAATATTTAGAAAATGTTGCAACAGCTGTTTATAATTTAAATAAACAAGGGTTTGCACTAGGGCTTATATTTAGAAGATGTCCAGTTGATTTTTCAAGCAGATTTGACTCAGTGTTAAAAGACTTTAATGATGTTATTGTTTCAATTAATCCTAAATGGAAAAAGATAGGCGAAAGTTGGAATGCAGTATTACCAACAGTAGAGGATACTAGTTTGCAGACAAACACTATACTTCACTCAGAAATGGTCGTTAATTTAGGTTCATCGATGGTTTTTGATTATGCAGCACATCAAAAACCTTGTGCTTTTATCAATTATGATATTTCTAAGAACGAAAAAAGCGATTGGTCGACGAAGAAAATTTATAATTATATACATTTTAAATCTATGCCGCTAAATAATTCAGTTTTGTGGTTAAATAGCGCTAATGAAATTGAATATAAAATTAAAGAATCACTGAGTAACTCTGCGCAAGTGGTCGAAAATGCTCAAAAATGGTTTGAAATCGTTGCAGGAGAAACACCAGCAAAATCTTCGGAAAAAATATGGCAAGCTATCGATCGTATTCTTTTAAAGGAGTCGATTACTGCGTAGTTTTTAACAAGACGTAAATTAGAATAAACAATGCACATTGGTTTTATCACGCCCGAATATCCACATCCCAAAGTCAGACATGCTGCAGGCTTAGGCACTAGCGTCTATAACTTGGTTAAAGCTTTGGTAAAGCAAGAAATAGTGGTTTCCGTTTTTATTTATGGACAAAATTCAGACGTTGTTTTTGAAGAAGATGGCGTTCATTTTCATTTAATTGCAGATAAAAAGTATCATTTTACCAAGTGGTTTTTTTATCGAAAACACATTCAAACTTATGTGAATAAAATTGTTTCACTTGAAAAAATAAATTTAGTAGAAGCGCCAGATTGGACCGGAATAACGGCCTTTATGAAGTTTAAAGTCCCGCTGGTAATTCGCTTTCACGGAAGTGATACTTATTTTTGCCATTTGGAACAGCGCAAACAGAAATTAAAAAATTTTTGGTTTGAAAAATTAGCTGTTAGCGGAGCGAACGCTTTTGTTGCGCCAACAGTATTTGCGGGTAATTTGTCTCAACAATTATTTAAAATAAAAAATAAAAAAATCGAGACCATTCACTACGGACTAGATTTGCTACAATTTGAAAATACAACACCCGACGAATTTGAAAATGGTTTGATTTTGTACGTGGGTACAATTATACGAAAAAAAGGAGTTTTAGAACTTTCCGAAATTTTCGCAAAAGTGCGCCAACAATGTCCAAATGCACATTTGGTTCTAATAGGAAGCGATGCGGCTGATATAAAGACGCAATCTAGTTCAACTTGGGAACTTTTGATCAAACAATTTCCTAAGGATGATTTAAATCACATTCAATACTTAGGAAAAGTAGCATATGATGAGGTGCAAAATTATATTAAAAAGGCAAATGTTTGTGTGTTTCCAACATTTGCTGAAACTTTGGGCATGGTAACTATTGAATCTATGGCGATGCAAAAAGCGGTAGTCAACAGTAATATTGGCTGGGCAAAGGAATTGATTGTAGATGAAGAAAGTGGTTATTTAGTACATCCAGAATACCATGGTTTGTATGCACAAAGAATTATTGATGTGCTAAAAAATGATTTGCTGTGTCTAGAAATAGGCAAACGCGCTAGAATTAGAGTGGAACAAAATTTTGATATTGACGCTATAGCCTTTCACAATATTAAGTATTACGAAGAAATCATTTTGTCTTTCCGCCAGAATTAGTGTGATTATTTGTCATTCCGAGGCACGAGGAATCACGCACTATTGGTTTTAGAGCGTAATTACGATTGCGATCTCTCCTTCGTCGAGATGACAGGATTGTGTATGTCATTCCGAGGTACGAGGAATCACACGCGAGAAGTTTTGAAGCGTAATTACGAGTGCGATCTCTCCTTCGTCGAGACGACAAGATTGTGAATGTCATTCCGGAGTACGAGGAATCACGCACTATTGGCTTTAGAGCGTAATTATGAGTGCGATCTCTCCTTCGTCGAGATGACAAAGTTGTGTATGTCATTCCGCGGAAATAAGAGCCAGAGAAAGTAAATCAATAAATGAGCTTTTATGAAATTTTAATTTAGTTTAAAAAATCAATCTTTATGCTAGAATTTAAGGAAGGAATTCATGTTTATCACGTATATATTATTACCAACAAACACCGCTCTACTTTTTACATTGGCGTGACGAATAATTTAAATTTAAGATTAGAACAGCATCATAAAAATATTCTTGAAGGTAATAAAACATTTGCAGCTAAGTATAATATTGAATTTTTAGTTTATTATGAGAAGCATTCTTGGATACAACTTGCTATAGCAAGAGAAAAAGAGTTGAAAGGATGGAGAAGAAGTAAAAAGCTCAATTTGATAAGGGAGTTCAATCCTACTTTTGAATTTTTAAATGATAGATTTTTGAGTAATGGAAGTGCTTTAGTTTGATTTATTCTGTCATTCCGAGGCACGAGGAATCACACACTATTGGTTTTAGAGCGTAATTACGAGTGCGATCTCTCCTTCGTCGAGATGACACGATTGTGTATGTCATTCCGAGGCACGAGGAATTTTACGCGAGAAGTTTTGACGAGTTATTACCAGTGCGATGTTTCCTTCGTCGAGGTGAAAAGATTGTGAATTGTACTCTGGTAGAAAGTGCGATAAATAATAAAATAAAAAACAATAATGATTGTAATTTATCATAATAATTTCAAGGTCTTGTCTTTAGAAACTTCTGACGACAAACTCGCTTTGGCAACAGAAAATATTGTGTCGACTTTATTTGCTGCTGCGGAGCAATACCCTGATCAATTGTTAATTTGGTGTCATATTTCCCAAAAAGAAAATCTAAATGCTAGTGCTTTAGCTGAAATTTTTCACCATCAAAAGATAGTGGCTTCGTACACTACTGACAATGCTAATTATCTGAGCGACACAATCGGCTATGTCGAAGAATCTCCTTTTATAAAAATAAATAAAGAAGTTTCTTATCCAACTTGGCAGTTGAGCACAGATGTTGGTGGCGCATATGCTGCAGTATTTCTTGCTATAAAAAGTTGTTTTCCACAAAATACAAATTTCGCATGCTTTTTACAATCTTTTGCTAAATTAGCAATGCCATTGGGCATTTTTTGCTATTCCGAACCGAAATTATTAGAAACAATCTCCACATGCATTTCCGATAAAAAGGCAGCGAAAGAAGCGGAGTTATTTAAATTTGTGAAGCAACATTACAGAACCAGATGGCTGTTATTGCTATTGTTGAATTTATTTATTTACGAGAAAAGAATACCCTTACTTGCTTTTTTAAAAGCACTATTCTATAGAAAAAGGAAAATTCCAGCGAATACTTTTGATTCTATCACAATACAGTCATCTCGAAAAGTTGTTCATAACAAAACGATTGACGTCATCATTCCGACTATAGGAAGAAAAAAATATTTGTATGATGTTCTGGTTGATTTAAAAAATCAAACTCATTTACCTCAAAATGTCATCATAATTGAACAGAATCCAGATGAAGGAAGTACCTCCGAATTAGATTATTTAAAAAATGAAATATGGCCTTTTACTATAAAACATACTTTTACGCATCAGGCAGGCGCTTGCAATGCTAGAAATTTGGCATTAGCAGAAGTAACTAGTGATTGGGTATTTTTAAATGATGATGACAATAGATTTGATGTTGATTTATTGGATAAAACGCTAGGATTATTAGCAATTTATGGAGTAAGTTGTATAAGTACTGCTTATATGCAATCTAATGAGATTAAAGATTGTAACGTTGCAAATCAAGCTGGAATATTTGGGTCTGGTAATAGTTTTTTACGAAGTAATGTACTATCACAGGTGCATTTTAATCTTGGCTATGAATTTGGTTACGGAGAAGATGCTGATTTTGGAATGCAGTTGCGAAATCGGGGAATTGATGTTATCTATGTTCCAATTCTGGAGATTTTACACTTAAAAGCTCCACTTGGTGGTTTTAGAACAAAGCCAGAATTACAATGGCACAAAGAAATGCTACAGCCCAAACCTTCACCAACTATCATGCTTTATAAATTATTACATTTGACGAAAGAGCAACGCTTGGGTTATAAAACGGTTTTGTTTTTCAAATACTACAAGCGTCAAATTATTAAAAATCCTTTTAAATATTATGTTAATTTTCGAAAGCAATGGGAAAAAAGTCTGTTTTGGGCTAATAAATTAAATGAAAAATAATGAAATTTTCTCTAATCATTTGTACGTACATGCGTCCCAAGTCCTTGCTTCAATTGTTGCAATCGGTTAAGGAGCAAAATTTATACCCGAATGAAATTTTAATTATTGATGGCTCAACGAATCAAGAAACGGAAACTATTTTAGAAGAAAATCAATTTGACCATTTGTATTATTTTTTTGTTGCGGATGAAGACAGAGGCTTGACTAAACAACGAAATTTTGGAATTTCAAAGGTTTCCGAATCTTCCGAAATAGTTTGTTTTTTAGATGATGACACTGTTTTAAAATCAGATTACTTCGAACGGTTACTCCAAACGTACAAAATTTACCCAGAAGCATTAGGGGTTGGAGGTTACATTACTAATGAAACGCAGTGGAATAATGTTGGAAAAGCATATCAGCCAAAAATAAATGAGTTTTATTTTGATGAGTGGAAAAGAGCAGATGGTAGTCGATTTGTTTTACGAAAGAAATTAGGACTTGATAGTGATTGTCCTCCAGGATATTCTTCTTTATTCTCTCATGGCAGAAGTATTGGTTTCTTGCCACCTACTGGGAAAATATATGAGGTCGAACAGTTAATGGGTGGTGTTTCGTCTTTTAGAAAAAAAGTATTTGATTCATTTCAATTTTCTACCTATTTTGAAGGTTATGGTTTATATGAAGATGCAGATTTTAGTTTAAGACTAGCGAAAACAGGAAAGTTATTCTTAAACACAGCTGCCCAATTGGTACACAACCACGAACCATCAGGTCGTCCGAACCAACATCAATATGGTAAGATGGTGGTTAGAAATGGGTGGTACGTCTGGCGCGTTAAAAACCCTAATCCTGTTATTAAAGACAAGTTTAAATGGCATACCATCACGATTCTTCTAACAGTTATACGATTTTCTAATACATTTACCACACCAAAAAAAAAAGCAGCTTTTACTGAAGCTTTAGGTCGCTTTGTAGGCTGGTGGAGTCTATTTTTTAATAAACCGTCAAGTAATGAATAGAATAGAGAAAGTTTCCATATATGGTTTGTGCAATGTTTTTTATGATTCTTTTTATTTAAAAGGTTTAGAAATGCTCTTTGGCAGAGATAGAATTTGCTTTACAACTTTGAATTTTCCAAAATTTAAGGAAAATACATTTGCGATCATTTTTGAATATAAGAATACTAAAATATTGAAGGTTGTGATAGATTCGAGAGATACAAATCTGATTTGGGAAGATGAATTGGCGTGGTGTGATATTTACGGAAAGATCAATTACGATTTTGAACTTATTTCAAAGTATTCAAATCTCAAGATCGTACCTATCGGACCTAGTTTTGGTATAAAAATATGGGGTCTGTATGAAACCCTTTTTTTTGGTTTAAAACACACTTTTAAATTTCGTAAATTTCTATTAAATAAGAGAAATTATTTGGCGAATTACTGGAGACAGTATAAAAGATTGCCACTTGAAGATTATTATCATAAGTCGGTTGCTAGCAATAATAGCGTTTTCTTCGTAAGCTCTATTTGGAAAAAGGAATTAGAGACAAATATGAATCGATTAAATTTTATCAATGCATGTAAATTAAATAATAGCATAATTTTCGAGGGGGGATTTGCGCCAAGATCAGACGGGAATAATATGGACTTCGACCGCAATTTAATTTTAAAGCGATATAATTTGAAAACATATTTATCAAAAACACAGTTATCAAAATTTGTTTTTAACACACCTGCCGTCTTATATTGTCATGGTTGGAAGTTAGGAGAGTATTTGGCACTTGGCAAAGTTATTATTTCAACAAAGCACAAAAATGAATTACCAAATCCATTAATAGATAGAGTTCATTTAATTTACGTTCGTGAAAATGTTTTAGAAGATTATTCTGTGGTACTAAATGAACTGATCAGTAATGAAGCACTTTGTAAAAAAATGGAGGCAAATGCCTTAAGCTATTTCAAAAATAATCTAGAGCCGACAGTTGTAATTAATAATCTTATAAATTTTGGAATTTGACTTATTGCATAATAACCCATGTCAATCATATTAGAGTTCAAGATGAATATTTTGCTTACGCACCGTACGTGCGGGAAATGAATATTTGGTTAAAAAATGTAGATATAGTTAGTATAGTAGCTCCCATAACTAAAATTGAATTGTCAACAATCGACCTACCGTATCAAAATGCGGCAATAGATTTTCGAGAAATTCCGGAACTATCTTTGACTTCATTATATGAAGTTATTAAAACAGTGATTAAATTCCCATTTGTTATTTGGCAGATTTATAATGCCATGCATTCCGCGGATCACATTCATTTGCGTTGTCCAGGCAATATCGGTTTATTGGGTTGTCTGGTTCAGCTATTATTTCCTAATAAAATAAAAACTGCAAAATATGCTGGAAATTGGGATCCGAAAAGTACACAACCTTGGAGTTATAGATTGCAAAAGTGGATATTAAGCAATACATTTTTGACCAAGAACATGCAAGTATTGGTTTATGGTGAATGGGAAGGACAGTCAAAAAACATAAAGCCTTTTTTTACGGCTTCCTATGCTGAGTCTGAAATAATAGCTATAAATGCGTTAGAAACAGAGAATGCAATTCGATTGCTTTATGTGGGCACTTTAGTTTCAGGTAAAAATCCGATGTATGCGATTGAAATCACTGCAGAGTTATTAAGAAATGGCAGAAATGTAAAGCTTGATGTGTATGGAGATGGTCCGTTGAAAAATGATTTAATGCAATTTGTAAAAAATAACAACTTAGCTGACGCCGTATTTTTTCATGGCAATCAAAATGCAACTGCTCTCAAAGAAGCATATCAAAACAGCCACATTTTAGTTTTGGCATCTAAAAGTGAAGGTTGGCCGAAAGCGGTTGCTGAAGCGATGTTTTGGGGCTGTATTCCAGCAGCAACCAGCGTATCTTGTGTTCCCTACATGATTGATTATGGAAACCGTGGTATTTTATTGACGTTGGATTTGGATACTGATGTGCAAGCGATTGAGCAATTGATTAGTAATAAAAATAATTTTGAAAATAAACGAATTCTGGCGGCAACTTGGTCACGAAAATATACCTTAGATTATTTTGAGGCGGAAATTCAAAAATTATTAAAGGTATGAGAATCGTCCAGCTTATTGATTCCTTGGAAGCTGGTGGAGCGGAGCGCATGGCAGTACAATATGCTAATAGTCTTGCCGACACTATTGCGTTTTCGGGTTTGGTCGCTACACGAAAAGAAGGAATTTTGAAAACTCAAATAAAAGAGCAAGTTGCCTACAGCTGCTTATTTAAAAAAAGCAGTTTAGATGTGTATGCAATTTTAAAGTTGCGAAAATTCATTAAAAGTAATCGTGTCAATATCATTCACGCGCACAGTTCTTCCTTTTTTACAGCTGTAATGTTTAAATTTTTTATGCCAAAAATGAAAATAATGTGGCACGACCATTATGGTAACAGTGATTTTTTAGAAGATCGATCAACAAAACTTTTGCGTATTTCTTCTTATTTCTTTAGCGGAATTATAGCGGTAAATCATAATTTAAAAAAATGGTCTAAGAATGTACTGCATTTCAAAAACGCAATTTATTTACCTAATTTTACTGCTTCTGAAAAAGGGACTGCTCTCACTACCTTTTTAAAAGGTAAAGACGGTAAGCGCATTGTCTGTTTGGCGAACTTACGACCACAAAAAAATCATTTGCTTTTGCTGCAAGTAGCCGAAAGATTAAAAAGTGAATATCCAGAATGGACTTTCCACTTAGTAGGAAAAGATTTTAGAGATGGGTATTCGAGTACAATAAAGGACTTTATATTGCATAAAAAGTTAGAAGATCGTGTGTTTTTATATGGTTCATGCAGCGACGTGGAGTGGGTTTTAGAACAAGCTGAAATTGCAGTTTTATCTTCGAGTTCAGAAGGACTTCCAGTTGCGCTACTTGAGTATGGTTTGAATCAAAAGCCAGTTGTGGTAACGAATGTAGGTCAAATTTCAGCTGTAGTGACTGATGGAATAAGTGGTTTTTTAGTTCCTTCAGGAAATATAGAGTTGTTTTTTAATAGCTTAGTTGCATTAATTAACGATCAGTTACTTCGAGAACGTTTGGCTACTAATTTATTTCAAAAAATAGTAAGTGAATTTTCAGCTGGATCCGTTATTCAAAAATACATCCAATGGGTAGAAGCAACGATTACAGATGAATAAATCAGAAAGACAATATATTAGTTTAGTACTGTTGCATGTGGTTATTGCAGCGGCTATTTTTTTTATTCCATTCTTATCAAAGATATATGCTGTAGTAATTGTTCTTTTTGGGTTCTACTATGTTATTTCGAACAAGAATAGAAGCAATGAAGTACTATACGTTTCGGGGTATTTAATCGGAGTGGAGGTTTTCTTGCGAATGACAGGAGGTAACCTAAATAACGAGTATATCAAAGTAGTAGTGTCACTTTTAATGTTACTTGGCTTTATTTTCAGTGGCTTTTCTAAGAGGTCCTTCGTGTACTGGCTCTATCTTTTACTTTTAATTCCAGGAGTTTTAGTGACCATGCTTTATGAAGATGCAACGCTCGAAGTACGTAAAGCAATTGTTTTCAATATTTCAGGTCCAATTTGTTTGGGTTTGTGTGCCATTTATTGTTACCAAAGAAGATTGAATTACCAACAATTGCAGAATATTATTGTCATAATCGGTTTGCCGGTGATCAGTACATTAACCTATTTAGTACTGTACAATCCCAGTGTTCAAGATGTAATTACAGGAACACAATCTAATTTTGAAACTTCTGGGGGTTTTGGTCCCAACCAAGTTTCCACTATTTTAGGACTGGGCATGTTTGTGTTTTTTTGTCAGTTGGTTTTTATGTCCAAAACTAAGTTACTAATCGCGGTTAATGGATTGTTGTTTATTGTCGTAAGTTACCGCGCCTTAGTTACTTTTTCCAGAGGAGGCGTGATGACAGGAATAGGTATGATTGCAGTAGCACTTTTTGCTGCTTATCTATTTGGAAATTCAAAAGGAAGATCGAAGTTGAAATGGATTTTTCTATTTACAATGGGATTGATTTTCAGCATTTGGAGTTATAGTATTATACAAACTGGAGGTTTAATTGTGAAACGATACGCCAATGAAGATGCAGCTGGTCGCGTTAAAAAAGATCGTTTAGGAGGTCGTGAAGAGGTAATGAACAATGAGCTCCAATTATTTTCCGACAATCCGATGTTCGGAGTTGGTGTTGGACTAGGTAAATCATATAGAGAAAAGATGATTGGTCAAGAAGTTGCCTCTCACAATGAAATTACTAGACTTTTATCGGAACAAGGTATGTTTGGAGTCGCTGTTTTGCTGATACTTTTGTTTACCCCTTTCTTATTTTACTTTAATAATTATCAAAATATTTACTTTTTTTCTTTTTTTATCTTTTGGTTGTTGACGATTAATCATGCCGCTATGCGAACGGCTGCACCTGCTTTTATTTATGCACTGTGTCTGTTACAAATTGATCTGAAGCGAAGTTCTAGCTTACATAATAAACTCGAAGAAGAAAGTAAAGCTGGGATTTAACGGTAAAACTGATTTAATTTTTATATTTGCTCAGCCAAATCAATAGAAAGCCCTCTACTAATGTCGTTAAAATCAACTACAAAAATGCACTTTGAGATCTCAGAACGCAAGATGATTCTGCGTTTGATGGATGCTGTGGTTGTTATTATAATGTTGGCCTTGGTGCAATATTTGTTTAATTACGAATATTTCAGTCTCACAGATCATAAATTTTCAAAAATTGCCTTATTGCTTATTTATCTAAGTGTTTTTGGCTCTATTTTCGAAATGTATAACTTACAAGTAGCAAGTAATCACTTTTATATTTTAAAAAGTACCTTGTTAGCAAGTACCACAACAATTTTTGTATACTTGTTTACTCCGTTTTTGACTCCAGAACTACCTAAACAGCGTTTGCCAATTCTGGTTTTTTACATCTGTATCATGGGCGGATTATTATTATGGAGGCAATTCTATGTTTATTTTTTAGCTTCGAATCGTTTTAGTCAAAATGTACTTTTGATATGTGACCAAGATCAAGTCCAAGAATTAGTTGAAGGTTTAGAAAGCGTTGATCCGCACTACAAAATAATTGGCTATGTAAATTCAGATGATTCAAATCTGGAGCAAACATCTTTCTTACAATCAGTTCCGAAGGAGGATCTCTCTTTCTTTGTGTCAAAAAATGGCATTTCAGAAATTGTAATTGCTTCTCAAAAAACGGATGGAATTACAGCCGAACTATACCAACAATTATTGAAATTATTGGAATCTGGCAAAGTAATCCGAGAATACAGTCAAGTGTACGAAAGTAAAACACAACGAATTCCCGTTCAGTTTATCGGGAGAGATTTCTATCGTTTTTTTCCGTTTAGTCGAAGTAATAACAATAAATTATACTTGTCGGTGGTGCGAATTATAGAGTATTTGCTTTCGATCGTAGGATTGATCGGTTGTTTAGTATTGATTCCTGTTATTTGGTGCGGGAACGTAATCGGAAATCGAGGCACTTTGTTCTATACACAAGAGCGGATTGGTAAAGATGGTGTCGTTTTTAAAATTTACAAATTTAGAACGATGACCCAAACCGTTCCCACTGTCCTAGCTTCTTTTGCAGAGAGCAATGACAGCCGTGTTACTACTTTTGGAAAAATGATGCGCAAGACTAGGTTAGATGAATTTCCGCAATTTTTCAATATTTTAAAGGGTGACATGGCCATAATCGGACCGAGGCCAGAACAACCTTTTTTCGTTCGCGAAATAGCACAGATTATGCCTTTTTACGAAACACGTCATATTATTAAGCCAGGACTAACGGGTTGGGCACAAGTCAATTATTCTTACGGCGAATCAATAGAGGAAAGTTTAATAAAGTTGCAATATGACTTGTACTACATTAAACACCGAAGTATTTTTCTAGACTTAAGTATAACTTTTAAAACAATTACTACCGTTATTTTTTATCGTGGTCAATAACTTTTATTAAAGTTAATGATCAAATAACTTACAAAAGCGAAGTAGTGAATTAAGATTGTTTGGTCGACTTTAGTTTTTAAAATTCCAACCCACAGAACTCTTAGATAATTATAGGAATTCTTTTTGCGTTACGAACCGCAATTCTTACTAAAATTATAAGTGTTGTTAGTAATAAAGGCAATACAATTATAAAATGAGCTTTGCTTGCGATAAATATGCCGTAAATTAAGAGTATAACAATCTGTAAAAGGACTGTTTTATAAACTAAACTTCTCTTATGAAATATTGCGAACACAATTAAAATCAATACTATTGGACTGAAAAGTAAGACATTATAATTGAAGGCCAGTTCCTGATGATCAGAGTAAAAACCCATCACTATAAAGAAAACACCTAGCAAACCCATACCTGTTAAGTACGTAAAATCAATGGCTTTTTTGTTAAGGACCAGAATTAACGCCAAAATGACCAAGTAGGTGTACCAGTTATTCCACATAGAAGTATTTACTTCCTTTTCAAAAGAGAGAAGTACTTCGGACTTTCCGGCTAATTTTTCATTCTTGTAGTTTGTTTTAGCTAAACTGCTTTTTAATTCGAATGGAAGAAAAATACGAGTCGCTTTTTCATCTACCTTCATTCCGAAAATAATGCTAGTCCCTAATCTTTCGTAAAAATGTCCTTCAAAATAAGGAAACAAAACAGAACGATACGTTGTCTCTAGATCTCCTTTTTTTACTATAACGGTGCTTCCTAGTGATTTATTGATGAGATCTACAACCATTGAAGTGCAGTTTTTATCTATAAATTTATAGGTGTAAAAACGCTCGTTAGATAGTAAAGTGTGATTTAAATTATCAAAGATTTGCTGCTTTTCTGCACTGTTTATCTCTAATTGTTGTTCGTAAACAGATCGTTTTTCGTCGGTGTAATTAGATAGGAAGTCACTGAAGGAATTGGCAATCGCAAAATATTGCAAGTTACCTTTGGCAAATTTTGCTACAAAATTGGGAGTTCTAAAATCAAAAGCACCGTAATTATAAACAACATCCAGCGCATGTATCGAATCCTGAACGCGTATGGCGGTGTGTCCAAATAAAGAATACGATTCATTTCCTGTTCCGCAAGTCAAGACACTTATTTTCGCTTGATCGGTTAATGCGATGTTCTGACTGAATCCCGAATAGAAACTCATTATAAATGAAACTATAAAAATTATTTTTTTGAAGGTTGGTGTTGTCATGTGCTTACTATAATGATTGATTTACTTTCTAAATATGCCTAAATCTACTTTTAGTGAAAAAATATTGGAATACAATGCAGCGCTCTTATTGCCTAAATCAGTCAAAGCATAATCAACTTGAATTCCGTTGTATTTAAATCCAACCCCAATATTCGGCTGAAAACCTATTTTTTCAGAATTATCAAATTGTGTAACATTCTGAAAATTTCCCACTCCCGCTCTTAAAAACACCAAATCAGTATAGCCAAATTCTAATCCTAATGCAGGATCAATACTTACAAGTTCAGAGTTAATAATGTCGTTGGTTTGGGTAAATCTCATATTTAAATTAGTCGCGGCCAAAATACTATAATCGTATTGAATGAGAAATTTTTTGGCGATTCCCAATTGTGCTTTTGGGAGAGTAATTTCAGTAGTTTCTGGTAATTCTTGATTTTGACCTGGAACGGCATCTGCTATTTTTTGATACTTTTCTTCATCAATATTCCAAACGTTATAAGTAGTGGTAATGTCGCGAAGTAATAAACCAAATTGCCAATTATTTTTTTCGAACTGAATTCCGATATCAAAACCAAACCCCCAAGAGTTTGCAAAATCTCCAATTATACGTCGAATTACTTTAGCATTTACGCCATATTGTAAACCCTGAACAGGGAGTTTTCGAGCATAAGAAAAGGTAAAACCATAATCGGCTGTAGAAAATAAACTAATTCTATTGTAGTCAATATTACCTTGCTTGTCAATTAAATCAGTAGTGTTTAAAATGTCATCGACTCCAAATCGGATCATTGAAACTCCCCATGCACTCTCCTCGTCAATTGGGCTAGCATATCCTATATAATCATATTGGGCAATATTAGCAAAATAACTAGCATGCATCAAGCCTAATTCATGGTCTTTTAAATGGGTCAGACCAGCGGGATTCCAATACACACTATTTACATCTTTAGTAGAAGCAACTGCGGTATTCGACATTCCTAATGCAGCAGCATCCACACCAATGTTCATAAACTCATTGGAGTATTTACGAGCGGTTTGAGCGTAATTTACCTTACATAAAGATAGGCAGCTTAGAAGGATGATTTTTCTCAATTGTATTTTTTTTACCAGTAAATTATAGTTTGGTAGCCTCAAAAATATAATTTTTTACCGAGCTTACTTCTTCAATAGTAGAAATAATACGAAAGATGCTGCTATTGCCAAAAATCTATAGCTTAAACACTCTACTCATTCGGTAATTATGCTAAATTTGTTCTTTTATAAAACTAAAAAACAAATGAACATCAAAAAACACATTCCAAATTTTATCACTTTATTAAATCTTTTTTGTGGCTGTATTGCGGTTGTTTTCATTTCTAAAACGGACTACGAGATGGCTTTTTATTTTGTTTGTTTAGGAATATTTTTAGATTTTTTTGATGGTTTTTTTGCTCGTCTTTTTAAAGTTGCTAGTCCGCTTGGATTGCAATTGGACTCGCTTGCAGATATGATTACTAGTGGTTTGATTCCAGGTTACGCAATGTTCAGTTTGATGAGTAATGCCCAGCATGAAATTACAGATAGTTTTCTTTTTCCGTATGTAGGTTTTATCATTACATTGGGTTCCTGCTATCGTTTGGCAAATTTTAATATTGATACGCGCCAAACTGATTCCTTTATTGGATTACCAACACCTGCCAATACGCTCTTTATTTTAAGCTTGCCCTTGGTTTTGCAGTATTCAGAGTCTTTGGTGGTACTCGAAGTTTTAACCAATCAGTGGGTTTTGGTTCTAATTACTTTGTTTAGCGCTTACATATTAAATGCCGAAATTCCGTTGTTTTCTTTAAAAATAAAGAACTTTAAAGTTAAAGATAACGCATTGCAAATCGGTTTTTTATTGCTGTCATTTTTACTCGTTCTTTTTTACGAATTTTTAGGAATTGCATTAGTGATTATCGCTTACG
Source organism: Flavobacterium sp. TMP13 (assembly GCF_050847115.1). NCBI lineage: Bacteria > Pseudomonadati > Bacteroidota > Flavobacteriia > Flavobacteriales > Flavobacteriaceae > Flavobacterium > Flavobacterium sp. TMP13. The sequence continues at coordinate 1,773,598 of NZ_CP193656.1, forward strand.
TGCTTTTGTCTGCGTTCAATAATAAATTTCTGAAAAAGAAGTTGTAATTGCATCATGAAAAAAACGCAAAGAAGTAAAGCTACTTATACACGCAATTCTAAGAAGAAAAATTCTTCATTTAGTCTTTTTATTAAACGGATGCTACTCCTGCTTTTTTTGGCGTGTTTTTTTACCGCTTTGTATCATTATCGTGATGGGTTAGCTTATTACTTCAGTTTTACGGCAGGAACAAAGGTAGAGACTGAAGCAAAGCGAATTTCGGATGTGCGTAATATTCAAGTGATTGAAAATCATAAAGGAAAAGCACTGGGAATTGATGTGTCTGAATTTCAGGAAAAAATAAAATGGAATTTAGTTAAAACCGTCGAGGAAGAATATCCGATTCAATATGTTTTTATTCGAGCGACTGCAGGGTACGACCGCTTAGATCGTCAATTTAAAAGAAATTGGATCGCGGCCAAAGAACAAAAATTGATACGTGGCGCTTATCATTATTACAGGCCTAACGAAAACTCCATACAACAAGCTGATTTTTTTATCAAAAATGTTCATTTAGAAAAAGGCGATTTACCACCAGTTTTAGATATTGAAAAGCTACCAAAAACGCAATCTATTGACAGTTTAAAAGTAGGTTTGCATCGCTGGTTAAATCGAGTAGAGGCACATTACAAAGTACGGCCGATTATTTATTCTGGAGAGAGTTATTACGATGATTTTTTAAAAGAAGAGTTTAGCGAATATCTTTTCTGGATTGCCAATTATAATTTTTATAGAGAAAAAATACATCCGAATTGGTTGTTTTGGCAATTTACTGAAAAGGCAGCAGTTAACGGAATTGTTCGAACTGTAGATGTAAATATATACAACGGCGATTTGCAGCAGCTACAGTTTATTACGGTAGATTAGTGGAGATAGAGAGTAGGGAATGGTGAGTAGTAATAAGTGAATAGTAATAAGTGAATAGTAATAAGTGAATAGTAATAAGTGAGTAGGGAAAAGTAGTAGTGAATAGTAATTAGTGAATGGTGTGACGAGCGTATTTTTAATCATTGTCGTAAGTCTGCGTTATGATTAAACTTTGTCATTAGCAGAAACGAGGAATCTCCGCAACTATCCCTATTAACTGTGATTTCACTATTGAAAAAAAATCTTGCGATGAATTACCGATTTAAAAGCGCGAGTGGAATTAAACATAGAATAGCTAAAAGAATAGCGAAGGAATAAGGATTAGCAAAGTTAACCGTCCATCCTAACTCTTTTATTCTTTTTGGAGGTAATAATCTATCGTCTTCTGTGTTAAAATAAAAAATACCCCAAACCCAATTGTCCGGATCATTGCTCCAATTTTCGTAATCTTGTGGAGTGGGTTTCTCTGACTTCAATTAGTCTTATTTAAAGTTTATAAAATCTATTAATTTTCCTTAGTAAATGTAAAAAAAACCGCAAAATACAGTTGTTAAAATTCCAATTTCTTTTTTCGCAACTCAAAGTTTTGACCTAAATACACTCTACGAACCATTTCATCTTCCACCAACTCTTCTGGAACTCCAGCTTTTAAAATTCCACCCTCAAACATTAAGTAGGTTTTGTCGGTAATTGCTAAAGTTTCTTGTACGTTGTGATCAGTAATTAAGATACCGATATTTTTGTTTTTTAACTGCGCTACAATTCTCTGAATGTCTTCAACCGCAACAGGATCGACTCCTGCAAAAGGCTCATCTAATAAGATGAATTTTGGATCAGTAGCTAATGCTCTTGCAATCTCGGTACGTCGACGTTCTCCACCCGAAAGTAAATCGCCTCGATTGGTACGAATGTGCTCTAAACTAAATTCAGATATAAGCTCTTCCATTTTAGCAATTTGCTCCTCTTTTGAAAGCTTGGTAAGTTGCAAAACGCTTAAAATGTTATCTTCAATACTTAATTTTCTAAATACAGAAGCCTCTTGAGCCAAATAACCAATTCCATGTTGGGCTCTTTTGTACATTGGGTAGTTGGTAATATCCATATTATCCAAGTAAATATTACCCGAATTTGGCTTTACCAATCCTACAATCATGTAAAACGAAGTTGTTTTTCCGGCACCATTTGGTCCTAAAAGTCCAACGATTTCACCTTGATTCACTTCCACAGAAATCCCTTTTACAACACTTCGTCCTTTGTAGGTTTTGATTAAATTTTCGGCTCTTAGTTTCATTTTTTAGTTGCTTAGTTACTTAGTTACTGAGTTGTTTACTTCTTCAGTATAAAGAAACGATTTCCGTTTATTTCCGGGTTGATTTAAATTTAAGTTCAGAAAGTGATCGTGCGAGCTATTTCTAGTTCGCTGAGAAATTCTGTTTACTCAGCACTTTCTTCTAAAGCTTCCCAAAACTCGTAGGCTCTTCGCAAATGCGGAATTACGATTGTTCCTCCCACCAACGTAGCAATTCCCATTGCTTCCATCATTTCTTCTTTAGTAACGCCCTCTTTATGGCTGGTTTCTAAATGGTATTTTACGCAATCGTCGCAACGTAAAACTGCGGAGGCAACTAGGCCTAAAAGTTCTTTGGTCTTTACATCTAGAGCGCCTGCTGCATAAGCATTAGTGTCTAAGTTAAAGATGCGTTTTACAATTTTATTGTTATCAGCCAAAAGTTTCTCGTTCATTTTAGAACGGTACTCATTGAATTCTTTGATAGTCTCTGCCATTTTAGTCCTTTTTATTTTTGTACACAAATTTCGAAATTAAAATACTAATCTCATAAATAATTAACATTGGTAATGCAACAATTGTCTGGCTTACTACATCTGGCGGGGTTACAATGGCGGCAATAATTAAAATTGCAATAACTGCATATTTCCAATATTTACGTAAAAGTACTGGTGTGACTAAGCCTAGTGAAGTTAAGAAATAAATAATAATAGGCAATTCGAAAAATAAACCTCCCGCTAAAACACTGGTTTTTACTAATCCTACGTATGAATTTATGGTGAATTGATTAATTACAACATCACTTATGGTAAAGGTAGCAACAAAATTTATCGACATTGGAATGATTACGTAATATCCAAAAAGTACGCCTAGAAAGAACAGTAATGACGAAACGAAAATAAAGACACGCGCATGTTTTTTTTCATTTGAATACAGTGCAGGACTGATAAATTTCCAGATTTCCCATAGAATGTAAGGGAAACTGAGTATGAAACCAGACAAAATACACATCCAAACAAAAATATTGACCTGACCTTCCATCTCAGTATTCTGAATGATGAACGATAAATCGGTGATGCAAATACTTTCTACGCCTAATTCACGAGCTAAATCACAGAAAAAGACATAAGTAAAAAACGTCGGGCGAGTAGGTCCAAAAATGATTGTATCAAATAAAAAGTCACTTATAAAGTAAGTAGCTATGGCCATAATTACAACGGCTGCACTGCTTCGAACAAGTAACCATCTTAAATCTTCTAAATGGTCCAAAAAGGACATTTGGTTAAGGTTTTTCTTTGCCATTATACAATTCCTTCTTTTAAAATATCATGCAAATGCAAAACGCCTTTGTATTCACCGTTGTCAGTTACGATTAATTGGGTAATCGAAAAATCTTCTAAGATATTTAGGGCTTCTACAGCCATAGTCTCAGAAGTTACCATTTTTGGGTTTTTTGTCATAATTTCCCTAGCGGTCAAATCGGCAATAGAATCTCTGTCGTTTAACATGCGACGAACATCTCCATCGGTTATAATTCCGATTACAATATTGTTCTCTATAACAGCCGTAACGCCCAAACGTTTTTCTGATATTTCGAAAATTGCTTTTTTAACAGAATCCTCTGGACTTACCATTGGTTTTAGAGAGTGTTCAATCATATTTTTTACACGAAGTAATAATTTTTTGCCCAAAGCACCACCCGGATGGTAAACGGCAAAATCTTCTGCTTTAAAATCACGCAGTTCCATTAAGCAAACTGCAAGTGCGTCACCCATAACGAGTTGTGCAGTTGTGCTGTTCGTTGGAGCCAAGTTGATGAGACAGGCTTCAGCATCGACAGTTGTATTTAGAACATAAGTGGAACCTTTTGCTAAAAACGAGGTCATGTTGCCAGTCATTCCGATTAAAGTATTTCCAAAACGAGTTAACAAAGGTACTAAAACTTTAATTTCGGGGCTGTTTCCACTTTTTGAAATGCAAATAATGACATCTTCTTTTTGAACCATGCCTAAATCCCCATGAATGGCTTCGGAAGCATGTAAGAAAAGTGAAGGTGTTCCAGTCGAATTAAAAGTAGCAACCATTTTTTGCGCAATGATGGCGCTTTTGCCAATTCCCGTTACAATTAAACGGCCTTTACTCTCAAAAATGGATTGTACAGCTTTGCTGAAGTTTTCGTCAAGGTAAGTGGCTAATTTTGTAATGGCTTCGCTTTCAGAGAGTATCGTCTTTTTTGCGGTCGCCAGTATATTTTCTTTTGTAATCAAAACAGAATAGTTAAAGTTTGTATGTATGAAAGAAAGTTGTATCTTTATAAGGTGCAAATTTAGACAAAATACCATACAATAAAGAATGAATTCAAACGAAATTGAAATACATAAAGAATTAAAGAAGTATTTCGGCTTTAGCCAATTTAAAGGCTTACAAGAGCAAGTTGTTAAGAGCGTTTTAGATCAAAAAAACACTTTTGTAATTATGCCGACTGGCGGAGGTAAGTCCTTATGTTATCAGCTTCCTGCGTTGATTCAAGAAGGGACTGCAATTGTTGTTTCGCCGCTGATCGCTTTGATGAAAAACCAAGTGGACGCGATACGAAGTTTGTCTTCAGAAAATGGAATTGCACACGTTTTAAATTCGTCTCTAACTAAAACAGAGATAACGCAAGTAAAAAAAGACATTACTTCTGGTTTAACCAAATTATTATACGTTGCGCCAGAATCTTTAACCAAAGAAGAGTATGTGCAATTTCTTCAAGGGGTGACCATTTCTTTTGTAGCTATTGACGAGGCACACTGTATATCGGAGTGGGGGCATGATTTTCGTCCTGAGTACCGAAATCTTAAACACATTATCAAACAGTTAGGTGATGTTCCAATTATTGGCTTAACTGCTACTGCAACTCCTAAAGTTCAAGAGGATATCTTAAAAAACCTGGACATGGTCGATGCTACTACTTTTAAAGCATCATTTAATAGACCAAATTTATATTACGAAATTCGAACAAAAACCAAGAATGTAGAGTCGGATATTATTCGTTTCATCAGTCAGCATAAAGGTAAGTCTGGAATTATATATTGTTTGAGTCGTAAAAAAGTAGAGGCTATTGCCGAAGTTTTACAAGTAAACGGAATTAGTGCCGTGCCTTATCACGCCGGTTTAGATGCGAAGACGAGAGCAAGGCATCAAGATATGTTTTTGATGGAAGATGTAGATGTAGTAGTTGCTACAATTGCATTTGGAATGGGAATTGACAAGCCCGATGTACGTTATGTAATTCACCATGATATTCCAAAATCACTCGAAAGTTACTACCAAGAAACTGGTCGTGCGGGTCGTGATGGAGGAGAAGGGCATTGTTTAGCATACTATTCCTATAAAGATGTGGAAAAGTTAGAAAAATTCATGTCTGGTAAACCAGTTGCTGAACAAGAAATTGGTTTTGCGTTATTGCAAGAAGTCGTTGCTTATGCCGAAACTTCAATGTCAAGGCGCAAATTTTTATTGCATTATTTTGGTGAAGAGTTCAGCAGTGAAACTGGAGATGGAGCTGATATGGATGATAATGTTCGCAATCCAAAAACAAAGATCGAAGCCCAAAATGAGGTGGTCAAATTACTGCAAACGGTTCGAGATACCAAGCACATCTACAAATCAAAAGAAATTGTTTTTACCTTAATTGGGCGTGTAAACGCTGTAATTAAAGCGCATAGAACTGATTCGCAATCTTTTTTTGGATCGGGTTCAAGTCATGACGAAAAATATTGGATGGCCTTGCTACGCCAAGTTTTAGTTGAAGGCTATTTATCTAAGGATATTGAAACTTATGGAATTATAAAGATCACTAAATCAGGGTTGGATTTTATTGCAAATCCGTCGTCTTTCTTGATGTCTGAAGATCATGAGTACAATGAAGCTGGTGATGATGCTATTGTAACCGCTTCAAAGACATCTGCTACAGCCGATGAAGTTTTGATGAATATGTTGCGCGAATTGCGTAAAAAAGTAGCTAAAAAATTAGGGGTACCGCCCTTTGTCGTTTTTCAAGATCCTTCTTTGGAGGATATGGCTTTAAAATATCCAATTACAATTCCAGAATTATATAATATTCATGGCGTTGGCGAAGGAAAAGCTAAGAAATATGGTGGAGATTTTGTCGCATTAATCAATCGATATGTAGAGGATAATGATATTATTCGTCCCGATGATTTGGTCGTTAAAACCACAGGCGTCAATTCGGCAAATAAATTGTATATTATTCAGAATATTGATAGAAAATTACCTTTAACTGATATTGCATCAGCCAAAGGATTGTCTATGGATACGTTGATTAAAGAAATGGAGCAAATTGTGTATTCGGGAACTAAATTGAATATTAGCTATTGGTTGGAGGATATGCTAGACGAAGACCAGCAAGAAGAAATTCATGATTATTTTATGGAGTCAGAATCTGATAAAATAAATGAAGCCTTAAAAGAATTTGATGGCGATTATGATATTGATGAATTGCGTTTGATGCGTATTAAATTCATTAGTGAAGTAGCCAATTAAATTTTAGATAAAAATATAAAAAAATCCAAATTTCAATATACTGTTTATTGAAATTTGGATTTTTTATTTGATAGCATTTATTCTTCGTACAATTCTCCTCGATGCGGTTTTAAAGCATCTCTTACCAATATCATATTTTCATCCGTTACCACCATAAACGCAATGGCGTACATGTCGTTTTTAATTTCGAAACCCGAAATATTGGGCTCTATTTCTTTGATTGCGATATATTCTTTTAGATGAATATCGTGGTGCTCGGCCGTTTTTGCTGCGGCTGGACCGCGAAAATCCCAAATTAATTTTATTTGTCTAGACATTATAATACGGTTCTAAGTTTGAAAGGAGTAAAGGTACAAAGTTTGTCTATTCTTTTTTATATTTGATAAAAATCGCCGCTATGAAAATCACCATGCCATTGCTGTTTATGTTTATTTCTACCACTTTTTTTGCTCAGCATTTAACGGTCGAAAGAGCCAATCATTTAGCAAGTCTACCAGTTAAATGTTTGCAGCAAGAATATCCGAATAAACTAAATCAACTGCTCATCGATAACACCGAAATTCTCTCGCCAAAAGTATTGCATCCTGCTTTTTATGGTTGTTTCGATTGGCATTCTTCGGTTCATGGCCATTGGAGTTTAGTGTATTTGTTAAGTAAATTTCCAGATTTGGCACAACGTGATTTTATTATTGCTCAACTAAAAGCCAATTTGTCCAAAGAAAACATTCAACAAGAAATTGCTTATTTCAATAAAGGCCACGAGAAAGCATTTGAGCGCACGTATGGCTGGACGTGGTTGTTAAAGCTGCAATTAGAATTGGAGTCAAGTACTGATATGTATGCAAAAGACTTAGCGGTAAATCTGCAACCATTGAGTGATTTAGTCGTGCAACGGTATTTAGATTTTTTGCCTAAATTAGTGTATCCCGTTCGTGCTGGTACACATACTAATACGGCTTTTGGACTTAGTTTTGCTTGGGACTATGCTGTTCATTCTAAAAATATAGAATTGCAAAAATCTATTAGTGACAACGCGATTAGACTTTTTCAGAAAGATCAAAATTGCCCTTTTAATTGGGAGCCAAGCGGTACTGATTTTTTATCTCCATGTATGGAAGAAATGGGAATCATGCAGCGTATTTTACCTGAAAAGGAATTTTTAAAATGGATGCAGTCTTTTGCACCAGCTTTATTTACTAAAGGTTTCAACTGGGAAGTTGCTAAAGTTTCAGATCGAACGGATGGACATTTGGTACATTTAGATGGATTGAACTTTAGTCGTGCTTGGAATTTGTACCGCTTAATTCAGCAATATCCGAAACAATTTAGTTATTTGAAACCATTAGCAGATCAGCATCTTAATTTTTCTTTGCCTTCGGTTGTTGATGGTAATTATGAAGGAGAACATTGGTTGGCTTCTTTTGCGTTACGTGCATTTGATGAAGCAGCTAAGGTGAAATAGAGCACTTTATTACTTGCTAAAATGATTGCTTTTTAGCCATGCTTCGCAAGCTTGTGTCCAGTATTTGCTAGTGTCTTGAACGCCTAAGCCAAAACCGTGGCCTCCTTTTTCGTATATGTGTATTTCTGCTGGAATGTTATTTTTCTTTAAAGCCAAGTAATAATTGATGCTATTTTCTACGGGAACTGCATTGTCATCTGTGGCGTGAACCAAAAATGCGGGCGGCGTGTCCTTGGTAACTTGCAACTCTCCTGAATATTTTTTCACCATTTCTTCAGAAGGCGATTTTCCTAATAGATTTACTCTGCAGCCTAAGTGCGTAGTTTCTTTATTCATAGAAATTACGGGATAAATCAAGAGCGAAAAATCAGGTCGTGCACTTATTTTGTTTGTAGTATGACAAACAGAATCAGCAAAATGAGTTGCTAAAGTGGCAGCAAGATGACCGCCAGCGGAAAAACCCACTATTCCTATTTTTTCAGGATTAAGGTGTAATTCAATAGCCTTGCTACGAATGTAACGCATGGCTTCTTGTGCATCTTGTAATGGTGCGACAGTTTTGTCAGTCATGATCACGTTACTAGGCAAACGGTATTTTAAAACAAAAGCAGTAATGCCTAAAGTATTTAACCATTCGGCCACTTTAAAACCTTCTTTGTCTATCGCTAAATGAGAGTAACCGCCACCAGGAAAAATTAGAACTGCAGTTCCATTGGCAATTTCTTGTTTGGGAATATAAATTGATAAAGTCGGAATCGACACCAATCGAGCACTTTTTAGAGTTCCGTTTTCTGATTCGTGTTTTTCTACATAATCTTTATTTTCGATGCTATTTGGAATAGCATTTTCCCATAAAGGAATTGTTTTTATTTGTGCGTTCATTGTTGAGATTGCAGTTGTTAGTAAAAGAATAAACAATACATTATAGAGGGAGAATTGTTTCATTTTTTATTTTTGGGCAAGTTAAACTATTTTTTAAAATTTATTTGCTGTGTTTTTTAAAGAAGGAGCTAGTTAGTTATTGAATGTATACTGGTTTTAAAAATGAAATTAGTACTACTTATGAAATCCTTTAGGTCGTAAAACTTTTATTTTCTTTAATGTAAAATTAAAACAGAATATTAGACTATGTCTTCTGTGTTTATAGAGCTTCATGATTTTCAATTTGCATTTGTAAAGCAATACAAAATGAAAAAGGCTTTGTTTTTACAGACTCGAAAAAACAATATGTAAATGCTTTGGTTTTTTCTAACTTTGCATCATGCCAAAAGAACTTTTATTACAGGTTTCTCCAGAAACTGCCGCCAATGAATCGATGCTTAAAGAGCAGTTGTCTAAAGAATTAAAGATAGCCGCTGCCGATATTCAACATGTTAGTATTTTAAAAAGATCTATTGATGCGCGTCAAAAAGCAGTCAAATTCAATTTAAAAGTAAGTGTTTTTATGAAAGGGGAATCATTTGTTGCGCAAACAATTGAATTACCAATTTATAAAGATGTCTCTAATGCGCAAGAAGTACTTGTTGTAGGCGCTGGGCCTGCGGGACTTTTTGCCGCTTTGCAATTAATAGAGTTAGGATTGAAACCCATATTAATTGAAAGAGGAAAAGACGTTCGTGGTCGTCGTCGCGATCTAAAAGCAATTAATCGTGATCACATCGTGAACGAAGATTCAAATTACTGTTTCGGCGAAGGAGGAGCAGGGACCTATTCGGATGGTAAACTATACACACGTTCCAAAAAGCGCGGAGATGTCACTCGAATTTTAGAGTTGTTAGTTGCTTTTGGTGCCACTCCAGATATTTTGGTAGATGCGCATCCGCACATTGGAACCAATAAATTGCCGCAAATAATTGAAGACGTTCGAGAGAAGATCAAGGAATTTGGAGGACAAGTGTTGTTTGATACTCGCGTAATAGATATTCTATTAAAAGATAATGAAGTGCAAGGAGTGCTTATTCAAGATGGAACAACTATCGCAGCCAATAAATTAATTTTGGCGACTGGACATTCAGCCCGTGATATTTTTGAATTATTAGATAGAAAGAAAATTTTAATAGAAGCAAAGGCCTTTGCTTTGGGTGTTCGTGCAGAGCATCCGCAATCGTTAATCGATCAAATACAGTACAGTTGCGATTATCGAGGAGACCATTTACCGCCAGCGCCTTACTCAATTGTAAAACAAGTGGGTGGTCGTGGTATGTATTCTTTTTGTATGTGTCCCGGCGGTGTAATTGCGCCTTGTGCGACAAGTCCAGGAGAGATAGTTACGAACGGATGGTCGCCTTCCAAACGCGATCAACCCACAGCGAATTCTGGAATTGTAATCGAATTAAAATTAGAAGATTTTAAACCATTTGAAAAACATGGGGCCTTGGCCGGAATGGAATTTCAAAAAAGCATTGAGCAAAAGGCATGGCATTTGGCTGGTGAAACCCAAAAAGCGCCCGCACAACGAATGGTTGATTTTACGCAACATAAAGTTTCAGCCGACATTCCAAAAACATCATATGTTCCAGGCACCACTTCAGTAGAAATGGGAGGAGTTTTCCCTGGGTTTTTATCTCAAATTTTAAGAGAAGGTTTTACCGAATTTGGTAAGTCTATGCGTGGGTACCTGACTAACGAAGCAATTTTACATGCGCCCGAGAGCAGAACATCTTCTCCAGTGCGAATTCCGAGAGATAATTTCACCTACGAACATCTTCAAATTAAAGGATTGTATCCTTGCGGAGAAGGGGCGGGTTATGCTGGCGGAATTATTTCGGCTGCTATCGATGGTGAAAAATGTGCCCTAATGATTGCTGAAGCACTTCGAAATAAAATTTAGTTTTAATATTATAAAAAAAGGAGTTGAAATTTTTAGTTTCAGCTCCTTTTCACTTTAAGACTTCTTCATTTTATCTTTAAAAACCTTTTCAAACTTATCTAATTTTGGCTGAATTACCATTTTACAATAGGGCTGACTTTTATTGTTTTTATAATAATCCTGATGGTAATCTTCGGCTACATAAAATTTTCCAATCGGCGCTATTTCAGTAACAATCGGATCGGAATATACTTTGGCTGCATTCAATTCAGCAATAATGCTTTCCGCTGCTTTTTTCTGGCTCGGACTGTTGTAGAAAATCACAGAACGGTATTGAGTTCCTACATCTCCGCCTTGTCTGTTCAGTGTAGTTGGATCATGAACGGTAAAAAACACTTTAAAAATTTCATTAATATTGGTTACCGTTTTGTCGTACGTAATTTGTATGACTTCGGCATGACCCGTTCTTCCTGTGCACACTTCATCGTAAGTCGGGTTTGCTTTCTGTCCTCCTGAAAAACCAGAAACCACAGATTGCACGCCATTTAATTGTTCATAAACAGCTTCGACGCACCAATAGCAGCCACCGCCAAGCGTTATTGTTTCTAAGTTCGCTCCTTTTGGACTTATTTTTAATTCTTTCGATTTTTGGCCACAAGCACTAACAGATAGCGCTAAAAGACCGAGTAAAAATAGTTTTTTCATTTTTCTTTTATTTAGTATCGGGTACAAAGTCCAAGGCAATCGAATTCATACAATATCTTTTTCCTGTTGGAGGTGGGCCATCATTAAACAAATGTCCTAAATGTCCTTCGCATCTGCCGCAAAGGGCTTCGGTTCGTTCCATACCTAAGGAATTATCTTGTTTGTAAATTACACTTTTCTTGTTTTCTTGCTCAAAGAAGCTTGGCCAGCCGCAACTACTTGCAAATTTAGCACCAGATTTAAAAAGCAAATTTCCACAAGACGCGCAATAATATGTTCCCTTTACATCTGCGTTCCAATACTTGCCCGTAAAAGGACGTTCGGTGTCAGCTTCTCGCATTACGGCATAAATGTCATCGGATAAAACTTTTTTCCATTCGGCATCAGTTACATTCAGTTTTTTGGTGTCAGTATTTGAATAATAGGGATTGTTTTGTTTCTCCATTTTATTTTCCATCATTGTTGTTTTTTTTGTCTGATTATTTTGTCCGCACGCTTGTAGTACAAAAAGCGGAATAATAAATAGAAAGTTAAAAAGGATCGATTTTGTTTTCATAATTACTAGGATTTTTTCGTTTGCGGTCGCTTATATTTTTTGGATATCATTGTAATTTGTTGGATTAACTTACAGTCCAAACAGCAAAGTTTTTATGTTTCTTTTATATACGTCAAAAAAGAAGTTTTGGTTTTTATACTATTCTTAGATCACTAAAAAACAACACTGTTTTTCAGTCATGTAAAGGTATAAATTTGAGTATTAACGCCTTAGTTAAACTTATCACAAACTTTATATAGCCTTTATAAATGGTTCTTTTTTCGTATTTTTGTTAGTAACAATTATGATCTATGACAGAAGAAAAAGTAATCCTTGTTAATACCAATGATGAACCAATCGGATTGATGCCAAAATTAGAAGCGCACGAAAAAGCAGTATTGCATCGTGCATTTTCGGTATTTATTTTGAATGATAAAAAAGAAATCATGTTGCAGCAAAGAGCCGCTCATAAGTATCATTCGCCCTTGCTTTGGACCAATACGTGTTGCAGTCATCAACGTGAAGGAGAATCCAATATCCAAGCAGGAACCAGAAGACTCGATGAAGAAATGGGTTTTACCGCCGATTTAAAAGAGTTATTTCATTTTATCTACAAAGCACCCTTTGACAATGGTTTAACCGAACATGAATTAGACCATGTAATGATTGGCTATTGCAATGAGGAACCAAAGATTAATCCAGAAGAAGTAGAGGCTTGGAAATGGATGAAAATTGAAGATATTAAATCAGATATGGTTACAAATCCGCAAAAATATACCATCTGGTTCAAGATTATTTTTGATAAATTTTATCATTTTTTAGAAGATCACACTATTTAAATCCCAGATATGAGAGTTACTATATCACGAAAAGCCCATTTTAATGCAGCACACAGACTCTATCGAAAAGATTGGTCTTTTGAGAAGAATGATGCTGTTTTTGGAAAATGTAACAATCCTAATTTTCATGGACACAATTACCAACTGACCGCTAGTGTTACCGGTGAAATTGATGTCGAAACTGGATTTGTTATAGATGTTAAAGATTTAGCGAACATAATATATGAGGAAGTCGAACTTCCTTTTGATCACAAAAATCTAAACTTAGATGTACCCGAATTTGAAAATTTGAATCCAACAGCCGAATATATTGCAGTTGTGATTTGGAATAAAATAAAAAAAAGATTACGAGCCGATTTTGATTTAGAAATCGTCTTATATGAGACAGAACGGAATTTTGTAACCTATAAAGGAGAATAGATGTCATTGAAAATAGGAGATATAATACCCAACTTTAGCGCAAAAGACAATCACGGAGATGTCTTTGAAAGTAAAAGCGTAGTGGGGCGAAAACCATTGGTAATTTATTTTTACCCTAAAGACAACACGCCAGGATGTACAACAGAAGCCTGCGGATTTAGAGATCAATACGAAGACTTTAAAGATTTAGGAGTAGAAGTAATTGGTATCAGCAGTGATAGTGCAAAGTCACATAAAAAATTTGCAAAAAAGTACGAACTGCCTTTTATTTTATTGTCTGATAAAAGTAAAGACATTCGCAAGTTATTTGGAGTTCGCGATCATTTATTCGGGTTAATTCCGGGTCGAGTGACGTATATTGTGGATAAGAATGGAGTGATTGTTATGGTATTTGATAGCATGAATGCTTCTAAACATATCGAGAAAGCTTTAGAAACACTTACCGAATTTGTATCGTAATTATAGAAAATAGTACCACATTTTTAGAATATTTTTTTTCTAATTTGTAAAAAATAAATATCATGAGCAATACCTTTTATCCCTTACAATTTCATCCCATTTTAAAAGAACGAATTTGGGGCGGAGAAAAATTAAAAACACTATTTAATAAACCAATTACTTCAAAAATTACTGGGGAAAGTTGGGAATTATCTACGGTAGAAGGAGACGTTAGTGTGGTGAAACAAGGTTCTTTTGCAGGGAAGTCATTAAGTGCTGTTATCGAAGAGTTTCCTAATGAAATTTTGGGAACTGCTGTTCATGCAAAATTCGGAAAACAATTTCCCTTATTATTTAAATTTTTAGATGCTCGAGAGGATCTTTCGATTCAAGTGCATCCAAATGATGAACTGGCAAAAAAGCGACACAACTCTTTTGGTAAAACTGAAATGTGGTACGTCATGCAAGCAGACAAAGATGCTCGTATTATTGTTGGATTTAAAGAAAATTCAAGTAAAGAAGAGTATGTCGAAAATTTAGAAAACAAGACATTGCTCTCTCTTTTAGATAGTGTAACAGTTAATGTAGGTGATGTTTTCTTTTTAGAAACAGGAACAGTTCACGCTATTGGGGCTGGTTTGGTCATTGCCGAAATTCAGCAAACTTCAGACATTACGTATCGTTTGTATGATTTTGATCGTAAAGATGCCAACGGAAATACTAGAGAATTACATGTAGAGTTGGCTTTGGATGCAATTAACTATAATAAGGTAGAAACGAAGAAAGAATACACCACCACCATTGATCAATCGAATACTATGGTTGATTGTCCTTATTTTACCACCAACTTTATTCCTTTAAAAAATAAAATCAATGTAAAAAAGGACGGAGCTTCCTTTACCGTTTATATGTGTGTCGAAGGATCTTTTGAAATAGAATTTGAAGGACAAAAGCTATCCTATAAAAAAGGGGATACCGTACTAATTCCAGCAGCTCTTAATGAGTTTGGTATCAGTGGAAATGCTTCAATTTTAGAAATTTACATTTCATAGTCAGTAATAGAAAGATTATGTGTACTTTTGCAGTCGAAATTTAATAAAGATAAAAATGGCAAACGTTAAGAATTTAAAGAAAGATATCAATTTTGTATTAGCAGATATTATTGAAGCAGTTTACTTGTTCGAAGTATCAACTTCAGGAAATCCTACTCCAGAAACGAACGCTATCATTGATGAAGCTATCGCTTCTTTTGATAGTTTGATCACAAAAGTGAATCAAAAACACGTAGAAAATAAAAAAGTTCACTTCAAACAAATCAATGTTGAATTGGAACAAACTGCAAATCAATTGATTGCTAAAATCAACGAATTGTAATTAAAAAAAACGATAAAAAAGTGTAAATTTATTTTGGAAAAACGAAATTCCCGCTTATATTTGCACCCGTAATGAGTCGCCAGCGTAGCTCAGTTGGCTAGAGCAGCTGATTTGTAATCAGCAGGTCGTGGGTTCGAGTCCCTCCGCCGGCTCAGAGTTTAAAAACCATCATAGAGATATGATGGTTTTTTTTATGCCTGATTTTTATGCCAAATTGGCCTCAAAAAAAAAGACGTATTACAACTGTAGTACGTCTTTTAAATAAGTTTTATAAAAGTATTATTCCTGCTTTTTGATCTCTTTAATATATTCGGTTAATTTTTTACCGTAAAGCGATTCTGCGACCTTTGGTGCCATTGATTTTTGAATGGTATCTAAATACTTAATGTTGATGTCGTAAATCTCAGATAAAGCAATATAAGGTGCAATTTCGTGACTGGCGTTGTTTATGGCAAAGTTTGTCGCGTATAAATATTTACGTTTAATATTTGATTGCTGTCTAGCAGTTAAGCTGTCAACTACATTTTGTCCCTGGTATTTAATCGCTTTAAACTTTTGTTCTACTAATGTCAAACTTTCGTCATTAAAACGAGAATTCATTTTCTTGTACTCTTCATATAGTTCTTGATTTTTTGAACCCGTAATTTTTGCGTTCGTTAAAAATCCATCCAAATTGGTTTCGATTTTCATTTCGCCTGGTTCAGCAAAAAACAAAAGATTATTATCCATTGAGTTAGTTACTCCTCGATCTAAAAACAAGTACAGCATTTCTGGTGATTTTAAATCAAGATTGGCTTCAAAACGAGAATCTCCATCAATTAAAATACTGTCGATGATCACTAAATTAGTATCGATTACACGTTGAATATACAACGTTCCTTTTTTTAATCCTTTAATGTCACCTGTCAAGTGCAAGTTGTCTTTTGAAGGTGTTTTGCTGCACGAAGCTAAGAGTATTACAGATACCAATGCAATAATAGTTTTTTTCATTGTCTTTTTAAATTTCGTGCAAAATAGAGAAAATTGTTGAAAAGAAACTATTTGCGCAACTGATTTTATAAAAAAAATACCGAACTATTTTTAGTTCGGTATTTTGTCAATAAGCGTTATTTTTAGCCTTTTAACCACGCCTCACGCAATGCATTTTTACTGTTATCGGTTGCTTTGTAGCTGCCGCTGTTCTCATAAGGTAATTTTACTTTTCCTTTGATCGTCTGTTCTTTTTTATTTCGAATAATTTTTACAGTAATCGGGTCGTTTTCTTTCCAAGTTTGACTGATAGTTATTAAATCATAAATATTTTCTAAAGAATAGGTAACATCATTAATTACTAAAATTTCGTCACCTCCTTTTAAATCTAAGTTCGTGAAAAAGTCATTCAGTTCGATTGCAGGAATCACCATTATTGCTTTGGTTTGCGGGTTTATAGTAATGTATGGCTTTTGGCCTTTCAAAAATACATTTCCTGGTTTCTTGATTACTGATGGAGTAACGCCGACTTTTGCAAAGTAAGTATCGTATGCAATTGGAGTTGTTCCAGAAACATGTGCCTTT
This sequence comes from Flavobacterium sp. TMP13, assembly GCF_050847115.1. Classification (NCBI taxonomy): domain Bacteria; kingdom Pseudomonadati; phylum Bacteroidota; class Flavobacteriia; order Flavobacteriales; family Flavobacteriaceae; genus Flavobacterium; species Flavobacterium sp. TMP13. The sequence continues at coordinate 1,790,476 of NZ_CP193656.1, forward strand.
AAAAATTCTCCTACTTCAGGATAGGTTAATTCTGTGATTTTTGCAAACAGATCAGCATCATTAAAGGCTTTGTGAACTCCATATTCCTTAGATAATTGATGCATCAAATCTAGAATGCCTTTTTTGCCATTACTTTTTTCTCTAATAATAAGATCAATGCACATCCCAATTAAAGCACCTTTTTGATAAACGTTTAAATATTGATCTTTATAGGGTTGCTCTAGTACATTTTTACTCATTGTGGTAAACGACATCGTGTCGTTCATTGCATTTGCTTGCTCTACTTTTTCGGCCATGCGACCGTAAAAATCATCATCGGTAATTAATCCTTGGTTGATTTGAAATAGATTTGCAAAATATTCGGTTACACCTTCGTACATCCATAAATGCTCTGACATTTTTGGAGCATTGTAATCAAAGTCATGAATTTCTTTCGAATGAATAGTTAATGGCGTTACGATATGAAAAAATTCATGCGAAACAATGTCCTTTAATGACTTTAGTAATTCTTCTTGTGGCATCATTTCGGGTAAAACAACAGTCGTCGACGTTGGGTGTTCTAAAGCGCCAAAACCTTTAGCGTCGTCTGCTTTTGTGGTCGATAAATACAATAAGACGCTGTACTTTTTTGTAGCATCAATAGAACCCAAAAAGTTTTTTTGCGCCGTCATCATTGTTTTCATTTCTGGCGTGATACTTTCCGCAGTAATTTTTCCGGTTGGAGAATACACAGCAATTTGAATATTCATTCCATTGACATCAAAAGATGTGTAATCAGGTTTCGAATACATAATTGGATTCTCTACCAAATCGGCGTATCGAGTAGTAGTAAAAACGTCAATCGTATTGCTTGCGTCTTCATCTGTCATAGATGTTGCTCCCCAAAGTGTTTCAGGGTGAGTAATTGTAACCTTATACGGATTATCCAATTTGCCTTGTAAATAGCCAATAAAGCCGTGAGTATTCACTACAAAATTTGCGTTGGCTAAAATATTGGTTCCAGCAGGAGAAAACACATCGTCTTTCCCAAAACCTTGTCCTTTTTCAGTGTCAAAAGTGTCATTTACTAGGTAAGTTATTTTAGATAAGACTTTGGCGTTTTTGATAATCCAATTGTTTTCATCTGTTTTTGTAACTCCAAGCAAATTTCCTTTAGCATCAAATGCTTTTAAATCATCAATGTATCTTCCATAGTTATCTTCAGAATAGGTTCCTGGGACTATTTTAGGGATACTGAACGTAATTTCTTCTGTCGTTATTTTTGGAGGAGTGACGGTTACGGCAACTTTATCTGCAATAACATCGTTTAAGTTGAGGTGAACCTGTACGATTTTGGAGGTTTTGCCAGCGGTAGAGACAGCAGCTGTTTTACAACTCAATAGCGATAACGAAAGGGCGAGTGTTAGAACAATTTTTTTCATAAATATAAGTTGGTTTTGCAATTGGTCTTGTAACACCGTTTTTTGTTACATCCTATTAGTTATAAAAAGAACAAAGCTCCTGAATAGGAGCTTTGTAAATTATTAGTCGAATTTGTTTTTTATATAATACTTACCATCCAAATCCTCGTCAAAATCATCAATTTTTACAGGTTTTGGTTTTGGTTTGCTTCCGAGCGCTTTTTTCTTCCACATCTCAAATTTTTCAGCGGGCATCTTCTTTTTCATAATCTCGAGAATTTCTGTGTCAGAAAGTCCAAATTGTTTTTTTATGATTTCAAATGGATTTTTCTCTTCTAGAGCTAAAGCTACTACCTTCTCTGTTTCGTCCCAATTCAATTCTTTTCGGTTACTCTTTTTCATCACGTGAAAATTAATTCAAATTTGTGTTTAATGATTAATATATTGATTTTCAATTTACATACCAATATTAATAAAAATAATAATCACTTCACAGCTTAAACACCTTTTTTTTATTCTTTTTTAATAGGTAGTGCCGTGCGTTGTTTTTTTAGCGGAATTTCTAATAACTTTCCGAGATTATTATGCTCGCTTTCTAGCATATGGGTATCTACTCCGTAAATTATTTTGTCGGTTGGTAAATAGGTAAATGTGCCAAATAATCGATCCCAAATCGAAAAAATATTTCCATAGTTACTGTCGGTATAAGGTAAGACATAATGATGGTGAATTTTGTGCATGTTGGGAGAAACGATACAGTAGCTTAATAGTTTATCTAGCTTTTTAGGCATGTTTATATTGGCATGATTAAATTGTGAAGCCACTACCGACAAAGATTGATACAAGAAAACCAACCACATCGGGCTGCCCACGATTAAGACACCTAAAGCAGTAAAGGCAAATCGAATTACACTTTCTCCGGGATGGTGTCTGTTAGCAGTCGTAGTGTCTATCCAAGTGTCCGTATGGTGAATAATGTGAAAGCGCCACAAGAATTTTATCTTATGTTCAACTAAATGAGCCAAGTAAGCACCGATTAAATCAAGAAGTAAAAGGCCGATAATGGTATAAAGTAAAAGTGACATTTCAGGAAGCCACTGTAAAATTCCGAATTGATGGGCTATCGTCCAATCGGCAGTTTGAAGTAATATAAATGCTAAAACAAAATTAATTAGAATAGTAGTAAACGTAAGAAAGAAATTGATTTTAGCGTGTTTCCATTTGTGATACTGCAGCTGAAATAAAGGAAAGTTGTTTTCGATTAACCAAAAAACAGTAATGCCACCCACTAAAATTAAGCTGCGGTGCAATGAAGAAATCGTGCTGAAATAGGATACAAGCTCATTCATACAACTACCATTTTAAGCGATTAGACAAACAAATTTGCGATAAGTGCTTCTTTAAAATAGTTTTAAAACTACGTATATAGAAACGCCCACCACATTAAAAGAACTTGCAACGGCAAACGCAACAATAAGACCCACTTAGGTAAACCAAAACTTGCTCTTTGCTCTTGAACCATAAATAGATTGGCCGGAAAAACAGCAATTAAAAGCGCTATAATTCCCCAAGCTGAATAAGTTGTAGTAGCAGGTACCGCTAACAAAATTCCTAAAATAATTTCAGCAAATCCGCTAAGACGATTTAATAATTTTGGATTGGGTAGGTACGACGGAATGATTTTTAGGTACATTCTCGGGTTTCTAAAATGATTTAATCCTGCAATTATATAAATTAGAGCCATTAAATAGAGATGCCAAGGTAAATTCATAATAAAAGGTTTACTACGAATTTAGCAAAAATAGCAACAGTATTTTACGACGGGGTTAAATTTCTTTACCTCTTGTAGCTTTAATATCAAGATGACTTTAAACGAATATTCATTAAAACAATAGCAAGAATTATTAAAACTATGCCCAGCCATTGTAAAAAGACCACTTGTTCATTTAGTAAAATGTAGGCCATCAATACCGATATTGGTAATTCTAATGCCGAAACAATACTTCCTAGCCCAATTCCGGTTAATGGAAAACCCGCATTCATTAACATTGGCGGAATAATGGTTCCGAATAAAGCTAGAATGATTCCCCATTTTGCAAAAATCTCTAAATTAAAAGGGCTGATTTGTGTAACAGCAGCAAAAGTAAAAACAATTACAGCACCACCTAATAGCATGAATAAGCTACGTTGTGCCGAAGAAATTTCGGTTGCAACTCGGTTGGCTGTAAACATAGTGGTGGTAAAAGAAGCGGCTGCAAAAATCCCGAACACTAAACCGCGCCAATCCAGAATGACTTCGTTTTGAAGAATGTTTGTCGCCAAAGCAGTTCCAATTAAAACTATGACCACGGCAAGTACTTTTTGTTTGGAAGGCAGCTTTTTATCCAAGAAATATTCTAATAAAACACCCATCCAAACCGTTTGCATTAGCATCACAATTCCGATAGAAACCGGAATGTATCGTACGGCCAAGTAGTAAAATAAACTGGTCATTCCCATTGATGTCCCTGCGAGCATCAAATGAAAAATATTTTTTGGACTTGCTTTTCGTCCTGTATTTTTATTTTTTATTTTTTGAAATAAATTGATTAGCAATAATCCAGTAATTCCTAAAACAAATTGAGCAGTCGTAACTTCGGCAGTTGTATAATTTTCATCATAAGCCATTCGTACAAAAGTTGCTAACATTCCGTAGCTTGAAGCGCCGATTGCTACAAGAAAAACTCCTTTTAAAACATTCGTTTTAGCCATTTTTTTTTATTTTAAATGCGTGCAAAGATAAGCCATTTCTACTTGTTTAACGGATTGAAATTTTTATAAAATTTTAGTTTTCTAAAATATCTTTTAGCCTACTTGATTCAAAAAAAAATCCTGTAAGATTTAATCTTACAGGATTTAATAGTGATAAAGTTGGATAAACTTATTTAATCATTTCAAAACTACGTTTTACAAAAGCAGTTAGTGCCTCTCCTTTTAGTAAGTTTTGCGATAATTTAGCCAAGTCAAGCGCTTGTTTAACTAAGTGCTCTTGGTGTGTTTTGTCTTCGGTATTTAAAATGTTTGAAGCCAAATCAGAATTGGTATTTACAACCAAATTGTACATTTCGGGCATGTTTCCCATTCCGAACATTCCGCCACCGCCAGATTGACTCATCTCTTTCATTCTACGCATAAATTCAGGTTGCGTTATGATAAAAGGAGCTGCTTGGCTGTCCATTGCTTCCAATTGCACGGTATATGCTTTTGGAATATAAGCTTCTAAAGAAGTTTTTAAATTTCCTTTTTCTTCTTCTGATAATTTAGAAATTGTTTCTTCGTCTTTTTTGATCAAGTTACCCACATGATCAGAATCAACACGAACAAAAGTAATATCTGGATTGTCGCCTTCAATTTTTTGAATTAAATGCGAGATAATCGGAGAATCTAACAACAGTACTTGGTATCCTTTGTCTTTTGCTGTTTCAATATAAGAGTGCTGTGCGTCTTTATTACCAGCATATAAAATAACAATTTTACCGTCCTTATTGGTTTGATTGTCTTTGATTTTTTCTTTTAATTCTTCTAAAGTAAAGTAGGTGTCGTCTACCGTCGGGTATAAAACGAATGCACCTGCTTTTTCGTAGAATTTATCTTCAGACAACATTCCGTATTCTAGAACTATTTTAATATCGTTCCATTTTGCTTCAAAATCAGCACGATTTTCATTGAATAACGCTTTTAGTTTATCTGCAACTTTACGAGTAATGTAGTTTGAGATTTTCTTAACCGCACCATCTGCTTGTAATCCAGAACGAGAAACGTTCAACGGAATATCTGGTGAATCAATCACTCCTTTTAACATCGTTAAAAATTCAGGTACAATTCCTTCTACATTATCAGTAACGTAAACTTGGTTTTGGTATAACTGAATTTTGTCTTTTTGAATTTGCAAATCAGAACCTAACTTAGGAAAATATAAAATTCCGGTTAAGTTAAATGGGTAATCTACATTTAGGTGAATGTGAAACAACGGATCTTCAAATTGCATTGGATACAATTCTCTATAGAATGATTTGTAATCTTCATCAGATAATTCAGTTGGTTGCTTCGTCCAAGCTGGATTTGGGTTGTTGATGAAATTGTCAATTTCAACCGTTTCATTTACGTAATCTTCAGGAGCATCTTCTGGCTTTGGAAGTGTTTCTGTTTTTGTTCCAAATTTAATCGGAATAGGCATAAACTTATTGTATTTATTCAATAAACCTGCAATTTTAGAATCTTCTAAAAAGTCCAAAGAGTCTTCGGCAACATGAAGAATAATTTCTGTTCCGCGTGAAGTTTTGTCAGCTGGTTCCAAAGTGAATTCTGGGCTACCATCGCAAGTCCAATGTGCTGCTGGCTCATCTTTGTATGATTTAGTAATGATTTCTACCTTTTCTGCAACCATAAAGGCAGAGTAGAAACCGAGTCCAAAATGGCCAATAATTCCAGAATCTTTAGCAGAATCTTTGTATTTGTCTAAGAACTCTTCGGCTCCAGAAAAAGCAACTTGATTAATGTATTTTTCAACCTCATCCGAAGTCATTCCCAAACCTTGATCGATAATGTGGATCTTTTTACCTTCTTTATCTACCTTGATTTCAATAAACGGATTTCCAAATTCTACTTTAGCTTCACCTATGCTTATAAGGTGTTTGAGCTTTAGAGTAGCATCAGTTCCATTCGAAATTAGCTCACGTAAGAAGATTTCGTGATCACTATATAAGAATTTTTTGATTAAGGGAAAGATGTTTTCTACTGAAACATTAATTTTACCTGTTGTCATATTTTTTAAAATTTAAGTTTAACTTGATGATTCTCATCTAGTCAAATAGAATACCAATGTAATTGTAAATGACAAATTGTCGGAGGTGTTAATTTTGAAACAAAAAAAAATAATTTTTAAACAAAATCAAATTATTTGCAATGTACCTTTGTAGGAGTATTAATTATAAAATACCATAACAATGAAAAAAATTATTTTTATATGCATGATAGCGCTTTCGTTATTTGCATGCAAGTCTGCAGACCCAAATGCACTTTCTACAAAATTAGATAAGTCATCTCAAGTTGCAATTAAAGGAAACTGGATTTTAACTAGTGTAAGCTTTCCTGGTTCAGAATACATTAAAGTAACTTCTTTCGATATTGCTGACTCAAAATGTTTCGTTGGAAGTAACTGGAAATTTATTTCGAATAATAATAAAGGATCGGTTAGTTTAAATGCAGCTGATTGTACTGGATACGAATCTGCAATTGTTTGGAGTATTAACAAACAAGGTTTATTTGTATTGAAAGTTTTAGATGAAGGATTAAAATCTAAAAAAGTTAAAACAGGTTACCTATTAACTGTAGCCAATCAAACAGAAAATTCTTTTCAGTTGATCGACCAAATTACCGTTGGTGGGCAAGCAAAAAGCGTAACGTACCAATTTCAAAGAAATTAATTTAAATAAAGACAAAGATGAAAAATATTAAGATATTAGGTTTAAGCGCATTAATGATTTTTAGTGGTTTATTTGTAAGTTGCGATTCAGTAAAAAATGCAAATAACACTCAAAAAGGTGCTGGAATTGGAGTTGCTGCTGGTGCGGTAATTGGTGGAATTTTGGGTAACAATCTTGGTAAAGGTGGAAACACTGCTTTGGGAGCTGCAATTGGAGCTGCTGTTGGTGGTGGAACTGGAGCGTTGATTGGTAACAAAATGGACAAACAAGCTCGTGAAATTGATCAAGCATTGCCTGGAGCTAATGTAGAAAGAGTTGGTGAAGGAATTCACTTAATTCTTAAAGAAGATGCTGTTCGTTTTGATACTAACAAATCATCTTTAACTACTCAAGCTAAAGCAAATTTAGATAAATTAATTCCTGTTTTTAAAGAATATGGTGATACTGATATTCAACTTTTTGGATACACAGATAACACTGGTAAAGCGGAATATAATTTAAACTTATCTAAACAAAGAGCTCAAGCAGTAAAAACATATTTAGTTTCTAAGGGATTATCTTCTAGTCGTTTTAAATCTGAAGGTTTAGGAATTGCTGATCCAATTGCTAGTAATGATACTGCAGATGGTAGAGGTCAAAACCGTAGAGTAGAGTTTGCTATTACAGCAAATGATAAAATGGTACAAGATGCTAAAACAGAAGCAGCGAAATAATTTTCACTGTTCCTACATTACACAAAAAGCTGTTTCTACTTATAGAAACAGCTTTTTTTATGGTCCAAAAATTAAATTAAAGATTGTAATTTTGCAATTCAAAATAGTAGCATGTTAGCAGTTAAAAATATTTCGTTCACGTACACCGATAGTCCAGTTTTAAAAAATATTTCTTTTACGATTGAAAAGGGACAAAATATTTCCATCATCGGAGAAAGTGGTTGCGGAAAAAGTACTTTATTAAAGCTTATTTATGGTTTGTATGATGTTGATGAAGGATCAATTTCTTATGATGAAAAAGCCATTTTAGGGCCTAAGTATAATTTAGTTCCAGGAATGTCGTACATGAAATATTTGGCTCAAGACTTTGACTTATCGTTGTATGAAACCGTAGCCGAAAATGTGGGTAAATTTCTTTCGAATGGTTTTGCAAATATGAAAAAATTGCGCATTCAAGAGTTATTGGAAATGGTAGAGATGGACCAGTTTGCCCATGTGCAAGCGAAGTATTTGAGTGGTGGTCAACAACAACGTGTCGCTTTGGTTAGAGTATTGGCTTTGGAGCCAGAAGTAATTTTGCTAGACGAGCCCTTCAGTCAGATTGATGCTTTCAGAAAAAACTCGTTGCGTCGTAACTTATTTCGCTACTTGAAGCAAAAACAAATTACTTGTATTATTGCTACACACGACAGCACTGATGCCTTATCATTTTCTGATGAAGCAATTGTGATGCGTCATGGAGAAGTCTTGATCAAAGGCAATCCAATAGAAATTTATGAAAATCCAACTTCAAAATATGTAGCGTCATTGTTTGGCGAAGTAAATGAAATTGCGACACACTTATTGCTTCCTTACGAAGATGAAAACCATAAAACGTTAGTGTACCCGCATCAATTTGAGATGGTTTCGGAATCTAACTTGCAAGTAAAAATTAGAAAATCCTATTTTAGAGGTAGCCATTACTTGATTGAATCATTGTATAAAAGACAACTTATTTTCTTTGAAAGTGAAATCGACTTACCAATAGACGAATCTTTTTTTATCGGATTGAATTATCTGTAAAAAAAAGAAAAGCCATAAACGCTGTAAAGTGTTTATGGCTTTTTTTAAGTGTAAGTGCAGGTTAGTTTTTTAGGTATTTTTCTAAAAATTGATCTTCTTCCCACAGTAAATGTAAAATATTGTCTTTGGCAGCGTAACCATGACTTTCTTTAGGTAAAATTACCATACGTGCTGGTGCTCCAAGTCCGTTTAAAGCTTGGAAATAACGCTCTGTTTGCAAAGTAAACGTACCAGGATTATTGTCCGCTTCACCGTGTACCAAAAGAAGTGGTGTTTTCATTTTTTCTGCATTCATAAACGGAGACATTTCGTTATAAATTGCAGGAACTTCCCAGTAATTACGTTGTTCTCTCTGAAAACCAAATGGAGTTAAGGTTCTGTTGTATGCCCCACTGCGCGCAATTCCGCAGGCAAAAAGTTTAGAATGCGTCAACAAATTAGCAGTCATAAAAGCACCATACGAGTGTCCTCCAATGGCTACTTTTTTAGTATCAATATACCCTAGCGCATCAACAGCATTAATTGCTGCCGAAGCATTGTCAACCAACTGCTCGATAAAAGTATCGTTTGGCTCTGTGGTTCCTTCTCCCACAATTGGAAAAGCAGCATCATCTAAAACAACATAACCGCGAGTGACCCAGTAAATAAAAGAGCCATAACTTGGAAAAGTAAATTCGTTTGGATTTGAAGTAACTTGGCCAGCAGAATTTTTGTCTTTATATTCTGTTGGATAAGCCCAAATTAATAAGGGTAATTTTTCTTTTTTTGCACGATCATAACCAACCGGTAAATACAAGGTTCCAGACAACTCCACACCGTCTTTTCTTTTGTATTTAATTACTTCTTTGTATACATTTTTAATACTCTCAAACGGATTTGCAAAATGAGTTATTTGCGTTAGTTTGTTTTTTTGTTTGATGTTTCTAAAGTAATAGTTTGGATAATCACTTTTAGATTGAATTTGTACCAAAACTTCTCCTTTTTTAAAATCTTCTATAGATAATAAACTTTCTTTTTTGTCAGTATAAGTTGAGGTATAGATTCGGTTTGTCTTTAAGGAATTTAAATCCAACTCATCAATAAAAGGAAATTGTCCTTTTTGCGTAAGTCCATCTCCAATTAAAAAAGCTTTGTTGTTTTCAATCGCTAATGTTTTTCTATTAAATTGATTTTTTCTAGTTTCGAAAGATCCTGGATCGGAATATACATCTTGTGAATTTCTATCCGAAATTATTTTTGGCGTTTCTCCTGGTTTCGACGGATTGATTACGTACGTTTTGGTGTTACGAGTGTCATACCAAGAATCAAACAAAATCGCATTGGTTTCGTTACCCCAAATAATTCCTGCGTAACGTTGTTGCGTTTTTACTAGTGCAGTTGGAGTGGCAGTAAAAGGAGCATCCCAAACAAATACCTCGTCTCTATATTCTGCTTTTTTAGCTGAATCACCTTCATCCAACGCTTCTACAAAATACAAAGTAGCAGGTTTGTCTGCACGCCAATTCATGTTCCTTTTTCCTTTACGTACCGAAGAAAATCCTTTCGGCATAATTTCATTTAAAGGCACTTCGTTAACGGTTTTAATTTCATTTCCGGCAATATCGTACACGCTACTAGTTTGTGGAAAACGATTTAAAGGAACGATATACGAAAACGGTTTTTTTAGCGTAGTCAACAAAACATATTTTCCGTCAGGAGAAAAGCTTTCGTCGGTATACATTGCTGCATTTTTAAACAAAGTTGACTGTCCATTTAAACTTACTTTGTACAATTCAGACGTAGCAATACTTTCAAAGTTAGCCTCATCTATTTTGTTTTTTAATAAGTCAGGATACGTTCTGTTTTGTGATTTAGCACCATCAGAATTAGAAACAATCGGTCCTTTTGGTAAATCTTTCTTATTGTCTAATAAAGAAGGTTTGTTTTTCGGCAATATCGTAACTAAAATAGATTCGTTATCAGTAAACCAATTTATCGGATTTCCTAAATTCGCGTTGACAGTTGCATCGGTCAATCGAGTTGCTTTTGCAGTAGCAACATCAATAACCCAAAGTTCAACTCCGGCCGCAGTAGTATTGGTAAAAGCAATCTTTGTCTCGTTTGGAGCCCAAGTTAAATACGTGATCTTGGGATTTTCGGGTAAACCACTTACTTGAACATCTTTTGAATCTTTTATTTTTTTGATTTTAAGATTGTTCATATACGTTACCGTGTTCGAAATATTGGTAATGGGGTTGATGCGTAAACCACCTAAACGCAATTCATCTTGACTCAAGTCTTCTAATGTTTTATAAGTGCTTCTGTAAGATAAAAGCATGTACTCTTTTTTAGAATCCATACTAGCAGACGGCGCTCTTTCGAAATCTGCGAGCGCTAGGATAGATTGCGGTGGTTTTTGATAGGTTACATTTTCTTGCGCATAGCCAGCAAAAATGGTTGTAACAAAAAACAGCAAGGTTGATTTTAATTTCATAAACAGTTGGGTTTAGCTTTTGATTATATTGGACTAAATTAGTTCAATAAAGTTTAATAGCAATTGGTAAAATAAAATTTTAATAAACGTCTTTTAATCTGCTGTTTAAGAATTGCGCAGAAAAATAATTGAAAACCAAATATATCATTTTAATAATTTTGTAAACATTAAATCTGTAATTTCGAAAAAAACACTAAATTGTGTCTTTGCTTTTTAAAAGATGTTTAAATTTGCAATCCAATTTCTTAACGAATAAAATAGAATATGTATCATTCGAAAATAGCAGGTTTAGGGTATTATGTTCCTTCCAATGTGGTAACTAATGACGATTTGTCAAAGGTAATAGACACTAATGATGAGTGGATTCAGGAGCGAACAGGCATACAAGAACGCAGGTACATTGTACGTGGAGAAGACACGACCACCTCGATGGGCGTAAAAGCAGCAGAAATTGCGATCGAACGTGCTGGAATTGCGAAAGATGATATAGATTTTGTTGTTTTTGCTACTTTAAGTCCAGATTATTATTTTCCAGGACCAGGAGTTTTGGTACAACGTGATTTAGGATTGCGCACAGTGGGAGCTTTGGACGTGAGAAATCAGTGTTCGGGTTTTATCTATGCGATTTCAGTAGCAGATCAATATATAAAGACTGGAATGTATAAAAACATTTTGGTGATTGGTTCTGAAGTTCATTCGACCGGATTAGACATGACGACTCGTGGACGTGGCGTTTCTGTTATTTTTGGTGATGGAGCAGGAGCAGCAGTTTTAAGTCGTGAAGAAGATACGACCAAAGGAATTTTGTCAACACACTTACATTCGGAAGGGCAGCATGCTGAAGAGTTGGCTTTGCAAGCTCCAGGAATGGGTGGTCGCTGGATAACTGATATTATTGCAGACAATGACCCAAATGACGAAAGTTATTATCCGTATATGAATGGACAATTTGTGTTTAAAAATGCAGTAGTTCGTTTTGCCGAGGTTATTAATGAAGCTTTAGCAGCCAATAATCTAGAAGTTTCTGATATTGACATGTTGATTCCGCATCAAGCGAATTTAAGAATATCGCAGTTCATCCAAAATAAATTCAAACTTTCTGATGATCAAGTGTACAACAACATTCAGAAATATGGTAATACTACCGCAGCCTCTATTCCTATCGCATTGACAGAAGCTTGGGAAAAAGGAAAAATTAAATCCGGAGACACTGTTGTTTTAGCTGCTTTTGGTAGTGGTTTTACTTGGGCAAGTGCCATCATAAAATGGTAGATAAAATACTATAGTAATGTTAAAACCTATTCGATCTGAATAGGTTTTTTTGTATATTGGAGTAATACCCAAACAAAAAATCTACTCAAATGAAAAAAAATCAATTAGAGATTGCTTGCTTCGGACTGTATTCTGTCGTACTTGCACAAGAAAACGGAGCAGATAGAATTGAATTGTGTTTGGATATGTCTGTTGGAGGAATTAGTCCGAGTAGTATGTTGGTTGCAGCTGCAAGAGAAATTACAACCTCAGAATTGTATGTAATGATTCGTCCACGTGGTGGAAGTTTTGTGTACAATGAAGCCGAACTTAATGAAATGAAAAAAGCCGTTCTTGATTTTAAGAATCTAAATGCAGATGGCTTTGTATTCGGAATTTTAAATGAAGACGGAACGGTAAACGAAAAACAAAATGCAGAATTGGTGCAACTAGCGAACCCACTGCCTTGTACTTTTCATCGTGCTTTTGATGATGTTCCAGACCCCCACCAGGCATTGGAACAACTTATAAAAATTGGATTTTCGTCTATTTTAACTTCAGGAGGTGCAGTTAATGCTATCGCTGGAATTGATGTTCTTGAAAATTTGATTCGTATCGCTAATACGCGAATTAAAATTATTCCAGGTGGCGGCATTCGATCCACTAATATCAATTTATTGCTAGAAAGATTAGGACCAAATATATATCATTCTTCGGCTGTTTTAGATGAAACTGATGTTCCGAGTATCGAGGAAATAATTAAGTTAAAAAAAGTGCTTTCTTAAAAGTAGAAAAGTTAAAAATCAAAAAAGCCGAAGTAGTTAAACTTCGGCTTTTTTTTACTACAAAAACTAATTCAAAAAATTAAAATTGAGTTGGTTGTCTTTAAAACATGCCGCCGCCATCTTTACTGGTGTTGTCCTCACGTTGCTTGCGTTGCAAACTTTTATTTTTTCCACCGCCAAAATTGTAATTCAAGCCAAAATAAACAGATTGGCTTTCCCAATTAAATTCACCTTTTTGCGGATAAGGATATTCGGTATCAAACGAATATTTCATTGTATCAAAAACATCATTAAAACGAACACTTATACTCATTTTATTGTTCAATAAAGTGTAACGAGCGCCAGCATCTATTTTATACATTGCTTTTCGATCGTTTTGAATTTCCTCAACGGCATTGTTGTAAAATCCGAAAAGTAAAAAACTCAACCGCTTATTCGCTTTAAAATTAGAGTTCAAACGCGTGTTCAAAGACGAAACATTAATATTTCTTGACAACGGACTAGTCTGGTTTGTGGTTGGATTGTATTTAAATACAATACCTTCTTGATTGATGCTTGAAAAATCAATAGACGGTTGAATGTCCCACCATTTGGTTATTTTGTAATTGGCAGAAACCTCAAAACCGTACGCTGTATTATGAGCGAAATTGGTGTACGTCATAATTTGTTTCTGCTGCGTCTGGTCACTTTCGTCTGGAGAAATTACACGACTAATTTGGTCATTGATGTTTCGATAGTAAACACCTGTTGTAAAACTGCCTTTGTCAAAAGTTTTAGTATAATTTATTTCTACTGAATTGGTAAATTGAGGGCGTAATTCTGGGTTTCCGTACGAAGTAATTAACGGAGTTGAAAATTCTCTGATGGGTTTAGTTTGTTCTAAACTCGGACGATCGACACGGCGACTGTAACTCAATTGCAACGTATTTTTCTCGTTCAAATTATAAGTCAAATAGGCCGACGGATATAACGTAATGTAATCATCTTCAAATTTGGCAAGGCCCTTGTTTAAATTTGCAACGACCTTATAACTTTCAAAACGGCCTCCTATTTGGTAACTAAATTTATTGAACTTTTGCCCGAACGTTACATAAGCGGAATAAATGTCGGTATCGTACGTATAATTAGACATTCTCTCGGCAGTAGGAACAGATGGGTTTCCAGTGGCGTACTCATTACTTGTTCTGGTAATTCTAGCTTCAGCTCCAGCTTCTAATGTTGTTTTTTCGTTTAATGGATTTACATAATCGATATTGACAGTGCTTAGTTTACGACTGTCTTCTAAATTATCATTGTAAATGCTTGAGTCAATTGTATTGTTTTGGTTGGTTACGCGAGTATCGAAGTTTGCCCCTTGATCTTCTTTGTAATTGCTATAATTTCCTTCGATATCTAAAGTGTGACCTTCTTTTGTGAACAAATGTTTGTAAGCAAGGTTGTAAGTTCCTGTAATATCGGTTCCGCCATAGAGTCCTTCTTGAAAGATGTTAGCGCTAGTTGGGCTAACATTTTTGTAATCAACAGTAGTTTGTACATTTGTTTTGCCTGTAAATTTATTTTGATTGGTGTAAAACGATACAGTGTTATTGTCGTCAATTAAATAATCCATTCCAATTTTGTATAAGTATGAATCGTTGTCATTCAGGATATTTAATTTTTGAGAAGTGGGAACGTCGAGGCGATTGATTTGACCTTGATTGTGTTTTAGTCCCGAATTGTTTCCGAAATTTCCAAAGAAATTTACTTTTCCTACTTTATAATTAGCATCTAGTGATTGGTTGAATTTTGCTGTTTCAGCAAAGGTAATTCCGCCACTGTAGCTTCCGTTGAAACCATTGTTGGCATTTTTATGCAAAATGATATTGATAATCCCCGACATTCCTTCTGGATTGTACTTTGCACTTGGATTGGTGATTAGTTCAATTTTTTTAATGGAAGTAGACGGAATTTGTTTTAGTAATTGTGCAGCATCAATAGTGCTCACTCTTCCGTCAATTAAAACTCTGACATTTTGATTGCCACGAAGTGAAATTTTTCCGTCTTGATCTACATTTACTGACGGTACATTACTCATAATATCCGAAGCAGTGGCGCCAGCGGTGGTTAAATCTTTTCCAACAGTAATCACTTTTCGATCGATTTTTTGTTCCATTGTAGAACGTTCGGCAATGATATTTACACCTTTTAACTCGGTTGCCGCTTCTTCTAAATTAATCTTAAAATTCGCAGTTGGATTAGCGGTTAGATTTACCGCAGCAGTATAATTTTTAAAACCGATGTATTGCACTTCTAGTATATAATTTTTTAGAGCAATGTTTTTGAAGTCAAATTCTCCATTGTCGTTGGTAACGACGCTGTTGATTGTTTTTCCGTTTTCTTTTAAAGTAACGGTAGCGTAAGAAATAGGCACGTTTGAACTGTTCTCGTTTACTTTTCCAGATACTTTTCCATTGTTTTGAGCTTCAGCCCAACCGACCATTCCTAAAAATAGTACGATAAATAATTTGATTTTCATGATTGATTATTTTTGATTGATGATTACTATTAAGACTTTTAAATCTGGATTATGTTACACTTTTTTTGATGTTTTTTTATTTTTTAACATGTAAAGTGGCCTATGGCCTGATTTTTAAACCTTTTGTATTTTCTGTATTTGGGCAATAAGAAGTATATTTGCACACTTTAAAAATACGTTTACATGTCATTATCAAAAATTCTTACTCCTTCTATACAACAAGCGATTCAAGCTTTATTTGGTGCAACTGTCGAGAAAATCGAATTTCAAACCACTCGAAAAGAGTTTGAAGGCGATATTACAATGGTTATTTTTCCGTTGTTGAAAGTGGTAAAAAGCAATCCAGTTGAATTGGGAACTAAAATCGGAAATTATTTAGTTGAAAATGTATCAGAAGTAGCTCGTTTTAATGTGGTTTCAGGATTTTTAAATATTGTAATTTCAGATTCCTATTATTTGGATTTTTTCAATACCATAAAAGACAATGCTAGTTTTGGTTTTGTAGATTCCAATGCCGATGACAAAGCAATTATGGTCGAATATTCTTCGCCAAATACCAATAAACCATTGCATTTGGGGCACGTTCGTAATAATTTATTGGGGTATTCGGTAGCTGAAATTTTAAAAGCTTCGGGTAAAAAAGTATATAAGACACAGGTGATCAATGACCGTGGAATTCATATTTGTAAATCGATGTTGGCTTGGGAACGATTCGGAAACGGAGAAACTCCAGAAAGCACGGGTTTAAAAGGAGATAAATTGGTGGGTAACTATTATGTCGCTTTTGATAAAGCCTACAAAGTAGAAATCACTCAATTAATGGCTGAAGGAAAAACCGAAGAGGAAGCCAAAAAGCAGGCACCGATTATTATAGAAGCGCAACAAATGCTTCAAAAATGGGAAGCAGGAGACGAGCAAGTTTTGTCACTTTGGAAGAAAATGAACCAATGGGTTTATGATGGTTTTGCCGTTACTTATAAAAATTTAGGAGTTGATTTTGATCAATATTATTACGAAAGCAATACCTATTTATTAGGTAAAGATGTGGTGCAAGTCGGTTTGGATAAAGGTGTTTTTGAAAAAGATCCTGACGGTTCCGTTTGGATTGATTTGACTGACGAAGGTTTGGATCGTAAAATTGTTTTGCGTTCTGACGGAACTGCGGTCTACATGACCCAAGATATTGGAACCGCGATTCAGCGTGTAAAAGACAATCCAGATGTAGGCGGAATGGTTTACACCGTTGGTAACGAACAAGATTATCACTTTAAAGTATTGTTTTTGATTCTGAAAAAGTTAGGTTTTGATTGGGCTTCGAGCTTGTATCATTTGTCATACGGAATGGTAGATTTACCTTCTGGAAAAATGAAAAGCCGTGAAGGAACAGTAGTCGATGCCGATGAATTGATGCAAGACATGACCGATACGGCTCAAAAAATCTCAGAAGAATTAGGCAAATTAGACAGTTATTCAGCAGAAGAGAAAGCGAAATTATACAGTACGATTGGTCTAGGAGCTTTAAAATATTACATTTTAAAAGTAGATCCTAAAAAACGTATTTTATTTAATCCAGAAGAGTCAGTTGACTTTGCTGGAAATACAGGGCCTTTTATTCAATATACGTATGCAAGAATTCAGTCTATTATTCGCAAAGCGGATTTTGATTTTTCTGCAGCAGTTTCATTAGATTTTGAATTGCATGAAAAAGAAAAAGAGTTAGTGAAACAAGTAGAGTTATTTGCTGAAGTAATTCAAAGTGCCGCTCAAAATCACAGTCCCGCTTTAATTGCCAATTATACCTATGATTTGGTAAAAGAGTACAATTCATTTTATCAATCGGTACATATTTTAGGTGAAGAAGATTTGGCTAAAAAAGTATTCCGTGTACAATTGTCTCAAAAAGTAGCCGAAGTGATTAAAGGTGCTTTTAAATTATTGGGAATTGAAGTTCCAGAAAGAATGTAGAACTTAAGTTGCTACTTGTTATGTTTATACAAGTACTCATTTTATAAATTTAAAAAAGGTTGTTTTCATTATTTGAAAGCAACCTTTTTCGTTTACATCTCTAATCTCAGTAAAAAACTACTGAGTCAAAATAGAATTGAAAAGAGACTGGATTTATTTCCGCCTCTTTTTTTTTGCCTTCTAAAGTAAAATATACTATTGATCTACACAACTTTGTTAATTTGGTGCTTTGAAGCTTTGCAACTTCTTACTATATTTGCAGTTCCAAAAAAACACTATTATGTTCGATAATTTAAGCGATAAATTAGATAAAGCTTTTCATATACTAAAAGGTCACGGTAAAATTACCGAAGTAAACGTTGCTGATACCTTAAAAGAAGTTCGTCGTGCGTTGCTTGATGCCGATGTTAACTTTAAAATTGCTAAAGACTTTACTGCCAAAGTAAAAGAAAAAGCAATTGGTCAAGACGTTTTAACTACGCTTCAGCCAGGACAATTATTAGTGAAGTTGGTTAAAGATGAATTAACCGAATTAATGGGTGGTGATGTTGCCGGAATTAATTTATCGGGAACACCAACGGTGATTTTGATGTCTGGTTTGCAAGGTTCTGGTAAAACAACTTTTTCTGGAAAATTAGCCAATTATCTTAAAACTAAAAAAGGAAAAAATCCGCTTTTAGTAGCTTGTGATATTTATCGTCCTGCGGCAATCAATCAGTTGCATGTAGTGGGAGACCAAATAGGTGTTGCCGTTTACTCGGAACCAGAGAATAAAAATCCAGTTGACATTGCTCAAAACGCAATTAAACACGCCAAAGCAAACGGATTCAATGTAGTAATTGTGGATACTGCTGGTCGTTTGGCGGTAGATAAAGAAATGATGGACGAGATTGCTCGTGTTCATGCTGCGATTAAACCTCAAGAAACTTTGTTTGTTGTTGATGCGATGACGGGACAAGATGCGGTAAATACGGCAAAGACATTCAACGATATTTTAAATTTCGACGGAGTTGTCTTAACCAAATTAGATGGTGACACACGCGGAGGAGCTGCTTTATCGATTAAAACGATCGTAAACAAACCGATTAAGTTTGTTGGTACAGGCGAAAAAATGGATGCATTAGATGTGTTTTATCCTATTCGTATGGCCGAACGTATCTTAGGAATGGGAGACGTTGTGTCGTTAGTAGAAAGAGCGCAAGAACAATTTGATGAAGAAGAAGCTAGAAAACTTCAGAAGAAAATTGCTAAAAATGAGTTTGGTTTTGATGACTTCTTAACTCAAATTCAACAAGTTAAAAAAATGGGTAACATGAAGGATTTGGTTGGTATGATACCAGGTGCTTCAAAAGCCATGAAAGATATAGAGATTGAAGACGATGCTTTTAAACATATTGAAGCAATTATTCATTCAATGACACCAGGAGAGAGAAGCAGACCTGCTGTGATTGATGTAAAACGTAAAGCTCGAATTGCTAAAGGTTCAGGAACAAAAGTGGAGCAAGTCAATCAATTGATGAAGCAGTTTGACCAAATGAGCAAGATGATGAAGATGATGCAAGGTCCAGGCGGAAAAAATTTAATGAAAATGATGGGCGGCATGAAAGGAATGCCAGGCGGAATGCCAGGCGGAATGCCCGGAATGAAATAAAATACTACGTAAAGTTTAAGATTCGAATCAATTAGAATCTTAAACTTTATTTTTTAATACTAATTATACAGTTTGGTTTAAGCTATTTACGAGATAATTTAAACTTTAAACTTCGTTTTAAACTAAAAGAAATGCAACTACTAGACGGCAAAAAAACAGCAGAAGATATTAAGAATGAAATTGCTGCCGAAGTGCAAGCGATTAAAGATGCGGGTGGAAAAGTTCCGCACTTAGCAGCTGTAATCGTGGGTACAGATGGTGCAAGTTTAACTTACGTAGGAAGTAAAGTAAGATCTTGCCAACAAATCGGATTTGATTCGACTTTGGTGAGTTTACCAGAAGACATTACAGAAGAAGCGCTATTAGCAAAAATTAAAGAGCTGAATGAAGATGATGATTTAGATGGTTTTATTGTACAATTGCCGTTACCGAAACACATCAACGAAGAGAAAATTTTAATGGCGGTTAATCCAGATAAAGATGTAGATGGCTTTCATCCGACAAATTTTGGAAAAATGGCTTTAGAAATGGATACTTTTATTCCTGCAACTCCATTCGGAATTATGCAATTGTTGGAGAGATATAAAGTAGAAACTTCTGGAAAGCATACGGTTGTTATTGGAAGAAGTCATATTGTAGGTCGTCCGATGAGTATTTTAATGAGCCGTAAAGGATATCCTGGAGATTCTACGGTAACTATTACGCACAGTAGAACAAAAAATATTGAAGAATATACCAAGAATGCTGATATTATAATTACGGCATTAGGAGTGCCTAATTACTTAAAAGCAAATATGGTAAAAGAAGGTGTTGTTGTGATTGATGTGGGAATTACAAGAGTTGAAGACGCATCTCATCCAAAAGGATACCTTATTACAGGTGATGTTGACTTTGCTGAGGTAAGTAAAAAAGCATCATTTATTACACCAGTTCCTGGAGGGGTAGGACCAATGACGATAGCAATGTTATTGAAAAATACATTGTTGGCGCGCAAATTAAGAAGCAGAAACTAAAAGATAATTCATAGTAAAAACCCAAGATGAGAGTCTTGGGTTTTTTGTTTACAATTGGTTTAGGATGCTGTATTTAAAATAGTAAAACAAAACAAGCTGCTTCAAATTTTTGAAGCAGCCTATTTCTCTAACTACAAAAAAATTTGTTTAGTAAACGCCTAAGTAAAAAGCATCTGTACCGGTTTTTAATTTAGCTCCAACTTTAAAACCATCTGCCGAAGTAGATGCAGGGTCAAAAATGTAAATATTTCCTTCGCCTCCAATTGGAGTTAAAGCCATGTACAATTTACCTTCAATCACACTTGCCCATTGGTATTGACGCAACCACATTGCAAATGGAATATTCATTTTTACAGCAGTCTTTTTATTGATATCAACGCGAATAAGATCCCAGTTAGAACTAGAACTTCCACCCAAATCAGTATTTAAAACTGGAACATAACCAATACCATTACCAGCATAAAACCATCCAGTGTTAGCTTCTGCTTTATAACCTAAAGCTTGAGCAATATTAAAAGTTCCATAAGAAGTATCGTAAACGCCATTTTTTATTTTGGTAATCGTTGCACTATTAGAGGTGATCAATTGTAAGATGGCGCCATCTTCATCTTTGTGCGCAACTGGTGTGCGGTACCCATTGGTAGAACCTGCCACATTATCTACATCGGTTCTAATCGTTGTAGGAGTTTTTAAAGAAGGATAATCAACAACCAACGTTTCTACGTCTTGGTATTGCATAGTTATTTTTGCTGCAGTTATCGGATCGTATTTGCTTTTGGCAGCGCCATAGTATAATTTTCCATTAGCCACAACTGGCGCATCAATACGAGAAACGTGAACACCTTGAGCAGCTTCTGCTTCCGTCCATGGAAACTCGAAAGTAGCGTTTTCTTCAACCGTCATTGTTTCCAAATTAATTCGGGCCAACTTAACTGTTGTTGCAGTTCTTTGATAAATTACACCTGTAGCATCGTATTTTTCTTCGCTAAATACGTGTTGCAACATCGCGTACTTATCGTCAATTTTTGTCCAACGCGGATACGCAGTTCCCATTACCGCTTGTATATCAGTATTTAGTAGTTGCTTGTAATTTTGTCCGCCGTTGTAGCTAAATTTAGTAACTGCACCACCGCCATAATTTAGGTTGTAAATCGTTTCTCCGTCATTTGAAGCATACACACGTGCTGTTCTAGTCGAAGGCACCTCGAATCCAAAGCCAGTAAAAGAGAAAGTTTTATTTCGGTCTTGCATTTCGGCAAGAGTAGCGCCTTGCGTATAGGTTGTAGATTCTTTTGTAGAACCTTGTCCTAAAACCAAATGGTAGGAACGAGTTGTTGTTGGGTCGGGAGTTGCTGGTGTTTCACTTTCATCATTGCTGCAAGAGGCGAGTGTTAGTGCTGCTGCTGTTGTAAAAGTCAATTTGAATATTTTGCTGAAATTTAGATTCATAGTAAAATGTATTTAGATATTAATGTTGAAATTTATAATAGTGTATAGGTCAATTTTGCGTAACAAGCTCGTCCCGGTTTTTGTAGCGCATAATTATCAAATATTTGTTGATTGAAAATGTTTTTAGCATCGATGCTCAACGTTAATTTTTTCTTCGGAAAAGTGTAAGCGATGCCGGTGTCATTAGACAATTGGGTTGGAATAATCGTTTTTCCTGCGCCACCCAAAGCGTTTCCATGTCTGAAAAATTCATGCACGTATAAAATGTTATAGTAAAAAGAGAACTTGGCTTTTTCTTGAATAAAATTATATTGGTCCAATCGCAAATTGTAATTCATAGTAAAATAAGGCGTGTTGGGCAGTCTCTCGTAAGTTGGCGTAATCGTATTGCCGCTGCTGTCGTAAGTGACATTGTAATCTCGGGCAGCAAAAACAGATGTATTTGCATTAAAGAACACGAGCTTGTTGTAATTGTAATGGAGTTCTAAGTCCAAACCTTCGGTGTAAATTTTACCGACATTAGAATTTTGGAAAAATTCTTCGGTATTACCAACGGGTAATTGCATTATCAAATCTTTGGTGTCTCGAATAAATACATTCCCTCTAACATTCAATTTATGATTGTTATAGTTAATGTTATCAAAGGAGATACCTAGATTGTAATTGTTGCTTTTTTCCGGTTTTAGGTTAATCGCAGGATTAATATTTCCAGCAACGTTTCCAAAAACTTCACCTGCTTCGGGTAAACGAACGGCTTTTTCTGCCGATCCAAAAATGGATAATTGACGGGTAATGTTGTATGAAATCGCACCTCCAAAGCCCAAATCATCCGATTTATTTTTACTTTCGATTATAGTAATGGTTGCCGAAGCGCTATTTCCTGTGCGCTGTCTAATTTTGGATAAACGATTTAAATGATACGATTTGGCAAAGACGGTTGTTCGCAAACGATTATCAAACGCTCTGTTTTCGTACGATAGCGAAAAGATATTTTTAAAATAACTTCGTTCTTCTTGCATCGCTCGCTCTATGGTTGGCAACATGCTATCGTCTGAATCTCTAGAAAAACGATTGGCTAAATAGTTAAATTGTATGCTATTTTTCGCATTTAATTTATAAGTTAAATTGGCTTTGCTATTCAGGTTAATATCCAAATCTTCTTGTAAAGTTGGATTTCCAGCTTCGGCACCAGAAGCCCAAACATCTGGATTGTTGAAATAGTTGGTAGAATACCCTAACCAACTGTATTGCGTTGCGATAGTATCAGTTATGTTTCGTGTCAATCTCGATAGTGACACAAATGCACTTGCATCTAAATTTTTTAGAATATTTTTTTTAGAAAAATCAACACTATACATTGCCGTATTTTGCTCTGCAAATCGGTTTCCATAGACGATTTCCATTGTTGCTCCATTCTGGATTTGTTGGTCCATTCTTGATAACAACATGCCAAATAGTAGCTTGTCGGCCCATTGTACATCGGTAAAACCGAATTCTGCTTTAGTTCCTTGCGAACGGTAACGGTCATGAAAACGTTTGGCTTTTACGTAAACATCAGGAGTTCCAGGAGCAAGTTGTACTGCTACTTGGTCTCCCCAAACGGTATAGTCGTTATCGGCATAATTTAAAAAAGCAGATCCTCTAAATGTTTGTCCGTTCTTTTCATTACGGTAACTTCCGGTTACATCTGTTTGAAAGGTGTTGAACGATCCACCAGACACAGAAGCGGTAAGGTTATTTTTTGCAGCATTTTTTAAAACTACATTTATGGCGCCGCCCATAGCATCATCGGCCAAATGTGCTGGAACTACACCTTTGTAAATCTCTACTCTTTCAATGAGTGCGACAGGTAAGCTATTCAATGAAAAAGAAGGCCCGTAATTTCGAATCGGAATGCCATCAATAAATATGCGAACCGAATTACCCGACATTCCGTTGATGATGTATTCGGCATTTGACCCTAAACCGCCTGAACGGCGCACGCGAACACCAGCAGTCTGATCTAATAGTTCATTTAATTGGATGGACTGTAATTCAAAATTCTTAGTGTCAATTACGTTAACGGCAAATCCTTTAGTTTCAAGTTGTTTTTTCTTGGTGTTCGATCGAATGACAACAGCGTTCAGTTCTTTAGATGCAGCTTTCTTTACGATGGTATTGCTACTGTAATGTGCTGAATTATGGTTTATTTTTTGTGTTTTTTGCTCTGATTCTAAAGATGATATTTCAATTTCATAGCGACCAAATGGAACATTTTCCATCAAATATTCCCCATCAATTCCCGTAACTGCCGTTCGTTGTATGTCATTTCCGTGCAATAAAATATTGGCACCAGGTAGTGGTTGCGCACTTCCAAGTAAAATTTTTCCAGAGACTTTTCCCATTTGAGAAAATGCGACAGTGCAGCTCAAACAAAGAAATAGTAGTAAAGTCCAGTGCAATATAGAAGTAGTAACTGGTATAATTTTTATAGTCTTCATCAAACAGTCAATTGATATTGATTTAGTAATGGTGCAAAAGTATCGCAGACCTGTAGAAAACTAGTTTCGTTTAAAGGATTACAAATTATACTTAAAGGATTATTTTTATTTAGAATAAATATAGATTAGTTTTGTCCAAAAACGTATTTGAAATGAGACTCCAAACTCGAATAAAAGAGCCCGATTTTACACTTTGCGATCAATTCCTTTTCAGTGAAAAATGTGGCTGCTTGGATTTAGCTGAAAAGCCGAGCACTTTTGAAAGTCAAGAATATGGTAGTCTGATCGAAAGTACAACAACGACTTCCCAATTTTTGATTCGTTTTTTGCAATTGGATTTGGTAAAACCAGTTACTTTTGAAATTTGCACAACCAAACCGATCATTCAATTGATTTTTTTAATGGAACGGTTTGACAATCAAATGAAGCATCAAATCCGTGAAATTAAAGAAGGAACATCGGTTTGTCCTATTTCTTTAAACGCCAGTACCGCTGAATGTTTGGCTGTCTCCATGACCGAAAAACATTTTTGCAGCTTTTTAGAAACCATAAATTGGGATAAAAAAGAAGCTTTTTCTGTAATGCAAGCGAGTCGAACAACTAATGGTTTGGCCGAGCAATGTCTGTCTACGTCGCCAGAAATTCTCAATGCAATTAGAGCCATCTGTACTTGCGATAGAAAAGGCTCTTTCAAACGTTTGTATATGGAGGCAAAAGTAACCGAATTGCTATTGCTGCAATTAGAACAATACCAAAAGAGTGCAACATTAGGCGTCAAATTTTCAAAAACAGATATAGAAAAGATGCACGAAGCACGATCGCTGATTATCAAGAATTTGACCACACCTTGCTCTTTAATCGATCTTGCCAAGAGAGTAGGAACTAACGAGTTTAAATTAAAGAAACAATTTAAGGCACTTTTTGGCACAACTGTTTTTGGGTATTTAAACGAAATTAAAATGAATAAGGCAAAGCAAATTTTGCAAGAAGGCAACTTAAACGTAACAGAGGTTGCAGAACAGCTAGGCTACAAAACAAGCAGTCATTTTGTAACTGCCTTTAAGCGTTATTTTGGATACAGTCCTGGATCAGTTTTAAAAGTTTTTTCTGCAATGCTGCTTTACATTGTTGAGGTAATTGGTAATTTTACCGCTGAAGATATTGTTCTTATAACACTATCATAAGCAAAAAGAGTTGCTGTTCAAGTGAATAGCAACTCTTTTTGTCTTTTAATACTCTCCCTTATTCTTAAATCGTGGATCGTCTTTTTTAATGAATTCCGTTTTTCTTCGTTGCGGTCTTTCGTACTCCTCTACACTTGCTTCTTCAGTTTTGCTAGAAGGTGCAATTAGTTCGTTCATTTCTTTAAATTCTGCTTCGGTAATGTCACGGTATCTTCCAACAGGAATATCTAACGAAATATTGATGATTCGAATCCGTTTAAGCGCTGTTACGTCGTAACCTAAGTATTCAGTCATTCTTCTAATCTGACGGTTCAATCCTTGCGTTAAAATGATTTTAAATACGAATTTGCTAATTTGCTCTACTTTACATTTTTTGGTAATAGTATCCAAGATGGGAATTCCATTTCCCATTCGTTGTATGAATCGGTCGGTAATTGGTTTGTTTACCGTTACCGTATATTCCTTTTCGTGATTGTTTCGAGCACGAAGAATTTTATTGACAATATCCCCATCATTAGTCATAAAAATCAGACCTTCGCTGGCTTTGTCTAAACGACCAATAGGGAAAATTCGTTTTGGATAATTAATATAATCTACAATATTGTTATGGACTTCTAAATTGGTGGTACATTCAATTCCCACTGGTTTATTAAAAGCCAGATAAACGAGTTT
The DNA here is from genome assembly GCF_050847115.1 of Flavobacterium sp. TMP13. Classification (NCBI taxonomy): domain Bacteria; kingdom Pseudomonadati; phylum Bacteroidota; class Flavobacteriia; order Flavobacteriales; family Flavobacteriaceae; genus Flavobacterium; species Flavobacterium sp. TMP13. The sequence continues at coordinate 1,816,554 of NZ_CP193656.1, forward strand.
TTCATGTTTCTCCACAATTAATTTGCCATCAATTCGCACTTCGTCATGAGTTGAAACTTTAGTTCCCATTTCTGGTACCACTCCGTTCAGAGTAACGCGTCCTTCTTCGATTAATTTATCGGCTTCGCGACGAGAACAATAGCCTGTTTCTCCTATGAATTTATTGAGGCGTTTTAAATTTTCTTCCATAACTGCAAATATAAGCAATTTGAAAATTAGATAATGGGATTATTGTAGAATGAATAGGCTACTAAATGCAGTTTCAATAAAAGTAACGAGAAACAACTTATCTATTAATAAAAAAAAAAAACGCTGCAATTCTAAAACTTTGCAACTCTGTTTCTTTAAACCTTCGCGACTTATTCCTGTAAAAAAGCGATAACCTTTTCATACAGTTCGTCGTCGTGCATGCCGTGTCCTAATCCTTTGGTTGAAATGAACTGACTGTTTTTCCAAGTGCTTGCAATTTTTTTTCCTTCGGTAAAGGCCACAACATCATCTTCGGTATCGTGAGCAATAAATCCTTGAATGTTTATATCTTGAGCAAATTTCCTTCCAGAAAAGTCATCTATTTTAAAATTAAAATGCGTTAAAAAACGAGCTTCCATTAAAGCGTACATTTTGTGATTAAGGCTCAAGAGGTTCACATAATTTTCTAGCAACGTCTTTAAATCTGATGGAGCCCCAAGAATAACCATTTTTTGAATGGTAGTATTGGGAAATAGATGTTGGTGATACACGCAAGCAATTCCGCCGATAGAGTGGCCAATAATAATGGTAGGTTGGTGTTTTTGAACGGCCTTATTAATAAACTGTGCATAAAGCGGCACGTTAAATTCTTTGCCACTACTTTGTCCATGCGCCGGTGCATCAATAGCGATAATGGTACTGCCTGATTTTTGAAGATAAGGCAACGTTTTTTGCCAGCGAGCAGCATTGCTTTCCCAACCGTGTACTAATAAAATTTTGGTTTCGTTGCCTTGCCAAACATAGGTTTTAAAATGATGTTCGTCGTGCTGAAAAGTTTCGGTCTCGGTATGCTGTAAAATTTCAGGTAAATTTTCCTTTTGTAATTTTCCTATTCGCGGTTCGCTAAATAAAGCATACGATAACGCCAGTGCTTTTTTTGGTTTCACATAACTCAAGCAGTTAATGTAAAAACCAACCGATTTTAAGGTTACTAAACGAATTCTCTTTTTTACTTGCAAAACAAATTGCGGTATATAATAAAAAAAGCCTCGAAATTCGAGGCTTTATAAATTTGTTAGAACTTTGCAAATAATTGTTCCATTTTTTCTCTTTCTTCTTCAGCTAAACCGCTGTCAACCAAAATTCTTCCTGAATGTTCATCAGTGATGATTTTTTTTCTAGAAGCAATTTCAACTTGTGTTTGTGGTGGAATTGTAAAGAAAGAACCTGCCGAAGCACCTCTTTCGATAGAAACTACCGCCAAGCCATTACGAACACTAGTACGTATACGAGTGTAAGCAGCTAATAAACGATCTTCGATTTGAGCAGCATACTCAGCAGATTTCTCAGTCAAGAATAATTCTTCTTTTTGAGTTTCAGCCATAATAGCATCCAATTCTAGTTTCTTGTGTTTAAGGTGATTCGATTTAGCCTCTAATCTTTCCTTAAGTCCATTAACTACATCTTTTTTATGTTCGATAGAACCTTTCATTTCTTTGATTTGCTTTTCAGCCAATTGAATTTCTAATTCTTGAAATTCAACCTCTTTAGTCAAAGAATTAAATTCTCTGTTATTACGAACGGTCTCTTGTTGTTTAGTATATTTTTTGATTGAATCTTTGTGATCGTCAATAGCTATTTTTTTAGCTTTGATTTGCTCATCAATCATTTCAAGCTCTCCTTTTAATTTTTCAGTACGAGTGCTTAAACCAGCTACTTCATCTTCTAAATCTTCAACCTCCAAAGGAAGTTCTCCTCTTACATTTCTGATTTCGTCGATTCTTGAGTCAATTAACTGTAAATCGTAAATTGCTCTTAACTTGTCCTCAACACTTAACTCTTTCGTATTCGCCATATTCTATAAGTACTTAACTGGATTTGTATTTTCTTCTGATAAAATGATGGCAAAATTAAGGATTTTTTTCCGAAGAAAATCAACAATGTAATTTTTTGTATACCGTTCGCTTTCAAAATGACCAATATCTGCTAAAAGTAGTCGATTTTCGGCTTCATAAAACTGATGGTACTTTAAATCGGCAGTCAAAAACGCATCTGCTCCAGCATTAATTGCATTTTTTATGGCATAACTTCCAGAGCCACCCAAAACGGCAACTTTTTTTATCGATTTTTGCAAAAATTGAGAATGTCGAATACCATTTGCTTCCATCTTCTCTTTTACAAAAGTAAGAAAGTCAGCTTCTTGCATTTCATTTTCAAATTCACCAATCATGCCCAAACCAATATTTTGGTGTTCGTTTTTTAGATCATAAATTTCGTAAGCAACCTCTTCGTAAATATGACTCGTAAAAAGTGCTTTTAGTATTTTAGATTCCAAATGCTTTTCAAAAGTAACTTCAATTTTTATTTCAGAGGCTTCGATCAATTCATTGCGTTCACCAATAACCGGATTACTTTTAGAGTTTCCTCTGTAAGTTCCTGTTCCATTAGAAACAAAACTGCAATTTTCGTAATTGCCAATGGTTCCTGCTCCAACTTCAAAAAGTGCGCGTCGAACTTCAGCTGCATTTTCAGGAACAGTAAAAGTGATTAATTTTCGAATAAAATTTTGCTTCGGAATTAGAACTTTAGTGTTTGTAAGACCCAAAGCATCACAGAATATTTTATTCACACCATATTGATGATTGTCCAAAGCCGTATGAACTGCGTAAATGGCAATATCATTTTTTATAGCTTTTAAGAGCGACCGTTCTACGTAATTTTTGCCTGTAATCTTTTTTAGTCCCCCGAATAAAATAGGATGAAAACAAACTACCAAATTACAGTTTTTGTTAATCGCTTCATCGATTACACCTTCTAGTGCGTCATGACAGACTAAAATTCCTGTGGCTTCGGCATTTTGATCACCCAATAATAAACCAACATTGTCAAAATCTTCGGCATAAGCCAAAGGCGCCATTTGTTCGAGAGCATCAAGTATTTCTTTGATTTTCATCTGCATCAATTTTATCAAATTTTAACTTTCAACCTTTCGTATCCGAGCTGAAAAGAGAGACAAATTAACGAAAAATATTATACTTTCGTAAAATGAAATTTCTCAGAATAATTTTATTTCCCTTTGCAATTGTGTACGGATGTATTACGAGTATTCGTAACTGGATGTTTGATAACGGAATTTTTAAATCAAATTCTTTTGATTTGCCTATTATTGCTGTTGGAAATTTGAGCGTAGGAGGAACTGGTAAAACACCACAAATTGAACATTTAATTCGATTGCTTTCTCAACATTATAGAGTGGCGACCTTAAGTCGGGGTTACAAACGAAAAAGTGAAGGTTTTATTTTGGCAGATGAAACGGTTACGGCGGCCATTTTAGGAGACGAACCTTTTCAGTTTTATCAAAAATTCCCCAAGATTCAGGTGGCTGTTGATGCCGATCGAACTAACGGAATTCGGCAATTGCTTTCACAAAAGACTAAACCAGAAATAATTTTATTGGATGATGCGTACCAACACCGCAAAGTAAAAGCTGGTCTTTATATATTATTGACTTCTTACGGCGATTTGTATTCAAATGATTTTATTTTGCCTACCGGAAATTTACGCGAAAGCAGAAGTGGAGCCAAACGTGCAACTATTATTATTGTAACCAAGTGTCCTGCAAATCTTTCGGCTCCAGAGCAAGACGAAATTAAACAAAAACTAAATCTAAAGACCGATCAAGAATTATTCTTTACCTTTATTGATTACGATACTCGTGTTTACAGTGAGAGAGAGACACTTGAAGTGGCAGATGTAAAAAATCAGAAAAAATTAGTTGTAGCAGGAATTGCAAATCCCACTCCATTTTTTGATTTTATTACATCGAATCAAGATAAATGTTTAACGTTTCCCGATCATCATGATTTTAGTGAGTCGGATATTGCAGTGATTCAAGAACGCGCACAAAGACTAAAAATCATTACCACAGAAAAAGATTATGTGCGATTAATGAATACCGTTTTAGTGCCTCAATTGTATTATTTGCCTATCAAAAGTTCGTTTATTACTAATCAGAATCAGTTTGATTCTATAATTTTAGCTTATGTGGGATCAAGTTCAAGAAACCGTACAATTCATTCAATCTAAATTTAATACTGTTCCCGAATATGGAATTATATTGGGTTCAGGATTAGGAAATTTTACAGAGGATATAATCATAGAATATTCGATACCGTATTCAGAGATTCCAAATTTTCCGGTATCAACAGTTGTTGGACATCAGGGAAAGCTTATTTTTGGAAAAGTAGGAGGTAAAAATGTGGTCGCCATGCAAGGTCGTTTTCATTATTATGAAGGCTATTCGATGCAAGAAGTTACGTTCCCAGTTCGCGTGATGAAGTATTTAGGTATCCAAAAGTTGATCGTTTCTAATGCTTCTGGTGGCGTTAATCCTGATTACGAAATTGGCGGAATTATTTTAATAAAAGACCATATTAATTTTACACCCGAGCATCCTTTACGTGGTAAAAATGACGAACGTTTTGGTCCGCGCTTTGTTAATATGAGTGAACCCTATTCATTAAAAATGATAGCAAAAGCCAAAGAAATCGCTGCAGCGAATGCTATTAAAGTGCAAGATGGTATTTATTTTGGACTGCAAGGGCCGACTTTCGAAACCTTGGCTGAATACAATATGGTGTACAGAATGGGTGCCGATTGTGTCGGAATGTCAACGGTTCCAGAAGTTATAGTTGCGCGACACATGAGTTTAGAAACTTTCGGATTGTCTGTAATTACAGATATTGGTCGAGACGGGTTTCTAGAAACTATATCCCACGAAGAAGTTTTGGAAGCTGCTAAGATGGCCGAACCCAAAGTTCGTTTGCTGATCAAAAACTTAATTGAAGGGTACTAAATCTATTAAATTTTAGTGGTTTGATTGCTCTTTTAGCGACTATTTTAAATTCAAAAAAAATTCAGTTTTTACGGTACAAGTATGATTTTAATCATGTTCTTTGTGCATCTTATTCCTGAAATTTGTATTATGAGAATATTGGTGATCATACTATCGATGACGATGTTTCTAAAACCTGTTTTTCCGGTTATAGAATACATCGTTAACTATGATTACATCGTAAATGAACTTTGTGAAAACAAACAAATTCCCGATTTAAACTGCAACGGAAAATGTCATTTGATTAAAGAATTGGCTAAAGCTTCAGCTAGTGAATCAACCAATCCTACAGATAAAAAAGTAAATGTCAAAATGTACGAGTTGGTTTATTTTCAAGAATTACAATCAATAAATTTTGACTTTTCTTCCTTTTTTAATCCATCTAAAGTACTAGTTACATGGTTTAATAATTACCACTATTTGGTAAATACTGTCATATTTCATCCTCCAATAAAATAATCGGTTACAATACTATTTAATATCAGTATAGAACGTACTGATCACAAACAGTTGTCTAATAACGCTATTAGACACAACTACTTAACCTTTTATTGCAAAAAAAATGAAAACTTCAATACAATATATTGTGGCATTATTTGTCGCTGTCTTAACTTTTACTTCTTGTTCCAATAATGATGATGCTGCTGCGACTGACATCGAGAAACTGAACTTAGTTACCAAACTTGAAAATGACCTGCATACTGTTGAAATTTATTCGGAAACTGGATTTTTGCAGCAAGGTTTCAATGATATTAGTTTGCGTATTAAAGACAAAAAAACTTCAGAATATGTAAAGGATGCTGCAATTTCTTGGAAACCAATAATGCACATGAAAATGATGAGCCATTCTTGCCCATTTTCTACTATAGTTAAATCAGCAGAAAACAATTCGATTTACAAAGGATATATTGTTTTCCAAATGCCACAAAATGATTCTGAATATTGGAATTTAGAAATCAATTATAGTATTGATGGAGCGAGCTTTTCAGTACAATCTAACATTCCTGTACCGGCAGTTGCAAAAAGAAATGTAACATCCTTTACAGGTACTGATGGCGTAAAATATGTTCTTGCATTAATTGAGCCTACAAAACCCAAAGTGGCTACCAACGACATTAAGATAGGACTTTGGAAAATGGAAAACATGGATAGTTATCCTATTATGGATGGTTATACCATTAAAATTGATCCAAGAATGCCAAGTATGGGCAATCATTCTTCACCAAATAATACAAATGCCATTCAAGGCAAAGCAGGGGACTGGTACAACGGAAAACTATCATTAACAATGACTGGATATTGGAAAATTAACTTGCAATTAGCAGACAAAAACGGAACAATCATTAAGGGCGAAACCGTTTCTGAAATAATCGATTCAAGTAGTCTTTTCTTTGAAATTGAATTTTAAAGAAGAGTGTAATCATCTAAAGCTTGTTCTTCACCGACAAGCTTTATAATTCAATATTTATGAAAAAGTTAGTATCATTTTTAATGATAGTTCTTGCTGTACATGCGTATGGACAAGAGTCTGCAAAAGATAGCCTTGATGTCATGCAATTGACAGAAGTGCTTGTAGTAGGAACGAAAACGCCACTGCACGAAAAGCAATTTAAAACTCTTTCTTCTGTCGACGAGTTTTTACAAAAATCAAACAAAATTAATTTAATAAAGAGAGGCGCCTATGCTTGGGAGCCCTTGATAAACGGTATGGCTACCGAACGAACTGTAGTTACGATTGATGGGATGCGGATTTTTGGCGCTTGTACCGATAAAATGGACCCCGTAACTTCTTATGTAGAGGTGTCTAATTTATCTGAAGCAACCGTATCATCTGGACAACAAGGTTCGTGTCATGGCAATACTATTGGTGGTTCACTCGATTTAAAAAGCAATAATACTAATACAGCGGTTCAAGGTTGGGATTTTGATTTTCTAACGGGATTTGAGTATAATAATAAGCAAAAAATCGTCGGAGGTGGAGTAGATTATAAAAAAGGTCGCTTTTATATAAATACTGATGCAATGTTTAGAGATGCCGACAATTATAAAGCAGGTAATACAGAAGAAGTACAGTTTTCGCAATTTCGAAAATTAAATATTTCTGCAACTGGAGGTTATCAATTAGCAGCTGATAAAATTATGGAAGCTTCAGTAATTTTTGATCGAGCAACAAATGTCGGTTATCCATCATTACCCATGGATGTGTCGTTAGCACAAGCATTAATTACGTCTGTGAAGTTGGAGTACAAGCCAATAAATAAATGGTTGCAAAACTGGGAATCGAAACTCTATTACAATACAATCAAGCACCTAATGGACGATACCAAGCGACCGTCAGTGCCGATCCACATGGACATGCCGGGATGGAGTGATACTTTTGGTTTTTACAGCACTATAAAAGGAAGTTGGGATCAACATTCAGTTTCTGCCAATTTTAATGGTTTCTACAATCGTTCGCTAGCCGAAATGACGATGTATCCCGCAAATCCTAGCGAAAATTTAATGTTTATGTACACTTGGCCCGATGTGCGTACCGTATATTCGGGTGTTTATATTGAAGATAATTGGCATTTATCCGAGCAGTCTTCTTTAAAATTAGCGACTACTTTGGGTTTTCATTCCAATCACATCGCAAGTGAATTTGGCCTAGAAAGTTTGCAAATATTTTATCCAGAGCTAGCCGATACACGATCGCGTTTCTTGCCAAGTATTTCGACAAATTACAACTATCAAAAAAATGAATTCTCTACTGGAGCAGGATTAGCTTTTGGGGAAAGAGCTCCCTCTGTTTCTGAAGGATACGGTTTTTATTTGTATAACAGTTTTGATAATTACGATTACATTGGAAATCCGAATTTAAAAAACGAACAATCATATGAAGTGAATTTCTACTTTGGCGTCATAAAAAAAAATTGGGCTGTAAAGATCACTTCAACATATTTTTATCTGAGCAATTATATTTTAGGAATTCCAGATGAAAATGTGGCTCCGATGACCATTGGTGCTAATGGTATCAAAAGATATACTGCAATAGATTACGCTACTATTTGGTCAAATGACTTGGTTGTAAAATATAGGCTTAGTCCAAATTGGAAATGGAACGCGCAATTACAGTATTATATAGGAAGAGATGATAATAATAAAAGCTTGCCTTTTATGAGTCCGTTAGCGTATAGTACATCCCTCGAATTTTATAAATATAAATGGAACGCTATTTTTTTAGTGAAAGGAAATGCAACTCAAACAAATTTTAATGCGTTTTATGGTGAAGATAAAACGCCAGCGTACGGAATTATTGACGCGAGTGTAGGTAGAAAAGTAAATTGGCTTAAGACCAATTTGCAGTTAAATACTGGTGTTGAAAATGTTTTAGATGCTAATTATAGTACGTACACGGACTGGAATAATTTACCACGAATGGGAAGAAACTTTTTTGTAAATATTTCTTTGCGATAAAAATTAATTGGCCTCTAAATGTTCTGCAATTGTGGCATAAAATTCTTCGGGGACAAAAGGTTTCGTAATTACATCATTCATTCCGAAGGCCAATAGCGACTCCCGATTTTCTTCTAGCGAAATAGCTGTCAATGCAATGATTGGCGTATCGGTATCAAATTCTCGAATTTCTTGCGTTGCGGTAGTTCCGTTAATTCCAGGTAAATGAACGTCCATTAAAATAAGGTCGTATTTTTCAGTTTTTAAAGTTTCGATCGCCAATTCGCCATTGTCAATTATGATGCATTCCATTTCTTTGTTTTCCAACATTTTTTTGGTGATCATCTGATTGATTTTGTTGTCTTCAATCAATAGTATTCTTTTATTCTTTAAAACTTCAGCGTTGTAAGTTAGTGCTTCTTTTACAGCAATGGCTGCAAAATTAATTTCAAATTTCAAACTAAACGTAAAACTAGATCCTTTATCAACTTCACTTTTTAGTTTTATTTTTCCACCTAGAACTTCTACCAATCGTTTAACAATAGTTAAACCTAAACCAGTTCCTCCATATTTACGATTCACTTCTATAGAGCCTTGAGAAAAACTTTCAAAAACGGAGTGTAATTTATCTGCAGGAATCCCTATACCAGTATCAATGATTTCAAAATCAAGTAGTGCTATTGTTTCAGTTTCAATAGAATTTAAAGTAACGATTACTTTTACTTCGCCATTCTGAGTGAATTTTAAAGCATTATTAATCAAGTTCATTACGATCTGAGCTAATTTGGTTGGATCACCAATTAAATTGTCAGGAATGGTTGGGTCAATTATTAACTGAAAGTTGTTTTGGTTGACGTAAGCAAGTTCTTTTAAGGAACTTTTTATATTAATCATTAACTCTTTTAAATTAAAACTAATTTGCTCTACTTCTAATTTATTAGATTCGATTCTGTTAATTTCTAGAATCTCATTAATAAAAGTAGTCAAATAATTACCAGAGAATCGTAGTGATTCTAGGTAGCCAATTTGTGATTTTTTCGGATTGTCTTCAATTAACAAGTGCGCAATTCCATTAATTGCATTAAGTGGCGTTCGCAATTCATGACTGACAGTCGATAAAAATTCGGCTCTCGCCTTCGAGGCTTTTTCTGCCTTATTTTTAGCAATAATTAATTCGCGATTCTTTTCCTTTAAAACAATATTATTTTGATTCCGAATAATATTGTTTTTATATAAAGACAAGCTCAAAAGAGATAAGATAGAAATTAATCCGATAGCAAGAATACTTATTAGCTGACTGTATTTTGCTTCGTTTTGTTCTTCAATTTTTATCTTTTCGAGTTTATGGGCTTCTCCTAAAAGTTCGCTTTTTTTGTACGTCTTGTAAGCTAAAAAATCCAATTTAGCATTTTCTACTTGCTGCACATGATTTTTTAATTGAAAATGTTCTTCGAGATAGGTGTAAGCGCGGTCATAATCGTGTCTGCTTTTGTAATATTTACTAATCGCTAACAGAATTTTTGTTTTTTGCTTGAGATCGTCTCTTCTTGAGTTTAGTTCTAATGCGTCCTCGAAGTGAATAATTGCAGAATCGCTTTTAAGTTTTGTTTCAAGAATACCCAATTGAAATAAGGCTTCGGACTTCGCTTTGATAGAAGTTGCAGATTCTTCTTTATCAATGGTTTTTACTAACGCATCTTTAGCTAAGGCATATTGCTTTTTTTGTTGGTATGCAGTTGCTTTTTTAATGTTCAGACTCTCCAATGTATCTACAATTCCTAAATTTTTAAAAATAGCTTCCGATTGCAAAAAATGTTCTTCGGCTTGCTTAAAATCTTCTCTAGAAATAGTAGTTAGTCCTAAATAATAATATGCTAAACCTTTGGTGTTTTCGAGTTTAATTTTGTCAAAATAAGCAATACTTTTGCGAAAACTAGCGTCTGCAGCGGTAAAGCTTTTATTTAAATATTGAATTTTTCCTAGTTTGAAGGTTTGAAAAGCAACGTTTCTCGTTAGGTTATTTTTTTCAGAAAAAGCAATTGATTTATTAGTGTAAAAAAGTGCTTTATCAACTTTTTTCAGTGATAGGTTAAAATTAATAATTTTATTAAAGTATGAAATGCTGTCAAATGGTTTATTCGTTTGCGCAAATAAGGCAAGTTGGAAAAAACAAAAAAGTGTCAAAAGATAATTTCTTCCCATCGAATACCTATTTTAAACTTTAATTAATCGTTTTACGAATCAGTAGTATTAAATCTATTAATCGCGAAGAGTAGCCTATTTCATTGTCATACCATCCCACCACTTTTACCATTTTATCGATAACGGAGGTCAATTGCGCGTCAAATACGCAGGAATTTGTATTGCCAATTACATCCACCGATACAATTGGATCTTCAGTATACGCTAAAATGCCCTTCAAAGTGGATTGACTCGCAATTTCAAAAGCTTTATTAATTTCTTCTATAGTAACTGCTCGTTTTACATTGACTGTAATGTCTGTTAGCGAACCATCTGGAACAGGAACTCTAATGCCACAGCCACCAATTTTATTCTGCAATTTAGGGAAAATTTTTGTTAAAGCCTTAGCTGCACCTGTAGTTGTTGGTACAATTGATTGACTAGCACCTCTGGCACGACGTAAATCCTTATGTGGCTGGTCGTGAAGGCTCTGGTCTGTCGTAAAGGAGTGAATAGTAGTGATGTATGCTTGCTTGATTCCGCATAAATCATTAATGATTTGAATCATAGGCGCTGCATTATTGGTTGTGCAACTTGCATTGGAGATGATTTGCTCCGTGCCGTCTAGGATGTTTTCATTAACGCCCAAAACAACTGTTTTTATAATATCTACTTCTGACGGAGCGGATAGAATTACTCGCTTTGCACCAGATGTAATGTGTTGTTGTAATTCTTCGTGGGTTTTAAATTTACCCGTACATTCAACAACAAAATCAATTTTATTTTCTTTCCAATCTAATCCTGCAATGGCTCTCTCGTGAAAAAATAAGTAATGCTTTCCATCTACAATAATTCCTTTTTCATCTGATTCTACTGAAAAAGGTAAAACACCGTGAATGCTATCGTATTTAGTTAAATGCGCCATTGTTTTGGTGTCGGCAATATCATTTATTGCAACAACTTCAATTTCAGGATGATTTAGTAAAAGACGGAATAAATTGCGACCAATTCTTCCAAAACCATTTATTGCAATTCTTGTTTTCAAAGTTATTTTTTTAATCGTTTAATCGTTTAAAGAAATAAACGATTAAACGAATCAGCTTTTTATAAAATATGTTTTTGTGCTTTGTATGAAGAACGAACTAATGGTCCACTTTCAACATGGCGGAAACCCAATTCGAGTCCGTATTTTTCGTATTTGGCAAATTGATCGGGAGTAATAAATTCTTTTACTGGCAAATGTTTTTTACTGGGTTGTAAATATTGTCCAATAGTAACGACATCTACATTTGCGTCTCGCAAATCTCTCATCGTTTGAAAAACCTCTTCCTCCAATTCGCCCAAACCTAACATAATTCCAGATTTGGTTCTGTTGATTCCTTTTTCTTTTAAATAACGCAACACATCGAGACTGCGGTCGTATTTTGCTTGTATACGAACTTCACGTGTCAAGCGTCTAACGGTTTCCATATTATGCGAAACTACTTCCGGATTGGCAGCTATGATACGATCTATATTCCGTTCAATTCCTTGAAAATCGGGAATTAAAGTTTCTAAAGTAGTAGTGGGATTCATTCTGCGAATCGCTTTCACGGTTTCGTTCCAGATAATAGAACCTCCATCTTTTAAATCATCGCGATCCACACTAGTAACAACAGCATGCTTGATGTTCATTAATTTGATAGAACGCGCTACTTTCTCTGGTTCATCCCAATCAACGGTTTCTGGCCTTCCAGTTTTTACACCGCAAAATCCGCACGAACGAGTACAAATGTTTCCCAAAATCATAAAAGTAGCCGTTCCTTCTCCCCAGCATTCACCCATATTTGGGCAACTTCCAGAAGTACAAATGGTATTTAAACTGTATTTATCGACTAAGCTGCGAAGCTCTGTATATTTTTTTCCGATTGGTAATTTTACCTTTAGCCATTTGGGTTTTGCAACAGGTAAATTATTTTCTACAACGTTTTCCATATATAAAAATTCAAAGCACAAAGATACGGAATGTAGTTTTAAAATAGAGTTTAACAACGCGTTATCTTGTTTCTCAATTTAAGCAATAACGACTGGTTTTTATGCGACTTTAAATAAAAAAGCAGGACCGAAGACCTGCTTTTAATAATTATTGCGCTTTAATTATAATAGGTAAATTGTACGCTGTTCGTACAGGTTTAGAATTTACAATTCCAGGACTCCATTTTGTTTTTAAAGATTGCAATACTCGAATGGCTTCTTTTCCTAAGCCGAAACCAGGATCTTTTAAAATTTTAATAGCAGTCATAGTGCCATCTTTTTCGATTACGAAAGAAACATAAACGCGAAAAACTTGATCAGATTCTAAATCGGGCTGTCTAAAGGTAGTACCGACATACTTATAAAATTTGTCAATTCCGCCAGGAAAAGCCGGCATTACATCGACAGCATTGCTATTAATAATACCCGTGCCTGGATCAAGATTTCCAGTAGTCGCTGTTCCATTTTCGGTTCCAACACTCGGGATAGTACTTAGTTCAGTTCCAGATCCACTACTATCTTGGTTTACTGGAATCACATTATCACTCGCTTTTGCGATATCGGCAACAACTAAATCACTTTTTACAATTACAGGATTAACCAACTGACTTTTTATAGTGATAGGAGCAGGTGGTGTCACTTGTGTTGTGGGTAGTACTGGAGCTGCACGCTCTGGTTCTTGGTGTAAATCGACTTTTGTAACATGAATGGTCTCATCGATGATTGGAATGTCAACTGGATTTACACTAATCGGATTTTTAATTTTATTCACAAAAAACAGAACAGAAGCTACGCTAGCTACAAATAATAAACCCATTAAAAGCGCTGTAAATGAAGTTTTTAAGTTGTCATGACGCAGTTGATATGCACCATATTCCTTGTTCTTGTTTTCGAAAACAATATCAATCCAACTGTTTTCATAGATACTTGATTTTGACATAATTCATGGGGTTTAAAAGGTTAAGTAGCAGTTAAATCATAAGCAAAAACAACTTTTAAGTAAGTAAAAATGATAATACTAATATTTAGTAATATGGAAAGAATTAAGAAATAAACGTAGAATTGTTTATTCTTTTTATAAAGCTACTGAATTATCTTTTAGTTTTGATAATTTCTGCTAACAATTTTTTAGCACGTAATAACTTAATTTTCACATTGCTCAAAGGTTCACCAATTTTTTGGGCAATTTCTTGGTAAGTAAGTTCCTGAAAATAGCGCAATTGAATTACTTCTTGGTAATGTGGCTTTAATTCTTTGATGCAGCGCAGCAAACGCGAAAGATTTTGCTCCGTAATTAATTCGTCTTCAGCAGTAGGAGCAGTGTCGGCAACATTATAGGCTTGCTGATCTTCATGATCTGAAATGGGTACAAAAAGATTATACTTTTTTTTGCGTAATAAATCGATGTGAACGTTTTTGGCAATGGCAATCAACCAAGTATTGAATTGAAATTCAGAATTATAAGTGCCAATTTTATCAAATGCTTTCGAGAAAGTTTCGATGGTAATATCTTCGGCAGTGGTTTCGTTTTCGGTTCGTTTGAGTAAGAATCCGTAAACCTCATTCCAGTACCGATCTAATAAAAAAGTAAAGGCAATTTGGTCTCCTTTTTTCGCTTCTTCAATTTTAGAATTTATTTCCAATGTACTGGTTTTGAAAAAATATTAGTTATAAAGATATTGATTTGCGTGAATATAAGCACTATTTCTAATACAGGAAACCAAATTGTTAGGTCTTTTTCTTGAAATTTCTTTGCAGAGAAACCCACGACAAGCCAAGAAGCCAAATAACGAAGTAAAAATAAAGGCAACACAATCATCCACTGAAATTGAAATGCAAATAAAATAATCGCTAAAAGTAAAAATAAGAATTGCGAACAGTAAAAAATGCCCAGCTGAATTTGGTCGAACATTTTATAAAATTTTGCCGTCGAAACGTGTCTTCTCTTTTGATTGAACCACTCTTTGTACGTTTCTTTTGGTTTAGAATAAGTAAAGCTTTCTGGAGTGAAAGATATCGTTGTATTGTGAGCATTCGAAGCTTCGTTTATAAATAAATCATCGTCTCCAGAACGAACTTGAATGTGTTTTATGAATCCATTTACATTAAAAAATTCTTCTTTTTTGTAGGCTAAATTGCGACCCACACCCATATATGGATTTCCGATTTTGGCCCATGAGAAATATTGAAGTGCCGTAAGTACGGTTTCAAATCGAATAATTTTATTGATAAAAGAATGCTCTATTTTTTCGTAACCACCGTACCCCAAAATGATAGTTTTATTCATCGTAAATTGCGAAGTCATTGCGGTAATCCATTCGTTAGAGGTTGGATAGCAATCGGCATCGGTAAACAATAAATATTCTTTTTTTGCAGCTTTTATGCCAAGCGTTAATGCGTATTTTTTATTTCCCCAAAATGCTTCGTTGTTCTTTACTTTAACCAAGCGAATATTAGGATACGTTTTTTCGAATTCTTCAAAAACTTCTAAAGTTTCATCGCTTGAAGCATCGTCTATTAATACAATCTCGAAATCAGGATAATTTTGCTCGGCAAGAATTGGAATGTATTTTTTGACATTTTCCTCTTCATTTTTTGCGCAAACAATTACCGAGACAGAAATTTTTTTAGAGGTGAAGTTTTGTGGTTTCGCAAAAGAAAATTTCGCAAAAATACCAAGGTAATAAGAAAGTTGGATGACAACTATTGCAATAAAAAAGAAGAAAATAATTGTAAGCATTTGATTTATATGTCTTTTTAATTTGAAACTTGCGAGTGCAAATGTAGGTAGGAATTGCCGATTTTCAATAAAGAAAATTGATTTACTTTCTACATTTCCCCATTTCTTTAGCAACAGCAATCGCTTGCATATCTTGGGTTTTTTCTAATTCAGAAATGATGTTTTTATAATTTTTATCGTCTCTATTTTGAGATAGTTTCTTGACCGCTTGAATCTCTTCAATTTCAATTTCGAAACCAATAATACCTCTAGCTTCTTGCATTGTTTTCTCGGATAAATTCTCAATGCGAATTGGTTTCTCAGAATTGGCTTCATAGCGATCTACTAATTTTTTTAAGGATCGAAGAGCAGACTCCTGTTCTACAATTTTAATTCGACCATATATATGAACGGCACTGTAATTCCAAGTCGGAACATTTTCATGATCGTACCAAGACGAAGAAATGTAGCTGTGCGATCCCGAAAAAATGGCTAGAACTTGGTCGTTTTCTGTAAAACCTTCAGCTTGCGGATTTAGTTTAGAAATATGACTGTGTAAAATTTCGTTGCCATTATCGTCGGTGTCCAAAATCATGGGAATATGAGTAGCCCACAATTTTCCGTTGGTTTGATTCACTAAAATTCCGAACCCATTCGCTTTTAAAAAAGCACGAATTTCATCTGGATTTTCGTTTTTGTAAGTCTTAGGGATATACATTGTTCTGTGCTTAAATTACATTTACTTCTGCTTCAATTCGAATACCGAAGGTCTCAAAGACGGTATCTTGCACTTTTTTTGAAACGGCCAAAATTTCTTTACCTGTGGCATTTCCATAATTAACCAAAACGAGCGCTTGATTTTTATGAATGCCTGCGTCACCAAAACGTTTTCCTTTTAAACCAGTTTGTTCAATTAGCCAACCAGCTGGGACTTTTACTTCAGTTTCTGATACTTCATAAAATTTCATTTCAGGAAATTGCTGATGAATTTTCTCAAAATCAGATTTTAGTATAATCGGATTTTTAAAGAAGCTTCCGCTATTTCCCAATTCTTTGGGGTCTGGTAATTTACTTTGTCTGATGGTAATTACAGCATTACTCACGTCTTTTAAAGTAGGTATCGAGATATTTTGTTTGTTTAATTCACCTAAAATATCACCGTAAGACGTATTAATTTTATGCTCGTGCTTGGTCAGTTTATAAACGACTGACGTAATTATGTATTGATTTTTTACTTCATTTTTAAAAACACTTTCCCGATAACCAAAATTGCACTCGGCTTTGTTGAAGGTTTTTATTTCTTGATTCTCTATGTTCATTGCCTCGCAAGAAACAAAAGTGTCTTTTATTTCCGTTCCGTAAGCGCCAATGTTTTGTACAGGAGTCGTACCCACATTTCCTGGAATCAAGGACATGTTTTCCAATCCCCCGAAATTTTGATCGATTGTCCACAGAACAAATTCGTGCCAATTTTCGCCCGCTTGACTTTCAACAAGAACAAATTCATCATTTTCTTCAATGATTCTTTTTCCTTTCAAATCGATATGAATAACTAAGGCATCAATATTTTTGGTTAAAAGCATGTTGCTTCCGCCGCCTAAAATAAATTTTTCCTTTGTTTTGTTTTCTGCCAAAACAGCTTTCAACTCTTCAATCGTATGAACCGATATGAATTCTGATGCAAGGGCTTCGATACCAAAAGTGTTGTAATTTTTTAAAGAAAAATCAGCAGTTATTTTCATAAAAACGAACTATTTTTTGAAGAGTATTTTAAGACTTCAAAAGTAAGAATTATAATTGAGTTGTATGGAGATTGCTGAAAATATCAACGTACTGATTTGAAAGTTTATTCAGCCGAATTGCGATCGATTAATTCGTGGTATTTGTCCGAAATAATTTTCATGTTTATCTTGTAACTCGCTTTTTCTTCAACCATTTTTCTATTTTCAAAAATAGCTTTTTGACAAATAGTGTCGTTGTTTTTTGCCCAAATTAATGCTTCTGCTAATTTTTGAGCGTTATCAATTGCAACCAAATGGCCATTATTTCCTGAACTAATCCAACTTTGATTGCCTGCAATTTCAGAAACAATAGGGTAACAATTGCAAGCCATGGCTTCGAACAAAGATGCAGACACTCCTTCTGTGATAGGCATGCTAACATAAATAGTTGCTTGTTGCAGCAAGTTTGGTAATTGAGAATTTGGGATTCTTCCGGTAAAAATCACTTTATTCTCAATATGTAATTCTTTGGCTAAAGCCTTCAAATTATTTAATCTAGAGCCGTCGCCAACAATAGTCAGGGAGAAGTCAATTCCCTTTTTGTTTACGATAGAAAATGCTTTTAAAATAATATCATGTCGGTATTCTGGTTGCAAAGATCGCGTTACAATTGCTTGTATTGTATCGAATTTTTTTTGAGAAGGAGTAAAAACATCCAAGTCAATTCCTTTGGAGAGTACCAAAACTTTGTTCATGTCTACTCCAATTGCTTTCATAGAAACAGTCATTACTTCTCCCCAAGCGTGAATAAGGTGTGCTTTTTGAAACGCAAATTTCTGAATGAGTTTTTTAAAAGGCAGCAGCTTAGAATTTTCTGGCCATAAGTCGGTACGTCCTTGTTGCGCAATAGCGGTATTTTTAGAACCTGATAAAGCCGCCAAAAAACCATAACTCGTAGTTCTTTCTGCGACAACCATATCTGGTTTTTCGATTCGAATTATTTTTTTTATGGAAAAAAGAGCTGTACTATATTCGAATATACGTTTCAGTTTAGAGCTATTTGGAGTTTGAAGTTCCCATGTAATTATTTCAAAATCGCCAAATTCTTTTAATCCGTTCATCCACGTAATAGCGTCTGCGCGATAAGACTCGCCTAAGAAAAGTATTTTTCTTTTTTGCATCCGCCTAAAATTCGTCTGTTGCTAAACCACGGTTCAAGAAATCATTTAAAGGTTTTAAAGCAAGTAGCTTTGCGCTCATTTTAGTAACAAAATCAGACTTTAAAAATTCAGCTCTATCTATTTTTTGACTCGCCGTAAAGCTCTTTAATTTTAAAAAAGAAATTGCGGGGTGCTCTTTGTCATATCCTCGTGGTGGATTTTTGAGCGAATTTCTTTCGTTAACATCTAAAGTGCCAAATTCTTTCTTGAATGTTTTCTCGGCTAAAACAGTTTCTAAATCGTCATAAAAAAAGGCAATTTCTTTTCTAATTTTCTTTAAATCATCTGATTCGGGAGAATACAATCCGCCTGCAATAAAGCTAGCGTCTTTTTCGATGTGAATGTAATACCCAGATCGATTCAAACCTTTAATTCCACTAGAAATCCAGATACCTAAATGTGACTTATAAGGAGACTTATCTTTAGAAAAACGAATGTCGCGATTAATACGAAATGTACAATTTTTGACTTCTAACAGTTCTAAGGAAGGGTCTAAAGGTTTCATAGCATCCAAAAAATCACCAATCAATTGATGGTAGTCGGTTTTGAAAATTTCATACCTTTTTTTGTTTTCTAAAAACCAATCTCTATTGTTATTGTTTTTTAAATCATCTAAAAATTGGAGTGATTCTATGGTTAGCATATTTTACTATTGTATTTTTTTTCACTAAATCTTGCTCACTAATGTATCCAAAATTTCTCCATTGCTCTTCCTTCTTGTTATTATACAAGATTAATGCAGGCAATTGATCGATTTTCATTTCGGTAGCTAGGGTTTTGTTTTTGTCAACATCAATTCGAATCACAAGCACTTCACTAGCTGGATCTGTACCCATTTTAGTCAAGTACGGCTCCATCTTTTTACAAGGTCCACACCATTCTGCATAAAAGTCGACTAGTACTTTTTTATCACTGGTAATCATTTTTAGGTAGTCAGCTTTGGTCATTCCAACTACTTTGTCTAGTGGCTTGCCAAGTCCAGCAGAATTCCATTTCATAATTCCGCCTTCCAATTCATAAATGGTTGTAAAGCCCATTTCACTTAGTTTTTCCGAAGCTTTTTTACTTCTACCACCACTCAAACAATACACAAAAACAGGTTTTGATTTGTCGTATTCTGCTGCTTTAGTTTCAAAGTCACTTTGTTTCCAGTCTACATTGATTGCGTTTTCAAGGTGTTCGCCAGAAAACTCTTCTGGAGTTCGAACATCCAAAATTTGTGCATTAGCTGTTGTGTGTATTTTTTCGCTAAATGCTTTGGGCGCAAGAACTTCAATCTTTTTATCTGGTTGTCCGTTGCAAGAGGCAACAATAAAGGCCGTAATTAGTACTAAGATTTGTGAAATTTTCATGTATGTAGTATTTATTTTGTTAGAGGTCATTTTCTGTTTGTGCTAAAATAAGGATTTTTTAATTTTTGAAAACCCTATACAATCATAAATTAAATATTTTGTACGATTGATGTGTTGATTTTACAATAGTTTCGGTCCGTTCTGGATGTGTGTCTGAAATAAATAATTGTCCAAAAGTATCGGTGTTTACCATTTCTACTATTTTAGCAACACGACTTTCGTCTAATTTATCAAAAATATCATCAAAAAGTAAAATAGGTTTTACGCCACTTTGTTTTTTTAAAAATTCAAATTGAGCTAATTTCAACGCAATCAAAAATGATTTTTGTTGTCCTTGCGAGCCAAATTTTTTTATCGGATGCGCATCAATTTCGAAAAGTAAATCGTCCTTATGAATACCGACGCTTGTATATTGCAAAGCTCGATCTTTACCAATATTTTCTTGTAAAAGAGTAAGCAGTTCTTTTTCAAACAAGCTACTTTCGTAAACAACTTGAACCGTTTCATTATTTCCGGTAATGCTTTGATGGTGTTTGTTGAAAATTGGAATGAATTCGGCGATGAAGTTTTTTCTTTTTTCAAAAACCGCTTTTCCTAAAACATTCAGTTGCTCATTATATATAGATAGCGTGTCGTTGTCAAAAACATGATTGAGAGCAAAATACTTTAATAAAGCATTACGCTGCACAATTATTTTTTGATATTGAATAAGTTGCTGCAAGTATGGAGCGTCGAGTTGGCAAATCACACTGTCCATAAATTTTCTGCGAGTTTCGCTTCCTTCAACTATTAAATCCCGATCTGCAGGAGAAATAATTACTAACGGAATAAAACCAATATGATCCGAAAATTTATCGTAGGCTTTGCCGTTGCGTTTTAGTATCTTTTTCTGTCCTTTTTTTAAGCTACAAACAATTTGTTCATTGCGTTCATTCTTTTCTAATTCGGCGTCAATCACAAAAAATTCTTCGCCATGTTTGATGTTTTGTACCGCTAGAGGGTTAAAATAACTTTTTCCATAAGCCAAGTGATAAATTGCGTCGAGTACATTTGTTTTGCCAATTCCGTTTTTTCCAACGAAGCAGTTTATTTTAGAGTCAAATTGAAAGCTGGCTTCGTCAAAATTTTTATAGTTAAATAAGGCTATTTTTTTTAAATACATGTGGTAAAGTGCGCTGTGGTAATTGTTTATGTTTTTGAAGAAACTTTTTAAAAAGTCTTGCAAATTATCAAAAAATATCGAGATTCTAGTACTTTAAAGATTGGGAAATGGAATAAATTAGCACTAAAAAGACAGTAAGTTTTGCGTTCTGTAGAAAAAAATATTTAAAATAAATATAAAATCGTTTTTTATTACGTAGGTCTCAATAAAAATTTTATTTTTGCCGTTCACTAAATTAATTTTTTAAATGGCAACTTACAATAAAAGAGGATATAAAGCACCTAAGGAAAAAGAAGTTAAAGATACGGTAGAAGACGTTATCATTGATGAAAAAGACAGTACTACTGCTGAAGTGTTCTCAAAATTAGACGAAACTGCTTCTAAAACGGAAGATTTTGTTGCTAAAAATCAAAACATCATTATTGGTTTAGTAGCAGGTATTGCTATTTTAACGATTGGATATTTGGCTTACCAAAAATTTATTGCTGCTCCAAAAGAACTTGATGCTGCTAGCGAAATGTTCGTTGCACAACAAAATTTTGAAAAAGCGACAAACGGTGTAGCAAGTGATTCTTTATATAATTTAGCTTTAAACGGTTCTGAAGGTAAATTTGGATTCTTGAAAATTGCTGATGAATACTCGAGCACAGCTGCTGGAAATTTAGCAAATTATTATGCTGGTATTTCTTATTTGAACACGGGTAAATACGATCAAGCGATCGAATTTTTAGAAAACTTCAAATCAGATGATATGATCTTGGGAGCTTTGGCAAAAGGAGCAATTGGTGATGCTTACTCTCAAAAAAATCAACCAAAAGAAGCTTTAGACTATTACGTAAAAGCTTCAGATTATAATAAAAACGATTTTACAACGCCACGTTTTTTATTAAAAGCAGGAAAAACTGCTTTGTCTTTAGGGAAAAAGGATGATGCTTTGAAATATTTTAATGAAATCAAAGAAAAATACGAAGCAACTCCAGAAGGTTCTTCTGTTGATGCCTTGATTGGTTTGGCTCAGTAATACGACAATAAATTGTAGTGAAGGTTAGAAGTTATTAGAAATGTATAAATTTCTTCTCGCTTCTAACCTTTATTTTTTTAACTTTAATTTCTTAATCAAAAAGTGTAAACATGGCAACTGCAAATAAAAATTTATCAGAATACGATAAAAACAAATTACCGAAGGCAAAAAATTTCCGTTTTGGAGTAGTCGTTTCCGAATGGAATGAAAAAGTGACTGAAGGTTTATATAATGGTGCATATAATGCTTTAATTGATAATGAGGTTCACGAGCAAAATATTATTCGCTGGAATGTCCCGGGTAGTTTTGAGCTAATTTATGGAGCCAAAAAAATGTTACAAACACAGAACGTGGATGCTGTAATTGTAATTGGATGCGTAATTCAAGGAGAAACTAAGCATTTTGATTTTGTGTGCGAAGGAGTAACACAAGGCATCAAGGACTTGAATGTACAAACGGATGTGCCAGTTATATTTTGTGTCTTAACGGATAATAACGAGCAACAATCTATCGATAGAAGTGGAGGAATTCACGGTAACAAAGGTACTGAAGCTGCAATTGCAGCAATCAAAATGGCCTTTTTACGCACTCAAGCTTCTTTGATGCATGATTATAAAAATCCGATGTTGACTTCGGGCGCTATTCAAATTGATGAAGGTACTCCGTTGGAACTGAAAGAATAACACACAACGATATAAATCGTAACCCATACTGTGCTAAATAGTATGGGTTTTTTGTTTTATTTATGAGTTTATAATCCCCAAAAGACAATCAAAATTTGCTAAATTTGTGCTTCTTGGTTATTTTACCAAATTTCAAAAACACAAATCCAATTCCCTATTAATGTCGAGTATTATACAATTGCTTCCTGATCATGTTGCCAACCAAATTGCTGCTGGAGAAGTGGTTCAAAGACCGGCTTCGGTAGTCAAAGAATTACTTGAGAATGCCGTTGATGCCAAAGCAACTGATATCAAATTGATTATTAAAGATGCGGGTAAGTCATTGGTTCAAGTTATTGATAACGGACAAGGAATGACGGTTACCGACGCACGTTTATGTTTTGAGCGTCATGCAACATCTAAAATTCGCCATGCCGAAGATTTGTTTTCGTTGCACACTAAAGGTTTTCGAGGTGAAGCATTGGCTTCTATTGCTGCAATTGCACACATGGAAATGAAAACCAAGCAAGACCAGGAAGAATTAGGAACGCACATTATTATTGAAGGCAGTAAATTTGTTTCGCAAGACGCTGCAGTGTTACCAAAAGGAACCGCATTTGCAGTTAAAAATTTATTTTTCAATATTCCTGCTAGGCGTAATTTCTTGAAGTCAGACATTGTTGAGTTTCGCCATGTTATGGATGAATTTCAACGCGTGGCTTTGGCGCATCCCAATATTCATTTTACTTTTTATCATAATGGAAGCGAAATGTTCAATTTGCCTGCGGCTAGTTTCCGCCAGCGTATTGTTGGTGTCTTTGGAGGCAAAACAAACGAAAAGTTAGTTCCTGTAAATGAAGAGACTGAGATTGTAAAAGTGCAAGGATTTGTATGCAAGCCCGAATTTGCTAAAAAGAGTAGAGGAGAGCAGTTTTTCTTTGTGAATGATCGCTACATAAAAAGTGGTTATTTGCATCATGCGGTGATGGCTGCTTACGATGGAATTTTAAAAGACGGTGCACAACCGAGTTATTTTTTATTTCTTGAAGTGCCACCCAATACTATTGATATAAATATTCATCCAACAAAAACAGAAATTAAATTTGATGATGAACAAGCACTATATGCTATTTTACGCGCATCGATCAAGCATAGTTTAGGTCAATTTAATGTAGCTCCAGTATTGGATTTTGATCGTGATTCTAATTTGGATACACCTTATCATTACAAGGATTTGGATGGCGAAACGCCAACGATACAGGTCGATGGTAATTTTAATCCGTTTGAAATGGTGGAACCACCTAGAAAGCAAACGACATCGACTGCCGGTGGTAACTCGTATTCGTACAAAAAGCCAGAAGCAACAGCGAGTTGGGAAAGTTTGTATGTGGGTTTAAAGCATGATGCAGAAGAAATTGCTTCGCATTCGTTTGAAAGTGATACCATAACTTCGTCTTTATTCAATGACAATGACGTGGAGCAAGTTGTACAGAAAACCTATCAAATTCATAAAAAGTATATTGTATCGCCCATTAAATCAGGAATGGTTATTGTCGATCAGCAGCGCGCGCACCAACGCATTTTATACGAGCAATTTTTATTAAATATGACTGTTAATCAGGCATTAAGTCAGCAACTATTGTTTCCTTTAAATTTGTTTTTTTCGTCGAGCGAAATGGAATTAGTGCACGAGTTACAGCAATCATTGGTTACTACAGGTTTTGTGTTTGATGAAAATGCAGAAGACCACATCGTGATTTCTGGTATTCCAGTAAATGTTACCGAAAGTGAAGTGTCTATGGTAATTGAGCAATTGTTGTCTGATTTACAAGATGGTGTCCCCGAGAATAATTACAGTCAAAACGATACGATTGCAAAGTCAATGGCCAAAAGTTTGGCGATTAAAACAGGTTCTTACATGACCGAAAAAGAACAAGACAATTTAGTAAACGGACTGTTTGCTTGTAAAGATCCTAATATTTCTCCTTTTCAAAAACCAACTTTCATCACGATGCGTGTGGAAGATATCGATAAAAAATTTGCCTTATGATGAAAATCACTCCCGTTGTTAAACAACTATTGATCATTAATGTGATCTTTTTTATAGGCTCACAATTAGTGCCTATTTCGTATGATTTTTTTGCCATGTTTTTTCCAGAGAATCCCGAATTTAAATTCTGGCAGCCGATTAGCCACATGTTTATGCACGGAGGCTTAATGCATATTGCATTTAATATGTTTGCATTATATTCCTTTGGATCAGCTTTGGAACATTTTTGGGGGGCTAAGAAGTTTTTGTTTTTTTACGTTTCTTGTGGCTTAGGAGCAGCATTGTTGCACACTGGTGTTAACTATTACTTTTTTCAAGAAGGATTGTCAGTTTTAGCTGAACACGGTTTTGCTAAGGCAGATATTTTACAACTTTTAGATCAAGGAAAAATTGATACGAGGTGGCAAGAAATTATGACTGTTTCTAATTTTAAAAACTTTACAGGTGCTTATCTGGGCACAGTTGTCGGAGCTTCTGGAGCTATCTATGGACTTCTAGTTGCTTTTGCATATATGTTTCCTAATGCCGAGTTGGCTTTGATGTTTATCCCAGTGCCGATCAAAGCGAAGTACTTCGTGCCGGGACTTTTGGGTATCGATTTGTTTTTAGGCATTAATGGTAATTCTTTATTTGGCAGCAGTGGGCCTGGTATTGCGCATTTTGCACACGTTGGTGGTGCTGTAGCTGGATTTTTAATTATGTATTATTGGAAGAAAAATGAGTTCAATGACAATCGTTGGAATTAGGATTTAATTTTTTAATTTTAATAAAAATTATAGGAAATAGTTTATGAGTATAATTGATGATTTAAAGTTACAATACAAAGTAGGAGGCATTGCAAAAAGAGTAATTTATTGGAATGTAGGATGTTTTCTCGTTTCTCTAATTTTTTTCTACCACTTTTCAAAAGGATTTTTTATTTTTCCTAGTTGGTTGGCACTTTCTTCAAGTCCTTCTGAGTTTATTTATTATCCATGGACATTTTTAACCTATGCTTTTTTGCACGACGGTTTTCTGCATTTATTCTTTAATATGATTATACTGAATTTTTCGAGTTCATTATTTCTTACTTTTTTTACTCAAAAACAGTATTTAGGACTGTATTTATTAAGTGCTGTTTTTGCAGGCGTAGTCTTTGCTATTGCATTTTATATTTTAGGATATAATGCTTCAATCGTAGGTGCTTCCGCAGCTATTATGGCAATTTTGGTTGCTGTAACTACCTATCAGCCGTTAATGCAAATTCGAATGATATTGGTCGGCAATGTAAAATTGTGGCACATCACCGCTGTTGTTTTAGTGTTAGACTTAATGCAGTTTCGCTTGGATAATATGGGCGGACACATGTCGCACTTGGCGGGAGCTTTTTTCGGGTTCTTATATATTAAATTACTGCAAAACGGAACCGATGTAAGTACAGTTGTTTCTCGTGTAATTGATTTTTTTGCCAATATGTTTCACAGAAAACCTGCAACGCCTTTCCGAAAAGTACATAAAAATTACAGACAGCAACCGCCTGTCGAAAAAACAACCTCTAGAATTGTCACCAAAGACAAAAGACAACAACAAATTGACGAAATTTTAGATAAGATTAGTCAGTCGGGTTATGATTGTTTATCCAAAGAAGAAAAAGAATTTCTGTTTAAAGCAGGAAAATAATCCTTAACACACTGCAATGAAAAATCTCTCGTGGTTTAATAAGATCATGTTCTTTTTTAATATAGTCTTGACTGTATTAACATTCAGCGCTTATATTTTGCCGTTTTTGGCGCCCAGAGCTTTTCCATTATTGTCTGTTTTTACTTTGTTTATGCCTTTGTTTTTTGTGCTAAACGGTTTGTTTTTTTTGTATTGGGGTTTATTGCTGAAGAAGCGAATGATTCTTTCGGGTCTCGTTTTGTTGATGGGTATTACTTTTATCAATAAATTCTACAAATTTAGTGCTCCCGAATACAAATCAGATACCAAAGATTTTACGGTGATGAGTTATAATGTTCGGCTTTTAAATGTATTTAAATGGGTGCCGAGAGATGATATACCCGATAATATTTTGGAATTTATAAATGAAAAGAATCCTGATATATTATGCATTCAAGAATATTCTAATTCAGGAAATATCGATTTAAAGGTATATCCACATCGTTATATTGTAATGGAAGGCAATAAAATAAAGACAGGTCAAGCCATTTTTTCTAAATACCCGATTTTATATCAAGGAAATATTGAATTTCCCAATTCCAACAATAATGTAATTTACGCCGACATCAAACGTGGAAAGGA
Source organism: Flavobacterium sp. TMP13 (assembly GCF_050847115.1). Lineage (NCBI taxonomy): Bacteria > Pseudomonadati > Bacteroidota > Flavobacteriia > Flavobacteriales > Flavobacteriaceae > Flavobacterium > Flavobacterium sp. TMP13. The sequence continues at coordinate 1,843,453 of NZ_CP193656.1, forward strand.
TATTGTGCGGGTTTATAATATGCATTTGCAGTCAATTAAAATTTCTCCAGACGTCAATGAGATTTCCGAAAATATTGACGTAATCAATCAAGAGAAATCTAATTTATTACTTTCAAGGATTGGTAAAGCATTTAAACAGCAGCAGCAACAAGCGGAGATTTTTAAAGAACATAAAAAGGAGTGCAAGTATAAGATGATTATTTGCGGAGATATGAACAACAGTCCGTTTTCCTATGTATATAGAAACATCAAAGGATCTTTAAAAGACAGTTTCGAAGAAGCTGGTGAAGGTTTTGGTGCTACTTATAAGTTTAAGTATTACCCAGCAAGAATCGATTATATATTTGCGGATTATAGTATGAAAGTAAAGAAGTTTGAGAGCTTTTCTGATTTCGAAAATTCAGATCATTTCCCGATTATTGCCACACTTTCAATGGAATAATTAGAATGATAGTTGCTGAGTTCTTAAGTAGTCAGCAGCAAACTTTCCTTCATTAAAAAGTAAATCTAGTACGCTGAGATTATTTATAAATCCATGCTTATCTGCAAAAACCTGGGTATAGCTTTCAAATTTATGGTCGTCTTTTTTGCCGTTTGCTAATGCTCGGTAATCTATGCTATCAGGAACTTCTTTAAGATATTCACTCGTAGTTGAATAGTTAATTTTCATGCGTAAGCATTTGCACATAATTTCAAAAACTTCCCAATTCAAGTCCATTAAAAAAGTATATTTTCTTTCAAAAATGGGATAAATGTCATCTTCAAAAAATTCAAAAAATGGCGAGCTTCTGTAAGCTGTTTCTAATGATTTAAAGTGCTGCTTTTGCCAATCGAAATCAGGCTCTATTACTATGTCTTTGCTTTTTTGTCGACTGTCCTTAGAATGCTTAACAGGAATATTCAAAAGCTGAATTCCGTTTGGGCTATAAATATATGTTCGGTTGCGGTTGCTTTGCTTTTGAAAATTATCTTCAATCTCAAAAGTCACTGTATCCGCTTGTACAATTGCTGCAAAGTGACTGATAGAGGGGAAATAGGTGGGAAGAAGTAGTGAATCCATTTTCTTAAGTCTTGTTGTTTTTAAAAACGGAAAGTCTAAAGTCAGCACTTGCAGTGATGCAAATTACGGTACGACTTTAGACTTTAAAGTTTTATAATAGATTGTTATGCTTTATTCTCTTTTCTTTTTTTCCAAAAATAATCTCCGACGAAAAACAAAGCAAGAATAATTAAGAAATATTTAAAGTACGATTGCGGTTGTCCTTCGCCATCAACAGTGCTAAAAACTCTGTCCCAACGAATTTTATTAAATCCTTTTCCGTTCGTATCCCAACTCATCCAAATAAAAACTGGTTTTCCTACGATATGGTTTTCTGGAACATACCCCCAATAACGGCTGTCTTCAGAATTGTGTCGGTTATCTCCCATCATCCAATAATAATCTTGTTTGAACGTGTAAGATTTAGCAATTTCTCCATTAATACGAATTTCACTTCCATTGACTTTTAAATCGTTTGCTTCGTAATTACGAATGATTTCTTTATAATAAGGTAACGTTTGTAAGTTTAATGCAACTGTTTTTCCAGCTTCAGGAATATAGAGCGCACCCATATTATCCATGTTTCCTTTGCCGTTATGAGGAAAAATAGAGTTATCATCACCTTTGCTGATCATTCGAGTAACTGCAGTTATTCCTGGCGTGTTTTTTAATCGTTCTGCGCTAACTTCGGTTAGTGCACTAAAAATGATAGTATCTCTCGCTGCAGGATTTTTATAACCAGCGAAATCTGTGATGTCTAATTCTCGGGTTAAATATTCAAAATCAATTGGGGTCTTTCCGTCCAAAGCTACTTCGTAAGAGTATTGTGGTTTAGCACGTTCTGGTAGCGCTAATTGTTTTCCATTAATAAAAACAAAACCATCTTTTATAGATAAGCTATCACCAGGAACACCAACGCAACGTTTTACGTAATTTGATTTCTTATCGACCGGTTTGTCTACGTGACGACCTGATTTATCAAAAAACTGATACACGGTGTCCATTGGCCAGTTAAAAACGACAATGTCAGTTCGCTGTATTTTTTCGATAGCGGGTAATCTTAAATAGGGTAATTGTGGCCATTTTTCGTATGATTTTTGTTTGATAAAAGGAATGGAATCATGAACCATAGGTAATGCAATCGTAGTCATTGGTACACGCGGTCCATAATTTACTTTGCTAACAAATAAAAAGTCTCCAATTAAAAGTGATTTTTCTAAGGAAGAAGTTGGTATTGTGTACGGTTGCACTATGTAAGTATGCACTAGCGTTGCTACAATAATGGCAAAAAGCAACGAACTTAAAGTATCAGCTGTCTTGTTTTGGGCGTGCAAACTTCTGTTCGGAACGTATTCTAATTTCTGCGTATAGTTAACATAGTAAATGTAAAGTCCACAAGTAAAAATGCCCAATAGCGTATCTGCTGTGGTGTTTTTTCCAAAAGAACGTAGAGTTTCAACCCAAATAACTGGGAACATGATAAGGTTAATGATCGGAATGAAAAGTAAAATAGTCCACCACGTTGGTCGACCAATAATTTTCATTAAAACGATAGCGTTATAAACCGGAATGGCAGCTTCCCATTTCTTTCTTCCTGCTGCTTCGTACATTTTCCACGTTCCTAAAAAGTGAACTAGTTGCATCACTAGGAAAAATACAAACCATAAATATAGTGTCATAATTGTATTGTTTAATTTGACTAAGAAATAAAATCTCTAAGCAAAAATGATATTATTTGATGTTTAAAACGTCTTTCATTGTAAATACGCCTTGTTTTCCCGCCAACCATTCGGCAGCAATTACGGCACCAAGGGCAAAGCCTTCGCGATTGTGAGCTGTATGTTTAATTTCGATAGTGTCTACTGCAGATTGATAACTGACAGTATGAGTGCCCGGTACTTCACCCTGGCGAACTGCATCAATGTGAATTTCGTTTTCTTTTGGCGATTCCATCGTCCAATTAGTAAACGTGCTATTTTCGATTACTCCCTTAGCTAGAGAAATGGCAGTTCCGCTTGGTGCATCTAATTTATGAATGTGATGAATTTCTTCCATACTGACTTTATATGTATCTAAAGTTGCCATCATTTTGGCTAAGTATTCGTTCAGACCAAAAAAGATATTTACTCCTAAGCTAAAATTGGAGCTAGAAATGAAACCACCTTTTTTATCCGCACAAAGTGCAATAACTTCATCGTAATGCTCCAGCCATCCCGTGGTTCCAGAAACTACCGGAACTCCATTGTTAAAACAAGCAGAAATATTAGGAACTGCAGCGCTAGGAACGCTAAAGTCGATTGCAACATTTGCTGTTTCTAAGCCGTCGTAGGTATTAAATTCGTCTTTTTTAAGAACAATCTCATGTCCTCTTTGTAAAGCAATCCTTTCGATTACTTGTCCCATTTTTCCGTATCCTAAAAGTGCAATTTTCATTGTATTTTATTTTAATTTTAAGAACGCTTCTGTTCTTTTTAAAAGTTGTAGCTAAAAGTTAGTCCTACATTTGGTTTAAATGTTACATCATTTGTATAAACATCTGGACGAAGTGACAATCGATCATTTACGTTAAATTGAATGAGAGCCGCATCAACGTTTGCATCGATAATATTTAAAACATAAAAACCAACGACAAAAAGAGCGGAAAGATCTCGGTTGCGTTGGTAAAATTTTTGAGCAGAAATAAGACGACTCTTATCTTTTAAGAACTGAAAATCATCATCATCATAGCCTTCTAATCTTCGTTTGTAGGCATCTCGAACATCATGATATTTTTTGTTGTTGTCGATGTATAAGTACAAACTGGTTCCGATTGCTCCGTAAACAATCGGGATCTTCCAGTATTTTTTATTATACGCTTGCCCCAACCCTGGTAAAATCGCCGAGTAAAAAGCGGCTTTTGCAGGAGTCAATGGGTCGATGTCTAGCGAGGGCAGCGTGTCTTTTGCAACCGCAACACTATCTTTTTTTGATTGGGAAAAAACAGTTGTATTTCCTATTATAAAAAAGAGAATACTTATGAGTGCAATTTTATTCACTATCCGTTTATTAATTTCATTAATCGGCTAAAATCTTCTTCAGATTGAAAAGGAATCGTGATCTTTCCTTTGCCACTTCCAGCTACTTTTATATCTACTTTTGTTCCGAAGTAATCGTTAAAAGTATTTTTTTGAGTTTCTTTTACTACAAAAGAAGCCGCCGGTTTCGTTTTTCCCTCTGCTTTAGGCTTTAGACCTTCTTGGTAGTTTTTTACCAAAGTTTCGGTTTCACGTACTGACAAGTTCTGACTTACTATTTTTTGATAGATATCAGTCTGTTCGTCTAAATCCTCAATGCTAATGATTGCCCGACCATGTCCCATACTAATAAAACCGTCACGAATTCCGGTTTGAATAATTGGATCTAATTTTAACAAACGCAAATAATTCGCGATTGTCGAACGTTTTTTTCCAACTCGTTCACTCATTTGCTCCTGTGTCAATTGAATTTCGTCAATTAAACGTTGATAAGAAAGTGCAATTTCAATTGGATCTAAGTCATGACGTTGAATATTTTCAACCAAGGCCATCACTAATGATTCGTTGTCGTTTGCAATTCGAATGTATGCAGGAACAGTAGTTAATCCAACTAAAGTAGAGGCCCGTAAACGACGCTCTCCCGAAATTAATTGGTACTTATTGAACTCTAATTTACGAACGGTTATGGGTTGAATTACACCTAATTCTTTAATAGAAGTAGCTAATTCTCGCAATGATTCTTCGTTAAAGTTGCTTCTCGGTTGAAACGGATTGATTTCGATAGCAGTAATTTCAAGCTCAATGATGTTTCCAACAACTTTGTCTGCATTTTTATCCGAAACTGATTTAATATCGTTTTCAGGATCTTTTAATAATGCGGATAAACCTCTTCCTAATGCTTGTTTTTTAATTGCCTTTGTCATACAAACTATTTACTGTTTTTCTTTATAATTTCTTGCGCTAAATTAATGTAATTGACTGCACCTTTGCTGGTTGCGTCATAATTAATAATGCTTTCGCCAAAACTTGGCGCTTCACTTAATTTTACATTTCGTTGAATCACGGTTTCAAAAACCATATCGTTAAAATGCTTTTGAACTTCCTCTACAACTTGATTAGACAAGCGCAGTCTCGAATCATACATCGTTAACAGTAGTCCTTCGATATCTAAATCGGGGTTGTGTATTTTTTGAATACTTTTTATCGTATTTAATAATTTTCCTAATCCTTCCAAAGCAAAATATTCACATTGAATAGGAATTATAACAGAATCTGCTGCAGTCAAGGCATTTAGTGTTAATAAACCTAATGATGGCGCGCAGTCAATGATTATAAAATCATAATCGTCTTTTACGCTTTCTAATGCTTTTTTAAGCATATACTCGCGGTTTTCCTTATCAACCAATTCGATTTCGATGGCAACAAGGTCAATATGTGCCGGAATCACATCTACATTTGGAGCAGAACATTTAACAATACTTTCTCTTGGAGTGTGGCTGTGCTCTAAAATTTGGTAGGTTCCAATTTCTACATTTTCTACATCAATTCCCAGTCCTGACGTCGCATTAGCTTGAGGGTCAGCATCAATTAGTAATACTTTTTTCTCTAAAACACCCAATGAAGCGGCAAGATTTATAGATGTAGTAGTTTTTCCAACGCCTCCTTTTTGATTAGCAATCGCAATGATTTTGCCCATTTGTTTTTCTTGATTTTGAACGGTAAAAATACGATTATTTATGGTTTTTGAAAATCTATTTTGTTAACATTCCCGAAAGTCAATGTTTGAGATGTATAAACCTTACAAGGCATATTGTAATTTTAAGTACTGCTTTTCAAAAACAATAAATAGGGCAATTGGCTTTTAGAGTAGTAGCAATAAGCATAGGTTTTTTTGCTTTTATTTGGGAATTTCTTTTTTCAATTTCTTTTTATTTAAAGAAGTACTCGTGAAAAGGTTGTTAATTTATAAGATAAGATTTTTCGTTGTAATTAATTGATTATAATTTTAATGTGAAAGTATTTTAATTACTTTTGAAAATTAAATAATTTATTACTTTAAAGTGAGAAAAACAGTTAAGATTTTTGTTAAAGCGCTGCTATTAGTAACTGGTTTACTAGTTTTCTATGGTTTGATATCTTTTGCGCTTAGTGCAATAACGATCAAACAAGAAGTAGGAACTAAGGAAGAAGTAGAAATATTTATACTGACTAATGGAGTGCATACTGACATTGTAATGCCTGTGAAAAATGATCAAATGGACTGGGTGGCGAAAGTCCCTTACAACAACACTCAAGCCGCAGATTCTACGTATAAATTTATCGCATTAGGTTGGGGGGATAAAGGATTTTACTTAGAAACGCCCACTTGGTCTGATTTAAGAGCGTCTGTAGCTTTAAAAGCAGCCACCGGATTGAGTACTACTGCTATTCATGCAACCTATTATAAAAAAATGAAGCAGGGCGATGACTGTAAAGCAATAAAAATCAGCAAAGAGCAATACCAACGGCTCATAAGTTTTATAGATAAAAGTTTTCAAAAGGATAGCTTGGGAAATTTTTTAGTCATTAAGACCAATGCTAATTATGGAAAAAATGATGCTTTTTATGAAGCTACCGGAAGTTATAGTATACTTCAGACGTGCAATACTTGGGCAAATAGTGCATTAAAAACAAGCGGTCAGAGATGTTGCTTTTGGACGCCTTCCTCTTCTGCAATTTTTTCTAAATACAAATAAATATAATATAAATATGGTACAAAAAACGTCGAATGCTTTTATAGCAGCATCATGGGTGGCTCTTGCAGCCGGAACAGCAGGTTTTATAATTGGTCTCAGTAGGGCCGAAATGTTATTAAATGAAAAAGGATATTACTTTACGGTATTAATGTTTGGGCTTTTTGCAGTTGTATCTCTGCAGAAAAGTGTACGAGATCGACTAGAGAAACTTCCCGTTACAGATATGTATTATGGGATTTGTTGGTTCGGAACGCTTTTATCTATTGTGCTACTTGTTGTCGGATTATGGAATGCAACAATTTTACCTAGTGAAAAAGGATTTTATGCTTTTGCATTTCTATTAGCGATTTTTGGTGCTATCTCAGTGCAGAAAAACACGAGAGATAACATGTCTTTTTCTGAATAAAATTGAATACGGTTAAAGTTAAAATAATTTATAAAGTTTCAAAGTAAAAGAGCTGTGGTAAATCATTTTACTGCAGTTTTTTTTGCTCTTCTGCTTTTTTCGGGAGTTGCATTTGTTTGTATTTTAGATCTTAATTATATCAAGTAAAGGGCTGAAGGAAATAAGATATTTGAAGTTCGTTAGGTAGCGTATGGGTTTCTTGCTAAGAAATCCTATCTAATTGCACAAAGGATCCGAGATTGATTTCATGTTAGGTGAAGATAGTTAGAAGTGTTGTAAGAAGATAAAATTAAACACTGGGAGAAATTAACAAATAAAAAAAACAAGCTGGTAAAGATTGAGAAATGAAAAGGAGGGTTAATGTCGTGTATCTGCTATTCTTTGTGTCTTCCTGACTTTTGATCTATTCGCCGTAATTGTGCGTAAGAAGAGTGTGTCAATAGTCCGAAACACTACCGTTAAAAGTTTCAAACTTGTTGTGAAAAATAAAAAAGCCTGAAAAAATAGTTTTTCAGGCTTTTTGTCTTTGTAGTGACCACGGTGGGATTTGAACCCACACGCCCTTGCGAGCACCAGCCCCTCAAGCTGGCAAGTCTACCGTTTCTCCACGTGGCCTAAAAGCAAAAAAGGTCAAGTAAATAAATACTCAACCTTTTGTGACCCGACTGGGGCTCGAACCCAGGACCCCATCATTAAAAGTGATGTGCTCTACCAACTGAGCTATCGAGTCAATGCATTCAATTAAATTATGTGTTGATCACTTCATTTGTGACCCGACTGGGGCTCGAACCCAGGACCCCATCATTAAAAGTGATGTGCTCTACCAACTGAGCTATCGAGTCATAATTGTTTGCTTGAATGCGGGTGCAAATATAAGGAGTTTTTTTTATTATTTCCAAGCAATTTTATTATAAATTTGTCTTTTTTTAACTTTAATTTTCAATTCCTTAATTCATAGGGTTTTACTATCATGAAAAAAATAATATTATTAGGTTATATGGGCTGTGGAAAATCTACAATTGCCGAAAAGCTATCTGGCGTAACAGAAATTCCTTTTGTAGATTTGGACAAAGTAATCGAAAATAAGGCCAATTTAGAGATCAGTGAAATTTTTGGACAATTCGGAGAGATCTACTTTAGAAAACTAGAACACCAAACTTTTGTCGAATTACTGCAAGAACCCACTGAAATGATTATCGGTTTAGGAGGAGGAACACCATGTTATGCGAACAATCACGAGTTATTAGTAAGAGAGGATGTGCTTTCTATATATCTAAAAGCCTCTATAGAAACCTTGTTTAGTCGTTTATCGGTAAATAAAAGTAAAAGGCCGCTCATAGCGCAAATGAATGATGATGAATTAAAAGAGTTTATCGCAAAGCATTTATTTGATAGAAGCTATTATTACAATCAAGCGCAGCATAAAGTGGTGGTTGATGATAGAAAGATTGATGAAACAGTCCAAGATATACTGAGCTTATTAGCTTAAAAATGCACAATCACTTTCGTTGTCAAAAACAACTTGAACGTGCTCTAATAACGAAGTAGAAAGAGAAATGCCTTTAAAGTCTGCTTTTACTGGATATTTCTTATGATTTCGGTCAACTAGTACTGCAGTTTTAAATTTCTTTAAAGGAGCGTCTAGAAAATGGCGCACTGCATATATAAGTGTGGTGCCGGAGTTAAGTACATCATCAACTAAAACCAAACCACGGTCAGTGTATTCATCAACAGTTAGACTTGTTGTAATTGCAGCAGTTGGATTTTGTTTGTGTATGGTAACCTTACATAAAGAAACCTTTATTGGAGAAATATCTTCTAAAGCAGCAGCAATTTTCTCAGCAAAAACATAGCCGTTCGAGGCAATTCCAGCTATAACGATACTTTCTTCATCTACAAAAGTCTCGTAAATTTGGTAAGCAATACGTTTTATTTTGTGCTCGATTTCTTGATGATTCAAAATTATATTTTTGCTCATAGTATTTATTTTTTTTCAAAGATAAAAAACAGTTCGTTTTCTCGTCTCGGTTTAATCGAATTATATGCGGTTTCTAAACTTTTGATTCTAAAATTAGTTCTAAATAAATTTTCGTATTCTGTTTTTGAACCACCAAAAGGCGGGCCAACCTCAGTTAAGGGAAATTGAAAGAATACACCAGCAACTTTGCCGTTTGGTTTTAATAATGACTTTACTTTTTCTACATATTTCTCTCTCAAATATGGATTTAGTGCGCAGAAGAAGGTTTGTTCTAAGATCAGATCAAAGCGTCCTTCTAGTTCAAAGAAATCGGCCTGAATTAATTGTTCTGATTGGAGATGTGGAATTCTCTTTCTAATATTCTGTAAAGGTGTAGTCGCAAAATCAACAACGAATACGCTCTCAAAACCATTTTCTAGTAAGTATTCCAGTTCATAGCTATTTCCACCACCAGGAATCAGTATAGAAAGCGATTTGTCGGTCAGTTGATCTATGTATTCTTTTAACGGAGTAGAGATCGAGCCAATGTCCCAAGCAGTTTGTTGTTGTTGGTATCGATCTTCCCAATATTCTTTAGTCAGTTTCATCTTTATCTTCCTCTATTTCGTTACCATATTCATCCAGATCACGACGATCCTTTTTTGTTGGACGACCCGTTCCGCTTTTGCGATAGTGTTCTTTAGAGAGCTTTAGTAATTCTAAATGGGCGTATGCTTCAGCAGGCGTTTCATTTTTTCTATAAATATCAACCAATTTTGCGCCTACGCGACTTTCGGGAATATCAAGTACAGTAATAATTTGTGTAATTTGATCTTTTCGAAAAGTGATTTTGTCGGTAGCAAAAACTTCTCTAGAAGGCTTGGCTACTTGTCCATTTACTGTTACATGATTTTTTTTGCATGCCTCGGTGACCATGTTTCTGGTTTTGTAATAACGCACGCACCATAAGTATTTGTCTATTCGCATAATTTTTCTAAAATCGGAGTTAAATTGTTTACAAAAATAAATCAATATTGTATCTTGCGCACCTAAATTTACAAGCAATAATGAACAAAATTAAATATTCTTTTATAGTAGTACTAACAGCTCTTTCAATAATTTCATGTTCAAAGAAAGATGATGAAGTCGAAATAGTACCGCCAAAACCTTACGATGTGCAATATGCTATTGATAAAGTTGATATCCAAGAATATTTAAAAAACAATTATATTATTGTAGATGCGGAGTATAATGTAACTGTTGCTAAAATTCCTGCTGGAGGAACGCAAGCAAATATTTTATCCTATAAAGATAATGCAGCTTTTCCAAAATTGTTAAGTAGGTTAGTAAAGGTGCACGAAATAGAGTATGAATTGTATTATTTGGTAATTCGTGAAGGTACGGGCGAAAAACCGATGAATGTTGATGGTGTTTTAGCAGCTTACAGCGGAAGCTATTTAAAAACGACTATAGCTGAAGGAGTTTCTACACAAACTTCCACTCATTTTGAAACGGTGATGAATCCAGCTAGTTTTATGGATTTATTTGGAACTATAAGAGGTTGGAAAGAAATTTTTCCACAGTTTAAAACGGGAACCTATTCTTCAAACGCAGATGGTAGTGTGAAATACGATAATTATGGTGTAGGTATGATCTTTATTCCTTCTGGACTGGGATATTATTCAGGGGGTAGTAATAGTATTCCTTCTTATTCCCCTTTAGTTTTCAGTTTTAAACTCTACGAAGTAAAACGTTTAGATCATGAATATAAAATAATCAATAATCAAAGTGTGGCAGATCCTGACGGCGTTCTTTCTATGTATGAAGATATAGATGGTGATGGATACGTTTGGACAGCATCAGAACTTAATAAAGGAGTTGTGAATCCGGATGATACAGATGGTGATGGAATTCCAGATTTTTTAGATACTGATGACGATGGAGATAATTACACAACCAAATTAGAGATAAAGAATCCTGCTACGGGCAAGCCTTATCCTTTCGATCAAATTCCAACTTGTGAGTCTGGCAAGAAAAATTATTTAGATAAAACATGTCATCCATAATAATGTATAGAGTTTTAATACAAAGCGGCCATCAATTGATGGTCGTTTTTTTTGTTTCAACATCTATCGTTATATATAGGTATAGGAAGTTTTTTTAGTTTCGGGAGCTATTTCCTGTCATTCGCTGTATCTTCTATTGCTTAAAGAAAGCAAAAGAAGGATGCCGCTGCTGCCAGGGCTATGATTTAGCTATTCTTTTTAAATTTTGTGTTTCAGATCAAGCAAGTTTCTGTTACCTATATATAAGGAGTAAATACAGCAGTAAGATTAACTGAATCGAGTTCGAAGTCCTAGTATTATTGGAAAGCGATATCTAAACCTCTCAAAACCCAATAAAAACAGGGAAGTTTTAAAAGAGTTAAAAGTTAATACCCAACTTATTCTCTTAAAACCCCACCAGAAGCAAGAAAGAGGAGTAGAGTAAAAGCAAATAAGCCACGTTAATCCTAAGAAACCGATCGAAAGCGATGTAAAAGGCTAAAAAGAGAATAGTGTAAAGTGTTCACAAGATTAAGGTTTCCAAAGAGTTAAGAATTTATTAAAAAAAAGATTGAAATAATGCAATAAAAAGGGTTGTTTATGTAAATAAAGTGACTATTTTTGCACCCGCAACAGCGACACGTTCTACTTTTTACTGACTACGAATTGAGATATTACAGCGGAGATTTTCTTCAAAAATAATATCAAAATAAAGTTTGTGTACTAAGAAAAAACGTTTTACATTTGCACCCCGCTAAAGGCGCAAGTTATTTGAGATACTGACAAGGAAGAATGGTTTTAGAGTTTGTAAAAAGGCTCAAAATAAATTTCATTTTTTTCTTGTGAGATTAGAAAAGAGTTTGTACTTTTGCAGCCGCCTTGAGAGACACTTAAACAAGTGAGAATTGAGGTTTTAAAATACAGAAGAATACGTTCCTAGACATATTGAATTGACAGCCGTTTTGAGAGAGATTTCAAAACAAAGAATAAGAGTAATAGAATCGAAAGATTTTGAGAATAACCACTAGATAATTCGGAGTCAAAAATAAATAGAGATAGATTTATCTGTCTCGCACAATATACGATGAAGAGTTTGATCCTGGCTCAGGATGAACGCTAGCGGCAGGCTTAACACATGCAAGTCGAGGGGTATAAGTAGCTTGCTACTTAGAGACCGGCGCACGGGTGCGTAACGCGTATGCAATCTACCTTTTACAAAGGGATAGCCCAGAGAAATTTGGATTAATACCTTATAGTATTACGACTTGGCATCAAGATGTAATTAAAGATTTATCGGTAAAAGATGAGCATGCGTCCCATTAGCTAGTTGGTATGGTAACGGCATACCAAGGCTACGATGGGTAGGGGTCCTGAGAGGGAGATCCCCCACACTGGTACTGAGACACGGACCAGACTCCTACGGGAGGCAGCAGTGAGGAATATTGGACAATGGGCGCAAGCCTGATCCAGCCATGCCGCGTGCAGGATGACGGTCCTATGGATTGTAAACTGCTTTTATACAGGAAGAAACAACTCTACGTGTAGAGTCTTGACGGTACTGTAAGAATAAGGATCGGCTAACTCCGTGCCAGCAGCCGCGGTAATACGGAGGATCCAAGCGTTATCCGGAATCATTGGGTTTAAAGGGTCCGTAGGCGGTTTAGTAAGTCAGTGGTGAAAGCCCATCGCTCAACGGTGGAACGGCCATTGATACTGCTAGACTTGAATTATTAGGAAGTAACTAGAATATGTAGTGTAGCGGTGAAATGCTTAGAGATTACATGGAATACCAATTGCGAAGGCAGGTTACTACTAATATATTGACGCTGATGGACGAAAGCGTGGGTAGCGAACAGGATTAGATACCCTGGTAGTCCACGCCGTAAACGATGGATACTAGCTGTTGGGAGCAATCTCAGTGGCTAAGCGAAAGTGATAAGTATCCCACCTGGGGAGTACGAACGCAAGTTTGAAACTCAAAGGAATTGACGGGGGCCCGCACAAGCGGTGGAGCATGTGGTTTAATTCGATGATACGCGAGGAACCTTACCAAGGCTTAAATGTAGATTGACCGGTTTGGAAACAGATCTTTCGCAAGACAATTTACAAGGTGCTGCATGGTTGTCGTCAGCTCGTGCCGTGAGGTGTCAGGTTAAGTCCTATAACGAGCGCAACCCCTGTTGTTAGTTGCCAGCGAGTCATGTCGGGAACTCTAACAAGACTGCCAGTGCAAACTGTGAGGAAGGTGGGGATGACGTCAAATCATCACGGCCCTTACGCCTTGGGCTACACACGTGCTACAATGGCCGGTACAGAGAGCAGCCACTGGGTGACCAGGAGCGAATCTATAAAACCGGTCACAGTTCGGATCGGAGTCTGCAACTCGACTCCGTGAAGCTGGAATCGCTAGTAATCGGATATCAGCCATGATCCGGTGAATACGTTCCCGGGCCTTGTACACACCGCCCGTCAAGCCATGGAAGCTGGGGGTGCCTGAAGTCGGTGACCGCAAGGAGCTGCCTAGGGTAAAACTGGTAACTAGGGCTAAGTCGTAACAAGGTAGCCGTACCGGAAGGTGCGGCTGGAACACCTCCTTTCTAGAGCCTAAGTGTTAGCAATTTATTGCACTCTTGGGAAAAAGACGAAGATTTTTATTGGTTTCAAAAAGGATTTATTTTATTACTCTGCTGTTAGTTCAAATAATACAATTAAGTAAAAGGTACAGATTTATGATTGTTTAATGCTGATTTTCAGCCCTGGATTTTAGGATCTAGAGCAAAGGGAATCAAATCACTTAAATCAAAAGATCATATTGTCTCGTAGCTCAGCTGGTTAGAGTACTACACTGATAA